>NZ_JBITMA010000001.1:751018-1108927 GCF_044465765.1 Nocardia sp. NPDC049526 | reverse complement strand
CGTCCGAGTCGTCGAGACTCGCGCCTGCGGCGCATGCGCTTCGACGACTCGGACGCGAGACGGGCCGCGAACTCCTCGCTCGTAAGACTCGCTTCGTTGGGGTCACCGATGGCGGATCGTTCGGCCACCGGTGCACGCTCGCCGGATGGTCGAGTCCCGCGCCTGCGGCGCATGCGCTTCGACGAGTCGGCTGTGTTCGATGGCCGCGCCTTCGGCGCGGACGCGAGACGGGTCGCTCGTAAGACTCGCTCCGTAGTTGGAGAGTCTCCGCGGTCAACTCGCCTGCGATGGACTACATCGCATGCGCTGCGGGGTGCCCGGTTGGCGCGGACGTATCGTCGGAGCCATGGCTGTTGTGAAGATCAATGCGATCGAGGTTCCGGAGGGCGCGGGCCCCGAGTTGGAGAAGCGATTCGCCCATCGCGCGCATGCGGTCGAGGGCTCGCCGGGCTTCCTCGGCTTCCAGTTACTGCGGCCGGTGGCCGGAGAGAACCGGTACTTCGTTGTCACCCAGTGGGATTCGGAAGAGTCGTTCGCGGCGTGGCGGGACGGACCCGCGCGCGAGGCGCACGCCGGCGAGCGGCAGAAGCCGGTTTCGACGGGTGCCTCGCTGCTGGAATTCGAGGTTGTACTGGACGTCGCGGCCAAGTCCGCTTCCTGAAACCGCTGGACAGACCCGGCGCGCGACTCGCCCATCCCGGCCTGGGCAAGTCGCCCGCCATGTTGACGCCGAGTACAACCGGATGTCACAGTTCGAAGGACAAACGCGAGGGTGACGCGGTAATTCGGTGAAATTCCGGAGCGGTCGCGCCACTGTGTTCTTGCACCGAGTCCTTGGTGCCGGAAAGCCAGACACCGGCGCCTTCGCACCGAACAACTCACGGGACGCGCATCCCTAGGAGGACTCGAATGGCTATCGCGCATTCACCGAGTCGGGCAACTGATTCACTCGGCACACTGCTCATCGCAGTGGGCGTCGTTCTTCTCGCATTGCTCACGCTGTACCTGGTCGGCTTCGACCAGGGCGTCATCTCGCGCAGCGGGATGTACCTGCATGAGCTCATGCACGACGGACGTCACCTGCTCGGTGTGCCGTGCCACTGAGTACACCCACCCCGCCGACTCCGTCGGCGGCCGTACCCCTGGTCGGATCGCTCAAGACCCTGCTGCTCCGTGGCCTGCTGGCCGGCCTCATCGCCGGTCTGCTGGCCGCGACAGTGGGCTACTTCGTCGGCGAATCCAAGATCGACGCCGCCATCTCCATCGAAGAGGCCAATACCGCCAAGGAGCAGGCCGCCGAGCACGCCCAGGAACCAGCCGGGCATACGCACGGTGACGAGGAAGAACCGCTGGTCAGCCGGTCCGGGCAGAAGTTCGGGCAGTTCCTTGCGCTCGGACTCGCCGGGCTCGCGCTCGGGGCGATCTTCGCTTCGGTCGCGCACTTCGCACGCCGGTACACCACCTTGTCGGGGCCGAAGCTCGCGCTCGGATCGGCATTGGCCGGTTGGACCGCGATAGTGGCGGTGCCGTTCTTCAAGTACCCGGCCAATCCGCCCGCCGTGGGTGAACCGGACACCATCAACCAGCGCACCCTGCTGTGGTTGGCGGCGGTGCTACTCGGACTCGCTGCCGTCGGTATCGGGCTGTACGTCTACAAACTGCTTGCCGCGCAACTCGGTACGGTCCGGCTGATCGCCGGGGTCGCGGCATTCGTCCTCATCGTGGTACTCGGGTACATCCTGTTGCCCGGCGTGAACGAGGTGAAGGACGACTTCCCGGCCGTACTGCTGTGGCAGTTCCGTGCGACATCGCTCGGCGAGACGGCCACCCTGTGGGCCTGCCTCGGCCTCGGTTTCGCGGCGCTCACCGAATTCGCCACGCGCGATAGCACTCCGGTACGAGAAACAGCCGCTACCGCAGGCTGATCCGGAATTCGAACCGCGAAAGGCAGTGTCGGTCGTATGACCGCCACTGCCTTTTCCGTACGGCCGAGAACCGACCCACCACGCCCGGTTTTCGTGGCATTCACCGCACTCGTCATCGCGCTACTATGCGGCGTCGGCGAGGCCATCACCTACACCGCCGTGCAATTGGACCGCCCGAACGCCGATATCGGCTCACTCGCAACAGGTTCGGCCGTTCGCGGCGGCATTTATCTGGTGGTTCTCGGCGTCGCCGTCCAGATGGCGCGCGGCGCCCGCTGGGCCAGGCTGGTGCTCACCTTCGGCATCGGCGTAATCGGCCTGGCCTCTCTGACCATCGAACCACTGGCAGCCACGTTGTCCGCCAAGCAAATCGGCGACCTGTTCGACAACCTCACCGCATCCGCGGTGATCACCGGAACCTTCCGCACCGGGCACATCCTGGCCGTCTTGGTTGCCATCCCCGCCATGTACCACCCGACCGCCCGCCGCTACTTCAGGTAGTGGCCATCTCGCACAGGCTATTCGGTATGCGCGGTAATCGCCGGGTGCGCGACAGCGTTATTGCCAGCCGGGGCGGACCAGGCCGGATTCGTAGGCCATGACCACGAGTTGGGTGCGGTCTCTGGCGTCCAGTTTCATCAGGATGCGGCTGACGTGGGTGCGGGCGGTGGCGGGACTCATGAAGAGGCGTTCGCCGATTTCGGCATTGGTGAGACCCTCGGCTACCAGGGTCATGACCTCACGCTCGCGGTCGGTGAGTTCGGTGAACGCGGCGGGTGGGGGTTGTTTGGCGTGGGCGGAGAATTCGGCGATGAGGCGGCGGGTGACGCCGGGCGAGAGCAGGGCGTCGCCCGCGGCGACGACTCGGATGGCGCGGACGAGGTCGGCGGGTTCGGTGTGTTTGACCAGGAACCCCGTCGCGCCCGCGCGCATTGCTTCGAAGACGTATTCGTCGAGTTCGAAGGTGGTCAGGACGACAACCTTCACCTCGGCGAGTTTCGGATCCTCGGCGATCATTCTGGTGGCGGCAAGGCCGTCCAGGACCGGCATTCTGATATCCATCAGGACCACGTCGGGGGTCAGGCTGCGGGTCATGCGGACGGCCTGTTCGCCGTTATCGGCCTCACCCACCACCTCGATGCCGTCCTGCGCGTCGAGCAGCGCGACGAAACCGCCGCGCACCAGGGCCTGATCGTCGGCAACCAATACCCGGACGGGCCCACCCGCGTCCCTCGAATTGCCGCCGTTCATCGCGCCTCCTCCTGGGACGGTAGCCGGGCCACCACGCGGAATCCGCCACTGGGCCGCGGACCCGCGATCAGCTGACCGCCGAGAGCGTGTGCGCGTTCGCGCATGCCGAGAATGCCATTGCCGCCGCTCGGTCCGGACTTCGATTGTGTACCGGTGGCGCGAGCGTTGTCGATGGTGATCTCGACCGAATCGGCCGCGTAGCGGATGGTCACCGCGGCCGGTGCGCCGGGCGCGTGGCGGACCACATTGGTCAGCGATTCCTGGATGATGCGGGCCGCCGCCACATCGACGACGCTGGGCAATTTGTGTGCGGTGCCGATAATGCGGGTGTCGACCGTGAGACCGGCAGCGCGGGTGCGCTGCAGCAGTGCGTCCAGATCCTCGATGCTCGGCGCCGGACTCCGTGGGGCGGGCGGCGGTGCTTCGACGGTGTGGGCAACCGAATTATCTTGGGCCCGTTCGGATTCGTGGCGCGCGTGCGCGGATTCCGGCTCGACATCCGATTCACCCACTTCGGCCGCGCCGGGCGACGGACTGCCGCTGCGGATCGAGTGCAGCAGCGTATGCACCTCGGCCAACGCATCCTTGCTCGCCGTTTTGATAGCCGCGAGAGCCGATTCGGCCTGCTCCGGCTTCTTGTCGAAGAGCTCCAGCGCCACCGAGGACTGCACATTGATCAGCGAAAGGCTATGTGCCAGTACATCGTGCAACTCACGCGCGATCGCGAGCCGTTCCTCGCTGGCCCGCCGTTCGCGCTGCGCCTCCTCATCGCGGCGCGCCGCCTCGGCCCGCTGCCTGCGCGCCACCACCACCGCCTGGCGCTGGCGGATCCCCTCCGCGATCGCGACCAGCACACCCAGCCAGGCGATCATGCCGAATGCCAGCCACGGGTCGGCCGGATGCCCCACCAGCGCGGGCAGCGGCCAGAGCAGCGCGAGATAGCCGATCGGCGCGAGCGGATATGTCCACCAGCGCGATCCGACGATCGCCGCGCTGATGAATGCGATCACCAGTGAAACGAAGATCGGGCCGTAGCCGTAGCCGCGCAGCAGGTACACCGCGCAGGACGCGATCGTCACGAGCAGCGCGGGCAGCGGGTAGGAACGGCGTAGCAATAACGCCACCGGTCCGATGAGCAACAGCACATAGCCGAATGCGTCGAGCGAGTGCACTCCGGTCTGGCGCAGGTTGGCATTGCGTCCCCCGACGACCTGGATCGCCCCGACGACGAGCGCGAGCACCCAGTCCTGAAGGACCGGGCCACGTTTCGATTCCCCTGGCGCTGTCACACTTGCAGCCTATTGGCCCGGACGCGCCACGACGTCCGCCGCGCTACGTATGCTCCCCCGCCGCCCCGAATATTTTGCCGGCCGTTGGTGCCTCAACGGTCGCGTCGCGGGCCATCGGTCGAGGTGACAGCCAGGTTTCGGGCGTTCCCGACGAAGTTGCCCATATGCTTGCGAAATCAGTCGTCGCGTCCGCAGTCACGGCGCTTCGTAGGCCGCGGTACGTACATCGAGCATCGCCGCGCGACGGATGTGTCCCCCCTGGTCGGGGGCGGATTCTCGGTGCATGACAGATTCCATCGTGGTCACCGCAGGGCTGACCAAACGCTACGGCACCCACGTCGCCGTCGACCGCGTGCAAATGCATGTCGCGCCCGGGGAGATCTACGGTTTCCTCGGTCCGAACGGCGCGGGCAAGACGACCACGCTGCGAATGCTGGTCGGATTGATCCGTCCCACCGATGGCACCGCCACCGTGCTCGGACATACCCCGGGCGATCCGGCCGTGGTCCGCCGAATCGGCGTCCTTATCGAGGGACCTGGCTTCTACCCCTACCTCACCGGCCGCGACAACCTGCGGGTACTCGCGAAATATCGAGGCCTCGAGCGTGCCGACGCGGAGGACGCGCTCGACCGCGTCGGCCTCGCCAATCGCGCCGACGATAAGTTCCGCACCTACTCCCTCGGTATGAAGCAGCGCCTCGGCGTCGGCGCGGCTCTGCTCGGCCGTCCCGATCTGCTGATCCTGGACGAGCCGACCAATGGCCTCGACCCGCAGGGCATGGCCGAAATGCGAGAGCTCATCACAACTCTCGCCGGTGACGGTCACACCGTGCTGCTGTCCAGCCACATGCTCAGCGAGGTGCAGGAGATCTGCGACCGTGTCGGTGTTATCTCCGGCGGCAAGCTGCTCACCGAATCCACGGTCACCGAATTGCGCGGCGCCTCTTCGCTTTTACTGCGAGCCGAGCCGCTGGAGGTGGCATTTCCCGCCGTGCGCCGGGTGGTCGGCGAGCGTTCGGCCATGTTGACCGCGCGCGGAATTCGGATCGAGGCCGGTGCGGACAGCGCGCCGGTGGTCGCGCGTGCGGTCGTCGAATCCGGCGCGGATCTGCTGGAGCTGCGGACCGATGAAAAGTCCCTGGAAGAAGTGTTCTTCGAAATGACCCAATTGGAGCCAGCGAAATGAACGGGACAATGAACGGCCTGATGGCGAGCACGAGAGCGGAGATGCTGCGACTGCGTAAGTGGCCCGCATTCTGGATCATTCTCGGCACCTGGATTCTGCTGAATCTCACCTTCTCCTACCTCTTCAACTACCTCGCCTACTCCTCCGGCGATATGAAAACGATGTCGAACGGCGTGCCCAAAGACGTTCTGCTGCATCAGATGTTGCCCGCTGCGGTACCGGAGGTCTTCACCCAGGGCATGGCGATGTTCGGTGGTGCGCTGATGCTCATTCTCGGCGCATTGACCATCGGTAGCGGATATGGCTGGGGCACTTGGAAAACCGTGCTCACCCAGGGGCCGTCGCGGATAAATGCCATCGGCGGTGCGCTGATCAGCCTGGCGGTCACCGTTGTCGGGCTGGTGTGCGTCGCGTTCGTGGCGGATATCGGGGTCGCATCGATTATCGCGACAACCCGATCACAGTCGCTGGCACTGCCCGGCCTTGGCCAGGCGGTGAACGGAATCATCACCGGCACAGCGATTCTCGGCATGTGGACGCTGGCGGGCGCCCTGATCGGGGCGATCGCGCGCGGTCCGGCGCTGGCCGTCGGACTCGGACTGGTGTGGGTGCTGGTTGTGGAGAATCTGCTGCGCGGTGTTGCGGCGATCTTCAGCCCGATCAAGGTGCTCACCGATCATCTGCCCGGTACAGCAGCGGGTTCGATGGCCGGGGCGATGCGTACCGTCGAGGGGCCGTCGACGCCGGGGGTGCTCGACATCCTGTCGCGGACTCAGTCGCTCATCGCGCTGGTGGTGTACGTGGCGCTCTTCGCGGCGGGCACGATGTGGCTGGTGCAGCGGCGCGATATGGTCTGAACCCACAGGCGCCGAAACCGTTGGCGAACAACAGTTCGTCAGCGGTTCGGCGCATTCAGGGCGCGGACAGCACGGAACGGGCCAGTTCGGCCAGCGCCCCCGCGATCTGCGCGGAAGTGAGACCCCGCGCCCGCTGATGCCGATAGACCTCGGCGGCCAACGGCGCGAGCAGCGAATCGACCATGGCGTCCGGGTCCCCGATGCCTGCGGCCACCAACAGCGACCGGACGTGCAGGAACCAGAAGCCGTACGCACCGGCGGCGAACCGCGCGCCGCCGATCTCCGCGCCGAGCACCAAATCCGCGTGCCCGTCCAATAATTCGACCATGGCGGCATAGAAGGCGGCGAGCCGTTCGGCTGGTGGCGCGCCGGGACCGAGCGGTGGTTCACCGCGCAACAATTGCTCCTGCAGTGCGCGTTCGTGTTCGTCGAGCAGTGCGACGGCGATCGAATTCTTATCCGGATAGCGGCGGTACAGCGTGCCGCGACCGACCCCCGCCGCCTTGGCGATGTCGTCCATCGTGACAGTGCGCGGGTCCCGCGTTGCGAACAGCTCGGCGGCCGCGGCGAGCACTTTGGCTCGGTTGCGGGCCGCGTCCGCGCGCTCGGTCGGCAATGCCGGTTCCGGATGCCCGCCGAGCAGGTCCATATCGCTGTTCATCGCCCGACTGTACTCGACTTTCCAATCAAGTGGACAGAATGTCCGGTTGTCGGTACGGTAGCAACCGGACATGGTGTCCAGTTAGATTCGCGGGAGAGATCATGAGCACGTTGTTGCACCTCGATGCCAGCGCCCGGCGTCGTTCCATCAGCCGGGAACTGAGCGCGGCATTCGCCCAGGCATGGCGCGCCGGGAATCCCGAGGGCGGCTACATCTATCGCGACTTGGCGGCCGAGCCAGTGCCCTTCATCGACGAGGCATGGACCGAACTATGCGATGCCGTCCTCGCCCAACCAGGCACCGATCTGAACCGCCTCGCCGAACTGGTCCGCACACCGCAACAGGCCACCGCCTGGGCGATAGTGGAACCGCTGCTGACCGAGGTGCTGGCCGCCGATGTGATACTGATCGGCACCCCGATGTACAACTACTCGATTCCGGCAGCGCTCAAGGCCTGGCTCGATCAGGTGACCTTTCCGCGAATGTCCTTGGGCGACAGGCGATTCGTCGTCGTCTCCGCACGCGGCGGGTCGTACGCATCCGGCGCCCCCAAGGCCGCCTTCGACTATCAAGAGCGCTATCTGCGCGATTTCTTCGCGGGACATTTCGCCGTCACCGACACCGTCTTCGTCAATGCGGAACTCGCCAACTCGAGGCAGGACCCGGCACTGGCGCACCTGCGCGGCCGGCATGACGAATCCTATTCGGCCGCAATGGAATCCGCGCGCAATTTGGCCGGCCGCTAGCGACTGCTTGCAGGTCGCTCGAAAGGATCGGAGTACTGATGAATTGGATCATTCTCGGCATCGCCGGACTGGTGGAGATCATCTGGTCGCAAAGCATCAAGCCGACCGAGAACTTCACGCGCCTCGTCCCGACCGTCATCTGCTTCGTACTCGGCGCGGTCGCGGTGTATCTGCTGTCGCGGGCCATGCAGACGCTGCCGGTCGGCACGGCCTATGCGGTCTTCACCGGAATCGGCGCGGTCGGCGCGATCAGCCTCGGTGTCGTGATCAACAAGGATCCGATGAGCGCCGGACGGCTGCTGGCACTGTCGCTGATTCTCGGCGGCATCGTGCTGGCGCGCGTCACCAATCCGGACTGAGCAGGTCCGGCGGTACAGTCCGAAGCATGATCGAACCAGTGCGGGTACCCGATCTGTCGTCGCGCCCCTATGGGGTCGAAGTCGAGCGCACGATGACCGCGCCGCCACCGGCGCTGTACCGGGCCTGGACCGAGCGGTTCGACCACTGGTTCGCGACCCCCGGGTCGGTCCTCATGCGACCGGCCGTGAACGAGCCGTTCTTCTTCGAGGCCGAATATCAGGGCATGCGCAGCCCGCACCACGGACGGTTTCTCCGCCTGGTTCCGGATCAGATCGTAGAGCTGACCTGGGTGACCGGGTCTGGCGGCACCGAGGGCGCGGAAACCGTGGTGACGGTCGAGCTCGTGCCGATCCACTCCGGCACCCGACTTCGCTTGGCGCACGCGGGATTTGCCGATGAATCCGCCCGCGACCGGCATTTGCAGGCCTGGCCGCCGGTGCTCGAACAGCTCGATCAGCGCACGGCCGAGCCCGCCTGACGATCATCCGCTGCGGCACTCGAATCCGGCTGCCGCCTTCGCACGCGTCGCCGGGGCGGCGAGGGTAGGTTCGACTGCGAATTGTGATTCACACATCTTCGAAAGGACCGTGATGCCCACACGTACCGCGCGCACCGCTTGGACCGGTGGCCTCCAGGACGGCTCCGGCCAGGTCGAGTTGGCCAGTTCCGGTGTCGGCAAGTACGACGTCTCCTTCCCCAAGCGTGCCGCCGACGACGCCGACGGCACCACCAGCCCCGAGGAACTGATCGCGGCGGCGCACTCCTCCTGCTTCGCCATGGCCCTCTCAGCCCAGATCGGCAATGCCGGCGGCACGCCCGAGAGCCTGGACGTCACCGCCGATGTGACCCTCGGCCCGGATCCGGACGGCGGCTTCCGCATCAGCGCCATCAAACTCACCGTCCGCGGCCGGGTCTCCGGCCTGGACGCCGACGGCTTCGCCGCCGCGGCAGCCGCCGCCAAGGCGGGCTGCCCGGTCAGCAAGGCCCTCGCCGGGGTGGACAACATCACCCTCGACGCCGCCCTCGCCTGACTTCCCGGCTCCTCGCACGGCCAGTGCGAGGAGCCCAGTGGTTATGCGAGCGCCGCGTACGCGCACAGGCGTAGGGCGAACATCGTCGGCAGGCCGATGTCCGGGTGCGGGTGTCGGGCGCAGGGTTGGGTCATGAACATTTTCACGCAACCCGAGGCCATCACCTTCTTGGCCGATCACTATGACGGCGGATGGCATCCCTGGCCGTTCTTCTGGATCTTCCCAGTGCTGTTCTGGGCCACCATCATTGTCTTCTTCGTATTCGCGCGGCGGCGGTTCTGGGCACACCAGAGCGGAATCGGTGCGCTGCGTACCGCGTTCGCACGTGGCGAGATCACCGAGGATCAATATCGCAGTCGACTGGCGGTGCTGCGCGAGCGCGGAGCGAAGCCGCGCGGTGGCGAGACTCCCGCTACCTGAGCCGCAAGCTTTTCGGTAGGCCCGCCGCCCGGCCCCACGAGCGGCGGGCACCGCAACCGCATGTTTGCCCGAAATATCGGCCGGCAGCGTACGGCCTCATTCAGAACCGATGACTATTCGACCCGAATCACGGGAGACCCACACCATGAGCATGACCTTCGGAACCGTCATTACACCGCGATCGGGAGCCGAATGGGTGCGCGCGGTACAGAGCGCCGAACAGCAGGGCTACCGAACGATCCTGCTGCCGGACACGCTCGATACCCCATCCCCGTTCCCGACACTCGCGGCCGCCGCCGCGGTGACCACCACCATCCGACTGCGCCCGAACGTACTGGCCGCTCCCCTGCGGACTCCAGCCGCCACCGTGCGCGAAACCGCCGCACTGCAACTGCTTTCGGACCGACGATTCGAACTCGGCATCGGGTCGGGGCGTCCCGATGCGAGCGCCGAGGCCGAACGGCTCGGTATGCCTTGGGGTTCGGCGGCCCGACGCCGCGAGCAACTCATCGCCACCGTGCATGCCGTTCGTGAACAGGTCGATCCCGCGCTGCCGATCATCGTGGCCGCGAATGGACCTCGAATGCTCACTGTCGCAGCGGGTTTCGCCGATCGGGTATTGCTGGCCGCCGGGCCGGACGCGACCGAGGCCGATCTCGCCGAGATGGTCCGGATCGTGCGCGACAATACCGATCGCGATGTGCGCTTCACCCATCAGCTGGTCGGCATCGGCGACGAACTGCCGTTCTGGTTGAGCAAGCGGCTCGGACTCACCGCGGACGGACTGCGCGCGGGTGGATCGGCGGGTGTGCTGGACGGCGATCCGGCCACCGTCGCCGAGGTGCTCGAATACCGCCGGGAGAAGTACGGCATCGATGAACTGATCGTCCCCGGCGAACTGGCCGAAGCCTTCGCCCCGGCACTCGCCCTATTCACAAACCAGACTGTCTGACCCCGGACGGAAACCGTCACCCGCCACAGCGCCACGGCCGCAATTCTCGCGACCGTGGCGCTGTGCTGATATGCGCGCCCGTCATCGGGCACAACTGCCTGCGAAACTACTGCGCGTCCGGATTGGCCGCCTGCCGTTCGGCATCGGTGAATCCATCCACCGCCTGCCCGGGCGCGGCCATACTGCGCCGCGCCGAATACGCCGCGGCCGATGCGAATGCCCCCGCCGCCCCCGCCGGCGTCGCACCGTAGGTCAGCGAGCGCCGCGGATCGAACCCCAATTCGGACCCCACCGCCACCGCATCCATATTCGCGCCGAGGAATACGAAATCCCAGGAGTACACCTCCTGCTGCTGCGTAATCAGCGACCGGACCGCGGCATGCGTCCATTCCCGGCTGGAATTCTCGTGCCCATCGGTCAGTACAACGACGATCACCGTGCCCGGGCGCTCATGCTCAGGTCGAGCCGAGAGTTCCCGGCCGACATCGGTGACCAGCCGCCCCACCGCGTCATACAGCGCGGTTCCACCGCGCGGCTGCAGGCTCAGCGGCGGTACCTCGGCGATCGGCCGATTCGCATAGACCAGTTCGTATTCGGTATCGAACTGCGCCAGCGTCACCAGTGTCGTCTTCGGCACCTTGCGCTGTTCTTCGATGTAGGCATCGAAGCCGCCCTCGGTATCGGTTTTTATCGCCTGCATGGAACCAGACCGATCCAGCAGAACCGCGATCAATGTCAGATCTGAATTTGTCACCTAGCACCCCCGTGATAGTTGTCCGAATGACCGCTCCCCACGGTACGCCGCTGCTCGAGCGTGCGAATTCCAGAAAAATGCCGCCCACCGGAAATCCGGTGGGCGGCATCTTCCGGCCGTTGCGACTTACTCGCCGGCAGCCTCGGCCGTGGTGGTGCCTTCGCCCGCACCCGTGAGCACGACCTCCGGCTTCTCCTCGGTCGCTGCCGCCTTGGTCAGCTTCGCCTTGCCGGTGAAGGTGAACTTGGCGTTCTCGCCCGAACCCTCGCCGTCCCAGCCCTCGACGTCGACCACGATGGTCTGTCCCGGGCCGATCTCGCCGAAGAGGATCTTCTCCGACAGCTGGTCCTCGATCTCGCGCTGGATGGTCCGGCGCAGTGGCCGGGCGCCGAGCACCGGATCGAAGCCGCGCTTGGCAAGCAGTGCCTTGCCCTGCGGGGACAGCTCGATCTCCATGTCCTTGTTCTTCAGCTGCGTGGCGACGCGGCCGATCATCAGATCCACCATCTCCACGATCTGATCCGTGGTGAGCTGGTGGAAGACGATCACGTCGTCGATGCGGTTGAGGAACTCGGGCCGGAAGTGCTTCTTCAGCTCGTCGTTGACCTTGAGCTTCATCCGCTCGTAGTTCGAGCCCTCGGCGTTGGACTGGGTGAAGCCCAGGCCGACCGCCTTGGAGATGTCCGAGGTACCCAGGTTCGAGGTGAAGATCAGCACGGTGTTCTTGAAGTCGACCGTACGTCCCTGACCGTCGGTGAGACGACCGTCCTCGAGGACCTGCAACAGGGTGTTGTAGATCTCCTGATGTGCCTTTTCGATCTCGTCGAACAGAACGACCGAGAACGGCTTGCGGCGCACCTTCTCGGTGAGCTGGCCGCCCTCTTCGTAGCCCACGTACCCGGGCGGGGCACCGAAGAGCCGCGATGCGGTGAAGCGGTCGTGGAACTCGCCCATATCGATCTGGATGAGCGCGTCGTCGTCGCCGAACAGGAAGTTCGCCAGCGCCTTGGACAGCTCGGTCTTACCGACACCGGACGGACCGGCGAAGATGAACGAGCCCGAGGGACGCTTCGGATCCTTCAGCCCGGCGCGGGTGCGGCGGATCGCCTTGGAGACGGCCTTGACCGCGTCCTCCTGGCCGATGATCCGCTTGTGCAGCTCGTCCTCCATGCGGAGCAGACGGGTGGTCTCCTCCTCGGTGAGCTTGAACACCGGGATACCGGTCCAGTTGGCCAGCACCTCTGCGATCTGCTCGTCGTCGACCTCGGCCACGACATCCAGATCACCGGAGCGCCACTGCTTTTCGCGCTCGGCGCGCTTGGCGACCAGCTGCTTTTCCTTATCGCGCAGCCGTGCCGCCTTCTCGAAGTCCTGCGCGTCGATGGCGCTTTCCTTCTCCCGGCGCGCATCGGCGATCTTGTCGTCGAATTCGCGCAGGTCCGGCGGGGCGGTCATGCGACGGATGCGCATGCGCGCCCCGGCCTCGTCGATCAGGTCGATCGCCTTGTCCGGCAGGAACCGGTCGTTGATGTAGCGGTCGGCCAGGGTGGCCGCGGCCACCAGCGCGCCGTCGGTGATGGACACCCGGTGATGCGCCTCGTAGCGGTCGCGCAGACCCTTGAGGATATTGATGGTGTGCTCGACTGTCGGCTCGCCGACCTGCACCGGCTGGAACCGGCGCTCGAGTGCGGCGTCCTTCTCGATGTACTTGCGGTACTCGTCGAGGGTGGTCGCACCGATGGTCTGCAGCTCACCGCGGGCCAGCTTCGGCTTCAGGATCGAAGCGGCGTCGATCGCGCCCTCGGCGGCACCCGCGCCGACGAGCGTGTGCAGCTCGTCGATGAACAGGATGATGTCGCCGCGGGTGTTGATCTCCTTGAGCACCTTCTTCAGGCGCTCTTCGAAGTCACCGCGGTAGCGGCTGCCCGCGACCAGGGAACCCAGGTCGAGGGTGTAGAGCTGCTTGTCCTTCAGCGTCTCCGGGACCTCGCCGTTGACGATGGCCTGGGCCAGACCCTCGACCACGGCGGTCTTACCGACACCGGGCTCGCCGATGAGGACCGGGTTGTTCTTGGTACGGCGGCTCAGCACCTGCATGACGCGCTCGATTTCCTTCGAGCGGCCGATGACCGGGTCGAGCTTGCCCTCGAGGGCGG
The DNA here is from genome assembly GCF_044465765.1 of Nocardia sp. NPDC049526. Classification (NCBI taxonomy): domain Bacteria; kingdom Bacillati; phylum Actinomycetota; class Actinomycetes; order Mycobacteriales; family Nocardiaceae; genus Nocardia; species Nocardia sp. NPDC049526. The sequence continues at coordinate 1,095,339 of NZ_JBITMA010000001.1, read as the reverse complement.
CCTGGGTCAGGTTGCGGCCGAACTGGTCGAGCACCAGCGAGGTGGACGGGGTACCGGCCTCGCCGCGCGAACCGGATTCCACCGGCTCCTTGCCCTGGTATCCGGACAGCAGCTGGATGACCTGCTGGCGCACCCGGTTGAGATCCGCACCCAGCTTCACCAGCACCTGCGCCGCGACACCCTCACCTTCACGGATCAGGCCGAGCAGAATGTGCTCGGTGCCGATGTAGTTGTGGCCGAGCTGCAGCGCCTCGCGCAGGCTCAGTTCCAGCACCTTCTTGGCACGCGGGGTGAACGGGATGTGACCGGACGGGGCCTGCTGGCCCTGGCCGATGATCTCCTCCACCTGGCTGCGCACACCCTCCAGCGAAATACCAAGGGATTCCAGCGACTTCGCCGCTACGCCCTCGCCCTCGTGGATCAACCCAAGCAGGATGTGCTCGGTGCCGATGTAGTTGTGGTTGAGCATCCGGGCCTCTTCTTGGGCCAGGACAACGACGCGCCTCGCGCGGTCGGTGAACCTCTCGAACATCGCTCCCTCACTCTCCTGCTCCGAAATTCTGGCATCCGACGCTTCCGTGGCGTCAGCCTGCCATGAAGCCCGGGGGTTGCGGCCCCGGCCTCCACTCTAGTTGGCAGGGGATTACGCCGCCTCCAGTCCACCCTATTGGGGACCGGCGACAACACGGTCATTCACTCATAACGTGCTTGTTGCGGGATACGTTTCCGCTCAGGTTTTGCCCTGAGCGAAATCGCCGGTCGCCGCTTCCCAGCCGTGGGTGTTACCCGGTGAACGGCGGGACGAACTCGCACGGCACCTCGCGCGCATGCGCCGGATCGAGGGCGTTGAGCACGAAGCGGGCGGTGCGGGGACTGCCGGCAATCGCCAGATGTTCGGAGAAGTCGGTCGCGCAGCCGTCCTGGACGACGATATTCGTCGCGTTCGGCCCGGGCACGAAGCCCGAGTCGTAGGGGACGACGATCTCGTCGAGGCTGCCCATGATGTTGGTATAGGTGATGCCGGGAAGGTAGACGCCGTCGCTGTTGAGATCCCGCAGGAAGGCCGAATCGCGCAACAGCTCGGTGCAGGCCTGGCACAGCGAACCCGCCGCGGCCTGGAAGTAGGGCCCGGCGCCGAGCCGGTCGGCGAATGCGGCCACATCCGCCCCACCGCCCGCATTGGTACCGCGCCAGGCCGGTGCGATCGATACATATTTATCGATCTTGTCCGCACCGCCGAGCCGCTTGGCGTAGTAGTTCGGCAGCACCGTGCCCTGCGAATGCCCGACCACATCCACCTTGCTCGCCCCGGTGGCCGCGAGCACCCGATCCACGAACGCACCGAACTGCACCGCGCTCTGCTCGATCGGCAGCATCCCGCCGACCGCGGAGATCGGCCACGGCAGATCGTAGGCGCCGTAAGTCAGCGAGAAGACGCAGTAACCTTCATTCGCGAGCAGCGGCGCGTACAGCCCCCAATTCGTCTGCGCCCCACCACCCGTACCGTGCGCGAGCACCACCGGATTCGGATGCGCCGCACTGGGCCGGCACCCCCAATCATTCGAACCCGGCAGCGAGCCACCGTGATTCACCAGCTCATTCGGAATTCCGGCAAAGAAGTTGTAGTCGACCGGATATTCGGCCTGCGCACTACCACCCGCACCAACCCACAGCACGGCCAGCACGGCAATAACGAGTGCGGACCCGGAAACACGCCGCATGGAGACCTCCACAATCTGAAACGTGTTCCAGAACGTAGCGCAACTTATCGCCACCCCGAGGGCAGTTCGAGCAAGTCGGCATGCGAATCTCGTTTACCGCCCGATGCTCACCGGCTATGCATCCGTAGCGTTTCGATTGTGTTCGTACGGCGTGAGTTACCGGCGTCGATTCGGGAGGCGAACGGCATCGATCTCGCCCACTCCGGCTGTCGCGCCCGGCCCCGCGCTCGCGCGATTGCCGCGGCCCAAGGACGTCGAACTGTGCTGCCCGGTGCGCCGACGTGACGCCGAAACGCCTTCGGCGGGCCGATCAATGATCGACCCGCCGAAGGCGGCAGAGAGCCAGCGGTATTGCGGTCGGTTTCTAAACCAGCGTATGCGCACCCGTCGGCTGCGAACCGGACTGCCCGAATCCGTACTGCTGAGCCATGATCGGCGCCCGGTACGGCTGACCGGCGGACTGCGGACCGACACTCGGCATCGGCCGCGACTGCGAAACCTGCTGTGTGCCAACCGCACCCGCGGCCTGCGTGCGACCGTGCTGGATGCCCGCCACGAACAGCGCCCCGGTCAGCACGAGGAAGGCCAGTGTGTGCAGGATTGCGCGGAGGATATTCCAACGGACCCAAGTGGATTCGAAATCGGCGCGCACCTTTGCCAGGTCACCGATCTGGGCCGGGTCGCCTGCCGCCGCGAGTTGGTCGTTGAGCGGAACATTCAATCCGGAGGTGACCGCGAAGGCGATCACATTGAGTGCCAAGGCCACACCGAGCCAGATCAAGGTGGTGCGGTGTTCCTTGCCCAGGTGCAGCGCCGCCGCGAGGAGGGTGAAGCCGACGGTGCCGAGGAATCCGAGCATGAACCACGGGTTGATGATGACCACATTGATCTTCTGCATCACATCGATCATCGCGCGATCATCGGTGCGGTTCAGCGCGGGCATCACCGATGTCGCATAAGCGTAGAAAACGCCCGCGATCAAGCCGGTTGCGAGGGTAGCCGCCACCAGCGCGGCGAGTCGTAGCGCGAACATGAATTTCTCCTGCCTCGGAAACCCGGACCTGGTCCGATTTGCTCGGTCCGGCGATGTTTCAAGTACACCGGTAACCGTCGCGACCATCCATGGTTCAAGCGCTCGGCCACCTAAGCGAGAGTCCACGCCCGCCCGAGTCACAAGTCTCGGTCGGAGATCAAACCACTTTGCATGGCCAAACCGGCCAGTCGGACTCTTTTCTGATTCTGCGGCAGATTTTCCACACCGAACTTGGCGAACAGTGCCCGCAGATGTGTCTTGATCGCATCGACGCTGAGGAACAATTCCTCGGCGATCTGTTGATTCGAAGCCGGAGTCGCGAAACCCGCACCGTTCTTATATGGACGGCACAGCGCGACCAGCACCGCGCGCTGGGTATCGGTCAGTGAGCGCAGCGTGGGAATAGTGCCGGTCGAGGTCCGCGTCGCATCATCGACGACGCCACCGAAATCGTGGAACGAGACCAGCGAGGTACCGACCCGGATCCGATCGCCCGCCATCAGCCGCCGCCGCCCGACGAGTCGCTCACCGTTGACGAAGGTGCCGTTGCGGGACAGGCCGTCATCGACGATCGTCCAGTGCGCGCCGAGATATTCGACCGCCGCATGCAGCCGCGAGACCTCCGCGTCCCAGCGCAGCGCCAGATCGGCCTGCGGGGAACGCCCGATGGTGACGCGCTGCTGGTCCGGGGTGAGCATGAACTCCTGCTGCCGACCCGAGTCATCAGTGAATCGCAGTAGCGATCCGACGAAACCAGTCACTGCGCCGATACCTCATCTCTCCATACCGCCAGTGACGCTCTTCGCACAGTTCCATGGTGCCGCGTCCTGGTACCGCGAGCAAGATCGAGTCGACTCCGGACCTTCCTCATATCGAAGGCCTATCACAAACGAGCCGCCGCCCGGGCGTCGCACGATTCGCCCGGGCGGCAGCCCAAATTAAATAAGAACTCAGCCCTTCGCGGCCTTGTTGTACGCATCGGTGATGTCGGCCGAGATACGACCCCGCGCGGACACCTTGTGTCCATTCCGGCGCGCCCACTCGCGAATTGCAGCGCTTTGTTCACGATCGATCGAGACCCGGCTCTTTGCAGCTCCGGGAGCAGCGACAGCAGCCTTGACCCGCCGCCGACCACTGACCCGCCGAGCACTCGAAACCCACTCTTCCAAGCCGTCGCGCAGCTTCGCCGCATTTGCCGACGACAGGTCGATCTCGTACGACACACCGTCGATCGCAAACTCAATGGTCTCGTCCGCGATGGACTCACCATCGACATCGTCGATCAGGCTAACGGTGACCTTCTTTGCCATGAGATGAACGTCCTCTCGAAATCGTGCGACCCGCATACTAGGCCGATTACCCGAGGCAAGAATACCCCGAATTCGAAAAATTCCAAGACGAGGGCCGAACTATGCAAACCGATCGTCAGCGAGTGACTGGACGCACAATTGGGAACAGTATCGTTTCCCGGATTCCGAATCCCGTGAGTGCCATCAACAAGCGATCGATTCCCATACCCGTACCCGTTGTCGGAGGCATGCCGTGCTCCATCGCCGCGAGGAAGTCCTCGTCGAGTGCCATCGCCTCGTCATCACCTTGTGCGGCAAGCCGCGCTTGATCCACGAACCGCTCGCGCTGGATCACCGGATCGACCAACTCCGAATAGCCAGTTGCCAACTCGAAGCCGCGCACATAGAGGTCCCACTTCTCGGTAACTCCAGGCTTGCTGCGATGCTGTCTGGTCAGCGGTGATGTCTCGACCGGGAAGTCACGCACGAAAGTCGGGGCGTAGAGCTTGTCACCGTACTGGTGCTCCCATAGTTCTTCGACAAGTTTGCCGTGGCCATAGCCCTTGTCCTCGGGAATTTCGAGTCCGACCCGATCGGCGAGTGCAAGTAATTCCTCGATCGAAGTTTCCGGAGTCACCGATACACCCAGTGCGTCCGACAGCGAGGGGTACATCTCGACCGTCGCCCACTCACCGCGAAGATCGTATTCGGTGCCGTCTGCGAGGGTTACCACCTGCGTGCCGAAGACCTCCTCGGCAACTTCCTGCACCAATTCCCGAATCATCCGTGCGGAGTCATCGTAGGTGCCGTATGCCTCATAGGTTTCCAACATTGCGAACTCCGGGGAATGCGTGGAGTCCGACCCCTCGTTCCGGAAGTTCCTGTTGATCTCGAAGACCTGTTCCAGGCCGCCCACCACACAGCGCTTGAGGAACAGTTCGGGCGCAATTCGCAGGTAGAGATCGATATCGAGGGCATTGGAATGGGTGACGAACGGTCGTGCCGCCGCACCGCCGTGCAGCGTCTGCAGCATCGGCGTCTCCACCTCGAGGAAGCCGCGGCGCTCGAGCGCATTGCGCAGCGCGCGCACCACCGCGACCCTGGTCCTGGCCATTTCCCTGGCCTCGGGGCGCACGATCAGATCGACATAGCGCTGCCGAACCCGCGACTCCTCGTTCATCTCCTTGTGCGCCACCGGCAGCGGCCGCAGGGCCTTGGCCGACATGGCCCAGGAATCGGCCATGACGCTCAATTCACCGGTTCGTGAGGAGATCACCTCGCCGTGCACGAATACGAAGTCTCCGAGGTCTACATCGGCCTTCCAGGCCGCCAGTGCGTCGGCTCCGACACCGTTGAGGCTGATCATCGCCTGCAGTTTGGTGCCGTCACCCTCCTGCAGTGTCGCGAAACACAGCTTGCCGGTATTACGCAGGAAAATGACGCGCCCGACGACACCGGCCTGCAGACCGGTCTGGGTGTCCGGCTCGAGCTCCGGATAGGCGGCCCGAATTTCGCCGAGAGTATGTGTACGCGGCACCACCACCGGATAGGCGTCACCGCCATCGGCGATCAACCGCTCGCGCTTCTCGCGCCGAATCCGCATCTGCTCCGGAACATCGTCCGCGGCGGGCGCGGGACGGTTGGCTTGCCCCGCAGGAACCGAACCCGCGGAGCGACCGGATGAAGGCGTGTTCGGGTTGCTCACGTTCAACAACACTAGCGGGCACCGGAAATCGATTTGCGAGCCGCCCGGGCACGACCGGCCGCTAACGAATCAGCCGTGCCCGGAACGGTCCGTCATGTCCTGTTTCGCGACCTTCTCCGGCACGCCGAATAGCGGACGCGCTCTGGCAATCATCCGAAAGCCATTGCGCGCCCGTATGTTTCGAGATGGAAGTGTTCTGTCCGAATTTACAGTGTTGCCAGCGCCTCGACCTCGCGGGCGAAGTGCGGCGCCCGGACCCCGACACTGAGCAGACCGGCCGCCTTCATTGCCTGATAGCCACCGATCACATCGGTGGCCCGATGCAGACCGAGTTCCTGCAGCGCGGCCGCGGCGAGACTGGAGGTAAAGCCCTCCGAGCAGACGACGATCCATTCCACATCGTGATCGGTGGCCAGTGCCAGCCGAGCCGAACTCGACGGATCCAAACGCCATTCCAGGACATTCCGTTCGATCACCAGCGCGCCCGGCAGCGCGCCCTCACGTGCGCGCTGTGCCTGCGGCCGGATATCGACCAGAATCGCGCCCCGATCGAGCGCCTGCGGCGTTTCGAAGGCGTAGATCCGATTCAGGCGGGCCCGCGCGTTGTCGAGCATCTGATCGATGGTCAAACGGGTCATCACATATCACCTTCGGGCTGGTCGGTGAGGACGGTTCGGGAGCGCCGCAGGGTGCCGTGGCCGGTCACCTCGTAATAGGACATGGCGGTGAGCGGCGGTGAATAAGCGTGCACGCTGAGCGTCGGATCGAGCGGCCCGGCGGATTCCGTTGTGCCGTTTCGAGCGACCTGCAAGCAATCGGCCGCGGGTGCGCGCATCACATCGTGCACCCAGCCGATCGGGAAGGAGGCCTGATCACCCGCGGTCAGCGTGCGCCTGCGCAGTTCCGTTCCGTTCCAGCGGAATTCCGAGAGCGCGCCGCTGAGCACGGTCAATGCGCCGAGCGAACCGGCGTGGTCGTGCAAATCGGTGGATTTGCCGGGAGTCCAGCTGATCAGCCAGACATCGACCTCGTCGTCGGAAAGCAGCCGGGTGGCCCAGCGCTCATCGGTCGGCCAAATTCCGTTGGCCGGCAACAGATGGTCGTAGCGTCCCGCGAGTACGTCTTCGGCGCCCTCGTCGGTCAGCCGGAGCAGATCGGCGGGACGCAGGCGGGTGGGTAATGCGGAGGAGACGGCACGATCCAACGGCGGGGTAGCCGAAAGGGCATTACGTGCGGAATCGAGGGAAAGAACAGAAGAACGCATCAGCGAATCTCCAGGAGTATGTCAACGGTCGAGGGACTTGGTCAGCCTCGAACGGTCGAGGCAGGTCAGCCTCGACAACACTCCTGGGTGCTCACGCGCGAATACACGGATGCGAGTGTAGCAGCGCGAAAACCGGCGGCAAAGCGCCCGGTCATGCGTGAGCACCCCGGGTGGGCATATCAACCACCCTTACGGCGCTGATTGCGCTCGTAGACCAGGCGCAATCCGGTCAATGTGAGATGCGGCTCGTGATGGTCGATGGTCTCCGATTCCGGCACGATCAGCGGTGCGGTGGCCCCGGTCGCGACCACCGCGACATCGTCACCGGCGAATGCGTCGAATTCATCGCGAATCCGATCGATCAGACCGTCCACCAAACCGGCGAAGCCGAATATCGCGCCGGATTGGATGGCCTCGACAGTGTTTTTGCCGACCACCGAGCGCGGCCGCGCCAACTCCACCCGGCGCAATGCGGCACGCTCGATGAGCGCCTCGCTGGAGATCTCCACACCCGGTGCGAGCACACCGCCGAGAAACTCGCCCTTGGCCGATACCAGATCAACGGTGGTGGCGGTGCCGAAATCCACGACAATCGCGGCCGTGCCGAAACGATGATGTGCGGCAAGGGTGTTCACGATGCGGTCCGCGCCGATTTCCTTGGGATTGTCGACGAGCAGCGGAATACCGGTTCGCACACCGGGTTCCACCACCACGTGCGGCACATGATCCCAATAGCGATCGAGCATCGATCTGATCTCGCGCAGTACCGGCGGCACGGTGGACAACGCCGAAACTCCGACGATCTCCTCGACCTGATCACCGACCAATCCGCGCACCTGCATCGCGAATTCGTCCGCGGTCAGCAGCGGATTGGTATGCATCCGCCAGTGCCGCACCAACTTCGCGTGATTACCACTGCCCGAGAACAATCCGAGTTCGATGCTCGTATTTCGGACATCGATGGTCAGCAGCATCGGCTCAGGCGTGAGCGACGGGCACGGAGGCGGCAGCCTGCGTAACCACGGAGGGCCTCGGGAACGCCGCATCGGGCACCGCGGTCAGTGAGCGCGGGGTGACCAGACCGGAACCCGCCGGGGCATGCGCCGGATCGGAACCGAGATCGGTCGCACGATTGCGCTCGTCGACGAAGACGACCTTCGGGGCGTATTCCTTCAGCTCCGCCTCGTCCATCATGCCGTAGGCGATCAGGATGACCAGATCGCCGGGATGCACGAGATGGGCGGCGGCGCCGTTGATCCCGATGACACCCGAGCCGCGCTCACCGGCGATCACATAGGTCTCCAGGCGGGCGCCGTTATCGATATCGACAATGCAGACCTGCTCACCCTCGAGCAGATCGGCGGCGTCGAGCAGATCCTGGTCAACGGTCACCGACCCGACATAGTGCAGATCGGCGTGGGTCACCGTGGCACGGTGGATCTTCGACTTCATCATGGTGCGCAACATCGCTGTCGCCTTCCTAAATATTGGCCTGGGCAGGCTGGGAGTCGGTCGCGGCGGTGCGCGAATCGGGAAGTGTGGGGTGGCCACCATCGACGGGTGCGCCGAGTGCAAGGGCGGTGTTGTCGATGAGGCGGGTCGAGCCGACCCTGGCGGCGACCAGCAGTCGCGCATTGCCGTTCGCGGGGGCGGGGCCCAGTGCGGACGACCGCAATTCGAGATAGTCGACAGCGATACCGGAGGTCGCGTCGAGTACCGCACGGGCGGCCGCCAGCACGGCATCGGCGCCGAGCGCGCCCGCATGCCGACCCGCAGCCAGCGCCGCCGACAGGGCCAGCGCCGATTCCCGCTGTGCCGCATCGAGATACCGATTGCGGGAGGACAGTGCGAGGCCGTCGGGTTCGCGAACCGTCGGCAGCGGCACGATCTTGACATCCATATTCAGATCACGCACCATCTGCCGGATCAGCGTGAGCTGCTGATAGTCCTTCTCGCCGAAGAAAGCCTCGGTCGGGCGCGCGATATTCAGCAGCTTCGCGACCACGGTCAGCATGCCCGCGAAATGCGTCGGGCGGCTGGCGCCTTCGAGCTCGGCGCCGATCGGGCCGGGATGCACGGTGGTGCGCGGCCCGTCCGGGTACATATCCGACGCGCTCGGCGCGAATACCAGCTCAACCCCCTCGTTGCGAAGCAACTCGACGTCGGCGTCGAGGGTCCGCGGGTATTTGTCCAGATCCTCGTTCGCACCGAACTGCAGGGGATTCACGAAAATCGAGACGATGACCACCTGATTGGTCCGCTTGGCCCGGCGCACGATCTCGAGGTGCCCCTCGTGCAGTGCGCCCATCGTCGGCACCAGGCCGACGGTACGGCCGACACCGCGCAAGGCCTTGGACACCGCGGCGATCACCTCGGGATCATGGTGCACGGTCAGCTCGCCGCGCCGATACGCGCCGCGCAATTTCGGATCCATCATCGGCCTCCCTCCAGCAGCTCGATCAGAGCCGGATTGGTCTTGGCGCGTTCGGCCGTGCGCAGCGACATGGCGCGATAGCCCGCGGCCAGCCGGGTATCGACCGCTTCCAGGGCGGTCAGATGGGCGGCAACGGCATCCGCGTCGCCGCGCGCCACCGGGCCGGTCAACGCGGACTGACCGCGGCGCAGGGCATTGTCGAGCGCGGCCGAGGCCAAGGGGGCGAGCAGGCGTTCGGCCAGACCGTTGGGTTGATCGTCGACGATCTGCTGGCCGAGCAGGCCCGGGCCCGCCAGGGCGGCGCGCAGTGCGTCGACCGCGTCCAGAATGACCGTGACCAGGTGATTACTGCCGTGTGCGAGCGCCGCGTGATAGAGCTGGCGATTTTCTTCCTGCACCCGAACCGGCTCGCCGCCCATTTCGATCACCAGCGATTGCGCGATGGCGAAGCCGATTTCGTCGGCGGCGGTAATGCCGAAGCAGGCATTGCCGAGCCGGGCGACGTCCTCGTCGTGTCCGGTGAAGGTCATGGCCGGATGGATGGCCAGCGGAAGTACGCCACGCTCGGCCAGCGGAGCAAGCACGCCGACGCCATTGGCGCCGGAGGTGTGCGCGACGATGGTGCCGGCCCGGACCACACCCGCGGATGCGAGCCCGCGCACCAGCCCGGGTAGTTCGGCATCGGGTACGGCCAGCAGCAGCAGTTCGCTGCGTGCGGCCACCTCCTCGACCGGCAGGATCTCGGAATCGGGCAGTCGAGTGCGGGCCCGATGCACCGAGGCATCGGAAATGGCGGCCACGCCGAACACCACATGTCCGGCGCGCTCTAGCGCCGCACCGAGTGCGGAGCCGACGCGTCCCGCCGAGACGATTCCCACCGTCAAGCGTGCAGGCGCGGGGTCACCCGAAGCAGCGTTGTCAGGGTTGACGCTTCTCGAGGTCAACGTTGTCCTCTCGATGTCGTTCCAGTCCCGGGCAGCCGGGTACCAGACGTTCCGCACCGAGAATATCGGCCCATGGCTTGCCGATGCCACGGGGCACCGCGTGATTTACACCGCAGTGTTGTGTTTGATTTGCAGCGCCTTCGGCGCTGCGGGTTCGCTCGTAAGACTCGCTCCGTCGGGGTCACCGGTAGCGGATCGTCCGGCCAGCGATGCACACGCCACGGATGGTCGAGTCCGACGCCTGCGGCGCAAGCGCTTCGACGACTCGGACGCGAGACGGGCCGCGAACGGTCGCTCGTAAGACTCGCTCCGTCGGGGTCACCGATGGCGGATCGTTTGGCCACCGGTGTACGCGCCACGGATGGTCGAGTCCGACGCCTGCGGCGCAAGCGCTTGGACGACTCGGAGGCGAGACGGGCCGCGAACGGTCGCTCGTAAGACTCGCTCCGTTGGGGTCGCTGGGGCGGAACCCTCATCGCTCGGCGCTGATCAGCGCCCCGTACGGCCCTTCTCTTCGGATTGCAGGTTGGCCATGATCTCGGCGACCGAAAGTCGGCGTGACGAGTTGCCGGAGTCAGCATCCGGATCTACTCGGCGACGGCGGCGGGAGCTGGCGCCGAGGGGCGGGACCGCGGTCGTCGGATGCGGGGTGGGCTCCGGGTGTGGCGTCGGGGTGGACGGCTCCGGTGTCGAGGGGTCATGTGACTCGGGTTCGGACGGCTCCGGCTCCGACAGGCGCGGCGGCACGGTGTACTCCAACGGCTGCAGCCGCGGGGGGACACCGGTCTTTGCCGGATCCTCGGTGAACGCGTCGGCCCAGCCGCCAGTGGTGGTGAGCGGGTCGTTGTCGCGGATGTCGTCGACCTCGGCGTCGGTGATATCCGCATCATCGAGATCGTCGAGGGAGACGACCGCGGTCTCCGCGGTCACCGGATCGTCGAAGGGGCTGGCGAACCGCGGAGGCTCCGGATGATCCGATTCGAAGACCGGGGTTAAGGTGCTGGGAGATTGCTGGAACGCCATGTCCAGCCAGGTGTCGGCATTCGCCGAGCTATTGTTGGCCGAATTTCCGAATGCGCTCGGCAACTCGTGAATCCGGGTCGCATCGGCGCGCAATGCGGGTCGATCCATCGGCAGATCACCGTCGAAGAGCCGCTGCAGACTCTCCCGGAGCACGGTCAGTTCGGCGCGCAGCGCGGCCATTTCGGCCGCATCGGCACCCACTTCCGCGCGCACCCGCGCCTCGACGCCGAGCTCGTATTCGCGCCGGGCGGTCACCTCGCGTTCCAACTGGAGCTCGTACACCGTCTGCAGGTCACGGACCTTGGCCTTATCGATCGTGGCTTCCTTGCGGTACCGCGTCGCGGCCAACGCGCCGATGACGGCCGCCCACAGCGCCGCCACCAAGCCGATCCGAACAAACTGCAGACGGTCACTGAAAACCAGGAAAACGCTGGCAACCAGACCGAGCAGAATCAATACGCCGATGAACAATTTTCCCGCGTCGTCCCGCCGTCGACGAGAGGTGCTGCTGCGGGAGGGTGAAACCATGCACGCCAGGGTAGCTTGATCAGCCAGCCGCGCCCAGATTCACATGCGGTGATTCCGACAGGATTATTTGCTATGTAGTTGCTGGATCATCCGATGGGTCCTCGGGAGCCCGGCAGCAATACTCCAGCCACAACGCCGCAGCTACCAAAGCCACCCCCGCCAGCATCCCGACAATGGCGCCGGGACTATCCGCACCCGCCGCATTCAAGGTGCCGCGCTGCGGAAAGACCCAGAAAAGGAAACCCAGCCAGACACCGGCGGCAAGCGAGCCGACCTGCGCGGACGCCTTCGCCAACGCGACCGCGCGGGCCGCGGTGATCGGATGCAGCTGATGGCTGCCGTCGCCGATCTGATGTTCATTGACCCGTCCGCGGATTACGAAGCCGAGCGCAACTTCGATCGCGGCGACCGGATAAAGCGATGCGCCCGCGTAAATCGAGATCGGCGGGAAACTACCATAGGCCATCCGCGTGAGCACCCAGGCGATGAGCGCCGCGATAACGACATTGGCGATGAGATCGAGGATCCGGGTCGGCTTCAGTTTCACGACGCCGATCCCTCCGCAGCAGCCGACAGCACGAATTCGGTCGGCCGGACTCCGGCGCGTTCGGCCGCGTCGAGTTCGGCAAGCCAGTCGCGCACCGGCCGGGCGGTTCCATCGACGTCGAGTTCCGCGTCCGGCTGCACATCCAGCCACGGGATGAGTACAAAGGCCCGGTTGTGCGCCTGCGGATGCGGCTGGGTCAATTCCGGATCGTCGCTGCGGCAGACCACGCCACCCTCGGCACACCACACCACGTCGACATCGAGAGTGCGCGCGCCCCAACGCACCTCGCGCACCCGCCCGGCGGCCTGCTCCAACTGTTGTCCGAGGCGCAGCCAATCGTGCGCGCCGACTTCCGGATCATCAACCAGCACAACGGCATTGAGATAGTCATCCTGTTCGACCCCGCCCCATGGCGCAGTCGAGTACACCGGCGAAATCGCGACCACCCGATCCCCCAACCCCTCGACAACACTGCGCAGATGTGCGAGCCGATCGCCCAGATTCGAGCCGATCGACAAGACCGCGCGGGTCATGCCACGACTCCCCGCTGCCGCGAGGTGACCACGCGGACATCGGCGAAGGTATGCGGAATCGGCGCGGACGGTTTGTGCACGACGACCTCGACCGACTGGATGCGGGGATCGGTCATCACATCGTCGGCGATCTCGGCGACCACCTTTTCGATGAGATTGCGCGGCGGGCCCTGGATGATCTGCACGGCGCGCTCGGCGAGCGCGCCGTAGTCGATGGTGTTCGCGAGATCGTCGGTGGCCGCGGCGGCGGCGAAATCGGTCCATACCGTCAGATCGACCAGGAACTCCTGGCCGTCGCGGCGTTCGTAGTCGAAGCAGCCGTGATAGCCATAGGCGCGCAGGCCGCGCAGCTCGATCCGGTCCAGTTGCTCGGGCACACCCGTTTCCCGGCCACCACCCCTCATCGAATTGCTGCGCGATGCTGCCGTCATAGAGTGACTCCTCGGGTGCTGTTTCGGGCGGCGCGCAGCCAGGCGTCGGTCACGGCAATAGCATCCAGCGAGGCGCGCACATCGTGGACGCGGACACCCCATGCCCCGTGCAGGGCGGCCAGCGCCGACACCGTCGCGGTGGCGGTCTCCCGGCCGTCGGGCGGGCGCGGGCCCGCGGCATCGGCGAGCAGGGCGCCGAGGAATCGTTTGCGGGAGGCGCCGATGAGTATCGGCAGCCCGTGGCCGACCAATTCGGGCAGTGCGCCGAGCAGCGCCCAATTGTGTTCGGCATTCTTGGCGAAACCGAGACCGGGATCGAGTACCAGCCGGGACCGATCCACACCGGCCGCTACAGCCAGGTCCACCTGCGCGGTCAATTCGTCGAGCACCTCGGCGACCACATCGTCGTAGTGGTCGGCCGGACCGGTGTGCCGATAGTCCGCGCCCGCCCGCCAGTGCATGAGGATCCACGGAACCTCTGCTGCCGCAACAACTTTCACCATATCCGGATCGGCGCGGCCACCGGAGACATCGTTGACGACCGAAACTCCGGCTGCGATCGCCGCCTCGGCGACAATGGCCCGCATGGTGTCCACACTGGTCGGTACACCGGCAGCTACCAAGCCGCGAATGACCGGAACCACCCGCGCGGCCTCGGTTTCCGGGTCGATCCGCACCGCACCGGGCCGGGTCGATTCGCCACCGATATCGATGATGTCGGCGCCCGCCTCGTACAGCTCGATGCCGTGCGCGATGGCCAGGCTCGGATCGAGATAGCGGCCGCCGTCGGAGAATGAATCGCTGGTGACGTTCACGACGCCCATCACCACACAGGAGCGACTATCGCGCGGCGCGACACTGCTCCGGAGGGGATCGGGGGCATGGGTCGACACCGCGCGGTGCCTCACTTCCGCAGGATCAGATCGAGGGCCTCGGCCCGCGAGGAGGCGTTGGACTGCAGCAGACCGCGCACGGCGGAGGTAGTGGTGCTGGCGCCGGGCTTGCGGATACCGCGCATGGCCATGCACAGGTGCTCGGCCTCGATCACGACGATCGCACCGCGCGGATCCAGCTTGCGCATGACGGCTTCGACGATCTGGCTGGTCAGCCGCTCCTGCACCTGTGGACGCTTGGCGTACAGATCGACCAGTCTGGCCAGTTTGGACAGTCCGGTCACCCGGCCGTGCGGGCCCGGAATGTAGCCGACGTGCGCGACGCCGTGGAAGGAAACCAGATGATGCTCACAGGTCGAATACAGCGGGATATCGCGAACCAGCACCAGTTCCTGGTGCCCCTCGTCGAAGGTGGTGTTCAGCACCGCATCGGGCTCGGTGAAGAGCCCGGCGAACATCTCCCGATATGCGCGGGCGACCCGCGCGGGCGTATCGATCAGGCCGGGCCGGTCCGGATTCTCGCCGACCGCGATCAGCAATTCTCGGATCGCGGCCTCGGCTCGGGCCTGATCGAATGGGCTGCCGGTCTCCAGTGCGATCAGATCCGGCCCAGCCGGGCCGGCACCGTTGTACTTGGCCGGTTCGTCGAATTCGTCGAAAGCGCTGGCATTCGCAACGGCACCGCCGTTCACATGCCCGGGCCCACCGACGTGATTGTTGGCCGACAATCGAGGACACCTCCAAAATCTCGGGCGCGAGCAATCTCCCCGCACCCAGATGGTCGAGCCTAATCGGCACGTGTCAGTGCCGACCGTTCGGTCCATCCCAATCGTGGTTCTCGCCCTCGCTATTCCCGGTGCCGTTGGCGGGCTCGTCATAGGCGTCGTTGCCGCGGCCCGGCTGACCCCATGGCTGCTGCGGCTGCGGGTAGCCGTGGCGCGGCGGCGGCTCGCCCTGCCAGCCGCCGTAGCCGGGCTGACCCGACTGCTGCTGCGGCTCGTCGCGGGGCGGCCAGCCCGGTGCCGACCACCCGGCCGGAGCACCGTAATCCGGCCGCGAGCCGTGCGTCGCGCCCTGTCGCGGGTAAGCCGGGGACGGTGCCTGCGGCAACGGGTAACCAGGTGCGGGCTGCTGGGGGTGACCGCCGCCGTAGCGCGGTTCCTGATAACCGCCGTCCGGATAGCCATTGGCCGCGGCAGGTTCACGCTGCGGCAGCTTCGGCAGCGCCGGCGCCTGCGGGGGCCACGGCTCGCCGCGTTCGGCGGCCAGTTCCCCCGGGGTCTTCACCGGCGGCTTATCCGACGGCACGCGGTCGCCGAAATCGTTGAATGCGGTGATGCGCGGACGCTTGTCCACTGCGGCGAGGATCTCCTCGAGATCCTTGCGGTGCAACGTCTCCCGCTCCAGCAGCGCCGTGGCGAGCACATCGAGCACATCGCGGTACTCGTTGAGGATGGCCCACGCCTCGGTGTGCGCGGCCTCGATGAGGTTGCGCACCTCCTCGTCGATGGCACCGGCAACCTCGTGCGAGTAATCCGAACCCATGCCCATCGAACGTCCGAGGAACGGGTCGCCCTGCTCCTGGCCGTAGCGCACCGCGCCCAGCCGCGCGCTCATGCCGTATTCGGTGACCATCGCGCGCGCGATCTTGGTGGCCTGGTCGATATCCGAGGACGCGCCGGTGGTCGGCTCGTGGAACACCAGTTCCTCGGCCGCGCGGCCGCCCATCGCCATGACCAGGCGGGCGATCATCTCCGAGCGGGTCATCAGGCCCTTGTCGTCCTCGGGCACCGTCATGGCGTGGCCGCCGGTACGGCCGCGGGCCAGGATGGTGACCTTGTAGACCGGTTCGATATCCGGCATCGCCCAGGCGGCCAGGGTGTGGCCGCCCTCGTGGTAGGCGGTGATCTTCTTCTCGTGCTCGCTGATGATGCGGCTCTTACGGCGCGGACCACCGATGACGCGGTCCACCGATTCCTCGAGCTGCTCGCCGGAGATCACCGCGCCGTTCTCACGGGCGGTGAGCAGAGCGGCCTCGTTGACGACATTGGCCAGATCCGCGCCGGACATGCCGACGGTGCGCTTGGCCAGACCGTCGAGATCGGCCTCGGGTGAGATCGGCTTGCCCTGCGAATGCACCCGCAGGATGGCACGCCGTCCGGCCAGATCCGGATTGCTGACCGGAATCTGCCGGTCGAAGCGGCCCGGCCGCAGCAGCGCCGGATCGAGGATGTCGGGGCGGTTGGTCGCGGCGATCAGGATGATGCCGGTGCGATCACCGAAGCCGTCCATCTCGACGAGCAGCTGGTTCAGGGTCTGCTCGCGCTCGTCGTGGCCGCCGCCGAGGCCGGCGCCGCGCTGGCGGCCGACCGCGTCGATCTCGTCGACGAAGATGATGCACGGGCTGTTCTGCTTGGCCTGTTCGAACAGGTCGCGCACGCGGGAGGCGCCGACACCGACGAACATTTCGACGAAGTCCGAACCGGAGATGGTGAAGAACGGCACCCCGGCCTCGCCCGCAACGGCGCGCGCCAGCAGGGTCTTACCGGTACCGGGCGGGCCGTAGAGCAGCACGCCCTTCGGGATCTTCGCGCCCAGGGCCTGGTAGCGGACCGGGTTCTGCAGGAAGTCCTTGATTTCGTAGAGCTCTTCGACGGCCTCGTCGGCGCCGGCCACATCCGCGAAGGTGGTCTTTGGCATGTCCTTGGACAGCTGTTTGGCCTTCGATTTACCGAAGCCCATCATGCCGCCGCGACCACCGCCCTGCATGCGCGACATCACAAAGATGAACAGGCCCAACAAGATCACCATCGGCAGCACGAACAGCAGGATCTGGGTGAACCAGCTGTCCTGCTTGACCACGGTGTTGAACGGTGCGCCGGACTTCTGCACAGTGTCGAAGACCTGATTGGAGGTCTCACTGCCGCCCGGATACTTGGCAATGATCTTCTTGGAGCCGGAAGTGGCGTCGTTCCCGTTGTTCAGCTCGATGCGCAGCTGCTGCTCGCGATCGTCGATCTGGACGTTCTTGACGTTGCTCTTGTCGTTCAGCTGACTCAACGCCACCGAGGTATCGACGCTCTTCCAGCCGCGCGTGTCATTGCCGAAATAGCTGAACGCATAGATCACGAGCAAAATGCCCGAGACTATGGCCAGGGTGCGAAACACAGTCTTGCGGTTCATAGAGCTTAGGCCGGGCGGCCAGTCCTTTCCGGGTGTCTCCGGTGCATGCCTAGCGTGGCGTCGGGCGCGTCCCGTCCGGTAGTTCGGATGCGGACATGCCACGTTACCGCGTACGGTCTAGTCGATACATCGCGCAGTTCGGCAGCTGGTGTAGTTCGACAGGTAAACGGTCGGGGAACGTCCGTGGTTCCCGAAGTCTCCGGTCGGGTTACGCCAAGTGGTCACAATCATGTCATGTTCGGCCTATCGTGAGCGACGACACATAGCCGCGGTGCGAGCGACGGGCCCGAAGGCGGTAGCTTGCGTAACCACGTAGGGCCCCGGGAGCACGGCGAATCAAACAGAGCGCAGGGGGTATGGACATAGTTGAGCTACGGACACCCACAGCGATACTGCGGCACGGCCGTGGACGACTGATCGTTCTACGCCCGGGCAGCGAAGGCGAGCGCGTCCTGGATGTGCCGGTCACCGATCTGCTCAAGGTTCGGCTGAACCGTCGCGCCGACGATGCCGTCGTCATCGAGATCTATCTGCGTTATCCCACGCCCGTGCTCACCGGCGTCCCAGCCGACCGCACCCCGCTACCGGTATTGATAGCCGAACACGATTTCCCCGCGGCCGCCGAAATCGTCGAGCGCATCAACGGTCAGATCCTGGCCGGTCAGCGCATCGATGTGGCCGCACCCGATTTACAGCCGCCCGCCCCGCAATGGGGTAAGAGCGGCCCGACCAGAGCCGATGTCGATCGAGCCGTGCGGCGGATGGCCCCCAAGCGTGAAGCCAAGGCTGCTATAGCCGCTCTGCATCGCTATGTCACCGTCGACGAATACGTGCTGGAGACCGCCATCGTGGTGGCGCATCCACCCGCGGGCACGGGCCCCGGCCTGCTGGCCGCGACCACCGGACGGCTGCTGTTCATCTCCATCGGCCCCGGCGACAGGTACGCCCACGAGCTACCCATTCCGGTCGTCATGTGGGCGCGCACCATCGACGGCGCCATGACGACACCCGGTGAGATCGGCTCGTTGCGTGGCGAGACCGGCATCGATGTGCACGACGGAAACGTCACGTTGCATTTCACCGGCACCGATCGGGCCGATACCGAGCGGGTCACCTGTGCGGTGAATTTCGCCGTCCGGCGCGATTCGGCCGACAGCGCGGTCGGTCCGGCCGATCCAGGCGTCGCCCAGCTTTATTCCGAATGGGAATTGCTGGTGGAGCGGCATTCCCTCGGCATGGTCGATGACGGCCAGTTCCAGCGCTATGGCCGCGGGATTCTGCGCTCACTCCCCGACGGGCACTGATTGCAGCGTGATCCGCCGCCACGGGCTGGTCGGACGCAACCACAGGCGCAGCAGTTCCATGCGCCGATCCACGCCGCCGTTCTTGAGTTCGGCCAGATCCTCACAGGCCTGCCAGTAGGTCCAGCCGGTCAGGTAGGCATCGCCGAATTGGCGCCAATTCTGGTATTTGCGCTGGGCCAGCGGCAGTGCCCGCATCAGATAATCCCAGGCCAACTCGGCGTCGAGATAACCCGCGGTGAAGGCCATTCGGGCCACCGCGACCACCCGGGCCAGATCCCAGGCATGGATATCGCTGGGCAGCGGGCGGGCCAGATGATCGGTGAAACCGATTTTGATCGCCTGCGACCAGATGTCGTAATCGCGGACCAGCGCCTCCGGATTGTCCATCCCCCGAAACGAGCCAACCTGCCGCAGGAAGGCTCGGTGCCGATCGGCACGCTCACCGAACCGGTCGCGTTCACTGGCATTGATCGATGCCATCACCAGCGGATGCACCATCGCGTACAGCGGCGCGTGCATCCCTTCGAGCAGTTGCTCCATGGAGGCCTGCGCCTCGGTGCCGTCCGTGATACCCCATGCGCCGGTGAGCGTATCGATGGCGAGTTCGCGCCGGTCACCGAGCGGATGGTCGCGCTCGGGGCCGAGCAGCAGCGCATCGTGGAAGGCATCCCAGCGCGCCGAATAGAAGCCGCCGAGTGCGAGGGCTCGCAGTTCGTCATCCGATACCGCCGCGCCGGACCAGTGGTCCTCTTCCCGCTTGTCGAGCTCGTCGTAGGGGAATGTTGTCAAGGTGGGTACACCGCGGGCAGGCATACCCCCGATTGTTCACCATCGATCTTGGATGGACCTGTGTAATCGCTCGGCTTTGTCGGATCTGTTTCTTGGCCTGCCTTACCCCGACCATGGGCAGTAGTGTGCTCCCATGAGTAGCAACATCACCCTCCTTCGTGGCCTGGATCCTGCGCCTACCGAGCAGGAAATCTATGCTGCCGCACTGCAGTATGTGCGTACGGTCGGTGGCGTGTCCGGCCTGAGCACCACAACCAAGGCAGCCGTCGACAAGGCGGTGAACGCCATCGCGGCAGCGACCACGCAATTGCTCGCGGATTTACCGGATGTGCGGGTCGCACCGGTCACCGAACCGCCACTACGCCACGAACGCGAGGTCGCGGAGGCGGAGTAGTTCGTAGCGTTTCAAGGTAGGGCGTCTGCGCCGTAGGTGGCGACGCAGGCCAGTGCGATCTCCAGCGGCAGACTGCGCGCTTCGATCGGATGGCCGAGCAGTTCCTCGATCCGCTGGATCCGATAGCGGACCGTGTTCTTGTGCACACCGAGTAGTTTCGCCGTGGTCTCCGGGCTGCGATGGCTTTTCAGATATGCGTGCAGTGTCCGGCGCAGTCGTGTGGCATTGACATCACGGCCCGCCAGCGCGCCCAATTCGCGCCCGATCAGAGAGCGCATGGCCGCGTCGTCGGCGCCCGCCAGATAGGCGATCTCCACCTCGCGATATGCGGTGACCCGCGCTCGATCCGCCGGACCGCGCTCGGCGACGTGCCTGGCCGCGACGGCCTCGTGATGGCTCTGCCGGAACCCGTCGGCGTGCGGCGCGGGCACCCCGAACGCGGCCCGCACCGGCGGCTCTACCTGACCGAGCACGATTCGCTCGATCTCCCCGGGCACCGTTAATCCGGCGGCATGCGCGTCGTCGTCCAAACCCGCCCAGGCCCACATGCCGCTCGCGCCGGAGGCCACGGTGAGCACGTGGCCACTGCCGAGCGCCGTGCCCAATCGCGTCGCTACCCGATCCAGCAGCCCGCTCGACTCGCTATCCGGCTCACCAGTGCTCTCGTCGGTCCACAGCACAAATGCCAAGTGCTGCTTGGCAAGTCGGTAGCCGAGCCGGACCGACGCCTGGTCGATATCGAGTTCGTCACCGGCGAGCAGGGCGCGCACGATCTCGGTGCGCCGGTTGAGCGCGGCGCGCATGACGCGCTCGCGTTCCTCCATGTAGGTGTCGGTGAGCATCTCCACCGAAATGCTGACCCACCTGGTGGAACGCTCGAACAGTCGCAGCATTACCGCCCGCTCGATCTCGGGCGGCGGCTGCCGTTCGTCGACGGCGTCGGTCATGTAGTCGAGTACCGCCTCCTGCCCGACGTGATAGGTCCGCAGCAGCAGCCGTAGATCGTAACCGCGTCGGGCGAGGGTTCTGGCGAAGGCGTGCGCCTCCTCCGGCAGGGCGAATTCGATTGTGTCGCTGGTGAGATTGGCCAGCACCACCCTCGCGTGTGCGCGGGTGCTCGCGGCCAGGTCGCGGCGCATATCGCGATCGGCGAGTTCCGGGATATGGGCGATGATCGCGTTGTCGAGGCGGTCGACGACCTGTTCCAGAGCCCGGGTGCGCATGGTCTCGTAGACGTATTCGGCCAGCCAATCGCGGACCACCGCGCTATTCGGGCTGACCGCCGCCGGGCGGCCGGTGGTCATGAAACCTCCGGATTGTGCTTCGAGAACAAAAACTGCCTCATTCGTTGACAAATCGGGCCAAGAAAGTCCAAGAATCTTGTGCCACGATCATAGGTCAGTGAACTGATTCACAGTGATCAGCACAACGTCAGTGGGAGAACAGCGTGACCGATACGGTGCCCGGCGCGGCCGAGCAGAAAACTGCGCGTAAGACAACGGCCAAAAATACCGCGGTGCGAGCGACGGGCGCGGAGACGGTAGCGGAGCGTGACCACGGAGCGACCCGGGAGCGCCGCGAATCGGGCACTGCTGCGGCAGTGATCGAGGTGCGCAATCCGGGCACCGGCGCGGTGGTCGGCACCGTGCCGGACGAGAGCGCCGACGCGGTCGCTGCCAAGATCCGGGAATTGCGTCTGTACCAGCCCGAATGGGAGGCCATCGGCCCCGACGGTCGCAAGGAATGGCTGCTGAAGCTGCAGGACTGGATCATCGACAACACCGAGCACCTGGCCGATGTGCTGCAGGCCGAGGCCGGCAAACCACGCGTGGACGCGCTGATCGACCCGGCCTTCTCGACTGATCTCATCGGGTACTACGCGCGCCGGGCGGGCAAGTTCCTCGCCGACGACCATCCCTCGCCGCACAGCCCGCTGGCCCGGGTCAAGAAGCTGACCACGGTGTACAAGCCGTATCCGGTGGTCGGCGTGATCACGCCGTGGAACTTCCCGCTGGCCATGCCGGTCATCGATGTGATCCCCGCGCTGGCAGCCGGCGCCGCGGTGATACTCAAGCCCTCGGAGGTGACTCCGCTTTCGGCGATCGAATTGGCAAGGGGCTGGGCCGAAATCGGTGCGCCGCCGGTCTTCGCCGTGGTCACCGGTGCGGGTGCGACCGGTGCCGCGGTGGTCGAGAATGCCGATTACATCCAGTTCACCGGTTCGACCGCGACCGGGCGCAAGATCGCCGCCGCCTGTGTCGAGCGGTTGATTCCCTACAGCCTGGAGTTGGGCGGTAAGGATCCGGCCCTTGTGCTTGCCGACGCGGATCTGGATCGGGCCGCGCACGGCATCGCCTTCGGCGGCATGTTCAACTCGGGCCAGGTCTGCATTTCGGTGGAGCGGGTGTATGTCGAGGCTCCGGTTTACGACGAATTCGTCGCCAAGCTCACCGATGCGGTCGAGAATTTGCGCCAGGGGCTCGACGGTCGCGAGTCCAAATACGACGTGGGCGCGCTGGCCAACGAGAACCAGGTCCAGATCGTGCAGCGCCATGTCGACGAGGCGGTCGCAGCGGGCGCCAAGGTGACCACCGGCGGCAAGCGCACCGGTGTCGGCACCCTGTTCGAACCGACCGTGCTCGTCGATGTCGACCACACCATGTCCTGCATTACCGAGGAGACCTTCGGCCCGACCCTGCCGGTGATCAAGGTCGCCGACGAAGCGGAAGCCGTTCGGCTGGCAAATGATTCGATCTACGGCCTGTCGGCCTCGGTGTGGACCGGCGATAAGGAGCGCGGCGAGCGTGTGGCGCGTGCCCTCGAAGCCGGCGCGGTGAATATCAACGATGTCTTCGTCAACCTGTTCAGCTTCGCGCTGCCGATGGGCGGTTGGGGACAGTCCGGCGTCGGCGCACGCTGGGGCGGTCCGAACGGAGTTCGCAAGTACTGCAGGCAGAAGGCGATCACCACGCCGATCCTGCCGCCCCAGCAGAAGGAACTGCTCTGGTTCCCGTACCAGATGCCGAAGGTGCTGTTCGGGCTCGGCGCGATGCGTGCCGCGGGAGCTCGCGGACTGCGGCGCATCGACAT
The DNA here is from genome assembly GCF_044465765.1 of Nocardia sp. NPDC049526. Lineage (NCBI taxonomy): Bacteria > Bacillati > Actinomycetota > Actinomycetes > Mycobacteriales > Nocardiaceae > Nocardia > Nocardia sp. NPDC049526. The sequence goes on along the minus strand of NZ_JBITMA010000001.1, from coordinate 1,072,234 downwards.
TGCCGCAATTCTGAAACTCAAGGGAGACAACAAGTGACCGCGCAGCGAGCGAAGGGCCCGGAGGCGGCAGCGCAGCGTCCCCACGGAGGGCACCGGGAGCTCCGCAAATCCAATACAGCTGGGGCGAAGATTCACGGGAAGGTCGTCGTCATCACCGGTGGCGCGCGCGGCATCGGACTGGCGACGGCGACCGCACTGCAGGCGCTCGGCGCCAAGATCGCGATCGGCGATATCGACGAGACCACGGTCAAGGAGTCCGGCAGCGCGCGCGATTTCGAACTGTACGGACGGCTCGATGTCACCGATCCCGACTCGTTCGAGAGCTTCCTCGACGAGGTCGAGCGCACCGTCGGCCCGATCGACGTGCTGATCAACAATGCGGGCATCATGCCGACCGGCAGATTCGCCGATGAGCCGGATCAGATCACCCGTCGCATTCTGGATATCAATGTCTACGGCGTGATCCTCGGCTCCAAGCTGGGCCTGGCCCGCATGCTGGCACGCAAGCGCGGGCACATCATCAATATCGCCTCGCTCGCCGGCGAGACGCACATCCCGGGGCTGGCGACCTATAACGCCAGCAAGCATGCGGTGCTCGGCTTCACCGACACCCTGCGCGAGGAGTACCGGGGTTCGGGTGTCGCGTTCTCCTCGGTGCTGCCGACGCTGACGAATACCGAACTCGGCTCCGGGGTGAGCGGCCCGAAGCTGTTGCGTCCGGCCGAGCCGGAGGAGATCGCCGATGCGATCGTCGGGCTGATCGCCGAGCCGAAGTCCAAGGTCCGGGTCACCGCGGTGGCCGGATTCCTGTCGCAGCTGGTGAATCTGCTGCCCGAGCCGGTGGCCGATGGACTGGCCAGGGCGCTGGGTTCGAGCAACGCCTTCCTCGACGATGTGGACGTGGCCGAGCGCAAGGCATATGAGGATCGGGCACGCAGCCTCTGAGCGGTCGACGAAGGCGCCGTGGTCGGGTTATCGACCCCGGCGCCTTCGCGCGTCCGAACATCCTCCGGACGGCCGTCTCCGGACCGTTCGAGCGAGACGGCAAACACAATTGTGACTAACATCACTCAACCCGCCCGTAATGGCGTCACCCTCGTTGCGAGCCGGTCTCTCGACAGTGACCGGCCACACTTCGACACTTCCACGGCGCGGTCCGCAGACCCACCCGGCGCCGCATCGTTGCTGGTCATACGCCCAACTAACTTGCGCGCGGCAGCGCGAGCCGCGAGTGCTGGAGATTCGCGGAGTCGATGATGCAAATGACCATGACAAGCCATATGCTGTGTCTAACAAACCTGCCGACTGTTTCGGCTGCCATATCCAGACTTTCCGGCCTTAATAGGCTGGAAATTCAGGACTGATTCTGATAGCAAGGGGCTATGGACCCGCATTTGCGCGACCTGCGGTATTTCGTCGCCGTCGCTGAGGAACTGCACTTCACCAACGCCGCTCAGCGGCTGCACATCGCTCAACCCACCCTGTCGCGTCAGATTCGTCAGCTGGAACGCCAGCTCGACGTGGTCCTGTTCGACCGCAACCAGCGCAGCGTCGCGCTGACCGTCGCGGGTAAGGAGCTGCTCGAAGGCGCCCGCAAGATCCTGGAGCTGTGGGAGGTCACCAACGTCTCCCTGCAGGAGGCGGGTGAGGTGCTGCGGGTCGGCATCCAATCCGCGCTCGGCCGCGGACTGCTCAACGATCTGGAGAGCGCGAGCGGGCACCGCCTGGCGCTGCACGCCGCCTCCTGGACCGACCCGTCCAGTGGTCTGGCCGGTCGACAGGCCGACCTCGCCCTGGTCTGGCTTCCGCTACCCGATTCGAACCGATACCGCTGGCAGGTGCTGCGCACCGAGCCGCGCTGGGTGCTGCTGCCGGAGAACCATCCGCTGGCCGACAACGACACCATCGACTTCGCCGACCTGCTGGACGAATCGTTCATCGCACTGCCCACCGAGGCCGGCGCGGTGCGCGACTTCTGGCTCGGCAACGATGCCCGCAACGGCCGTCAGCCCAAGATCGGCGCCGAGGCGGCGACCCCCGAAGACAAGCTGGAGGCCGTGAGCCTCGGCCTCGGCGTCTGCCTGCTGGCCGAGAACAACGTGCCGATGTACCGCTGGCCGGGTCTGACCGCCCGACCGCTCACCGGACTCGCCCCGTGCGAACTGGCGGTCGCCTGGCGCGCCGACGACAACCGACCCACCATCCTCGAATTCGCCGCCCGCGCGGTCGACGGTGGTTTCGCCGGCCAGCATCAGCCCGCGATCGTGGGTTAGTCGCTCGTCCCGTTCAAGCTCCTCCCAGCCCCGACGGAGCGAGTCTTACGAGCAACCCGTTCGCGGCCCGTCTCGTGTCTGAGTCGTCGAAGCGCATGCGACGACGCAGGCACGGGGCCCGCCCGCCCGGCACGTGCCCATCGGCGCCGAGCCATCCGCCATCAGCGACCAGCACGGAGCGAGTCTTACGAGCAACCCGTTCGCGGCCCGTCTGGCGTCCGAGTCGTCGAAGCGCATCCGACGAAGTCGCCGGGGCCCGCCCGCCTGGCGCGTGCCCATCAGGCGCCGAGCGATCCGCCATCAGCGACCAGCACGGAGCGAGTCTTACGAGCGACCGTTCGCGGCCCGTCTCACGTGCGAGTCGTCAAAGCGCATCCGACGAAGTCGCCGGGGCCCGCCCGCCCGGCACGTACCCATCACGCGCCGAGCCATCCACCATCAGCGACCACCACGGAGCGAGTCTTACGAGCGACCGTTCGCGGCCCGTCTCGCGTGCGAGTCGTCGAAGCGCATGCGCCCGCAGGCACGGACCCCGCCCGCCCGGCACGTACCCATCAGGCGCCGAGCGATCCGCCCTCGGCGACCACCACGGAGCGAGTCTTACGAGCGACCGTTCGCGGCCCGTCTCGCGTCCGAGTCGTCGAAGCGCATGCGACGAAGTCGCAAGTCTCGACGACTCGGACGCGAGACACCCGGGGGCCGCGAACCCGCCGCGCCGAAGGCGCGGCCATTAGACACAGTCGTTCACCGTTCGCTTCCAGGGGTGGATCGACTCGAGTTGAGCCGCGAGGCGCAGCAGGATCGATTCACTGCCGGGCGGTGCCGTGAGTTGGGCGGCGACCGGTGTTTCGGATCTCGGGTGCATTCCCATCGGGATCGACGCGGCGGGCCAGCCGACAAGATTCCACAGCGGTGTGAACGGTGAATACCGGGCGCTGATAACAACATTCACGAGCCAACCCAGGGTGTGCCAGGCCCTGGCGCGCGGTGGCGGCGCGGCGAGCGTCGGGGTGATCACCACGTGGTAGCGCTCGAAGAAGTCCAACAGTTGCGCCTCGACCCGGTCCACCTGGGCCGGGCGTACCAGCCGCAGCCGCTGGACCAGCCGACCGAGTGCGATGTGGCGGCGGGTGCGCCGCTGCAGACGTTCGGGGCGGATGAGATTCGCGGCCTCCCGCGCGCCGGATGCCAACCAGCGTAGGCCGACCGAAACGAGCGATTCGCCGTAGGGCAGTGTCACCGATTCCACCAGGTGCCCGGCCGCGGCGGCGGCCGAAGCAGCGGTACGGGCCGCCGCGGTCCAGTGCCGATCGACCCGGAACATCCGGGACGGTGGCGCCACGGCCAGCCCGATGCGTAGTCGGCCCGGCGGCTCCAACTCGGCTAGGTCCGGGCGCGCGGCCAGCACGGACAGCATGAGCGCGGCATCACCGACTGTCGTTGCGAGCACACCGTTTTCGACCATCCCGGACCAGGAATCGACGCCGACCTCGGCCGGTACGGTATGCCGCCCCGGCTTGATCCCGAACACCCCGCAGCAGGCCGCGGGAATGCGCACCGAACCGAGCCCGTCGTTGCCGTGCGCCACCGGCACCATGCCGGCCGCCACGGCCGCGGCCGAACCGCCGGACGAGCCACCGGAGCTGCGGGCGGAATTCCACGGGTTGCGACTGATGCGCCCCTCGCTCTCGGTCGTGCCCCACAGTCCCAGTTCGGGGACTGCGGTCAGCCCGACCACGACCGCGCCCGCGGCCCGCAGCCTGCGCACCACCGGGTGGTCGGCGGTTGCCGGGCGGGTATCGGTCGCGGTGGAACCGGCGAGGGTCGATTCACCCTCGACCGCGATGTTGTGTTTTATCGCGATGGGCACACCCGCCAGCGGCAGCAGATCCAGATCGGAACGCTGTTCCAGCGCGAGTGCCTCGGCCCGTGCCTTAGCGGAGCGAACGACCGTGAACGCATTCGTCTTTCGATTCTCCGCGGCGATCAGATCCAGGGCGGTGTCGACGGTTTCCGTCGGCGTCAGCGAGCCGTCACGCACACTCGCCGCGATTGCCGCCGCCGGACCTCGTGACAGGCCGGATTCACGTGGCATGCTGGAATCCATCGAAGCATGTACGGCGTCGGTCCCGCCCACCGCGACCCCACGGGCGGCCTGCACCTCCGGGGCTTCAGCAGCCTCCGGAGCGGTCGAATCCGTCGCTGTCGGATCCGCGGCCGTCACGGTATTCGATTTACGGCGCTGTTCCCGGGTTGTTCCGTGGTCGCGCTCGGCTACTTCAGCGCCCGTCGCTCGCGCCGTCTTGTTCATGTGCTGGTTCTTTCCCGTCGCATGGTTGTCGAAATCGGGTGATCCGCTGTTGTGGCGCAAGTTATCATTTCGATTACTGCTCGGGGGACGATGGCGTCGGGTGTGGCGGAAATTCAGCGGCACATCCACCGAACGGCCACTGCGGATACTCGAGATCCGCTCAGCAGGTAGGTCCGAAAATGAGTGCTGATCCCGAAAATACGCACCGAACCGATCTCGACACCGAGCCGACCAGAGACTGGGGCGAGACGCATACCGACAACGATGTGGTCGAGGCCTTCTCGACCGCATGGGAATCGGCGCGCCGGCCACCGGAGATCGCCGACTTTCTGCCCGATGCCGAATCCCTGCGCCGGGCCGCCCTGATCGAATTGATCCGCGTCGACCTGCGACATCGCTGGATCCGGCTCCCCGAGACGCCGACGCCGCGCAAACGGCTTTTCGACTACTGCGCCGAGTTTCCGGAACTCGAACCGGGCGGCATTCCGGCCGGTTTGGTGTACGAAGAGTTCGTCATCCGCAGACACAGCGGTGAACGTGTCGATCCGAAGGATTATCTGCGGGAATATCCGGAACAAGCGGCGGAATTGCGCGCGCTGCTCAATGCCGACGACATCGACCAGAGCACCCGCCGGGCGACGCTCGAGGATTCGGTCCTGACCGAGTTCGCCAATACCCGCGCGGCAGCAGAACTGAGCCGAACCGTCCGAGCCGATCAAACCATCGGGCTGAACCGAACCCAGGAGTCCGGCCGTAATACTGAGGTGACTCGCGCCACCGTCGACGCAACCGAGACGGCGACCGCCATTCCGACCACGGTCGGTACCGGTCCGGGGAAATTCGACGCCCTCGACCGGATCGAGATCGGCCAGTCCATCGACGACTTCGACCTGCTCACCGGACTCGGCAGCGGCGCCTTCGCCCGGGTATTCCTGGCCAGGCAGCGATCACTACAGCGCTTGGTCGCGGTGAAGATCTCCGCCGACCACGGCACCGAACCGCAGACCCTGGCCCAACTCGACCACGACTACATCGTGCGCGTCTTCGATCAGCGGCTGCTCGGCTCCGACGATGCCCGCGATCCGGCCATGCGCCGACTCCGGCTGCTGTACATGCAGTTCCTGCCCGGCGGCACCCTGCTCGGCGTGCTGCGCTGGGCGCGCGCGACCCCACCCGCCGAACGCAGCGGACACCTGCTGCTCGACGCGGTCGACGCGGCCATGGAGGAGAAGGGCGAAATCCGCCCGACCGATTCCAGCGTGCGCGCCGAGATCGCCGGACTGAGCTGGCCGGAAACCGTGGCCTGGCTTGGCCGCAGATTGGCCGAGGCGCTGGACTACGCCTCCGCGCACGGCGTACTGCACCGTGATGTGAAACCGGCCAATATCCTGCTCACCGCGGAGGCGGTGCCGAAACTGGCCGATTTCAATATCAGCTTCAGCCGCAATGTGGCGGGCACCAGTCCGGTGGCCTATTTCGGCGGCTCACTGGCGTATATGTCGCCCGAACAGTTGGAGGCCTGCCATCCCGGCCGCGAGCGCACGGCCGAGGATCTGGACACCCGCTCCGATATCTACTCCCTCGGCGTGGTGCTGTGGGAATTGCTCACCGGTGCGAAACCGTTCGACGATTCCACCGCGGGCGACCAGGGCGACGATACGGCGCTGGAGGGCATGCTGGAACGGCGCACCGTCGGGGTGGATGGCAGTGCGCTGCAACGAGTTCCGGCGAATTGCCCGGCGGCGCTGCGGCGGGTGCTGCTGACCTGCCTGGAATCGGATCGGACACGGCGCTGGGCCAATGGCGGGGTGCTGGCCAAGCAGTTCGACCTGTGCATGGACGCGAGGGCCAGGGATCTGGTCGACCCGCCGCCCGGCAGTTGGCGACTGAAGTTGCGGTCGTGGCGGTTGGTGATCGTGTCGCTGGCCATCGGCATCCCGAATATCCTCGCCTCGGCATACAACATCCAGCACAACCAGCATCTGATCGTGGACCGGCTCCCCGAGGACGCCGGGCGCACCTTCATGATCATCACCACCGTGGTGAACGGAATCTTCTTCCCGCTCGGCGCGGCGCTGATCCTCTACATGTCCCGAAGAATGCTCACGGTGCCGCACGGGCTGCGCCGCCACCGCCGCTACGATGCCGAGACGCTGCGGCTGGCCAGGGCGGATTCGCTGCTGTTCGGTGACAGAGCGGTGTGGGTGGTCTTCTCGCTGTGGGTGCTCGCCGGATTCACCTTCCCGATCGCGCTGCAATTGGCGGCCGGGGATGTGCCCGCCCGCGCGGTGGTGCACTTCCTCACCTCGATCGTGGTGTGCGGCGCTATCGCGATGGCGTACCCGTTCTTCCTGGTGTGCTTCTTCATGGTCCGCTGCATCTATCCGATCTTCCTGCGGCACGGAGAGATCAGTACCGAGGACGCGGTATGGCTGCGCGGTCTGGATCGGCGCGCCAACGGGTACCTTGCGGTCGCGGCCTCGGTGCCGCTGCTCGCGGTGGCGGGCGTGACCTTCCTGCCGCCCGACGATATTCCGATGGTGATCGCCGCGGTGCGCGTGCTCTGTGTGGGCGGCATCCTCGCGTTCATCGGCTCCTACCTGCTCTTCCGGGCGCTGGAGGCCGATCTGCGTGCGCTGGAGCGGGTCGTCGCGCCGGCGGACTCCCTTGACCGCGAACATGTTTCGGCGGACCGGGAGCGCGGCAGGCGGGCCGTGCCGGAGTCGCGATCGTGACAGCTGCCGATTTCGCGGACCGAGGCGAGACCGACCCCATAACCAGATTTACCGAAGATTGGCAGCACTGCCTGTGTGGCGAGCGGACCGAACCACCTCCGATCGCCGAGTACGTCCCCGACGGCACCCAGGTGCGGCTGGCGGTACTCACCGATCTGGTTCGCATCGATCTGCGCCACCGCTGGGATCGCGAAGGCCTCGGCAAACGCATCGCCGAGTACCGCAAGGAATTTCCCGAAGTCGAGCACAGTGCGGAATTGGTCGATCTGCTCTGCGAGGAGTTCCTGGCCCGACGCCGGTACGGCTCGCTGGAACTGGCGGATTTCCTCGCCGAATATCCGGAGCTGGCGCAGGATGTGCGCGCGCGGCTGGCCGTTTACGCCGACGACGATACTGCGGCCGATATGGAACGCGGTGCCGAGCTGGTCGCGGGTCTGGCGCCGGGGCATCGGATCGATGACTTCGATCTGCTCACCGATCTGGGCTCCGGCACCCTCGGCCGGGTCTTCCTCGCCAGGCAGCGTTCCATGCAACGTCTTGTCGCCGTGCGGCTTTCGGCGGGCGGCGTGGCCGGCGGGCACAGCATGGCGCAACTGGATCATCCGCATCTGGTGCGCGTTTTCGATCAGCGCCTGGTCACAGCCGCGACTCCGGAGGCTCCCGCATCGACCCGGCTGGTCTACATGCAGTACCTGCCCGGCGGTACGGCGGCCGGAGTGCTCGCCGAGCGGCGGCGTGGCCCGGAATCCGAAGGCGGCGCCCTGCTGCTGCGCGCCGTCGATGCCGCCATGGAGGCCAAGGGCGAGATCCGGCCGTCGGATTCGAGTGTGCGCGCCGAAATCGCCGCACTCAGCTGGCCGGAGACGGTGGCCTGGATCGGCCGACGACTGGCCGACGCGCTCAATTACGCCGAGCAGCACGGCGTACTGCATCGCGATATCAAACCGGCGAATGTGCTGTTCACCGCGGAGGGCATTCCCAAGTTCGCCGATTTCGCCGCGCGCACGGCGGCACCTCGCACAGCGGCGAATCCGCTGGCCGCCGAACCGGATTCGCTGCCGTACCGCTCCCCCGAACGACTCGCCGAACTCCTCGATCCGGCCGCACCGCCGCCCGGCCCGAGCAGCGATATCTACTCCCTCGGCGCGCTGCTGTGGGAAATGCTCACCGGCGCGATGCCGTTCGACGATCCGCCGATCCCCGCCGATCCGGACGCCCGCGCCGAAACCATCGCGACCATGGTCGCCCTGCGCGAGCGCGGCGTCACCACGGATACGCTGCCCGCGGACACCCCGAGCGCGCTGCGGCGGGTGCTGCTGGAATGTCTGCGGGCCGATCCGCAGCGCCGCTGGCGCAATGGCGCCGAACTCGCCGCGCAACTGGATCTGTGCCTCGACGAGCGCGCCAGGGAACTGGTCGATCCGGCGCCGACCAGCGTGGCGTACCGGTCGCGAGGCTGGCTGATACCGATCCTCACGTTGTGCGTCGGCGTGCCGAATTTCCTCGCCAGCGTCTACAACATCAACCTGAACAACTCACTGATCATCGATCGGATGTCGGCGACCGACCAGGAACGATTCGCCACGGGCGGCCTGATCACAAATCTCATCGCCTTTCCGCTCGCCGGATTACTGCTGCTCTTCCTCACTCGCCGCCCGCTGACCATCGGATTCCGCCTGGCCCGCGGTCGCGAATACTCCCCGCGCACCCTGGCCGCCGCCCGGCGCGACACCCTGCAGATGGGTGACTGGGCGGTCTGGGTGCCGTTCGCGTTCTGGCTGCTCGCCGGGCTGGTGTGGCCTTTGGCGCCGGTCTTCTTCGGAGTCGAGCTACCGCGCGCGACCTTTCTGCATTTCTTCGCCGCCCAAGTGGTGTGCGCCGCGATCGCGCTGGCGTATCCGTTCTTCCCGATCATGGTTTACGCGGTGCGTTCGATTTATCCACAGCTGCTTGTGCGCGGTGGTATCGGCGCCGAGGACGAGGAGCAGCTGCGCAAACTCGCCAAGCGCGGAAACTTCTATCTGGGCGTCGCCGCGTCGGTGCCGCTGCTCGGCGTGGCCAGCGCGACCTTCGTCGAGCCCGCCGATCTGGATTTGGTGATCGTTTCGGTCCGGGTGCTCAGCGTGGGTGGCATCCTGGCATTCGTGCTCACCTATCGGTTGTTCCGGATGCTCGAGGCCGATCTGCTGGCCTTGGCGCGTGCGATTCCGCAGCGGAAGCGATGACCGGCTCGCGGCCGTTCGGACGGCTGGTCAGCCTTTCCCATGTCCACGATCCGGCGACGGCGCCGCTGTTTCCCGGCGATCCCGAATTCCGGACCGATATTGTCGCGACGGTCGCGAACGACGGTTATTACCTGCGCTATATCCAGCAGGGCGAGCACACCGGAACCCATTGGGGCGCACCGATCCACTTCCATGCCGACGGACTGGCCGCCGACGAATTGGATCTCGACGATCTCATGTTGCCCGCGGTGAAGATCGATGTGCGCGACCAATGTGCGAACGATCGGGATTACGCGATCGATATCGGTGATCTGCGGGACTGGGAGGGTCGGCACGGGCGGATACCCGACGGGTCGGCGGTGGTGGCCTGGACCGGGTGGGATGAGAAATGGGGGACGCCGGAATTCATCGGAACCGGCGAAAGTGCCGATCATCAACCGGGATTCGCGGTCGAGACGGTGAAATGGCTGTTGCGGACCGGGCGACTGGGGCGGCGCGGCGCGCTCGGCATCGATACGTTCGGACCCGATCTGGGGACCGACGACACCTATGAGGTGTCGAAGCTGCTGTATCGCGAACATCGGATCAGCTTGGAATGTCTGGCGAATCTCGCCCAACTACCCGTCACCGGCGCCTGGGTACTGGTCGGCGGTGCACTGTACAGCGGTGGGTCCGGTTCGCCCGCAACGATATTCGCGGTTATGCCTGCGTCTCGCTAGCGCCCTTCTCCGGCATAACCGCTGGGCGGCTGTGTTTTTTGTGCACTCACTGCGTTCGCTCAGGCCCTGATTACGCGCCGCCGTAGACCTTTGGTTCGAGGGTGCCGATGTAGGGCAGGTCGCGGTAGCGCTCGGCATAGTCGAGGCCGTAGCCGACGACGAATTCATTCGGAATATCGAAGCCGACGTGCGCGACTTCCACGTGGGTGCGTAGCGCGTCCGGCTTGCGTAGCAGGGTGACGACCTCGAGCGAGGCCGGATTGCGGGTGGACAGATTGCGCTTGAGCCAGGACAGCGTGAGACCGGAGTCGATGATGTCCTCGACGATCAGCACATTGCGGCCCGCGATGTCCTTGTCCAGGTCCTTCATGATGCGCACGACACCGGAGGACGAGGTGGACGAGCCGTAGGAGGAGACGGCCATGAATTCCATCTGGGTGGGAATCGGCAGCGCCTTGGCGAGATCGGTCATGAAGAAGATGGCGCCCTTGAGCACGCCGACCAGCAGCAGATCCCCCTCGGGGGCATCGGCCGGATAACGCTTGGCAATCAGCTCGGCCAGCTCCTGGGTTTTGGCCGCGATCTGTTCCTCGGTGATCAGCACCGACGCGATATCGCCCTCGTACACGTCAGTTGGTTTCCCTTCCGGTGTTGTCTCAGCGGCGTTCCCGGGGCCCTCCGTGGTCACGCTGCGCTACCGCCTCCGGGCCCGTCGCTCACGCCGCGGGTGTCTCCCCGGCCGATCCATTATGTGTCATCGGCTCCCTTGCAGACGCAAAGTCAGCCTGCCATGTTCGCGCGCCGCGACCAACCTGCGTCCCGGCCGGCCACCGCCCACCGCGACGCCGCCCTGTCCGCGCCATGCGGTAATCAATTCGTCGACTGCCTGTAAATGCTTGTTGGTCAGGGCTTTAGCGCCACCGGCCAGCAACCACGCACGGATTGCGCGCCGGCGCAAGGCCGCGGGGGCAGTGGCGAGGGTCTCGATCGAGAGGGTCGGGCCATTACTCGCCGGACCGGCACTCGCGGCCCGCAACAACTCGTCGGCCAGCACATCCAATACCGCACCGTCGTCGCGCAACTGCTCGGCCGTCCGCGCCAACGCCCCCGCGACCCCGCCCCCGAGCACCTCCTCCAGCAGCGGCAGAACCTCATTCCGCAACCGAACCCTGGTGAACTCCGCCGCCGAATTATGCGGATCCTCGAACGGCGTCAAACCGATATCGACACACAACTGCCTGGTCACCGCCCGCCGCACCCCCAACAGCGGCCGCCCCCACGGAGCAACGAACGCCGCCATCCCCTGAATCGACCGGCCACCCGACCCCCGCCCCAACCCCAGCAACACGGTCTCGGCCTGATCATCGAGCGTGTGCCCGAGCAGCACCGGCAACCCACCCCGCGCCCCGTCGAGCGCCGTGTACCGAGCCGCCCGCGCCGCCGCCTCCATCCCCCCGTCCGCACCGACTTCGACCGCCAGTACATGTGTCGACCGACACCCCAGCGCCAACGCCGCGGCCGCCGCCTCAGCCGCCACCTTGTCCGATCCCGCCTGCAACTGATGATCCACGACCAGCGCGTCGACCTGACCTGCCTCCACCACCGCAGCCGCCGTCAATGCCAGCGAATCCGCACCACCGGACAACGCGACCGCCACATCACCCGTCGCATAATCGGCCAGCCACCCCCGCACCGCCCGCCGCACTTCGAGCACCGCCTCGGTCTCGGGCAGCCGCCGCGAATTCCCGGGCATCGCTCCCGCCGTACGGCTCATATCCGGAGACTACCGATGATCAGTGCCCTCGATTCGCTCGGCAAGCTCCACGATGAGGCCTGCGCCGCCGATCATGAGACGCCTACGGTCTGCCGCTCGGGTTCGATGACCGCGACTACGCGCTCCTTGTCTCGCGAGTACGGCTGACCGATGTACTTGTCGGCCAACTGGTCGATGATCGTCCAGGCCGCGTCGCCTTCGAGCCACTCGATGACGCGGCCGCGCAGGATGACCGGCTGGAACGGGTTGTCGGCCGGTGTCAGGGAGAGTGCGACCCGTGGGTCGCGGCGCAGATTGCGGGCCTTGCGGCTGTCCGGGCCGGTGAGGAACACGATGTGTTCGCCGTGCGTGCCGATCCAGACCGGGATGGAATGTGGGGCGCCGTCCGGCAGGACGGTGGCGAGGTGGGCGATCGAGGTGCCGTCGAGGACGCGGCGTACGTAGGGGTCGAGCATCGTGGTCATCTCCTGGCGTGGGTTCCGAATGGGCTGGCGGGGGTTGTCAGAGGTCATCGCTCGACGGCGTAGTGCAGGTGGGTGACGCCGGGCGCCGGGACGGCCTCGACGAGGCGCAGGCGCACGTGCTCGGGGAGCGACTGGAAGAAGGGGCGTCCGCCGCCGAGCAGGACCGGAACCTGGTGCAGGATCACCTCGTCGACGAGTCCCGCCCGCAATGCCTCGGTCACGACGCCACCACCCATGAGGCCGACGTCTTTGCCATCGGCGGCCGCGCGAGCCGCCGCGATCGCGTCCTCGATGCCGGTGGTGACCAGAGTCTGCCGGTCGGTCAGCTCCGGCGCCGTCCGATGGCTGAGGACGAACAGCCGGGCCTTCGGGTGGGGGCTGCCGCCGCCGAAATGGTCGGAATCTTCGTAGGTGTTGCGGCCGGCCACGACCGCGCCCGCACGTGTGGCGAGTGCGTCGAATACCCGGGCGCTGGGCTCGCTCAGCCCGAACCCGTCGAACACCCGGCTCGGTGTTTCGCCGTTGAAATACCAGTCGAAGAGCATCGTTGCGTCGCCGAGGCCGCGCCCGGCGCCGGGCTCGCGGCCGGTGATGTAACCGTCGACCGAAACCGCGTGTGCGCTGAAGACCTTGCTCATCTCCGTGACCCTTTCTGAGTTCCCTTAAGAGATGCTACGACCATAACAGTCGAAGTTCCCTAAGGGAACCCAGATTGCTAAACTGGTTTCATGCAGCGCACGGACTTCAGCAAAATGGCGTGCTCGATCGCGCGCACGCTCGACGTCATCGGGGAGCCCTGGTCGCCGCTGATCCTGCGCGACGTATGGGTCGGACTCAGCCGGTTCGAGCAGCTCCAGGCGGACCTCGGGATCTCACGCAAGGTCCTGACCGAGCGGCTGAACCACCTCGTCGACCAGGGCGTGCTCGACCGCCGCCCCTACGACCAGCGACCGCGCTACGAGTACGTCCTCACGGAGAAGGGCACCGAGCTGGTCGACCTGCTCATGGTCATGACCGGCTGGGGAGATAAATGGCTCGCGGGCGAAGCCGGTCCGCCGGTGCTCTACCGCCACCACGCCTGCGGCGAGATCAGCAGTGTCGACCTGCGCTGCGCCAACTGCGGCGAGCCGATGCACGCAAACGACATCGACCCGCTACCGGGCCCCGGCGCAGCCGTGTGACCGCCGACCCGAACTACCCGAGGACGCGCGCGATCCAGCGCTCAGGGGCCTCGATTTCCGTTGCGAGCGGGAGGGTTTCGGGGTTGGTCCAGATGGTGTTGAACTGGGCCATGCCGACTTGCGCTACTACGGCGTCGACGAATTTCTTGCCGCGGACGTATTGCGCGACTTTGGCGTCCACGCCGAGCAGGGCGCGCAGGAGGCGTTGGAGCGGGTTGGTCGGGCGTTTGCGGCGTTTGTCGAAGGCGGCGCGGATTTGTTCGACGGTGGGTACGACGGCGGGGCCGACAGCATCCATGACGTGGTCGGCGTGGCCTTCCAGGAGGGTGCCGAGCATGAGCAGGCGGTCCAGGGCTTCGCGCTGCGGTGGGGCCTGGGTCGCGCGGAGCAGGCCGACGACACCGCGGGAATTCGGGTCTTCGGGGCCGGTGCCGCGGCGGCGGTCGCGTACCTCCTCGACGAGGCGACCGAGCATATCGGCGAGCGGCTCGTCGCCGACTTCGCCGAGGGTATCGACATTGGCGCGCATGTAATCGGCCAGCCACGGCGCGGAGGAGAACTGCACCCGGTGGGTCACCTCATGCAGGCAGACCCAGAAGCGGAAGTCGGTCGGCGAGACGCCGAGTGCGCGCTCGACGGCCATGATGTTCGGCGCGACGAGCAGCAGCGTCCCATCGGGTCCGGTGAACGGGTCGTACTGACCGAGAATCGCGGTGGACAGGAACGCCAGCATCGCGCCCGCTTGCACACCCGCAGGTTTGCCGGCGAGCAGGCTCTTGTCCGATGCCTGCCCGGTGCCGGTCAACTGGGCCATGGAATCGGCGGCCGCATTGATCCAGCCGGGCCGGTCGACGATCAGGGCCGAGGGCACCGGCTGATCGTCGAGCAGACCGCTCACCTCGCGAACCGGTCCCTCCGCCCGCACCGATGCGTCGGCCAGCTCGCTCACTACCTGTTCGGCCGAATACCGCGAAGTCCGTGGGCCGGACGGCACCAGCGCGGCACCGGTGCGCGCGGCAAGACGCCAATCGACGGCACCGGAAAATCCGGAACGTCTGCGCTCGGCCGGCGCGTCCGCACCCGAATTCACGGCGGGCGCGGCGCCCGATTTGTCAGTGCCTTCGAACATGGTCAACCACCCGTCACGAGCATCCACAGTTACGCAGCGTGCCGGCGATGGCGTCCAATGCGGGCCGGCTCAGCTCCGGTGGCCGATCGTTCGACATCAGTGCGAAGGTCAATACCCGCCCGTCGCTGTCCAGCACATACCCGACCAACGTGCTCGCCACCGAGAGAGTTCCGGTCTTGGCCCGCACCCAGCCCGCGCCGCCCCGGTTCTGCGTGACATAACGGATGCTCAGCGAACCCGTCGCACCCGCGATAGGCAGATCGTCGAGCAGCGGCGCCAGGGTGGTCGCGATGCGATCGGTTTCCGGCCTGGCCTTGGTATTGCTCGGCTGCACGGCATTGGCGCCACTCGGCTTCGCCGCGGTCGAGATGATCTTGTCGAGCAGCCGGGCAGGCACCCGGTCCTCGGTGGACAGGCCGCTGCTATCGCGCATCGAAAGTCCGTTGAGGTCGAATCCGCCCTTGCCGAGCGCGGTTTCGAGAGCGGTGACGGCTCCGGTGAACGATGCCTCGTTCCCGGACGCGACCGCGATCTCGCGGCCGATGGCCTCGGCGAGCACATTGTCGGAATGGACCATGGTGTCGCGCAGCCGGTCCCGCAGCGGCGCGGATTGCACGCTCGCCACCTCGGTCGCATCGGCGGCGGCATTGCCGATCCGCACCTTGGCGGGATCGAGTCCGAGTTCGGTTGCCAGTCGCTGTCCGGTGGCCAGGGCCGGAGTCGGGGTGCGCGGCGAGTACTCCACCAGCGGGTCGAGGCGCCCGCCGTCGAGCATCACCGGATCCATCGGTGCGATCGAACCCTCGCCGATATCGACCGGATCCCAGCCGGGGGCCATGGGCGGGCCGGAATACGCGGAGGTGTCGACCACGATGGTGTCGACAGGATGGCCGGAGGCCTTGATCTGTGAGACCAGATCCGACAGCCGCGGCCCGTTCGGGTAATACCCATTGCCGTCGGGCTGCGCGGTCAGCGTCGGATCGCCGCCGCCGACGAGCACAAGTTCATTGGGCGCGGATCCGGCGACGACACGGGTGGTCACCCGATGATCCGCGGGCAGGGTGAGCAGGGCGGCCGCGGTGGTGAGGATCTTGGCGGTAGACGACGGAATCATCGGCTTATCGGATTCGGCGCTCCACAGCACGGTCGCGGAGACCGCATCGGTGACCTCACCGGCGAACGCACCGAGGTCGGGATTGGCGACCACCTGTGCGAGCGCGGCGCCGACACCGGCCGGAGTCGGCGCGGGCGCATTCGAGGGCGCCGGCGCGACCTGCAGAAACGGTTTGACCGGGTCGGGCGGCGCGGCGATGGTGAGCCCGCCGTGCCGGAATTCCTCGGTCCACGGCTTGACCGCGATCACCACGCCTGCGCCGGCACCGAGCAGCAAGGCCAGCATGAACGCGACGCCGATCCAGATATTGCGGCGTCGCTTGGTGGCCAAGCCACCGATATTCCTATTGCTGCCACCCACCACGTGCCCGCCGTCTCTCCGTCTCGTATCGCCCGACCGTCGCACCGTCGCCGGGTCCACCCACCTACCGCACCCAAGTGCCCGCGGACCACACTATCCTCGTTCCGGCACCGTTCCCCCCGAACACCTGTCGAGTCGGCGTTCCGACGACCGCAACGCGACAGTCCCTCAGAAGCATCAGTAAGGAGATGGCGTGGAGTTCGACGTCACCATCGAGATCCCCAAGGGTTCTCGGAACAAGTACGAGGTCGATCACGAGACCGGTCGGGTCCGGCTCGACCGTTTCCTCTACACGTCGATGGTCTACCCGGCCGACTACGGCTACATCGAGAACACCCTCGGCGAGGACGGCGACCCGCTGGACGCGCTGGTCCTGCTGCCGGAGTCGGTGTTTCCGGGCTGCCTTATCGAGGTGCGTCCGGTCGCGATGTACAAGATGGTCGACGAGGCGGGCGGCGACGACAAGGTGCTGTGCGTGCCCGCGGGCGATAAGCGCTGGGACCACATCCAGGATCTGGCCGATGTGCCGGAGTTCGAACTGGCCGCGATCAAGCACTTCTTCGAGCGCTACAAGGATCTGGAACCCGGCAAGTACGTCAAGGGCTCGGAGTGGGTCGGCCGCGCCGAGGCCGAGGCCGAGGTGGAAGCCTCGCTCAAGCGGCTGCAGGAGAACGGCGGCCACTGAGTTTTCTCGGGCGGTAGACGATTCGCCCGGCAAACGAAAAGCGGGAAGTCCGGTGCGTTCGGACTTCCCGCTTTCATTGCTCACTGCGGCGGCGGATCAGTTGTAGAGGTAGAGATCCCAGCCGCTATGGGTTTGGACGCACTGCCAGTAGTTGCCGCCGGTCTTGGGCGATGCGCCGTCGGCGGCACACGCGGCGCGGGTCGCGTACGTACCGTAGAAGTACCCGGTGGCGGCCGACGCGGTTCCTGCCGCCGACACCCCGGCGACGGCGGCGATAGTGAGAAGACCGCCCGCGATGAGAGATTTGATTCGCATTCCACTGCTCCTGAAGCGAGGTTGATTGATTACCCCGCTAACGGTAGGAACAGCAAACGTTCAGCACAGCCAACCCTAGGGGTCGAACAGCTGCCACCTGGGGCAATGCCACCTTCTCTACCCTGAGCCAATGTGCTGGACGACTGCCAGCATGCTCGGTCGACATTGCCGGTACCCATCGAATCAAGTTGAGTTAGTGTCGAATTCGTGACATCTCTCGACACAACGGCTCTGCGCAAAGCATTGCTGGACGAGACCGATCTGCTCGCCGATCTGTACTTGTCGGGCGACCCGAAGACGCCGATACCGACCTGCCCGGACTGGACCCTGGCGAACCTGATCGCCCACGTCGGTGGCGGAAACCGTTGGGCCGCAGCGATGATCGCCGACCGGGCCACCGAATTCCTGGAATTCCAGCAGGTACCCGAGGTTCGTCGGCCACGTGACCTGGACGAGGCAGACCGCTGGCTGCGTGCCAGCGCCCGAACCGTCATCGACAACATCGACACAGTGGGTTCCGAGGTCCCGATCTGGACACCGTTCGGCTCCCCCCGCCCGGCCGAGTGGTGGGTGCGCCGACGCCTGCACGAAGCGACCGCCCACCGCGCCGACGCCCTGCTCGCACTCGACCGCGAGGTGAACATCGCCCCCGAACTCGGCGCCGATGGACTGTCGGAATTTCTCGACATCGTCGAGAAGGGACCGCGTTTCGAGACACCCCTCGACGAAGGCACCAGCCTGCAATTGCGCGCCACCGACACCGATGACACCTGGACAATTCTGCGATCCGGCGACACGATCACCCACACCGACAGCCGAGCACCGGCATCATTGACGATTCAGGGCACCGCGATAGATCTGTACCTGCTGCTGCTGCGCCGAGTCCCCGCCGACAGCCCACAACTGGACACCACCGGAGACCTGTCCGTGCTCACGACCTGGCTGGAACGCATCAAATTCTGACGGCGTCGAGGACTGCCGCCCGTCCATGTCGGGGTCAGCCAGGAAAGGCCCTGTGCAACACGAAGATTCGGATGGACAGAAAGTTACAACGTTAACAGCGATCGAACTCGCTGTCCCCCAACCAGTCTCGCCAGTGCCATCTTCAGATAGCTTCTGAGGTAATCGGGATCGGTCGAGCGCTGTCATAAGGCGGTGCCGGAGGTTCCGGTAGTAATCGCCGAAAAAACAACGGATATGGCGTAGTCCGTGGTCAGGGATGGGTGCGGCGTTGAGGGTTCCGGCTGGTTACTGGTTGTCTGAACGCTGGAGGCGGGCGCGGAGGTCGGTTTCCTCGGGTGTCAGTGGGTCGTCGGGATGGCGGATGCGCGGGCGGGTTTGGGCCGGATCGGCAGGCCGTCGTTCGCGGTGGTGTGTTCGGCTTCTGCGAGTGCCCGGTAAAAAGAGTGGGTTTCGAGAGGAGTTTTGCGAATGGTGGCCTGCGGGTCTGGTGGTCGATCCTGGGCTGTCGCAGAACTCTCGTATTTGATCATTTATGAGAATGCGTGTCGCCACCCTCGTGGTGCCCAGTCGGACCCGGTTGCTTTGCGCGGCAAGGAATCCGAGCATGGCGTATGCCTCCAGCATCCAGGTGTCCGGGGCGCTGGCCGGGTCGGCCTGGATGAGGTGATCGAGCGCTCACACGGTGTCCGCGTCTGCGGCCTCATCTGCAACGACGAAAAGCGCAGTGTGCGTGTGGTATCGGGTGACCGGAGGTCAGGAGGGAACCGACTCCTCGCGGCGCGTAGTGATGGCCTGGTGCAGGGCGAGGAAGAACAGCACGAATCCGATCGTCAGCAGGATGTGACCACCGCCGGCCAGGTGTGACAGCGGCTTGTATTCGTCGTATCCGAGGACGGTCCGGGCACCGATGATGGTCATGCACGACACTACCCAGAGGACACCGGTGTTGTAGATGGCGAAGAACCAGCGGTAGGCGCGGGTGCTCGACAGGGTGAGTTGTTGTTCGAGCGCCACGACGATCAGGAAGAACAGTGTTCCCAGCGCCAGCAGGTGAGTGTGGACCACGGCGAGTTCGGTCTTGCCGGTGAACTGGTGGGCCTTGGTGAGTTCGCGGTAGAACAGGCCCGACGGCAGTCCCAGTGCGGTATAGGCGACGGCGGCCCAGTAGAGCTGTTTCATCGATTCCTCGTTCGTGAAATATGTTGCGGTCGTTCGGGCGTGCAGACGTCAGGCGGGCTGCGCGGCGGGCGCGGCGGCGGCCTCCTGGGGCTTGCGCGTCTTGCTGGTCTCACCGAGGATCAGCAGGCCCGTGATCGCGATCAGCGCCGAGGTCAGGCCGTGGACGCCGAACGCGATGGCCGTGGAGCCGTGGTGGGCCAGGACGTTGACCATGTCGCCGAGCGGGGCGGCTGCGGTCATCAGCAGGACCACGCCCAGGGCGCGGCGCTGGCCGGTCACCAGCAGGATGCCCGTGCCCAGGCCCATTGCGAGTTCGCGGCAGCCTTTCACGATGAGGAAGCCGCCGCCGTCGCCGGAGGGCCAGGTCGGCAGGCCGAAGCCCGGGGCCGACGCAGCGGGGGTCAGGATGAAGGACAACGCGAGGTAGAAGGTGAACCCGACGACGGCGGTGGCCAGGACGGTGTTGAGGTTCTTGCGCGACATGGTTGTTCTCCTTGATGTTCAGACAGATCGGGGCAGGGTTCAGCCGCGGACACGGCAGATGGGACGGGCGGAGCGGGGCCGCCGATGACGTGCCAGATGACGCGGACCGGGGCGGGGACGCCGCTGACGGGGATGGCGCTCAGCAGGGTTCGCGTCTTCCGGGACGCCGCCCGACCCGTTGAACGCCGGTTCGGTCCCCGGTGAACTGTTGTCCGGCAAGGCATCCGGCCCCGAGGGATACATGCCCGGCCGACTGCTGTCTCGTACGAGTCGGCCGGGGCGCTGAGATTCCGGATTATCGATCGGCGGTCACTGGGACAGCACGTCGCCGGGTGCTACGTCGAGGGCGAGACGGTAGATCATCGGTCGTGCGGTGAGATCGAGATCGTCCTGGATCCGCTGACTCAGCTGGCGCCATCGTGGAGTGTCGAGGGCGCTGCGCAGGGCGGTGCCGCTGTCCCAGTCGCCGACGTTGACGAAGACCGCCTCGTCGGCCTCGCCGACCGCCTGGAGCATCCGGGATCGGCGGAAGCCGGGCGCGGACGCCATGTACTGGGCATTGTCCCGCCAGCGCTGCAGGAACAGGTCCCGCTGTGCCGCGGGTACGGCCATCGTGTTGATCACTGTGACCGGGGCGTCGGTGTGGGGGACGGTGGGGTTGCTAGCGCCTGTCATATTGTCACGTTAAATGACAGTATTCTCAAATGTCAATCCCGTTGTATGGCAGTCATGTTGAGTTGCTAATGTGAGGGCATGATGAACCGGCCGCTGGACTCGCGTGGGGTATTTCTGTTGTCGCAGATCGGTCACCATGTGGCGTACCGGTTCACCGAGCAGCTGGCGCGATTGGATATGGATCCGGCCCACTTCGCGGTCCTGGGCCACCTGGCTGCCGCGGATGGCCGCAGCCAGCAAGAACTCGCGGATCTGCTGCGGGTTCACCGAAACGCGATGGTCGGACTGGTCGACGAGCTACAGGAGCGCGCACTGGTGATCCGGCGCCCGCATCCGGACGACCGTCGCGCACACGCGGTCCACCTCACCGATCACGCGCGCGAAGTACTCGAGGCGGTCCAATCCGAGGCCGATGCACTGGAATCGGAAATTCTCGCACCCCTCGACGAGAGCGAGCGAGCCCTGCTCCTCCCGCTCCTTCATCGCATCGCCGCACACGCGGACCTCCCCGCCGGAATCCACCCCGGCCTGCAACGACGGCGCCGCGCCCGCCGAGAACCACGGTGAATTCAGCCCGCTGAGCACCCCTCGAGCGCGCGGTTCGAATCGGCCACAGCTGGGATGTCAGGCAGGACCGTGACGTCAGATATCAGAACAGAGTGTCGCGCATGCGTAGGGGCCGATAGCCGGTCGGCCCGAGCTGGGCCAACTCGGCGTCGACGTAGACCTCGATCGCGCCGAAGAAGTTGATGTTCTCCGAGTGGGCCGGGGACACGTGGGCCAGCACCTCGTCATCCACCCGGCGGCCCTCACGCCGCATCTGCTCGACCGCGAGCCCGAAATACTCTGTCGTCCACGCGATTACCGCGTTGGTCGCCAGCGTCAGGCACCGCATTTGCTCGGCCTGGTCCTCGAGATGCCGGGCCCGGATCATGCCCTCGTGAGCGTAGAGCAGGTCGCGTTTGAGTGCGTGGACCGACTCACCCCTGTTCAGCTGGCGCGCGATCTTGCGCCGATAATCCGGATCCGGCAAATAGCGTGCGGCGTAGATCGTACGGCGAAGGGCCCCATACTCTTTCAACGCCGCGGCCAGCGCGTTCTGCCGCCCCGACGCCGACAACTTCCCCACCAGCAGCGACGCGGTCGAGTGCCCGAACTTCAGCGACCCGCTCAGACGAAGCAGATCGTCGTAGTGTTCGGCGATCAGGTCGAGATTCAATCTGCGCGTCAACAGCGGCCCGGCACACGGGAAGCGGGACTCGATCTCCGAACGCGGGCCCGGCCGGTACGGGGTGATCTTGCCCAGATCCCGGATGCGGGGCGAGAGCTGCATGCCGAGCAGGTCGGACAACGCGAAGTCGACCAGGGTCACCCCGTGGGTGTCGGTCGCGTGCTCGGTGATCGGCAGATCCTTGGCGTTGCCGAGAATCTCGTCGAGCACGTAGTGCGCCTCGCGGCGGGTCGTGACGATGACCTTGGTGCCGTAGGTGGTGTGCTGGTCGGTGAGCCAGGTGTAGGTGGAAAGGCCCTGGTCTGCGCAGAAGTGTGGGACCGTACGGGCGGTGGTCGACTTGCCACGGGTCGGGAACCGCTGCCCGTCGCTGGACGATAGTGTGCCGACGCCGAAAGCCGCGGTGAGCGGCAGCCTTTGGTGGTAGTCGATGATCGCCCCGCTCCCACCCGATTCGATCCCCACGGATCAGGCCGCCGATCTGTTCATCGGCGATCGCCGCGTCGGTGACGATCGACAGCAGCTCGTCCAGCAGGGCTTGCGGGTCCTCACCGGAGCGGCCGCGTTCGGCCAGTTCGTCTTTCATCCGCTTTTCGGCATTGCCGAGTTTCGAATGCGCTCGGCGAGCGAACCCGATCTGATAGCGCGGCAACCCAGCCCCCGAACGAAAAGCGGGAAGTCCGGTGGGGTCGGACTTCCCGCTTTCGATCAGTGTGCGATGCCGCCGACTTCGGTTGTCGGCGGATCGGCTCAGTAGTAGATGTAGAGATCCCAGCCGCTGTAGGTTTCGACGCACTCGTAGTAGTAGCCACCGGTGGTGGGCGAGGCGCCGTCCGCGGCACATGCCGCGGAGGTGGCATAGGTGCCGTAGTAGTAGCCCGTGGCCGCGGACGCGGTTGCTGCCGTCGACACCCCGGCGACGGCGGCGGTGGCGAGAAGGCCGGCCGCGATGATGGACTTGATTCGCATTTCACTGCTCCTGAAAGCGAGGTTGATTGATTACCTCGCTTACGTTAAGGACGATTCGGGCCCTGAACAGCCAACCCTAGGGCTCGAAGAATCACCCCTTGGGCAATACCACCTTCCCTACCCTGCGAGCGTTCGGCGGTGCGTCCGAAGGCTTTTCGGCGAGCCGTCATCCGGGTGATCACGGGCCGCCGGGCAGGCGGCGACGGCCCGCGGCGAGTTCGCGCACCAAATCCTCATAACCGATGGCCAATTCGGCCAGCGCCTCCCAGGCGTCGCCGAGGTCGTAGTCCGTGGCGCTCGCCAGGGCGGCGTAGGCGATGGCGGTGCATTGAGCGAGCCGGTCGATCACCGCGCCCAGTGTTTCGGTGTGCACCGCGGCGCTGCCGTGTGCGGGCGGCAGCTGTGCACGAACCCGATGATTGATCCGGCGCACCAATTTCGCTCTCCGGCAATCGATGTCATCGGTCCGGCCGCCGTCGGCGAGTCGGCTCTCGTGCAGGCAGGTGAGTTCATAGGCGGCCTGTAGCAGCGGGTGCGCGGCGTGCTCGACGCCACGGCAGGCACGCAGCACCTCCCCCTTGGTCGGCAGCGGTTCGATCAGCAAGGACATCCTCGGTGCGCATGCGGCTGGGTCGCCTCGGCGACATGGTCCACGGGACTCTCGATTCGGCCAGGTGCCTTCGGATGCGCCCGGGAGAACCTCGGGATGCACCGCCATCCTCGGTGATCCATCCGATTGCCTCGATTCGTGTCGGTGAATTCGAAGCGCCCGGCCGAAACTGCGGATACGCGGCAATCCGTTGTGATCCAATAGGTTTCTCGAGTTTCCTACGGCTCTCCGACCGGGCGCGGCAACAGCACAGCACGCGACAGACGGAGGAGTCAGCGTCTATATGGGGTCTGCATTCGAATCGCGCCGAAAGGCGAGGACAAGTTCCGTGTCCGCGGATCGGTACTTCCGCGCACACATCACACTCGTTTCCGAAAACTGAGGTTGGGGGCCATGACGGATTCTGGAAGTACGGTGCCACGACGACAACTGGGACGCCATCTGCGTGACCTGCGCTTACAGGCCGGGATGACGATGCCCGATGCGGCGCGGTTGATCGAACGCGGCAAGACGACCTTGCAGCGGTTGGAGACCGGGCAGACGAATCGCATTCGGCTGCTCGATATTCGAGAACTGTGTGCGGTGTATGACGCCGAAGAGGTGGTCACGGCAGGGTTGCTCGGGTTGGCGCAGCAGGCGTCGGGGAAGTGTTGGTGGCATGAGTACGGGAAGTTGATCCCGCAGGACTTCAACGTGTATGTGGGGCTGGAGGCAGCGGCGCGGCGGCTGACGTCTTATGCGCCGGATGTCGTCTTGGGGTTGCTACAGACTCCCGGCTATGCGCGTGTACTCGCTCGCGACGTGTTCCCGAACGACACTGATGACGAGATCAATCGCCGTGTGCAATTGAAGCTTCGGCGACAGCGCGCGATTACTCGCAAACGGCGGCCAATCGAACTTAAAGTGGTTCTATTGGAGTGTGCCCTGCGCCGCGTCGTCGGCGATGCCAGGACGATGAGCGCCCAATTGAGGCATCTTGCTGATGTTTCCACATTGCCGAACGTCTCGCTGCGAATCCTTCCGCACTCGGCGGGCATCCCTTTGGGCGATCCCATCGGGCTGTTCACGATCGTCGACTTCGACGTCGACAAGAAGGGAGAGCCGATCGAGCCATCGGTTGTCTACCTCGAAAACTTCACGGGGGATTTGTATTTGGAGTCACCACATCATGTCCAGCGCTACCATGTTGCCCATGACGCCATCTGGCGGCGAGCGCTGGATGAGACCGCAAGCAGGAGCCTGCTTCGGCAAATCGCAAGGGAGTACGGCGGTGACCAACAAGAACGACGTCGACCTATCTGAAGCTCAGTGGTTCAAGAGCATCCGCAGCTCGGGGAGTAAGGATTGCGTCGAGGTCGCCTTCCTGGTCAACTCCTTCGTAGGTGTGCGGGACTCGAAAAACCCGGACGGCCCGGCGCTGGTTTTCAACCCCGATCAGTGGGACGCCTTCACCGCGGCCGTCTCCAACGGAAAGTTCAACCAGTACTGAGTGATCGACACGAAGCCTCCCGCACGATGCGAGCGCGGGAGGCTTTCGGTGTCTGATCCTTACCCGGTCTCATTGCCGGTCTCCCGCGCTAGCCGGTAGGGTTGCGGGGCAATGGGGGATGCGTGTGGCCCTCGGGACGGGTGGCAGCGAAGGGGTTCGCGGATGGCCGGTACAGCGAAGACGCCGCGCGCTGCGGCGCTGATCCTCGGCGCGGCGCTGGCGCTTGTCGGATGCAATGACAACTCAGGGGATAGCGCTCCGACGCCGAGCAGCACGAAAGAACCGGCAACGACGGCAGCGGCCACTACGTCGAAAGACTCCGAAGCAGCGATCTGGAATCCCTGCGACATACCCGATTCCGCAATATCTGCGCTCGGGCTGAACACCGCCAGCAAGGACACCACCGTCGCCGGAGTCGACCCCACGGGATGGAAGGTCTGCGGTTGGCTATCGGCCGCGAAATCGTACAACTTCGGAGTCTTGTCGTCGGAACACACTCTGGAGGAGAGCAGACAGAGGACCGACTACGTGGACTATGTGTCGACGACCGTTGGTTCACGCACGGCACTCCAGTTTCGCCCACGCGGCGCAACGCATGACCAGACTTGCTGGCTCGCCGTTGAGGTGCCGCATGGGATAGTCGACTTCAAGGTAATGAACCGGTCTGGAACTGTCGGTGCCAGCGCTGGTGAGCCATGCGCTGAAGTGCGTCGTCTCACGGAAGCCTTGGCGCAGTATCTGCCTGAACGTTGAAGGAGGGGGAATGATCAACGGTATCGATCCGGGGGAATGGAAGCGCCTACTCGACCAGGCCAATACCGGTGAGCTCTCACTAGACCCCGAAGTCGGGAAGGACTTGGACAAGGTCTGCGACGACCAAATCGACAGGCTGAACACAGTGCTGGACAAGGTCGGCAACATTGGCCTCATAACGGGATTCGGCGATTTCAACTCCGGCAAGATTCTCGAGAAGAAGTTCTCCGAAACCGCTGCCGGAACCGACCGGTCGCTGGACACTGTGATCAACCAGCACATCGAGACTGTCGAAACCATGAAACAGGTTGTGGCACAGGCAATTGCAAACTTCGTCGCCCAAGATCAGGACCGTGCCTCCCAGTTTGCGCAGGTGACTCCCGAATGACCTACGAGGACTACCAGCGCCGGGTGATCCAGGCCCAAGAGCAATGGAACCGCGACCGCGACTGGATCTACAAAACCGAGTCGGGCTACAACGGTTTCGACGGCGAAACGCAACCGCCGCACATCACAACTCCGGACAGCTACGACCATCTCACCCTCGAGCAAATGCAGACCGCCGTCTCGGCGATGAAGCCGAAACTCGTCGATGACGCGGTCACCATGTGGGCGAATATCGGCGCGGACCTGACCGGCACCTTCGAGGTCTTCAAGCGCGAATTCGGTCGCACCATCACCGGCCAGAACGGCCACACCGGATGGACCGGTGCTGCAGCACAGGCAGCCACCAACGCGGTGAACAACTACTACGACAAGTCCGTGCCGCTGGCGCAGGCGGCCACCCTGACCAGTCTCAAGCTCTCGGAAATGAAGACCGGCCTGGAGCAGACCCAGGCATTGATGCCCGGCCTGACCGAACGCCCGGATATCGCGGGAAAGACGCTACCCAAAGACGGCGTCATGAAGACCGACGAATACACCAGCACCGAGGCCGAGCAGGAGGGGCGCAGAATCCTGCGCACGGTTTACGGCCAGGTCGCGGGGCAGACCGATGTCGGCGTTCCCTACATGCCCACCGCCCCGACGATCACCGACAGTCCCGGCCCGGTCGCATCGGGACGGGATCCCGGTGGTACGCACGGACCTTCAGGTTCCGACGGCGGTACCTCGGGTTCCGGTGGCGACGGCTCGGAGGGCTCAGGCAACCAGGGCCAGGATTCGGGTCAGCCGACGGGCACCGAGCAATCCACAAACCCGTCGTCGACAACACCGGATGCCACCACCGCCGCCAGCACCACCCCCCAAAGCACCACTGCGACAACGCAATCCACTTCCCCCACCACCGCGACCCCGAGCACGTCCACCCCGAGCCCCAACACCCCGGGCATCGGAACCAGCACCGGCCGCCCAACCAGCACCCCCGGCGCCACCCAGGGCAGCCCCGGCCGCAGCACCTCCGGCACACCGACAACCGCGACGACCACAGCCGCCGCAACCACCCGCCAGAGCACCGCGGCAACAGGCCGCTCCGGCACGTCCGGCATGGGCGCCCCCGGCCAGAACAAGTCCAACGACGATGACCGCAAAAAAGGCATCCCCGACTACCTCATCACCGCCGAACACGGCCAAGAACTAACCGGCCTGGACGCTCAACCCAAAACCGTCCCCCCAGTAATCGGCGCAGACCCCGACAGTGAACCCCGCTACTAGCCCGAGGGAGGCCGGGCGGCGGAACGACGGAGTGGATAAGCGCAGGGAATGGCAATCGGTGAAGGCGGCGAAGTGGGTATGGAAGGCGCAGTGGCGGTCGGCGGTGGGGCGGGTAGGCACAGGCTGACCGGTCTGGAGTTCGAAATCCTTTGGGCCGCATACGGTCGCGATCGCCTGCCCTATCCGCTGCACTATCGCACCGAGATCGCCGACTTCGATGAGCTGAAGCGCCATCGGGAGGCCGCCGTCGGTTCCCTGCTCGCCAAGTACTCGCCTGAGCTCGAACGCGCCGTCGAGGTACTGCTCGAGCCGGACGTCCGTGTCGAGTCGAAGGGTTTCGGGGGTGCCGATCCATCGCGTACCTACCGGTTCCACGGCGCGGTCCGTGCGCAGGCCGGGGCCGCCTTGCACCAATTACCCGGGCCGAACCCGGACAGCGGCGGCGATGTTCTCGTAACCTATTGCGCCGCAGAGCAAGTCGCCCGGCACGCAGTGACTGCGTTACCCGCGTGCGGACCCGGCACCCACCCACCACTGGAGATCCGCCGCGCGGAAATCACCGCCGAACGCGACCGCCATATCCGCCGCGCCCACGACGTCGGCCCCATCGAGCAACTGGACCGCATCTTCCAGCGCCCCCGCTCCGCCTTCGGCGAAATAGCCATCTGCCCCGGCCCAGCCCTCGACGCCCGCCCCACTCCGTCCCGCGGTTTCTGGTGGATGGACTACCCCGACGGCCGCTACTACGTGAAAACCGGCGACCCCATCATCGCCAAACCCATCGAACCCCATGCCATGGCCACCGAAATCCACCGCCTCACCACCCTCACCCAGCGCTACCACCGCGAAGACCGCGAACACGACGAATACCTCCGCACCCGCCACTGAACACTGCCCACAACCGACCCCCGCCGGAGGCCCAGAATTCGATGCGGTCCAGCCAGGTTGTGAGTACGGGCAGCCGGGGTGGCATGGACACGATGACTGGCGTGCCCACGTGCGGAGTTCGGCCAGGCAATCATCGCCCATGGTGGCATCCATGGCTTCGGCGCGAGAAACGCTGTGACGGTACAGGATCCGACGCTGCGCTAAAGTCCGATGGCGCACCGGGACGGCGCTGTAGATCGCGCCCCATAGCTTGATTCGGGGAGTGGCTTGAATAACCGGACCGGTGAACCTGCCAGGGGCGGCCGGGACGGCGAGAGGAGTGATCCCACCCGATGAGGTACCCAACGCCTGGAATCCGGCAGGTGATGCTGGCCTGTGTCGTCGCCGGCCTCATGGCCGTCACGGTCGGCATGACCGGCTGCAGCAGCGAAAGACATGACGGCGACCGGCGGTCGGAGCCGACCCAGGCCGCGAACAACACCGACATCGCCAGGGAGGCTTCCGAATTCGGCGGGATCGTCATTCCGGAGAATGTCTCCGTGCTCGGCGCCCGATCCGAGCACGGTATCGACACGCTCTACCAGCTCGCGCTATCGACCGATCCCCAGGGCCTTACCCTGCTGCTGACCACATCGAAATTCTCCGCGCCGCTGACCAAAGTCTTCGGCGCGGCCCAGACCGCCATCGCCGGGCCTTCCCTGGAGACTTCACCGTCGATCCTGAAGGCCCAGGACCTCTACCGACGCCCCGACGGAAAGTCGGTCGACCGGATCGTCATCGTGGACGAGCGGGACCCGTCGAGCCGCTTCGTCCACATCCAACTGTTCGACACATGATCCGCGTGCTCAGCCAGGGTTGAGGATCAGGTACCCCACCCGCGCGGCGGCGAACAGGAGCACGGACACAGGCGGATGCCGTGCCGGACCGCCGGGTGACGGATAAGCCGAGCCCGCCTCAATCCGGCTGACCGTAACCAACCAGGCGGACGCCTTCAGCGCACAAGCGACATGTGGTGCCGTTACCGGCAGCCAGGGCTAGCGCGACCAGAACCGGGCGTCCGATGAATTCACACCGGCCCAGCCGCACCCGTCGATTTCGATCCCACACCGTTGGTCGCAGCGATGGCATCTACCGTGTCCGCGGACGGATTCAAGGTCTCCCCGCCTGCGGTCAACAATCCGGTGCGCTCGAGCACATCCGGTCCGGCACCGTTGGACGCCGCATCACCTTTGGCCGCCTCGATACCGCCGACCGTACGCAGCGGCACTTCCTTCCAGAACAGCACCAGGATCAGCCCGAGCAGTGCCATGCCGGTCACCGACAGGAATACCGTCGACATCGATTCCGCGAAACCGACCTTGAACGGCCGCGCCAGCTCTGGGCTCAGTTGCTGCACGATCGAGCTGTCCTTCAGCACCCCACCGGCCGCCGAAGTATCCTGCGCGAGCAGGCCTTTCGCGAGCGCGGCATCAGCGGGATTGCTGCTGTGCGCGGCCTCGACCACGGCGTGCTGGAAGGCCGGATCGGTGGCCGCGGACTTCATCTCGGTGGAGATATTCGGCGTCAACTGCGCGAAGAGGATCGAGAGGAATATCGCGACACCCATCGTGCCGCCGATCTGCCGGAAGAACGTGGCCGCGGCGGTGGAGACGCCCATATCCTTGGGCGGCAACGCGTTCTGCACCGCTATGGTGAGCGGCTGCATGAGATTGCCGAGTCCGAAGCCGGTGGCGGCCATGAAGATCATCGCGACCCACAGTGGGCTGTCGGCATTCACGAAGTGCAGCAGGAACAGGCCCAGCGTCAACATGGTCGCGCCGATGAGCGGGAAGATCCGGTAACGACCGGTACGCGAGATCAGCTGGCCGGATACGACCGAGCCGGTCATCATCCCGAGCACCATCGGCAGCATCTGCAGACCGGCCAGTGTCGGACTGGATCCGCGCACCACCTGCAGGTACTGCGGCAGCAGCGAAATACCGCCGAACATCGCCGAGCCGACCACGACCGAAATCACCACGCCGAGCGCGAAGGTCTTATTGGCGAACATCCGCAGCGGAATCAGCGCCTTATCCTTCATCGCCTTCTCGACCAGCACGAACCCGATGACACCGAGCACACCGATCACATAGCAGAGGATGGAACGTCCACTGCCCCAACCCCATTCGCGCCCCTGCTCGGCAACGATGAGCAGCGGCACCAGTCCGATCGCCAGCACGAGCACACCCCACCAATCGACCCGGTCGGTGGAATGCGGCCGCTTCGGCAGCTTGAGCACCCTGGAGACGACACCGAGCGCGACCAGGCCGATCGGCACGTTGACGAGGAAGACCCAGCGCCAGCCGCTGATCCCGAAGATGCTGTCCTGTCCGGCGAGCACGCCGCCGAGCACCGGGCCGATCACGCTGGAGGTGCCGAATACCGCGAGGAAGTAGCCCTGGTACTTGGCGCGTTCACGCGGGCTGACGATATCGCCGAGGATGGTCAGCGCCAGCGACATCAGGCCGCCCGCACCGAGCCCCTGGAATGCGCGGAACGCCGCGAGTTCGTACATCGACTGCGCCATCGTGCACAGCAGCGAACCGATCACGAAGATCGAGATCGCCGCCATGAAGAAGGGCTTGCGGCCGAACATATCGGACAACTTGCCGTACAGCGGCGTCGCGAGCGTCGCGGTGATCAGGTAGGCGGTGGTCGCCCAGGCCTGCATCGAATAGCCGTCGAGATCATCGGCGATGGTGCGGATCGCGGTGGAAACGATCGTCTGGTCCAGCGCCGCGAGCAGCATACCGAGTAGCAGACCGCTCATGATGGTCAGGATCTGTCTGTGGGTGAAACCCGTGGGCTCCGCCACGGTGGCCGGTGCGGTCACGAATCGTTCTCCGTCTCGAGGTCGAATTGGTGCTGGTCCTGGCGGATGGCCGCGATCATCGCGGGCTTGGCCCGCTCGAAGTCGTCGACGAACTGCCGCAGCAGTCCGGCGAATGCGGCACGGTCCTGTGGAGTCCAGGCCGCCATCACGCGGGTCAGGTTCTCGCGCTTGCGCCTGCGTATCCGCTCGGCGGTCTCGCGTCCCCGCTCGGTGACGACGAGCACGGTGGCGCGGCCGTCGTTGCGATCGGCTTGCCGTTCCACCAAATGTCGCTCGACGAGGTGGGCGACGTGCCGACTGACCGTCGACGCATCCGAATGCACCGCCTCGGCAAGTTCGCCCGAGCGCATCGGTCCGTCACAGAGCAGCCGGAACAGGACCGCGAAGGCCGCTGGATCCACGCCGTCCTTGCTCCGCATTTGCGCCGCGGTCCGCTCCCGGATCCGTTGCAGCCGGGTGAGCTGCATCGCGATCGCGTCGACCGACAGCTCGTCCTCGTCCACTCGACTCTCACCTTTACTTGCGTCAATCAATTAGTTGCGTGATACAAGTATGTGTGCGAGCCAACAGCTAGGGCAAGCGAATATCCGGCCTTTACCGGCCCTTGAACTCCGGGGCTCGCTTCTCGAACACCGACTGGATGGCCTCGGTCAGATCCTCGGACGGCAGGAAGGCGGAGTTCCACGCGGAGACATAGCGCAACCCGGCCGCCACCTGATCCTTGGTGCGCTGCTCGAGCACATCCTTCGCGCCCTGCACCACCAGCGGCGGATTCGCGGCGATCTCGCGCGCGATGGCGTGCGCCGCGTCCAGTACCGCCTCCTGGTCGGCGAATACATCGTTGACCAGGCCGATCTTCTCGGCACGCGCCGCGTCGATGTCCTTACCGGTGTAGGCGAGTTCGCGCAGGTGGCCCTCGCCGATGATGCCGGGCAGCCGGTGCAGCGACCCGATATCGGCGACGATCGCGACCTTCGCCTCGCGCAGGCTGAACTTCGCGTCCGCGCTCGCGTAGCGGATATCGGCGGCGGCGATCAGATCCAGCCCGCCGCCGATGCACCAGCCGGAAACCGCGGCGATGACCGGCTTGCGGCAATCGGCCACCGCGGTCACCGCGGCTTGCATCCGGCGCACTTCGTAGAGGAAGTCGGTGCGCGGCGCGGCCAGCGCCTTATCCGCCATCAGCGGACCGAACGTGCCTGCCATAGCGGGCAGGTCGAGTCCGTAGGAGAAATGCTTTCCGGAACCGGTGAGCACAATGGCGCGAACCTCGGGATCGGCGTCCAGCCCGCGGAAAATCTCCGGCAGCTCCCGCCAGAAGTCCGGACCCATGGCATTGCCCTTGCCGGGGCCGGTCAGCGTGACCTGCGCGACGTGGTCCTTGGTTTCAACGGTGAAAGCCTGCCAATCAGTCATTCGTATAGCGTAAAGCAGATGCGGCCGAGCCAGCCGACCAGTCCGTGCTGCCCGCAAATGCTGTGCAAAGTCGGTGCGCCGCACTGGTTCTCCGTCGTACATCCCGACCACTGACCGAAAACCGACCGGCATACTGCCCGCAATCGCTCTACTCTGGTTCCATGCGCAGGTCGCTTCCACCAGTCGCATGCCGGGTCGCAGATACCCTGATCGCGCGCGGCCACCATGGTGTCATCGTCACTCAGCCCGCCCCCACGCCCACCGCCGCCGATGCCGCACGGGCACTCGGCGTCGATGTGGGCGCCATCACGAAATCACTGGTCTTCCTCCTGGACGATGATCCGGTGCTGCTGCTGGTTTCCGGCGCACACCAGGTCCACCTCGGGCGCACCGGCGAACGGCTGGAAGGCAAGCTCACCCGCGCCCCCGCCGCGATGGTGCAGGAGGTGACAGGTCAGCCCATCGGCGGCATCGCGCCGGTCGGCCATCCCACCAACCTGCCGACGTGGGTGGATAACGTGCTGTCCACGCACCGGGAGGTCTGGGCCGCGGGCGGCCATCCGAATACCGTATTCCGCACCTCGTTTCGCGAACTCGTGCGTATCACCGCCGGGCTTGCGATCGACGTGGACTGAGCGCCACCCAGACGCCCGGCGTAGTTTCGTCATGTGACTGAAGCTCAACCCCCCGCCACGGACATCCAGATTCCCGATGATCTGAGCGGTATCACCGCCGAGCTGTATCGCGCCTCCATGCGACACTATCCGGCGGGCGTCACCGTCGTCACCCTGGGCTCCGCGAACGGCCCGGTCGGCTTCACCGCGACCTCCTTCGCATCGCTGTCCCTGGAGCCGCCGCTGGTCTCCTTCAATATCGCCCACACCTCGTCGAGCCTGACGGCATTGCAGGCCGCCGACTCCGTGGTGGTCCATTTCCTCGGCGAACACCAGCACGATCTGGCCAAGCGTTTCGCCCGCACCGCTGATCAACGCTTCAGCGACCGCTCCCTGTGGACCACCCTGGACACGGGCGAGCCGGTGCTGCACGGCACGCCCATCTGGATTCGTGCCACCATCCAGCAGTTGATCCCCATCGGTGACCACACCCTCGTCGTCGGTCTGGTCACCCGGGTCCACGACCGAACCGACGAACAGCCCAGCGCCGCACCGCTGCTCTACTATCGCGGCCGCTACTACCGCCCGACCTCGCTCGAAGGCTGAGCGCGGCCGGGCGGATTCGCCTGCGCGACAACGCTATAGGTCGAGGGATGAGCCGGTGCGCACCTCGATGTGGAAGGTGTCACCCGCGCCCATATCCAGCGATGAGGGCGTGGTCGCGTCCGGGATCAGCTCGTCTTGGCTGGGTTCCTTCGGTGGTGGATCAGTGGTCGGCTCGGGTGGACTCCCGGGCGAGGTGCTCGTGGTATACGGACCGTGCGTCGACGTCGGCGCGGTCGTGTCGTGGATCGAAGTAGGCGTCGGCGTCGTGGACGGTGCCACATACGGCGCGTGCTGCGGCGAGGAATCGTCGGTCGATGTACCGGCGGTGAAGGTCGTACCCCCGGGCGATGGACTCACATACGGCGCGTGCTGCGTGGTCGAAGAATCGTCGGTCGACGTACCGGCGGTGAAGGTCGTACCCCCGGGCGACGGACTCACATACGGTGCGTGCTGCGTGGTTGTCGTATCCGACTCGTTCTTGCTGCCCGAGGTTTCGGTCTGTTCCGAACCGTCGTACAGCGCTTTGTAATTGCGCGCCGGTCCGAACGCTGTGGTGGTGAGCTGCTCGGCCAACTTCTTCGTATCGGTGCTATTGAACCCGAGTTTGTTCAGCGCGCCCTGGATGGCCCCATCCAGTGCCCCACGCTCACCCGATTCGACCAGCCTGTCGATGTCGTAACCGTCGCGAGTACCCATCTCGATCCCGATGGTCTGTCGCAGGAATTCCTTTGCGGTACTTGTCAATGCGCCGGTCGCCGCCTTGATCACCGTCTGGGTGAGGATCTGCTGGATCAGCTTGCGCAGCGCCTGCGTGATGGCGGTGCGGATCGCGACCTGCATCGCCGCCGCCTCGGCGGTACTCGCGCCGAGGGTCGGCACCGCCGCCGCGGCGGCTGCCGCCAACTGGATGGCGGTGTAGATCAGCATCGAGATGATGTACAGCTTGATGGCCAGAATCAGCGATGCATAGATGCGCAGCGCCAGGGCGATATCGCGGAGCAGATCGGTGAGCGTTTCGACCGCCTGCATCGTCTTCTGCCGATAGCGCTCGATCGCGTCGTGGGTCTCGCCCTCGATATGGCCAAGTGCCTCTTGGAATTTGGTATCGATCTTGCCGGAGTACTTCTCCAGCGTATTCGCCATCTTCTCGGCCTTATTGCCCAAACTGAACAGCTTGGTCTCATCCGCCTTCGGCCAGCGATAGACGACAACCGCCGCCACCGGCTCCAGCGCCGATGGTATCTGCAGCCCCATGCGGCTACCCCTTGCCGTTCTCGTCGAGCAGGCCGGTGATCTTCTCGACGGCCGACTCGAAGTCCCCATCGGTCGTCGTCACGGCGTCCGCGACAGCGGTGAAACGCTTTTGGATGGAACCGAGCAGGCTGGTCACACCGTCGAGCATCTCGGTCGCATCTTCGGTCGGGCCGAGGAAGTTCTGCAGGAATGCCTGTCCGAATTCGTCATCGCCGATGCCGTCGCCGTCCGCGCTCAGCGCGCTTGTGAATTCCGCTACCTCGGTGGCGAATTCGGTGCCCAGCGAACCAATTTCGGTCGCAATCGAACGGAACTGTTCCGGATCGATGCGGAAGTTGCTGTTGCCCATGACCTACCAGCCCTTCCAGTGCGGGCCCTCGTCGTCCGGATCCTCGTCCAGCCGCCGCGGGAACTGCGCCTCCAGCTCCGGTTCGGGCTCCGGCGGAGGCGGCGGCAGGATATTTCCGTCGGGCCGGGCGATCGTCGGCAGTTCGCCGAACGGATCCTCGGGCAGCCCGACCTCGGATACCGCCGCCAGCACCGGCGCCAGGCGCGCGTCGAGCTGTTCCTTGGCGGCCCGGGCCGCGGCCTGCGCCGCCTCGGTCATCGCCGCACCGAGGCGCTCCGGATTCGAGCGCTTGAACGCCTCCGGCGCCACCCACACATCCAGCGGAATGCCCGCCGAATTCGCCGTCACCCGAATCAGCTGATCCTGGGACCAGCCCTGCACCGTCAGGTTGGCCAGCTCGGATTTCGCCGCGCCGAACTGCTCTAGCTGCCGCTCGTAGACATCGGTCATCTGGTCGACTCGGCCGCGCATCCCGTCCGTCCAGGACTGGAGCGCGTCCCGCTCTGCCGAATTCATTCAGCCGCCTTTCCGTTCCCCCGCCCCGGCCGGACGAGTGTCATCACCTTTCTAGACGTAAGGGCCGGAGCGGCGGTTCCGCGGTGCCGCAAATTATTTGGTGAATTCTTCGGAGCGAAGTCTGCACACCCGGGTGGATCGTGCCGACCTGGCTGATTCGAAATCCCTGGCGGGGTCCCGCGCTTGTTCGTCCGCCGCGCATGGATTCATCTGGTCATCGGACCGCATCGGCCCAATGCCACGCCGCGGCTCCGATCAGCCGATCGAGCAGGGCGCGGCACCGTTGCCGGAGTCGAGGCGGGCGAAGGGACGGGTCTCGGGTGTCGGGTTCCAAAGTCCGTCAGTACTGGCGTAATTCCACGACGCACCCGTGTCGACCAGGGTGGCGATGGCCTCGACCAGCCGATCCACATCGGCGGAGCTGGTGCCGAGGCCGATGCTGGCACGCAGCGCACCGTCCAGGCCGAGCCGCTCGAGCAGCGGGTGGGCGCAGAAGCGGCCGTCGCGAATGCCGATGCCGTGTTCGGCGGAGAGATAGGCCGCGACGTGTCCGGGGACGAATCCGTCCAGCGTGAAGGCGACAATGCCGACGGTGTCGGGGCTGTCGTCCCAGATGCGCAGCAGGTTGACGCCCGGAATCGCGGACAGCCCGGCACGCAGGCGATCGGCGAGCAGTCGCTCATGCGCGGCAAGGGTTTTCGGATCGATCGCGCACAGCGCGTCACATGCGGCGGCGAGTGCGGCCGCGCCCAGCACATTCGGCGAACCGGCCTCGTGACGCTGTGGTGCCGATGCCCATTCCGCGCTGGTAGTGGTGACCTCGCGGACCGCCCCGCCGCCCGCCAGATACGGTTCGGCGGCATCGAGCCAATCCCGGCGTCCGACAAGCACTCCCGCGCCGAACGGTGCGTAGAGCTTGTGGCCGGAAAAGGCGAGGTAGTCGATTCCGGTGGCGCGCAGGCTGATTCGACGATGCGGTGCCAGTTGCGCGGCATCGACCAGGATCCGCGCACCGCACTGGTGCGCGATGGTGGCCAGGCGCTCGAGTGGCAGCACCTCACCGGTCACATTCGACGCGCCGGTGACCGCGAGCAATGCCGCCGGCCTACTGCACAATTCGGCGATCAGCTGGCGGATCGTCTCCTCGACGGTCGCCGCGGCCTTGACGACGCGACGACCGTGCCGGGTCCAGGGCAGGAAGTTCGCATGATGTTCGATATCCAGCACCACGGTGTCGCCGGGCACACAGGCGGCGAGCAGATTCAGCGAATCGGTGGTGTTGCGGGTGAACACCACCACCTGGTCGTCGGCGGCGTCGAGGAAGCGGGTGACCGAGCCGCGCGCGGCCTCGTAGCACTCGGTGGAGATCCGCGAGGCGTAACCGGCACCGCGGTGCACGCTCGCGTAGAACGGCAGCAGCTGCTGCACGCGGTCGGTGACCTGCGCCAATGCCGGTGCGCTAGCGGCGTAGTCGAAGTTCGCGTAGGTGGTCGTTCCGCCCTGTACGAGCGGCACCTGGAGGTCGTCGCCGGAAACCCGGGCGAGGGCGGCACAGCTCTGCTCAACTACAGCGGTCATCACAAATCCCATCGGCTGTGGGACCCGAAATCAGGTGATCATCCGAGTCCGCGCTTGCCGCACCCGGTCGGGCTGCGGCCCGGTCGTCACCCGGAGCACCCCGCCGCGGAGGAGGGTTGCCGACCAGCTAGCCGGGGCTTGACGCTGGTACTCATGACCTGAACCGAGATTGGCAGATGCCACACCGTCCTGTCAACCGAATCATTTCTGCATACACATGCAGTCGAATAAATAACCTTGCAATGCCGAGCGATGTGCGATCTGATCGAGAGGTGACGCTTTCCCTGCTGCTCAGCTTTATCGGCCTGTGCATTCTGCTGTCGATCACGCCCGGCCCGGATTCGTTCCTGGTGCTGCGTTTCTCGATCGTGGACGCGCGACCCGGTATCGCCGCGGCGATCGGCTCGGCATTGGGCGGGATCGTGTGGGCGGTGGTGGTCGCAGCGGGCGTCGCCGCCCTGCTGGAACAGTCCGCGACGGCCTACCGGACGCTCAAGGTCGTCGGCGGAATCTACTTGGTGTACTTGGGAATTCGGGCGCTGATCGATCACCGCAAGCAGCGCGGGGCGGGCACCGCCGCGGCGTCCGGACAGTCGGCCGCGCAGGCTCCCGCCTCGATCCGCTCGGCATTCGCCGCAGGTCTGGTGTCGTGCATGTTCAACCCGAAGGTCGGGCTGTTCTACCTGGCGGTTCTGCCGCAATTCCTCACCGATGTCACCTTTCTGAACACCCTCGCCCTCGGCGCCATCGAATGCTCCATTGCCGCCGTCGAGATGATCCTGCTCGCCGTGCTGGCGTCACGAGCGGTTGCGATGTTGCGCCGCCCACAGGTTCGCGATCGGCTCGAACAGATCAGCGCGGCCATTCTCGCCGCGCTCGGCATCGGCACGGCCGCTTCTGCCGCGTGATCCGTCATGCGCCTGGCCGGCCGCCGCCGACCAGGCGCACGGCGTCACTGGTTCAGCTGAATCTCCTTGCGCCACAGCAATAGTGACGCGATAAATGAGATGACCGACGCGACCGTGAGCCACCAGAACGCTTGCCGGAACCCGGCATCCACCGACAATCCCGCAGCGGCCCCGCGATACAGCACCACCGCGAGCAATGCCGCGCCGATCGACCCGCCGACCCGCTGCAGAATATTCACCAACGATGCCGCATCCGGCAGCTGCTCGGGCCGTGCCGCGGCATAGGCCGCAGCGATGATCGGCACCCCGGTCAATCCGGTGGCCACGCCGCGGATCAACAGAAGTGCCTGCACGACAACGGGATTCATCGAAGCATCGCCGAGCGCGAATGGCACGGTGACCGCGGCCGTCACCGCACTGCCGACCACCGCGATCACTCCCCCGCCGTACCGATCGGTCAACCGGCCGCCGACGGGCAGCGCGATGATGCCACCGATCCCGAAGGACATGAGCAGCAAACCCGTCGCGATGAGACCGTCGCGATGCAGTACTTGAAAGTACAACGGCAACAACAGCATTGCTCCGAACAGTGACGCACCGGCGAAAAAGTTCGCCACATTCGCCGTCGCGAATACCGGATGCCGGAAGAGTCCGACATCGAGCAGACTCCCGCCACCACCGCGCACCGACCGCACCACGAACAGCCCGAGCGCCAGCACCCCGACCACCACCGACACCCACACCGTCGGCGCGGAAACGCCACCGCGACTGCCGAATTCACCCAGTCCATAGACCAGCGCCGACAGCCCCACCGCGATCAATGCGAATCCGGTGGCATCGAATCGACCGCCGTTGCCCGTCGCCTGCGCCCGCGGTAACAACCGACGCCCCAGGACGAACGCCACCAGCCCGAACGGGATATTGATCAGGAACAACCACTCCCAATCCAGATTCGCCAGCATGACGCCGCCGATGGTCGGTCCGATCGCGGGCGCGGCGACCACCGCGATGCCGACGACACTCATCACCCGCCCCAACCGATGCGGACCCGCGACCTGCCCGAGCAGCGTCTGCCCGGCGGGCACCAATAGCCCCGCGGCCAGACCCTGCGCGATCCGAAAACCGATGAGCCAGCCGATATTCGGCGCCAGCGCACACAGTCCGGAGGTCACCGTGAATCCGGCGAGCGCGGTCAACCAGACCCGGTCCATTCCGAATTGCCGGCCGAGCCAACCGCACAGCGGCAGCGTGACGGCGAGTGCGAGCAGATACCCGCTCGCGATCCACTGGGCACTGTCCAGTGCCGCACCGAGATCCGTCGCGATGGAATTCAGCCCGATATTCACCAGCGACGTGTCCAACATGCTCATGACGGCGCCGAAGACCACCACACCGGCCACTCGCCAGACCCGCGCGGGAATGGGTTCGAGTGCGGGCGCGGTGGCGGCGACGGCCGTTCGAGTATCCGACATGGATCCTCCGCTATTTGTAGACAACCTAGATTGCGGAGATTATCAACAATCTAGCTCATCAACAATAGATACAATTACCGAATGCCCGCTGACCACATCCACCCCCGCGGCCTGCTCCGCTTCCCGACGTACGCGCTCGGCAAGCTGCACAAGGCCGTACACGCCGAGATGGGCACGTCATTGCGTGAACACTGGGTGCTGGTCTGCCTGGAGGAATTCGACGACCTGTCCCAGCAGCAGGTCTCCACCGCGCTGGGCATCGACCGCAGCGAGGTGGTCCGGCTGATCGACGGTCTGGAGGAGGCCGGTTTCGTCATCCGCACCCGCGATTCGACGGACCGGCGCAAATACCGGCTGTCCATCACCCAGGCCGGACGCGCCGAGCGCCGCAAGACCGATGAACTCATCGAAAAGGCCGCTGAGCGGGTGCTGTACCGCCTCGACGAGGACGAGCGGAAGACCCTGCACCGCCTTGCGCTGAAAGCATTGGGCGAAGAACTCTGACCGATACCGCAGGTACCGTAGACAGTTGGTCACCGTGGCGTTTGCCCACTGGTAACCCTG
The DNA here is from genome assembly GCF_044465765.1 of Nocardia sp. NPDC049526. Classification (NCBI taxonomy): domain Bacteria; kingdom Bacillati; phylum Actinomycetota; class Actinomycetes; order Mycobacteriales; family Nocardiaceae; genus Nocardia; species Nocardia sp. NPDC049526. The sequence goes on along the minus strand of NZ_JBITMA010000001.1, from coordinate 1,031,907 downwards.
CTGTGAAACAACAACGAGGAAGCGCTAGGCAGGTCTATGAGAGGTGGGCAGGACGTGATGCTGCGGCCGCAGGTCGACACCGCGGCGGGCACAGACCCGACCGACGGGCTCCGCACGCCCGAACCTCTGCTACGCGCCGCACTCGCGCCGCAGGCCAGGACCCTTGTCGACATCCTGAACAGCACCGCGCAAGCCCATCCGGAGGCGCCCGCGATCGATGACGGTCGCGTGGTGCTCAGCTACACCGAATTGCTGGCCGAAATCGACGCCGGAGTCGTGCGCTTGACCGCGGCCGGTGTGCGTCCCGGCGACCGCGTCGGCGTGCGCATGCCGTCCGGCACGCATGAGCTTTACGTCACTATTCTGGCGATTCTTTTTGCCGGTGCAGCCTATGTCCCGGTGGACGCCGACGATCCGGACGAGCGCGCCCGGCTCGTCTTCGGTGAGGCGCGCGTCACCGCGATCGTGACCGCAGCAGGCGTCGAGCCGACCGCCGTCGAACGGCCCGAGTGCGCTGACGCCTCGACCGTTCGCCCCACCCCCAGCGACGACGCGTGGATCATCTTCACCTCCGGATCCACCGGAACCCCGAAGGGCGTCGCGGTCACCCACCGCAATGCCGCCGCCTTCGTCGACGCGGAAGCGCGCCTGTTCCTGCCGGATGCCCCGATCGGTCCGGGCGACCGGGTCCTCGCCGGACTCTCGGTCGCCTTCGACGCCTCCTGCGAGGAAATGTGGCTGGCCTGGCGCAACGGCGCCTGCCTGGTGCCCGCGCCGCGCGCCCTGGTCCGCACCGGCGCGGATCTCGGGCCCTGGCTGGTCCGGCGCGAAATCAGCGTCGTCTCGACGGTTCCCACACTTGCCGCGACCTGGCCCGTCGAGGCGCTCGACTCGGTCCGGCTGCTGATCTTCGGCGGTGAGGCGGTGCCGCCCGAGCTCGCCGAACGCCTTGCCGGAAACCCCGCGGCGCGAGCGACGGGCCCGGCGGAGGTAGCGGAGCGTGACCACGCAGGGCCCCGTGAACGCCGCAAATCAGATATAGATTCCGAGCGCGAGGTCTGGAATACCTACGGCCCCACCGAAGCGACGGTGGTCGCCTGTGCGGCGCTGCTCGACGGCAGCTTCCCGGTCCGGATCGGACTTCCCCTGGACGGCTGGGATCTGGCCGTCGTCGATGCCGCCGGAAATCCGGTGGACGAGGGCGAATCCGGTGAACTCGTGATCGGCGGAGTCGGCCTGGCCCGCTACCTCGATCCGGCCAAGGACGCCGAAAAGTACGCTCCGCTACCGTCACTCGGCTGGGAGCGCGCCTACCGCAGCGGCGATCTGGTTCGCAAGGAGAGCGCGGGTCTGGTCTTCCTCGGCCGCGCCGACGATCAGATCAAACTCGGCGGCCGCCGCATCGAACTCGGCGAACTCGACAACGCCCTGCAGCACCTACCCGGCGTCACCGGTGCCGCGGCCGCGATCCGAACCACCAAGGCGGGCAATAAAATCCTGGTCGGCTACCTGACCGGCACCACACCCGATTTCGACCTCGCGGCCGCCAGAGCCCAACTCGCCGAACAACTTCCGGCCCCGCTGGTCCCCCGTCTCGCCATCGTCGCGGACCTGCCCACCCGCACCTCGGGCAAGGTCGATCGCGACGCCCTGCCGTGGCCGCTGCCGAACACCTCCGAACCCGAAACCGCGACCGGCGATCTCACCGAAACCGAACAATGGATTGCCGGATTGTGGGATTCGATTCTCGGCGCCGTGGCCACCGGTCCGGATACCGATTTCTTCGATCTCGGCGGTGGCTCGCTGTCGGCGGCGCAACTGGTCACCGCACTGCGCGAACGTTATCCGCGAATCACCGTCGCCGATCTCTACGACCATCCACGCCTGGGCGCACTGGCCGAACTGCTCGACGAGACCGCGCCGAGCGCCGCCGTCGAGGAACGCATCGTGCGCCCGACGCCGCTGCGCGCCCAGTGGACCCAGGTGCTGGCCACCATCCCGCTGACGACCCTCACCGGACTGCAGTGGCTGACCTGGTTGGCCATTGTCGGCAATATCGCGGGCTGGTCCGGCTCGCTGCCCTGGTTGCCGCATCTGTCCTGGTGGTGGACGTTGGCCGCCTTCCTGCTGTTCATCTCACCGCCCGGTCGCATGGTGATCTGCGCGACCGGCGCCCGGATTCTGCTGCGCGACCTGCGGCCCGGCAGTTATGCGCGCGGCGGATCGGAGCACCTGCGACTGTGGGCGGCGGTGCGGCTCTCGGAGGCCAGCGGCGCCGAGAGTCTCTCCGGCGCACCGTGGATGGTGCCGTTCGCGCGGGTGCTCGGCGCGAAGATCGGCACGGGCGTCGATCTGCACACCCTGCCGCCGGTCACCGGCATGCTCGAACTCGGCGACGGGTGCAGTGTGGAACCCGAGGTAGACCTGTCCGGTTATTGGATCGATGGCGATGTGGTGCATATCGGCCCGATCACCATCGGTGCGGGCGCGGTGATCGGCGCGCGCTCGATCCTGTTGCCCGGCAGCAGAATCGGTAGGAATGCCGAGATCGCGGCCGGATCGGCGGTATCGGGCAAGGTGAAGGCCGAACAGGAGTGGGCCGGCTCGCCCGCCGCGAAAGTCGGTAAGGCCCAGCATCGTTGGCCGGCGCACACACCGGCGCGGGCCGCGCACTGGGTCGCGATTTTCGGCGTGACCTCGATGGCATTGGCGGCCATGCCCATTGTCGGTCTGGCGGTGGGCGGCGCATTCATCGCCTGGTTCATCCGCGATGCCCGGACCCTCGCGGGTGCGCTCGGCAAGGGCTTCGCCATCCTGCCCGTCGCAACGCTGCTGAGCCTCGCCGTGTACACGGTGGCCACGGTCATCGCGGTCCGGCTGCTCAGCATCGGACTCACCGAGGGCCATCATCCCGTCCGCAGCCGGGTCGGCTGGCAGGCATGGGCCACCGAGCGGCTGCTGGATTCGGCGCGCACCTTCTTGTTCCCGCTCTACGCCAGCCTGCTGACCCCGTTGTGGCTGCGCCTGCTCGGCGCCAAGGTCGGTAAGAGCGTCGAGGCGTCCACGGTGCTGCTGCTGCCGAAATTCACCACGGTCGCCGACGGCGCGTTCCTCGCCGACGACACCATGATCGCCAGCTACGAACTCGGCGGCGGCTGGCTGCACATCGGCGACGCGAAGGTCGGCAAGCGCGCCTTCCTCGGCAATTCCGGTATGACCGCACCCGGTCGACGGGTCCCGAAAAACGGGCTGGTCGCCGTGCTTTCGGCCGCACCATCCAAGGCCAAGGCGGGTTCGTCCTGGCTCGGCAGCCCACCGGTGCGACTGCGGCGCGCCTCCGAAAGCGGCGATACCGAACGCACCTTCGATCCGCCGCTGCGGCTGAAGGTGTTCCGCGGCATAGTCGAGACCTGCCGACTCGTCCCGGTGCTCGTGAGCTTCGCCATCGGCCTCGGTGTGCTGTTCACGCTGGCCTGGATCGCGGAATCGGCGGGCTATCTGGTCGCCGGACTGCTCTGCGGATTGGTCCTGATGGCCGCCGGTGCGATCGCGGGGGCGAGTGCGGTCACCGCGAAGTGGTTGCTGGTCGGGCGAATTCGCGCCGAGGAGCATCCGCTGTGGAGTTCATTCGTGTGGCGCAACGAGGTTTCCGACACCTTCGTCGAAACCGTCGCCGCGCCGTGGTTCGCGCGCGCCGCGACCGGTACCCCCGTACTGAATCTGTGGCTTCGTGGACTCGGCGCGAAGATCGGACGCGGGGTATGGTGCGAGTCCTATTGGCTACCGGAGGCGGACCTGGTGACACTCGGTGACGGCGCGACCGTGGAACGCGGATGTGTGGTGCAGACCCACCTCTTCCACGATCGAATCATGGCCATGGACACCGTGACCCTCGACGCGGGCGCCACCCTCGGGCCGCACTGCGTCGCCCTGCCCGCCGCCGGCATCGGCGCGGGCGCGACCGTCGGCCCCGCCTCGCTGGTCATGCGCGGTGACACCGTGCCGCCGTCCACCCGCTGGTGGGGCAATCCGATCGCGCCGTGGTCGAGTGAGGCACCGAGCCTTAGCGAGGCAGGAGCAACCTCCTGATGGCGGGTAAGTACTACGAAGAGCCCGTCGACGAATACCTACCGCAGAACGGAAACTGGGGCTACCGGGTATCGCGGTACGAACTCGAGATCACTTATAAGGTCGCCAGCAATCGCATGGCAGGCCGAGCTCGGATCATCGCGGTGACCGAAGCCGTCCGTGACCGTTTCGCGCTCGACCTGTCCCAGTCGCTCACCGTGTCCAAGGTGCTCGTCAACGGCACCAAGGCCGCGAAATACTCCCACCAGCACGGCAAGCTCGTCATCACACCGCAGCACCGCATCCCGGCGGGTGGGGTGCTCGAGCTGGTCATCCAATACGCCGGGCTGCCGAAGCCGGTGCGCGGGCCGTGGGGCGAGGTGGGCTGGGAGGAACTGACCGAGGGCGCGCTGGTGGCCAGCCAGCCCAACGGCGCCGCGTCCTGGTTCCCCTGCGACGACCACCCGAGTTCCAAAGCCAGCTACCGGATTTCGATCACCACCGACACCCCGTACTACGCACTCGCCAACGGCACCCTGATGCGCAAGCAGACCAAGGCCAGCCAGACCACCTGGGTCTACGAACAGTCCGAGCCGATGTCGAGCTATCTGGCCACCATCCAGATCGGGCAGTACCGGAAACACCGCATGGGCAGCCCGCGCGGTTCGGTGCCGATGCAGGCCGTGATCCCGCCCCGACTGCGCGCGAGTTTCGAACACGACTTCGAGCGCCAGCCGCAGATGATGGAGCTGTTCACCGAGAAGTTCGGCCCGTATCCGTTCGAGGGGTACACCGTCGTGGTCACCGATGACGACCTCGAGATCCCGATCGAGGCCCAGGGCATCTCCGTCTTCGGCGCCAACCACTGTGACGGCCGCCGCGGCGCGGAACGTCTTGTCGCACACGAACTCGCCCACCAGTGGTTCGGCAACAGCCTCACCATCTGGCAGTGGCGTGACATCTGGCTGCACGAAGGCTTCGCCTGTTACGCCGAATGGATCTGGTCCGAAGCCGCGGGCGGGCCGACCGCGGACCAATTGGCCCGCGCCGCCCGGCACAACCTGTCCCGTGAACCGCAGGACATCATCATCGGCGACCCCGGCCCACGACGTATGTTCGACGACCGCGTGTACAAACGCGGCGCGCTCACCCTGCATACGCTGCGCCTGGAGCTCGGCGAACCAGCCTTCTGGGATCTACTGCGCGAGTGGACGATCCGCTACCGGCACGGCTCGGTCACCACAGAGGAATTCACCGATCTGGCGGGCCACTACAGTCTGGTGCCGCTGCGGCCGCTCTGGGATGCGTGGCTGCTCAGTGAGCCGCTGCCGCAACTGCCGCCCTCCGGCGGGCAGGTCGATACGACATCGCACTGAGGCGGCGTCAGAAGACCAAGTAGCGCACGGCCAGTTCTTCGACCAACGGATCGTCGTCGGCGACACTGTTCAGCACATCGAGATCGGACTCGACCGAGATCAGGCGCGGATCATCCTGTTCCGAGTCACGCGTTCCATCCTCGGCGAGCTGGCGCAATAGTTTCGCCCGGACGCGTTCCTTCAGCGAATCACTCATATACGAAGCCTGCCTGAAATCCGCTAGACCGGCGTGAGCCAGGTCCCCCACGGCGTATTCCGCAACACCGTATAGCCGATGAGCAGCGCGAAGAACACCCACATCGTGGTGCGGCCGATCCGAGGTAGTCGCATCCGCTCACCGCGCCAGGCACGGATCGACCAGTCACCGATCCACAGCACGAAGGCCAGCACCAGCGGCAGCACGAGCAGATTGCTGTGTATCGCATCGAGAATTCGGCCGTCGGTCAGATTGTGCATGCCCCGCATGCCGCCGCAGCCGGGGCAATAAAACCCCGTCAGCGCGTAGACCGGGCAGATTCCATAGGAGCCTTCGCCGTGCGGATCCCGGAAATGCAGCAGGACGACGGCGCCGACCCCGACACCCGCTGCCACCAGCGGCCACCCCATGGCGCGCAGCCCGGTGCGCTTCGGCTGTTCCGCCACCGCTTCTTGGTGTGCGACCGGTACCGCATGACTTATCTCCACAAGCACCAACGGTAGCCGCGGCTGCCCTACACCCGCCACAGCTCGTGCCCGCTATTCGGGTTGGGCGAACCGCAACGTATTGCCGAACGGATCGGCCAGTTCGAACCCCGGCCCACCCGGCCCGTCCTCCGGACACCCCGGCTTCGCATACCGATAGTCCTTGCCCGCCAACTCGGCATGCAGCGCCTTGATGTCGTCCACCGCGATCCACACCACCGATCCGGGAGTGCCGTCACCGTGGTGCTCACTCAAATGCACCCTGGCCGACGACCGCGACACCTGCGCATACAACGGAAAGTTCGCACCGAACCGGTGTTCCCAGTCCACAGTGAATCCCAGATAGTCGCGGTAGAACTCGTACGCCTTGGCAATATCGAATATGCGCAGCACCGGAATCGGCGCCGCCAATCGGACCGCGTCGGAAGCCATGGGCGAAATCATCGCAGCAGCTACCGACATGATCGATTCGGTCCGGCATTTCCGCAGCTAGAGTACAATTTTGCGACGTGGACGCCGCTGGTGTTACCCGGCTCGACGGATTCGGGGTCAGCGCGGCTCGCAAGCTCGAATTCGGGCATGTGTGCCACTGGTACGCACCCCCGGACAGCGATTTCTCCGGCTCGGTCGCGGTCGAAATAGACCCCGGAGACGGTTCGTCCGTGGTCGTTTTCGTGCGCGCCCCCAACCGCCGCGACCTCCCCGGCGATTTCCATCCGGACGACCAGGTCTGCCTGGTGATGCCCGAGGATATCGTCGATTTCCTGACCCCCAGCTGACTTCCAACCGCACTCTTTGTCGGGATCCGCGGCCCCAGAACCGGGCTGATCCCGAGAACGGGGGCGGGATTGTGGGGTGAGACAGGGAGATCGGGGACAAGCCAGGTGGGCGGCGGGGGTAACGGCTGCCTCGGGCACAGGCGATATCAAGGAAGAAGAGCTCGTGCTCGATGTTTCTTCCGGCAGGACTATTGGCCGACCTAATTTCGGGTATCCATCCGATAGAGCCAGGATTTCCGCCACTGGAGCGCTAGCAGTAGCAAGCACTTAGCTTGCACTGTACTGTGGCGGCAGACACAAAGGAGTGCTCGAATGCTGGTCAAGTCGATGAGGACGCTGGCGGAAGTGCGCGGAGACGAACCGTTGACCGCCGCCTACCGTGCTGGACTACGGTCGCGGACATACCGGACCGCGTCACTCAACAAGCCCGCCGCCACACCCGAGATCATCCCGGTCACCACCGGGGACGGGGCCAAGCTCAGGGTCCATGCCTACGGGCCCGCCGACGGCGATGTCATCGTCTTGATCCACGGCTGGAGCTGCTGCATCGAGTACTGGAATCCGCAGATCAATGCCTTCGCCGACCGCTACCGCGTCCTCGCCTACGATCAGCGCGGCCACGGCGAGAGCACCCTCGGCAGCACCGGCCCGGGCGCGCAGACACTGGCCGACGACCTCGAAGCAGTGCTCGAGGCCGCTCTCCCGCTCGGCAAGCGCGCCGTCCTCGTCGGCCATAGCATGGGTGGAATCACCCTGCAGGCGTGGGCATCTCGCTATCCGGAACAGGTCACGCGCCGCGCCGCCGCGGTCATCATGGCCAATACCGCGGCCAGCGATATCCGGTACGAAACCGACCTGCTGCCGCTGTTCAACAAGCCGCTCATGGTGGCCAAGCGCCCGGTGACCGTACTCGGCGCCAGCGTCCGCGTCCCGCTCGTCATCGCGGAAACCGCACTCGCCGCGCCGATTCCGCTGCCGGGCGGGTGGCCGGTCAGCGCGGTATTCAAGGCCCGCGTCATGTCCAAGCCCGCCACCCGTGACGAGGTGGACTTCGCACTCGGCATCGTCCGCTCGTGCCGCCCGCTCACCCGCGGCCTGCACGCCGCGGCCCTCGCCGGCTTGGACCTGGGCGATGCCGCGAAGCACCTGACGGTGCCGACCACGGTCATCGCGGGCGCCGAGGATCACCTGCTGCCCGAGCGCATGTCGCGCCCGATCGCCGAGGCTCTGTCCAATGCGGGCCACCTCGCCGACTACCAGGTCTGGCCCACCGGCCACCTCGGCAATATCGAGGCCGCGGACCGCTTCAACACCCTGCTCGCCGACGTGGTCCAGCGCGCCAACCCACGCACGGCCGCCGCGGGCTGACCCGAACCCCTGCTGGGGCTGGTCAACGGCGCCCGGCCCCAGCAGAAAATTCCTGGAATACCGCTCGTCACCGTTGTTACCGTGGACCGGTGATCACCATTCGACGGACATGGCGTCGGCTGCCTCAGCAGCCCTGACCATCCATGTCCACGGGCTGTACGCAGCCCGTGAATGTTCCTGCGCGGAACAAGGTTTCGTACGGCCCTCGATCGTCCAGGAGCCCCACCTCGAATTCCTACTCCGCCACCCGCGACCGCAGTGACGCACTCGCCGCCGCCGTCGCCGCGCATCCGAGCCGGTACCGCGTCCTCACCGCGACCCCCGAAATTCCGGGCCTCGACGGCCGAAAGATGTCGAAAAGCTACGGCAACGCGATCGCCCTCTCGATGACCGCCGACCAAACCGCCACCCTCATCCGCCGCACCCGGACCGACGCACACCGCACCATCACCTTCGACCCCGAACACCGTCCCGGCATCTCGGCCCTATTGACCACCGCCGCCCTCTGCACCGGTATCGACGAGCAAACCCTCGCCACCGATATCGGCGATGCCGGAGCCGGAGCCCTCGAGAAATTCACCGCGGACGCGGTCAACGACTACTTCGCCGCCCACCGCCGACGCCGCGCGGACCTCGCCCGCGACCCGGAATTCGTCCGCACCGTCCTACGCACTGGAAACGAACGCGCCGACGAAATCGCGAACCGCACCCTCGACGAGGTGCGCGCCGCGATGGGAACTACTTACTGATCGGATGTTGTCGCAGGAAATGGCGGACCACGGCGTCGAACGCCTTCGGCGACTCGAGGTGACAGCAGTGGCCGACACCGGGAATCACGACCAACTGCGAGCCGGGGATGCTCGCGTGCAATCCCTCGGCGATGCGCAGCGGCGCTCGCTCGTCGAGCTCGCCGTTGAGGATCAGCGTCGGGACGGCGATGGTGGGGAGTACGTCGCGCAGGTCGGCCTCGGCAAATGCCGAAAGTATCGCGGCCATGCCGCTCGGCCGGGAATCGGACATGATCGCCAGCATCTCGTCGATCCACTCCCGCGGGATCGGCGTGGCGAAGAATGTCGGGAGGTAGGACTCGGCCCACTCGGCCGGCGGCCGCTGGGTCTGCTCCCGTATCCGCCGCACCCGCTCGTCCACCACATCCGCCGGCAGCGATCCCGCCCACCCGGCGTATGCGCCGACGAGGATCAACGAGCGCGGCACATCAGGGTGGCGGTGATACAGCTCGATGGCCAGGCCGCCACCGAACGACAGCCCGAGCACATGCGGATGTTCGATCCCGAGTTCGCGAATCAATCCCGCCAGTGTGTCGGCGTAGTAACCGAGACGCACACCTTCCGGCGGATCGTCGGACCTGCCGCACCCAGGTGCATCCCAGGCAATGACCGTGTACTCATCGGCGAGCGACTCCAACTGCAGCCGCCACGATCGGCTGTCCTCCCATCCGCCGTGGAGCAACACCAGCGGTGGACCGGCACCCACCATCCGATAGGCGACCGACCACCCATCGACCTCGATCCGAGCTGACTCGGCCACAACCTTCATCGGGATCAGCCCGGCTTGATATTGGCGTTGCGGTGGAAAACGTTCTCGGGGTCGTACTCGGTCTTGATATCGGCCAGCTTCGCGTATTTGGCGGGTCCATAGGATGCGCGAACCCGGTCCTCGCCCGCCTCCGCCATGAAGTTGACGTACCCGCCCTGGTTGGAGGCGAAGGGGCACAGCGCTTCCCAGGTCGAGCGCACCCACGCCCTGTCGGCGGCCAATATCTCGGCGTCGGGGGCGGCGGCTTCGATATTGCATACATAGTGTGCCGAGCGCGCACCGCCGAATGCGGTGTCGTCCTGCCCGACGGCAGTGAAGGCGCCGTCGAGTACGAAGATCGGCATGAACGAGAGCGGCGATGTCTTCTTCCCGGCCTGCTCGGTCAGAATCGCGATCACGTCGTCGGAGAAGTCGTCGAGATCGAGCGCCTTCTCATATCCGTGAATGCCCCACGGCGCCGCCACATCGAGCATCGACTGCAATCCGGTAAAGGGAATCGGGGCAATGAATTCGAAGAGCGGGGTCAGCGCACCGCGAATCGGGGCCACCATCTCGGCATGTTCTTCGGCGGTACCGTAACCGGCGACAATGAGGGCATGGCCCGGCACGAAGTGGTACTGCTCCGGTACGAAAGGCTCCGGCGGCGCCGATAGCCCGACGCCGACCAGCACCCCCGACCTGGGCGGCATCGCTGGGATGAACTCACGAATCAGATGTAGCGCGGCAACCCCATCCGTCAGTGGCCAGAAGAAGAACCCGACGTGCACTTCGGGTCCGATTCGATGGGTGCGATATTCGAATTCGGTGACGATTCCGAAGTTTCCGCCACCACCACGCAACGCCCAGAACAGGTCCGGATTCTCGCTGTCGGACGCCTGCACGATCCGGCTATCGGCAAGGACGACCTGCGCCGAGACGAGATTGTCGATCGACAGTCCGGCTACCCGGGTCAGCCAACCCATGCCGCCACCCAGGGTGAGGCCACCCACGCCGGTATCGCTGATCACACCGCCGGGCACGGCCAGTCCGTACGCCTGGGTCGCGGCATCCATATCCGCCAGCGTCGCGCCGCCGCCGACCCGGGCTGTCCCGTCCGCCGGGTCCACGACCACGCGATTCATCACGCCGAGATTGATCATCAGGCCGCCGTCGCAGACCGCCGTGCCGCTGTAGGCGTGGGCGCCGCCGCGCACCGCTACCTCGAGGTCGTTTTCCCTCGCGAAAGCCAAGGCGGCGGCCACGTCCTCGGCGGACAGGCACTGGGCGATCACCGCGGGCCGCCGGTCGATGGCCCCGTTCCAGATAGCGCGGGCATGGTCATAACCCGCGTCGTCAGGAGCGAATACCGGCCCGCCGATCGCGGATCGCAGTGCTCTGAAGTCGAAACTCATTGTTTGGGTCATGGCATTTCTCCAGCCACCGGTCCCCGACCACTCGTGGAAGAGCGGGTCACGCTGTCCGCGTCGCCGACTCTTGCTGCGGCACCGACACGTAGGTGGTGCTATCCGAATGCCACGCACACAACCAGCCCATCCGGGTGATGTGGCGCGCTTGACATATTAACGCCGGTGCACGGCAGCCGTACCTGGTTTCGGTCCGGTGCCGACCTACCGGCGACGTGTCGGTGCGGCACCGGCCGGAATCTTGGTGCTAAAAGCTTGGGTATGGACAGGGGCGTAATCGGAGAAATACATAGATCGGTAGTCGGCATCGCGTTCGTGGGGATGCTCGTCGGTTCGACGCTCGGTGCGCCATCGGCCTTTGCCGAGGTCACCACATCCGCGCAGATCTCTACGGATACGGCGTCGGACGACGGTTCGCACATAACCGGCGTCGAGTACAACGACGATCGAAATATCCGACTTCAGGTCTATTCCGCGGCGATGGACGCTGAATTTCCGGTAGAGATCCAGCGAGCCGCGGATGACTCGGTTCCCCGGCCGACGCTATATCTATTGAACGGTGCGGGCGGCGGTGAGGACGACGCATCGTGGCAGGCACACAGCGATGCGCGGCAGTTCATGTCGGACAAAGATGTCAACCTGGTCCAGCCGATCGGCGGCAGGTTCAGTTACTACACCGACTGGCTAGAGGACGATCCGGTACTTGGCCGCAATAAATGGAAGACCTACCTGACCGACGAATTGCCACCGCTGATCAATGCCGCACTCGGCACCAACGGAGTCAATGCGATCGCGGGAATTTCCGCTTCCACCGCCACGGTATTGGCATTGCCAATTGCCAGACCCGACCTCTACCGGGCGGCTGCCGCATACAGCGGCTGCGCGCAGACAAGCGATCCGATCGGTTCCAGGTTCCTGAAGCTCGTGATCGCCTGGGGTGGCGGAAACGCCGACAACATGTGGGGCCCGGTCGGTTCGCCCGAATGGACGGAAAACGATCCATACCTGCACGCCGATAAATTGCGCGGCATCGATCTCTATCTTTCGTCAGGTAATGGCCTGCCCGGAAAATATGACACACTGGACGGAGCGCATGCCGAACCCGGCCTCGACGGACTGACAAATCAGGTTCTGCTCGGCGGCGCGATCGAAGCAGCGGCCAATTACTGCATGAAGAATCTGCAGGCGAAGCTGATATCGCTCGGTATTCCGGCGACGTACAACTTCGACGAGGGCACGCACTCGTGGGGTTATTGGGAAGATGAATTGAAGCGGTCGTGGCCGGTCCTTGCGCACGGACTCGGCTTGACATAGTGCATTGAAACCGAACGCGGGGCGGAGCCCTTTCGGCGTCCGCCCCGCGTTCGGTGTAAAGGCTAGAGGATAGAGAAAATTATACCGAGCAGTGCGCCAATGGCCGGTCCGAGAATGCTTCCGAGACCCAGCAGCAGCACGAGCTTCCTCCTATTTTCGGCGGGGTGGCGATGGACCGGTGCGATCATCCCAAGCGGTGCATAGCCGACAGTTCAACGGTCTCGGCGTGTCGGCAAGTTGTCCGGCGTAGACATCGGGCTCGACCGGCGCGGACACCGACACGCTATGAACCAAATAGTCCGATTTGTGACGCATGTGACATAGCGTCATCGAATACGTCGGCGCTTGGTCAGGAGGCTGCTCGATGAGATCGGGCATTCGTACGCGGCGGGCAGCGCTCGGCTGCTGTGCCGCATTGGCAATGGCGGGTTCGATCGCGCAACCGGCAGCGGCCGCACCGCAGCCCGATACCGCCCCGCTGCCGCCCGGACTGATCGCGGCCGTCGCGAGTGACCTCGGAATCGACGCGCACGAATATCTCGTACGCGCCGAAACCGCCCGGCGGCTGGCCGAATTCGCACAGCAGGCCCGCGCCGCATACCCGGCCGTATTCGCCGGGATCCGGATGAGCGACGACCGTCCGATCGTCTCCCTCGCCGAAGGTGAGCGCGCGGCGGACGCCAAATCCATCGCCGAAAAGGCCGGATTCAGCGTGGAAACCGTTGCCGACAGTGAGCGCACCCTCGATGCCCGCCGCGACGCCTTCGAACGTTGGTTATCCGGTCAGCCGAGCACCGTCGTCGACTCGATTGTCGCCTACGGCATCGACGTGGTGACCAACAGTTTCGCCGTCCGCCTGGCCGATGACGTGCGGTTGCCGACCGATATCGGGCCGATCCAGTCGGTGACGGCCGTCCTGCCGGAAGCCCGACCCGACGACACCGCCGTCGGCATCCAGGCGATCGCGGGAATCGACGAAGGCGACATCATCGGTGGCCAGCCGTTCGGCATCAAGGTCGACCGAAAGGCGCACCGGTGCTCGTTCGGCTTCAATGCCACCGACGCCGGCGGCAATGCCGTGAATATCACCGCCGGGCACTGCGACCCGAACAATGTTGTCGAACCATCCGCGAAAACCACTGAGCCCCAACGCGTCTACGAATTCAAAGATGGGCAGCTCGGCAAGGAGATCGGTGACTTCACGGTCTCCCAGTTCGCTCCCAAGGACTATGCGATCGTGCGGATCAACGAGACATTCGCGCCGCGCTTCCGGAACAACCTGGTGTCCACCCAGAAACTGGATTCACCGGCGCAGGCGCCCGACGTGAATGTGAACGGCAGCAATGCGAGACAATCGCGAGCCGCCAGTTCGGATGTCCTGCGCATCGACGGAACCACCGAACCGGTTGTCGGAGCGGCCGTCTGCAAAACCGGCTTCACATCCGGATATTCGTGCGGGACAGTGCTGGCGGCCGGGCAAAAGGGCCTGGTACACGGCATCCCCGGCCACGGCGACCAACCGGTCGAGATCGAGAATCTGTTCTATGCCGCCCTCTGCGGCCAGCGCGGCGACAGCGGCGGACCGATCTTCGCAGGCACCAAGGCACTCGGCCTCAGCAGCGCCATCGTCACGGTGAGCTCCTCCTTCGATCTCGGCTGCGGTCACGTCCCACTGCTGCTCGGCCAGCCGATCAGCAGTGTGCTGCAAGACAATCCGGGTTTGACCATTCGGACGAACTGATTCACGCGAGTTCATGACACCCATCGATATGGAAGGCAAATACATCTAAGGAGCGAATCGATGCTGCGCGTTGTCGCGGCCGCCATCGCGGTCAGTGCACTCATGGTTTGTGCCGGTCCAGCCGTTGCCGAGGGGTTGGGCGACAGCGTCGTCACGTTCGCCAATGCCCCGAACGACGCCGCCGCAACGTCGGCTGACAGTCCGGCCGATAGTGGCCCCACATCGACCGACGGACTGAATGACAGCGCCACCACGTCCGCCGACAACAGTGCTGCCACTTCTACAGACAGTCTGGGCGAGAGCGTCGGCACTTCCGCCGAGGGGTTGGGCGACAGCCTCGCCCCCTCCGCCAACGGCCTGGATGGCAGCGTTGCCGCGCCGACAGACGGGCTGGGCGAGAGCGTCAGCACGCCCGCAGATGCCCTGAACAGCGGTGTCGCCACGTCTGCGGACGGTCCGGGCGAAGGAGTCATCACTTCTGCCGACAGTCCGAACGACAGCGTCCCCCCATCCGCCAACGGCCTGGACGACAGCCTCGCCACCTCCGCCGCAGAGAGCGACAACAACACCGCTACGCCTTGCGACGGGACCGACGACAATATCGCCGTCACGCCCGCCGCCAGTCCGCCCGACACGGGAACCACCGCTGCCGGACTCACGCTCTCACTGGTCCGCTTGGGCACCAGAGCCCTTGCCCTGACAGTGGTACCACTCCACCAGTTCCCGGCCTTCGACGCCGTCATCACCCACGAGAGCGGTTGGGACATCTTCGCCATCAACCCGAAAAGCGGCGCATACGGCCTCGGCCAAGCACTGCCCGCGGAAAAAATGCAAACCCACGGCGCCGACTGGCGCTTCAATCCACTGACCCAAATCCGCTGGACCTACGACTACATGAACGAGCGCTACGGCGGCCCCGACGGCGCCTGGGCATTCTGGCAGGTACACCACTGGTACTGACCGACATCAGCTCTTTACCGGGGCGCGGCGCAGTTCTTTCCGGTCGTAGTAGCGAGTGACGAAGCCGCCCACGACGAGTCCGATGACCAGGCCCAACAGCGTCATCCAGATCGCGCGGCTCAGCCCGGCGGAGCCGTCGCCGTTGAAATACAGAATCGCCCTGATGCCGAGGTACACCTGGTGCATCGGTTCGAAATCGGCGAGCCAGGCAACGGATTTCGGGATCGCCTCGATCGGAATGGTGCCGCCGGAGGACGGCAGGCCGAGCACGATGAACAGGATGAGGTTGACCAGCAGACCGGCGGTACCGAGCGCTGACACGATCGACAGCGCGGTGACGCCGACCGCGATGATCGCGAAGGTGCTGTAGAGGAACAGCAGCAGCGGCCGCTCGATCGGCATACCCAGCCAATGCCCGACCGCCATGAAAATCCCGGCCACAACCGGCGCGGTGCCGGTGATCACACCCCATTTCAGCAGCAACGTCCGCAGCCGGGAAATCGGCGTCGGCGGATAGTGCACGTACCAGGGACCGAATTCGGTCGGTGCGAAACCGAGCGACGAATCGACCATCCCGTTGATCACCATGGCGCCGGTGAATCCGGCCAGCAGCACCATCATCGTGTAGAAAAAGGCCGTCAGACCGCCGCCCGTACCCGACGGCAGCGGATGGAACGGGGTGACGACCACATCGATCGGCTGGGCCAGCATCAGCCGACTGAGGCCGACCAGTTCCGGCGCCGAACCAGACGATTGCAGCTGGGTCTGCACGGTCTCGGTGAGCTGCTTGCCGACCGTCTGATTCGCTTGCGCGAGTGCGCTTCCGGCCACCGTCTGCACCACCTGCGATGAGAACGCCCCGGACCGCGGATTGGTGTACACCGTGATGATCGGCCGGCTGACATCGCCGGGCACCACGCTGGCGGTGGCGAAAATTCCGAGCCGCTTGGTGAAGTCGCTCGGAATGACGATCGCCCCGTACACATTGCCCGAGTCCAACTCTTGCTGGGCCTCGTTGATGCCGAGCACCCGCAGATCGATTTTGTCGCTCGGAATCTGCTGCACCAGTGCATCACTGATCTGTTTGCCCACATTGGTCGGCTTCCCGCCGATCAGATCCCCACTGTCCTGATCAACCAGCGCGATCGGAAAGCCGTGCAAATGCTTCGACGGATCGACCACATACGCGAGATACATCGTGGCCAGCAGGGCCATGAGCAGCGACACCACCACCGCCGGCACCAGCCGGATGCGCACGCGCGATGGACGAGGGCTCGTCTGCTCGACCTCTTCCGGGTTCGTCATGACAGCACCGTAATTGCTGGATCGAGACGAATGGGGTGATTGCCGGACTGTGTCCAGTGGGGCGGTCAAGCCACAGTCTGGCGGTGGAACCGACCCAGGTCGTCGATCGCGGCTCGGGCGTCGGAAAGGAAATCCGAGGCGACGTGATGGACGTGCGGCGCGCGGTCCCAGACCTGCAACTGCACCGGGACTTCCGCTTCGACGCAGCGGCGGGCCAGCATTTCCGCGTCGGGCAGCAGGCATTCGGTGGAGCCGACCTGGATCAGGACCGGGGGGAGACCGGTGAAGTCGTGGTTGACCGGCGACCATGTCGGGTCGAGTTCGCCGTCGAGGGCGACGCCGCGCCGCGCGATTGTTTCCAGGATCCGAGTGGGGATATAGGAATCGAGGTGCCGGTTGGGGTGGGCGTTTCGGGTCGTCGAATCGAAGTCGGCCCACGGTGCGATCGCGGAGATGCCGCCGGGCATCGGCAACCCGCGTTCCCGGATTGCCAGCACCAGCCGGAAGGCGAGCCCGCCGCCTGCCGAGTCACCGGAGACGATGATGCGCTCGGGTTGGAAGCCGTGCTCGAGCAGGTATTCATAGGACTCGACGGCATCGGCGAGAGTCTCGGTGAAATGCGCACCGGGTAAGTGCCGGTAGTCGACATTGAATGCGGGCATCCGGCTGGCGCGTCCGATTTTGGCGACGAGGCGCCGATGGGTATTCAGGCCGCCGCTTATATACCCACCGCCGTGGAAGTACAGCAGCACCGAATCTTGTCGCTGCCACGGGGCGGGCAGATCCTCGTTCCACAACCATTCGGCGCGGAAGTTACCCAGCTGAACGGTCCAGCGTTTGGTGCCTTTCGGAGGCACGAGTGCGGCAGCCGGTAGATCGATGAGTCGGCTGAGCCAGAGCGCGTGCTCGAACCGGCTGTTGCCACCTACCAGCGCCAGGGTTGCCAACCCGAACCGAATTGTGCCGCGCAGCAGCGGATGGGCGATTCGAGTTCCGATACTTGCCTGGTTGGCTGGTTCGACAGTCTGTGACAATGCTTCGGGCCGCGCAACAGCCGCGGTCACGACCATTGCCATTGTCTGGCCTTATTCCGGCGTGGCGGAATAAGGGTGGTCCAGAAGTCGCGGCGCACCGCGTCCCACAGCTTCGTCATACCCGGATGGAGTTCTCGTGCTTGCGCGAGATCCGGATAAGCGGCGGGGCCGAACGAGAGCACCGGCGACGCATCGGATGCGTCGTCCACAGCGACGATCGAGATCAGCCGATTCTGGATCAATCGCCACGTCACACGCAGTCCGTCGAACTCGGTTCGACATACGTCATCCATCGCCGACCCCCGGTTGTCGGGGATGTAGCTCGTGCCATATGCGACCCTCAGCGATCGGGCACACTCGGTGAGTTGTCAAGGTCGACCTCCTGCTCACAACTGATCGACCGAGCCTCACAGATCCGGCACGCACAGACATGGGTAGAAACACCCACTTCACCACCCAAATCCGCAGTTCGCGCATGTTGAGACCGCATTCGGGCGCACCGATGGGCAGCGCTCGGGGCACAAACCGCATCCCGCGCGCCGGGCGATCAGGTAGCAATCGCTTCAGAAACGACCTTCGTAAACCGGACCCTCGCAGAGCTCCTGGCACGGTTAGATTAGGTCTCATGGGGCGAAGTAAGCCCACTCGCGTGGTCGGTAACCTGCCATTCGCGGTGACAAGTTTCGTCGGACGGCAACGGGAGATCCGCGAGGTCCGGGAGCTGCTCGCGACGGCTCGGTTGGTCACGCTCACCGGTGTGGGCGGTGTCGGAAAGACTCGGCTCGCCAGCGAGGTAGCCGCCGCTTCCAGCCGGTCGTTCCCGGACGGGGTGTGGCTGGTCGACCTGTCCGCCGTCGGCGACGCCGATCTGGTGGCGCAGACGGTGCTGACCAGCCTGGCAATTGTGGACGTATCGAACCGGACCATCGAGGAGCAGCTCGTCGAGCACCTTGCCGATCTGCAGGCGTTGATAGTGCTGGACAACTGCGAACACCTGGTGGATGCGTGCAGCGCGCTCTGCAACGTGCTGCTGCGATCCTGTGCCGGGCTGCGGATTCTGACCACCAGCCGCGAGATGCTCGGCGTCGCGGGCGAGCATGTGTACACGGTTCCGACGCTATCGATGCCGACCCCTTACGATCCGGTGACGCTCGGGGGACTGACTGCCTACGATGCGCCGACAATGCTGGTGGAGCGGGCTCGGGCGGTGCGCCCGGACCTGACCCTGACCGAACGTGATGCGGATGTGGTGGTGCGGGTCTGCGAACGTCTGGACGGGATTCCGCTCGCTATCGAGCTCGCCGCGTCCCGGTTGCGGTCGCTATCGCTGCCCGCCGTACTGGACCGGCTCGAGGATCGATTCTTGCTGTTGGCCGGTTCGGTCCGGGCCGCTGTGCCACGGCAGCGGACGCTGCGGGCTCTGATCGACTGGAGCTATGAGCTGTGCCTGCCGACCGAACAGCTGCTGTGGGCGCGGCTGTCGGTGTTCTCCGGTGGATTCACCCTCGCCGCGGCCGAGGGTGTCTGCGCTGGTCCCGACCTGCCGCGTGCACGCATTCTGGACCTCATCGACCATCTGGTCGCGCAGTCGATCCTGGCGCCCGTACCGACCGGCGGCCCACCGCGGTATCGGATGCTGGAAACGATCCGCGAATACGGCTCGCATCGGCTGACCGAGCGGGACGAGACCAGCGCCATGTGCAAGCGGCATTGCGACTACTACCTCGCCCTCGCCGAGCAGATCGCCGCAGCTTGGAACGGACCCGGCCAAGCGGCCGGTCTGGCCGAGTTGCGCGCCGAAAGCGACAATCTGCAAGCCGCGCTGGACTGGGCGACGAGCACTCCCGCCGCCGCCCGCGAAGCGCTGGCGCTGGTCACCGCCCTGCGCTATCACTGGTGCGCCGACGGGTTCCTCGGTGAGGGCCGGCGGTGGACCGATAAGGCGCTGCGCACTGCCGACTACTCCGGCCCGGAGCGGATCTCCGCACTGTGGGTGGCGGGCTGGGCGCGGCTGCTGCTGGGCGACATCGATGCGGCCACTGTGGCGCTCGACGAATGCGCGGAGCGCGCGGCGGCGGTGGGCGATCGCCACGCACTGGGCTGGGTGAGCTGTCTGCGCGGCACAGCCCAGCTGTTCCCGGGACATCTCGCGCCGGCCACCGCAGCCTTCGAGCAGACCATCGAGGATTACTCGGACGACGACGATGTGGTCCGCATGACCCTGTTCCAACTCGCCATGACCCAGGCACACGCCGGTGACCACAGCGCGGGTGCGACGGCCCGCCGTGGCATCGAACTGGCCGACCAGCAGGGCGAACGGTGGACCAAATCCTATTCACTCTGGGCGCTCGGCTACGACCAGTACGTCCGCGGCGAATACGACGGTGCGGTCGAGTCGACACGTGCCGCCCTGGAGATCCAGCGCGAATTCAACGACCACGTCGGCGCGGCGCTGATGATGGAATTGCTGGCCTGGATCGCCGCCGCCCGCGGCGAATACCGGCACGCGGCGCGACTGATGGGCGCGGTCGGATCGGTATGGCGGCGCATCGGCACTTCGATCGCGGCGTTCGGACCGCATCTCGGCGCACAGCATGCGGCCTGCGAGCACACCCTCACCAAGTCGCTGCGGCAGTCGGCGCAGCACGCGGAAAGAGCGCAGGGTGCGGCACTGGATCACGCCCACGCGATCCAATACGCACTCGATCCCAGCCAAACCGCCCAGGAGCCGGACGAGCACGAAGACACCATGCTCACGGCCCGCGAGCGGCAGGTGGCCGAACTCGTCACACAGGGTCTGAGCAACCGACAGATCGCCGAACGGCTCGTGCTGTCAACGCGCACCGTCGACCGGCACCTGGAAAACATCCTCGGCAAACTCGGCTACTCGTCTCGGGCACAGATAGCCGCCTGGACCGCGCGTACGCACCGCGTGCACTAGCCGTTCGCCCCTGTTGCGATAACGGACCGGTCGGCAGAAATGGGTATACCCCGGGTAGTTCTACCGTCGTGTTCGGGCGCCGAGAAGGCGACGCTTGGTGAGGACAGCATCCATGGCTATCACACCGAGGTTTCCCATGTCCGAGCAAACATACGAGTCCGGTGGCAGACCCACCGGGACCGATACCGCAATGATGATCCGGCGCTGTGGACGCTGTGACAAATTGTTCGCGCCGCTGACCGCCGAATGTTCGTCGTGCCGGTCCTGGGATCTCGAGTGGTCGCCATCGTCGGGTTTCGGTTCGATCGTGTCGTGGCGGCTCGTACACCGGAGTGTGAGCCGTCCGCACGCCCAGGTGGTGCCGTTGACCATCGCCATTGTGGAACTCGACGAGGGGCCGTGGGTGTACGCGACGATCGAGGGTGAGGTCGCACCGTCTGCGGAACTGCCGGTACGGGTGCGATTCGAGCCGCGTCCTCGGATCGATCGATTCCCGGTGTTCACCGTCTGCCGAGCGGCGCCCGCTCCGGCTGACAGCGTTCGTCCCGCGGCACAGCGCATGTGTGCTTCGAACGATATGCGCCCGACGCCTCGTCCCCCGGTCCCGGTCGAACATCGCTACGACGCGTGGTGGGTGCGGACCTCGCTGCGCGAGTGTGAGCTCATGGAGGGCGCGAAGGCCCTCGACGCGGCGGCGAAAGCCGTGATCAGCTTTGCGATCCGCTGGGCGCCCTTCGGCGGCGCCACGGCCGGCGAGCTGCTTGTGACCTTTGGCGTGACCCGTCGGCGGTTCCTGCACATGGTGGACGAGGCACTGGACCCACGACGCACCGACAGCGTCAAGGTGCGCGGGTTGAAGCGCCATATGCGGGACGCCTTGGCACAGGCGTGGCAGATGAGTCCCACCGCGTTCCCGACCGCCTGATGTAGACACACACAACTCGCGATCCGTTCACCTTTGTTGGCGATACGCTGACATTGTCGAAAGGTGAGCGCATGGCGCCCGGTGCTCGCGCACATGCCGAGTGGATTGCCCGCCGCTGATGACAACGGATGATCCACGCCGGACCCGCCGCGACGCGAACGCACCCGTCACGGCCGATTCGAGCGCGTCCGGGTTCGAGGGCTCGTCGCAGATCCGGGTATGGGCCCCGCCGCCCCCGCCGGCGGGCAGCCGCACCGGCCAGCTGCCGCCGGAGCTGACCAGTTTCGTCGACCGCCGCGCCGAGACGGCCGAGGTGAAAAATCTGCTGTCCACCTGCCGACTCGTGACATTGGCCGGGATCGGTGGCGTCGGCAAGACCCGGCTTGCGCTGCGAGCGGCGGCGAACGCTCGACGCGATTTCGCCGACGGGATCTGGGTTGTCGAATTGGCCGAGGTGCACGACCCGTCGATGGTGGTCGAAATCGTGGCGGCCACCCTCGGCCTGCTCGACCAGTCCGACCAGCCGTTGCTCGACGTGCTGGTCCAGTTTCTGAGCTCGCGGGAGATGCTGCTGGTGCTCGACAACTGCGAGCAAGTGGTGGCGGCCTCGGCGGAGCTGGTCGAGACGCTGTTGCTGGCCTGTCCGAATCTGCGGATTCTCGTCACCAGCCGCGAGCCGCTGGATATCGCCGGGGAAGCGACCGTGCGGGTCTTGCCGCTGGCGGTCCCGGATCCCGACCACGAGCCCGCATTTCGGAGACTGCTCAAATACGACGCAGTGACCTTGTTCGCCGACCGCGCCGCCGCGGTGGTGCCGGGCTTCGAACTCTCCGAGTACAACAAGACCACCGTGGCTCGGATCTGTTCGCGCCTGGACGGATTGCCGCTGGCGATCGAACTCGCGGCGGCTCGGATGCGCGCCATGTCGCCCGAACAAATCCTGCAGCGGCTCACCGACCGGTACGCGCTGCTCACCCGCGGTAGTCGCACCGCGCCGACACGACAGCAGACGCTGCGGTGGTGCATCGACTGGAGCTATCAGCTGTGCACACCGGTCGAGCAGCGGATATGGGCCCGGTTATCGGTATTCGCCGGCGGCTTCGAACTCGACGCCGTCGAGCAGGTGTGCGGTACCGAGTTGGTGCCGGAGAGTCTGCTCGATGCGCTGTCCTCCCTGGTGGACAAGTCGATTGTGATCCGGGAGGAACCCGATGGCGTCGTGCGCTTCCGGATGTTCGAGACCATGCGCGACTACGGTCGGGAGAAGCTGCAGCAGAGCGGCGAATACCTGGATCTGCGTCGACGCCACCGTGACTGGTACGAGCGATTGGCCCTGGATTCGGAGGCGGGGTGGATCAGCGACCGGCAGCTCGACTTGCTCGCGCGGCTCGACCGCGAACAACCGAATTTCCGGGAGGCACTCGAGTTCTGTGTGTCCGATGAGAGCACGGAGTCGGCCGAGGCCGGGTTACGCACCGCCGCCGCCCTATACCTGTTCTGGAGCTTCCGGGGCCAGTACGGCGAAGGCCGACGCTGGCTCGACCGCATCCTCGCCCACCCCGCCGCGCACTCGATACCCGATCGCGTCAAAGCACTACTCGCGAGCACGATCATGGCGGCCGTACAGGGAAACCTGGAGCGCGCGGCTGCCCTTGTGGAGCAGGCGCGCACGCTCGCCGGACAGGACCCCGCTCCCGCCACCAAGGCGCTGGCCGCCGCCGCCGAGGGAGCCCTGGCGCTGTATCGACTGGAGCACGATCGGGCGGTATCCGTGCTCGAGCCCGCCCTTGCGGTGTTCGAATCGAATACGCGAGGACATCTGTATATCTCCACGTTGTCGATGCTCGGATGGGCACACGGACTCCGGGGAGACACAAAGCGATCGACCGAATATCGCGAGCAGGTACTTTCCATCACCGAAGCGTGCGGCGAATCGCTGTTTCGGTCGACCACGCTGTGGGGGAGCGGCATTGCCGTATGGCAGCAGGGCGAGCATTCGCACGCCGAGGAAGTGCTGCTGGAATCGCTGCGCGTCAGCCGACACATACCCAGCCCTCTCGTCGCGGCGCTCGACATCGAGGCACTGGCCTGGACCACCGACAACGGTGAACGCGCGGCCATTCTGATGGGTGCCGCGGAATACCTGTTGCGCTGCGCCTCAGGTGTCACAACTTTCTTCAACGCGCTATCCCACTTTCACGACGAATGCGAGCGCAAGGTCCGCCGCGCACTCGGTGACCGAGGATTCGATGCCGCCTTCCGCCGCGGACAAGCCATGGGGTTGAGCGCCGCGGTGTCCTATGCCTTTAGGGAACCACCAACCACCACACCACACGATTCGGCAACGACGCTGACCAAGCGCGAACTGGAAGTCGCGCACCTTGTCGCCCAAGGACTCACCAACAAACAGATCGCCGCAAACCTGGTGCTCTCCCAACGCACCGCACAGCACCACGTCGAACACATCCTGAGCAAACTCGGATTCACCTCCCGCACCCAGATCGCCGCCTGGATCGTGGACGAGGCTCAGCGCGAGAGTTCTCGACCGGGCTCGAGGGAATCGAAACCCCTTGGGGAATAGCACAACCGGCCAGTGCTGCGACGCGCCTGCCGGGCATTGGGATCGGGACGGTCAGTCTCGAGTCGCGACCGTTGAATGCCCGGCTTGTCGACAGGCCGGATGAGTAACAGGGCTCATGAGATCAGTTGTCCCGTAGATGCGGTAGGGTCTGCCGGAAGGTTCGAGTGCTGGCCCCGCATCGAACCCCCTGCGCGGGTAGGCACTTCGAGTCCCGGTGTCGTGAGCGATCTATTTCTACGGAACAGTCTGTGTCGGTAATTATTCGACTGGAGTGGTATGACCAGGAAATATCTCAGGATTATTGCATCGCTCACGACGATAGTCGGTGCGGCGACTTGCATTGCGACTGCACCCGCCGAGGCGGCACCTGGTGAAGCCGGTGCCGGTGGCATGCACCTCGTCGCGGCGGTGGATGTGAACAATCTCTTCCCGGCCGGAGACGAAGTAACACAAGGAATCCCGTTCGTGCACGCGGCCAAAGTGTCCGGGGATTACTCGGTGTCCGTCAGCGGCGGTTCATCCGTCCGCGACGGGGAGATTGCGATCGGATACTTGATCGGTTGCGCCGTGGATATCTCCGAAGGCATCACCATCGGGATTGCGCCGAGCGTCGGCGTCAGCGCGGGTATCGCACCCTCGCTCGCGTTGACCCTCGGCGATTCGACCGCCGTCACTGTCGCAATTCAACCGAGTTTCGGTGTCAATGCCGGTCTCGCCGGAGCGATCTCGGTAACCCTCGTACCGGGGAAGGTCACGGCAGTGGTCATCGGTGCGGCCAGCCTGGATCAGGACGCCGCGTACCCCTACACATTCAGTCACACCAACACGCCACTGAACGTAAACGGATGCCTGTCGCCGGCATCAGCCATGCCGTTCGTCACCGCGCGCGTCGACGGGATCAACGGAACCGCCCAAACAACCGGCTACGGAACACAATTCACGTTCTAGAGAGTCCTTGTGATCGCCCAGGATGATCAACACCTCTTCGATAACGGCGAATTCGGGCCACGCTGGTCGCCCCAGACAGATGAGGCGGCATCCAGTTCCAGGCTGGTGACACCGCCCGATCGACGCTCGCGCAGCAGTTCGCCGCCGATCGTGTAGGGCGGTGCCGCGGCGGGCGTGCGCGCGGCCCGCTCGACGATCGCGTCGGTGAGTGTGCGGACCATGTCCAAGCGCGGGTAGGCGGCATGGATTTTCTGCTCCCATGCCATCACGACATCGGCGTTGCGGCCGAAGTCGACCCCGACACCCGCGCGGGTCAGGTAGGTCAGCAGGCCGCGACGCTCGGCGATACCGGGCGAGGTGTGCAGCGCGATCGCCTCCCAAACCCGGTCCACATCCGCGGCGGCGACGCCGTGCTCGTGCAATAGCGCGGCCGCAAGATCCGCGCCCTCGACTTCGAAACGGCCCTCGCCGTGCGCGAGTGCGCCCGCACCCAGATCGTGCATGACGGTGGCGGCGAAGAGCAGCTCGCGGTCGTACTCGGCGTCGTCCAGACAACCTTCGTGGATGGCGAGCAGCTGGGCGAACAGGAAGCTGCGCACGCTGTGGTTGGCAATCGCGAGGCTCTCGGTGTCGTACACCAGCGTCAGGACAGCATCGGACAGCGGACCGCCGGGCAGATCGAGCGAAAAGGTCATGGCTGCACGCTACGAAGCGGACACCGGGACGCACAGTGGCCCTAAGGCCACTGATCGCTAGAATAGTGCCATGAAGGTGCCCGGCGCCCACCACGTCGCGGTGCTGGCGCTATCGGGCGTGCTGCCGCTCGACCTGGGCATCGCGGTTCAGACATTCGGCGGCGACCCGCGTTATCGCCTCACCGTGTGCGCGGATTCGTCGGCCGAGCCGGTGCCCAGCGTCGGCTTCAGGCTCAGCGCACCCGCCGGATTGGCTGCGCTGACCGACGCCGACACCGTCGTCGTCCCCGGCTATGTGGCACCGGAGGCGCTGGTGCCGCCCGCCGTGCTCGCGGCCCTGCGCGCCGCGCATACGCGCGGAACCCGGCTGATATCGATCTGCACCGGTGCGTTCGCGCTGGCGGCTGCCAGGTTGCTGGACGAACGTCCGGCGACCACGCACTGGCAGTACACCGCCCTGCTGCGACAGCGCTATCCGCGTATCGACGTCCGACCGGATCAGCTCTACGTCGACGACGGCGATATCCTCACCTCCGCGGGCGTCACCGCGGGAATCGACTTGTGCCTGCACGTCATTCGCCAGGATCACGGCGCGGCCGCCGCGAACAGCCGCGCACGAGTTCTGGTGGCCCCGCCACGGCGCACGGGTGGGCAGTCGCAGTATGTCGAGCAATTCCGGCCCGCCGCGCACGGTGACGACCTAGCCGCGGTGCGCGACTGGATGTTGGCGCACCTGTCCCAGCCGCAAGGGCTGGAGATGCTGGCCCGCCGCGCGCACATGTCCCGCCGCACCTTCATCCGGCGCTTCCAGCAGGAAACCGGCACTTCACCGATTGCCTGGCTGACCAGCGCGCGCATCGACCGGGCCAGGGAATTGCTGGAGACGACCACGACACCGGTCGAACAGGTCGCCCGCCTCAGCGGGCTCGGCAGTCCGGCCGCCTTCCGGGACGCCTTCCACCGTTACGTGGGCACCGCGCCGCAGCACTACCGCATGGCCTTCCGACATCACCTC
The DNA here is from genome assembly GCF_044465765.1 of Nocardia sp. NPDC049526. Taxonomy (NCBI): domain Bacteria; kingdom Bacillati; phylum Actinomycetota; class Actinomycetes; order Mycobacteriales; family Nocardiaceae; genus Nocardia; species Nocardia sp. NPDC049526. Next base: position 1,005,216 of record NZ_JBITMA010000001.1, on the reverse strand, counting down.
GGCCAGTCGGCACCCGAAAACGGCACGCCCACCGCGTCGTTGCCCGATTGATGCCGCCGTAACCGCACCCGTGCGCCCGCAGCCACACTGTGCTTGCACCGCCTTCGGCCCCCTTCGCCTATGCCCGCCACACGCACGGGCATCACCTGGACCTGCACAGTCGCGCCCCCTTCCGTCCCGCCCATGTAGCATAATCGTACGCGTACTAAAAATGGACGGGATAGCGATGACCACAACCGACCTTGCCGAGGCGAGCAAGCAGTCCACACGACTATCGGATGCAGATTCCGTGGCGGGCCACAGCATGGCCGGGATGCTGCGCCCATACCTGGGGAGTTTCGCCGCCGTTGTCATCCTTCAGGTCATCGGCGCTGTCGCGGGTCTGGCACCACTGCTGGCGGTTGCCGAGTTGGGGCGAATTCTGTTGTCGCCCGGCCAGATCGATCACGGTCATGTCTGGACCGTCGTGCTAGCGGGTGCGGTCGGCTTGTTGATCCGGCTGGTTTTCACGGCCGCCTCCTCGGGGATCGGGCATATTGTCGACGGCCAGGTGCAGCTGTCGTTCCGCAGACAACTGGCGGCACGGTTGGGGCGCGTACCGATCGGCTGGTTCTCCCGGCGCCGGACCGGCGAGCTGGCAAAGGTGGTGGGTGAGGACGTCAGTGCCGTGCACCCGTTCATCGCTCACGCACCCGGCGAGCTCGTCGCCGCGTTCGTGGTGCCACTGGTGTCGCTGATCTATTTGTTCACCATCGACTGGCGGCTCACGCTGATCACCCTGATACCGGTGGTGCTGGCGGTGGCACTGGTCCCGCTGATGATGACTCCGACCCGGCTGCGCGAGCAGGAAGAGTTCGATTCCGCCATGGGACGGATTTCGAATTCCGTCGTCGAATTCGTGCAGGGCATTTCGGTGGTCAAGGCGTTCGGCGGATCGGGGCGCGCCCACCACGAATTCCGCACGGCCGCAGACGATTTCGTCGCCACCTTCTACCGGTGGGTGCACGGTGTCTCCGCGATCGCCGCGGGAATGCAACTGGCACTGTCACCACCGTTCGTGCTGCTGGTTGTGCTGATCGGCGGTGCGGCCCTGATCACCAACGGTGGCATGGACCCGGCCGACCTGCTGGCGTTCCTGCTGCTCGGAATCGGCCTGACCGCTCCGGTGGCGGCCCTGGGCCACGGCTTCGACGATATGCAGGCGGCCGGGCGTGCGGTCGGACGGATCCGGGATGTGCTTGCGGTGCAGTCGCTTCCAGAGCCAGCACACCCGGTCACACCACAGGGCCACAGGGTGGAACTGCGCGACGTTCGTTTCGGTTACGACGACGAGCACGAGGTGCTGCACGGCATCGACCTGGTGCTCGAGCCGGGGACGGTCACCGCGATCGTCGGGCCCTCGGGCAGCGGAAAGTCAACGCTGGTCCAGCTTTTGCCGCGGTTCTTCGACCCGACCCACGGTTCCGTCGCCCTCGGCGGAGTCGATCTGCGCGAACTCGGCAGTCGGGAGCTCTACCGGATGGTCTCGTTCGTCTTCCAGGATGTTCGGCTGCTGCGCGCATCGGTCGCGGACAATATCGCACTAGCGGTACCGCATGCCGACCGCGATGATGTGGTTCGCGCCGCCCGGCTGGCCGATATCCACGACCGAATTCTCGAGCTGCCGCACGGATACGACACGGTGATCGACGCGCAGGCCGGACTATCCGGCGGTGAGGCACAGCGGATTTCGATCGCACGCGCACTGCTCGCCGACACACCCGTGCTCGTGCTCGACGAGGCGACCGCCTTCGCCGACCCGCAAACCGAACAAGCAGTGCGCCGAGCTCTCGCCACGCTGCAAGGTGATCGGACGATTCTGGTCATCGCCCATCGCCTGGAGACCATCGCCGACGCCGACAACGTCGTGATGCTCGAGCACGGGTCCATCGTCGAACGCGGCAAGCCCGCCGAACTCCGCACACAAAGTGGAAAGTTCGCGGCGTTCTGGCAATCCCAACGACCCGCAATCGACACCGAAACCCACCGCACCGCAATAGGAGACGAGCGATGATTCGGATGCTGCTGCGCGTGCTCGGACCCGAGTACGCCAAACCGGTGCGTCGCACCTTGGCCCTGATGACAACGACCGCGATAGCCGAGGGGTTGTCCTACGCACTGCTGGTTCCGGTACTGCGGGAACTGTTCGGGAGCACACCAGCAGATGCCCGGCCCTGGTTGATCGCGTTCGGGGCCGCGGTCGCGGTTTACGCGGCATTGCGCTATCGCAGCGACCTGTCCGGTTTCCGCGTCGGAACCACACTGCTGCACGGCATGTATCACCGCCTCGGTGACCATCTGGCCCGATTACCCCTCGGCTGGTACGGCCCGGACCGAGTCGGGGAGGTGTCCGTCCTGGCCAGCCGCGGTGTATTGCAAGCGATGAGCGTCATCGCGCATCTGCTGGCACCGTTCATCTCTGCCGCAGTGACTCCCCTGACGATCGTCGTCGTGATGTTCGCCTTCAATTGGCAACTGGGGCTGGCCGCATTGCTGGCCGCACCGATCGTCGCGGCGGTCCAGATCTGGACCGGACGCTCGATGGCCGCCGACGACGCGCACCGCCACGAACTCGACCACGAAGCCACCGGACGCGTCATCGAATATCTCCAAGCCCAACCGGTACTGCGAGCAGGCGGCCGCACCGCCGAACGCTTCGGGTTGCTCGATCACTCACTACACGAAGTCCAACGCGCATCCCGCCGCACCACACTCTCGGCGCTACCAGGCATATTGGGCCTGACGCTCACCGTGCAGGCGACCTTCACCGCCCTGCTCACCCTCGGCGCCTACCTCGCACTCGGCGGAGCCGGGCTACCCGGTCACCCCGCAGGCTCCGCACCCATCGGCGCGGCAGAGCTGCTGGCGATCCTGGTACTGGCCGCTCGGTGCGCGGATCCACTGCTGTCGCTATCGGAAATCGGTGGCAAACTGCGCGGCGCACATTCGGTGCTGGCCGGACTCGACACCGTATTGCGCACCGAACCCCTACCGGAAACTGCCGAACCGATCCAGCCCGTTGGCCATGACCTCGAATTCGAATCCGTCACCTTCCGGCACGACGAGCGCACAGTATTCGACGATGTGTCACTGTCCATACCGGCGGGCCGGCGGCTCGCCGTTGTCGGACCGTCCGGTGCGGGTAAAACCACCCTGCTGCAGTTGCTCGCGCGGTTCTACGACGTGGACGCGGGCGCGGTCCGGGTCGGCGGCGTGGACGTGCGCGCAATCGCCACCGATGTGCTGATGGAACAGCTCGCCATCGTCTTCCAGGACGTCTACCTCTTCGACGGCACCATCGAGGAAAACGTGCGACTCGGCCGTCCCGATGCCGACGACGCAGAAGTACGCGCGGCAGCCACCGCCGCGCGCTTGGACGAGGTGATCGAGCGACTGCCCGGCGGCTGGGCAGCGCATGTCGGCGAGGGCGGCGCACTACTGTCCGGTGGTGAGCGCCAACGGGTTTCGATCGCGCGAGCCCTGCTGAAGAATGCACCCATCGTGCTGCTCGACGAGGTGACCTCGGCACTGGATCCGGTGAACGAGGCGGCTGTCCACGAAGGTATCGAACACCTGATGGCGGGCCGGACAGTGGTACTGGTCGCGCACCGACTGCGGACCGTCCAACGCGCCGATCACATCATCTTCCTGGACGGCGGCCGGATCGTCGAACAGGGCACGCACGACGAACTCCTGCACCGCGATGGCCGCTACGCCGAGTTCTGGAATGTCTCCCTGACACCGGTTGGGCGTGAATGAGTTGGGATGTTGTGGTCGATCCTTTGTTGCGGACAGTCGCGCCGGGCACTTCATCGGCTCGCTCCCCAACGCCGACCCGTTCGCCCTCGCCGCGGACCAGGAACTGTGCCTGCGCCCGATCCGTGGACTGCGGTGGACTACCGGTCTGCGGGGCCTCGCCTCGTCGGACCCGCCGCGGAGTTGTCGTGTGCGGCGGCGCGGATCGGCAGCAATCCGTCGACAATTGCGGTCAAACCCTGTCGATGCGAATCGCGAGTGCTGAGTTCAACCCAGCGATCGGCGACTGCCGCAAGGTGGGGGTGGGTGTCGGGCGTCAGATCGGCGAAGGCTCGGTCGCGATAGATCGGGGTGCCGGTCCGAGCCTGATACCGTCTGCTGTTCACGCGGATGATCAGGTTGCCGACGATGTAATACCAGATCGTGCGGTAGACGTCGACGGCTTGTTCAGGTGTGCAGCCGTATTCGATGGCGGCGCCGATCATCATTTCGACGAACCAGAGGGCGGCGGGGGCGAACAGGTCGTCGGCGGTCAGTACCTCGACGATCCAGGCACGTTCGGCGAGCAACTCGTAGAGCAGCAGAGCTGTCGCGGTGAGCCGTTCCCTGGGATCGTCCGGAAGGGCCGGGCGCGGTATGTGCTGGGCGTGCGCCTCCAGCACGAGCATGAGCAGCTCATCTTTATCGCGCACATGGTAATACAGCGTCATCGGCGCGCTACCCAGCTCATTCGCCAAGCGCCGCATCGACAGTTTGTCCGGTCCTTCGGTCTCCAGGATGCGATCGGCCGCGGCGATGATCACCTCCAGGGACAAGCGCGGTGGTCGGCCGACCCTCTTCGCACGGTGTCCTTCTGCGGGCATCTGTCCATCCTCCACGATGCGTCGAAGCCGCCGGCGCGACGGTGACCCGCTCCGTTGCACCCGGCACGGTGAGTTGTTCTGCTGGCACCAAAGGCGAAGATCTCCAGAAGTGAATGCGTTCCTGGACAGCTCGCACTTCACTCGGAGATCTTCGCTATGTCAGCTCGCCACGCCGTCACCAACGTCGGTGGTCAGTACATCTAGATCGCGAATCTCCACAGCCGGCTCGCAAGGGCACAAAACATGTCGGACCCCTTGTTTAGTGTTGCGAGCGCACCCGAGCTTGCAAGGAGAACGCGCCCATGGACACGGAGCCGCTGACGACCCCGATCCTGTTCCTCAGTGGCGCAGGGCTTCCGGCCTGGATCTGGGACGAAGTACGAGCCGCTCTGCCCGTCTATTCGGTTGTCGCGGCCTACCCGAGACGGGCCGACGCGACTCTTCGCGACTACGCGGACACCGCGCTGGCGCAGGCACCGGCGGATCCTTTCACGATCGTGGCGCACTCGATCGGCGGTGTCGTCGCCAGCCAGATCGCATCGACCGCGCCCGAGCGCGTCAACGGACTGCTCGGCATCGCCGCATCCTTCCCCACCGCCGGGACCTCATTCCTCGCGGCATCGCCTACGCCACAGCGTGTTCTGCTGAGCCTCATCATGCGCCTCGCCGGAACTCGACCCCCTGAGAAAGCGATCCGCGCCGGGCAGTGCGCCGGTCTCGACGAGGAGATCACCGCACGCATCGTCGCAGAGTTCGAGCCCGAGTCGTCACGCCTTTACCGGGACAACGTGCCTGCACGAACGTTCCCAACACATAGCGGATACGTCGTCACAACCGCTGACCGACAGCTCCCAGAAGCATTGCAGCACAAGCACGCAACCGAACTCGGGCCCGGATTCCGCCGCGAGCTCCCGACGGGGCACCTCCCGATGCTGCAGGACCCTGCCGCGCTGGCGAAGACCATCCAGAAGTTCACCGCCAGCGCCTGAGCCCGTCGACTCGCCCACGGCTCGACACGCAAAACAAGTGACGTCATCTTCCACCGATACGAGGCCACCATCGCACGACCAGACGCCGGTACCTGCCTGTCTCGGCACGCTGAAACTGCTCATGACGTGCGGGCAATACGGGTCTGTCACAGGACAGGCGGCCGCAATTTCTACCGCAACTTGCCCAGTTCGATGCCGAACGCGCCGGGGTGGTCTTGTCCTGGATTCGCATGCCGACCTCCTGGATCAGGAACCGATAGTTTTCTCTCTCATGAGGCACTGCCCTGTGCGATACGGCGGACGGCGAGCCTCAGGAAGAGGAAGCCGCTGGATCCGGCTATCAGATCCGGCTCACTGCGGACGAGAATGTCCAGACTGCCGACTATCGAGCGCCCAGAGTGTCGGCGTCATCGTTTGAGCGCGGGCCCAACTGTGGCGTGCTCGGGCGCGGGCGTTCGCTGAATCTTTCGGTAGTTGTAGGCGATGCCGATGATCAGGATTGCCAGAAGGGCGGCGGAGGTGCCGTAGGTGCCCAGCGCGAGTCCGCCGCTGGCATGGGGTTTGGACAGCCAGTCGCCCATGGTCGCGCCGAGCGGACGGGTGAGGACGAAGGCCATCCAGAACAGCAGTACGCCGGAGATGTTGGTGAGGTAGTGGGCGGTCAGGATCAGCGCCATGACGACGGCGATCAGGAAACCGCTACCCCAGTAGCCGAGGCCGGAACTGTCGGACAGGTAGTCGCCGAGGGAGGTGCCGAGGGTGTTGGACAGCAGAATCGCGGCCCAGTAGAGCAGTTCACCGCGGAAGGTGGTGATGTTGGCGACGTCGAAGGTCTGTCCGCTGAATTTCCAGATCGCGAACACCAAGGCCAGCCCGGAAATGAGCAGCAGCGCACCCACGCCGTAGCCGAGGCCGCCGTCGGTCGAGGTGTCCGAGCCCGGTCCGCGGTTGATGAGATCAGACATGGTCGTGCCCGCCGTGCTGGTGGCGGCGATGACTGTCCAATACAGCGCGGGGTGGAATCGGCGGACCCGTAGCTGGGTCAGCACACTGACCACGAAGATGGCCAGGAACAGCAGCGATGCTTGTGCATAGCCGAGTTTCAGTGTCTGCGCCAGCAGATCACCGCCGGTTTCGCCCAGTGTGGTCGCGGCGATCTTGAGTACCCAGAACATGACCGTGATCTGGGGAAGTTTGTAGTCGACGAGCAGACTCCGAGCCGCACGCTTCACCATCGGTGCTCGCTTTCTCTGGTGCCGACACCCATGGGCGCGGAGTCTGCCGAAGCGCCGCTGAGAGCACGCTGAGAGTGTGTGGTCGCTCACAGGGCGGTAGCGCCGGTTGGTCAGGTGGTGTCGAGGAGCCGGTATCCGACGCCGCGGATGGTTTCGATGCTGGCCAGTCCGAACGGGGTGTCGATTTTGCGGCGGAGGTAGCCGATGTAGACCTCGACGACGTTGTCGGAGCCTTCGTAGTTGGCGTCCCATACCGAGCGCAGGATGTCGAATTTGGTGACGACGTCGCCCTTGTGGCGCAGCAGGTATTCCAGCACGCCGAATTCGCGTGGGGTCAGCGACAATTCGCGTCCGGCGCGGCTTACGCTTCGCCGCGCCGGATCCAGGGTGAGGCTGCCCGCGGTGAGCACAACAGGTCGTTCTGGTGCGCCACGGCGGATCAACGCTCGTAGTCGGGCGATGAGGATGACGAAGGAGAACGGTTTGGTCAGGTAATCGTCGGCGCCCAGGTCGAAGGCGTCGGCCTGGTCGTACTCACCGTCTTTGGCCGACAGCATCAGGACCGGCGTCCATATCTGGCGTTCGCGCAGTTCCCGCACGATCTGGTAGCCGTGTTTGCCCGGCAGCATGATGTCGAGCACCAGCACGTCGAAATCGCCGGTCGCGGCCAGCTCCAGTCCGTCGATTCCGTCGTGGGCGACTTCGACGACGAACCCGTGCGCCGACAGACCACGCCGCAGCGTCTCGGCCAGTCGGACCTCGTCGTCGACCACCAGTACCCGCACCACCACCGCCCTTCCGTCCGTTGGTCCATTACAGCCGAACCCGCTCGGCGATCGGTGCAGCTCTCAGCATTTCCACAGCAACATGCGCCCACACTCGGAGCATGTCCGCTGTCCTCGACCTCGTTGATCAGATCGTCGGCGAGGTCGCTTCCGAGGCCGCGACCGCCGAGATCGCGGCGTGGATCGGTGCGGTGAGTTTCGCGGTTATCGTGGCGTCGTTGCTGGCCGATCGGTTCCGCCCTGCCGAGAGTCTCGCGCGGACGACGGGTCGACGCGCGGTGCGCGCGGCGGCGGTTTTCGCCATGTTCGTCGAGTTGGGTGTGCAGGTCCGGAGTTCGGGTTGGCTGACCGGCATGGACGCCGCCACACTCGACTGGTTCACCACCCATCGGTCCTCGGGCATGACCACAATCACGCGTGCGGTCACCACTGCCGGGAATCCGGCGGGGCTCGCGGTCATCGGTCTGCTCCTGGCCGCTGTCCTCGCGAGGCGGTTGCGCAGCATGGCGCCGATGGTGCTGATTCTCGGCATCGTCGCGGTCGCGTCGGCGGCGAGCACGATCAGCAAGGTCGTGATCGGCCGGAACCGGCCACCGACGGCGGTCCAGCTGATGACCGAGACCGACTTCTCCTATCCCTCCGGTCATGTCACCGGCACCGCCGCACTCGCAGGCGCGGCGCTGCTGGTGTATCTCGGATCGCGTCCCACGTCCTCGCGTGGCATCGTCGCCGTGGTGTCGACGGTGGTAGTCGTTGCCGTTGTGGCGGTGACCCGCCTGTATCTGGGGGTGCATTGGCTCACCGACGTGATCGGCGGCGGCCTGCTCGGCTGTTCGGTGGTCTTGATCGGCGCGATCGTTCGGCCTTATCTGCAATCCGCGCTGCGCCGACGACCGGCGGACACACCCTCGAAGGGTGGTCTGGGCACCATCGAGCACGACACACCGATGAATCGAATGTGCCCGCCCTCGACCGCATCCCGCGAAGCTGAGCACAATGAACCGAACCCCGCCATCCGATGACATATCCTCGGCCGCCGCACCGCGACGCCGCCGATTCGCCGACACCGCAACAGCATTGATCCGAACCCTTATCCGCCCCGCACTATGGGGTTTGCGGGTGCGGTCCGCGCTCATCGTCGCGGTCGTCATCACCGCGGGGCTCGCCATCGCCGCCCTATCGCTGACCTATGTGCTGTATCGATCCCTGATCACCGCCTCCGACGACGCGGCCACCGACCGGATCCGTCAGGTCACCGCCCAACTCGCCCTCGACACACCCGCAGACCTGGATCGCAGCGCACTCGCAACCGACAACCGGCTCTCGATCGTGCAGATCATCGACCAGCGCGGTCGAGTCGTGCAGAGCTCCACAGACAGCCCCACCCTCCCGATTACCGGCGATCGCCCCGCCCCGGGAATCATCGCCCACCACCTACCCACGACGACGCGTACCGACGAAGGCCGGGTCAGCGCGGCCACCGTCGACGGGCGCGGCGGCCGCTACACCATCGTGGTCGCGACCAACCAGGAGGAAGTCGAACGCACCATCGAACTGGTCGCGGCCCTGGTCGCTTTCGCCACCCCGTTCATCGTCGCGCTCGCAGCACTGGCCACCTACGCCCTGGTCGGGCGCTCACTGCGCTCGGTCGAACGCATCCGCACCCGCGTCGCCGCCATCACCAGCGCCGACCTCACCGACCGCGTCCCGGTACCACCGCAGCGCGACGAAATCGCGGCCCTGGCCGAGACGATGAACGACATGCTGGCCCGGATCGAGGCCGGGCACGACGCCCAACGCCGCTTCATCAGCGACGCCTCCCACGAGCTTCGCAGCCCACTCACCACTATCACCGCCGCCCTCGAACTCGGCCGCGCCCAACCCGCCATCCTCGACGCGGCCATGCTCGATGACACCCTGCTGCCCGAGGCCCAACGCATGCGCCAGCTCATCGACGACCTGTTACTGCTGGCCCGCGCCGACGAAAACGCCCTAACCCACCGGCACACCGATATCGACCTCGACGACATCCTCACCACCGAGGTCGCTCGCACCCGGACCACCACCGCACTGGCCATCGACCTCGCCGTCGAACCCGCCCGCATCACCGGCGACCCCGCCCAGATCTCGCGCGCCGTGCGCAACCTGCTCGACAACGCCACCCGCTACGCCGCCGGCAGCATCAGCGTCCGACTCCGCCACGACGAGGCCAACGCGCGTATCGAGATCGCCGACGACGGACCCGGCATCGCCGCGTCCGACCGCGCACGCATCTTCGATCGCTTCTACCGACCACAACAGGACCGCGGCCGCGGCACCGGCGGATCCGGGCTCGGGCTGGCCATCGTCGCCGAGATCATTACCGCACACCACGGCACCGTACGCATCGATCACAACACCCCCACCGGTGCCATCGCCATCATCGAGCTGCCCCGCACCGACACCTGAACCGCCACCGGGGAAACCGCATGACCAGCGCCCTCGGCCCGGCCACCCGATCACCCGCCCACCGGTTCGCGGCTTCTCAGCGTGCTCACAGCGATCGACACCCATTGTGGGCGTATGAACGTGACCGAGATTGCCGTGCGGTCGGCTGGAGATCGGCCATGACACTGCTCGCCGAAGACCTGCTGTGGCTGACACTCGATGACGACACCGGAGAACTACTCGTCGACAAACAGAGTTTGGCGCGCGCCCTCGCCGGTGCCCTGCTCATCGACCTGGCCGCGCCGGACCGCTTCCCTCCGCTCGTCAGGGTCACTCGCCCCGGTGAACCCATGCGCCAAACCGGACTCGTCGTCCCCGAGGCCGATAAGCCCGGGTCCCCGCGGGCAGATCCGGTACTCGCGCACTCGGTCGAATTGCTGCGGCAACGCCCGTTCACTCCCGAGCAAGCAATCCACAAACTCGGGCCAGGCCTGCACAACACCCTTCTGGACCGATTGTGCTCGCGCAGACGAGTTTTCCGGCAATCCAGTCGCTTGCTCGGACTCATCCCGATCATCACCTGGCCGACCATCGACCGCGACGCCAAAAATGCACTGCGCCAGCCACTTCGGCGTGTGCTGCTCGACGCACACCAGCCAGACCGCCGCACGCTCGCCTTGATCTCGCTGCTGCACCTTGTTCACGCGCTACCCGAGCAATGCCCGGGTTGGCGACGCCGCGTCATCGACGAGCGCGCCATGAAGATTCGCGAGCAGTACACCGACAGCACATGGACCGTCGAGGCCGTGCAGCAAGCGATCTGCGACCGCTACGCCGACACCTACACCGGGTGCTACCTCATTCCTTGACCATCAGCAGCCCGCACGGATCCAGGCGGTCCCGCGTGAAAGAAGTACGTTGCAGCAATTCATCCTCAGCTACGGGTTGGCCGCGATCTTTGTTCTCATGGTCGCCGAATCCGCCTGCATCCCCATCCCTTCGGAAGTCACCATGCTGCTCGGTGGCGCGCTAGCCGCAGGCGCGGTAGCCGGAGCGCACCCGAACCTGATCGCCGTCATCGCCGCTGGCACCCTGGGCAACGTTGCCGGAAGCTATCTGGCGTGGCTGGCCGGACGATATGGCGGCCGACCTGCCCTGCACCGGTGGGGCACATTCGTGCTGCTACGCGGCGAAGAGATCGATCGAGCCCAGGACTGGTTCGTCCGCCGCGGCGCCCCCTCGGTGTTCTGGGCGCGACTGCTGCCCGGCATCCGCACCTTCATCTCCCTGCCCGCCGGGATCGCGGCCATGCCCCCAGGGCGGTTCGGCATCTACACCCTCGCCGGATGTCTGCCCTGGACCGCGGCTCTCGCGATCGCCGGATACGCCGTCGGCGCCAACTGGCACCACGTCGAAGACGCCATCCGCGGCCCCAGCCTCCTCATCGCCGCGGTAGCCGCACTCGCTATCGCCGTCACCGTCGTCGTCGCGATCCGTCGACGTCGCCGCGACTCCTCCGAGCTCAGCACCACCGACGCTGCCCGATGAACGCAGCACCGCGGCAGTTGTTTTCAGCGCACGTCGACCAGATTGTGCGCTAACCGCAACACGGGCTGTCAGCGTCATTGCCCGAGCACAATGCCACAGCTCAGAGACCAGCCCGCTCCACCACGCTGAGGACTGACTCAGGGCAGTCTCGAAACGTCACCAGGGCCGACGCGACTGCGGGCGGGCGATGCCCGAATGAGCACACCCTGGGGTTGAACGTGGTCGAATCCGGTGAGGTTTGCTTTCGGATCAAGCCGAACTGGCCGGCGACCGCCGCGCAACGTCTCCGTCGGGATTCGTCGCACCGGCGTGGGGCGCCGGTTGGTCTGCTGACGCGCGATCGGCGCCGGGCGTGATCTGTGTTGCGAGGATGGCGAGTAGGGCGAGGATGGCGATCGTCGCGCCGAGGGTTACCCATCCGGTACCCAGGCCGAGGCCGTCCGCTCGAGACGATGCGAGCCAGTCGGTAATCGACGCACCGAGTGGGCGGGTGACGACGTAGGCGGACCAGAATGCGGTGACCACGCCGAGCCCGCCCCATCGGTGGGCGACCGCGGGGATGGCGATGGCGATGGCGAACACGACAGCCGAGGTCAGGTAGCCCAGGTGTAGTCGTTCGGCGGTCAGGTCGCCCGCGACGGTGCCCAGCGCGAAGGTGGCCATGACCGTCGCCCAGTAGAACCCTTCCCGGCGCCGGGTGGTGATGCTGTGCACCGACAGCGTTTTCTCGCTGGCGTACCAGAGTGCGAAGATCGCCGCGAGGATGACAGCGAACACCAAAGTTGCTGCCGGCAATGGGATTCCGATAATGAAACTGGTGATGTCGGCAACCATGGTTCCGAAGATGCTCACCATCACCACCGCCGACCAGTAGGTCCAGACGCGGTAGCGACTGGCACGGAATTGCGCGACCAAGCTGATGACCAGCACCAATCCGGCTAAGCCGACGGCGATCTCGGGCACAAAATGGGTGACCAGGAAGTCCGAGAACGTCTCTCCCATCCCGGTGGTCAGAATCTTGATCACCCAGAACAGCACGGTGATCTCGGGGACCTTGGCGGACAACGATCTATCTGCCGGGGCGCGGACACCCGTCTGGCTTGTCATGCGCGCCAGCGTGACAGCCGGTCACTGAGGACCCGCCGAGAATGTGACCCACCGCACCCGATCGGGGTCGGCCCTGCCGATCCACCGGGGTGCCGGCCGAGATTTACCTGCGGGCCAACGGTTTCTCAGCGCTGTCACAGCGACCGATCACTACCGTGCCGGCCGTGACGAAGATGATGAACTCCAGGGGCGGCGAGACCGGACGCATGCTCAGCAAGGTGCCGGAAGTCACCGCATGGTTCTGGATCATCAAGATCCTGTGCACGACCGTCGGCGAGAGCTTCGCCGACTGGATCAACATGTCGCTCGGTGTGGGACTGAACCTGACGGCGTTGCTGTTCACCGTGGTCCTCGCCGCGGTGCTGGGCTGGCAGTTGCGCCTGGACCGCTATGTGCCGTTCGTGTACTGGCTGACCGTCGTCGTGCTCAGTGTGACCGGCACGCTGTACACCGACATCCTCACCGACAACCTCGCTGTTCCTCTTGCGGTGAGCACCGGTGTCTTCGCCGCGGTCTTGGCGGTCGTGTTCGGCGTCTGGTTCGTACGGGAGCGGACGCTATCGATCCACAGCATCGTCACCACACCGCGCGAGTTGTTCTATTGGCTCGCTGTTCTGGTCACCTTCGCGCTCGGCACCGCGGCCGGCGACTGGACGCTGGCGGTGACCGGGTGGGGCCCGGGCGTCTCGGTGCTGCTGCCCGCCGGTATAATGGCGGCCATCGTGCTCGGGTGGCGGCTGGGCGCCAACACCGTGCTGTCGTTCTGGCTCGCCTACATCCTGACCCGGCCGCTGGGGGCGAACCTCGGCGACTGGTTCGTCTCCCCGACCGCCGACCACGGCCTGGGCGTGGGTACCGCCCGCACCAGCGTCATGTTCCTTGCCGCGATCCTCGCCACCGTCGTCTACCTCACCCGCAGCCGCCGCGACGTCATCGACCATCAGCAACCGGCAGCCACCGTCACCTCCGCCAACTCGGCCCGGGAGCGGCTCATGCTCGGGTACTACGCGGTTGTCACGGCGCTGGCCGCGGTGTTGCTGGTGTGGGCGTCGGGTCAGCCGCACAGCACCGCGTCCGCGAGCGACGAAGAAGCCGCGCCCGCCTCCGCGACGACAGCGGCCGGGCAGACGACCGCACAGTTCCCGCCGAGCGAGATCGCCAAGTTCCGCACCATCACCCAGGACACCCTGACCAAAGTGCAAGCCGGACAGCACAACGAGGCGAAGGCCCGGATCAAAGACCTCGAAACAGTGTGGGACCAGGACCAAGACACCCTGCAGCCCATGGACAAAGCCGCTTGGGATGTCCTCGACGGCCAGATCGACAGCGCGCTCAAAGCACTGCGCGCCAGCAAACCCGACCCGGCGACCGAAACCCGAACCCTCACAACCTTGCTCACCTCACTCGGCTGAGCTGACCCGCAGCAACACCCTCGCTCCAGCGCCCGGAACCGACACGGGCACTCATCGACCTGCGAGGACCGCGCAGCACCCGGCCTCCGGCGGGGCACACGTTGATCACCCAGCCCGACACGGGCCGACCACAGGAAAGCACATGGCCATCACCTATCTGGAATCCATCGTCGTCGGGGCACTGCAAGGGGTCAGTGAGCTGTTCCCGGTGTCCAGTCTCGGGCACAGCATCCTGATGCCGGCCTTGATCGGCGGGCAGTGGGCCGGCGACCTCGACATGTCCGCCAAGAACTCGCCCTATCTGGCGCTGCTGGTGGCCATGCACGTAGCCACCGCGCTGGCGCTGGTCATCTTCTTCTGGCGCGACTGGGTTCGCATCCTCATCGGACTGTGGGACGCGGTGCGCACCCGCGAAATCCGCACCCCCGAAGCCAGATTGGGCGTACTGCTGATCATCGCCACCGTGCCCGTCGGTCTGGCCGGACTGGTCATGGAGAAGGCGGTCCGCAACTACCTCGGCACACCCATCCCGACCTCGATCTTCCTGGCGCTCAACGGATTCGTGCTGCTGTCGGCCGAACTGCTGCGCAATCGAGTGCAGGCCGAACCGTTGCTGACCCCGACCGGGCGACCCGCCGACCTGTCCATGCAGGACACCGTGGTGTTACCCGTGACCGATCCGGACCGGGCCTCGGATGTGCGGCTGGCCCGGCTCAGCATCAAGGACGCGACGCTCATAGGAACCGCGCAGATCGCGGCACTTTTCCCGGGCATCAGCCGCTCCGGCAGCACGATCGTGGCGGGCCTGTTCAAGGGCCTGCGTCACGAGGACGCCGCCCGCTTCGCCTTCCTGCTGGCCACCCCCGTGATCCTCGCGGCCGGTGTACTGAAGACTCCGGAACTGTTCAAACCCGAAAACCACGACATCCTCGGCCCCGCCCTGGCCGGCTCGGTGGTCGCCGGGGCGCTCTCCTACATCGCGGTCAAATTCCTCACCTCCTACTTCGAGACCAAAACCCTGACCCCGTTCGCGATCTACTGCCTGGTGGCAGGCATCGGCAGCGCAGCATTCTTCACCCTGCGAGGCTGATCCGGTCGATGATTCCCACCCCGGCGCCGCTCTTCCAGGCATCGAACTCTCGATTGACTTGTCGTTGATTCCCGGTAGATACAGGACTCCATTTCGGCCACCGCGATGGTGATCGGTCCTGCACTGACGCGGTCGACCTCAGCCGCGCGGTAAGGTTAGCGTCGCCTAACTTTGATTGGGTGTGTGTTGGTGGTACCTGCCGCCGTGACGCGCGCGGTCCGCCCTCTAGTGAGGGGAGGGCGGACCGAGCGAACAGCGAGCGGTAAAGCACCGCCCGCGAACGGTTGTCGGCGGATCCAGCCAACACAGCTGCGCGTCGTCGAACCGCACCTCGAGCGCGCCGAAGTTGCCCGGCGCCCCGGAGGGTTGTGCGCGCACGACGACGGCCTGCTCCAGGCGTTCGCCGACCGGATTGTGGTTCGCCGACCAGACCGACCGGGCGCGGCAGCCTTACTTGCGGTGCCGTCCGGGGCGAGAAGGTCGCGCCGACGCGAGAGGTTGTAGCTGAGTTGTATCGGCTAGCGGGTCAACGCGTAGCGTCGCGATGAAATGGTCCACGGAGGTGAAGCCCGCGGCGTGGATATACGAGAGGAGTTCGAATGCGGGGGCTGTTGCGTCGGTTCGCTTCATACTGGCTCCCTTTGCCAGGCTGATGGTGTTGGCACAGCGACAGGGAGTCGGTCTCCAGCACGGAGCCCACCTGTCCGGGGTACAGCGAACAGCGGCAATATGGTTACGCCTGCCGCCTATGGCCTTCCGATTCACCGGAATGAGCGGAATCGTAGCGAATGCGGGGCTATCACGGAGCGGTTCGCAGACTTGAATCGGCCGCTGCGGGTCCGGATCCTGCTGTAGTGGTCCGGCCCGATCCCCCACAGTGCTCGAGAGCCGGTTCACCGCGTCGAGTCCAGCGGATCTGCGCAAGGCATACGGCACGCTGAGCGACCAGATCGGATACGACACAGTCCGGGGCAACGCCAGTCGGCCTGGATGATCCTGGCCGCCGGGGTGGTAGCCGCCGCGTTCGGGTTATCGCTGGTTTTACGTCAGCGTCTACCGTGAGTCGGTCCCCGGCGTGGCGGAGCAGGTGGGTCGCTGTGCTGTGGCAGTGTGCTCGGCCATGATGCCGACAGCCCGTCTTGCGGCTACGGCCGTGTCGATCCTGTCAACCGTTATCGCGGTGTCGGCGTGTATGGGCCAGCCTGTCGCGGAACTCGCGCGAACCTTTCCCGATCTGGTCTACGCAGTGGTTGACGGCGATGACCAGCGGCTCGATCTGTATCTGCCCGCCTTGAAGGGAACCGCACCGTTGGTGGTGTATTTCCATGGCGGTGGATGGTCGAGCGGTTCGCGCAAGAATTATGGAAAGGTGGGGTGGCAGGCCGACGAGCGAACTCCGTTCGCGCAGTTGGTCGCGGCGGGTTACGCGGTGGCCAGCGTGGACTATCGGCTCAGCCGTCAGGCGCAGTGGCCCGCCCAGATCTTTGACGCGAAAGCCGCGGTGCGGTACCTGCGCGCGAATGCCGACAGGTATCTTATCGACACGAATCATATTGCGGCATGGGGAGATTCAGCTGGCGGCCACATCGCGGCGATGCTGGGCACCTCCGGTGGTGTCGCCGAACTCGAAGGTTCCGAGGGCAGCGCCGGGTATTCGAGTCGGGTGCAGGCGGTTGCCGACTGGTTCGGGCCTACCGATCTGCTCACCATCGACGATCAGACCCTCGACGACGGCCGAAGCACGGTTCACCTCGCGGAGGGTTCAGCGGAGTCACTATTGCTGGGATGTGTCGCGACCCGATGTCCGGAGCGGGCCCGTGCCGCGAGTCCGGTGACCTATGTCAGCGGCGATGATCCGCCGGTGTTGTTGCAGCACGGGCGTTTCGATCACGTCGTCCCGTTCGGTCAGAGCGTCGAGCTTCGTGACGCATTACAGCGAGCCGGGGTGCACACCGAATTCCACGCCTACGACTGCGATCACGAATTCTTCGGCGCCGCACCACCGCCGGAACAGATCCGGGCCACCGTGATCACCTTCCTCGACCAGACCTTCGGCCGTTAGCGCACAATCTGGTCGACGGAATCTGCACGGGAACTCGCGGTCGGCCGCCGACATCCTCGCCCATACCGCACACCATGGACACTATCCGGCAGCAATGTACTCGAGCCGACCGACGAGGGGTGTATTCATGACCAGGGATTCGGGCGACCGGTCGAGGTGCTCACACCGCGGTCGGCTGGCTGTCGTGGTTGTTCTCGTACTGCTCGGTGGGAGTCTGTGGTGGGTGTCCACCGGTCACGGTGGCGGCCGGCACCAGCACCCTCTCGGCACGCCGCCACAGCCGATGCCCGTCCCGCCCAACCGGATCAGCCTGCAGGGCTGGAAGCTGACCATCCCGGAAAAGGACAAGAGCGGCCACGCCGGTGTTATCGAGCCTGCCGCCGTCGAGCCGCCGTGGCTCACCGAGAGCCCGGACGGCAGTCTCAGTTTCTGGGCGCCGGTTCGAGGCGCTACCACGCCGCATTCACAGCACGCCCGCACCGAGCTCGACAGCCTGAGCAACTTCGCCGCCTCGACCAGCGGCCCGCACACCCTGAAGGCCGCATCGGCGGTCCTCCAAGTGCCGACGGACACCCAGGACATCATTCTCGGCCAGATCCACGGGGCCGGTGCCATCAGCTCGGTGCCCTATGTGATGCTGCATTACCGGGGCGGCACCATCGAAGTGGTAGCCCGGCAGCAGCAGAACGGCTCGCAGACACTGTCCTTCCCGCTGCTCAACGGGGTGCCGCTGAACCAGCGATTCAGCTTCACCATCAGCGACATAGGCAATGGCACCATGGTGTTCAGCGCGACCTATGGCACCCAGACAAAGCAAGCGACCGCGCAGGTACCACAGAACTTTCACGATGCGACGGTCCGCTTCCAGGTCGGCGACTACCAGCAGGCTCACGACTCCTCCGACACCGAAGACGGCGGCCGAGTCACCTTCTACCAGATCGATGAGTTGACCACCACGCCGTGAAAGAACTGCTGCGGCACTGCACCGACGGGGAATCGAATTGATGCCGCAGTTCTGACGGACCCGGTCCAGCCGACACCACACGCGATGCGCCCGAGAAATAATCCCAGGTGCTTACTGTCCTTTTTGTGCGTGCTCCGGCGAACTGGTCCGATCGTCGCCGGAGGTGTCGCGTTTGCGGAGGCGCTCAATGAGTAGTCCCCCGGCGCCAAGGGTAAACGCGAGGGGCCATTCCAGGGTTCCGGCGATAGCGAGAGCACCGAGGCCGCCGTAGTAGAGGTAGCCGGTGGGCAGCGTCATGTTGACCGGGCCGACACGAATATTCGCGCCGGGCTGGGGCAGGGTGAGGGATGCGCTGATGAACGGCAGTTCGATCGCAGCAGTGGCGGGACGCTGAGGCTGCTGCGTCCGAGTCTTCGACAGTGTGGACGAGCGCTCTTTCGTGGCGGTTCGTCGTGCTGTGGCAGTAGCCATCTTCGGTGTCCTCTCGGAGATCGGTCAGCGATGGCGCGGTGTCCGGGGTGGTAAGGGCTGGCGAGAATTCATCGTCTTCACGCCTCGTTGCTGGATGCGGAAGCACAGGTGTGCTTGCTCAGCCAGGCGGGGGCGAACATACCCACTGCGGTGGTGCCGGCGACGGCGGCAATCACGCCTGTCCACGCTACCGGGCCGAGAGGTGTGCAGCCGAAGAAATGGCTGATCCCAGGGGTTTGGACGATCCCGACGAGCACGATGGAGCTACCGACGGCGGTGGCGACGACCAATGGGCTGTGGGCGCGGGCCAGTAGTGTCTGGGCCATTTGGGTGCCGACGAGCGCGGTTAGTCCCATGGTGGTGGAGCGGCGTCGGGTACCCGGTGTTGCGCGGCCGATCGTCCAAGCGATGGTGGCGGCGGCGGCTGTGACGGTGCCGCGGCTGATGATGGCCTCCACCAGTGATCGATCCAGCGACGGAGCGGTTTCGCTCAACACCGCGTGCTGTTCTGCGATCCGGGCGCATTCGGGGTTCTCGTCGGTGTCGTCGTCTGCTTCGGCTGGGATGGGCTTTTGGGGTGTGACCGCGACCGCCAAGGCGGGGAACATGTCGGTGAGCAGGTTGACCAGCAGCAGTTGGCGAGTGCCGATCGGCGCGCGGCCGCTCAGTGCTGTGCCGGCGATAGTGAATGCGACCTCTCCGGCGTTGCCACCGAGCAAGATGACAAGTGCGTCGCGGACGCTGTGCCACATATTTCTTCCCTCGACGAGAGCATCGAGCAAGATGGTGAGATCGGCGCCGGTGAGCACCAGATCAGCGGCGCCGCGTGCTGCGGAAGATCCGCGGCTGCTGACCCCGATACCGACGTCGGCAGCGCGGATGGCCGCGGCGTCGTTGGCTCCGTCGCCGACCATGGCGGTGGCACGACCGGCTTGCTGCATGGCGGTAACCACTTGCATCTTTTGTTCCGGGCTGACTCGCGCGAAAACCTGGACGGTGGCGGCGAGTTCGGCGCGGGCCTCTTCGTCGCAGTCGGCAATTTCGGCTCCGGTCGCGACCCGGACGTCGGCGGGCAGTCCCAGTTGTCGAGCGATCGCCCGCGCTGTGACGGGGTGATCGCCGGTGAGCAACACGACGTTGCGTCCAGCGGCGGTGAGTTGTTCGAGCAGTGGCCGCGCGGTAGGTCGGGGTGTGTCGGCAAGGCCCAGGTAACCGACAATTTCGAGGTCTTGCGCCGCGGCATCGACAATAGTGGCGTCGATATCGAGATCACCATGGAGCAGGTCGGAATCAGCGGTACCTTCGGCTACGGCGATCACTCGGAGTCCTTGCTCGGCCAACGCAAGGACCAAGCTTTCGGCGTGTGCCTGTGCGGCGGGGTCGGGGAACCGGCAGCGCCGATGCACCACTTCGGGTGCCCCTTTGAGTACCACCAGCACCCTTTCGTCGCCGGGAGCGTCTACGCCCGAGGTGCGGTGTCGCACACCGAGGGCGGCGGCATATCCGCGGCTGGATTCGAATGGCACATCGGCGAGGGAGTCCCAACCCGGGTCGTCGAGGAGTCCGGCGGTGGCGGCTGCGGTGAGGATCGCCTCGTCGGTGGCGTGGGCGTGCGGCTGCTCGGCCTCGGGCTGGGGGCTGGCGTGGCGTGCGGCCCGCAGCATCCGGTGCGCGCGTGCGTCGGAGGCCTCGGTGAAAGGGTCGCGTGGGTTGTGGTCCGCGGTGGCGACAGCGACTACCTTCAACCGGTTTTCGGTCAAGGTGCCGGTCTTATCGAAACAGATCGTGTCTACCCGGCCGAGGGCTTCGAGGGTGCGAGGTGTGCGGACCAGCACTCCCAGGCGAGACAGCCGCCGGGCTGCGGCGAGTTGTGCGAGGGTGGCCACGAGTGGAAGGCCCTCGGGGACGGCCGCCACCGCGATGGCGACGCCATCGGCGACTGCTTGACGCAGTGGGTGTCGGCGGATGAGCGATAAACCGGTGACGAGGCCGCCACCGGCCAGCGTCAGAGGCAGCACTTTGCTCGTGAGATCACGGAGCCGGGCGGCGATTCCGGATGCGGCGGCAATATCGGATACGGTCCAGATCGCGCGGCGCGCGGCGGTGGCGTTGCCGGTCGCTGTGACGATTGCGCGGGCGGAACCGGCCACGATGGTGCTGCCTTCGAACACCATGCTGGCTCGGTCGACCCCCATCGCCGCGGGCACCGAATCAACCTGTTTTTCCACCGGAACCGACTCACCGGTCAGCGACGATTCGTCGACCTCGAGGTCCAGGACGCATAGCAGGCGGGCATCGGCGGGAACCACGTCAGGTGCACGTAAGTCGATGATGTCACCCGGACGCAGTCGTGCCGCGGGGACCAGCACCGTGCGTTTGGTGGTCGCGGCAAGCGTGAGGCGGCGACGGGCATTACCGACCACAGGCACAGCGACGCGACGCGCGTACTGCTCCTGCTCGGCGAATAGTTCTGCCGCAGCGTTGTCGGCGCGTAGCCGCTGAACGCCCCCGACCAGCGCGTTGACCGTCATCACCCCGCCCACCAACAGTGCGTCGACACTGCTGCCCAGAATTGCCGACGCGGCCGCGCCGATCGCCAATACCGGAGTAAGTGGGTCGTTCAACTCGCTTCGCGTTGCGACCGCCAATCGGCTCAGTTGACGCGCCGGTCCGCGCAGTGGAGCGGCGATGGCGCTGTCGGACAGGTCGCCCAGTCGGCGTCGCCACACCGGATATACAGGTGCCGCAGCCAGCGGTTGCACCGCCGCGGTGAGACGGGAGTAGACGATCTCTGCGTCCAGGGCGTGCCATGCGGTCAGTGGTTGGGGATCCGGATCCGGCATCGTCAATACTCGCCGCGCCGCGAGCGCACCCGAGGTGAGTGCGATTGCGGCGGCTGCGTTCACGGGGCTGAGTAAGCGAGTCAGCCCGAGCCGTCCCCGTTTTCTGGTCTCCCCGGTCAGCAACAACAACCCTGCCAGGGTGCTACCGCCCTTGGCCATACTGACCGCGGCCGCGCTGGCTCGCCGCGCGGCCGGTAGCGCCGAAACAATTCGCACGGCCGCGACCAGGTCGGTGCTGGTGACGATGTCGGCGGTCCACGGAGCCGCGGACCGCGGATCATCGAGGGCCACCCCGACGTCGGCGATCGCCAGCGCGGTCAACGTGTCCGTCGAGGCGAAGTCGGGATGAAGCGCGGTGATCAGCAGCACCGGGCCGCGATCGGTGCGGGCGTCGCGCACCACCTCGAGCAGAGAGGTGCCACGCCGATGAGTAGCGGCCACTGCTGCGGCGAGGTCCTCGGTGCCTGCGACGTGGCGCAGCTCGACACGAGTTCCGCTGCGTCGGGCAGTCTCGATCAGCGGGGCAGCGAACGGGTCCAACTCCCAACCAACCCAGACCGTACCCACGACCTCACCGCACACCCGTAACTCTGCGCGCGTGAGTCCCTGCGCCGGTGCGGCCGCGTTCGCGGAGTTATGCAACCACCTCAGCTGGGCCTGCTCGGCCGGCAGCTCATCGGGATCGGGCTCGGGTGCCCGCTCGCCGTGTAGCAGCGCATCGGCCACCTCGAAGACACGATCGTCGTCCCATCCGATAGCTTGTCCCTCGGCACGCAGCACCGTTTGGGCGTCACCGCGCAGAGCGGCTCCGTCGACGACGATCACCTGCACGCGGTCCAGGCGCCGCAACGCTCCCGGGTCGAGGACCAGCTGGCCACCGCGCGCCAGCCCTCTGCCCAGCACGGCGGCGAACATCTCCCGGCCCACGTGTGCGGCCTTGGGGACCCCGGCCAGGATCGAATCGGCTACATCCTCGAGGTTCCCGGAAGCGACGAGCGCCCCGGCCGCCGCAACCAGCGCACCGCTGGCCGACTGCTCGACGTAGTCCTCCACAACACCTGCGGTTGCCCCCTTCGCAGTGTCGAGTGCGGTATCGACGGCGGCGTCGACCACCACATGCGAAACATCGCCTGCAGCGGCCGCCGCCCAGCTGTGCCGCGGTTCGTCGCGCTCGGCGTGAGCTGAAGACTTCACCGTGACAGCCGGAGCCTGCGGTCGGCTCGGCCGAGCGAGATCTGGTTCCCAGGCCGCCCAAATCCGCCGATGCTCGACCGCCTCGGCCACCTGCGCAACACGCTGCGCCAAGTCCAACAACGGTCCGCTGGGGGCTTGGCCCAGCCCATTGGTGGCGGCGGTAACCGCGTTGAGAACGAAGTCGGTACCCACCCGGCCCAGGCGCGCTTCCAATGCGGAGACCACCCGGGGTTGATGATTGAGCATGGCCGCTGCCGCTCGCGCGGCACGTGGAGCCGCAGGCAACCGGCCGAGCGCACCCACCGCCGCGGCCCCGACCGCGATCACATCCAGCGCTGCCGCCGTAACAGGCACGATGATCGCCAACCGATCACCCGGATCGGCAACCGGTGGGCGAGTCCGTGGCAAGCCCGTCTCATCGAGGGTGGCGGCAGCCTTCCGAACAGCCTGCTGAACATCCTCGACCCGCACATGAGGTTCGCGTTCGACGACAAGTCGCCCCAAAGTGGTTTCCACATGGACGGCGGCGACGCCCGGAACCTTCGACACCTCCGCCGCCACCTCGGTGGCCACACTGACGGCATCCGCGGTAGGCACAAGCTGCGCCAGATCCAGATGCAACCGCCGCCCCGACGACCACGCGACACTCGCGTCGCGCTGCACAGTTGCCAACACGCCATCGGCCACGCTGCGACCGACAGCGACCACGGGGCTTGCCACCGCAAGCGCAGTCCAAACTCCGGTCGTGGTGGTCCTCGCGCCCACGCACAGCGCCTCGAGTCCGGCGCCCGCCACCATCCGAACCGCGAATGACGGAACGTTCAGAATGTGCATCGTGCTCGACCATTGTTCACCGGCGACATCCTTGCCCTTCGTTGACAACCTGGATCTACACCTGCGTGTCTGCGCGCCAACTCTCTGCGTCCGCTGGGAGCACCGAGCCGCTCGTCACTGTGATGCGAGTGGGTTGCTGCGGGCCTGACCACGAACGGCTACCTCGACAAGACTGCCGCAAACAGCGCAGGTAGGGCAGTGCAACACTCGACAACCTGTCTGCATTTGTGGTCCGCCACCATCCGCGCGCACGACCGTGACCGCCAGCCGTCATGGTGGCCGGACGGTACAAGGCGTCGCGCGGGTTCCAGCAGCACGTCGACACGGTCGATCGGGGCAGATACGCAGCTCCCGGTTCACCACCCGGCCATGCAGGTGCCGTACCGCAACGCCGACCTCGCAGACACGTCCCGATCTCGCTGTGGGCGTGAGCCGATTCGCGGGATTCGCACCGGCGCGGCCGATGATCTCTCGGATCACCGTGGCGATTTCGACTTCGCCGACGATGACAAACTCGAGGGGGTTGACCAGCGGGTTGCCTTCGGACCATTTGAAATACACGTGCCGCTGCAGACCGGTGCGGTGCTGGATTTCCAGCAGGATCGCGGGGGGCGAGCTGGGAACGGCTGCGGCTCGACGCTGAGGAACGAGCGAAGTCCAGTCCGGCGCCGGTGACATCAGCATCGGGCGCCAGATTCCACCTGTACTACCGCGCGCCCCGCAAACCAGTACTGCGCAACAGCATCGGCCGGCTCGGACCGCATATCGTCACCCGCGGCAACGGCGGTTACGTCCTTATCGGCACGCCACTTTCACCCTGCTGCCGCCCCCGAGGTCGCCGTGCCCAGTCCATCCCCCAGCTCTCGACCCACTGGCGACGCCGACACAGCAGCACCCTCCAACCCCGCCACACTCGGGATGCCTGAACAGCTCGCGCCACTCACCAAAGACGTTGTGAGCAGGCCGAATACGCTCGCAACATCCTCCAGGGCGACACGGAACAACGCACTGAACACCGCCACCACCAGCATGGAACCCTCGACGGCGTGGACATTGCGAGATCCACAGAACGTCGGGCACGAGTGGCAGCGCGTTCGTGACGCCCTCGGCATCCCTGAGGATGTGACGGCACACAGCTTCCGTGGCGCTGTGGCGACGATTCTGGATGACGCTGGGCTCTCGGCCCGAGTGATGGCGGATGTCCTCGGACACGTCGATCCGGCGATGACACAGCGGCGGTATATGGCCCGTGGTCGAGTGCATCACGCGGCGGCGGATGCGTTGAACCGGGCGGTCAGCAATCCGGGCTGATCAGGGGCCACGTCAAGCGAATTGGTTGGGACTTGGTTGGGAGTTGCAGCCAGATGGGTAGAAGTTCACAGCCGCCGAAACCAGTCTCTACCTGGGAAAATGGAGCCGCCTGGGGGAATCGAACCCCCGACCTTTTCATTACGAGTGAAGCGCTCTACCGACTGAGCTAAGGCGGCGTGCCTTTCGGCCACGCGAGTCTATCGTCTCGGCGGTCGGATCGCGAAAACGGGTGGTAGCGGTCACGCGGTTTGGGCGGAGATGAGGGTTGCGACCATGGCGGCGAGGGCGAAGCGGGGTTTGACGTTGAGGTCGAGGGCCTCGCGGCAGGCGAGGACGGCTTCGATGGAGCGGAGCAGGCCCTCGGGGCGGACGCGGTCGGCGAGGTCGTGGATCTGGTCGGACATATCGGGGTGGGTGAGGGTGACGCCGGAACCGTTGCGGGCGGCGCCGAAGCGGACCGCCAGAGCGTCACGGTAGACGCCCGCGACGTCGATCAGCGCGCGGTCCAGGGCATCGCGGCCGGTGCGGGTGGCGCGGGATTTCTGCCTGCGCTCCAGGTCCTTGAGTACACCGGCCGAACCTCGGGTCGCGCCCGCGGCGCCTTTGCCGGTGCCGCCCGCACCGAGTGCGGTAGCCAATTCTTCGCGCTCACGTTCGTCGCGGGCCGCACTCATCTGCTTGGCCTCGTCGTCGGCGGATTTCACCAATTCATCTGCGGCCGCGTAGGCGGCGCCCGGTCGCGAAACCGCACCCACCAACGCCAGCGCCCGCTGCCGACGAGCACGCGCTTCCTCATCGGTGGCCAACCGCCGAGCCCGCCCGACATGACCGCCGCTCACCGATGCCGCCCAGGTGGCGGTCTTCTCATCGAGCTTGTCGCGCTCGCGCAGCACCTGTGCGATGGCGGGCACCGAGGGCGACACCAGATGTACATGCCGACAGCGCGATCGCAGCGTCACGGAGATGTCCTCCGGATCCACCGATGGCGCGCACAGCAGGAATACCGTCCGATCCGGCGGCTCCTCGACCACCTTCAACAGCACATTGCCCGCCGCCTCGGTCAACCGGTCGGCGTCCTCGATCAGCACCACCTGCCATCGACCGGTACTCGGCCGCCGCGAGGCGATCTGCACGATCTCGCGCATCTCCTTGGTGCTGATGCTCAGCCCTTCCGGAATCACCCGCCGCACATCGCCGTGCGTTCCGGCCATCGTGGTCGTGCACGCATGGCACCGACCACATCCGGGCTCCCCTTCGTCCGTGCACTGCAGCGCGGCCGCAAAGCACAGCGCCGCAACGGATCTCCCCGATCCAGGCGGTCCGGTGAACAGCCACGAATGCGTCATCGCGCCATTGCCGGTCCCCCCGCGCGCGGCTACCGCGGCCGCCCGCAATTCGGACTCGACCGCATCCTGCCCAACCAGCCGATCGAAGACACCCGCCACGCGCTACACCCTAGCCGCCCACTCCGACAGCCCCGGCCGGACGGCGGCACGGATCCGAATCAAGCTCGCTGGTAGGTGGTATTGGCACCGTCGAGCGCCTCCCGAATGATGTCGGCGTGCCCACTATGGTGGGCGATCTCGCGCAACACGTGCAGCAACGTGAATCGCACGGTCCACCACACGCGGTCGGGCGTCCACGGTGTCGTCGGGGTCGGGATGGACGTGCTCAGATCCGGATCGGTGCGAATCAGCTTCGCGGTCGCCTCCGCCACCTCGTCCCAGGTGGCCAGCAGTCCCGCAACCGTGTCGTCGGGCGCCATCACATATTCACCCTCGAATTCGGCCAGTTCCTGCTTCGCCGTCTCATCGCGCTCGACGATGACCTTTGTCCAGTGCCGCTCGCAGTTGACGACATGGTGCAGCAGTCCACCGAGAGTCAGCTCGCTGACGGTGCTGCGCTGCCGTGCCTGCTGCTCGTCGATACCACGCAGGGTGATTCGAAACAGCTCGCGCTGACTGTCGAACGCGAGGATGAGATCCTCGCGTTCCTGATCGATGGCCATGGCGGTCCCCTTCCCGATCGAGCTTCGATACCGGGGCGAGGCTACGGCAAGGCACCGACGAAACCGTCAGGACTTCTTCGCGGCCGTCTTCTTGGCGGTGGTTTTCTTGGCGGCGGTCTTCTTCGCCGCCGTCGCCTTCTTGGCCGGAGTCTTCTTCGCCGCCGCCTTCTTGGCCGTCTTCTTCACCGGACCACGCGCGCGCCGATCGGCGAGCAGTTCCGAGGCCCGCTCGTCGGTTATCGAATCGACCTCGTCGCCCTTGCGCAGGCTGGCATTGGTCTCACCGTCGGTGACGTATGGACCGAAGCGCCCATCCTTGATCACCATCGGCTTACCGGTGGCCGAATCGTTTCCGAGTTCGCGCAGCGCCGCCGCACTGGCGGCCTGGCGTCCGCGCCGCTTGGGCTCGGCGTAGATCTTGAGCGCCTCGTCCAGCGTCACGGTGAAGATCTGGTCTTCGTTGAGCAGCGAACGAGAATCGGTGCCCTTCTTCAGATATGGGCCGTAGCGCCCGTTCTGCGCGGTGATCTCCTCACCGGAGGCCGGGTCGGCACCGACAACGCGCGGCAGCGACAACAACTTCAGCGCATCGTCGAGCGTAATCGTCGCCAGATCCATATCTTTGAACAGCGATCCGGTCCGCGGCTTAGGCGCCGCAGCCTTTTTCGCGGTCTTCTTCGCGGGCGCGGGTCCGTCCTCGGCCGCGGGCTCCGGCAGGATCTCGGTGACGTACGGACCGAAACGTCCTTCCTTGGCAACGATTTCGTGTCCAGTCGCCGGATCGGTGCCCAGCGTGCGTCCCTCCTGCGGCGTCGAGAAAAGCTTCTCGGCAACTTCGGGAGTCAGCTCGTCCGGCGGCAGATCATCGGGCAGGTTCGCCCGCTGCGAAATCGAATCCCCTTCCGGGTCATCGGGATTGGCGACCATCCGCTCCAGATACGGCCCGAACCGACCGACCCGGACAACGACGTCGCGACCCTCGCCATCGACGAACAGCTTGATCGAATTGACCTCGCGGGCATCGATATCATCGAGCCGCTCACCGACCATCCGCTTCAGACCACCGGAGCGCGCGACCGAGCCCTCGACACCGTGATCGCCGCCGAAATAGAAGCTGGACAACCAATTTCCGCGCTGCTCACGCCCGCCGGCGATGGCGTCGAGATCGTCCTCCATCGCGGCGGTGAAATCGAAGTCGACCAGTCGACCGAAGTACGCCTCCAGCAAACCGACCACCGCGAAGGCGACCCACGACGGCACCAGCGCACTGCCGCGCTTGTACACATATCCGCGGTCGAGAATGGTCTTGATGATCGACGAATACGTCGAAGGTCGACCGATGCCGAGGTCTTCGAGCGTCTTGATCAACGAGGCCTCGGTATACCGCGCGGGCGGATTCGTGCTGTGCCCGTCGGGATTCAGCTCCACCGCCGTGACGCGCTCGCCCGCGTCGAGCGCGGGCAGCCGGGATTCGGCGTCGTCGGACTGTCCGCCCGCCTCCTCGTCGACACTCTCGACGTAGGCCTTGAGGAAGCCCGGGAAGGTGATGGTCCGACCGGAGGCCGAGAACACGCATTCCTCGCCGGTACCCGCGACGCCGGTGATCCGCAGCGTCAGCGTGGTGCCCCTGGCATCTGCCATCTGCGAGGCGACCGTGCGCTGCCAGATCAGCTCGTAGAGCCGGAACTCGTCATTGTCCAACCGCGCATGCAATTGGCCCGGGGTCGCGAAGGTATCGCCTGCCGGGCGGATCGCCTCGTGCGCCTCCTGCGCGTTCTTCACCTTGCGGGTGTACTGCCGCGGCGTCGGGTGCACATACTCCGCGCCGTACAGCTGGGTCGCCTGCGACCTGGCCGCGGCGATCGCCGACTCCGACAGCGTGGTCGAGTCGGTACGCATGTAAGTGATGTAGCCGTTTTCGTACAGCCGCTGCGCGACCCGCATGGTCCGCTCGGCATTGAACCGCAGCTTGCGGCCCGCCTCCTGCTGCAGCGTCGAGGTCATGAACGGCGCATACGGCTTGCGCGTATACGGCTTGGCCTCAGCCGAGGAGACCACCAGATCGGCGCCCTCGAGCGCCTCGGCGAGACGGCGGGCGTACGGCTCGTCGAGGACGACCACGCCATTGCCCTTGAGCTGCCCGTCCGGTCCGAAGTCCCGGCCGGTGGCGACCCGGGTCCCGTCGACGCTGACCAGTCGCGCCCCGAAGGTCCGCGGATTGGTGGCATCGCCGTTGTCCCCGCCCGCGTCCAGCTTCGCGGCGATATCCCAGTACTCGGCCGAGCGGAATGCCATCCGCTCGCGCTCGCGCTGCACGATCACTCTGGTCGCGACCGACTGCACCCGGCCCGCCGACAACCGTGGCATGACCTTCTTCCACAGCACCGGACTGACCTCGTAGCCGTACAACCGGTCCAGGATGCGCCGGGTTTCCTGCGCATCGACCAGATCGTTGTCCAGATCGCGGGTATCGGCCGCGGCGGCCAGAATGGCGGGCTCGGTGATCTCATGGAACACCATGCGTCGCACCGGCACCTTGGGCTTCAACGTCTCCAACAGGTGCCAGGCGATCGCTTCGCCCTCACGGTCGGGGTCGGTGGCGAGGTAGAGCTCGTCGGCATCGGCCAGCAGACTCTTGAGCTCGGAAACCTTGGCCTTCTTATCCGGACTCACCACATAGATGGGCTCGAAGTCGTTGTCGACGTCGACGCCGAGGCGCGCCCAGGACTGGCCCTTGTACTTGGCGGGCACGTCCGCCGCACCGCGCGGCAGGTCCCGAATATGACCGACCGAGGCCTCGACCGTGTAATTGCGGCCCAGATAGGGCGCTATTTTGCGGGCCTTGGTCGGGGACTCGACGATCACGAGACGACGCAGGGGACGGCCCTGGTCGGCTGCACCGCGGTCTCGTGTTGCCACCGGCGAATACACCTTTCCTTATCGACCCGCGCGGCGCTTTTTCGCGCTGTGCGCGGCTGGGGCAAGCGGCGGCGACGGGGATGACGTTGCCACCAGACACGTTTATACCTTGACGCGACGTGTGGCCGAGCGCTTGCGACTCGAACCACAGAGCGTACCTGCGTCGCTGGTGATCAGTATGCAGTGCCTGTCGCGATACGACCGCACCGCAGGTACACGTCGGTTTTTGTCTTACCCCAGATATAGCTCGTCCCTCACCTCCGTTACCGGTGGTGAGGGACGAGTGAATTGTTTCGACGCTCAGCTGAGCGCGCGAACTCCGGTGGCCTGCGGGCCCTTGGTGCCCTGGCCAACCTCGAACTCGACCTTCTGGTTCTCCTCGAGGGTGCGGAAGCCCGACCCTTGGATCTCGGAGTAGTGGACGAAGACGTCAGCGGAGCCGTCCTCCGGCGCGATGAAGCCGAACCCCTTCTCCGCGTTGAACCACTTCACAGTTCCCTGTGCCATTCTGTTCCTTCTCTTTTCTTACCGGAACGGCGGACAAGTAGGTTCATCCACCGGGTCCGTTCCGACCGCTGTACTGTTGGTTCCCCCTGCAGGAAAGCACCAAGCACACCGTTCGCAACATCGATCCTGCTGACGGTTTGGACTTTGGATCCGTCCCTCGAACACAGAAGCTTGCGACCAGGAACTAGTGAACCATGTCTTCGAGCAATTCAACAGTCGAGTTACCGACAATTTGCAAAAAAGTTGATCTTGCGAATGCGCAGGTGAGGGACACAATGCCGGAATCTAGACTTGCGGTTCGTTTGCTTGCGGATAACCGAGCCAGTGTCTGGCAAACAGCCTGTGACCCAGGTCGCTATTTGGTATCGAAATGGCAGGTGGGACTTCCCAAGCGCACACGTTTCACACTTTCTGCGCGTGTCGCGGAGCCCGAGTCGTGAATCCGACCGAACCGGTAACTCGGCCACGCGCCAGCAACGGCCGAAGTTACGGGGCATCGTTGCTGAATCGTGTCCTTGGTGCGGCACCCGATGACGACCCCCGTCTCACCCATGTCGTCGAGCTCGACGCACGGCCCGCAGCCACGACTACCTGGCCGGATTGGGCCGCGCCCGACGTCGTCGCCGCGCTGCGAGCCGCCGGAGCCGAGGCGCCGTGGACTCATCAGACCAAGACCGCCGACCTCGCCGCGAGCGGCCGGCACGTTGTCGTCAGCACCGGCACAGCATCCGGGAAATCGCTCGGCTACCAACTACCGGTACTCACCGCATTGCGCGAAGATCCACTCGCCACTGCCCTTTATCTGGCGCCGACCAAGGCATTGGGTGCTGATCAGCTGCGGGCAATAGCGGAATTGACGCACGAGGGGCCGTTGCGGGATGTCCATCCGGCCACATACGACGGGGACACACCGGCCGAGGTCAGGCAATGGGTGCGGGCGAATGCCCGCTTGATCCTCACCAATCCGGACATGCTGCACGTCGGCATGCTGCGCTCACATCAGCGCTGGGCAAGGGTGTTGCGCAGGCTGCGCTATGTGGTGGTCGACGAATGCCACGCCTACCGGGGCGTATTCGGCTCGCATGTGGCGCTGGTGCTGCGCAGGCTGCGGCGGATCGCGGCGCATTACGGCGCGGATCCCGTATTCATACTGTGCTCGGCCACCACGGCCGAGCCCGCGGCTGCGGCATCCCGCCTGATCGGCGCGCCCTGCGTCGCGGTCACCGAGGACGGATCGCCACAGGGCTCGCGCACCATCGCGCTGTGGGAGCCGCCGCTGTTGACCACCCTGACCGGCGAAAACGGTGCGCCGGTTCGGCGATCCGCGACGTCGGAGGCGGCCAGGATCATGGCCGATCTGGTGGTCGAAGGCGCGCGCACGCTCGCATTCGTCAGGTCGCGGCGGGCCGCCGAGCTGACCGCGATCGAGGCGCGCAGGCTGCTCGCCGACGTCGATCCCGAGCTCAGCAAACGAGTCGCCGCCTACCGGGCGGGTTATCTCGCGGAGGATAGGCGCGAACTGGAGGCCGCGCTGTCGGACGGGTCACTGCTGGGGGCTGCCACTACCAATGCGCTGGAGCTGGGCGTCGATATAGCGGGGCTGGACGCGGTCGTGATCTCGGGTTTTCCGGGCACGGTCGCCTCGTTCTGGCAGCAGGCCGGGCGCGCGGGCCGGCGCACGCAGGGATCGCTGGTGCTGCTGGTGGCCAGGGACGATCCGCTGGACACCTTCCTGGTCCACCACCCTGAGGCGCTGCTGGACAAGCCGATCGAGGCCACCATCACCGATCCGCACAACCCCTATGTACTGGGTCCGCAATTGCTGTGCGCGGCGCTGGAACTCCCGCTCACCGATGATGAGGTCGATGAGCTCGGGGCGGGTGGGGTGCTGGCCGATCTCGCAGGTCAGGGATTGATTCGACGCCGGAACGGCGCGGTGCGCGACGGTAGCGCGCGCTGGTTCGCGACGGCCGAGGCACAGCCGCACGATGCCGTCGACGTGCGCGGCGGCATCGGCACACCCATTGCCATCGTGGATGGCGAGACCGGCCGATTGCTCGGCACGGCAGATGCCGGGAGAGCGCACGCGACGCTGCACGAAGGGGCCGTTCACCTGCATCAAGGCGATACATTCCTGGTCGATGAGCTGGATCTCGAGGGCGGAGTGGCTTTCGTGCGCAGCACGGATCCCGGCTGGACCACCAGCGCCAGACAGGTCACTTCCATCGCCGTCGACGCGGTGACCGAACAGCGCCGCCACGGTCGGGTGACGACCGCATTGGCACAGGTCAGCGTCACCAGCCAAGTAATCGGATATCTGCGCACGCTGCGCACCGGCGAGGTATTGGACCTGGTCGAGCTGAACATGCCGGAGCAGACGCTGCCGACGCGCGCGGTGCTGTACACGGTGACACCCGAACTGCTGGCCGCGGCAGGCCTGGATACGCCACGGGTGCCGGGTGCGCTGCACGCCGCCGAACATGCGGCGATCGGCCTATTGCCGCTGGTCGCGACGTGTGACCGGTGGGATATCGGCGGCGTGTCGACCGCCGAGCATCCGGATACCGGACTGCCGACAGTGTTCGTCTATGACGGGCAGCCCGGTGGTGCGGGCTTCGCCGAACGGGGGTTCGCGCAGCTACGTCACTGGTTGTCGGCCACGCTCGCGGTGATCGAGACGTGCACCTGCGCGGTCGGGTGCCCGTCCTGCGTGCAGTCACCCAAGTGCGGCAATGGCAACCATCCGCTGGACAAGGCCGGTGCGGCCCGCCTGCTGGCCGCGGTTCTGGGCGAATTGGCCGGCGATACGGGCAAGTGAACGGCGCGGCGAAGGCGCCGCGCTCGATTCGTGACAGCGCCGACCTACGAACGTGATCGCTTGTCCACTTTTCCGAGTGGTCACCAGGGGTTATAGGCGAATGTCGGCGTGCCTCGCCCTGCGGTGCCGGGCGTGTCGGACCGC
Source organism: Nocardia sp. NPDC049526 (assembly GCF_044465765.1). Taxonomy (NCBI): domain Bacteria; kingdom Bacillati; phylum Actinomycetota; class Actinomycetes; order Mycobacteriales; family Nocardiaceae; genus Nocardia; species Nocardia sp. NPDC049526. The sequence continues at coordinate 971,890 of NZ_JBITMA010000001.1, read as the reverse complement.
CGAATAAAGAGGATTAGATTCATGTTAACTGAGGTATTGCCACGGCCATTACCGCGCGACGTGCAGATTCATTCGATTGCGTTCTGCGGTTACTAAGTAATTTGAGGCAATGGCGTATTTATTCGAGCATCGCAATTACCGAATTCCGGCATCGTGAAGTACCACTGGCGAGTGTAAGTACGTACCGGTCACGCTCCGACTTCTACAGGTCCGGCACGAGCAACCGCGCGAACAGTCCGCTTTCCTAACAGACCCATTGGTACATTCCCTTCAACAGTGACGGTCGCATCCCACTGCACGACTTCACACTGCTGAATCCGCACTCCCATCCTTCGCGCAATCTCCCCGGCTTCCGTACATCCGACATCGGCCCCGCGCGCGAGTTCCCCCGCCGCCGCCAATGCCGCCAAATCCACCGCAGCCTGCGCCCGATGCCGCGCCACAACAACCGCCCCAACCTGAGCGATCAATAGCGTCGCGCCGATCAGCGCAGCCAGCGCCAGACATGCGAACACCGTCGCAACGCCCTCGTCCCGCCGCACCGTAACGCCACGCCGACCTGCACCACCCAGCGCAAGGACACTGCGCCCATTGGCGACTCGGCGGCCTCCGGATGCAAATGCTCGGCACACGCGGTCGACTCGGCCGCCCGGGGCCCGCCGCATGGATGCGCAAGGTCTGTGCGCACCGCCCAACGCGAACGCGCGGTGGCAACGGGCGAGGCGACTGACCCCAACGGCGCAGCGACCACGTACGGTTCGCCCGTCGACGATGTCGCTGCGGTTGTGGTCGCCTCGCTGGCAGGGCGGGCTGTTCGGCGGGGCTGCCGCTACTGCTCGGTCACTGGGCATCCTTACTGCCGCGGCTCGGTGGCGCGGCACGTCGCTGTCCTTCATCTGTGTTGTGCCCGGTGGCACGTCGCGGTCCGTTGGTCGGCCGTTGTTGGTCACGGCGCGGCTCCTGGCTCGCGGGTGGCGACGGCCTCGGCGCGCAGGACCAGTAAGGGCAGCAGGGGTGCGCGGGCGGAGACCGCCGCGACTACCCGGTCGCCCTCGGTGCGCAGCGAGATGTCGGCGGTCGGCGGAGCTACCCGCCGCGCCGCCGGCACCGCATTCGCTTGATCACCGCGGGCAGCCAGCCGGGCCGCTTCGCGAGCGGCGTCGACACAGCGCACCTGCGTCGACGCCGCGAGCAAGGCACCGACGCACAGCACCACCGCAAACACGATGGCAGCGAGCGCGATCGCCGCCTCAACCGTCACCGCACCCCGATCGTCACCGAGATGCGTTGCACCACAGTAGTTTAATCGACAACTACCCTCCGCTACACCGCGGTATTCAACGCCTTGTCGATGATCTTCGTCAGCGCGTTCACAATGCTGTCCCCGGTCACCACCCCATAGAGCACGGCCCCGAACGCCGCAGCCGCAATAGTCCCGATCGCATACTCCGCCGTACTCATCCCGTCGTCCGCGACCAGCACCCGCAGCACCCGAGCCCGCACCTCCATGCCAACGGCCCCCAGCCGAAGCACTACCCGATCCCGCATCATCCCCATTCGCACCGTGTTCCCCTCTCATTCCCGCCCGCGCGGCCACTCCGCGCCGACACACTCTTCCCCGCCACGCACGCCCCGGCACCGCGCCGCACAGCCCAACCCTCCCGAGCAAAGCACTCGGTAGCTCCGCAACGGCACCTTCAACACCGCCGCATTCGACGGCACCATGCGCACCCCGCACCGGGTCGACAATGTCCTGCGTGGCTACTCCGCGCTCATACGCTCTTTCCGGCCACGCACGCCCCGGCACCGCGCCGCACAACTCAACGCTCCCGAGCGCACCACTCGGTAGCTCAGCTACGGCACCTTTGGCGGAGCGGTGATAGACAGCGTCCCGCGCGGCGGTCTCCTGCCCGACAAAGTCCGGCGCGATCGCGCCCAGGTAAGTACTGCTCCGAGTGGGCGTCCCGATTCCAGCACTGCGCGGCGCGATCGTCCACAGCTCAACACCGGTCCGCGCAGCTGTCCCAAACCCGACAATGCACTGCGGAGGCGTCCCCGGATCGGCGTTGTTTCGCAGGGTGGTTTCCGGGCTGGCAGTTCTCGGCTGCGGCAGGCTCGCAACGGTTCGCCTCCGAGGACGCGGCCGGTGCGGCCGATGCCGAGACAGACGAAGGCCCCGGCCAGCACCGCTGGGCTCTGTAGATCCCAACTCGGTAGCGCCCCGTGCTGCGCTGTCCGGGGCAGCAGCACTGTCGGAACCGGCAGCGGTCGTTCGTAGCTCGGTCGTTCGCGAACACCTCGCTCGTGATGCAGCACTTCCCTGCGGTGCCGTTCTCACAGCAGTCCGCCTCCGAGGACGCGGCTCGCGAGGCCGATTACTACGGGGACGATGCCGAGGCAGACGAAGGCTGGGAGGAAGCAGAGGCCCAGGGGGCCGCCTATGAGGACTCCGGCGCGTTCGGCGCGCGCGGCGGCCGCATCTTCGACTCCGCCGCGGCGCTGTTCAGCCAGTTCGCCGATGGCGGTGGCTAGTGAGGCGCCGGAGCGGGCAGAGCGCCGGGCCATGCGTGCCAGTGAATCGATCTCCTCGGCGCCCGGTTGGTCTGTGCCGTCGCGGGCCACCCGGTCCCAGGCGGTTGCCGCGTCAGCGCCCAGTGCCAGCAGGTCGGCTGCCTTGCGCAATGCCGCGCCGAGGGCCGGCGGCGCACTCGGCGCCACTGCGCGGGCTGCAGATGCCATCGGCAATCCCGCTCGTAGGCAGGCGGCCAGCAGGTCGAATACCGAGGCTATGGCCAGCGGATCGCTGTTGATGCCGCGTGGAGACGCCGGGGTGACCGGTTGTGGGCCCGCCTCTCGTAGCATCCGCAATCGCCGATTCACCGCAACTCGTCCGGGCAGCACGAACAATGCCATCGCGAGCAAAAGAACTGGCGCAGTGGCAATTCCAACCATCCGTGATCCCTTCGAATCCGTGCGTAACCAGCAGATTTGTTTCATACGAAGACCTTTCGCGTGATTGCGTCGGTCCACAGCAAGCCGATGCACGCCAGTGCCGCGCCGAGTGGTAGCAGTACGGTTCCGGCACCCGGGCTCAGCAGTACGTGCAGTGGAGCGGCACCCATCAGCTGGCCCAGGCCGATACCAAGGAGCGGTAGGCCCGCCAGGACCGCCGCTGTGGCGCGAGCACCGGCCAGTGCGGCTGTGGTGCGCGTGCGAAAACGGATGCGCCCCAATAGGTCCGCCCGAGCGGCCGAGAGCAGTTCCGCGAGAGCGAGACCGTGGTGCTCGGCGACCTGCCACGCGTCGGCGATCCTGGCGAGTTCCGCATCGACGATCGAATCGGAATCGCGCAACCCGTCCGCGCCGGAACCACCGAGCCTGCTGCGCGCCGCGCTCACCGCGAAGACACGTGCGGCCTCCCCGCGCGACTCCTGCGCGGCAACCTCCGCCGCCGCACTCGGATGCGCACCCACCCGCAGCTCCCCGATCACCGCCTCGAGCGCGTCCAACAGATTGGCGCACTCCGCACTGCGCCGCCGCTCCCGGCTCGCCCACCGCAGCCGAATACCGACCGTCCCCCCAACCAACACCGCCGCAACCAACGGACCGAAACCAACGCCCGACGCCCCCACGATGACAACACCGAAGGCCAACCGAAACCCACTGCCCCGCCCAAACTTTCGGGCACCGCCCGACGCCGTGAACAGCCTGACGAACCGGCGCCGCGAACTCGGCGGCGGCGCCAGCAAAACCCCGATCGCCAGACTCACCAATCCCGCGATCATCGACCGAGCCGTTCACCGACCAGGCACCGCGACGGCGCCACCCGACCAGCAATTCCCGAGTGCACCGCTGCCGCGATCAGGCTGGACCGCAACGCTGCCGGAGTCCCGTCCACCAGGAGCACCGACACCGCATCCGACGACGGGACCGCAAGCACGTGCGTCAGCGCAGCCGTCCGGGTTGCGAGCGCCGCGCGCTCCATTCCCGCATTCACCGGTCGAGCCGTTCGTCGAGGAGGCGGGTGAGGGTGGAGGCAGCTGGGGTGGGGGCTCGGTCGGCGTGCCAGGCCGCGGTTATGGTGACGCGGCCTTGGGGGTCGCGGTCTACGATGCCGATTTCGCGGAGACCGCGGGAGCCGTCGGCTCGGCGGTGGACGTGCAGTACAACCTGGACGGCCGCGGCGAGTTGGCTGTGGAGGGCGGCTCGGTCCATACCGCCCAGCGCGGCAAGGGCTTCCAGGCGGGCGGGGACCTCGCGGGGTGAGTTCGCGTGGACTGTGCCCGCGCCGCCGTCATGGCCGGTGTTCAGGGCGGTCAGGAGGTCGACTACCTCTGCGCCGCGGACTTCGCCGACGACGATTCGGTCGGGGCGCATTCGCAGCGCCTGCCGGACCAGATCGCGGACGGTTACCGCGCCGACGCCCTCGACGTTCGCGGTGCGCGCGACCAGGCGCACGACGTGGGGATGTGGGGGTGCCAGTTCGGCGGCGTCTTCGACGCAGATGATGCGTTCGTCGGCGGTGACCTCGGCCAGTAGGGCGGACAGGAGCGTTGTCTTGCCCGCGCCGGTTCCGCCGACCACCAGGAAGGCGAGTCTGGCCCGAATGATCTGCTCCAGTAGAAGTTTCGCGTCGGCGGGTACCGCGCCCGCCGCAGCGAGCGCATCCAGTCCCTGTGTCGCCGGACGCAGCACGCGTAGCGACAGACAGGTGCCGCCGTGTGCCACCGGCGCCAAGACCGCGTGCAGCCGGACGCCGAAAGAATCCCCCAGTGCCGCTTCCCTTCCGGACAACCGGCCGTCGACCCACGGTTGTGCGTCGTCGAGCCGCCGCCCGGCCGACAGCGCCAACCGCTGTGCCAAGCGGCGCACCGCCGCCTCATCCCGGAAGACGACCGAGGTTCGTTCCAGCCCACGGCCCCGGTCGATCCACACCGCATCCGGTGCGGTCACCAGCACATCGGCGACCCGGGGATCCTGCAGCAGCGGCTCCAACAGCCCCGCTCCGGTCATCTCGGTCTGCAACAACCGCAATGCCCGCAGCAGATCGGTATCACCGAGCACACCACCCGCCTCGGCCCGGATGGCAGCCGCCACCTGCGCAGGATCCGGATCCCCCGACGCACCGGACAACCGTTCCCGCACCCGATCCAACAACTCCGACGTAACCAACGCACTCATCGCAGCCCCTTCCCGGCCGGAGCGCTGAGCACCCCGAGCACTGCGTCCGCAGCGTCGCGGAGAGGCCCGCGGCGCAAAGCAAGCCCGCCGCGTTCGATGCGGGCAGCCAGTCCGGGCTGGGCTCGGACGGCGGCTAGAAGGGGGAGGTCGAGGACCTCAGCGACGTCGGGGCCGCGGAGTCCGCCGGGAGCCGGGCCGCGGACTACCAAGCCCTGGTTGGGATTTCGCTTACCGATATGGGCGGCGACCGATTCGGCGGCGGCTACGGCGCGCAAGCGAGCGGGGACGACCAGGACGACGAGGTCGGCCGCATCGAGTATTTGGTCGGCGTGTGGGCCGCGTTCGCCGGAGATATCGCAGATCACCAAATCGCCTGCGGCACGACCCGCTTCGATGACAGCGCGGACGGCGGCAGGGCCGATTTCGGCGGGCAAGCGTCCGGCACCGCCGCGGCCGCAGGACAGCACCGCCAGTCCCGGGGCGGCTGCCGGCAGTGCGCTGTGCAGTGCGGCGGCTGACACCCGGCCGTCCTCGATAACCAGATCCGACCAGCGCAGTCCGGCCCCGGTTTCGATGCCGAGCAGCAGGTCGAGACCGCCGCCGAGGGGTGCGCCGTCGACGAGCACGGTGTCGCGCCGGAAGCGCTCGGCGGCGGATCGCAGTCCGGTCGCCGCGGCCAATGTGGAGGCGCCCGCACCGCCGCTCGCACCCGCGATCGCGACCACAACACCGTCGCCCATGCGGTATTCGCCGTGCTCAGCAAACTTCTCGATAAGTCCCACCGCGGCACCGGGCAGCGCAATGACGCGCTCGGCACCGACAGCCGCGGCGGCCTGCCAATCGGTCAATCCGGGTTCCCCGTCTGTCACCAGCACGATGCCGATCCGTCGGAGATAACCGGCCCGCGCACAGCTCTCGGCCGCCACCGTGTCGAGGATCACCAGAGGTGCCGCCACCCAGGCATGCCGACCGACAGAGAGCGCGCGCTCGTCGAGTTCGCGCTCCGCGGCCGCCGCGACCCGGCGCACCTCATCGCGCAGCCGGGTGTCCTGGATGAGCACGAGCGCGGGCGGCGGTGTGAGTGCCGGGGCGGCTTCGAGATTCATGCAGGTCAGCGTGCTCGAAGACGAAGCCGAGCAGAAGATGCAATATGCCGATTGTGGATAACTCGGGGGGTGTGGATAAATCCGGAGGCCCGAAACCCGGGAAACCTACCCCTGAATAGAGGACGGCCCCAGCCGGGGGGGGAGGAGGCTGGGGCCGTCGGGTTCAGCCCCGGGGGGTCGGGCTGAACGCGCCTGGACTATGTCCAGGTGCCAGCAATACTACACCCAAGCCCGGGCCACAACGCAAGTCCGTCGTCGGAGAACTTTGTGGCCACCACCGGCCCGGCGTCTACGGGGCAAACCCGCCGAACGAACCAGAGGCCCGACCCGTCCGACAGCGTCGCCGCGGCATGCATATTCTGAACAGGTGACGGCCGATGGCGACCAGACAGAGCTCGCGGACCAGACGGCACGGGACGTGACGGCAACGAGGCGACCGAGCGCCGGCGGCGAGCGCGTGGCCGCCTTCTTCGATCTCGACAAGACGGTGATCGCGAAATCGAGCACCTACGTGTTCAGCAAGCCCTTCTACGCGCAGGGTCTGCTGAACCGGCGCGCGGTGCTGGAGAGCAGTTACGCCCACTTCCTGTTCATGCTCTCGGGCGCCGACCACGATCAGATGGAGCGCATGCGCGCCAATCTGACGAATATGGTCGCGGGCTGGGATGTGGAGCAGGTGAAATCCATTGTGGCCGAAACACTTCACGAACTCGTCGACCCGTTGATCTATGCCGAGGCAGCCGATCTCATTGCCGACCACAAGATCCGGGGACACGATGTGGTGATCGTCTCGGCCTCGGGCGAGGAGATCGTCGGTCCGATCGCCGAGGTGCTGGGCGCCTCGCCTACCGCGGCGACCCGGATGGTGGTCGAAGACGGCCGCTACACCGGCGAGGTCGAATTCTATTGCTACGGTGCGGGTAAGGTGACCGCGATCGAAAAGCTCGCCGCCGCTGAGGGTTACGACCTCTCACGGTGTTATGCCTACTCCGATTCGGTGACCGATCTACCGATGCTCAGCGCGGTGGGGCATCCGACGGCGGTGAACCCGGATCGCAATCTGCGACGCGAAGCGGTGGCCAAGGGATGGCCGATTCTCACGTTCTCCAACCCGGTCTCGCTGTGGGCGCGTTTCCAGAGTCCGTCGTCGACCACCCTTGCCGCAACGGCTGCGGTCGGGCTGAGCGCGGTGCTGGCCGGGGCGATCAGCTACCGGCTTTTGCGCCGGCGCCGCTGAGCCATTGCCGCCTGGCGCGGGCCGCGAGGCCGGGCTGCCCGGGCGCGCGGCGGAAGGCTTGCCGACATAACACAGAGGCCGCTGCGACCAGGGATTTAACCACGAAACGCCGGTAGACACGCCGGTTATTGAATGTTTTTCCAAGCCTTGATGTGAGGGCAGTCACAGGTGTAGAAAGGTAATTACGGAAGGACGGAAGGCCTGAGCGGAGCCGGAAGAGAAGGTTCAGCTCCCCATCCCACCCTTCCCAGCACGGGCACCAGGCACCCACGCGGAGCGCGCCGCGACAAGGGCAGAAGCGTTGTGGGCCTGCGAGATCCGGGTTTTCGACGGCGAAGGCCTCGCACAGGTTGCGGGGATGAACCGGCGGAGTTCGGATAATCGCCGAGGCCGCAGAACACAACCCACCCAGCACGCTTGGTAACCGGGTATCCGTGCTAGCGGGCGGTGAGGTCGGCAACGACAACGCCGCCCGCTTTGATGTGTACAGGCCCCTATCCGGATGCCGCGTCGGCGATCGACGTCGCCTCTCGCGCACCGTCTTCGAAGGCGCCGCAGCACAGGATCACCCAGCCGCCCACCGCATCCGGGGCACCCGAGCCGAATCCGGCCGCCGCATCCAGGTACTGCTGACGCCGCCGCAACCAGAACACCTCCGGTACCCCGAGGCTGTGCGGGTCCAGCCCACTGGACGCGGCCACCAGTCGAGAGGCCGCCCGCGCCACGATGCCGTCGGCCGTACCGAACGGCCGCAAGGTCAATAGCTCACCATGCACGACCGCTGCGACGACCGGCGCCGGCGCCTCGGATCCGAGCACGGTCTGCACCAACAGGTCGAGCCGTTCGGCCACACCGCCGTCAGCGCGCGGCCGCCCGAGCAGCGCCTCGTCGGTCACCAGATCGGCCGCGGCCAGCAGATGCAGCCGAGCCAGCGCCTGCAGCGGCGCGCGCTGCCAGGTGCCGACCAGATTCCGCAGCGCATCGCCGTCGAGTGCCTGCCCGACCCGCAGCGAGCCGGCCAGGATCGGATCCGCGACCCGGCCGTCGGCGGGCAGCTCGGTACTGCCGCCCTCGATGGCGGCGGATGAGCGCGCGGCACGCACCGCCGCCTCGGCGGCCGTGGTCGGCCAGCCCCGCCGGTTCGCCTTGTGCCGGTGCACCGCGGCGAGCGCGTCACGCGCCCTATCGGCGGCTTCGCGCACACCTGGCAGATCGACGAGGGGCTGTAGCGGATCGGTCACTGAGACATTTTGCAGCGCCTGCGACGCTGCGTGTTCACGGCCCCCTCATGTCTGGCGGCTGCCCCCTTCGAGCGACCTGCAAGCAGTCGCTAGCGGCGCCGTCGAGACTCGCGCCTGCGGCGCACGCGCTTCGACGACTCGGCTGTGTTCGATGGCCGCGCCTTCGGCGCGGACGCGAGACGGGCCGCGAACCTCGCTCATAAGACTCGCTCCGTCGGGGTCTGGTCCGTGAGGTATCTATCACCTCAGGGTCAGCCTGCCAGCAGGTCCCGTCCGGGAATGGCGTCGAGCAGGCGGCGGGTGTACTCCTCCCTGGGGTCCTGGAAGACCTCGTCGGTGGTGGCCGCTTCCACGATCCTGCCGGTCTGCATGACCAGGACGTCGTCGGCGATCTGGCGGACGACGGCCAGGTCATGGGTGATGAACAGATAGGACAGACCCAGCTCGGCTTGTAAGTCGTTGAGCAGCTTGAGGATCTGGGCCTGGACGAGGACGTCGAGCGCCGAGACCGCCTCGTCGCACACCACGACCTCCGGTGAGAGCGCGAGCGCACGTGCCACTGCGACGCGCTGGCGCTGGCCACCGGAGAGTTCATTGGGGTAGCGGCGCATCACCGAGGACGGCAGCGACACCTTGTCCAACAGATCGCGCACCGTTGCCTCGCGTTGCTTGGCGGTGCCGATTTTGTGCGTGCGCAGCGGCTCCTCGATGGTGCGGTAGATCGAGTACATCGGATCCAGCGAACCGTAAGGGTCCTGGAAGATCGGCTGCACTCGGCGGCGAAATGCGAACGCGCCCTTACGATCCAGTTTCGCCACTTCACGACCGTCGAAGATCACCGAACCCGATGTCGGTTCGAGCAGACCCAGGACCATCTGTGCCACAGTCGATTTGCCCGACCCCGACTCGCCGACAATGGCCGTGGTCGTGCCGCGCTTCAGCCGGAACGACACATCGTCGACCGCGACGAAATCCGTCGACTTCCACGGCGTACTTCCCCGAATCTTGAACGCCTTGGTCAGATTCTGTGCGACCACCACGTCATCGGAGACCGCCGCGATTTCCGTATCGGCCGCCGCGACTTCTTCCGCGACCTGTACGGCCTGCTTACGCACCGCTATGCGCTCACGCACCGAGGACAGCCGCTGCGAGGCGAGCGAGGGCGCGGAATTCACCAGCTTCTTGGTGTACAGGTGCTGTGGTTCGCGCAGAATCTGCAGTGCCGGACCGGATTCCACCACCTTGCCCCGATACATCACCACCAGGTGCTCGGCGCGTTCGGCGGCCAGGCCGAGGTCGTGGGTGATGAGCAGGACCGCGGTGCCGAGTTCGCTGGTGAGTCCGTCGAGATGGTCGAGGATCTGCCGCTGCACCGTCACGTCGAGGGCCGATGTCGGCTCATCGGCGATCAGCAGTTTGGGGCGGCAGGCCAATCCGATGGCGATGAGCGCGCGCTGGCGCATACCGCCGGAGAATTCGTGCGGATACTGGTTCACCCGACGTGCCGCATCGGACATCCCGGCTTCCTCGAGCAGTTCGACGGCGCGTTGCCTGGCCGCCTTGCCCTTGGCAATGCCATTGGCCTCCAGGGTCTCTCGGATCTGGAACCCGATCTTCCACACCGGATTCAGATTCGACATCGGATCTTGCGGCACCAATCCGATACCACTCCCCCGGACCGCGACGACCTCCCGCTTCGACGCCTTCGCCAGATCCTTGCCGTCGAACCTGATCGAGCCCGAGGTGACCTGCCCGGTGCCGGGCAGCAGGTCGATAATGCTGTGCGCGGTCGTGGATTTCCCGGATCCGGATTCGCCGACGATGGCGACGGTCTGGCCCGGATACACCGTCAGGCTGACGTCGCGCACCGCCGGAATCTTCTTGCCCTCGGAGGAGAAGCAGACGTTGAGATCCTCGATCTCGAGCAATGGTTTATCCGACATCGCCGCGGTCACCTCTTCCTCGCCTTCGGATCGAGCGCGTCCCGCAGCGCGTCGCCGAGCAGGATGAAGCTCAGCACTGTGAGCGCCAAAGCCGTTGCGGGATAGAACAGAATCGGCGATCCGCCGCGCAATTCGTGCTGGTTGGTATTGATATCCGAGCCCCACGACACGATCGTGCGCGGCAGGCCGACACCGAGGTAGGACAGTGTCGCCTCGGTGACGATGAACGCACCGAGCCAGATCGTGGTGACCACGATCAGCGGACCGGCCGCATTCGGCAGCACATGTCGCAGCAGCGTGCGTATTCGCGATACGCCCAATGCCTTCGCCGCCGTGACATATTCGCTGTTCTTCGCCTCGATCACCGCACTGCGCGCGATACGTGCGGCCTGTGGCCAGGTGAATGCGGCCAGGATCAGGATGACGGTCCAGATCGTGCGCGAATCGAGCAACTGCATGATGACGATCGCGGCCAGCATCAGCGGAATCGCATAGAAGATCTCCGCGATGCGCGATACCACCGAATCGAGCAACCCACCGTAGAAGCCCGCGAGTGCCCCGAGTGTGCCGCCGACGAGCAGGAATACCGTGGTGGCACCCAAGCCCGCCATTACGGAAGCCCTTGCGCCATAGACGGTTCGGGTATAGACATCGCAACCCTGCTTATCGAAACCGAACGGATGTCCGGGCCCACGCGGATCCATGCTGAAATCGCCGTTGCAGTAACGCGGATCCTGATCGGAGAACAGGCCCGGCCACAGCACCACGATGGCGATGAACACGATCAGCACCGCGGCCACGATGAAGATCGGATTGCGCCGCAACTGCCGCCACGCGTCCTGCCAGATGCTGGTCGGCGAACCGGTATCGACGACCTGATCAGTGGCGAGCACCTCGACTTCATCGGGCGGCGCGACGAAATGCTGCTGCCGGTCCGGAGCTTTCTTCTCGAGCTCAGGCATATCGGATCCTCGGGTCGAGCGTGGCATAGAGCAGATCGATGATCAGATTCGAGATCAGGAAGATCACGATGAGCACGGTCACGAACGAGACCACCGTCGGCGGCTCACCGCGGGTAATCGCCTGGTACAGCGTCCCACCCACGCCCGGGATGTTGAAGATGCCCTCGGTGACGACCGCGCCGCCGATCAACGCACCGAGATCGGCGCCGAGGAAGGTGATCACCGGAATCATCGAATTACGCAGAATATGCACGGTGACCACGCGCGGGCGACTGAGCCCCTTCGCGGTCGCGGTGCGCACGTAATCTGCGGACATGTTCTCCGCCACCGAATTTCGGGTCAGCCGCAGCACATAGGCGAACGACAACGACCCGAGAACGAATGCGGGCACGAGCAATTCACCGACGCTCGCCTTACCGGTGACGGTCACCGGCGCGATCCCCCACTTCACACCCAGTACGAACTGGGCGAGGAACCCGATCACGAAGATCGGCACCGCGATGATGATCAGGCTGACCACCAGCAGCGTGGAATCGAACAGTTTGCCTTTGCGCAGGCCCGCGATCAGACCGAAGACGACACCGAAGACGCCCTCGATGAGCACCGCCATGAACGCCAATTTGATGGTGATCGGGAAGGCGCGGGCGAGTTCGTCGCGCACCGGTCGACCGGAGAAGGCCGTCCCGAAGTCGAGGGTGAAAATGCCCTTCAGATACAGCAGATACTGCACGATGAACGGACGATCCAGGTGATAACGCGCACGCAGTTGGGCCTCCACGGCAGGCGTCATCGGCTTGTCGCCGGCCAGCGCGTGGATCGGATCGCCCGGAACTAAGAAGACCAGTGCATAGATGAGCAGCGTCGCCCCGAGGAAGACGGGGATCATTTGGAGCAGACGCCGCACGACATACCAGGCCATTTCATCTCCTGGGTGAGCGGCGCGGTCGTGCTGTCAGAATGTGCGGCACGACCGCGCCGAGCGGCTACTTCTCGATGTTTTCGAAGTCGAACAGACCATTCCAGGCCAGGTCGGCCTTCTTCACCTTGTCCGAACGTCCCGCCGCGGCAAGATAATCGATCACCGGGATATCGGCCATATCCTTGATCAGCAACGCCTGCGCCTGCGCCACGATCTTGTACGACTCCTCCAGCGTCGGCGCGGCCAGTGCGGCGTCGAGCAGGTGGTCGAATTCGGGGCTCTTGTAGTCGACATTGTTCGTCTCGGAGTAGCTGTAGTACTGCGAGGTGAGGAACTGCAGCATGGTCGGGTAGTCACCCTGCCAGCCGTAGCGGAACGACTTGCCGATCGTCTTCTGGTTCACCAGATCTCGGATGTTCTTGAACGTCGGATACGGCGCGCCGACGGCATCGATACCGAGGGTGTTCTTGATGCTGTTGGCCACGGCCTCGATCCACGCCTGGTGGCCGCCGTCGGAGTTGTAGGCGATTTCGTAGCGCCCCGACCACGGCGAAATGGCATCGGCCTGCGCCCAAATCTTCTTGGCCTCTTCGGGGTTGTACTTCAATACCTCCGAGCCGGGCAGGTTGCCGTTGAATCCGGGCAGGGTGCTCGAGGTGAAGTCGCGCGCCGGAATCTTGGTGCCGTTGAAGATGGTGTCGCAGATCTGCTGCCGGTTGATCGCCATCGAGATGGCGCGGCGCCGCAGCAGCCCTTCCTCACCGCCGAAATGCGGGACATTGGCCTGCACGCCGATGTGCTGGTTCTGCGCCGACGGCTCCAGGATCGCGCGATCGCCGAGGTCCTTCTTGTAGGAAGTCAGCGCGCTGTCCGGAATCGTGTCGAGGGTATCCAGATTGCCTGCCTGCAGATCCGAGTAGGCGGTGTCGAACGACTGGTACATGACGAAGCGCAGACCCTTGTTCTTGGGCGCACGGCCGCCCTTGTAGTCCGGGTTGGGCACCAGGTCGATCTTGACGTTGTGTTCCCAGGTCTGGAACTTGTACGGGCCGTTGCCGATCGGGTTCTCCCCGAAGGCCTTCATATCCTTGAACGCGGCATCGGGCAGCGGATAGAACGGCGCGTAGCCGAGTTCGGTCTCGAAGTCGATGGACGGCGACTTCAGCTCGACGGTGAAGGTTCGGTCGTCGACCACCTTCAGCCCCGACATCGTTTGTGCCGTGGGCTTTTCGGCCGACACCTCGTCGAATCCGACGATCGGGGTGAACGCGTAACTCTGCAGCTGACCGTTGGTGCCGAGGGCGCCGTAATTCCAGGCGTCGACGAACGACTTCGCGGTCACCGTGCTGCCGTCGGTGAACTTCCAGTCCGGCTTGATGGTGATCGTGTAGGTCTTGCGGTCGCTCGTCTTGATGGACTCGGCCATCTCGTCGTGCGCAACGCCCTTGCCGTCGTAGTACTTCAGACCCGCGAACAGCCGGTCGACGACGCGACCGCCCATATTCTCGTTGGTATTGGTCGGCACCAACGGATTCTGCGGCTCACCACCGTTCGTGGTGACGATGTCGGCGTCGGCACTATCGCTCGACGAACATGCGGACAGTCCCAGGCTTGTGGCCAGCAGGACTGCCGCGGTCAACGCTGTAGCTCTGTTGAATCTCAACGCGTTCTCCCGATTTCGAGACAGGCGAAGGGGATCCGCGACGACGCATGGGTATGTGCCCAGCGCGCCTCGACTCGATCCGCCTTGGAATGCCTGGGACGTTAGCTATTCGAAGCAGCCTTGTCACCGGATTGACAGAGGTTCGTTCCACTTGTTACCAATCCGGCAACATCATCGAAACACGCTAAACATTCAGGAGAAAACAGTCATCCGCCGGAAGTATGCCTCCGTTGGGGCTTCCGGAATCCGGAGCTGGTTGGTCTATGACGATAGCTACCGAAGGCCCGGTTTGTCAGCGGATCGCGCAGGATACCCGCCGCGGTGACGCGATGGAAACCCATTGGACACAGCAGGCGCGGGCTGGATCACAGTTGGTTACTGTCGAAATCGACTGCGACTGCCAGCACCACGGGGCTACGTGAGGAAGAGACGAGATGACCGAAACCACCGACCACCGGGACTCGTACCCGCCGACCGCGGAATTCACCGCGGCGGCGAATGCCGACGCGTCGTTGTACCAGCGGGCCACGGCGGATCGCGACGCGTTCTGGGCCGAGCAGGCCGACCGGCTGCACTGGGAGCAGCCGTGGACACAGGTGCTCGACTGGAGTGACGCGCCCGTCGCGAAGTGGTTCGTCGACGGCAAGCTCAATGTCGCCTACAACTGTGTGGACCGCCATGTGCTCGACGGGCACGGCGATCAGGTCGCCATCCACTGGGAGGGCGAACCGGGCGATTCCCGCGACATCACCTATGCCGAACTCCTCGCCGAAGTTTCCCGCGCAGCAAACTATCTGACCGAACTCGGGCTCGAGGCGGGCGATCGGGTCGCCATCTATATGCCGATGGTTCCCGAAGCGATCGTCTCCATGCTGGCCTGCGCCCGACTCGGACTGACGCATTCGGTGGTGTTCGCGGGGTTTTCCCCCACCGCGTTGCGCCAGCGCGTCGACGACGCGAGCGCCCGGTTGATCATCACCACCGACGGTCAGTGGCGTCGCGGTAAGGCCGCACCGCTCAAGGAGGCCGTCGACGAGGCGCTCTACGCCAATGGCGATGTGCCGCACAGTGTCGAGCACGTACTCGTGGTGCGGCGCACCGATATCGAGGTGCCGTGGACCGAGGGCCGCGACCTGTGGTGGCACGAGACCATCGCGCAGGCTTCCCCCGAACACTGGGCGCAGGCCTTCGACGCCGAGCACCCGCTGTTCATCCTCTACACCTCCGGCACCACCGGTAAGCCCAAGGGCATCCTGCACACGAGCGGCGGATATCTCACCCAGGCGTCCTACACCCACCACAATGTCTTCGACCACAAGGCCGGACGCGACATCTACTGGTGCACCGCCGATATCGGCTGGGTCACCGGGCACACCTACATCGTCTACGGACCGCTGTCGAACCGGACCACCCAGGTCGTCTACGAGGGCACGCCGAACTTCCCGGATGAGCACCGACACTGGAATATCGTCGAAAAGTACGGCGTCACAATCTATTACACGGCGCCGACGCTGGTTCGCACATTCATGAAGTGGGGTAGGGAGATTCCGGCCGCGCATGATCTGTCCAGCATCCGGGTGCTCGGCAGCGTCGGCGAACCGATCAATCCCGAGGCCTGGCGCTGGTACCGCGAGGTGATCGGTGCGAACACCGCACCCATCGTGGACACCTGGTGGCAGACCGAGACGGGGTCGATCATGATCTCCCCGCTGCCGGGCGTCACCGCCGCCAAGCCCGGCGCCGCGATGACTGCGCTGCCCGGAATTTCGGCGAAGGTCGTCGACGAGGAGGGCAAGGCGGTCGAGCTCGGTGAGACCGAGGCCAACGGCTATCTGGTGCTCGATCAGCCGTGGCCGTCGATGCTGCGCGGCATCTGGGGCGACATGGACCGCTATCGGTCCACCTACTGGGAGCGCTACGCCGAACAAGGCTGGTACTTCGCCGGTGACGGCGCCAAGCTCGATGCCGACGGCGATCTGTGGGTGCTCGGCCGGGTCGACGATGTGATGAATGTGTCGGGTCACCGCATCTCCACCGCCGAGGTCGAATCCGCGCTGGTCGGTCACTCCGGCGTGGCCGAGGCCGCCGTGGTGGGCGCCAGCGATGCGACCACCGGACAGGGCATCGTCGCCTTCGTGATCCTGACGGCCCAGGCCAAGGACACCGGCGACGCGCTGATCGACGAACTGAAGGCGGAGGTATCGCGGGAGATCAGCCCGATCGCCCGGCCCCGCGAGATCCACGTGGTGCCCGAGCTGCCCAAGACCCGCAGCGGCAAGATCATGCGGCGATTGCTGCGCGATGTCGCGGAAGGCCGCGAATTGGGCGACACCTCGACGCTGGTCGATCCGAATGTTTTCGAGGCGATCCGGGCCGGCCGCGCCTGAGTCGGCACCTCGCGTACGGCCGGTGACGGAATTCGTCACCGGCCGTACCCGTTAGAATTGCGGAAGGTGTGCCGGGAAGCCTGGTCGGCATGCGGTCGTGTACCTGAAAGCCGGATCGGTTGGATTGCGCGTCCGCGGTCGGAGTCCACCCTGGCGGAAGGTTTCCCGTGATCACCCAAATGCGCTCGGAGCTAACGCGCTATCTACGCACCGAAACCGTGGGTGGTGCAATACTTCTGATCGCGGCTGCTGCCGCGTTGCTGTGGGTGAACTCGCCGTGGGGCCAGAGCTACTTCACCGTCACCGAGTACGCCCTGCCTATCAAGGCACTGCATCTGGATCTCACCGTCGCGGCCTGGACCAAGGACGGTCTGCTGGCCATCTTCTTCTTCGTCGCCGGATTGGAGCTGAAACGCGAGCTGGTGGTCGGCGAACTCGCCGATCCCAAGCGGGCCGTGCTGCCGATCATCGCGGCGGTCGGCGGCGTGGTCACCCCGGCGCTGATCGCATTCGCGGTCGGATTCGGCGTCGACGGGATGAATCGAGGCTGGGCGATTCCGGTGGCGACCGATATCGCCTTCGCGCTGGCCGTGCTGGCCATGACCGGCTCCCGGATCCCGGCCAGCGCGCGGGTCTTCCTGCTGAGCCTCGCGGTGGTCGACGATCTGCTCGCCATCATCCTGATCGCGGTGCTGTTCACCACGACGCTGTCGGCGCTGTGGCTGCTGGCCGCGGTAGGCAGTTTCGCGGGGTGGGCGCTGGCCCAGCACAAGCGGATCTCCACACCGCTGCTGTATGTGCCGCTGGCGCTGGTCTCCTGGTACGCGCTGCACGAGGCTGGCATCCATCCGACCCTGGCCGGTGTCGCGCTGGGCCTGCTCACCAGGGTGCGCAAGGACCCTGGCGAGACCGAAGCCCCGGCGACCCGGCTCGAGCATCTGCTCCAGCCGATCTCGGCCGGGCTCTGTGTACCGCTGTTCGCCCTGTTCGCCTCCGGAGTTCCGTTGGACGGCAAGGTTTTCCAGCAGCTCTTCAGCGACAGGCTGTCGCTGGCCATAATTCTGGGATTACTACTGGGCAAGACCGTCGGTATCTTTGGAATCAGCTGGGTGGCAATCCGATTGGGCATCGCGAAGCGTCCGGCCAGCCTGGGCTACCGGGACATGTTCGCCCTCTCGGTGCTCGGCGCGATCGGCTTCACCGTTAGCCTTCTGGTGGCAGAACTCGCGCTGACGGACGTCGGTGACGGCTCGGCCGTCGAATTGGCGAAGGCCGCGGTGTTGGTGACGTCAATGACGGCGTCGCTCGCGGGTTCGGCGCTACTGTTGCGGCGTGGGCGTGTCCACCAGGCGCGGCGGGACGCGCGTGCGATAGAACGAGAGACTGAGGCGGAAGCAGTGCCGGGACAGGGAGAAGGGTCGACCAAGTGAGTTTCGCAAACGGCGGTAACGGGGATGAGTCGCGTCGCGACCGCACTGTGACCTCGATTCCCCTCTCGGACGCCAACCCGGCCGGGTCGGCGAGCTTCGGCGCCCTGGTCCGCGATGCCACCGAGCAGATGTCGACGCTGGTGCGGGCCGAGGTCGAGCTGGCCAAGGCCGAGGTGACCGGGGAGATCAAGAAGGGGCTGCAGGGCAGCGTCTACTTCATCCTCGCGCTGACCGTCCTGCTGTTCAGCACCTTCTTCTTTTTCTTCTTCCTCGGCGAGCTGCTCGATGTCTGGCTGGCGCGCTGGGCGGCGTTCCTGATCGTGTTCCTGCTGATGATCGTCGCGACGGCGGTGCTCGCCCTGCTCGGCTATCTGCGGGTCAAGAAGCTGCGGGCACCGGAGAAGACGATCGATTCGCTCAAGCAGGCGCGCACGGTGCTGCCGAGCGGATTCGGCTCGCACGAGGAGCACCTCGCCCTCGCGGAGCCGACGCAGTCGAAGTCGCTCGAGCAGCCGTCGAAGTAGCGGCGGGGCGTCGCGGCAGCGTCGACTAGGCGGTGAGCCGTACCCCCACTAGGCTCGGTCGGCGTGTCGTCGAACTCATTTCCCGATCCGTCCAGCGTCCGTTACGACGGTCCGTGGACGCATCGGGACGTGCACGCAAACGGCATTCGCTTCCATGTCGTCGAGGCCGAGCCGGACCGCCCGGACGCACCGCTGGTTGTCCTGCTGCACGGATTCGCCGACCTCTGGTGGTCCTGGCGGCATCAGCTGACCGGACTCGCGGAACTCGGTTACCGCGCGGTCGCGGTGGATCTGCGCGGCTACGGCGATAGCGATAAACCGCCCCGCGGCTATGACGGTTGGACGCTGGCCGGTGATATCGCCGGCCTCATCCGCGCCATGGGCTATTCCGAGGCCACGCTGGTCGGACATGCCGACGGCGGACTGGTGTGCTGGACCACCGCGGTGCTGCATCCACGACTGGTGCGCTCGATCGCACTGGTGAGTTCCCCACATCCGGCCGCACTCAAGAGCGCGGTACTACGGGACCGGCGTCAGCGGCGCACCTGGCTGCCGAATTTCCTGCGCTATCAGCTGCCGCGCTACGGCGAACATCTGCTGACCACCGGCAACGGCTTCGAGGTCGAGCGGCTGCTACGCCAGCGGGTGAGCCGAACCTGGTCGGGCACCGCCGAATTCATCGAGACGGCCGATAGGATGCGCTCGGCCATCCAGATTCCGGGCGCGGCGCACTGTGCGCTGGAATACCAGCGCTGGGCCTTCCGCAGTCAGTGGCGTCCGGATGGTCGGCGATTCATGGCCACCATGCGGGTGCCGATCCGCATTCCGGTGCTGGCCATGCGCGGTGAACTCGACGGCTACATCCTGCCCGCGACCTTCCAGCGCGGCCGCCGGTTATCACCGCAGCGGCGGCAGGTCGTGATTCCGGGCGCGGGACACTTTGCGCACCAAGAGAACCCGGAGGCCGTCACGATGGAGTTGGCCAAGCTCCTCGGGTAGCCGCTTCCCGCCTGGACAACTCGTCGAGCGGCGTGGTCCGGACATGCTGCGCCATTTGCGATGCATCCGAGCGATGCTCAGCGTCGGCACCGGTTTCACGCCGGACCGTCTGATCGCGACCATGGCCGCGCAGCCCCGCCGAACCGGCCATTGTCGGCGCCACATGCAACGAACCGGTGCTCGAGCGTCAGCGGCCCGCGGTCATGCCTCGGCAACCGCCGGAACCCTGGGCGCTGTGGCCGAGTCGGGGCCGACCCGGGCGACCGGCTGACGTAGCCAGTCGCCCCCAGCCGGTCTCAGCTCAGTACGCAGGCGCCGGTCTGAATCGGCGTATTCGACCCGGGCGCGGCCTCCAGTTGTGCACGAACCTCGTTCAGCGTCAGCACATAACCGGTGTCATCGTCGGTGACAGCGGCACCGAAGACCACACCGAGCACCTGCCCCTCGGTATCCACCAGCGGCCCACCGGAATTACCGGCCCGCACCAACCCGCGGACGGTGTAGACCTCACGCTCGACCGTGCCGTTGCGGTAGATGGTCGGCCCGGTCAGATCCAGCGTCTCGCGCACCCGAGCCGCGCTGGCCGTGTACGGTCCGCCGCCCGGGTAGCCGAGCACGATGGCACTGTCGCCGGAGTGCGCCGGCGATGGCGCCTGCGGGACGATCGGGGCGGAGAGGCCGGGCACATGGAGCACCGCGACATCCTTGGACGGATCGAACAGCACCACCGTCGCCTCGAGCGGGCCGCGCACGGTATCCACGCTGACGCTCGTCGTGCCCGCGACCACGTGCGCATTGGTCATCACGCGTTCGGGCGCGATCACGAAGCCCGAACCCTCCAGCGCCCGCTGGCAGCTCGGCGCCACGCCGCGGATGCGCAGCACGCTCTGCTGCAGCGAGGCCGCGACCGGGCTGGCGAGCACGCTGGGATCCGGCGGTTCGACCGCAGCGATCGGCGCGCGACCGAACGGTCCGATGACATCCGGCAGCCCGGAGGTGTTGAGCAGTTTGGAGAATTCGTTCGGCAGCCGCCGCAGCCAACTCGGGGAGACATCGTTGACGTCGGCGAGCACCTTCGAACCGTTGATGGCCGCGGCGATGGCCGGCTGGGACGAGGTGGCCAGCGGCAACGCCAGCAGCCATGCGGTGACCAGCACCGCGACCGCCTGCAGCACCGCGCCGACGACGCTGTCCACACTGCGGGTGAACGGATGCCGCATACCGCCGCGCGCGGCCCGGCCGAGCACCATGCCCGCGACCTCACCGACGATGACCAGCACCACGATCAACAGCACGCCGGTGAGCACCCGCGGTCTGCCCTCGTTGACATGGATCAGGATGTGCGGCGCGATGAGAATGCCCGCGACCGCGCCGAGTACGACGCCCAGAAAGGCCAGCGCGGAGGCCACCGCGCCCTGCCGCCAACCGGAGGAGGCGGCAAGCAGCGCGAGCAGCACCACCGCGATATCGAGCCAAGCCGATGAACTCATAACGTCATCCCTACGGCCGCCAGCGCGGACTCTAGATCGCGAACATCGCTGTGGTCCCAGTCCCGTTCCCACCCGGCGGTCTTGCAGATGCCCGCCAGAATGCCGCCGGTCAGTCCCCACACCAGCATTCCGTCCACCTGGAATGCCGGACTCTGATAGCCGAGGCTGCCGCGCACCATGAAGCGATTCGCCGGGTCGAGCAGGTCGGCGAGCGGCACCCGCACGACGCGTTCGGTCTCGGTGTGGTTGACCACGTGGACCGCCCTCGGGGTGTGCCAGTAGGCCACCACCGGGGTCACGTCGAATCGGGACGGGGGCACGAAAAGCTTCGGCAGTACCGCAAAGGGTTCGACGCCCTCGCGCGCCAGCCCGGTCTCCTCACAGGCCTCGCGCAGGGCGGTATCGATCGGACCGGAGTCGCCGGGATCGACCGCACCGCCGGGAAAGGCGACCTGACCACGGTGCTGGCGCATGGTGGACGCGCGCTGGGTGAGCAGCACATCCGCATCGGCGGGCAGCCCGCCCGGCGCCTCGGGATCGGCTTCGGGCGAACCACTGAACAGCACGAGCACTGCCGCCTGCCGCGGTGTGGTGCTGATCGTCATGGCCCGCCGGACCGCCCGCGCCAAGGACAGCGTGTCGGTGGAATCGGTATTCGGGTCCGCCGCTCGGCGCAGCCATTTCGGGATGCTGTCCGGCATGGGGATCTCGGTCATGCCGCAACTCCCAGATTATTCGCGACCGTATCGGCGATATCGTCGACGCCGTTGAACGCCCGCACCACCACATCGGCGACCGAACCATCGGCACGCAACAGCACCGATACCGGCAGCACCGCGGGCGCACCGACCGCGGTTCGCACCTTGGTGCGCGGGTCGAGAACGCCGGGCAACGTCACCTTCAGGTCGGTCAGCAGCGCGAGCGCCCTCGCCTCATCCGGATCGCTGTGCACGGTCAGCACGGTAATCGCGTTTCCGGCCCGTCGCGCGTACTCCTGCACATCTGGCAACTCTTTGGCGCACGGTCCACACCAGTACGCCCACAGGTTCAGCAGTGCCGGTTTGCCCGCGAGTGCGGCCGCCAGGTCGACCGGTTTGCCGTCGGACAGACAGGTCAGGGCGAGTCCGGCAATCGGCCCGCGTCCCACCGCATCCGCCGCGGGCGTCGGGCAATTCGCCAGCCCGGCGGCGGTGCGTGCCTCGACCGATGCGCTCGCAAGGGAATTCGCCGGATGGTCGCCGCTCGTCGCGGTGTCGTCGTTGTCGCGGGGCCACAGCGCGACCGCCAAGGCCACCACGGTGATCAACCCTGCCAACGCCAAGCGCGCCGCGACAGGTATTCGTCTCACCGGCCCACCAGCTCGAGCAAATGCTCCGCCTCCGGACCCTTCACCAGCTTGGCCGCGGTTTCCGGATCGGTCGGCCCGACCCCGAACGACGGGCAGTCCTTGGCCAGAATGCAGACACCGCATGCGGGCTTGCGGGAATGACAGACCCGGCGCCCGTGGAAAATCACGCGATGGGACAGCATTGTCCATTCCTTGCGTTCGATAATCGCGCCGATGGCGTGTTCGACCTTCACCGGATCTTCCTCGGTGGTCCACGCCCAGCGGCGCACCAGCCTGCCGAAATGGGTGTCGACCGTAATGCCGGGCACCCCGAAGGCGTTGCCGAGGATGACGTTGGCAGTCTTGCGGCCGATGCCCGGCAACTGCACCAGTTCGTCGAGGGTGTGAGGCAATTCACCTTCGAAGCGTTCGACCAGTGCCTGCCCGAGCCCGATCAGCGAACTGGTCTTGTTGCGGAAGAAGCCGGTCGGCCGGATGTATTCCTCCAGCTCGGCGCGGTTTGCCTCGGCGTAGGCGCGGGCGTCCCGATACTTCGCGAAGAGCGCGGGTGTGGTCAGATTCACCCGCTCATCGGTGCACTGCGCGGAAAGTATTGTCGCAACCGCCAATTCGAGCGGCGTGGTGAAATCCAGCTCACAGTGCGCGTCCGGAAAAGCCACCGCGAGAATGCGGTTCATCCGGCGGGCCCTTCGGGTCAGGCCGAGCTGGGTTTCCGCTTGTCGCGCTCGGGATTTGCGCTTCGGCGCGGGGACCGCGGCGGTTTGCGCATCGGTCGCCTCGACGGCAGGCGCAGGCCCGCTCACGGCAGCTGTGGAGGGGGAGACACGCACGCGTCCACCATACGGAACCACTCCACAACGGTGCCCTCCTAGATCTCTTGCCGTGTTCCATCTGAGACCTAGACCGTGTTTACTGCTCGTCATGCAAGGACTCGCTGTGGTGCTCTTCCCAGTGGTGCTGATGCTGTTTGCACTGGGCATGGAGCGGGTCGAGAATCGGCTCCGCAAACTTCTCGAACCCGACGAAGAGGTTCAGCAGTACCTGGACAAGGCAAGCAACGCCGAAGTGAAGGAGCTGACGAAGCTCGGACTGCCCGCCGCGGTGGCACGGATGCGCAGGCGTCGGTCCCGTGGCGAAGAGCTGGACGTCGCACGCGCCAGCTGAATCCCCTACCAACCGGTACCTGGCACGCCGCGCAATCCACTCGTTACGTGGTGTCTGTCACTACGCTGCTGTAATGCCGCGTAGACTGCGCTGTTGGCCGAATCGCTTCGGTCCAGGACAGAGCCATTTCCCATAAGGAGCACATTCGTGGACGAGGCCCTCGCCAGAGCAGGCATCTTCCAAGGCGTAGAGCCCACCGCGGTGGCGGCTCTCGCCAAACAACTGCAGCCCGTGGATTTTCCGCGCGGCCATGTCATCTTCAACGAGGGCGAGCCCGGCGACCGGTTGTACATCATCACATCCGGCAAGGTGAAGATCGGACGGCGTTCCCCGGACGGCAGAGAAAACCTGCTGACCATCATGGGTCCGTCGGACATGTTCGGTGAGCTGTCGATCTTCGACCCGGGTCCGCGTACCTCGACCGCTACCACCGTGACCGAGGTCCGTGCGGTCACCATGGACCGTGACGCACTCAAGTCCTGGATCGACCAGCGGCCCGAGATCGCCGAGCAGCTGTTGCGCGTTCTCGCCCGTCGTTTGCGCCGCACCAACAACAACCTGGCCGACCTGATCTTCACCGACGTACCCGGCCGGGTCGCCAAGGCGTTGCTGCAGCTCGCGCAGCGGTTCGGCACCCAGGAGGCCGGTGCGCTGCGGGTCACCCACGACCTCACCCAGGAAGAGATCGCGCAGCTGGTCGGCGCCTCCCGCGAGACCGTGAACAAGGCTCTGGCCGACTTCGCACACCGCGGCTGGCTACGGCTGGAGGGCAAGAGCGTGCTGATCTCCGACTCCGAGCGCCTGGCCCGCCGCGCGCGCTGACGCTCGAATCCCTTCGGCGACCGGACACCCGATCGCTACGAAGACGCGTCGCGGCGGGTGGCCGCCGCGGCATATGAACGCAAAAGCACGCTGAGTTCAGCTACCGAATGAACTCAGCGTGCTTCGGTGTTTCTAGTTCTGCTCGGTGCGCAAGTACTCCAACTGCGCTTGCACCGAGCTCCGTGCCGCCGGCCACAGCCGTTTGTCGACATCGGCGTAGACCTTGCGCACGACCGACATCGCACCCGCATTCGGCCCGAGCACTCGCAATGCCTCCCGTACCTGATCGAGCCGCTCCTGCCGATGCGTGATGTAGTACCGCGCGATCGGTTCCAGATCGGGATGATCCGGGCCATGTGCAGGCAATAGCGCGCGTCCCGCACCCGCCTCGACCAGCTTGTCCAGCGATGCCAGGTAATCGGCGAGGGCGCCGTCGGTGGAATCGAGCACGGTGGTGCCGAAGCCGAGGATGGTGTCACCGGTCAACACCGCATCGTCGAGCACGAAACTCACCGAATCCTTGGTGTGGCCGGGGGTGTCGAGGACGGTGATCCGCAGCCCGGCAGCCTCGATCACCTCGCCGTCGACCAGCGGCGCATCCGAACCGCGCAGGAATTCGGCGGTCCTGGCCCGCACCGGCGTACCCGTCAACTCGACCAGCCGGTCGATCCCACCGGTGTGATCGTGATGCCGGTGCGTGATCAGGGTGAGCGCGATATTGCCGTCGGTGACGCGGGCGAGCGTCTCGCTGTGCGCCTTATCCTTCGGACCCGGATCGACGACGACGTATTCCGATTGTCCCGGCGCGCGCAGCAGCCAGGTATTGGTGCCCTCCAGCGTCATCTGGCCGGGATTGTCCGCGAGCACGACCGCCGCGGTCGGCGTGACCTGCCGCAGCCGGCCGTATGCGGGATGGGTGAGCGTCATCGAACCTGTCTAGCGCACTTCGGCGATCAGTTCGACTTCGACGGGGGTGTTGCGGGGCAGTTCGGCGACCCCGACCGCGGAGCGCGCGTGCACGCCCGCATCACCGAAGACCGCACCGAGCAGTTCCGAGGCGCCATTGACGACCTGCGGCTGATCGGTGAATCCCGGTGCGGAGGCGACGAATCCGACGACCTTCACAATGCGCACCACCGCGTCGAGCCCGACCAGATCGTGCACCGCGGCGATCGCGTTCAGCGCGCAGAACTTGGCCGCCTCCTTGGCCTGATCGAGCGAGACCTCCGCGCCGACCTTGCCGGTCGCCGACAGCTGGCCGTCCACGAACGGCAGCTGACCGGAGGTGTAGACCAGCGAACCGGTGCGGATCGCCGGAATGTAAGCGGCGACCGGTGCCACGACCGGCGGCAGGGTCAGGCCGAGCTGGGCGAGGTTCTTCTCCCACTGGGTCATAAGTGCAAGTCCCTTCGGTTACTTGGGCCGCTTGAGGTAGGCGACGTGCTGTTCACCGGTCGGGCCGGGCAGCACGGTCACCAGTTCCCAGCCGTCGGCGCCCCACTGGTCCAAGATCTGCTTGGTCGCATGTGTCAGCAGCGGAACGGTGGCGTATTCCCACACCTTCGAATCACTCATGGCAGTAACTTTGGCAGCGCCTTCGGCGCTGCGTGTTCGCGGCCCCCTTCTGTCTCGCGGTTGACCCTTTCGAGCGACCTGCAAGCAGTCGCTAGCGGCGCCGTCGAGACTGGCGCCTACGGCGCATGCGCTTCGACGACTCGGACGCGACACGGGCCGCGAACGGGTCGCTCGTAAGACTCGCTCCGTTGTGGTCGATAGAGCGGTACCTCGCCTTGCGGCGACTCGGCTCCAACTGTCTGAGGCAGAATCCCTGAAAAATGAGGCGCTGACCATATCGCTGGGACGCGATGTCAGAACGGGTTATAGGCTCGCGATCGTGGGAGTACCAACAGCAGTGCCTATTTCGGCGGAGCCGGGGCCGGAAACGGGTTGGCCGGAGCGCGCGGATAAGGCCCGCCTGCACTATGTCTCCGGCAAAGGGGGAACCGGCAAGTCGACGGTCGCCGCCGCACTGGCACTCGCGCTGGCCGCGGGCGGACGGCGGGTGCTGTTGGTCGAGGTGGAGAGCAGACAATCCATTGCCCAACTGTTCGATCTGCCGCCGCTGCCGCCCACCGAAACCAGGATCGCCACCGCGGACGGCGGCGGTGAAGTAGTCGCGCTCGCACTCGATATCGAGCACGCCTTCCTCGAATACCTGGATATGTTCTACAACTTGGGCTTCGCCGGGCGGGCGATGCGCCGGGTCGGCGCCATCGAATTCGTCACCACGATTGCGCCCGGTCTGCGCGATGTCATCCTGACCGGCAAGATCAAGGAATGCGCGGTCCGGGTGGATAAGCAGGGCAAGCCCGTATTCGACGAAATCGTCGTCGACGCACCGCCGACCGGACGGATCGCCAGCTTCCTCGATGTCACACAGGCCATGGTCGAGGTGGCCAAGGGCGGCCCGATCGCCTCGCAGGCCGAGGGCGTCTCCAGGCTGTTGCACTCCGATCAGACGATGATCCACCTGGTCACCCTGCTCGAGGCGCTCCCGGTGCAGGAAACCGCCGACGCCGTCGCCGAACTCACCGCCAATGACCTGCGGATCGGCACCGTCATCGTGAACCGGGCGACAAAGGGCCAACTGCCGGCCGACGTGCGTAATAAAGCCGCACTGGGCGATATCGACCGCGACGCCATTCGCGCCGGACTCACCGAGACCGGAATTTCTTTGTCGGACCAGGACTTCCAGGGCCTGATCACCGAAACCGTCGAGCATTCGGCCACTTTGCGGGCACAGGACGAAAGCGCCGCCGAACTCGCGAAGGTGGATGTATCGCGGATGTATCTGCCCGCGCTCGCCGACGGCATGGATCTCGGTGGCATCTATGAACTTGCCGAACATCTGAGCAAGCAGGGGGTCCGATGAGTAATCCGAATGTGGCCACGCCACTGGATGTTTCGAGCATCATCGCCGATCCCACCGCGCGGGTGGTGGTCTGCTGCGGCTCCGGCGGCGTCGGCAAGACGACCACCGCGGCTGCCATCGGATTGCGCGCGGCCGAGCAGGGGCGCAAGGTCGTGGTGCTCACCATCGACCCGGCACGTCGGCTGGCCCAGTCACTAGGGGTCGCCGATCTGGACAACACCCCGCAGCGGGTGGCGCTCGGTCCGGAGGCCAAGGGCGAATTGCACGCGATGATGCTCAATATGCGGCGCACCTTCGACGATATGGTGCTCGAGCACACCAGCCCGGAGAAGGCGGAACAG
This sequence comes from Nocardia sp. NPDC049526, assembly GCF_044465765.1. NCBI lineage: Bacteria > Bacillati > Actinomycetota > Actinomycetes > Mycobacteriales > Nocardiaceae > Nocardia > Nocardia sp. NPDC049526. Next base: position 944,201 of record NZ_JBITMA010000001.1, on the reverse strand, counting down.
ATTTTCGCCAACCCCTTCTATCAGACGGTCGCCTCCTCCTTCGGCGGTACGCAGGAGTACATGGCGATGGAGAAGCTCGGTCAGTTGGCCGGGCACAAGGAGTGGGACCTGATCGTGGTCGACACTCCCCCGTCCCGCAATGCCCTCGACTTCCTCGATGCGCCGAAGCGGCTCGGAAACTTCTTGAACGGCAGGATGATCCGGGTCATCATGGCTCCCGGTCGCGGTGTCACCCGATTGGTGACCGGTGCGATGAGCCTGGCCGTGCGCGGTGTGTCGACCATTGTCGGCGGCCAGATGCTCAAGGACGCTTCGAATTTCCTGCAGTCGCTGGACTCGCTGTTCGGTGGTTTTCAGGATCGCGCGGATCGCACGTACGCGATGCTCTCGAAGCCGGGAACGCATTTCCTGGTGGTCGCGGCCGCCGAGCCGGATGCGCTGCGCGAGGCGTCGTTCTTCGTCGACCGCCTCTCGACCGAACGCATGCCGCTGGCCGGACTGATCTTGAACCGGACGCACCCGGTGCTCAGCTCACTGTCCGCGGATCATGCGCTGACCGCCGCCGATCAGCTGGCCGAATCCGATCCGCTGACCGCCGCGGTGCTGCGTGTCCACGCCCAGCGGGTCGCCACCGCCAAGCGTGAACAGCATCTGCTGCACCGGTTCACCGGTGCGCATCCGCGGGTGCCGATCACCTCGGTGACCGCACTGCCCTTCGAGGTCTCCGATCTGGAGGCACTGCGTGCCGTCGCGGCGCAACTCACCGATGCGCACCCGGTCGAGGTGACCGCCTGAGGCGTGATCGGCGGCGAAATCGACTGAGCGACTGTGTCATTCTGATGTCGGTTTGATATAGAGCCATTAACGAAGCCGAGCCCGCAATCGCGGGCTCGGCTTCAGTCCCAGGGTTAGATTGCAATTTGATGCTGACGCTGGGCTTGGAAAAAGTCGGCCCAGGACGTCACCTCCGGGTGCTGCTTGAGCAGCGCACGACGCTGCCGTTCGGTCATTCCACCCCACACGCCGAATTCGACTCGATTGTCGAGTGCATCGGCCCCACACTGCATCAGCACCGGGCAATGCCTGCAGATCGTCGCCGCCTTGCGCTGCGCCGCGCCGCGGACGAACAGTTGATCAGGGTCTACTTCCTTGCATCGGGCCTGGGCTACCCAGGCGATCCTTGCTTCGGCCTGCTCTACGTCCAATCGAGCGATGGGGGTTGTCATGTGCATTTGGTGTGCCCCTTTGCAGTCCGAACACCGGGTCAACGGCGCTCCAGAATCGCGTGTCAGTGTCGCAGCAACCCAAACCCCGCTGCGAACTGCACCACATTCCACTTTGAGTGTTAGCTCTATCACACTGGGTTCTCAATCTAGGTAAAGGTATGGCTTCTGCGCAAGACCGTCCCGAGACTTTTTGGTACGTCCGTCCCTGCAACCGTGATCCAGAACCGGGCGGTCGACTCCACCTGCGGCCCGCCCCTCCGCGACACGCCGGAATCCATCCCGCGACACGCCCAATCGGGGCAGGCTGCGCCTCGCCGGCGCTCGGCTCCGCCGGCCCCGTGCGGGGCTGTGTCTATTGCTCACTCGCTGCGCTCGCTCGAGAACTCCAGGATCCGAGCCACTCGCAAACACACCCGAGAGCGCCAGATCGGCACCCCGTACTCTGGGTCCGTGCCGATCACACATACGCTCGCGAGGCTGGCCGGCAGCTGCGCGCTGGCCGCCGTGCTCGTCGCCGGGTTGTTGTTCCCTCTCGCAGGCGGTTTCGGGTTCGTCTCCAACCGCGCCGCCGACGCCGTCGACAATGTGTCCGCAGAGCTGGTGGAGGGCACCGTCCCCGCCGTCTCGACCATGGTCGACGCGAACGGAACGCCCATCGCCTGGTTGTACGAGCAGCGCCGCTTCGAGGTCCCCAGCGACAAGATCTCCAACAATATGAAGTTGGCGATCGTCTCCATCGAGGATCGGCGCTTCGCCGAGCACGCGGGGGTGGACTGGACCGGCACCATGCGCGCGTTCGTCACCAATACGAGCAGCGGCGAGGTTCAACAGGGTGCGTCCACCCTCGATCAGCAATATGTGAAGAACTTCCAGCTACTCGTCGTCGCCAAGACCGACGCCGAGCGCCGGGCCGCAATCGAGACCACTCCCGCGCGCAAACTGCGCGAGATCCGGATGGCGCTCACCCTGGACCGGGAGCTGACCAAGGACGAGATCCTCACCCGATACCTGAATCTCGTCCCGTTCGGTAACTCCTCCTACGGCATCCAGGACGCGGCGCAGACCTACTTCGGCGTCGACGCCGCGAATCTGAATGTGCCGCAGTCGGCGATGCTCGCGGGCATGGTGCAGTCCAGCTCGAAGCTGAATCCCTACACCAATCCCGAGGGTGTGCTGCAGCGGCGCAATACCGTGTTGGACACGCTGATCCAGAACATCCCCAGCCGCGCCGACGAATTCCGCAAGGCCAAGTCCGAACCGCTCGGCGTGCTCCCCGAGCCCAAGGGCCTGCCGCGCGGCTGCATCGCCGCCAACGATCGCGGCTTCTTCTGCGACTACGCGCTGCAGTACCTGGCCAATGCCGGTATCAGCCGCGAGCAGATCAATACCGGTGGCTACACGATCAAGACCACGCTCGATCCGGCTCTGCAGGATTCGGTGAAACGCTCGGTCACCGAGGCCGCGAACCCGAACCTCGACGACATCGCCCAGGTGATGTCGGTGGTCGGGCCGGGACAGGATTCGCATCCGTTGCTGGCCATGGCCAGCAGTCGCACCTACGGCCTGAACCGCGAAGCCAACGAAACGGTGCAGCCGCAGCCGTATTCGATGGTGGGTGACGGCGCGGGCTCGATTTTCAAGATCTTCACCACGGCCGCGGCCATGGAAAAGGGCCTCGGTATCAACGCCCAGCTCGATGTGCCGGGCCGGTTCGAGGCGAAGGGCATGGGTAACGGTGGTGCGCGCGGCTGCCCGCCCGCCACCTACTGCGTGCAGAACGCGGGTAACTACAAGTCGCCGATGTCGGTGACCGAGGCGCTGGCCACCTCGCCGAATACCGCGTTCGTCAAGCTGATCCAGGCCGTCGGGGTCACCCCGACCGTCGATATGGCGGTGCGCCTCGGCATGCGCTCCTACACCGAGGCGGGCAGCTCGGGCCACGGCAACCAGAGCCTGGCGGACATGATCAAGGAACAGAACCTCGGCTCGTTCACCCTGGGCCCGGTCGCGATCAACCCGCTGGAGCTGTCGAATGTGGCCGCCACCCTGGGCTCCGGCGGCCGGTGGTGCCCGCCCTCGCCGATCAAGGAGGTGATCGACCGCTCCGGCAAGACGGTGCCGCTCACCCAGCAGGCGTGCGAGCAGGTCGTCGATCCCGGACTGGCGAACACCCTGGCCAACGCGCTGAGCAAGGACGACGTCAGCGGTACGGCGGCCGGCGCTGCACAGGCCACCGGCTGGAACCAGCCGCTGTCGGCCAAGACGGGAACCACCGAGAGCCACCGCTCCTCGGCGTTCCTCGGCTTCACCAACTCGCTTGCGGCCGCGGCCTACATCTATGGCGACAGCCCGACACCCGGTGAGATCTGCTCGTTCCCGCTGCGCGGCTGCGGCGATGGCAATCTCTTCGGTGGTAATGAACCCGCTCGTACCTGGTTCAACGCGGTCAAGCCGGTGATCGGGAACTTCCCGCCGCCCGCACTGCCACCGCTGGACGACAAGTATGTGCGCGGGTCCAACCAGGCCCAGGTCCCCGATGTCGCGGGCATGACCCAGGGTCAGGCGACTGCCGCACTGGTCGCCGCGGGCTTCCAGGTCTCGCCGGTGAACGGCACCGGTGCGCCGCCGAAGGGGACAGTGATGGGGACAGCGCCGAATGGGTCGGCGATTCCCGGGTCGGTGATCACGATCTATATCAGCGACGGGACGGAACGCGCCCCCGCGCCGGCACCTGGACCGGCGCCTGCGCCTGGTCTGCCGATTCCGGGCATTCCAGGCATTCCGGGATTCCCGAGCATTCCCGGATTCCCGGCCCCCCGATAGCGCTTCATAAATACGAAAGCCGCCGACCTGGATCCCGGATCGGCGGCTTTCTTCTGTACGGCTACAGACGCGACTTCACGGCGGCGGAGATGCGGGAGCCGTCGGCCTTACCCGCGGCGATCGCGGTGGCGGCCTTCATGACCTGGCCCATCTGCCGCATGCCCGGGCGCTCGCCGAGTTCCTGGGCGACCTGCGCGATCGCGGTATCGGCGACGTCGGCGACCTCGGCGTCGGTCAGCTGCGTCGGCAGATATTCATCGATGATGCGCGCCTCGGCGTGTTCGTTGGCGGCCAGTTCGCCACGCCCGGCCTGGGCGTAGACCTCGGCCGACTCGCTGCGCTTCTTCGCCTCTTTCTGCAGTACGGCGATGACCTCGGCGTCGGAGAGCTCACGTGCCTGCGAGCCCGCGACCTCCGCGGTCTGGATGGCGGCGAGCAGCATCCTGAGGGTGGCGAGGCGCAGCGTGTCCTTGGCTTTCATCGCGGCGGTCATATCCGCACGCAGCTGCGATTTGAGTTCCGACATGTGCCACACGGTAGCCGTTTCCCCCTTCCCGGCCCACTACATTTGGTGCCCGATCCGGATTCACCACACTCGCCGTAGCGACTGCTTGCAGGGTCGCTCGAAACGACCAACCGACCGCTTGTGCGGAAACACACTCGGCGTTCCGCACCGGGGTCACCTATGCTGGGCAAATGCCCGTAATCTCGACCTCCGCCATCCGACGAACCGCGTTGGGAGCCGCCGGGGCCGCGGTGGCCGGTATCGGCTACGCCTCGCTGATCGAACGAAATGCCTTCGTACTGCGCGAGGCCACGATGCCAGTGCTAGAGCCGGGCTCGTCGTCACTACGGGTGCTGCACATCAGCGATCTGCACATGATGCCTGGTCAGAAGCTCAAGCAGCAGTGGCTGCGGGAGCTGGATCGGCTGGAGCCGGATCTGGTCGTCAATACCGGCGACAATCTCTCGCACCAGAAGTCGGTACCCGCGGTGGTTCAGGCCCTCGGCGGATTGCTTTCCCGCCCGGGCCTTTTCGTTTTCGGCAGCAATGACTATTTCGCGCCGGTCCCGAAGAATCCGGCGAAATACTTCAAGAAGGATCACCGTAGGGTGTACGGCGCGCCGCTGCCGTGGAAGGACCTGCGCGCGGCATTCACCGAGCGCGGCTGGCTCGATCTGACTCATGTCCGCCGTGATGTCGAGGTCGCGGGCATCCGAATCGCGAGCGCGGGCGTCGACGATCCGCATCTGCAGCGTGACCGGTACGACACCGTCGCCGGTGCGCCCAATCCGCTCGCCGTGCTGAGCATCGGCCTGACCCACTCCCCCGAACCCCGGGTGCTGGATCGCTTCGCCGAGGACGGCTACGACCTGGTCATGGCCGGACATACGCACGGCGGCCAACTGTGCCTGCCCGGATACGGTGCGCTGGTCACCAACTGCGGTATCGATCGCTCGCGGGTGAAGGGCTCGTCCAAGTGGGGCGCGCATACCCAACTGCACGTCTCCGCGGGTCTGGGCACCTCGCCGTGGGCGCCGTACCGCTTCTGCTGCCGTCCCGAGGCGACGCTGCTGACGCTGGTCGCCGCGCCGCCGAAACGTCCCAATGCCGCTAGCGGACAGGGCGTTTCCCCCTCGGAGGCCATCGCCCGCTGAGTTCCGCTAAGGTCCTTTGCCGAGACTGACGTCAGGCATGGGACAGCGTGAGCGAGCGGAGCGAGTGAACCATCGATACAGCGGGCAAACGCGCACGACGGAGCCGAGCGCCTGCGAGGCGGAGTCGTGAGTGATCTCGACGACCGGCGCGAACCCGGTACGCCTTATCAGCAACAGCCTTATGGCGCAGAGCAGTTCGGCCCTGCGCTGGGACAGCCCGGATCCGGGGCGCAGTCGGGGGCCGACGCGGCGCACGGCACATTCGGTGCGCCGGTCCAGCTCGATCCGGCCGCACTGTCGCCGTTCGGCCCCGAACCCACGGCCGCACCGTGGAACGGCGGCGGCGCACCCGCCCCGGCCGTGCCGTGGCAGCAAACGGCAAGCGCCCCTGGTCAATTCGATCCGACCCTGCAGTGGGCGCCGCAACCCGCTCCGGCATGGCAGCCGGGCCCGGCGACGCAATTCCAGCCCGGCGCAACACCATCCGGACCGTATGGCGGTATGCAAGCGCCCCATGGCCCGGGCGGTGGCTCCAATGCGTTCTTCAGTGACCGATTCGCCGCGGACTTGGCCGCCGCGTCGAGCGCGAACCGACCGGGCCGCGGGCGCCGCACCGCATGGATCGCCGCCGCGGTCGCGACGCTCGTGGTCGCGGGCGGGGCGACGGCGGCGATCGTCACGGCCAACCATGGATCCGACGACACCACGGCGCAGAATCCGGTCCCGTCGATGGTGAGCGCACTCACCCCCACGGGTTCACATACGTCGACCCAGCCGACCACCACCAAGCACGCCCCCGCCAATAACGAGACCCCCGTCGTACCCGGTTACCAGGTAGTGGTGGCCTCGGACCTCGGGGCCGCCTATGACGTACCCGCCGACTGGACGGTCGCCCCCGACGGCAAGGTCGGCGGCTTCGGCGATCCGCCGGACGCTGTCACCGGCAAGGGGCTGGCCACCGACGGGAAGAGCTACTGCCCCGGCTCGACCCGCACCGTGGCCTTCCTGACCGGCTCCAAGGACACCGATTCGGCAACCGCCGCAACCGAACTCGGCACCAGGACCGCCAAGATCGCCTACACCAACTCACCGGGCGGTACCCCGGGCGCCGCACAGCCGCTCCGCTCGCTCGACGGTTCCCAGCAGGGCATGTTCGTGGAGACCAAGGGCACTGCGACCAAGGTCAATCCGGGCTGCGCAACCGAGTACTCGGTCTATACCTTCGCCACCCCCACCGATAGCGGCAATTTCGTCATGGTGATCGCTGCCGACACCGGCGTCCCCAATGCCGTCGACGCGGCCACCGCGATGCGCATCTTCACCAGCATTCGCCCCCACCAAGGCTGATTGACCTGCGGGTTTAACGTCTGGACGTGAGCTGTTGTAAGCTACTCCAGGTTCGCTTCACGGGGTGTGGCGCAGCTTGGTAGCGCGCTTCGTTCGGGACGAAGAGGTCGCAGGTTCAAATCCTGTCACCCCGACTCGTGGTTGAGACGAATGGCTCCGCCCCCGGCCCGCACAGGTCGGGGGCGGAGCTGTTTTCGCTGGTTGGCCCGGCGGTCCGGGGTCGGCCACCACACCGCGCAGGCGATGACCGCTAGTAGCCCGCACACCAAGGCGAGCAAGCCAACGATCACGAACGCATCCATCGTTACCTCCCGAGACTTCTCGTAGGTGCACCCGGCGCCGGGGGCGGATCGCCACCGACCGGCGGCGGTAGACGGGCGGTGTGCCTGAAGTACGGCATCGACCCGGCGCCGGGGCTGATCTCCAGCCTGCTGCGGCGATGTGTCGTGCGATAGCGCGGTGGCGTTGCCAGGTGTTGCTGTCTGCTCCACCTCACTGTGCACCGCCGGTGAGAATTTCCGGAAGGAGGCGCGCCGAGAACGGACCGAATGGACGCTCGGCCGTTCCGATATGTCCTCAGATGTCCCATATTGGGCGGTGAGCAGACTCTTACCGCTTGCTAACGTGCGGTCATCTCGACGAAACGCGAGGTCCATAGCGTATACACCCATGTCGACACGGGTGGCCACACTGGCGGATGCGGCGGGACGGCCGCTGCGGGACGTTGTTTATACGACTTTGCGCGGCGAGTTGATGAACGGGGATATCCGGTTCGGTGAGCGCCTGACGGAGCCCAAGCTGTCGACCCGGTTCGGTATCTCGCGGACGCCGGTCCGGGAGGCGCTGACCATGCTGTGCTCGGACGGACTGTTGCAGCGGGAGGAATACGGCTTCACTCCGGTGCGGCCCAGCATTCCCTTGATCCGGGACCTGTACGAGCTGCGAATCACCTTGGAGCTCGGCGGAATTCAACGCGCCATCGATAATCCGGCGGTCGTGCACGACTATGCGCTATTGGCGGCCGAGCGCGAGGCCTGGCTGGCCCTGCGTGCGGATCCGCCCGAGCAGGAGCCCGGTTTCGTGGTGCGCGACGAGGAGTTCCACGTCACGCTGTTGACGGCGGCTGGCAATGCCGAACTGGTGCGCTCGCTGAAGGCGGTGAATTCGCGGATACGGCATGTGCGGATGTACGACTTCATGGTCAACAACCGGATCGAGACCACCATAGCCGAGCATTTGGGAATTCTGGACGCCGTTCTGGCACAAGACCTTCCGCTGGCGTATCGGCTACTGCACACCCACATCGGCGAATCGCTCGATGTCGTTCTCGATCGGGTCACGCGGGCCATTGCCGCGATGTCCTTGGCAACTGAATAGGGGTTTCCGGTGACACTGGAATTCGACACGGTTCTGGTCGCCAATCGCGGCGAAATCGCCTGCCGGATCATGCGGACGGCGCGTGCGCTCGGTCTGAAGACCGTCGCCGTGTACTCCGACGCCGATGTCGGTGCCGCGCATGCCGAAATCGCCGATGTCGCAGTGCATCTGGGGTCGAGTCCCGCGGCGGAGTCCTACCTGCGTGCCGACCTGGTAGTCGAGGCGGCGCTGTCGACGGGTGCGGGCGCGATTCACCCCGGATACGGATTCCTTTCGGAGAATGCGGATTTCGCCACGGCAGTGACCGATGCCGGGATCGCATTCGTCGGGCCTACGCCGGAGCATTTGCGCATCTTCGGCGATAAGCACATCGCTCGCGAGACCGCCGAAGCCGTTGGGGTGCCGCTGATTCCGGGTAGTGGACTGCTCGAATCGGCCGAGCACGCGGCGGCCGAGGCCGAACGCATCGGCTATCCGGTAATGCTCAAGGCGGTCGGTGGCGGCGGTGGGATCGGCATGCAGGCCTGCGGTAATGCCGATGAGCTGCGGTCGGCGTATCTGCGCGTGCAGCGTTTGGCTGCGACGAATTTCTCCTCGACCGGCGTTTTCCTGGAGAGGTTCGTGGCGCAGGCCAGGCATATCGAGGTGCAGCTGTTCGGCGACGGTCGCGGGCGCGTGGTGAGCCTCGGCACCAGGGATTGTTCGCTGCAGCGGCGCAATCAGAAGGTCATCGAGGAAGCGCCCGCACCCGGACTCGCGCCGGAGCTGTCGGAGCAGTTGCTCGCGGCGTCGCGGGAGTTGGCCAGATCGGTGGGGTACCGATCGGCGGGCACGGTGGAGTTCGTCTACGACGTCGAGCGCGGTGCGGCCTCGTTCCTGGAGATGAACACCCGGCTGCAGGTCGAGCATCCGGTGACCGAGGCGGTGGCCGGGGTCGATCTGGTCGAGTGGATGCTGCGGCTGGCGGGCGGGGACAGCTCGATGGTCGACGAACTGCCCGAGACCGGACCGGCGATCAGCGGATGGGCCGTGGAGGCGCGGGTCTACGCCGAGGATCCGGGACACGATTACCGGCCGAGTGCCGGTTTGATCACGGCCGCGACCTTTCCGGTGGATACCGCGGTTCGGGTCGATACCTGGGTCGCGACGGGCACCGAGATCAGCCCGTACTACGACCCGCTGCTGGCCAAGGTGATCGCGTCGGGGACCACTCGCGACGTGGCCTTCGCGGGATTGCGCGATGCGCTGGCCGCGACCAGGATCTACGGGGTCCAAACGAATCTGCCCCAGTTGCGGGCGGCGAGCGCCGATGCCGTGGTGCTCGACGCGGACCACGTCACGACGACGCTGGCCGATATCCGACCCGTCGGCCATCGCATCGATGTGCTGCGCGGTGGCACGATGACCACGATCCAGGATCATCCGGGGCGAATCGGCCTGTGGCAGGTCGGGATTCCGCCGTCGGGTCCGATGGACGATCTGTCGTTCACCCTGGCCAATATCGCCGTCGGCAACCCCGCAGGTGTGCCCGCGCTGGAATGCACGCTCCAGGGTCCGCAGGTGCGTTTCGCCGATACGACCGTGGTGTGCGTGACGGGTGCTTCGACGCCGGTGACGGTGGACGGACAGCCGGTCCCGATGTGGCAGCCGGTGACCGTCCCGGCCGGGTCGGTACTCGATATCGGCGCACCGTCGGACGCCGGAATACGCACCTACCTCGCGGTACGCGGCGGCATCGATGCGCCGCTCTATCACGGCAGCGCCGCCACCTTCACCCTCGGCGGTTTCGGCGGCAGCACCGGCAAAGCCATTGTCGCGGGGGATGTGCTGGGAATCGTCAGGAATCGGCCCGAACTCGCCGAGCCACAAGCGGTTCCACTCGACGAGCGACCCGGATTCACGCACGTCTGGCAATTGGCCGTCGGTATCGGACCACAGACCGCACCCGCCTATTTCACCGATGCGGATATGGACCAATTCTATTCGCACCCTTGGAAAGTCGGCAGCCACGCGAACCGCACCGGCATCCGGCTGGAGGGCCCGAAGCCGACCTGGTCGCGCACCGACGGTGGCGATGCGGGATTGCATCCGTCGAATCTGCACGACAACCCGTACAGCGTCGGAACATTGAATGTCTCCGGCGATACCCCGATCCTGCTCGGCCCGGACGGTCCGAGCCTCGGCGGCTTCGCCTGCCCGCTCACTGTGATCTCGGCGCATCGGTGGAAACTCGGCCAGTTGCGTCCCGGCGATACCGTCCGCTTCGTGCCCGTCGACGACGACCGGGCCACCGCGCTGCGCCGTTCGAACACCGCCCGCGCCAAGGCCGAAGCCCCAACTACGGCGCTGAGCCTGCTCACCGGTTCCCGCAAGCCGGTCGGACTGGACGATCGCGGCGTCGTCGGCACCGTTGCGGCGGGTGCGGATCGCCCGCAAGTCGCCTATCTGCGCGGCGGCGATGACAATATCCTGGTCGAATACGGCGAGATGGTATTGGATCTCGGTCTGCGCATGCGGGTGCACGCACTCGCCGAGGCGCTGGCGGGCACCGGACTGCCCGGCATCATCGATGTGACACCAGGTGTCCGATCGCTGCACATCCACTTCGATCCCGAAGTGCTGCCGCAGTATCGGCTGCTCGGTACGCTGACCGATCTCGAGTCCGAACTGCCCGCAACCCACGACCTCGTGGTCCCGAGTCGCACCATCCGATTGCCGCTGTCGTTCGACGATCCCTCGATTGCCGAGGCCATCGATCGATACCGCAGCGGGGTCCGCGATACCGCGCCGTGGTTGCCTTCGAATACCGAATTCATCCGCCGCATCAATGGACTCGACAGCGTCGAGGATGTGCGTGCCGCGGTCTTCGCCGCCGAGTATCTGGTGCTCGGCCTGGGTGACGTCTATCTCGGTGCGCCACTGGCGGTTCCGCTCGATCCGCGGCATCGGCTGGTCACCACCAAGTACAACCCGGCGCGCACCTGGACGCCGGCGGATGCCGTCGGCATCGGCGGCAAGTACCTCTGCGTATACGGCATGGCATCACCGGGCGGCTATCAGCTGATCGGCCGGACCGTGCCGATCTGGTCCAGCTACCGGCAATCCGCACCGTTCGAAACAGGCACTCCGTGGCTGTTCCGATTCTTCGATCGCATCGTCTGGGAGCCGGTGACTCCCGAACTGTTGCTGGAACAGCGCGCGGCCGCCGCGGCGGGCCGTTTCGACGCCGAGGTCAGCGATGGCACCTTCGCACTCGCCGATCACCTGCGGCTACTCGCCGAAAATGCCGAAGCCATAGCGGAATTCGAGACCAAACAGGCCATCGCGTTCGAAGCGGAGAAACAGGCCTGGCGCGCCGCGGGGGAATTCGAGCAGAGCACGATCGTCCAGAGCGTGCCCGAACCCACTTCCGATCCACTGGCCGGATTACCGCCGGACGCAACGGTGGTCACCGCACCGATGATCGGCAATGTCTGGCGGGTGGAAATCGAGGTGGGCCAGCGTCTCGGCGCGGGTGATCCGGTGGCCATCCTGGAGGCGATGAAACTCGAATTGCCGGTGCACAGCCCGGGCACCGGCACGGTACTGAAGGTACTGGCCACCCCAGGCGCGAAAGTGGAACCGGGAACCCCACTAGCAGTGATCGGAGCCGCCGAATGACCGCAGGCGTCCTAGGCAATACCGAAGTCCATGGCACGCCGACCGCGCGGGTCGCCGCCGCCTATCGGCGCATCGTGGAGGTCGATCGACCGGAGGTGTGGATCACGCTGCGCGCCGAGGCCGATGTCGCCGCCGAGGCCGCGGCCGTCGAGCAGCGGCTCGCCGCAGGTGAATCCTTGCCGCTGGCAGGGGTATTGGTCGCGGTCAAGGACAATATCGATGTCGCGGGACTGCCGACCACCGCGGCCTGCCCTGAATTCGCCTACACCACCGAGGTCACCGCGGCGGCGATCGAGCGCCTCGTCGCGGCGGGCGCATTGGTCCTCGGCAAGACCAATCTGGATCAGTTCGCAACCGGGCTCGTCGGTACGCGCAGCCCATACGGCGCGGTTCGCCATGCGCACGATCCGGAGTTGATTTCCGGCGGGTCCAGTTCCGGATCGGCAGTCGCGGTAGCTCTCGGTATCGTGGATGTCGGAATCGGTACGGACACAGCGGGTTCCGGGCGCGTCCCGGCCGCACTGCACGGAATCGTCGGTCTCAAGCTCACTTTGGGGATCATTCCGGCACATGGGGTGGTTCCGGCGTGTGCGGACTACGACGCCGTGACGGTCTTCGCCGCCGACCTCGACAGCGCGGTCGCGTCGGCCGCGGTCATGGTCGGACCGGAGCCACGGGATCCGCGCAGCCGGTCCTGGCCCGCCGATGTTCGGCTCGCCGCACCACAGACCATCCGGCTGGCGGTCCCGCGCGCCGAGGATCTCGTCGCGCTCAGCGATTCGTACCGAGATGCGTTCGCCCGCACCGTATCCGCGGTGACGAGCACCGGGATCACGACCGAAGAGGTCGATATCTCCGGGATGCTCGATGCCGCGCTTCTGCTCTATGACGGCGCGATCGTCGCGGAACGCTATGCGGCCGTCGGCGCATTCCTCGATACCGCGCCGGCGAGCGCCGATCCCACCGTGACGGCCATCATCAATGCCGCGCGAGCAACGACCGGCCCTGGATTCGCGGCTGATCTGGATACCTTGGCGCGAGCCAAGGCTGCGGCGGCGGTGACATTGCAGGGGTTCGCCGGACTGCTCTTGCCGACGACCACGGAGCATCCGAGTATTGCTGCGGTACAAGCGGATCCGTTCGGCATCAACCGGAGAATGGGCACCTTCACGAACTTCTGCAATCTCCTGGATATGGCGGCCGTCGCCGTCCCCGGCCTACCCACCGCGACCGACGCGCCCTTCGGCGTGATGGTCGTGACGCCCGCCTTCGCCGATCAGGTCGCCGTCGATATCGCCGCCCGCATCATCGGCGCGGACAACGCCCCGACACTGGTCGAAGACGGCGTCGAGCTGGCCGTGTTCGGCGCGCACCTACGGGGTCAGCCGCTGCACTGGCAGTTGGAGGAGATCGGCGCACGCTTCACCGGCGAGGTCCGCACCACCGACGCCTACCGCCTGACCGCACTCGACACCACACCCGCGAAACCTGGACTGGTGCGCCACGGCCCGGGACTCGGTGCGCCGATCCTCGGCGAGCTGTTCCGGGTATCGGCGGCGGGACTCGGCCGCTTCCTCGCCGCGCTGCCCGCGCCGATGGCGCTGACCAGTATCGAATTATCCGACGGACGTGCGGTTATCGGCTTCGCCTGCACTTACGATGCCGCAGGTACCGCCACCGATATCACCTCCTACGGCAGTTGGAAGGCCTACTTGCAGAACCAGAACTAGCCGCTGACTCAAACGTCTTACACATTTGTACTAGACAAACGTTCAACACGTCTGTTAGACATATGTGCAAGACATTCGAGCCAGTGAGGAACAGATCATGAGCAACACCATCCCCGCCACCAACCGCCCGCGGGTCCTCGTCTGCGGCGGCGGCATCGGCGGCAACGCCGTTGCCCTGCAACTGCTCCGTGCCGGGATCCGGGCCACCGTGGTCGAGCGGGCGGCCGCCCCGCGCCCCGGCGGGCAGGCTGTGGATCTGCGCGGCCCGAGCGTCGAGGTGGCGGAGCGGATGGGGCTCATGCCGGGCATCCGCAAATCCCAACTGGATGAGCGCGGCATGGTTTTCGTGGACAGCGAGGGCAAGGAACTGCTGCGCATGGCCGCGGAGGTCTTCGAGGGCAAGGGCGCGGTCGCCGAGATCGAGATCACCCGCGGCGACCTGAACCAGGTGCTGCTCGATCTGCTCGACGAGGCGGGCGGTGTCGACTACCGCTACGGCGAATGGGTTACCGAGATCAGTCAGGACGACGCGGGCGCGGATGTCACCTTCGCCTCCGGCAGCACCGAGCGGTTCGACATCGTGATCGGAGCGGACGGACTGCATTCCTCGACCCGGCGCCTGGTCTTCGGCCCGGAGGAGGATTTCTCCACCTACCTCGGCGGCTACATGTCCTTCTTCACGCTGCCGACGCCCGACTATGCGGAGCAGCACTGGATCGCGATGAACTCCTTGGTCGGCGCGACCGGTGTGGGCCTGCGTCCGGATGCCGATCCGGCCACCTGCAAGGCACTGGTCGTCATTCGCGACGCCGCGAATCCGGCATTGCGACGTGATGTCGCGGCACAGCAGCAGCTCATCCGCGAGCGACTGGCCGACGGCGGCACGATCGCGAACACCGTCCGCGATGCCATGGCCACCGCCGACGACTTCTACTTCGACGAGTTGGCCCGCATCGATGTCCCGAACTGGTCCAAGGGCCGCGTGGTGCTGCTCGGCGACGCGGGCTACTGCGGTTCGCCGCTCACCGGACAGGGCACCGCGATGGCGCTGGTCGGCGCGTACGTCCTGGCCGGTGAAATCGCCGCGCACGCAACCGATCCCGAAAAGGCGCTGGCCCGCTACGAAGAGGTGCTGCGGCCGTTCGTCGCCACCGCGCAGGAGCTGCCGCCCGGCGGCCTGCGGTCGATGACGCCCCAATCGCGCTTCGGCATTCGCGCGGGTCTGTTCGTCAGCAGACTGATGACCACCAAGATCATGAAGCCGCTCATGATGAAGATGCTCACCAAGACCGAGAGCTACGAACTGCCTGATTACTCGGTTCAGATGGTCGGCTGACCGCTCTAGGCCCGGCCGGGCCGGTCACCCCTCGTGAACCGGCCCGGCCACATACACCCTTGGATGGGATCGTCGGCACGCACCGAATGGTTACCTTCGGCAGCGGCGACTGATTCGCCGGTCAGCTCCGGGAAGAGCCATCCGAAGTGGTTGCCCCCGATAAGCGCCAGCGGGCCGGTCACCCCTCGTGGACCGGCCCGGCTGGCACTACCCCCGTGACGCGACCTGTTACCCCTCGTGAACAGGTCGAGTCCGGTTCCCCACCCCCGGTGGTGGCTTGTGTTGCGGTGTTGACACAAACAATGCCGTCGCGGGCTTGTTGGGCACTTAAGAAGACCTTGCAGGAACAAAACCCCAGGTAGTCGCACTATTTGTAGAAGATCCCGACAAGTTTGCGGCGCGGTGGCGCGAATCGGCGGATGATGGTGGGTAAGGGCGCCAGTGAGATTGGAGCGGCGATGGAAACCGTGGTTGTCTGGGTGTTGGCCTGCCTGCTCTATTGGTGGGGCCTGTTGTAGTTCCGAGGCCTGGGGCCCGTGGAATCCTGCCCCCCGCATACGAAAAGCTCCGCCTCCGACCGAAATGGTCAGGGGCGGAGCTGTTTTCGGACCTGAGCTATCAGCCGTCCAGTCCGGCGCGGGCACCTTCCTCGACGCGCTTGCCGAGTTCGGCGTCCACGTTCTTCCAGTATTCGAAGACTCGGGACAGCACCGGCTCGCGCACACCGCCCAGCACATGGCCGACGATATTGTCCACTAGACGATCTCGCTGCTCGTCGTCGAAGACCTCACGTACCAGGGTGCCCGCCTGGGTGAAGTCGCCGTCCTCGGCGTGCACGATATAGCCGGCGCGTACGACGGTCGGGTCGAACTCCCAGACGCCGCCATCGGGCGCCCGCTCCGGATCCGCATGCGGACCACCGAACGAATTCGGCGCGTAGACAGGCACATTCGCGTCGTTGTAGTCGTAGCGCATCGCGCCCTCCTTGGAGTAGGAGTTCACTTCCGCGGCGCGTGCGCGGTTCGGCGGCAGCTGCGCGTAATTGGTGCCGATGCGGTAGCGGTGCGCGTCCGCGTAGGCGAATACCCGGCCGAGCAACATCTTGTCGGGCGAAAAGCCCACGCCGGGAACGACATTCGAGGGTTCGAAGGCGGCCTGCTCGATATCGACGAAGTAGTTGCCCGGATTGCGGTTCAGGGTCCACTTACCGACCTCGATGAGCGGGTAGTCCCGATGCGACCACACCTTGGTCAAGTCGAACGGATTGAAACGGTAGCCCTCGGCCTCGGCGACCGGCATGACCTGCACGTACAGGGTCCAGCTCGGGAACTCGCCGCGCTCGATCGCCTCGTACAGATCGCGGCGGTGGTAGTCGGCGTCCGCACCGGCCAGGCGATCGGCATCGGCCTGGGTCAGGTAGTCGATGCCCTGATCGGTCTTGAAGTGGTATTTCACCCAGAAGCGCTCGCCCGCGGCATTGATCCACTGGTAGGTGTGCGAGCCGTAGCCGTTCATATGACGGTAGGTCTTCGGGATGCCGCGATCGCCCATCAGCCAGGTGACCTGGTGCGCGGTTTCCGGACGCAGGGTCCAGAAGTCCCACTGCATATTGTGATCGCGCAGGCCGCTGCCGGGCAGGCGCTTCTGCGAATGGATGAAGTCCGGGAACTCGAGCGGATCCTTGATGAAGAAGATCGGGGTGTTGTTGCCGACGAGGTCGTAGTTGCCATCCTCGGTGTAGAACTTCACCGCGAAACCCCGTGGGTCGCGCCAGGTGTCGGGGCTGCCCTGTTCGCCCGCGACGGTGGAGAACCGCGCCAGCGATTCGGTCCGCGCGCCCGGCCGGAAGAGCTTGGCCTTGGTGTAGCGGGTCACGTCATTGGTGACCACCAACTCGCCGTATGCGCCCGCGCCCTTGGCGTGCACGATCCGCTCCGGCACCCGCTCCCGGTTGAACTGGGCGAGCTTTTCGATGAGGTAGTGGTCGTGCAGCAGGATCGGGCCCTGGGTGCCCGCGGTGAGCGATTCGTTATCGCTCGATACCGGCGTTCCGGTGTTGGTGGTGGTCGGCTTGGTCATCGGCGGCCTCCTTCGCTGAATGTGTACGGCAGGTCGGGCACAGACCCCAGAAGACGACCTCGGCCTCGTCGATCACGAACCCGTGCGCGTCCTCGGGTTCCAGGCAGGGGGCTGCGCCCACGACACAGTCGATATCGACGACCGTGTCGCAGCTTCGGCACACCAGATGGTGATGGTTGTCCGCGACCCTGGCCTCGTACAGCGCGGGCGAACCGGCGGGTTCGATGCGCCGCAGGATTCCGGCGTTCACGCAGGCCCGGAGCACGTCATAGACGGCCTGCGTGGATACCGAGCCCAGGGTTTCGCGGACGGCGGCGGTCAGCCGATCAGCATCCGAATGCGGCCGGGCCGCGACCGCGGCCAGCACCGCGACCCGCGGGGCGGTAACCCGCAGGCCGGCCGCGCGCAAGCGTTCGCGCGGATCGGTGAGGTTGGTGTGCATACATCCGATGGTTGCGCCTTTTCTGGAATTAGTCAAGAACTTGAAGAAATCAAGGAAATTGTTTGTCCCGCGGGTGAGCTGTGGCGTTCGGATCCGGACGGCTGGGCGCTTCGAGACGCAACCGCGCCGCCGATGACGCACGCTTCCGCGCACCTCCAGGGCACAGGAGTCGCACACCTCCAGGAGATCCCGCACACCCCGGGGCGCAGACGACGCGCAGCTCCAGGGATGCAGATGCCGCACACGTCCGGGGGCGCAGATGCCACACACATCCGGGGCAGACGACGCGCAACTCCCGGCACGCAGGTGACACATACCCCCGGGACGGAGATGCCACACACCCCAGGAAGCAGACGCCACGCACCCTTAGAACGCAGACGACGCGCAGCTCCCAGGGACGCCCGTGACGCACACACCTCCAGGTGGAGATGCCACACACCCCGGGACACAGACGGCCCACACCCCGGAACACAGACGACCCGCAGCTCCCAGGGACGCCCGTGACGCACACACCTCCAGGTGGAGATGCCACACACCCCGGGACACAGACGGCCCACACCCCGGAACACAGACGACCCGCAGCTCCCAGGGACGCCCGTGACGCACACACCTCCAGGTGGAGATGCCACACACCCCGGGACACAGACGGCCCACACCCCGGAACACAGAGGACGCGCAGCTCCAGGACACAGATGCCACGCACCCCCAGGACGCAGATGCCGCACACGTCCGGGGGTGCAGACGACACGCACCGCTACGGCGCAGACGACGCGCAGCTCCAGGGACGCCGACGATGCGCCCTCCACCGGACGGAGTGCGGGTTGGTATCGGCCGAGCGACTCCGGCGCGCCTGTTTCAGGAGCGGAACTTCTTGGCTCGCATGTACTTCGCGAGCTCGTCGTAGGTGCCGTCGCCATTGGCGAATTCGATTACGTTGCGGGCGGATTCGAACCAGGGGCCAGCGCTCGGCTTGATCTGGCTAAGTGCGACTTCGATATCGGCCATGCCGACCGGGCGCACGGTGCCGGTGCTGATCGAGTCGGCCATCGCCAATTGCGTTGCCGAGGTACAGATATGGGCCAGATCGGCACCGGAGAAGCCGTCGGTGCGGCGCACGATCGCCGGGAGATCGATGCCCGCGACCGGACGATCCCTCAGGTGGTAGTGCAGGATCGCCCGGCGCGCGTCCGAATCCGGCAGGCCGACCAGGATCATGCGGTCGAACCGGCCGGGGCGGCGCAGGGCGACATCGAGGTCCCACGGATGGTTGGTGGCGCCGAGGATGTAGACGCCGTCGTTGCTGTGGGTGGCCGAATCCATTTCGTTGAGCAGCTGATTCACCACATTGCGCATCCAGGCCGAACCCGACATCTGACTGCGCTTGTGCCCGAGGGCGTCGACCTCGTCGAGGAACAGCACGCAGGGGGCATTGCTGCGGGCCATTTCGAAGACCTCGTGCAGATTGCGCTCACCGGAACCGTGATAGATATCGAGGATGTCGGCGATCTCGATGGGGTAGAAGTTCGCACCGAGTTCACCGGCGACCGCCGCGGCGATGAAGGTCTTACCACAGCCGGGCGGGCCGTAGAGCAGCAGTCCGCCGCGCGCGGAAGTGCCGAAAGCCTTGGCGAATCCGGGATTTCGGATCGGACCGAGCAGGGTGAGTTCGAGCTGACGCTTCACATCCTGCATGCCGCCGACATCGGCCAGCTTGACGGTGGGCTTCTCGAATACGCCGACATCGGAGTCGGTGACGAATTCGCGCGCGCCCTCATCGATGAATGCGGGGGCGATGATATCGCCGACCTGCTCTTCCGCTGCCGCCCAATCATATTGCGATGGATCGTCTTTCGCCTCATCCGGTGCCGACTCGTTTGGCGTGGCGTTGCCTGGCGCGGGCTGAGTCGGCGATGGCTGGGCCAGCGTGGGCTCGCTCGACGTCGGCCGGCTCAGCATAAGCTCGCTCGACGTCGACTGGGTCGGTGCGGCGGGGGGCGCCGCACCATTTGCGAGCGCAATCGTGCAGTGCTGCAACAACTCCAGCACTCGAGCATATCCGGGTTCCTGACCGAGCGCGGTCGCGCACTGGGCCAGTGCCTCAGCATGGCGGCCACGATCGATCAGCAACTCGATCACCCGCACCCGCAGCGCGAGCACCTCCGGACTGCGCTCCAGCGCGGCCAGCATTTCGGTCAGTACCAGATCATCGGACACGCCGGTCCCCCTCTTCACCTCGTGAGCTCGTTGATTCTAGATTGCGGTGCGCGAGTCCGTACCGGCCCGAACCACCACCCGCGGGTAGCCGACAGTGCCAGGACCTGCCCGTCGAGCGGCCATGCCGCATCTGATCACGCTCGCTGGGTGCGCGGTGCGGCGGAGGCGTGCCGCCCATAGATCTGCCGGTCCATATCCGGTCTCGAGTGCGAAGACGCCGGCTTCTGCCGTGATGGCAAAGACCGGGCGCCAGCCCCGCTGGGCTTGTCCTGAATGACGACGCAGTTTGGGATAGCTCAATGAATACCTATCGGTCGGTTTTATGGCTGTGGCAGCAGTACCCGTCCGTGCTGCACAGGCAGGTCCGCGCCGCACAGCAGCTGGAATTTCTCGGGACCGACGACACCCATCGGGGGCGGGATCGGACCAGGTGGCTTGCGTTGTGCGCATCACATCGCATTTCGTGGAATAGATCGGGACGGCGGACCGTTGATCACATCTGTCGGCGTCCGGACAGCCCCGGGCCTCACCCCATTCGTCGCTACGAGCGACCACTCGCCGAGAGGCGCTTGTGGGACGTCGGCACTCGAGTCGTGACGTTGGCGTGGCGTCCGGCGACTCAGCGCCGCCAGGTTTACCAACCTGGCGGCGTTTCGTATTTCCGGAGCGGCTCGGCTCGTGGTCGACCGCGGTGTGGTCGATGATGCAGCCATGGCAACGCACGGCGACGCGCTGCGACGCGGGCTCGGACTCACCGACTCGGTGGTCATCGGGCTCGGGTCCATGGTCGGCGCGGCCGCTGCTGGCGTCCGAAGTGCGGATCGATTTGGACGAGCTGCGCGTGGCCGATGCGTTACGACGTCGAGCGGCGTGCCGAGTTGGCAATTGACTGAGACGCATTCAGCCTGTTGCCCCGTCTGGCGAGGTCGGTCGCGATAGCCTTTGCGCATGGGGCGCATCTACGGATTCCTGGCCGGAATTGCCGCGGTATCGCTGGTCGCGGGAAGCGTTTTCGCCGGAGGTGCGCAGGCCACGCACACCGAGCAGCTGTCATGTGGAGTGTCGTCCGGGCGGGAGCCGCAACGGGCGGCGCCGGAACAGGTTGGACTGGATTCGGAGCGGCTCGCGGAGGCATTGGAGTTCGCGAGCGGGCGTAATCGGTTGAACGTGCAGGTTTTCCGGCACAATTGCCTGATCGGCGAGGGGCCGACGAACGACCAGACCGGCAATGTCGCCTGGAATATCTGGAGTGCGACGAAGAGCGTTGTTTCCGTGCTCGCCGGAATAGCCTGGGATCAGGGGAAACTCGATATCGAAGCGCCGATCGACCGGTATCTGCCACCCGGACTCGGTGATGCGCAGCACCGATCGATCACCGTGGAGAATCTGCTCACCGAAACATCCGGCATGAAGGTGGGCGTGCTCACCGAGGGCGTCACCGGGGTGATTCCACTCGATCCGAATAGTGCCGTGCAGGCGCTCGGGGTGCCGTTGGACAATCCGCCGGGCGCGGCATTCAGCTACAGCCAGCGCAATGTCGATCTGCTCGCCTATGTCCTCGAATTGGCCGTCGGAGAACCGCTGCAGCAGTTCGCGCAGCGTGAGCTTTTCGATCCGCTCGGCATCGAACGCGGCGATTACTACTGGGCGCGCGATCGCGCCGGGCACACCTACGGATACGCCCATCTGATGATCCCGCCGAACGATTTCGCCAAGCTCGGGCTGCTGGTGAGCAATAACGGGAGCTGGGGCGGGCAGCAAATCGTCTCGCAGAGGTATCTGCACAAGGCACGCCAGCCGTCAGCAGCGAACAAGTGCTACGGCTATCTGTTCTGGATCGGACCGGGGTGTGCCGAGACCCCCGACTACCTACCCGCCGACATTTACTCGATGTCGGGACTCGGCCTGCAGAACGTCTTCATCATGCCGAGCCTGGATTTGACGGTGGTGTGGACCGGAGCCTTCGGAAATGTCAGCAACGAGGGCATTTCGGGGATCGTGCAGAACACCGCAGAGCTGCCGTACGAATTCTTCCGACGGCTGTTCGCGGCCTTCGAAGTCCGTCCGGTGCCCGATCCGGGTCCGTATGTGGAGCCGCCGCTGCGTCTGGATCCGAGGCGGTTCGTGGATACGAATCTGCTGCTCGCGGTCTTCGGCATCGGACCCGCGGCATATCCGGGCTGCAATGTCTTCAGCTGCCTGAACTACCCGTTGGCGCCGCCGTTCGCCGATACCGCACCCGGGTGCGTCATCCTGGTCTGCCTCGGACCGGATCCGCGCACACCGGGCATCCGCTGAATCACACGCCGAAGAAAGGGATATCGCCTTCCTTCGCACCCTGCGCGAAGAAGTGATCCGGTGAGACCGCGATGAACAGGGCATTGCCCGCGGCGACCAGTTCACCGTCGTGTTCGAGGCGAGCGTGGATATGCAGTTTGCGCTCACCTTCGCGCCGATCGAGGATCGCGGTCACGATCATCGGGCGGTGCAGCGGTGCGGGACGCACATAGTTCACCTCGAGCTTGGCGGTGACCGCTGGGACGCACATGGTAGTCGGCACCGTGCCGGATGCCTCGTCGAGGATCGCAGCGATGACCCCGCCATGCGCGACGCCCGGTGCACCTTGGTGGGGTTCATCAAGGGTGAAATGGCCGATGATGCGGTCGTTTTCGAGATTCAATGCGATACCGGCGGCCGCCGGATTCCGTGGTCCGCAGCCGAAGCAGCCGTCCACATGCGGCGGCAGCGGACCGTCGGGCATGGGGCTGTTCAGTGGATTCGGCCGGTGCACAATGCTGCTTTCCGCACTGTTGCTCACGCCGCCTCCGCCGCACGTCGAATGTTGTTCATGATCCGCTCTTTTCGGTGCAGCGCGACGACGCGTGTGATGGTGCGGACCGGTCGTGGCAGCACTCGATCTACGCCGCGGATCACGACGGCGTAGCGACGCAACCAGCGCTCGTCGCGCGCGGTCCAATCGAGGCCGAGCCGCTCGCGCAGGATCGGCGGCAGCACACCGGTATTCACCCAGACCGCCAACGGTCCGACGATTCGCCACATGACGAGCTTCCACAGCCAAACCGGGATCGGCGCTTGCACCGGCGGCCGAGACATCGTCTCCAGCACATCGTCGACGCTCGGGTGATATTCGAGTCGCTCGCGCAGGACCCGGTCGAACCATGCCTCGAAGGCGGGAAGATCCTCGGGCACAGCGCGTTCCGGGAGTCCGGCCAGTAATGCGGTGTGCCGCCAGCCGTCGTACAGGTCGGCGCGCTGCGACTCGGTGAGTCCGGATCCGAAACGGGTCGCGACGATTTCGGTGGCCCAGTGTGCGGTGGCGAGGACGAAGAAGTAGGCCTCGGGTTCCCAGGCGTGATAGCGCCGACCCACGTGATCGATGCCGCCGATGCCCTTGTGCATGGCGCGGATATCGCGGCCGTAGCCGGCGGACTCGTCGCCGTAGAAGGCCAGGGCGAGGGTGGGCCAGTACGAGCGGTCGAAGCGGCCGATCGGATCGGTCTTGAAGATCGAGTGTTCGGCCACACCCGAGCCGATTACCGGATGCGCGACCTGCAGTAACAGTGCGCTCGGGGCGAGCATGACGAGCCGCCAGTCCGCGGCGAGGCGGGCAGTCAGCGAGTCCTTGCTCAGGCCGGGTAGGTCGGCGTGCGATGCGTTCAGATCGGACGCTCCGGCGAGTCCGGTCATGCTCACCCCTTAATCGGGAATCAGTTGTCTCTCGAATAAAGCTAGATTCAGGAAACAAATGTGTCAAGATTGGCGGATGGCATCCACGGCGCGCACCTATGGCGGGATATCGGCTGATCAGCGGCGCGCGACCCGTCGTGACCAGCTCTTGGAGGCCGCGTTCGAGGTGATGGCGACCGAGGGTGCGGGCGGACTGACGATCCGCACGGTCGCCAAGGCTGCCGGACTGTCCACCCGGTTCGTGTACGAGAGTTTCGCCGATCTCGACGATCTCATCGGGGCCGCATTCGAGCTGGCCTTTCGCCAGTTTTCGAGCGCCGTCGGTGCGGCGGCCGCGAGCGCGGCACCGGATCATCGGGCGCAAGTCACCGCAGTGGTGGAGGCAATGGTCGATTTCTTCTTGGCCGCGCCCGCCAAGGGAAAGATCCTGTCCACCAAGGCATATGGGCATCCGGCCGTGGCCGAACGGCGGCTTGCGCGTTCGGAGGATGTGTCGCGCGCGTTCCGCGGAATACTGGCGCAGCTGGTTCCCGAACGGGATCCGGATGATCCCGCAATCGACCTCACCGCGCGCTTTCTGGTCGGCGCGTTCGGTGACACGGTGACCGCCTGGATCCAGCAGGCGCTGCCCTACCCGCGAGACAAGTTCGTGCACGACAACGTGAAACTCTTCCTCGGCACCATCGCCGCCCTCGAGCACTTGTGATGCCTACGATCCCGCACCTGGACCCGCGACTGAATCCCGCTGCCGCTGAGGAGCGAGCACGCCGCATCGCGCCGAACTCGCACACAGTAATGCTGCGTGAGGTGGTCACGGCAGCGCTCGGATCACACCGCCCTACGCGGAGGGAAACCCACCCGGCGCAATGGATCGAGCGCGTCGCACAGCCGGTGACTACCTCGCACCCGGTAGACGTTGCGCGAGGTACTGACGGATTGCGCGGTAGCGGTCAGAGGGTGGTGAGCCAGTTGTGATGGGTGTCGGTGCGGAGGGCTGCGGTGTGGCGTTTGCGGAGGGTTTGGGTGAGGGGCCCGGGGCCGCCGTCGGCGATGAGGCGGCCGTCGACTTCAGCGACCGGGGCGGTGCCGGATGAGGTGCCGGTGACGAAGACTTCGTCGGCTATGTAGAGCTCGGTGAGGTCGATGGTGCGTTCGACGATCGGGATGCCGTCTTCGGCGGCGAGGGTGAGGATGGTGCGGCGGTTGATGCCGTCGAGGATGTCGCAGGACACATCCGGGGTGATCAGGGTGCCGTTGCGGACGAGGAAGATATTGGCGGCGCTGAGTTCGCAGACGTGGCCGTTGCCGTCGAGGAAGATGCAGTCGTCGTAGCCGCTGTCGATGGCATCCTGTTTGGCGAGTACCGAATTGACGTACGCACCATTGACTTTCGCCCGCGACGGAATCGCATTGTCCGGAATGCGCCGCCACGGACTCGATTTCAGCCGCATACCGTCCTGCGGCACGATCGGCACCGCGTCGTAGACGAAAATGCTGACCTGGATGGCGCAGCCGCGGACCCGGGTGCCCGGAATCGATTCGACGACATGCACTGTCGCGCGGACGAATACGTCTTCGGTCGGTGCATTGGCCGCAATCAGGTCGATGATCGCCGTGCGGAATCGGGCGAAGTCCCATTCGACGGCGAACCGGTCGATGCCGATGATCTTGCAGGATTCCTCGAGTCGCCGGAAATGGTCGTCGAGCCGAAATGCGGTGCGTGCCGATCCATCCACAAGTACCGGGAACACTGTGTACACGCTGAGCCCGTACAGCACTGCCGACGAAGCGACAGCGACCGACGCCTGTTCCGCGTCGACGAGCCGGTCCCCGAAGTACACCTGTGGATAAGGATTCGCCATCGGCGCAGGCTAGCAGTCGGCACCCGGGCGGAGCGACGGAATTTCGGCCCGCCCGGGCCAGCTGGGTCAGTTCTCCACAAGCCGGGCGAAGCGCGCCGTATCCATGTAGTCGCGGAACAGCGTGACCTTGCCGTCGCGGACCCGAACGACATTGACCGAGGTGCGTACTCGCGCCCGCTCGGCGCCGGGCACCGTCATATCCACCTCGTTCTCCACGAAAACCACCTCGGGATCGGCTGTTTCGTACACCTGTGGATAGATCCCGTGCACCTCGATTCGCGAAATTCCGGACCAGCGCTGCGCGAGATGCGCGCGTATCTCCTCGCGTCCGACCAGCCGGGTCGGCATTCCCGGAATGACGAAGGGGATCTCGAACACCGCATCCGGGGCGAGCAGCTCGACGAATGCGTCGGCATCGCGCGCCGGCAGCTCCCGGAACATCCGTTCGACCAGCTCACGAGGGCTTTCCACCGAAGTCTCCACCATGAAAACACCTGCTTCAATTAAGCGGAACGTTGACCCCGCTTATCATTCGGAACGATTGCCCCGCTTGTCAATGCCTCCAGTAAACTCAGCCCTCATGACCGATCGCGAGGAACCGCGCCCGCTGCGCGCCGACGCGCGCCGCAATCGCGACCGCGTACTCGCCGCCGCCCAAGAGGCCTTCGCCGCCGAGGGCATTTCGGTCCCGCTCGACGAAATCGCCCGCCGCGCCGGCGTCGGTGCGGGCACCGTCTACCGCCACTTCCCCACCAAGGAAGCCCTTTTCGAAGCCGCGATCGTAGACCGCATCGAGCGCATGATCACCCACGCCCGCGAACTCGCCACCGCCCCCGACCCGGGCAAAGCCTTCTTCGCCTTCCTCGACCGCATGGTCGCCGAGGGCACCGTCAAACGCGACCTGGCCGAAGCCGTAGGCGCCGACGCCCCCGAAAACCACAAACCCGCCCATGATCTGAAGGCCGCCATCGCCCAATTACTCACCCGCGCACAACAATCCGGGGACGTACGACCCGATATCGATATCGACGACCTCATGCGCGTCGTAAAGGGCACCTTCTTGGCCGCCAACACCACCAACACCACCCCTGACCAACGCCGCCGCACCTTCGCGATCGTCTTCGACGGACTACGGCCCCACTGACCACCCGCTGACGCAGCAGAAAGGCGCTTGCTCAGTCATCGCAGATATCCTGCCGGCGAACGAGGTTCAGATCGGCGATGCGGCCGGGTCCATCGGCGTCCTGGGCCGCTCCGCGGAGCGAGCGACCCGGGATGTCGATATCGCATTGGCCGTCGCGAGTTGGCAAGAGGTCCGACAACTGCAATCGGTACCATCCCCGGTCAGAAACTCGCCGGTGGTGCGGTGAGCAAGACCGTTATCGGCTCGAACTGGGGCCGCAGTCGCCGGTGACTGCGGACAGATCAGGCTGCGGCGCCCGGCAAGCATCGACGATGATCTTGCGAGCCGCGCGACCTTCAGGAGTTGGCATGAGCGCGTAGTTGTGCGGCAAGCCCGGACCCTCGTGGTAGTCGACCGGTATGCCCGCGGCTTCGGCGCGGCGGGTGAGGGTTCGGGCGTCGGGCAGGACCATTTCGTGGGTGCCCGAGAAGATGGTCAAGGGCGGCAGTCCTTCGATAGCGCCGAACAGGGGGCTGACACGCGGGTCGCGCAGGTCGAGGCCGTCGGCGTAGATCCGCGCTACCTCGGCCATTCCAGGCCGCTGATGCAACGGATCGACCTGTTCGAGCTCGGGCAGTGCCGGGTCGGAAAGGGTGGCGTCGAGCCAGGCGGAGATCAGCACGACCCGAGACAGTTGCGGCCCACCCTGATCGCGCAGGACATGCGCTGCCGCCAGTGCCAGCAGTCCGCCGGCCGAATTGCCCATCACCACGGTATTGCCGCCGCCGCGCTGCTCGATCGTGCGGGCGAGTATCGCGGCGGTGGTGGCAACCATGTCCGCGGCGCTGCTGTGTGGGATCAGCGGATAGATCGGGACCACGACCTGCGCCGGAATGGCAGCGCCGAGTTCGCGGACGAAACTCCAGTGCGGGCGCACGATCTCGGCGAAAAAGCCGCCGCCGTGCAAGAAAACCACGCTGACATCGGTAGGTCCGGCGGTCGGCGTCACTCGGAACACGGGCCAACCGTCGAGATCATCCCGGGTGACGGTCGCCGCCTTGTGCAGGAACGCCGGCGGCCGCACCTCTTTGACGCGACGGTCGCGCTTTTCCAGCGCCGCATGAATCCCTTCCGCGCTGCCGAGCATCTGCTTCTGGCCGCGTGATGCCAACAGTGCGGTGATAGCCCTGGTCTGCCAGCTCGGCTTCGCGGCAACTCCCTCGATTGTCATATCCGTTCATCTCCTGTCGTCGCGGCTCGCACCGGCTGATTGCGCCGGGCACCGATTAGCCTGACGAACATGACCGGGACCGCGCTTTCACAAACCTGCGGTGCGCCGGTGCTGTGGATGCGGCCCGGACATGCCGGATATCTCGGCCCGGAGCTGGGCGTCGGGATGCATGCCACGTCGATCGGGTATCTCGGCCTGAGCTTGGACGGACCGTTCGCGGTGGAGACGGCGGCGGATGCGGCGATCATCACCCGCAGCGTGTTCATACCGGCCCGGGTACCAGCCCGGATCGTCTCGGAGGGCCGGATCGCGTTGCTGTTCGCCGAACCCGGCAGCGCGATGCTCGCCGGGGTCACCACCGGATCAGGTAGCAGTGTCCAGTCCGCGGCTGTCGATCCGAGCGCCGAAGCCTTTCTCATCACCGCCGCCCGAACCGGTGTCGCCGAGTTGGAGCGCCTGATATCGGTTCGGCAACCGTCCATCGACCCCCGAATCGATGCCATCGTCCGCGACATTCGTGACGACCCGACCGCACACATCCGCGCCGAGCACGCGGCCGATGCCGCCGGGATGTCGGAAACCCACTTCCTGCGAACCTTCGCCGCACACACCGGCACCACATTCCGCCGCTACCGCCAATGGGCCCGGCTCCGAATGGTTTTCGCGAGCCTGGCCGCCGGACACGACCTCACCCGCTGCGCCGCCGATGCCGGATTCGCCTCCCCGTCACACCTGAGCGAAACCTTCCGGCGCACATTCGGGCTGTCGCTGACCGAACTACTCAGCTCGTCGGTGACATTCGATATTCGATGACCGAAAAGCAAACGGGCCGTTCGGATCTCACGATCGGAACGGCCCGTTCGGTCGATGTCAGCGCTGGGCCAACAGTACTTCGGCGATTTGAATGGTGTTGAGGGCGGCACCTTTTCGGAGGTTGTCGCCCGAGATGAACAGCGCGAGGCCGCGGCCTTCGGGGACGCCCGGATCCTGGCGGATGCGGCCGACGAGGGAGTCGTCCTTGCCCGCGGCGGCCAAGGGGGTCGGCACGTCGGTGAGCTGGACGCCGGGGGCCTTGGCGAGGATTTCCTTGGCGCGCTCGACCGAAATCGGTTCGGCGAATTCGGCATTCACCGACAGCGAGTGGCCGGTGAAGACCGGGACGCGCACGCAGGTGCCGCTGACCAGCAGCTCGGGCAGGCCGAGGATCTTGCGACTCTCGTTGCGCAGCTTCTGGTCTTCGTCGGTTTCGAAGGAGCCGTCGTCGACCAGTGAACCGGCGAGCGGGATCACGTCGAAGGCAATCGGCGCGACATACTTGTTCGGGGCCGGGAACTGCACCGAACTGCCGTCGTGCACCAGCTTTTCGGCGTCGTCGACAACGGCGCGCACCTGGGAGACCAGCTCCTCGACACCGGCCAGGCCGCTGCCGGAGACGGCCTGGTAGCTCGAAATGACCAGTCGCCGCAGACCCGCCACATCGTGCAGCGGCTTGAGCACCGGCATGGCGGCCATGGTGGTGCAGTTCGGGTTGGCGATGATGCCCTTGACCAGATTGCGCGTCTGCTCCGGGTTCACCTCGCTGACGACCAGCGGGACCTCGGGATCCTTACGCCAGGCCGACGAGTTGTCGATCACCGTGACTCCGGCCGCCGCGAAACGCGGGGCCTGCACGCGGGACATGGTGGCGCCCGCGGAGAACAGCGCGATATCCAGGCCGGCGGGATCGGCGGTCTCGGTGTCCTCGACCACGATCTCGCCACCGCGCCACGGCAGGGTCTTACCCGCCGAGCGGGCCGAGGCGAAGAAACGCACCTCGTCGGCCGGGAAGTTGCGCTCCTCCAGCAGTTTTCGCATGACGGCGCCGACCTGTCCGGTCGCGCCGACGACTCCTACCCGTACACCCATGCTTATCGTCCTGTTCCCGCGTGGACGACGGCGACCTCGTCGCCGCCCAGATCGAAGGCCTTGTGCAGCACCTGCACGGCCTCGTCCAGTTCGGTGTCCTTGACCAGCACCGAGATCCGGATCTCGGAGGTGGAGATGAGGTCGATATTCACGCCCGCGTTCGCCAGCGCCTCACAGAAGGTCGCGGTGACGCCGGGATGGCTCTTCATACCCGCGCCGACCAGGGAAACCTTGCCGATGTGGTCGTCGTAGAGCACCTGCGAGAAACCGATCTCGTCCTGACGCTTGGTCAGCATCTCCACCGCACGCGCGCCCTCGGTCTTGGGCAGGGTGAAGGTGATATCGGTCTTACCCGTCTCGACCTTGGAAATGTTCTGCAGGACCATATCGATATTGATCTCCGCGTCGGCGATCGCACGGAATACCTTGGCGGCGTAGCCAGGTTCGTCCGGTAGGCCGACCACGGTCACCTTGGCCTCGCTGCGGTCGTGCGCGACGCCCGTGAGGATTGCTTGCTCCAAGGGGATGTCCTCCATCGATCCATAGACGTAGGTGCCGGGCTTGTCGGTATAGGACGAGCGCACATGCACCGGAACGTTGTAGCGGCGCGCGTATTCCACGCAGCGCAGCATGAGTACCTTCGCGCCGCAGGCCGCGAGCTCGAGCATCTCCTCATAGGAGACCTGCTCGAGCTGCTGCGCGTCGGGCACGATCCGCGGGTCGGCGGTGAAGACGCCGTCCACATCGGTGTAGATCTCGCAGACGTCGGCGTCCAGCGCCGCGGCCAGCGCGACCGCGGTGGTGTCGGAGCCGCCGCGACCGAGCGTGGTGACGTCACGACTGTCCTGGCTGACGCCCTGGAAACCGGCGACCAGCACGACCAGACCCTCGTCCAGCGCGGCGCGCACCCGGCCCGGGGTGACGTCGATGATCTTGGCGTTACCGTGCGATCCGGTGGTGATCACACCCGCCTGCGAGCCGGTGAACGAGCGAGCCTCGGCGCCGAGCGAATGAATGGCCATGGCGACCAGCGCATTGGAGATGCGCTCACCCGAGGTGAGCAGCATGTCCATTTCCCGAGCCGGCGGCGCAGGCGCCACCTGCTGCGCAAGATCGAGTAGCTCGTCGGTGGTATCGCCCATGGCCGAGCAGACGACCACCACGTCGTGGCCCTGCTTCTTCGTCTCGACGATCCGTTCAGCGACGCGCCGGATACGCTCGGCGGTCGCTACCGAGGATCCTCCGTACTTCTGAACAACGAGAGCCACGACAGGGTCCTCCACGATCGACAATCAGCTGCTAACAGCACCCCAGCGTACCGGCCGAGGTCCAGCGGATTTGTTCCTACCTCCTCAGCCCGCCAGTATCGAAGGGGCCGTTCGCGAATCGAACTCGACCGAAACGGATTCCATGACCTGCGCATATGCCTCGGCGTCGCACGCGGCCCAGGCAGCGCCTCGGCGGTCGAGCAATTCACGGATGGCGGCCGCATCGGCGTGCCGAGCAGAGCGCCGATGACGGCGTGATGATGTACCGGGCCGTCGCGGCCCCCCTGCGATCAGACGACACCGATCGAGAGGACGATGTAGCCCATGAAGAGCACGGTGATCGAGGTGACCACGGGACGATCCGAGGTCGTGTACGACATCACCCCGCAGTGCGCGTCGTTCGCCCGCGAGGCGGGCGAGGACGGGCTGCTGCACATCTTCGTGCCGCATGCCACAGCCGGGATCGCGATCATGGAACTCGGCGCGCGCAGCGATGACGATCTGCTCGCCGCATTGCGCGACCTGCTGCCCGCCGACGATCGCTGGCGGCATGCCCACGGCTCCCGCGGGCACGGCCGCTCCCACGTCATGCCCGCACTGATCCCGCCTTACGCCACCGTGCCCGTCATCGGCGGCGCACTGACCTTGGGCACCTGGCAATCAATCGCGATGGTCGACCTCAATATCGACAACCCGGACCGCCAAGTGCGCCTGTCATTTCTGCGCGGCTAGCCCCTACCTCTGGACAGACGATCACCATGCGTTGCGCGCGGCATCGGCCGAGAGACCAACAGCGCCGATACCTGGTGATCATCTGTCCGATTTCGGACCTCAGGCTCTGGTGAGCCAGGTGACCTGCGCACCGTTGCCGAATTCGATGCGTTTGGTGGGTGCGAACAAGGTGGGGGTGAATTCGCCTGCGAAGGCCGGGGTTCCGGTTCCGGCCACTACTGGATAACTCTTGATGACGAGTTCGTCTATCTCGCCGAGCAGCTGTGCGGCGAGCTTGCCGCCGCCCGCCAGCCAGATATCCATGCCGTCCTCCTGCTTCAGACGACGCACCAGGCCGGCCGGATCGCCGTCGACCAGGTCGACAGCCGGGTCATCGATCCGGCCGAGGGAACTCGAGACGATGTACTGGCGCATATGCGCGTACGGGCTGGTCACGCCGATGGCCTGGGCCGGAGCATAGGTGCCTCGACCCATGACCAAGGTGTCGAACTTCTGATTCGGCGCATCCGCCGCCAGCCCGAGATGTGGGCGCACATGGGTCGGCACCGTCTCCGGATACTCCGCCTTGATCCAGTCCCACATGTCGTCCCCGACCGGATAGAAGCTGATGTCGTCGCCGGGCCCCGCGATGTAGCCGTCGAGGGACATGCCGACGAAATAGACGAGTTTTCGCATATGACTACCTCTTTCGTGGTGCTGGATCGTCAGGCCCGGGAGAACCAGGTGACCTGGGCGCCGTTACCGAACTCTCGGCGCTCGGTCGGCGTGAACAGGGTCGGGTTGAAGGCACCCGAGAAGGCGGATATGCCGCCGCCCGCGACGACCGGATAGCTCTTGACGATCATCTCGTCGAGTTCGTCGAGCAGCGCCCCGGCCAGCTTGCCGCCGCCGCACAGCCAGATATCGCCGCCCGCTTCGGCTTTCAACCGCCGCACCAGCCCGACCGGATCGCCCGCGACCACCTCGACCTGTGGATCATCGATCGGGCCGAGGGTGCTCGAAATGACGTACTGCCGCATATGCGCGTACGGGCTGGTGACCCCCTCGGACAGCGCGGGCTCATAGCTCGCGCGACCCATCAGCACGGTGTCGAACCGCTTATTCGGTTCGTCCACCGCCATCCCGACGTGCGACCGCGCCTGACTCGGCACGAAGTCCGGATACTGCCCATTGATCCAGCTCGTCATCTCGGCGTCGAGCGGATAGAAGTCGTACTCCCCTGCCGGACCAGCGATATAGCCGTCGAGCGATACGGCCACGTAGTAGACGAGTTTTCGCATATCAATACCGCCTGATCCGTTGTACTCTAACTGGAGTGGTTTGAAGGTAGTACTACAGATGGAGTGGTGTCAAGTGCGGACGAATCCGGAGCGGCGGCAAGCGCTGCTCGATGCGGCGATCGAGGTGTTGGCGAAGGACGGGGCGCGCGGACTCACCTTTCGTGCGGTGGACAAGGAGGCCGGGGTGCCCGCGGGTACGGCGTCGAATTACTTCGCCAATCGTGACGACCTGTTGACCCAGGTGGGCGGGCGGTTCTACGAACGGTTGACGCCGAGCGCGGCGACCATGGCCGACCTGGCAACAGGTCCGAAGACCCGGGCGCACATCACCGAATTGATGCGCGAGACGGTCGGTCGCATCGAGGCGTTCCGCACCGGCTACCTGGCCATGCTCGAGCTGCGCCTGGAGGCGACGCGGCGGCCGGAGTTACGGGCGGTCATGACCGAGGCCGTGCGCGCGGATCTCGATTTCAATGTGCGCAACCATCTCGAAGCCGAACTGCCCGGCGACGAAAAATCGGTGACTCTGCTGTATCTGGCGCTGAATTGGCTGATCGTGGACCGGCTCACGCTGCCGGGAATCTTCACCGAGGCGCAGAGCCAGGAGCTGATCGCGGCCGCGGTCGATCGACTCGTCGGCAACGAGTGAAACGCCGCGTTGTACGGGGAACCCTTGTGACGCGCGTCACCGCCATTCGATAATGGGGCGATGATGGCGAATGTCGGAGACCGGCTCCTCGTACACGGCCACGTTGTGGGACAGAGCGATCGCCACGGCGAAATCGTCGAAGTCCGCGGGCCTCAGGGCGCACCGCCGTATGTGGTGCGATTCGACGACGGGCACGAATCGCTCGTCTACCCGGGCCCGGACGCGATCATCGAACCAACGCCGCACTGAGCCGACGCACCCATGGGGCCCGCTCGCCGCGGGCCCGTTACCTCCTGCGCTGCCGAAGATACGAATACCTTGCGCACGATCGACTTACGGCCCCGGCAGCTCCGACGACAAGTCCACTGGACCGGCGATATCGCGATTCGTTCGAAAATACTGAACCGTAACTTGTTCCCGCCGTACATAATCGACCGTGATCCCCCCGAGATATGCGGCCGATGTGGCTTCGGGCACTGCCCGCTCAGTTGACTTGCGATTGTGTCGCTGGGCACAATTTGCCGATGTAGTTGGGCGGGGGCGGAGGTATGGAATGCGTACAAAGACCGATATCCGTTTCGTCGTCGACGCCGAACACGAGCAGGTAATGGATGCACTGGCCGCGGTCGAGATGCTCCCGGAGTGGTCGACCTCCTACAGCGACGCCCGGGTCGCGAGCCGCGACGACGAACTGCGACCGCGCCGGGTATTCGTCAAAGCGGAGCTGATGGGCGGCTCGGATCTGCAGGTCCTGGAGTACGAATGGACCGAGACCCGATCCTCCTGGGAGGTCACCGACAGCACCCGAGGGGTGAAGGGCGGCGGCTGGTTCGAGGTCACCGAGGGCGAAGAGGGCACCGACGTCTGGTACCACGTCGAGCTCTACATCCCGATCCCCGTTCCGGGCATGCTGGTGAGCCGGACCATGCGCCGCTCGAACGAGGCCGTCGTGCAGAACTTCATCGAGTTCGCTGAGGGCTTCACCGAGAACGAGAACTATCAGGCCGTATAGGAACACACCTGTCGCACTCGGATGCGACGATGTCAACATGATCGGTTCCAAACGGGCACGCCTGCTGCCAACGGCCGAGGATGCGTCGGTAACTCAGCTCGAGTTGTTCTTCGACCTGGTGCTCGTCTTCGCGTTCACCATGGTCACCGGCCTGGTCGCACACGACACCAGCGCCAAGAACATGCTGCGCGCGGTGCTGGTACTCGCCGTCATGTGGTGGCTGTGGATCGCCTACTCCTGGCTGGGCAATACGGTGCGCGCGGACGAGGGCATCGCGCGGGTCGCCATGTTCGTCGCGATGGGCGGCGGTTTCCTGGCAGCGCTCACCATTCCGGAGGCCTTCGACGATGCGCCCGGCGGCTGGTACGGCCCGCTGGTCTTCGCGATCGCGTATCTGATTGTGCGCCTGGTGCATCTGGGCATTTACGTGCTGGCCAGCGCCGAGGATTCGCAATTGCGCAACCAGGTGCTGCGCTGGAGTCTGGGTTCCATCACCATTGGGACCACCCTGCTCGTCATCGCCGCGATGACATCGGGGACGACGCAGATCGTGCTGTGGGTCGCCGCGATCGTCGGCGATATGGGGTGGACCCTGCTGGCGGGTGAGGACTGGCGATTGAACTCGGCCAGCCATTTCTCCGAACGCTACGCGCTGATCACCATCGTGGCGCTGGGTGAATCGATCGTCTCGATCGGCATCGGCGTTGCCGGACTGCCCATTTCGTGGCCGATCGCCGTCGGATCCCTACTCGGACTCGCGGTTTCGGGCCTGCTGTGGTGGGCGTACTTCGATGTGGCGGCGCTGTCGGTGGAGCGCGAGCTGCAGCGGGCCGAGGGCGAGCGGCAGATCAAGATCGCCCGAAACTCCTACACCTTCTGGCATTTC
This sequence comes from Nocardia sp. NPDC049526, assembly GCF_044465765.1. Taxonomy (NCBI): domain Bacteria; kingdom Bacillati; phylum Actinomycetota; class Actinomycetes; order Mycobacteriales; family Nocardiaceae; genus Nocardia; species Nocardia sp. NPDC049526. The sequence goes on along the minus strand of NZ_JBITMA010000001.1, from coordinate 908,652 downwards.
CCGATGATCGCCGGCATCATCGGACTCTCACTCGGACTGAAGAAGGTGCTCTACTACGTCGGCGACGAATCGGCGCACAGCCTGAAGGACACACTGTCCGGGATACCGCTGTTCGCGCTGTACGGCGGTGTGGTGCTGTATCTGATCGCATTGGTCGGGTTCAAGCAGTACGCGACCGGGAACATCACGGTGCCGCGACTGGTGGCCGCCGGACTGCTGCTCGCGCTGATTCCGGTGGCCTGTGCGCTGCCCGCGCTGGCGTCACTGGGGCTGCTGTGCGGTGTGCTGATGCTGCTGATCATCTGGGAGACAATGCGTTACGCGGCGCCGCGCGACGAGATCAGGCACGCGGCACACGGCTGAGGTGGTAGCGCACGGTCTGTTCGTGCGGCGTCGGGCCGTAATTGGACGGCTCGACGCGCACCCCGGAGTACACGGCGTCTCGGATCTGATCCACGTTCTCGCGGATCATGTCCGAGACCAGTTCGTCCGTGCGCGGATCGGCCAGCACCTGGAAAACGATGCGAAATGTGGTATCGGCGATGAGCCGGATGATCTCGTCGTGGAACGGGATGTAGCGGACCCGTCCGGCCTGCGGGTCGTTCTTGATGAGTTCGAGGATCATCTCGTCCATTTCGGCGCGGTTCTCCTCCAGCGCCGCCGCGATATTGCGGGTGTAGTGGCCCGTGCGCAGCACCTGCGCGACCTCGTCCATGATGGCGATGGTCATGGGGCGCTTGATGACATCGACGATGGTCGTCACGAACCGGTTCACCACCGCGGCGGTCACGCGATCACCGAGGGCACGATCGGCGACCCGGCCGAGGCGGACCGCGATCACCACGATCCGCAGTAACCGGAACCCGCGGAAGAACGGGCTGGTCACCGGGATCATGCCGAGCACTTCGTACCAGTAGATGAACGGGAACGTCCACGGCCAGCCCGCTCGGCGCCAGCGCCAGAGGAATTCGGCGGCGAATATCGCACAGACCGAGTAGTCGAGCACCACGATCACGCGGTAAGTGTGCGCGGAGACGTCGAAGAAGCTGACCCAGGTGACCAGCACAACCGAGACGATCGCCAGCGCCAGCATCACCAGGTCCGACCACAGCGCGGGCGGTTTACGCGGAAAATCCAGCTTCGGCCCGTCGTCGAGGCCGGGCGTGGTCGGCCTGGTCGGTGTTGCCACGTAAGGATCCCTTCGACGCCGAACGGTCCCGCCGACAGTAATACGCGCCGCGCCGGCCTACTTCCCAGTGCGGATGATCGCCTCGATATTGCGTTCGGCCAGTGCGGTAATGGTGAGCGAGGGGTTGACCGTGCCGGTGCTGCCCGGGATGGCCGCACCGTCCATCACGTACAGGCCCGGATGACCGTGTACGCGACCGTTGCCGTCGGTGGCCCGCCCGAGCACCGCACCGCCCAGCGGGTGCGCGGTGAAAAGCGCGTTCGCGTCGTAGCCGAGTGCGCTGTATTCGACGAGGGCATTGGAGCTTTCGGCGATCCGGTGATCGACCGCGCGGGCGGCCGCCACGATATCGTCGCGGTTCTTGGCCGACCAGGACAGCCCGACCGCATTGCGGGCGCGGTCGTAGCCGAAGCGCGCGCGGGCCGGATCGAGCACCATGCCCAATGAGGCGAGCGCGCCGGTCTCGAACGGAATGCCGGGGATATACCAATTTTCGAGCGTCAGCGGCACCGCGGATTCGTCGAGAATCCGGCTCGCGCTCGGCACGCCCTGACCGAAACCGGCCAACTGGCTGGCACCGCGAGCCAGCACCACATCACCGTTGGTGCCCCAGCCATCGCCGATGTGCTCGTTGAGATTCGGCAGTGCGCCGGTGGCCTGGGCCCGCACCAGGAGCTCGGAGGTGCCGACCGAACCCGCGCCGAGGAACAGGCGGTCGCAGGTGAGGGTGCGGGTGCCGATCACGTCTCCGGTCGGCGAAAGTTTTGTCACGGTCACCGAATAGCGGCCGCCGGATTCCTGCGCGATGGCGTCCACGCGGTGCCCCGGATAGACGGCGGACTTGCCGGTGTCCTGGGCGTAGCGCAGGTAGTTCTGGTTGAGGTCGAACTTCGCGCCGTTGGAGTTGCCGAGATTACTGCGCGCCACCGTCGCGGAAGGCCTTGTGGTGCCGGCGATTTCGCCGCGCAACACATCCCAGTTGAAGATCGAGTCATTGGCGACCGGCTGATAGCCCGCCCTGCGCACCTGCTCGTCCCAGGCCCGGGAATGCGAGAACGGCGAAGCGGCGTACAGGTCCGCCGGAATAGGGCTGAGCCGCAACATCTCCCGCACGCGCGGGTAATAGACGCGCTCCATTTCGCCGTAATCGACGGTGCCGCCGAAGACGTGGTCGAAGAAGCGGCGCTCGGGCGCGACCATCGCACCGGAGAAGATGACCGAGCCGCCACCGACCGCCGCCGCCCGCCATACGTCGATGCCCGGGTACTCGGTGCAATCGAGCACTCCGCCGAAGCTGGCGAAATGCATCGGAACCTTGGTGACGCCGGTGAAGTTGGTGCGATGCCAGAAGCCGCGGCCGTCGGGCAGATCGTCACCGGTGAAGATCTCGCGCCATGGATCGTTCGGCCAGCGCGAACCGCGCTCCAGCACGGTGTTGGCGATGCCGGCCTCGGCCAGGCGCAGTGCGGTGACCGAGGCGCCGAAGCCGGAGCCGATGACGATCGCGGGCGAATGCTCGGGCGGATCGGGAAGTGGCGCAAAGATTTCCGGGACCCACGTGCGGAAAAGGTTGTCCCACATCGGATCTGCGGCATCGGCTGTTGCCCTGCCCAGTGCGGTACCCGCGACACCCAGCATCGCGGCCACACCGGCTGCCTCGAGAAAGGCACGTCTGTGCACCCGGCCACCTCCCTCATCATGCATGGCCGAGCGCAGACTACCGGGATTCGGGAGTCCTGAACAGTGGTCGAAGGAATGCGGACGATCTTGGTCGAGCGGTTTCCGGTACCGGCGTTCAGTCGGTGAACGGGGCCTTGTCCGGCTTGCAGGTAGCACCGGGCGCGGGGAGTTGCAGGTCCACGAGGTAGTGCTCCTGGAGACGACCGGCGCAGTCACTCACCACCAGGTGCCCGTAACCGCCCTCGATGATCACCAGCCTGGCATTGACCAACTCCTGCTGGGCCCTGCGGGCGGCCGTCAGCGGGGTGACCGGATCGAAGCGGTTGTTGAACAGCAGGGCGGGCTTGTCCGAACGCAGAATCCACGGACCGGTGATGCGCTGCGGATAGCCCTTCGCCGGTGCGGGCCACGCACCGCAGGCCTGTCGCAGGTACAGCCACATGGCACCGTAATGCGGTGCGACACTGGCGAGTTCGGCCACCATGGCGGGCCATTGCTCCGGTTCGTGGCCAAAGCTGTTGTCCGCGCAGGTGATTGCGGTGAAGGCGTCTAGGAAATCCTCGGTGAACCCGCCCGCGTCCAGAATCTGTTGTACGACATCGGGATTGCCCGCCGGGCCGCGCTCCAGTTCGGTGAGCAGTTCGGCCAGTGCGGGCCAGCCCTCCTTCGAGTCGTAGAGCATGGTGGCGTGTGCGGGCAGCACCTCGGTCAGGGTTACCGCGCGGGTGCGCTCACCCTGGCCGACCACGATGGGTCCCTGGCGCAGCCGGTCCAGCACGGCGTCGTTGCGGGTGCGCAGTGCGGCGGCATCGGTTTTGGTCGATCCCGCGAACACACAGCGCGATTGTCCCGCTTCGGCACACAGCCGCAGGAACTCCGCGAGCACCTCCTCGGTGCCCGCCGCGGAGTCGGCGATCTGGGCGCGCGAATCGTTGGTATAGGCGTCCGGGTCGATCATCGAGCCGAGTTGCAGCGCGCGGACCCGGTCGCCGAACAACGCGCCGTAGACCTCGCCCAGATAGCTCGCGTAGGAACCGCCCGTGTAAGTCATGGTCGCCTCGCCGACCGCGCGGCGCAGCAGATCCAGATCACGCGCGGCATCGACGGTGGTGAGGTGCGGCAACAGCTCCGGACTGTGCGCGGCGCAGCCTGCGGCCAGTTCGCGGGCATTGCGCGCGGCGGCGGCCTCCTGTTCGGCATTCGCCGGCGGGAGCAGGATGCCGGACCAGAACCGGTGCTGCTCTTCGGAATTCGCGAAACAGCGCACCTGACCACTGCGGCCGATACCGCGCTGATCGAAGGTGATCACATCGAATCGGCGGGCCACCTCACCGGCTGACAACTCACCGTGACTCGCCCATTTGAAGCCCGAGCCGCCGGGTCCGCCGACCGCGCTGAACACGGTGCCGATGCGACGGTCCTGATCGACGGCAGGCTGTTTGACGACGGCCAGCGACAGCGTCGCGCCGTTCGGCTGCGCATAGTCGATCGGGACCGCGGCCGTCGCGCACTGATACTTGCTCAACTCGGTTTCGGGGCACTGCGCCCAATCGAGTTTCGGAGTCGGCGCCGCATCGGCCTGCGCGACCAGTTCGGCGACCTGCATCACCGCATCACTGTGCCGAGAACACGAAACCAATGACGGCACCAATACGGCCGCCAGCGCCAACCCGACCATCTTCCACCCGCGCATACCGATCATCCTGCGTTGCGGACCCGACCGCCGTCGTCCTCCTTTGGGACCAATCCCGCTGCGCCACAAGTGCGACCGCACCAGGGGTTTCGTATCTCGAGTGCCAAGTACTTCCTCCGTCTACGTCATCAGCAGTCGGACGACGGCAATGCTGCCCACCACGACGATCACCGCACGCAATGCGGTGGGCGGCATCCGCCTGCCCATCTTCGCGCCGAGTTGACCGCCGATGATCGAACCGACCGCGATCAGCGCGGCGACCCGCCAGTCGACATCGGCGATCATCGTGAACACCACCGCGGAGACCGCGTTCACCAGCAGACCGAGCACATTCTTGACCCCGTTGAGCCGCTGGATGTCCTCGTGCACGAACACCCCGAGCAACCCGATCAACAACACGCCCTGGGCCGCGCCGAAATAACCGCCGTAGATGCCGCACAGAAATATCGCGACGTACAGGATCAGGCCACCGTGTTCGGGCGCCGGACCGGTATCGGCCGCGCGGCGCTCCTTCACCCAGCGCGCCAACCGCGGCTGGACCACGACCAGGATCAGCGCCGCGATGATCAGCACCGGCACGATCGCCTTGAAGGCCGCGGCGGGCAGAATGAGCAGCAGGATCGCGCCGGTGGTGCCGCCGAGCAGGGACGCGCTGCCGAGCCGGACCAACCTGGCCCGCTGGCCCTCGAGTTCGCGCCGATAGCCGTACGCCCCGCTGACGCCACCGGGTACCAGACCGATGGTGTTCGAAACGTTCGCCGTGACCGGCGGAATCCCGAAGGCGAGCAGCACCGGAAAGGTGATCAGGGTGCCCGATCCCACAATGGTGTTGATGCCGCCCGCCGCGATGCCCGCGCCGAAGACCGCCAGTTGTTCCAGCCAAGTCATATGAACCTACCTCCAGCCGGTCGGAACGCTAATCGTTAGGTCGGATGACCGGACGATGGGGACCGGGCTTTCGGCACTGCGTCGGGGCACGGTAAACTCGCCGACATCATGCAGCGGGCACTTCTTCTCGGCCGCCGCGACGGGGTCTGATCGGACTGGCCTCCCGTCGCGGGGTTCTGCCGCGCCGGTCGACCCGATAACTGGGATCCACCACACCCTGGAGAAATCGCATGTCCCCCGCTGACGCCTTTGTATCCGGCTCGCGCACCATCACGGCACCGAGCAAGCCCGCCCCTGCCGACCAGCCCGCCTGGAACCGGCAGAAGAACTCCTCCATGCCAACCTTCCGCTACCGGCCCTTCGCGGAGGAGGTCGAGCCGATCACACTGCCCGACCGCACCTGGCCGGACAAGATCATCGACCGCGCCCCCGGCTGGTGCGCCGTCGACCTGCGCGACGGCAACCAGGCCCTGATCGACCCGATGAGCCCGGCCCGCAAGCGCCGCATGTTCGACCTGCTGGTGCGGATGGGTTACAAGGAGATCGAGGTCGGGTTCCCGTCGGCCAGCCAGACCGATTTCGACTTCGTCCGCGAGATCATCGAGGACGGGGCGATTCCCGACGACGTCACCATCCAGGTGCTGACCCAGTGTCGCGCCGAACTGATCGAGCGCACCTTCGAGGCGTGCGCCGGTGCGACCAATGTGATCGTCCACTTCTACAACTCGACCTCGGTCCTGCAGCGGCGTGTGGTGTTCCGCGCGGACCAGGCGGCGGTGCAGAAGATCGCGACCGATGCCGCGAAGCTGTGCCTGGAGGTCGAGAAGCGCTACCCGGACACCAACTGGCGCTACGAGTACAGCCCGGAGTCCTACACCGGCACCGAGCTGTCCTACGCCAAGCAGGTGTGCGACGCGGTCACCGAGATCATCGCGCCGACCCCCGAGAAGCCGATGATCATCAATCTGCCCGCGACCGTCGAGATGGCGACCCCGAATGTGTACGCCGATTCGATCGAGTGGATGAGCCGCAACCTGGCCCGCCGCGATTCGATCGTGCTGTCGCTGCATCCGCACAACGACCGGGGCACCGCGGTGGCCGCCGCCGAACTGGGGTACCAGGCCGGTGCGGATCGCATCGAGGGCTGCCTGTTCGGCAACGGTGAGCGCACCGGCAATGTCTGCCTGGTGACGCTGGGGATGAATCTGTTCTCCCGCGGCGTCGATCCGCAGATCAACTTCTCCGATATCGACGAGATCCGCCGGACCGTCGAATACTGCAACCAGCTGCCGGTGCACGAACGCCACCCGTACGGCGGCGATCTGGTCTACACCGCATTCTCGGGTTCGCATCAGGACGCGATCAACAAGGGTCTGGACGCGATGAAGGCCGCGGCCGACGCCGCCGAATCCGATGTCGACGACATCGTCTGGGAGGTGCCGTATCTGCCGATCGACCCGAAGGATGTGGGCCGCACCTACGAGGCCGTCATCCGGGTCAACTCGCAGTCCGGCAAGGGCGGCGTCGCCTACATCATGAAGACCGATCACGGGTTGGTGCTGCCGCGCCGGCTGCAGATCGAGTTCTCCCAGGCGATCCAGAAGATCACCGACGGTGAGGGCGGCGAGGTTTCGCCCAAGGAGATGTGGGATGTCTTCGCGGACGAATACCTGAGCCCGATCCGGCCGCTGGAGCGGATGCGCCAGAAGGTCACCGCATCGGAGACCGACGGCGGCGTGGACTCGATCACCGCGGTGGTGAAGGTCGACGGCGTCGAGCAGGAAGTCACCGGCGCGGGCAATGGACCGCTCGCCGCATTCGTCGACGCGATCGCGACGGTCGGATTCGATGTGCGAGTGCTGGACTACTCCGAGCACGCGATGTCCGCGGGCGACGACGCGCAGGCCGCGGCATATGTGGAGTGCGCGATCGGCGACAAGGTGGTGTGGGGTGTCGGCATCGCCACCTCGATTACCACCGCGTCGCTGCGGGCCGTGGTGTCGGCGGTGAACCGGGCGCACTGAGGCAGAGTCGCAGGGGCGAGTCGATGAGCGGAGTCTGCTCGTTGCATCGGAGAGCACCGGGACACTGAGTCCGACTGCGCGATTCGGGTCCGGAGGCCGGCCCTGGAGGTGTCCCGACCGATCCGGTCCGATCGATCGGGACACCTCGACTCAGACCTGAGAGTACGGTGGGAGCCGGGCATCCGTTGGTGACAATTTGTCGCCGACCCGGGCGCCCGGCTCTCGATCTTGCTGTTGGACAGCGTTTTCGAGTTACGGCTGGTCGCCGTGCTTCACGCGGTGCGGCGGCCGTGTATACCACGGCGCGGGGCCGAGTACCCCGTGCTAGCGTTGATTCGCATTCAAGCGCCGAGCTCTCTGCTCGAATTCCCGAGCAGATGGGGGAACTGTGACAACTAACGACCACAACCCGACTTCTCCGCCCTGGCTGCAGAGTCATTCGGTGGACACGGCCGAGGTCACCACCGACTCCTCGGCGCCGGACGAAACGTCCGAGTCTGTACCCGTAGACGCGGAGCCCGCAACCGACGAGCACGAGGCCGCCGAGGTCACTGAACAGCCCGATGAGTCCGAACAGTCGGATTCGGGACAGTTCACCGGATACCCGGGCGGGCCAACGGATCAGAACAGCTACCCGCAGGCCGGGGTTCCGCAGCAGCAGTACGGACCGCCCGAGGGGTTCGCGCCGCCCGGAACGCCGTACAACACTGGTCAATTCGCGCAGCCATACCAGCCGGGTCCCAGCCAGAGCGGTAACCATCCGGTGCAGCCCGAGCCGTCCTATGGCGAATACCGCCAGGAGATCGGGCCCGATGGGCTGGTCCGGCGGGTCCCGGTAGAAAGCCAAGCCGAGCCGCCGATCTACAGCTGGGCGCCGCCACCGCCGGTACAGCAGCCGCCGATGTATCAGCAGCCGCCCATGGGGCAACCGCCCCACATGGGGCAACCGCCCGTTGGCCAGCAACCGCTGCCGTACGCCGAACAGGGGCCGGGCACCGGCCTGATGCCGTATGGCGAGCAAGGGCCGGGCACCGGCATGGTGCCGTATACCGAACAGGGCCCGCCGCCGGGATGGCAAGGCGGCCCGCCGAATACGCAGCACCCGTTCCAGCCGCAGCATGTGCCGCAGCCGGGTCAGCCGGGACATTCGGTCAATGACCTCAACCTGCTCAAGCGAGCGCGCAAAGCGCCGCGCAGTGGTTGGCGACGCGCGGTGCACAAGGCCTCCGGCGGCATGATCAATCCGGGTGAGTCCGCGGCGGATGTCGTCTACCGCGATCTCGTCGATCGGGTGAATCAGCCGGTGCGCGGGGACTATCGGATCGCGATCCTGTCGCTGAAGGGCGGCGTCGGCAAGACCACGACAACCGTCGGGCTCGGATCGACGTTCTCCTCGCTGCGTGGTGACCGGGTCATCGCGATCGACGCCAATCCCGACCTCGGCACGCTGGCGCATCGGGTGCCGCGACAGACCCGCTCGACCGTGCGCAATCTGCTCGAGGATCACCACATCACCAGGTACTCCGATGTCCGGGCGCATACGTCCCAGGCGCCGAGCCGACTGGAAGTGCTTGCCAGCGAACAGGATCCGGCGGTTTCCGAGGCCTTCAGCGAGGCCGACTACCGCCAGGCCATCAGCATCCTGCAGTCGTTCTACAACATCATCCTCACCGACTGCGGCACCGGTCTGATGCATTCGGCCATGGCCGGTGTGCTCGATATGGCCAGCTCGCTGGTGCTGGTGACCTCACCCGCCATCGACGGCGCCCGCAGTGCGTCGGCCACCCTGGACTGGCTGGACCACCACGGCTACGGCAAGTTGGTCGAGCGAACGGTGGTGGTGGTAAACGCATCTCGCCGCGGTGCCTCCACCGTCGACCTGGACCAGCTGCGCAAACTGTTCCTGGACCGCACCCGCGCGGTCCAAGTGGTGCCCTTCGACGACCACCTCGCCGAGGGCGCGGAGATCGACCTGGAACTGGTGAGCAAGCCGACCCGGCGTGCCCTGCTGGAACTGGGCGCCATGGTCGCCGACGATTTCGGCTACATCGGCACCCAGCAGTACCGGCCCGGTCCGCCCCGGCACCACTAGCTTTCTCTTGCGGCCCCGAGCACTTGTCGGGGCCGCATCCGAGTCCGAAATCTGCTGCCGTACCCCGGATTCAGCTGCCGCATAGTGTCGGCACCCCCGTACAAGCTGCAGCCTGTGCGCCAGCGCTACACGATGTGCGTAATGGATTCCACCGCGCGGGCAGGGCAGTCGCCCGAGGTCCGGCTGGCACACAGGTAGTGAGCACGGCGCATACGGTGCAGTCTCTGCGAGGTGGTGATTGGATGTGCGACAGCGGGCTGCCGGGGCTGGGCTATTCGGCGGCGATTTCGGCCGCGGCGGTGCTGAAGGCTTGCAGGACGGCGGCTATGGCGGGGCGGGTTGCGGCGTGGGGGCGGGTCGCCAGTTCATAGAGGCGGGCGGCGCGCACGCCGGACAGGCGTAGTACGGCGAGGTTCGGGTGCGCGACGGCCCAGCGGGGCATGAGGGCGACGCCGTAGTTCGCGGCGACGAGGGTTTCGATTACCCGGAAGTCGTTGAGGCGCTGGACAATACGGGGTTGGACGCCGGTCATGGTTGCGATGGAGCGCAGCACGTCGTCGACCGGGAAGCCGCCGCGGACGCTGAGCCAGGTCTCCTCGGCGAGCTCGGCCGGGGTCACCTCGGTGCGGGTCGCGAGCGGATGGGTCGGTGCGACAACGACATCGGTGGGTTCGCGCATGATGACGGTGGTGCTGACGCGAGGGCCCGCGATGCCGGGCGAGCGCTCGTCGCGGTGGGTGAGGACGATGTCGTAGTCGGCGAGCAGCCGCGGCACTTCACTCGGCGGCAGGTCCTCGTCACTGGCGACGACCTCGACACCGCTGTCGGCCAGCGCGGGCAGCACCCGCGGCAACAGCAGCGCCGCACCGGACGGAAACAGCGCGACCCGAACCCGACCGCGCGCGGACCCGCGATAGTGCGCCATCTCGGCCACCGCACGGTCCATCGCGGCAAGCACCTCGTCAGCGCGCACAACAAGAGCCTGCCCCGCATCGGTCAGCCGAACCCGCCGCCCATCGGGCTCGAGCAACGCGACGCCCGCTTCCTTGGCAAGCACCTTGAGCTGCTGCGATACCGCCGAAGGAGTCATCGAAAGCGCCTCGGCCACAGCAGCGATCGTCCCGCGATCCGCGAATTCCCGCAGCACCCGCAGCCGCTCGACCGCCATCGGCGGCCCGACCCGGATATCGAAAACCATTAAGCGATGCTACATCGATAGTGCACATTTATTCGATTGTTCTTATTGGTTTCATTACCGACGATAAGGAACGTGACCAATCGTGACCGCCTGCTCGGGCTTACCGTTGTACTGCTCTGGGGGCTGAACTTCATTGCTATTCGGGTGGGGCTGGACCACTTTCCGCCGTTCTTCTTCGCAGCGCTGCGGTTCGCGGTGATCGCGCTGCCGGTGCTGGCGTTCGTGCCGCGGCCGAAGGTGCCGTTGCGGTGGTTGCTGCTCTATGGGATCGGGTTCGGGATTCTGCAATTCGCGTTCCTGTTCACCGCGATGCGCGCGGGCATGCCGACCGGGTTGTCTTCGCTGGTGCTGCAATCCTCCGCACCGTTCACGGTTGTCCTGGGCGCGCTGTTCCTGCGGGAGCGGTTGCGGGTGACGCAGTTGCTCGGCATCGGCGTCGCCGTGGCGGGCATTGTGGTGATCGGGCTCGATCGCGCACAGCATGCGGCGCTGTTGCCCGTGCTGCTGACGCTGGCGGGCGGTCTCGGATGGGCCTTCGGCAATATCGGCTCGCGTTTGGCTGCGGCGTCCGGCGAGGTCAACCCACTGCATTTGACGCTGTGGATGACGGTTGTGCCGCCGATCCCGATGTTCGCGCTGTCCGCATTCATCGAAGGCCCGACGACCGGCCTGCATGCCTTGACCGACGTCACCTCCCCCGTGGGCTGGCACGCACTGCTCGGCCTCGCCTACATCGTCGCGCTCGGCACCATCGCGGGCTCGGGCCTGTGGACCTACCTGATGAGCCGGTACCCGGCCAGCACGGTCGCCCCGATGTCCCTGCTCGTCCCTGTGGTCGGCATCCTCGCCGCCTGGGTCACCTTCGGCGAGGACCCGACGCCGCTGTCGCTGCTCGGCGGAGCCATCGTGATCGCGGGAGCGTTCGCGGCGACGCGGGCGGGTCGCCGCGATGCGAATGCCACAGCGGCGGAACCGGTTTCGACCCCTACCCCGGTGTCGGAGCCGCCCCTCGGCAGGGATCCCCGATTGGTGGAGGCCTGAGCCGGTCACCGGGCGATTGCCGCACCGATGGAACCGGTTTCGACCGCGCCCCCGCCGACGCCGGTTCTCGGCAGGCAACCCGGTTTCGTACGGCCCAGAGCCATCGCGCGGGTCCATTTCCGTCTCGCCAACACAGCCTGCGATAGCCGGCCCAGCCCAGCCGCACGCGATTTACCTGGCGCCTTCCGCCAACACCGCCACAACTACGCCCTGACCTGCGAAGTTTGCGTACGACCCCGGTTCCAGAAACCAACTCGGCCCGGTCACACCGCCCGGTAATGTCTGCCCCGCTGTATTCGTGACCTGGTCGAATGCGAGGCCGACCGGGTCCCGGCGGCGGCTACAGGGGTGGGGCGGCTCACCCACAAGCAGTCGCTTTACAGTGTTTGGCGGCGGTAGAAATCGGTCCAAAGGCTTAGGGCAGCAAAGAAGCGCATGGCACATCAACAGTGGACCGTTTCGCGGAGAACGATGCTTCGCGGCACGGTTGCGATGGGGGTAGCAACGGCGGGGGCGCTGACGGCCGGTGGGCTGAGACCGGCGCCTGCCGCGGGTAGTCCCGGCGGCGGGCGGGTCGCGGTGCTCGGCGGTGGGGTCGCGGGATTGACCGCGGCACATGAATTGGCCGAGCGCGGGTTCCAGGTCACCGTATTCGAGAGACGTGCGCTCGGGGGCAAGGCGCGTAGTATTCCGGTGCCGGACAGCGGGTCGGGCGGACGGCCGGATCTACCCGGTGAGCACGGCTTCCGCTTCTTTCCCGGCTTCTATCAACACATTCCGGATACCATGCGGCGAATTCCGTTCGCGGGCAATCCGAATGGCGTTTGGGGGAATCTGATCGGCGTGCCCGAGGCACGTTTCGCCCGCCGCGGCGGCGATGATTTCCGACTTCCCCTGGGTCCCAAGGCCCGCACGAATTTCACTCCGGACGCGTTCCGCGAAACGATGGGCGCGGCAATCGCGACGGCCCTGAAAATGCCCGCCGATGAAGGCGCCTACTTCGCCGATCGCCTGCTGGTATTCAACTCCAGCTGCGATGCCCGGCGGTTAGGGCAGTGGGAGCACACCTCGTGGCGCGATTTCGTCGGCGGCCACCAGCGCTCCCACGAATTCCGCGCCCTGCTCTCGCGCACGCTGACCAGCATCATGGTCGCCGCGAAGGAGGATGTGGCCAGCGTCCGCACCATCGGCACCATGGGCGAACAGTTCCTGGGCAACCCTTTCGAAATCGGCAACGACGGCGCGTTGGACCGGGTGCTGAACGGGCCGACCAATTCGGTGTGGATCGATCCATGGGTGCAGCGACTGCGCGACCTCGGCGTGCAATTCGCGCTCGGGGCCGAGGTGCGCGGACTCGAGGTGCGCGATCGGCGGATCGCCTCGGCCCGCATCGTCGATGAAAACGGCGCACAGCGCAGCATCGACGCCGACTATTTCGTGGTTGCGCTGTCCGCCGAACAGGCCCGCGCGCTCTGGTCGCCCGACGTACTCGAGGTGCGCCCAGAACTGGCCGCGATGGATCGCCTCTTCGTCGACTGGATGAACGGAATCCAGTTCTATCTGCGCAGGCCGATGGATATTTCACACGGTCACACCGCCTATATCGATGCCCCGTGGTCGCTGACCTCGATCACCCAGAATCAGCTGTGGACGCGCAAACTCACCGAATTCGGCGACGGCACGGTCCAGGACTGCCTTTCGGTCGATATCTCCGATTGGAACTCCCCCGGCATGCTCTACGGCAAGCCCGCCAAGGAGTGCACGCACGAGGAGATCGCGCGCGAAGTATGGGCGCAGCTGCGGGCGCATCTGAACGACCGCGACGACCTGTTGCGCGATGCCGATCTGCATTCCTGGTTCCTCGATCCGGGCATCAGCTGGCAGGACTCCCAGCGGCGCAATGTCAATGCGGATCCGCTGCTGATCAATACCGCCGGGTCATGGGAATGCCGGCCGGAGGCCCACGGAGCGCTCGAAAATCTGTTCCTGGCAGGCGATTACGTGCGCACCAATGTTGATCTGGCAACCATGGAGGGCGCCAACGAATCCGCGCGCGACGCGGTCAATGCCATTCTCGACGTTTCGGGTTCGAATGCCGAACGCTGCCGCAAGTTCACGCTCTACCGGGCCACCGAACTGGAACCGCTGCGCCGCATCGATGCCGACCGCTACGCCGCGGGCCAGCCCAACCTGTTCGACGCGCGACTGTGATCGATCTCCCCTCGCGGGAACATAATTCGATCGCCCGCGACGCCGTGCCGGTGCTTTGATCGAACTATGGGCGAGATCACCGACATCAATGAGATCACCGACCCGGCCGAACTGCGGCAGTTGCTCGGGGAGGTCATGCCGCGAGCCGCGACGAAGGAGCGCGTCGCACTGCATCCCCGCGACCGCGACTGGATCGCGGCAACCCCGTTCATTGCCCTGAGTACCAGCGATGCCGAGGGCAATTGCGACACCTCCCCGAAGGGCGATCCGGCCGGTTTCGTGAAGGTGCTCGACGACACCACCATCGCCATTCCGGAACGGCCGGGGAATCGCAGGGCCGACGGCTACCTGAATATTCTCAGCAATCCGCACGTCGGGCTGCTGTTCATGATTCCGGGCCGCCGCGAAACGCTGCGCATCAACGGCCGGGCGCGCCTGGTTCGCGACGCACCGTATTTCGACGACATGATGGTCAAGGGCCATCGGCCGATCCTGGCGATCGAGGTCGATATCGAGCAGATCTTCTTCCACTGCGCCAAGGCGTTCATCCGCAGTCACCTGTGGGAACCGGAGCAGTGGCCGGTCGACAATCTGCCCAGTCCCGCCCGGCTCGTCAAAGAGGTCCAAACCAATGTAACGGAGTCGGTGGAGGAGCTGGAGCGCTACTACTCGCCGGAAAATTACAACGCCAAGCTGTACCGGGAGTGAGTACGGTCACTGCGGCCGAGCGGGTGGGCCGCAGCGAATGCGCCGCCGAGCAGAACACATAGACTCGCGGCGTGGCAGACATAACGGTGCGCGGTCGACTCGCGCTGCGGGCGGCGGCGGCAGCGTCGTGGGCCTCGCAGAAGGCGGGCCGCGGCAAGGGGTCGATGATCGGTGGGCTGATCGCCCTGCAGATCGATAAGACGATCATGGATCAGCTGGGCCGCGGGCGGCGCACCGTGCTGGTGACCGGCACCAATGGCAAGTCGACCACCACCAGAATGACCACCGCCGCACTGAGCACCCTCGGCAAGGTCGCCACGCAGGCCGACGGCGCGAATATGGACGCGGGCATCGTGGCCGCGCTGAGTGCGCACCGCGGGACGCCGCTGGCCGCGATCGAGGTGGATGAACTGCATCTGCCGCACGTCACCGATTCGCTGAATCCGTCCGTGGTCGTCCTGCTGAACCTCAGCCGCGATCAGTTGGATCGGGTCGGCGAGATCAACATGATCGAGCGCAAGCTGCGCGCCGGACTGGCGCGGCATCCGCAGACCGTGGTGATCGCCAACTGCGACGATGTGTTGGTGACCTCCATTGCCTACGACCATCCGAACGTGGTGTGGGTCGCGGCGGGCAGCGGTTGGTCGATGGATGCGACGAGTTGTCCGCGCAGCGGTGAGCCGATCGTCTGGGAGGGTGCGCATTGGCGCAGCACCGGCACGGATTTCGAACGGCCCGAACCGAATTGGTGGCTGGACGGCGATGAGCTGGTCGGACCCGACGGTGTCCGGCTGCCGCTGAAATTGGCGCTGCCCGGACGGGCCAATAAGGGCAATGCCGCGCAGGCGGTCGCCGCGGCGGTCGCCCTCGGTGCGGATCCGGCGGCGGCGGCGACCGCGGCGGGTACGGTGCGCGAGATCGCCGGTCGCTATCGGACGGTGCAGGTCGGCGAGCACGCCGCCCGGCTGCTGCTGGCGAAGAATCCGGCGGGCTGGCAGGAGGCGCTGTCGATGATCGAGCCCGATTCGGCCGGGCTGGTAATCGCGGTGAACGGGCAGGTGCCCGACGGCGAGGATCTGTCCTGGCTGTGGGATGTGCGATTCGAGCATTTCGAGGGCATCCAGGTGGTGGCCGCCGGTGAGCGCGCCACCGATCTCGCGGTGCGCTTGACCTATGCCGGAGTCCGGCACACCACGGTGCCGGATCCGTTGCACGCCATCGCATCCTGTCCGGCGGGACGGGTCGAGGTGCTGGCCAACTACACCGCGTTCCGCGATCTCAACCGCGATCTGGAGGAGCAGAACTGATGGCAGCATCGCGTAGCGATTCGATGAGGGGTGGTGGCCGGGTGACGGGCGGGCCCGAATCGACCGTACGAATCGGCCTGGTGCTACCCGATGTGATGGGCACCTACGGCGACGGCGGCAATGCGCTGGTGCTGCGGCAGCGACTGCGCATGCGCGGCCACGACGCCGAGATCGTCGAAATCACCCTGTCCGACCCGGTTCCCGAGTCGCTCGACATCTATACCCTCGGCGGAGCGGAGGATTCGGCACAGCGCCTGGCCACCCGGCATCTGCAGCGCTATCCCGGCCTGCAGCGGGCCGCCGCGAAAGGTGCTCCGGTACTTGCCATCTGCGCCGCCATCCAGGTGCTCGGCCACTGGTACGAGACGTCCACCGGCGAGCGCGTCGACGGCGTCGGCCTCATCGATGTCACCACCTCCCCGCAGACCAAGCGCGCCATCGGCGAGGTGACGACCACCCCGCTGCTCCCCGGCCTCACCGCCGCCCTCACCGGCTTCGAAAACCATCGCGGCGGAACCAAACTCGGTGGCGACGCCACCGGACTCGCGCACGTCACCCGCGGTGTGGGCAACGGTGTCGGCGACGGACTCGAGGGCGTGGTCCAGGGCTCGACCATCGGCACCTACATGCACGGCCCCGCCCTCGCCCGCAATCCGGAACTCGCCGACCTCCTGCTCGCGCGCGTCCTCGGCGTGGATGAACTGCCCCCACTGCACCTGCCCGAGGTGGACCAACTCCGCCGAGAACGCTTGCGCGCCTGAGCACTGATCCGCGCCGATCGCGGTGATCGGCGAGCGGGGGCAGCCACGCCGTCATCGGGCATGGCGGATTTGGGCGCGATGTCCGATATACGGACAACGCGCCGTGTTTTCGCCGGGAGCCTCGGCGGAATACGGAGTGATGCACGATACGCTCCCGCTATGGCGACGATCACAGCAACGGAATCGGAACTGCTAGAGGCACAGTCGGCATCGACAGATCGTCGGCCGTCCTTGGTCACCCGGCTACGGGCATGGCGGCCGCGCCCGCTACATGCTTCGGCAATCGTCACGGGCGTCGTCGCACTCACCTCATTCGAAATGTCGTTTGCCGCATTGCACGACCTGTCGGTGCGAAATCTGGTGGCTCCGGCGCTCGCCGCGAATGTGCCGATCGCCATCGACGGACTGGTCATCGGTTCGATCATCGCCACCGCCACCTTCAAGAGGCGAAGTTCGGCCTGGTGGTACGCCACGGCGCTGTTCGTCTTCTGGACGCTGGTGTCGGTGGCCGGAAATATCGAGTACGCGCGCGAAATCGGGGGTAGCCCCGTGTCTTTGTCGCTGTACGCCGGTATGCCGTTGACCATGCTGTTCGCGGTGCATCTCACCCTGATGCTGTTCGGGCGCGGGCGCATCGCCGAGCAGACCCCCGCAGCGCAGCAGACCCCCGCAGCGCAGCAGGCACCACCCGCGGCGCAGCAGGCACCCGCAGCGAAGGAGGTTCGCGTACCGGCAATGCCAGAGGACCGCACACCAGTAACGCCGGAAGACCGCGGCGAAGCGGCAGAGCAGGATTGGGATTTCGCGGCGCAGGACGATTGCGACGACGCGGCAGAGGAAGATTGGGATTCGGCACCGCAGGAAGAGCGTGTCGTGTCCCCGCGGGGCGTCACGATCCTGGAGAATACCGACCCGCTGCCTGTCGCTCCGAAAAAGCTGCCGGCCAGCGCACTGCCTCGGACAGCAGCCTCGCCGCGGATCACTCCGACATTCGCGACCAACGGCGCGGGCGGCAAAACAAAGATCAACCCCTTCTGACTCGAAACTGCTTCAGCCACAATCGGACACGTCGATGGAGTAAGCGATGGCTTTTACCGTTTGGCAAGACCAGGGCGTAGAACAATTCCGGGACGTCGCGGGGCGGCTCGCGTCGGTGATCCAGAGCGGCATCGATCGCTCGGGCGCGTTGAACCAATTCGCCGAATCGATCAGCAGCGGCGAAACATTCACCGACCTGATGATCGAATACTCGTCCCGGTGGTTCACCGAAACCGGCGGACGCTCGACCTTGATCGGACCGGAGCTGTTCTGGTTACTGTCGGAGCCCAGCCCGCGCCGGGTGTCGGGCGCCGGCCTGCGAGTCCAGGAATCGTACCTGGATACCGAGTTGACGGTCGGACAGCGGGCTCGGATTTTGCTGCTGATCTGCGTATACGAGGCGCTGGCGCAGAGCCAATGGGGACCGGAGGGCATCGTGGACCACGTGATCGCGACCAACGGGGTCGGCTAGGTCAGCGGGGCTCCGGCGTGGTGCACAGGTCGTGCACCAGGCGCATTTTTTCGAGCACCGGGTCGGGCAGGACGAAGGGATAGAGGTCGTCGTGGCCCATTGAGCGGTTGACCATGTTGAGTGACCAGGCCAGGGGAAGCCAGAGGTCGATAATGCGGTCGAAGCCGGCGCGGCCGACTTGGGGACGGTCGAGGGTCGCGCCGGCGGGGGCCAAGCCGAAGGCGGCGGCGGTGTCGAGAGCATCGCGGATGTGCAGATAGTGCGCGAAGGTTTCGGCCCAGTCCTCGGCGGCGTGCATGGTGGCGTAGGAGGAGACGTAGTCGGTTTCCCAGCCCGCGGGTGCGCCTTCGGAGTAGTGGCGGTCCAGCGCGGTTCGGTAATCGGCGTCCGGATCACCGAACAGGTTCCGGAAGCGTTGCGCGGCATCGTCATCGGCGACGAGCACCGAGAAGTAGTAGTGGCCGATTTCGTGGCGGAAATGGCCGAGCAGGGTGCGGTACGGCTCATCCATCTCGATGCGCAATTGTTCGCGATGCGGGTCGTTGGCCTCGGCCAGATCCACGGTGATCACACCGTTCTTGTGGCCGGTGACAACCCGGTCGGTAGCGCTGGAGAGCAGGTCGAAGGCCAGGCCGGCGTGCGGGTTCCGGTCGCGGCCGACGATCGGCAGGCCGAGTTCGACCAGTTCCATGATCAGTCGGCGCTTGGCGGCCTCGGCCTCGGCGAAGGCCTGCAGGCCCGCGGCGTCGAGATCGTTGGGACGGGTGCGGGTAAGGCGGCAGGATTCGCAAAGTCGCGGTCCCTCATTGCCATCCGCGGGCGACGCCGTGATCTGCCAGGCATCCTCCGACGTACCCGAGGGAGGCGGCACGATCGCGCTGACCGAGACCTCGGCACCGGGCACCGGCACCAACCAATTGCATTCCGCCACATGCAAGTTGTCGCAGAGCCGGAACCGGTCGCGATCGACGACGCCGTTCGACCGATCCACCGCCGCATCGCCCGGCGGATCGCCGATCACCACCAGCGCGCGATCGGCGAGACTGAAACCCAGTGGGCTGGAACAGGACAGGCACACCGAATTCTCGAAGGCCAACTGTTGTCCGCAGTTCGGACAGGTGAAATCGCGCATATCGCTACACCTCTACCGGCGCCACGTCGACGGATACGGTGATCGAGCTCTGCCTGGCGTCGGTGTAGATGATGCCACGCAGCGGGGGCACATCGGCGTAATCACGACCCCAGGCGACGGTCACGTACCGCTCGTCGGCGAATTGGTCGTTGGTGGGGTCGAAGCCGATCCAGTGACCGGTCCGGTCGTGTGCGGTATCGCCGGGAACCCATACCGCGGACCAGGCGTGGGTCGCGTCCGCGCCGACCATGCGTTCCCTACCCGGCGGCGGATCGGTTGCCAGATAACCGGATACATAGCGCGAGGCCAGTCCGTGTGAGCGCAGGCAGGCGGCGCCGATCCTGGCGAAGTCCTGGCAGACGCCCGCGCGTGCGGCGAAGACGTCGGCGACTTTGGTGGAGACCGTCGTCGAGCCGGATTTGTAGGTGAAGTCGTCGTGGATGCGGGTGTTGAGTTCGGTTACGGCTTCCAGCAGCGGTCTGCCGGGCGTCAAGGATTCGGCGGCGTATGCGGTGACCTCGGGGGTGATCTCGGGCGGATGCAGGTCGAGGGTGAATTCCACCGCCAGCGGGCCAGTGGCGGTGGACGGGCGGGCCTGCTCCCAAGGCCTGCCGGTGGCGCTCACCGCGGTTGCATCGGGTGTTTCGACCTCGACCACGGAATCCCCGGTGACCACGAGCTTCGTATGTTGCGCCGTCACATGGAAATACGACGTGGTGTTGCCGTACACGTCGGTGCCGATCGAGCGGTCCGATGGCGTCGGATCGATATGGATCTCGTGCGAAAGCAGGCGCTGTCCGGGGAACTCTCGCGGCGTCAGATAGGCGCGCCCATACGAGCTGGTGACCTCGTCGGAATACTTGTAGGTGGTGCGATGCTCGACCCGATAGCGCCGGGCGGTGGCGTTGCGCGCGATCATCCAACGACCCTCGTGCTACCCCACAGCGGCTGGATGCCGACCGGCAGCGCCAGTTTCGTGGTCTCGAAGGATTCGGAGATCTTGCGCAACCGCAAATGCACGCCCTCCAGCAACTCGGCCAGTTCGGTACGTCGGCCCTCGGCATCGGTGATATCCAGATCGGCCGGATCCACCCGGCGCAGCATGCGCTGGGCATCGGCCAGCAGTCGTTGCGGACGTGAGGATCCCGACGCGCCCGGCAACGCCTGGAAGTCGGCGTCGAGCTGGTCGAGCTGATAGGCCAGCGAGCGCGGATTCCCGGCATCGAAAAGCAGCAGCCCGGCCACCGCCGATACCCGCACCGAATCCCGGTGCCGCCGACGGTAACTCACCGACGACTCGGTCGCCTTCAGCACCGTTTCGGTGACCACGCGCTCGGCTTCCGGCGGATAGACCGTCGTCAGCGCGGCCCCGAGCAATGCGGTCAACGACAGCCCCCGTTCGATGCGCTTGCCGATATCCATGACGTACCAACCGGTATCGCGCACCAGCGATTCGGCACCGATACCGGACAGCGAAAGCAGCGCAGCCAACGACAGCGAATGCACCGCCGACAACGCCGATTCCTGATCGTCACCGGTGAACCGATACTCCACCAGCGCCCGATCCACCGCGCCCAGAATCATCCAGGTATCCACCGACAACTGATCGCGCACCGCCCGCGCCGCCGACCCGTACCGATTGATCGCAAACGCCATCGACCCCGGCATATCCCGATCAACAGTCAACGCCACCAAATAGTCATGCCCCTCCCGCCCCACCCCGGGCACCACCGACCGCGCGGTAATCGCCGCGACCGGCTTCGAGGGGTCAACGGAGCCCGATGCCGCTCCCGTGGCACTTGCCCCTTGCCCGACCGATTGCGTTTGCGATCCGGGCGGTTCCGCTCCGGCCGGACCCGACGTCCCTGCTCCACGCGGACCGGGTCCTGCCGCCTGTGACTGCGTTTGTGACCGTGCAGCCGACGGGCGCGACTCCGCCCCGGTCGATCCCGGCTCGGCCACCTTCTCCACTACCCCGGGACCATGTACACCATCAGGCAGCACACTGAGCGGAGCCAGCGTGCCGGTGGTGCGGGCCAGTGCGGCCATGAGTGCGGGTAGTGCGTCGGCGCCTTCCAGCCAGGGGCGGTAGCGGTAGTCCTGGTAGCAGTTGTGTGTTGCGATCAACTGTCGCACAACGGCTTCCGCGCGTTCGCTGTAGCGGCCCATCCAGAACAGGTCGTTGAGTACGCGGGGGGAGCTGACCGGTTCGATTGTCGGGGCGCGGCGTTCGCGTTCCTCACGGGCGGGTTCGGTGCTGATGGCGGCGACGGCGGTCGGGGCCGCGCGGACCCAAATATCCTTGGCGGCAACCTTTATGACTACTCGCTCGGGTTGCAGGCGTTGGCGTAGCTGGCCGAGTCCGCCTTCCATCGCGGTATAGCCGCCGCGTCGGGCGAGCGAAAACAATCGCATACCGACCGGTGCCGAGGCGAGTCCACCGTAACCCTGCACCGCGGGCGCGACCGAGAACTGCGCGGGCTCCTGCCCGACCCACTGCCAGCCGCCGGCCTCGATCCGAGCGGCGAGTTCCGCACGTTCCGCATTCGACAGTTCCGGACCGAACAGCGTCGCACCGTCGACCGCCGAACAAATGATCAGCCGATCCAGATTCGCGATCAGATGCGACCGTTCGCTGTCATCGCCACCCCAGTACGTTGGTGCACTCTCGAGCACCAACTCCTCGCCGAGCAGCGCCCGCGAGATCCGCGGCAGGAATCCGGCCAGCGCCGGATTCTCCAGCAACCCGCTGCCGATCGTATTCACCACGGTCACCGCACCGCGCCGCAACACCTCCACCAGCCCGACCACCCCGAGCCGCGAATCCGGCCGCAGATCAAGCGGATCGGAGAATTCGGCGTCCACCCGGCGCAGCACCACATCGACCCGCTTCAACCTGCCGAGCGAGCGCATCCAGAGCGCACCGTCGCGCACCACCAGATCCGCGCTCTCCACCAGCGGAAAACCCAGCGTCGAGGCGAGATAGGCCTGGTCGAAAGCGGTTTCGGAATGCACACCGGGGCTGAGCACCACGACGACCGGATCATCGTCATCGGCCATCGGCGCGGACTCGATCAACATCAACCGCATGGCCCGCGCGAACGGCGTGAGCGGACGTGGATTGGAATGTTCGAAGGCCTCGGGAATCGCCGTCGACACCACCCGCCGATCCGCCAGCGCGTATCCGGCACCCGATGGCGCCTGCGCCCAGTCGGCGATCACGCGGAACTGTCCGTCGCTCCACCGGCTGAGATCGCAGGCGTGCAGGAACAACTGATGCCGCCCGGGAATCGTGATGCCGTGCGCGGCCCGCACATATCCGCGATTGCCGAACACCACCTCCGGCGGCAGCAGACCGGTGGTGATGGTGCGGCGCGCGCCGTAGACATCGGTGAGCACCTCGTCGAGCACCCGCGAGCGCTGCACCAGCCCGGCCTCCAACCGGGTCCAGTCGTCGGCGGAGACCAGCAGCGGAATCGGATCCAGCCGCCAGGCGGTCGGCATCGGCGGTTCGCCCACCGCGCCCGCCTCGGTGTAGTAGATGCCGTCGTCATCGATGAGTCTGCGCACCCGGCTGTCCAGCCGCCCGAGCCCGGTCGTGCCCAATTCCACGAAATCGGCGGACAGCTCCGACCACATGCGCCGCACACCACCCGCGGGATCGACCAGCTCGTCGTAATATCCGCCCATCGGCCGACCGCATTCGTCGTAGCCCGCGGTATCCGCGCCCTCGGCGCGATATCTGGCGAACTGTTCGGCGACCTGCTCGCGGACACTCAGCCGTCCGGCATTCAGCAGCGTCGTCTCGGATTCCCGAGCACCCGAGCCTCGCGCTTCGTCGCGCATAGTCACCGCGCCGACCTCGCTTCCCCTGCCAGACGTTGTCTGGAGCGCGGACATACGTCCGCCCCTCGCTTACCGATCGCTGACCAGTCCCCACACCGTGCGCGCCCGGCGCAGATCGAGGATGCCCGGCGCGCCGATGTCGATGGACTGTGCTGCCATCTTCGCACGTAGCTCCCCCGGATCGACCCGGGAAGTGGTGTGACCGCCCGCCTCGAACCGCCGGTTGCGGCGCGATTGCGCGGCCACCGCATTGACCGGTGGCTCCGCATAGGCCATGCCACCGGGATGTGCGACGTGATAGGTGCAGCCGCCGCGGGACAACCCGGTCTCGGCATCGATCAGATCGAATACGAGCGGCGCGTCGACGGTGATGGTCGGATGCAGCGAATTGGGCGGCTGCCACGCGCGATAGCGCACTCCGGCCACTTGCACATCGGCCTTGTCGGTGGCGAGCAGCGGCACCGGCATCCCATTGCAGGTCACCACGAAACGGTCGCGGTCCGCGCCGACCACCCGCACCTGCAGCCGCTCCACCGAGGAGTCGACATAGCGGGCGGTGCCGCTCGCCACGGTCTGCTCGCCGAGGGTATTCCACGGCTCGATCGCGCCGCGCAGCTCGATTTCGACATCGCCGAGCACCACGGTCCCGATGCGCGGGAAGCGGAATTCGGTGAACGGGTCGAGCCAGCTGGTGTCGAATTCGATGCCGTACGCCCGCAGGTCGGCGGCCACCTCGGCGATATCGGTCATCAGGAAATGCGGCAGCAGATAACGGCCGTGCAAATTCGCGCCGTGCCGAATCAGTTTGGCCCGCAACGGTTCCGCCCAGAACCGTGCGACCAGGCCGCGCACCAGCAGCGACTGCACCATGGCCATCTGGAAATGCGGCGGCATCTCGAAGCCGCGCAGCTCCACCAATCCCAGTCGGCCCCTTGCCGTTTCCGGACTGTAGAGCTTATCGATGCAGAATTCGGCGCGGTGGGTATTGCCGGTGAGGTCGGTGAGCAGATGACGCAGCGCCCGATCGATATGCCACGGCGCGTCCGAATCCCCGCTCAGCCGAGCGATTTCGGCGAAGGCGATCTCCAATTCGTACAGCGCGTCCTCGCGGCCCTCGTCCACCCGAGGCGCCTGTGAGGTCGGACCGACGAAACGACCGGCGAACAGATACGACAGCGCCGGATGCCGCTGCCAGTAGGTCAGCATCGACACCAGCAGATCCGGACGGCGCAGCAGCGGCGAGCGCGCGGGTGTCACGCCGCCGAGCGTGATGTGATTGCCGCCGCCGGTTCCGCTGTGCGTCCCGTCGACATCGAAGGATTCGGTGCCGAGCCGAGCCAGTCCGGCCTGCTCGTAGAGCGTCGAAAGCAGTTCCGCCTGTTCGCCGAAGGAGGCGGTCGGCTGCACATTCACCTCGATCACGCCGGGATCCGGTGTGACCGAGAGGGTGCGCAGCCCGGCATCGACGGGCGGGGCGTAACCCTCGAGCACCACCGGCTGATCCACCGCCACCGCGGCCGCCTCGACACGCTGGATCAGCTCGAGGAAGTCGTCGAGTTCTTCCAGCGGTGGCAGGAAAACGTGCAGTCTGCCATTGCGGACCTCGCCGACGAGTGCGGTGGTCGGCTCCCAATCCGGGTCCTCCACCACGGCGGATGGTTCGGTCCGTGGGAACCGTAGTGGTCTCATGAACAGCGGATCACTGTCCGGGCGCGGACGCGGCGGCTGCCACGAGACGGCATCCAGGGGCAACCGCAGACCGGCCGGAGAATCGCCCTCCGACAATACGATTCGCCCCTCCGGCTGATCGGCCGACTTACCGCGCCGCATCCGCCAGTCGGCACTCGCCCACCCGGCACCGTCCGCGCGGCGATACAGCGAAAGCAAATAGGCGGCGGGCGCGGTCACGGCCGCGTCGAGCCGCGCCAACAGTTCCTTGCGCGCTTGCGCCGAATCCAGTTCCAGATCATCGGCCGGCGCTACCGGATCCCCTTCCGGCGCACGGACACTGCCAGCCAGCCGGGCCAGTGGGTCCTCATAAGCCGGACGCACTTGGGTGTCCGGCAGACCGAGACTTGCAGCGACATGTGCGATCAGTGCCCAGGCCGACTCCGGATCGGCGAGCCTCGGCCGGCGGGTGCGCCGGACCGATGAGCCGTCAGGAGTCGCTGCGCCATTGCCGATCGACGCGGATCCGCCTGGAACATCCGAATGGGGCTGCGCCCCAGACGAACTCGCCACGCCATCGTTCGAATGATGCTCCAGCACCGCAAGTTTCCCGACACCTGGCCCGAATCCCACCGCTGCCCCCGGCACCGTCTCATCGGACGAGGTCGACTGCGGCCGCGCCATATCTCCCGAGTGCTCAGCCATCGGCTCCACACTGACGGATTCCCCCTCCGGCACCGAGGCAAGCGTCCTCGCTGGCGTCCACGGATCAGCAAGCAGATCCTGACGCGTCCAGACGGGTTCGCCATCGGCGCGCCACGCGAGCGCAATCTCCCAGCGCGGCAACGGTTCTCCTGGATACCATTTACCTTGCCGATACTGCACCAACCCGGTCGGCGCATAGATGCGACGCAACCGATCGGCGAGATCGACGGCGCGTTCGCGTTTGCGCGCCCCGTCCGCCTCGGTCGTCCATTCCGGGCTGGTCTGATCATCGATCGATACGAACGTCGGCTCGCCACCGATGGTCAGCCCGATATCCGCCATGCGCTCGTCGACCGCCGCACCCGCGGCGGTGATCCGCTCCCACTGGGATGCGGTGTACGGCAATGTGGTTCGCGGATCCTCATGGACCCGCCGCACGGTATTGGCGAAATCCATGGTCGTCTCGGTCCGGCCGGTCGCGCCGGTGATCGGCGCCGACGAGGTCGGATGCGGTGTCGCGGCCAGCGGTATATGCCCCTCGCCCGCGAATAGTCCGGAGGTCGGATCCAGTCCGACCCACCCCGCACCGGGCAGGAACACCTCGGTCCAGGCGTGCAGATCGGTGAAATCGGCGGGCGGGCCCGACGGCCCGTCGAGTGCGGGCACGTCCTGCGCCAACTGCACCAGATATCCGGAGACGAACCGCGCCGCCAGCCCGAATTCCCGCAGCATCGATACCAGCAACCACGCTGAATCGCGGCACGACCCGATCGCGCTGCGCAGGGTGTGGTCCGGCGATTGCACGCCGGGCTCCATCCGGATCGTGTACCCGACGTCATCGCGCAGCGCCTGATTGACCGCGACCAGGAAATCGATGGTGCGCGGCCGATCGGTCGGCATGTACGCACGCACCCATTCGCGAACCAGCGCACCCGGTCCCGAACCCGGCTCGGATTCATCGACCGGACGCAGATACGGATCCAGATCCGCCACCAACTCCGGGCTGTAGGCGAACGGAAAGTGCTCGGCGTAATCCTCGATGAAGAAGTCGAACGGATTGATCACCTCGAGATCGGCGATCAATCCGATGGTGATGGACAACTCCCGCGCCGGATTCGGAAAGACCAGCCGGGCAAGGAAATTCCCGAACGCGTCCTGCTGCCAGTTGCAGAAGTGATCGTCCGGGGTGACCCGCATCGAGTACGCCTCGATCTTGGTCCGCGAATGCGGCGCGGGCCGCAATCGCACCACATGGGGATGGACCTCCACCGACCGGTCGAAGGTGTAGGTGGTCCGGTGTTCGAGCGACACCTTGATGCCCATGCAGCAAGTTCATCACACCCCGGCCGGCTGTGTTCGAATTGCGGTGTTCCCGGGGCCTGCCCCTCGTGGTTAGGCAAGCTACCGCCTCCGGGCCCGTCGCTCACACCGCGAGGAGCAGCATGAACAGTCGGTTTCCGGACAGCCGTCGTCCCGATGCCGTCGCGCGACACGCGACCGATCTCCCACCGCCTGTCCGGGGCGAGTGCTATGACCGATTCACGAACCGATCTCGTCTGGAGGCCATATGCGCGCGCCGACGTGTCCGTCCTGCGAATCCGCCATCGACCACTGCCACGGCACCCTCATCGTGCACGCCGGCCGCACCGACGAATGCACCGATGCGGACTGCATCGATCTCGACCACGCACGGCACGCCTTCGTCGTCGACTGCGGTGACATTGCCGGGAGCTGCGCATGCGCGGCACCGGATGTCACCCGCACCGCCTGAGACCGACCGCCCTAGTAGGTCAGCGCGAACGTGAGCAGCAGGGTGGTCTGGAAGTAGCCCCGCCACCAGGAATAGCCGAACCACACATTGGGCGTGACCTCGCGGATCTCGTCGTAGACCTGCGGGGTCGGTGACGGAGCGTAGTTCAACGCCCAGGTCGGCCCGCCATCCGTGATCGCGGGTGCGGTGTAGACATCGGCCTGCCAGGCCTCGAGGCCTGCCGGGGTGACCCGGTTCACCAGAAAGCCGCCGTCCGGGCCGGTGTAGAAGTTCTTACCGATCCACAACGCCGGGGCCACCGCCTCCATAATGGGCGGCCTGGTCACCCAGCCGTTCGTGACTCCCCTCGGCACCTCGCCGCGCGGGGCAGCGCGGAAGATCGCGTCCTGCTGTTCGGCCGAGCAGCGCAACCGCAGCGAATCGATGGTCGCGGCCGGATTGTCGGGATAGAGGACGCATCCGCCGCCATAGTCCAGCGCCGCGTCGACGACCTCGGAGTCGACAACCTCAGGGTCGACAACCTCAGGGTCGACAACCTCAGGGTCGACTATGCCGGAGTCGGCGGCGGCGGGGCCGGCAGCCCCGAGGAACAGACTGGGAAATCCCAGTGTAAGCACCACGGTGCCCATGAAAAGAACTCGGTTTGCGCGCATTGCTGTCTCCAGAACTCACCACACCCGGACCCCGACCGTGCGACGATCGTATGACGCTGGCCTCGCTGACATCTGGTTCACAATCGAACTGTTATCTGGCGGCTCGGGGCTGCGGACACGGCTGTGGCCGCGCCCACTAGGCTGGACGACGATACTTTCCGCAGAGAGGACAAGCCGTGCAGCCCGGTGGTCAGTTCGATATGCAGCAATTACTCGCCCAGGCGCAGCAGATGCAGCAGGCGGTGATGCAGGCCCAGGCCGAGATCGCGGCGACCGAAGTGGAGGGGCAGGCCGGTGGCGGCCTGGTCCAGGTCACCATCAAGGCGACCGGTGAGGTCGTCACGTTGAGTATCGATCCGAAGATCGTCGACCCCGATGATGTCGAAGGGCTGCAGGATCTGGTGATCGGCGCGGTCAACGACGCCATGTCCAATGCGCAGCAGCTGGCTGCCGAGCGGCTCGGCCCGCTGGCCGGCGGCGGGTCGCTGCCGGGTCTGCCCGACTTCTGATCCGGGGACGTCTTTGTACGAGGGCCCGGTCCAGGATCTGATCGACGAGTTGGGCAAGTTGCCCGGCGTCGGTCCGAAAAGCGCGCAGCGCATCGCATTTCATCTGCTCCAGGTCGAGCCGCCCGACATCGACCGGCTGCAGGCCGCTTTGCAGAAGGTGCGCGACGGCGTGCAGTTCTGCATCGTCTGCGGCACGGTCTCGGATAACGAAATGTGCCGCATCTGTTCGGATCCGCGCCGCGACCGCACCATGATCTGCGTGGTCGAGGAGCCGAAGGATGTGCAGGCCATCGAGCGCACCCGCGAATTCCGCGGGCGCTATCACGTGCTCGGTGGCGCACTCGATCCACTCAGCGGCATCGGACCGGATCAGCTGCGCATTCGAGAGCTGTTGGCGCGCATCGGCAATCAGGAGGACGGCGTCGATGTCAGCGAGGTGATCATCGCGACCGACCCGAATACCGAGGGCGAGGCGACGGCCACCTACCTGGTGCGGATGCTGCGCGATTTTCCGGGATTGTCGGTGACGCGTTTGGCATCCGGGCTGCCGATGGGCGGCGATCTCGAATTCGCCGACGAACTCACCCTGGGCCGCGCGCTATCAGGTCGGCGGGCACTGTAGCTTGCGTTCGGCCGGGCACGGGTTACTGTGTCGGGGATGAGCATCAAGTTCTTGCTGACCACGCTCGTCATCGTCGCCACACCCGGCACCGGCGTGCTGTTCACGCTGGCGGCCGGACTTTCCCGAGGGACGAAGGCCAGCGTGATCGCGGCCTTCGGCTGCACGCTCGGCATCATTCCGCACATGATCGCGGCCGTCACCGGACTGGCCGCACTGCTCAATGCGAGTGCCGTCGCCTTCCAGACGCTGAAGTATCTCGGTGTCGCCTACCTGCTGTACATGGCGTGGAATACGTTCCGGGACAAGGGCGCACTGGCCGTACCGGAGGCCGAGGCCGGGACTCCTTCCGCCCGACAGGTGATCACCTCGGCGGTGCTGCTCAATATCCTCAACCCGAAGCTGACGATCTTCTTCTTCGCCTTCCTGCCCCAGTTCGTACCGACAAGTGCGCCGAATGCCTTGATGCGCATGCTCGAACTGAGCGGGCTCTTCATGCTCGCCACATTCGTGGTGTTCGCGGTCTACGGTGCCTGCGCGGCCGCCGTGCGCAACCAGGTGATTTCCCGGCCCGCCGTGGTCACCTGGATGCGCCGGGTGTTCGGGGCCTCGTTCATTGCCCTGGCCGGTCGGCTCGCGGTACAGAATCAGTAAGCGTCAGACGGAGATTCGACTCCATGGCAGAGCCTGCAGCCGGGTGCGGTCGTCGATCGCCCAGTCCCAGATCAGGTCCGCGACGGTCTGCGGGTCGGTGACGGTGATGCCGAAGTGCTGGTCCGGGGCGCCATCTCGATATTCGAGGGTGAACGTCCCGGACTTGTCGCGGTAGGTCTGGATGTAGACCTGCTCGTCACGTTCGACGACCAGATACGGATTCGGCGGCGCCAGCTCGGAAATCCACTGGTCGGCAAGGGCTTTCGTCAAATAGGGGAATTCGCCCGCGCCACCGTGGGTGACCAGTGCGGGTACATGTCCGGCCGGATCCATCAGCCAGGCCAGCTGCGGATCGTAGACGGCATAGTTCAGCGGTGTCGCGATCTCGAACAGCAACTGCCGGACGAATCCGATCGCGTCGTACGGGCACGGCACGTGCAGCACCGCACCGGTCACCGCGCCGCCGACCGGAACCGTGCTCAGGAATCCGTCCTGCTCGGGTAGTTCGGCATTGCGCCTGTTCAGCTCCGCCGCCATCGCCGCGACCGGTTCCGTCTCGGGTCGCCCCTGCTGGGTTGCCAGATACGCGTCGACCTGCGCGATCGTCATCGCGACACCGGACGGCAACAAGACGTGGTCGTAGCTCACCAGAACAGCGTACGGGGGAGTAGGAATTGGACAGATGCGCACCATGCGCTGGTGTTATCGGTCTCTCGGGGGCCGACGCCGGCACCAGCGCATGGTGCGCAGCCGACCAGGTTGACTCTCCCGTGGGGGGAGGGTGTTCGCTGGTGGGTATGGCAGCGACAGTTTCGATTGGGGAGTTTGCCAGGTTGACGTATCTCAGTGTGAAGACGCTGCGGTACTACCACGAGGTCGAGTTGCTGGAACCCGTTGCGATCGACGCGGGGTCGGGGTATCGGCGGTATTCGGTCGATCAGGTCGCGCAGGCGCATTTGATTCGTCGGCTGCGGGGGCTGGATATGCCACTGCCGGAGATCAAGGCGGTGCTCGCGGCCGCGGATACCGAGTCCCGGGATGCCGCGTTGCGCGCGCATCTCGAACGCATGGAAGCGGAGTTGCGGCGCACGCGGTCGGTGGTTGCTTCGCTGCGCTCGCTGCTCACACCGGCCGCGCCGATCACCGTCGAATACCGGTCGATCGCGGCATTTCCGGCGCTCGCGTACGTCGATTCGGTGAGCCGGGATGCGATCGGCGACTGGTGCGCTGCCGCATTTCCGCTACTGCACGAGACGTTGGCCGCGACGAATATCGCGCCGGACGGTGTCGACGGCGCGACCTATTCGATGGAATTCTTCGAGGACGACGCGGGCGAGGTCGCCGCTTTCATCCCGATTCCGGCCGACCCGCGGATCGCGCTACCGAGCGAACTCTCGATCATCGAACTGCCCGCGCGCCGCTTCGCGATCACCGTGCACTCCGGCCCGTTCGACGATTTCGACCGCACCTACGGCGCCCTCGGCAGCCATGTCGCCGAACACGACACCTCGCTCGCCGAACCCGTCCGCGAGCTGTACGTCCTCGGTCCGGGCGAAATCGACGACCCCAACGCCTACCGCACCGAACTCTGCTGGCCCATCGGTCGGCTCTGAAAGAGAGAGAACCACAATGACACTCACGATCGGGCATATCACCTTCGACTGTGCCGATGCCGCTACGCTCGCCGGTTTCTGGTCCGAGTTGTTGAACCGTCCGCTGGACGAGAACGCAAGCCCGGAGTTCGCCACGGTCGGGATGGCCGAAGGCGCGGCGCCGGTGCTGATGTTCATCCAGGTGCCGGATAAGACGCCCGGCAAGAATGTGATCCACCTGGATCTGCAGGCCGCGGACTGGCGCGATCAGATCGATCGCGCAATCGGCCTCGGCGCCGAGCACATCGGCGATTTCGACGAGTACGGCACGCAATGGGCAACGCTGGCCGATCCGGAGGGAAATCTCTTCGATATCGCGGCTGGATAAGAAAAGGCCCGACGCCTGTCGGGCCTTTTCTGTTATCTCAGGAGAGTTCGCGCTGCAGGTTCGCGAGCACCTCGGCCTGAATCTTCTTCAGCCCCAACGGCGCGAAGATCCCCTCGAAGATCCCCGCGACACCGCCCGCACCCTTCCACGACGTGCGCAGTGTGACCTGCGAACCCGTACCGTCCGGCGTCACCGTCCAGGTGTTCACCAGCGTCGAATTCGAATCACGTTCGGTCACGATGGAATCCGAGACCGACACGACCGCGTGGATGTTGCGGGACCGCTTCTCGGTGGCCTGCAGGGTCCACTCGGCGACGGTGCCCGCGCCCTGACCACCCTCGACCACCTTGTAGTCGCGGTAGTGCGCGGAGAGGATGCGCGGACGCACCTTCTCGTAATCCGCGATGGCCTCGAGTGCGCGCTGCGGATCCGCCGCGACGGCGATCGAACTGCTGGCGCTGACCTGTCCCACGATGAGCTCCTTGTCCGGGCAGTGATTTGCCTCTATCCTGCCCTGTCCCCGCCGCTGCGCGACGACCAGGTCGGTCTTGTTGATCACCGCGCGCCGACCGGTCTGCACTGTTAGGCTTCCCGATCAGATTGCGCCGGAGGGGATCCATGCGATATGTCGTGCGAAGCGGGTGTTCGAAACCGCCCGGATCACCGCCGGACTGACACGGCGAGTCCTGGGTATTCCCGATGCAACAGATGCGTGACATTTATCCCTCGTCGGTGACCTTGCAGTGGCTTGTGTTACCGGTGCGTACTAGCGTCGAGGAGTGGCAGTGAGTCTGTTGGGGAAGGCCGGACACGCATCGGCCGCACACGAATCAGGGTTCGCCGCGCATCGAGCGGGTGTGGACCGGCTGTTGGCCAGTTACCGCGCGATACCCGCGAACGCCAACGTGCGACTGGCGAAGAAGACTTCGAATCTGTTCCGGGCCAGGGCCGAGAACACCGCACCCGGCCTGGATGTTTCCGGCCTCGCCGAGGTCATCGCGGTGGACGTGGAAGCCAAGTCCGCCGACGTCGCCGGGATGACCACCTACGAGGATCTGGTGGCCGCGACACTGCCCTACGGGCTCGCCCCGCTGGTGGTGCCGCAGCTCAAGACAATCACCCTCGGTGGCGCGGTCACCGGTCTCGGCATCGAATCGACCTCGTTCCGCAGCGGCCTGCCGCACGAGTCGGTGCTGGAGATGGACGTGCTGACCGGGGCGGGCGAGATCATTACCGCGACACCGGATGGCGAGCACGCGGACCTGTTCCGGGGCTTCCCGAACTCCTACGGCACCCTCGGCTATTCGGTCCGCCTGAAGATCGAGTTGGAGACCGTCCAGCCCTATGTGGCGCTGCGGCATGTCCGCTTCCACGACCTGCGCGAGCTGGAGTCCACCCTCGCCGGGATCGTCACGGACAAGACCTACGACGGCGAACGCGTCGACTACCTCGACGGCGTGGTCTTCACCGCCGACGAGAGCTATCTGACGCTCGGCCGACAGACCGACGAGCCCGGCCCGGTCAGCGACTACACCGGCATGGACATCTACTACCGGTCCATCCAGCACGACTCCGACCGGCCCAAACGCGACCGGCTGACCATCCACGACTATCTCTGGCGCTGGGACACCGACTGGTTCTGGTGTTCGCGCGCCTTCGGTGCCCAGAACCCGAAGATCCGCCGGTTCTGGCCGAAGCGCTACCGGCGTAGCAGCTTCTATTGGAAGCTCATCGCACTCGATCACAAGTACGATATCGGCGACAAACTGGAGGCCCGCCAGGGCAATCCGCCGCGCGAGCGTGTGGTGCAGGACGTCGAGGTTCCGGTCGAGCGGACCGCGGATTTCGTCGAATGGTTCCTGCGCGAAATTCCGATCGAACCGATCTGGCTGTGCCCGCTGCGACTGCGCGAAAACGACGCATCGGCGACGGGGCGTCCATGGCCGCTGTATCCGCTGCAGCCGAACCGTACCTACGTCAATGTCGGATTCTGGTCCGCGGTGCCGACCGTCGCAGGTCAGCAGGAGGGTAAGGCCAACCGCGCGATCGAGCAGACCGTCACCGAGTTCGACGGGCACAAATCCCTGTACTCGGATTCGTATTACGGCGAGGATGAATTCGCGGCCCTGTACGGCGGCGAGACCTACACCGATTTGAAGAAGCGCTACGACCCGGACCAGCGACTGCTGGATTTGTATTCGAAGGCGGTGCAACGCAAATGACTACATTCAAGGACCGTTCCGATGTCTTCGCGGACCTCGGGACAAAACTCAGCATTGCCGAGATCTTCGAGACGCTGATCGACGGCGACGTTCCGATTCGGCTGACCGCCTACGACGGCAGCACGACCGGGCCGGAGGATTCGGAATACACCCTGGAGATCAAATCCCCACGCGGGATCAACTACCTGGCCACCGCGCCCGGCGATCTCGGCATGGCCCGCGCCTACATCGCCGGCGATATGACCGCCACCGGCGTGCACCCCGGCGACCCGTACGACATTCTCCGGGCGATGGACGGGCTGAAGTTCCGTCGTCCGTCGGCGCTCGCGCTGGTCACCATCGCCCGCTCGCTCGGCTGGGAGCGGCTCAAGCCGATCGCGCCGCCACCGCAGGAGACGCTGCCGCGCTGGCGCCGGATCGCGCTGGAGGGTTTGCGGCACTCCAAGACTCGCGATGCCGAGGCCATCCACCACCACTACGACGTCTCCAACACCTTCTACGAATACGTCCTCGGCCCCTCGATGACCTACACCTGCGCGACCTACGGGGACGAGAACTGGACGCTGGAGCAGGCCCAGGAGAACAAGTACCGCTTGGTCTTCGACAAGCTGCGGCTGAAGGAGGGCGACCGGCTGCTCGATATCGGCTGCGGCTGGGGTGGCATGGTGCGCTACGCGGCCAAGCGCGGCGTCAAGGTCATCGGCGCAACACTATCCGCGGAACAAGCCGAATGGGCGCAGCAGAAGATCGCCGAAGAGGGTCTGTCCGACCTCGCCGAAGTGCGGCATTCCGACTACCGCGATATTCCGGAGGTCGACTTCGACGCCGTCTCCTCGATCGGCCTGACCGAACACATCGGGGTGCACAACTACCCGTTCTACTTCGACTACATCAAGAGCAAGCTACGCGAGGGCGGCCTGTTCCTGAACCACTGCATCACCAGGCCGGACAACACCCGGACCACCAAGGCCGGTGACTTCATCGACCGCTACGTCTTCCCGGACGGCGAGCTGATCGGCTCCGGCCGGATCATCTCCGAGATCCAGAACATCGGCCTCGAGGTGATCCACGAGGAGAACCTGCGCGAGCACTACGCGCTCACCCTGCACGAGTGGTGTAAGAATCTGGTCGCCAACTGGGATGCCTGCGTCGAAGAGGTCGGCGAGGGCACCGCGAAGGTGTGGGGCCTGTACATGGCCGGTTGCCGACTCGGCTTCCAGCGCAATGTGGTTCAGCTGCACCAGGTGCTCGGCGTCAAGCTGGGCCCGAACGGCGAATCCGGTCTGCCGCTGCGCCCGTGGTGGCAGCCGTAATCAGCGACCGAAACTGCCCGTCCTAGCCCAGGATTTCATCCAGGAACAGGGCGGGCAGCGTCGTTTCGCCGGCTTGTCCCGGTGTCGCACGCAGTTCGGTGCGCAGCACGCGCAGGATGCCGAGCACACCGGGGCCCGCATCCAAAAGCGGCATGGTCCAACCGTGTTCGGCGCAGGTGGATGCCGCGGGCAGCAGCAGTCCGGTGGCCTCGCCGACCCACCCGGAGGCAGCCAGACATTCGGCGAGCAGCAGTACGGTATCCAACTCCGCTCGGGGACGGTGCTGTTCGACCATGCGAGCGTGTAGCGCGCGGGCCCGGCGCACCGCGCGATCGTCGGCACGCAGCTGACGTTCGGACAACAGTGCGCGGATCGCGGCGATCTCCTCCGCCTCGGCGGCCAGCGCCGCCGCGCCCCGCATCCGATGGGCCTGGTGAATGGTTCCGGAGATATCCGATTCATATCCGGTCGCGGCGTCGGCGACCCGCCGGGCCGCGGTATCGGTCAGCAGTCCCAGGCGCAGCCGCTCGGCGCGGATATGCGCGGCGAGCCGGATCAGCCTGTTATCGGCCGCGATTCGATCGCCCTCGTCCAGCCGAGCCGTGGCGGTATACAGATCGCCGAGCGCGGCCTTGACCCTGGCGCCGACCACGAAGGTGGAGATCAGGAAGTCCACCGGACCGACCCGGGTGACCAACTGATGACTGTCGTCGAGCAGTCGGTCCGCGGTATCCAGATCGCCCCGGCGGTAACTCATTTCGCCGAGCAGCGCCGCGGCCACCCGCACCGCATCGGAGCGCGGTCCCGACTTCTGCCGTGCGGTCTCCCACGCCTGCTGGAAACAGCTTGTGGCAGTGGCGATATCGAGCTGTTCATAGGCCGCCGCACCCTTGCCGCACAGTCCGAAAACCTCGCCGAGCGGATCCTTGGATCGAGCGTGATACGGCGCCGCCCATTCCTGGATTTCGCGCGCCCCGTCGAAATCGAATTCGCACAAGCGCACGAAGGAGGTCAGATTCGCGGCGGTCGATACGGTCCAGGCAGGTAGTTCATCGGGCTTCTCCAGACATTCGGCCACCCGGTCGAGCACGCCTTCGGTGTGGTCACGCGCGATCTGATCCGAGGCCGCGAGCACCACGGCCTGGCAGCGCTGCCGGTCCGCATCGTCATCGGTGGACGACCCGCGCGCCAGCACATTGGACAATCGGCCCAAGGCCGCGCGCGCCGCGGCGGGCTGCTGCAGATTCACATTCGCCCTGGCGACGGCCATCAGCAGTTTGGATCGGGAAGCCACCTGCTGCACCGGCAGTTTCGATACCGTCCCCAGCAGCGTCGCGAGGCGGGACTTATCGATGAGGTCCATGCCGCCGCTCTCGAGCAGATCCAGCGCCATCTTCAGATCCGTCGCCGCCAGCGCGTGATCGACCGACTTGCGCAGCAAATTGTGTTCGGCATACCAGCGAGAGGCCTTGCGATGCAATGCCTTCACCTTGCTCGGATCGGCCCGCTCCAAGCGCGCCCGCAGATGTTCAGCGAAGAGCGGCTGCATCCGGAACCACTCGGGATCATGGGCGATGCGCCGGACGAACAACTCGCGCTGTTCGGCCTGCTCGAGCATCGATTCGCCGTCCGGCTCCTCCGACAGAGCAGAGGCCAGCGAACCGCTGACCCGCTCGGTGATCGAGATCGAGGTCAAGAAGTCGAGCATCTTGGGTTCGAGAGCGTCCAGGACGTTTTCGGCGAGATACTCGCGGATGCCGTGACTGCCCTCCGCCAGATTCGCGATCAATCGATCCGGATCGACATTGCCGCGCAACGACAAACTCACCAGTTGGACCGCGGCGGGCCAGCCGTCGGTGGTCGCGTGGATCGCCTCGATCTGGTTATCGGTGAGCGCGAATCCGTTGCGCTGCACCAGGATTTCCTTGGTCTCTCCGGTGGTCAGGCGCAACGCCGAAGAGCCTATTTCGACCAGTTCGTCGTGCACCCGCATCCGACTGGTCGGCAGGCCCGACTGCTCCCGACTGGTCACCACGAAGCGCAAGTGGTGACATCCGTTGTCCAGCAAGGCATCCATCGCCCGCCGCGCACCCGCATCGCTGACCCGATGCCAGTCATCCACGATCACCACGACGGTGGTCCCGCCGGCATGGATCTCATCGATCAGCGTGGAGATGACATAGGCGACCGCGTCGGCGGGCCGTTCCTCGAGCACCTGGTCCAAGCCCTCGCCGATATCCGGACGAACCCGGCGGATCGCCTGGATGAGGTGGGCCAGGAACCAGATCTCGTTATCGTCGTCCTGGTCGACGCCGAGCCAGGCCACCGGGACCCCGCCATCGGTCAGCTCGTTGCGCCACTGCGCGGCGACCGTGCTCTTACCGAATCCAGCCGGTGCGTGGATCACCGCGAGCCTGCGGCGGCCACCGGCGCGCAGGGTATCGAGTAGACGCGGGCGCGGCACCGGGTCACGGGCCGGAGTCGGCGGGCGGAATTTCGTCGTCGCCGTCGGCGGCAGGGTCGGCGCGGCCGAGCTGGAACTGCTCGGATGCTGTGATACCGCGGGACGTAACGTCAACGGCCAACTGCGGCGTGCGGTCACCGCTGGTCGTGACGCGGTCGGCTCGGCCACCTGCACACGATCCGCCCCGTCCAGCACCACCGAAGTGTCCAACAGCGCCATCTCATCGGGCATCTGATCGTGCTCGCGTTGCACCGTGCGCAGCAGCTCACCGAACTCGAAGGCCGAGGCGGGCCGGTTACCCGGATCTGTGTCCATCGCATGCTGGATGGCATCGGCGACATCGTCGGGAAGGTCTTGGCCGTGCAGGTCCGGCACCGGCTGGGTGGTGATCCGCAGGAATTGCGCGACCACCTTCTCCCCCGATTGCCGTTCGAAGGCGGCATGTCCGGTCAGCAGGGCGAACAGCGTCGAGCCGAGTCCGTATACATCGGAGCGGACGGTCGGCTCGTCGCCCTTGAGCACCTCGGGAGCGGTGAAGGCGGGTGAGCCCGTGATCAGCCTGCTGGAGGTGCGGAAACCTCCCGGAATCCGGGCGATTCCGAAATCCGTTAGTTGCGGTTCGCCATAAGCGCTGAGCAGGACGTTCGCCGGTTTGACGTCCCGATGCAGCACCTGGGCCCGATGCGCGCTCTCGATCGCACCCGCCAGCTTCACCCCGGCCCGCAGGGAATCCGCCCAGGTGAGCGGGCCCTGTTCCCGAATGAGCTGGTCGAGCGAACCCCGGGTGCAGAAGGGCATCACGATGAACGGCTGACCGGTCGGGGTGACATCGACCTGCAGGATGTCGACGATATTCGGATGGCCGGACAGCCGGCCCATCGCCTGCTCTTCGCGCAGGAATCGTTCACGGCTCTCGGCATCGATCTCCGAGGACAGCACCTTGACCGCGACCACCCGGTTCAGTGCGTACTGGACACAGCGGTACACCACCCCGAACCCGCCCCGGCCGATCTCGACGGCACTCGACAGGCCCATCGCCTCCAGCTCGTCGACGATATCGATGGGCGCATGCCGCTGTGTGTCCGATTCGGCCGGAGTCGATTCGGTGTTTGCCTTGCCCGAACGCATCTGTGGATTCATGTGACCACCTCGAATTCACATCGAATCGGCGTCACCGGCGACCGAGAAGCACACGGACATCGGACATCGCGAAACGATCTCGCGATGCCCGATATGTCACGCATACTCCAACGTAGCGCGGTATCAACCCGAGTGGGTGGCTTTCGAAACAGCGTGGTTCCGACCGCCTCAGCGCTCGGCGGCGGGCCCGGTCGCCGGATCGTAGAGAAACGA
Source organism: Nocardia sp. NPDC049526 (assembly GCF_044465765.1). NCBI lineage: Bacteria > Bacillati > Actinomycetota > Actinomycetes > Mycobacteriales > Nocardiaceae > Nocardia > Nocardia sp. NPDC049526. Next base: position 869,461 of record NZ_JBITMA010000001.1, on the reverse strand, counting down.
GATCCGCTCCATGACGTTCTTGCGCTGCGTGTTCTGGAACGCGGCGATCAACCAGCGACCGTCTTGGCGAACCATCGTGTAGGTCTGCGTTTTCGATAGCTCCTCGGGAGGCTTCGGGTCGCCCTTGTAGGTATCGCCGCGGCTGGTGACGACGGCGGTATCCGGGCCGTAGAAGCGGATGCAGAGAACCGAATCGGTGAGGTCGGTGCCCTTCTTGAAGCCCTTGAACAGGGCGCGGTGGCCCTCGACGATATCGGCGCGGCCCTGGTAGTAGGTGCCGACGAAGCTTGTGTAGGTGGCGTCCTCGGTGAACAGGGCGCCATAGGCGTCGGCGTCGCCGCGACCCCAGGCGTCGGTGAGTTGGTCGAGCAGATCGCAGACTTCCCGGGCCGACTGCGGCGCGGGCGTGGCGACGGTGGTGCAGGCGGTCGTGCCGAGGTTGTGCACGTCCGAGGTCTGGTCCAGCCAGAGGTAGCCGCCGCCCGCGGAGACGCCGAGGGTTATGGCGGAGGCGGCCAGGACGCGGGAGACGATGCGGCGGCGATTGCGGGGCGCGGGGGCATTCATGGCGGATCCTTTGGGGCAGTGGGAGTTCAGCGCTCGGCAGCCGGGCGGGCGGCGGGGGTGGACAGATAGGTGATGCGCTCCATGAGCTTGTTGCGCTTGGTGTTCTGGAAGGCGGCGATCAGCCAGCGGCCGTCGCGGCGGACCATGGTGTAGGTCTGAGTTTTGGTGAGCCGCTTGGGCTTGCCCTTAAAGGTGTCGCCGTGGCTGTTGACCACGGCGGTATCCGGGCCGTAGAAGCGGATGTCGACGATGTCGTCGGCCAGCCGGGTGCCCTTCAGGACGCTGCCGAACAGGGCGCGATGCGAGGCGACGATATCGGCGCGGCCGCGGTAGAGGGTGCCGAGAAAGCTTGTGTAGGTGGCGTCTTCGGTGAAGACGGTGCCGTAGGCATCGGCATCGCCGCGGCCCCAAGCATCGACCAATTCCGCGAGTACGGCTTCGATGGCCTGGGTGTCATTGCTGCGCCCACCCGTCGCCCGACCGCCGCCCCTCATCGAATCGCTACGCGATGCTGCATTCATTTCGCCCTCCATGCTAGATTTCTTCTTGGAAGAGCTTTCTTTATTGAAGAAGTCTCTTCGCTGAAGAAGAGATTAGGAGATGGAGGTATCCGTGTCAACACCCGCGATGCGCCCGGATGCGAGCGAGGTCTACCGCCGCTATCTGAGCGCGGTCATGCTGCACGGACAGGCCGGTGCACGCGCCGTCGACCTGGGCGCGACCGACCTCTACGCCCTGAACATCCTGGAACTCAACGGCGCCATGACGCCCGGCGAACTCGGCGCGCGCAGTGGGCTGACCACCGGCCCGACCACCCGCCTCATCGATCGCCTGGAAGACGCGGGCTATGTGCGGCGCGTACCGGTTCCCGGCGACCGCCGCAAAGTCATCGTCGAATTGATCGACAAGCCAGCCGATCTCGATGAAATCCTGGCCCCCGCCCGCCGCGCCATCGGCGAAATCCTCGGCGGCTATTCGGCCGAACAGCGCGAGGTGCTCTTCGACTACTTCACCCGTGCCGCCGACGCGTACTACCAGGCCGCGGAAGATCTGCGCCCCAGCTGAACTACAGGCCGGCCGCCGAGACTTCGATGGCCGGGCTTCGGTCTACTGCTGGACAGCCAGTGCCACGATCTGAGTGACCTGCTTATCCGAAAAGTTGTTGTCGCTGACCAGGATCAGGGTGCGCTCGCCCGACGGCAGGCGCGGACCCCAGGTCATGCCCTCGATATTGTCGATCGGATCGAGGCCGAGGTCGACGAGGTCGACCAGCAAGCGCTTGGCGACCGGCCGGGCGGTGCCGAGCGGAGCATCGAGGATATTGGCCGCGCCATTGGTATCGGCCTGGTAGATCCGGATCTTATTGCCGATACCGAGCACGTAAGAGCGTTCCAGGACAAGGAATTTCGTGGGATCGAGCGGATCGGCGGCCAGGATCGAGGCAATGCCGTTCATCCCCTGGCCCGGCTCCGGACTCGACTCGGCGAAGACCGGCTCCATCGGGTAGGCGTACTGAGCGAGCAGCGGGCCGAAGCGCGCCTGCACCGTAATCCGTGAAGTGGCACCGGTTTTCGCTGTTGCGAGCGGACCGTCCTGCAGCAGCGGGCCCTCGACGGAGCTCACGAACAGCGCGCCGCCCGCCGCGAAGGTCGCGCCCTCGAGCGCGAGATTCTGGCGCGGACCGGTGGCCGGGCGCATCCGCTCGTTCTCCGGAATCGGGAGTTCGGCGGCGAAAGCGCCGTCCGGGTGGGCGATTCGGACCGAGGGGTCGGCGAGCACGGCATCGGTGCGCTCACCCTCCTGTGTCCAGAAGTAGTCACCGGTCCACGGGTCGACCCGAATCTCCTCCGGATCCAAGGACTTCGGCGCGTACAGCGAGCCGTCCGGAGTGCGCAGCGGGCGGGTCCCGGTGAACATCACCGGACCGATGCCGCTGTCGCCCACACCGAATCGCGCGGTATAGAAACGCGCCGGATCACGCTCTGATCTGTCGTCGCTGATCAGCACATATTCGCCGGTGCCCGGCTGGAAATCGATGCCGGACAGGCCGCCGACGGTAGTGCCTTGAAAGTCCGTGTCGAACGGAATGATCTGCTCGCCGAGTAAGCGCACCCCAGCGGCATCGAGTGCGACGGGCCTGCCAAGCGAAGGCGCGGCAGGCTGGGGCGCGGCCTCGGCCACCGGGGCCACAGCACACGCGAGCGCTACGACCGCTACGAGCAGGGACTGTCCACGTCTGACCACAATCAGCCACCGTATCGACGACAGCGATCGCCCAGGTTAACGGCATCCGAAATCGATGCCCGGAAAGGCGAAAGCCCGCCACCGCGAAATGCGGCGGCGGGCTGACCTTTTCGAGCGACCTGCAAGCGGTCGCCACGGTCCGTTGCGAGTTACCGCGTAACTACTTGCGCAGCGAAGCCGGAACCTCGAAGCGCTCGCCGTAGGTCTTGGCGAGGTAATCCGCGCGCTCGACGAAGGCGGCCTGGCCACCCGGGTAACCGACGATGTACTGGTGCACACCACCGGTCCAGGCCGGGAAGCCGATGCCGAAGATCGAGCCGATGTTGGCGTCGGCGGTGGTGATGAGCACACCCTCGTCGAAGCACTTCTGGGTCTCGATCGCCTCGATGAACAGCATGCGGTCGATCAGATCCTGCAGCGGCACACCGAAACCGGCGGTGGTCTTGAAGTGCTCGCGCAGACCCGGCCACAGGCCGAGACGCTTGCCGTCCTCGTCGTACTCGTAGAAACCGGCCTTGCCCAGACGACCCGGGCGCCCCTGCTCGACCAGGTAGTCGATGACATCCTGCGCCGGGTGCCGCTTCACACCCAGGGTGTTGTCACCCTTCTCGGCGGCCTCCAGGGTCTCCTTGGCGATCTTCTGCATCAGCGTCAGGTTCAGTTCGTCCGACAGCTGCAGCGGCGCGGCCGGGTAACCCGCCTGCAGACCGGCCTGCTCGATGGTCGCGGGCTCGATGCCCTCGTTGAGCATGGCGATCGCCTCGTTGACGAAGGTGCCGATCACCCGCGAGGTGAAGAAGCCGCGGCTGTCGTTGACGACGATCGGGGTCTTCTTGATCGCGAGGGTGTAGTCGAACACCCGGGCCAGCGCCTCATCGGAGGTCTTCTCACCCTTGATGATCTCCACCAGCGGCATCTTGTCGACCGGCGAGAAGAAGTGGATGCCGATGAAGTCCTCCTGGCGCTTCACACCGGTCGCCAAACCGGTGATCGGCAGGGTGGAGGTGTTCGAGCCCAGCAGCGCGTCCGGGGTGACGATGTCCTCGATCTCCTGGAACACCTTGTGCTTGAGCTCGGTGTTCTCGAAGACCGCCTCGATGACGAAGTCGACACCGGCGAAGTCGGCCGCATCCGCGGACGGCTTGATCCGGTCCAGCAGCGCCTTGGACTTCTCCTCGGTGGTCTTACCGCGGGAGAGGGCCTTGGCCTCGATCTTCTCGGAGTAGTTCTTGCCGCGCTCGGCCGCCTCGATGGTGACGTCCTTCAGCACGACCTCGTAGCCCGCCTTGGCCGAGACGTAGGCAATGCCCGCGCCCATCATGCCCGCGCCGAGCACGCCGACCTTGCGGATCTCCTTCTTCGGGACATCCTTGGGCCGCGAACCACCGTTGTTGATCGACTGCAGGTCGAAGAAGAACGCCTGGATCATGTTCTTCGCGACCGGGCCGGTCAGCAGCGAGACGAAGTAGCGCGATTCGATCAGCGACGCGTTGTCGATGTCGACCTGCGAACCCTCGACCGCGGCCGACATGATGGCGCGCGGCGCGGGCATGTTGGTGCCCTTGAGCTGCTTGCGCAGGTTGGCCGGGAAGGCCGGGAGGTTGGCGGCGAAGGCCGGGCTGGACGGGGTGCCGCCCGGAATCTTGAAGCCCTTCTTGTCCCAGGGCTGCACGCCACCCTCGGGGTTGGCCTTGATCCACGCCTTGGCGGCGGGCACCAGCTCCTCGACCGAGCCGACGACCTCGTTGATCAGGCCGATCTCCTTGGCCTTGCCGGGGCGGTACTTGTTGCCCTGCAGCAGGAACTGCATCAGCGCGCCCTGCAGGCCGAACATGCGCACGGTGCGGATGACACCGCCACCGGCGGGCAGCAGGCCCAGGGTCGCCTCGGGCAGGCCGAGCTGCACGCCCGGCACATCCGCGGCGATCCGGTAGTGCGTCGCCAGGGTGATCTCCAGGCCACCGCCGAGTGCGGCGCCGTTGATCGCCGAGACGACCGGCTTGCCCAGGGTCTCCAACCGACGCAGCGCCGACTTGATGGTGCCGAGCTCCTCCATGAGGGCCTGGCCGTCTTCCGGGCCGACCTTCATCATGTTCTTCAGGTCGCCGCCGGCGAAGAAGGTCTTCTTCGCGGAGGTCAGCACCACGCCGGTGATGCTGTCCTTCTCGGCCTCGAGCCGGTCGACGGTGGCGGTCATCGACGTCTTGTACAGCTCGTTCATCGTGTTGGCGCCCTGGTTCGGGTCGTCCATCGTCAAAACGACGATGCCGTCCGAATCCTGCTCCCAACCGATCATGTTGGTCTCGCTCACAGCTCTGTGTCTCCTGTGTCTAATTGGCGGCGTTCGCGGTCCCTACGTGGTTACGCAAGCTCCCGCCTCCGGGCCTGCGCGAACGCCGCCGTGAATTCTCAGCTGTCGGTTGGGTTTAGACGCGCTCGATGATCGTGGCGACGCCCATGCCGCCACCGATGCAGAGGGTGACCAGCGCGTAGCGGCCGTTGCGGCGCTCCAGCTCGTCGACCATGGTGCCGGTGATCATGGCGCCGGTGGCGCCCAGCGGGTGGCCCATCGCGATGGCGCCACCGTTGACGTTCAGCTTCTCGTCCGGGATCTGCAGATCCTTCTGGAACTTCAGCACCACCGAGGCGAAGGCCTCGTTGATCTCGACCAGGTCGATGTCATCGAGGGTCAGCCCCGCCTTGGCCAGCACCTTCTTGGCGGCCGGAGTCGGACCGGTCAGCATGATGGTGGAGTCGGCACCGCTGGTGGCGGTCGCGACGACGCGCGCACGCGGGGTCAGGCCGGAGGCCTTGCCCGCCTCTTCCGAACCGATCAGCACCAGCGCGGCGCCGTCGACGATGCCCGAGCTGTTGCCACCGTGGTGGACGTGGTTGATCTTCTCGACGAAGTGGTACTTCTGCAGCGCCACGGCGTCGAAGCCACCCATCTCGCCGACCACGGCGAAGGACGGGTTCAGCTTGGCCAGATCCTCGGCGGTGGTGCCGGGACGCATGTGCTCGTCGTTGTCGAGGACGACGAGGCCGTTCTGGTCCTTGACCGGAACGATCGACTTGGCGAAGTAGCCGCCGGTGGTGGCCTTGGCGGCGAGCTCCTGCGAGCGCACGGCGTAGGCGTCCACGTCGTCGCGGGAGAAGCCCTCGATGGTGGCGATCAGGTCGGCGGAGACACCCTGCGGCACGAAGTAGGTGTCGTAGTTGGTGGCCGGGTCCAGCGCCCAGGCGCCACCGTCGGAGCCCATCGGCACGCGGGACATGGACTCGACGCCACCGGCGAGTACCAGGTCGTCGAAGCCCGAGCGGACCTTCTGCGCGGCCAGGTTGACGGCCTCGAGGCCGGAGGCGCAGAAGCGGTTGAGCTGGAAGCCGCCGACGGTGTCGGGCAGGCCGGCCACGGTCACGGCGGTGCGGGCGATATCGGCGCCCTGGTCACCCACCGGCGCGACCACGCCGAGGATCAGGTCGGAGATCCGGTCCTCGTCGAGGTTCGGGAAACGGCCGCGCAGCTCCTGGATCAGACCAACAGTCAGGTCGATCGGCTTGACCGAGTGCAGCGAACCGTTCTTCTTGCCGCGTCCGCGCGGGGTGCGGATGGCCTCGTAAATGTAGGCCTCTGTGGTCATATCGGAGTGTTCCTTCCTTAAGGGTGCGGCGGCCGAACATTCGTCCGTCCATGCGAGTGACCTCGCCGATCGGTCCGGAGACCGACCGTCCTGACGCTGTACAAAAGTCGACAAGCAGCGGCGATGACGAGTTCTTGATACCCGCATGCCTCCGCATACCATAGAACTTCGTCACACCGCGGCTCGCGGCCACCCGTTCATACTACCGCGGTGTGCGAACTCCGGTTAACTTAACGTCCTGTGAACAAGGGTTGTCAACCATCCAGCCGTGTGGCACCGAGCTCACTTTTGAGCAACTCCAAGGCCACCTCATCCGGGTCGCGCCGATCCCCCGGCGCCACCGGGGTCTGCGATTCGGCCAGCATCTCCTGTTCCTCCTCCGGTGTGGAGGGCGGCGGGACGCCATCGATCGGCGCGTAATCCATCGGGCCCGGGTCATCCGGTAGATCCGGGAAGTCGGGCGGCGGAATATCGTCGTCGCCGCGGAACGACCGTGCGTCACTACTCGGTGCGGGCCGCTGACCAGGGCCCGCCGCCGGATCGGAGGCCGCCGCCCTGGCCTGGCTCGGCCGCGAGAACCGCGGCGGCGCAGGTGCATCCGAAGCGCGTCCGGCCGGGTTGCCGGATTCACGTCCCGGCGCATTAGTAGCCTGCTGCCCGGCCTGACCACGCCCCCGGCTCGCCTTCGGCGCGGCAGCCGCGGGCCGAGGCGCGGCCCCACCCGCCTCCCAGCGCACCGGATGATCGCTGCCCAGCACGGCCCGCACTGCCGACCGCACCGCCTCCACATTCCGCGGATCCGACAACCGCTGCGCCAACGGCGCATGCTGATGCGCGAATACGATCACCTCCCCCTCGATCCGCGCCACCGACGCCCCCGACAACAACGCCTGCACCGTAGGCCCGAACTCCCGGACCTTCGCCCGAATCTCCCCCCAGGCCCCCTCCACCGCACGCAACAAATCCCCATCCCCCTGCCCCCCAGCCTCCGCACCGGCCTGGTCCGCGAGACCCTGCGCACCGCTGTCCTGCGCGGCACCTTGTGCGCTCCCCTGCCGCACAGCAGCAGCTTGCGCGCCGCCTGGCGGCGCCGCACCACCCGGCCGCGCGAGAGCAGGAGCCGCGGCCGCCTCGGTCGTCGACTCACTCACTTGCGCCGCCGCGCCAGCTCCGGTCTGATCCGCGACACCTCGCTCCGACCGTTGCACCGCAGCGTCGTGGTGCGCTGCGGCACTCGCGCCTGCGCCACTGGTCTGCTCGCTCGCTTGCGCCGCACCGGCCCTGGACGCCGCCTGATCTGCGGCAGCCCGGTCGGACTGCCGAGCCGAAATCGACTGCGCAACTTCCGAATCAGACGACGCTGGATTTTCGCCAGCCCCTGCGGCTCCGGCGTAGTCGTGCTCTCGCGGTGCAGTTTTCTCGGAGACCGCCTGTGTCCCTTCGGATTCCAACAATCCGGCCGCAGCCTGCGAATCCGCGCCGCCCGCCGGGCCGGCCACACCTCGACCGGGTGCGGCGGCTCGATCTGCAGATTCGACGCCTGAAGCGGCAAAGGCCTCACTACGAGCGGCATCGGCCAGGTCGACGCCGGCACCCGACGAAGCATCGGAGCGTGCTTGTCCCACAGCTGCCGCGTCGACGGGTGCGCCGACTGTCCCGGCCGAGGCATCGATTCCGGCCGGCTCTGCGGCACCGACCTGTTCATTGCTCGAACCCCGGTCGACAGCCGTGCGATCGGCACCCGCCCGAGTCTCGCCGCGCTCGGCCGTCGAATCATCCGGCACGAAAGCGAATCCGGCTCCCGTATCGGCTTGCCCTGCGGCCGCAACCTGCTCGGCCGAAGCCTCTGCTTCCGAAGCCTCTGCTTCCAATGGGGTCTGTGCTGCCGCAGCGCTCGGTCCGACCGCAGGATCCGGCCCACCGGCCGAACCCTCTGGATCGGCATCATGCCCGGCGGTCGAGTGCTGTTCAACAGCCGCTGCCCGCTCTGCAGGCAGGCTCTGCCCCAGGCCACCAGCCTGCGCGGGAGCACCAGCCTGCGCGGGAGCACCAGCCTGCGCGGGAGCACCAGCCTGCGCGGGAGCACCAGCCTGCGCGGGAGCACCAGCCTGCGCGGGAGCGCTCGCTGGGCTCGCGCCCGCGCGAGTGGCGTCCTTTTCGCGGCGGGCGGCGGCGAGGAGTTCTGCGCCTCGACGGCGGGGAGCTTCGTTGGACGAACGCGACGGTGCCGATTGGGCAGGGGCTTCGGGAAGTGCTGGAGCGGATGGGGCCGCGGCGGTGGGCGGTGCCATTGCTCCGGTGGCTATGCCGCGTTCGAGGCGCTCCAGGCGTTGCAGGGTTGCGGATTCGGCGTCGGAGACCGATGGGAGGAGCATGCGGGCGCAGACGATCTCGAGCAGGAGGCGCGGGGCGGTGGCGCCGCGCATTTCGCCGAGGCCCTCGTGCAGGAGTTCGGCGTGCCGGGCCAGGGTGGCCGGGCCGGTGCGTTCGGCCTGTTCGCGCATGCGGTCCAGGACATCGCCGGGGCCGGAGACCAGGCCGCGGTCGGCGGCATCGGGAACAGCCTGCAGCAGGATCAGGTCGCGCAGACGTTCCAGCAGGTCGACGGCGAAGCGACGCGGATCGTGACCCGCCTCCATGACGCGATCGATGGTGCCGAAGAGGGCAGCGCCGTCGCCGGCGGCGAGCGCGTCGATCGCATCGTCGATCAGCGCGACATCGGTCACGCCGAGCAGCGAAACCGCCCGCGAATAGGTGACACCCTCGGGTCCGGCGCCCGCGAGCAGCTGGTCGAGCACACTCAGGCTGTCGCGCGGCGACCCACCGCCCGCGCGAATCACCAACGGGTACACCGCTTCCTCGACCGGCACCTGCTCCTGCTCGCAGATCTTGCCGAGCAGTCCGCGCATGGTGGCGGGCGGCAGCAACCGGAACGGGTAGTGGTGCGTGCGGGACCGGATGGTGGGCAACACCTTGTCCGGCTCGGTGGTGGCGAAGATGAAGATCAGATGGGCGGGCGGCTCCTCGACGATCTTGAGCAGCGCATTGAACCCGGCCGTGGTGACCATATGCGCCTCGTCGACGATGAACACCCGATACCGCGACTCCGCCGGCGCGTAGAAGGCCCGATCACGCAGTTCACGAGTGTCGTCGACACCGCCGTGACTCGCGGCGTCCAGTTCGATCACATCGAGATTCCCCGGACCACCCGGTCCGAGTGCCACACAGGACGGGCAGACGCCGCATGGTGTCGAGGTCGGCCCCTGCACACAGTTCAACGAGCGCGCGAGGATGCGCGCCGAAGAGGTCTTGCCACAGCCCCGGGGACCGGAGAACAGATAGGCATGACTGATGCGACCGGTGTCGAGCGCGGTACTCAGCGGGTCGGTGACGTGCTCCTGACCCACCACTTCAGCGAACGTTGCCGGTCGGTACTTCCGGTACAGAGCCACGGCCAGAGGTTACCGGCGCCCACCGACAAAGCACATTCCCCTGGACCGACAGGCCGGGCGCGGCGTAATGCCGGGCGTTTCGCGACAGTAATGTGATGTAGATCACAGGATGCTCAGATCTTTGTTAGCCCCCACTGATCAGCGCCGAAGGCGGCAAAGTCGGAGCAATCGAAGATCGAGAACGGCCGAACAGCGAATTTTGGCGCCCGTCCAGTGCACTTCGCGGCGATTAGTTGAACTCGCACCCCGGTTCGAGAGCTATTTGCGGAGATAACGAATCAATCAACGAGCATGACATGGACGCAATCGCCTGGCTACCGTGGTTAGCGGCAACTTCGGTAGCCAAACCTTCATCAGGTTGGTGGCCCCGGCCGGTCCCTCATCCCGACCGGGGCACAACCTGAAATCCTACAATTCCGGCGCTTTTCGCCGAACTCACACCACTTCCACCGGAGGAAATTTCCACCGTGCCGTCGTGTGACGACATCGCCGCCGCCTGGCTTTCGAGCACCGATTTCGCCGACGACCATGCCGCCGTCGACCTGCTCAGCCGGGCGATCAGCCCCCAGGACTTCGCGATCAAGCGCGATTCGCTGCCGGTGGCCGCAGCCGCCGACCCGTCGACCGCCGCCGCCATCCTGGAACTACTGGAACGCGGCCAGGTGCCGACCATGGCGGCGATCCGCACCCTCACGGCGCAGAACGAGATGCGCCGGGAGGCCGAACGCATCGAACGCCTCGGCCGCCGGGCCCAGCGCAGCATCGATGACTTCGGCCGCGTACTTGCCCGGCTGACCGAGGACCATTGGCTCGCGCACGGCGCCGGCCCCACCCGGCGTGACGTACTGCAGTCCGAACCGGTGATGACACTGATCCGGGACCGGATCGGCGATATCGCCCCGACGGCGGTGAAACACCTGTGGTTGATCGAGCGCGCACAGCGCGCCGGCTGGATCGCCTCCAATGCCAATCCCGGATCCCTGTGCGCCGCACGACGTTTCTACTCCGCCAAGTACGGCAATCGGGTCTCGCTGCGACCGGTCAATACGATCGGCACGATCGTCACGACCTACCTGCGCGACTATCTGGCCGAAAATGACCGCGCGCCGCGCTGGTCCACCCTCGCCCACGACCTGCGCGACGATCGCGGCCGCCGGCTCTTCCACGACACCGCCGACGCGCGCATCCAGCGCCGGTGGCTCACCACCGCCGAATGGATGGCCGAGAGCGAGGACCTGCCGGTGCCCGGGCGACGCGGTCTGCGCGCCTTGGCCAAGAAGGCCCGGCGCTGAACTGTCTGGGCCGACACCCAGGGACAATGTGACCATTCGGTAACTTCTTCGCAACGCATGCACGCGTGGAAGGAGTTACCCCGTGTCCTCAACCATCGATCCCGCGGCCACCGCCTGGCTGCTCATCAGCACCGCCCTGGTGCTGCTGATGACACCCGCGCTGGCCATTTTCTACGGCGGGATGGTGCGCTCGACCGGCGTACTCAACATGCTGATGATGAACTTCATCGCGATCCCGCTGGTGACCGTGGTGTGGCTGCTGGCCGGATACAGCCTGGCCTTCGGCGAGGACGCGGGCGGCGGTCTGATCGGTAATCTCGACCACTTCGGGATGGCGGGCATCGATCCGAATTCGGTACACGGCACGATTCCGGAACTGCTGTTCGCTACCTTCCAGCTGACCTTCGCCATCCTGACCGCGGCACTGGTCAGCGGCGCGATCGCGGACCGCGCGAAATTCGCGGGCTGGATGGTCTTCGTGCCGCTGTGGGCGCTGGCGGTCTATGTGCCGATCGCGCACTGGGTGTGGGGGCCGGACGGCTGGCTCGCCTCATTCGGCGCACTCGACTACGCGGGCGGCATGGTCGTGGAGATCGCCTCCGGCGCCTCCGCGCTGGCGCTGGCCCTCGTGCTCGGCCCGCGCATCGGCTTCAAGACCGATGCGATGCGTCCGCACAATCTGCCGTTCGTACTGCTCGGCGCGGGTCTGCTGTGGTTCGGCTGGTTCGGGTTCAATGCCGGGTCTGCGCTATCGGCGAATGGTGTTGCGGCGGCCGTATTCCTGAACACCCTGGTGGCGGGCTGTCTGGGCATGCTCGGCTGGCTCGCGGTCGAGCAGATCCGCGACGGTCGGCCGACCACCTTCGGTGCGGCCTCGGGTGTGGTGGCCGGTCTGGTCGCGATTACGCCTTCGTGCGGTTCGGTGAACACGCTCGGCGCGCTCATCGTCGGCCTGACGGCCGGTGTGGTGTGTTCGTTCGCCGTCGGCTGGAAATTCAAGGCGGGCTATGACGATTCGCTCGACGTGGTCGGCGTGCACTTCGTCGGCGGCATCGTCGGCACGCTGCTGATCGGACTGTTGGCCAACCAGGTGATGACCGGTGGTGTCGAGGGCCTGTTCTACGGCGGCGGACTCGCGCAGTTCGGCAAGCAGCTGGTCGGCGTGCTCGTGGTCGCGGCGTATGCGTTCGCCGTCTCCTTCGTGCTCGGCAAGGCCATCGACCGGTTCCTCGGATTCCGGGTCAGCAAGGAAGACGAGACCGCGGGCATCGACTTCGCACTGCATGCGGAGACCGCGTATGCCGAAGGCGTGCACGGACATGCACCGCGTCGGCTCGGCGAGGGGCACTTCGGTCATTCGCACGGTGGCGATCACTGACACGAAACACCAACAGCGCCACGACACCTCGGCTGAGCCCGAAGTTACAACGTGTCCGTTGCGGCCGACGACACGGTTACGCGACGTCGTCCGAGGATGCCAGCCAGGTATTGCACTTGGGTGTCCGGTCGGTCTTGTAGCCCTGTGCGAACCAGTCCCCAGCGTTCTGCCCGGTGCCGTGATCGCGCGCGTCACCCTGCTTGTCGCCGCGCCCATAGGTGTCCTGCGTGGCGCGCGCCCCTTGCGCATCGGTGAAGGCGCCATCGTAGACCGATGTGCCGACGTACATTCCGGAGAAACACTGCGCTTGCAACTCCATGCGGCGTGACAACTCCAGCCCGCGAGCGCTGCGAGTGCCCGCCGCGCTGCGTTCGGTATTCATCTGCTGTGTCATCCCGGAGATCGCCTGCACGTGATGGCCGTACTCGTGAGCGAAAACCGCCAGGTAGATCACCACATCATTGCCGTACTTCTCGACCTGGATGTGATCGAGCGGCATGTAGATCGTATGGTTGGCCGAACAGTAGAACGCCGCATAGCTGCCACCGGATGAGGTACACGGCGACGGCTCGTCCTCCGCTCGGGCGGGCGCCCGAACATTCGGGCTGGAGAACGGCAGATTCGACCCCTGCAGGGCTTGCCGCCACTTCTTGTCCAGACAAGCCGCGGCGGCCTCGAAGAACCGTTGGGCCGCAGCAGCCGTCGCGGACCAGGACGGATAACCGCACTCGACATTGATCAGCCCCGTGTCGGCGTCGCTGAACAGCGGATTATCTCCGAGCTTCGCAACCGGTTGCGGCCCAGCGGGTTTCGTCGTGGTCGGCGCGGCGGGGCTGGTGGTCGCGGCCGCGGCGCGCGACGTCGGGCTCGGTGCGGAGGTCGACGAAGTCGGCGGAGTGTAGGTGTAGCTCGGCGTCGGCGGAGTGTAGGCCGATGGGCGGTTCCGCTTCTTCTCGTTATCGGCCGAAATCGCCGATGAGACAAACAGTCCGACGACCACGACGATGACCGTCAGCACTCCGAGCAGGGCGCTGAGCCCTGCACCCGACCTCCGGCGACGCGGCGGATAACCCGGCCGTTGATACGGCATCGGCGGACCGTACGGCGCCGCATAGGGCGGATGGTAACCGGGTGGATAACCCTGCGGCGGGCCATATCCTGGCGGCGGTTGCTGATATCCAGGTGCTGGTTGATATCCGGGCGGCGGCTGGTATCCGGGCGGCGAACCATAGCCGTAGGGCGGCTGGGTCATCTACTCAGGACACCGCACTGGCCGACGCGGTGAACGTATTGCACTGTGCCGCACGGTCTTTGTCCACCCCGATCTCGAACCACGTGCCACCGTTGTCCGCGGTCCCGTGATCGCGCATATCGCCGCGCTGGTCACCGCGGCCGTGTGCGTCGCGGCGGGCGAGGGTCATCTGCGCCGTGGACACCGAACCGCCATTGGCCGAGGAGCCGAGGTACATGCCGTCGAAGCAGTTGGCCTGCAACTCGATTCGGCGCGAAAGCTCCAAACCCTTCTCACTGCGCACGCCCGCGTCGACGCGATCGCTGTTGGCCTTGCGCAGGATTCCGGCCATCGCCTGCACGTGGTGGCCGTATTCGTGGGCGAATACCGACAGGTAGACGATCCAGTTGTCCTTGAACAGATCGGTCTGCAGCTGGCTGAGCGGCATGTAGATCGTTTTGTTCGCCGGGCAGTAGAACGCGGCGAAATTGCTCGTGGAGCCGGTGCACGGCGTGGTGATGCCGTCCGTGCTGGCGCTGACATTCAGTGTCGGCGATTGGAACGGCAGGTTCTTCTGTGCCAGTACGGGTTTCCACGCCGACTCCAGGCAGCTCGCGGCGGTCTCGAAGAACTTGCGCGCGGTGTCCACCTGCGTGCTCCACGGTGCGTAGGAGCACTTCGCCGGGATCAAGGTGGTGTTCGGATCGGTCAGCAGCGGGTTGGTTCCGGTCTCGGATACACCGCCGTTCGAATCCGGGGTGTAGGTCATGCTCGGACCGGGGCCCGACGAGGTGGTGCTGCTGAGCCTGCCGTGCGTAAACGCGCCACGCACCAAGCCGCCCGCGACCACGAAGACGATGATCAACAGCAGCGCGATCCAGCCGCCGCCGCTCTTGCGCCGCTGCGGTGGACGTCCGGGTGGGCCGTAGGGAGTCGGCGGCGGCATCGGCGCGCGCTGTCCGTATCCGGGCGCCGGATAACCGGGCTGCTGGCCATAACCCGGCGGCGGACCATATCCGGGTTGGCCGTAACCGGGCGGATAACCCGGCTGCTGGCCATATCCGGGCTGACCATAAACCGGCTGCCCCGGCACGGGACGATATCCCGGCTGCCCATATGGCGAACCGGGACGCGGCGGAACCGGTTGTCCACCAGGCGGAACCGGCCCGTAGCCGTACGGTGGTTGGGTCACGCCCCCGTACCCCCTCATCTCATGATCGCCTGCAGCCGCTGACGCAGCTTAGCAACTTGTCTAGAGTAGGCAGCCATGCTGACTTTACGGGGGGGCGTCGCGAGCGCGCTGCTTCTCGCCGCTGCGGGAATGCTGGCCGCCGCACCGGTTGCCCACACGGAGCCCGCAACCGATGGCGTCGATATTGTCGCGGATCTGAAACTGAGCCGCGAGGGTGTGCTCGAGGTCACCGAGAAGGTGACCGTCCCCGCCGACAGCGGCTTCAAAATGACTCTGCCGCTGCGCCTCAAGGTCGGCGACGATGTCGAACGCGTCTTCAAGGTCACCGATGTCGATACCAAGGGCGCGGGCACCGCGACGGTCGCGAACGATCTGTTCACCATCGATGCCAAGCCGGGCGAATCGACGTTCACCTACGCGATCCACAACACGGTCAGCGACGCACCCGGCACTCAGGTCTTCCGCTGGCTCGGCACCATCAATGCCGATGTCGCATCGATCGACGCATCCCTGATCAGCCCGAGCTACGAAATGGGCGTGGTGGATTGCAAATTGGGCCCGCCCGGCAATCTACGGCAGTGCTCCGATCTGCAGATCGAGGCGGACGGAGTGCTCTACTGGCGCCAGACCGACCTGCGCAAGGGCGACAATATCGACCTGACCCTGCAGTTGCCGCCAGGCACGGTGCCCGCCAATGCCGATATTCGCGACAACAGCGAGGCCGGCGCCTTCTCCTTCACGACGCCGGTGCTCGTCGCATTCGGTGTGCTGCTGCTCGCACTGGCCGCGATGGCGGCTTACGTGTTCAAGACCAGACGGGAAAACGCCGCCGCCACAGCCGGTTCGGAGACGATCGATCCGCTGCTGCGCGACGGTACGCAGGTCCAGTTCACCTCTCCGGACGGCATCCTGCCCGGCGAGGCGGGCGTCTTGCTCGACGAACATGCCGATCCGAGCGATATCGCCGCGACGGTGATCGACCTCGCTGTGCGCCGGTACATCTGGATCACGCCCGTCAGCGATAGCGATTGGCGTATCGACCGGGTGAACGCACCCGATGACCAGCTGCGCGATTACGAGAAGGCGGTTTACCGCGCACTGCTGCCGGACGGCACCGATTCGGTGACCGTCGGCGAGTTGCGTGCGCCAGGACGCGTGCCGTCCCAAACAGTGCGCAGCGCAATGCTCGCCGATGCGGTCGAACGCGGCGCGTTCATCGATCGGGCCCGCATCGGATTGCCGATCCTGTTGGGTGGGGCACTGATCGTCGCCGGTATCGCCGCGACCATCGCCTTGGCGCTCACCTCGGGCAGCGCACTGGTCGGCGTCGCGATCCTGCTCGCCGGCGTCGCGACGGTACTGCTGCCGCGATTCCTACCGGTGCGCACGGCCCAGGGTCGCGAACTCGTCGGCCAGATCCGGGCGCTGCAGCGCGGCCTCGACGCGACCACCCGCGACCAGATCCCGCCCGCAGACCAGGAATTGGTCTTCTCCCGTGCGCTGCCGTTCATGGTGATCGGCGGCCGCGCCGACAACTGGATCCGCGCCTTCCGCGACCTGAACCCCGCCGCCGACTCTCAACCCGGCCTCTACTGGTTCGGCACCTTCGAACGTGACCGCAACCTGCAACGCTTCGCGGGACACTTCCCGTACTTCATCACCGCCCTCGAAGGACTCTTCACCTGAGCCGGTGACCACGGCCATCGGCCCATGCAAAGCGGCCCGGTAGACAGCGTCCACCGGGCTTACGCTCGTCGCGGACGGAACTGTACTCGATGCGATCGACCGGCCAGCGAAATCGGCTGGCCGATAATTGCCGAACACAGCACCGGTTTGCATTGGGGCACAACGCGATCAACCGGCCACCGGGGACAACCCGGGGCCGGTCGGCGCCGTGATCTAGTCGGTCAGGGTGGTGCGGCGGATGGCGGCGAGGGGGTCGGCGTAGATGGCGCTGAGTGAGGTGACCACTGCGGCGAATTCCTGGACCTTGCCGCCGAATCCGCTGATGCGGATATCGGTCGGTGGGAGTTGGGAGGAGTGGTTGAAGGCGCGGGCGACGTGGGCGACCGCGGGGCGGTAGCCGGTGAAGGCCTGGCCGCCGAGGATCACCCGGTCCGGGTTGAGCATGTCGCGGACCATCGCGACGGTATGTCCGAGGATGGTGGCGCGCTCGGCGAGCAGCTCCTGCGCATCCGCCGCGCCCGCCTCGGCGGCGCGGTACAGGTCGGCGATGGTGGTGCCGCCGGTGCCCTTGTGCGCCGGAATGATCCCGCGCCCAACGGCTCTGGCGTGCAGCGACCGATCACCGACGGTCACCTCGAGGCAGCCGCGCCGTCCGCAGGTGCATTCGACATCGGAGCCGGTCGGCAAGTGCGCGATCGAACCGGGGCCGCTGCTGGGGGTATGCACCCGGCCATCCAAAGTCACTGCGATACCGGCGGTTTCGCGGACGTAGAAGTACAGGCTGCTGCCGGGACCACCGGTCCCACGCGGCTCGCCGGTCGGCAACAGCAGTTCCGACGCGGCCATGGCCTCGACGTGCGGCGCAACCGAGACCGGCAGCTCGAGCACCTCGCCGAGCACCGAACCGACCTGCGCCCCTTGCCAAGCCAGCTTGGGATGATCGACCACACCGGTCGCGGGATCGACCCGTCCACCGATCGCCACACCGGCCCAGAGCGGTTTGCGCCGATGCCAGCGCTGCAGGAAGGCCTTGGCACTGCGCGCGACGGTCGTGGTCGCGAAGTCCTGACCGGTCTGCGGCGTCGCGATCGCCAGCCCGCCGAGGATGCGCCCGCGCAAATCGGCCGCGACGATCTTGGTGACCGCGGCGCCGATGTGGATGCCGAGGGTCAGATAGGCCTCGTGGTCGATTTCGAAAGGCACCCGCGGACGGCCGACCGCACCCGATGCGGTCAGGTCGGGGCGTTCGCGCAGCAGCCCGGCGGCCAATAGCGCCGAGACTTGGCGGTTGACCGTCGCGATGCTCAAACCCGTTGTGCGCGCGGCATTGTCACGGGAGACCGGACCGCCGGTCGCGGCGCGCAGCACGGCTGCGGCCGGATTGTCGGCGATGCGGAGTTCCGGCGCGACGACGGGGCGCTGGACACGGACACGACCGGTTGCGACCCTGGAGACGGATCGATCAAGGGTGAGGGACATATGAAGATTCCTTGCTGAAGTCCCGTACAACGGGATGTGCCTACACGTGCGGCGGCGGGGCAGCGCACGAGCCGAAAGAGCGGCTCAGCTGCAGCAGGAACAACACAGTTCGCGAGTCAACGGCAGTCGCAGACCCAGTGCGGCGGTCACGTAGGTGACCCGCAGCGCGGTCGGACGGCTCGAAGACATGGGATCAAAGTTAACATCGAAATCGCCGCGCACCAAGCCCTATCGGCGGGCTGGGAACTCCTCCGATGCATGGTTCGTTCCGAAATCCTTGGCGCGCACCGGGTTCCGAGCAAAGTGTGGCCCAAAGCACGATTTGTCCGAAAAAGCCGAATGGGGGCCGCCGCTTCGGCGACCCCCATGGGGTGACTGGCTCGCCCGATCCCGGGCTGTTCGGTTACGCCGCTTCCGCGACCAACTGACGACCGGCCAGCAGTGCGGTGGCCGAGGCGATCAGCCCGACCAGCGCGACCACGGTAACCAGGTACAGACCCGGCCGGTACTGCGCGATGCTGGTGGCTGCGCCACCGCTGATCAGGCCGGTGACCACGGCCAGCACGACCGCCCCGCCGATCTGACCGGAGGTCTGCACCAGCCCCGACGCCAGCCCCTGCTCGTGGTCGGCGATGCCTTCGGTGGCCTGGACCATGACCGAGGAGAAGCCGAGCGCGAAGCCGAGGCCGAGCAGCAGGAACGCGGGCAGGTAGTCCACAACGTAGGTCGGGTCGGCGCTACCGCCGAAGGAGATGAACCAGACATACCCGATCACGAACGAGGTCATCGAGGCGATGATCATCGGCGTGGTGCCGTAGCGGTCGATCAGCTTGCCCGCGACCGGCGACAGGATCGCCACGATAATGCCCGTCGGAGCCAGGGCCAGCGCCATCTTCAGCGGCGTCCAACCCAGGGTGTTCTGCAGGTACAGCGACACGATCGTCTGGAAGCTGATGTAGGAGCCGAAGATGGCCAGTGCGGCCAGGTTCGCCCGGACGATCGACTTCACCTTGAAGATGCTCAGCCGCACCAGCGGGTGGGCCACCCTGTTCTCCACCACGAAGAACGCGCTCAGCAGAGCGACGGCGATTACCGCGGTCGCGACAACCGTTGCGGTGAGACCCTTTTCAGGTGCGGTGACGATGGTGTAGACGGCGGCCAGCATGCCACCGGTCAGCAGTGCGGCACCGGCGAAGTCGATGCGCCCCTGTTCCTTCTCGATATTGCGTGGCACCACGAAGTAGGCGGTGACCACCACGGCCGCGACAACCAGCACCGGGACGTAGAAGGTCAGGCGCCAGTCGACGCCGGTGAGCAGACCCGAGACGATCAGCCCGGAGGCGTAACCGGTAGCGCCGAAGACCGTGAAGATCGACAGTGCGCGGTTGCGGTCGTGGCCCTCCTTGAAGGTGGTGGTGATGATCGAGAGTGCGGCGGGTGCGGTGAATGCGGCGGCGACGCCCTTGATGATGCGGCTGGCGATCAGCAGCGCACCGTCGTCGACCAGACCGCCCGCGAGTGAGGCGAGTCCGAAAACCACCAGGGCCGTGAGGAATACCTGTCGACGGCCCAGCAGGTCGGCGGCGCGGCCACCGAGCAGCAGCAGGCCGCCGTAGCCGAGGATGTAGCCGTTGACGATCCACTGCAGGCTCTCGGTGTCGAGGCCCAGTTCGGATCCGATGGACGGGAGGGCGACGCCGACCATAGAGACGTCGAGTGCGTCGAGGAACATCGCCAGACCGGCGACGAACAGCACGGCCCACAACTTCGGGCCCCAACGGCCCGGGGTGTGCTCGGTAGATGCGGCGGTCCGGGTCTCGGATGCGGTAGCTGTCATAGTCACGTTCGGTAATTTAGATGCATACGCATTAAATGTCAACGCAAGTAATGCGCGCGCATGAAAGACCTGGTCATGATCTTGCCGGTCGACACGAAAAGGGCCCGCTCAGTACCGAGCGGGCCTGTGTCCGTGGCGGGATCAGCCCGGGTAGACGTAATGCTTGGGCCCGAAGTGGCCGGTTCCGCTGGAGCCGGCGTACGGCATGTCGAGTGGGGCGATATCGAGCTTGTGCGGGTTGCCGTCGAGATCGGCCTGCCAGCAATCCTGCTGTACGCCGTGGAAGCTGGTGCAAACGATCCGGGTGCTCGTACCGAACGGGGAGGTCAACCGGTTCCGATCGGAAAGTGGATTCCAGTAGTCGGGATCGGATTGGACCGCGAAGTTATTGGTCTCGTAAACCTCGAGTGCGCCGCCGCCATCCGAGGGCCAGTCGTCGGCAGCGGCGGTACCCGCGCCGATCAGCAGGCCGGCGCCGGCCGTTGCGAAGAGTAGGGCGATCCGCAGAACACGCTTGGTTTCAAAGCTCATCACTATCCCCTTCTGCTTCCAGAGTCTCTGAACAGCCAGCGCATGCTAACCGGGTCGGCCCCGCCTTCCCCGCCAGAAGAAGATCCCGCCAGCCGAGAAGCACAGGGCGGGGCCTACTCGATACTCTTTCGCCGATGTTTTCGGCGATACGCTGGCCTTGGCGGAAGGTGAGTGAAATTGCCGGTGTCCGGAGAGATGCTGGTCGGATCACATCCAGCCGATGACCGATGATGATCCGCTGCGGACCCGCCGTGACACGATCACCCCTGTCACGGCGGAGTTGGCTGCTGCTGGTTTCGAGGACGCGGTGGAGATCGGACGCGGGGGTTTCGGTGTGGTGTATCGCTGCACGCAGGCGGCGCTGGACCGGACGGTCGCGGTAAAGGTTCTGACCGCGGAATTGGACGAAGACAATCAGGCGCGGTTCGTGCGGGAGCAGCGCGCGATGGGCCGGTTGACCGGGCATCCGAACATCGTCACCGTGCTCGAGACCGGTACCACCGCCAGCGGGCAGCCCTATCTGGTGATGCCGTATCACCCGCTGGATTCGCTGGACGCGTGGATCCGCGAGAAGGGTCCGCTTCCGTTGGAGCGCGTGCTGCAGATCGGGGTGAAGATCGCCGGTGCGCTGGAGAGCGCACATCGTCTCGGTATCGTGCATCGGGACGTGAAGCCGGGCAACATTCTGCTCACCGACTACGGTGAACCAGCGCTGACCGACTTCGGTATCGCCCACATCGCCGGTGGGTTCGAGACGACGGCGAGCATTGTCACCGGATCACCGGCATTCACCGCACCTGAGGTGCTCGAGGGGGGCGATCCGACCTCGGCCGCCGATGTCTATGGACTCGCCGCAACCTTGTTCTGTGCATTGACCGGGCATGCCGCGTTCGAGCGACGCAGTGGTGAGAACATGGTCGCGCAGTTTGTCCGGATCACCACCCAGCCGTTGCCCGACCTGCGAGACAACGGCATCCCCGAGGACGTATCGGCGGCGGTGGAAAAAGCGATGAGCCGCAACCGCCACGAGCGGCCGTCGGCGGTGGCGCTGGGAAAGACACTTCGGCAACTGCAGCAGCGCCACGGGTTCTCGGTGGATGAGATGGCGCTGCAAGGTGAACCGAATCTCGAGCATCCCGGCCAGCAGCCATCGATGCGGGAATGGCGCAAGCCGACGGCGGCGACTCGGGACCACAGTACTAATCTGCCGCTCGAGCTGACCAGTTTCATCGACCGGCGCACCGAAGTATCAGAGCTGAAGAATCTGCTGTCGAGCGCGCGGCTGGTGACGTTGACCGGAACCGGGGGTGTCGGTAAGACGCGACTGGCGCTGCGGGCCGCATCCAGTGCGCGACGCGGTTTCGCCGACGGTGTGTGGTCGATCGAGCTGGCCGAGGTGTCCGACCCGGCGCTGCTGGTCGACGTGGTCGCAGCCACCCTCGGTGTGCGCAACGAGTCGGCCAGTCCGTTGCTCGAGGTTCTGATCGGCTTCCTGAACTCGCGAGAAACTCTGCTCGTTGTGGACAACTGCGAGCAGATCGTGGAGGCCGTGGCCAAGCTGACCGAAACGTTGCTGCGGACTTGTCCGGAGCTGCGAATCCTCGCCACCAGCCGCGAACCGCTGAATATCGCCGGGGAAGCAGTGCTGCGGGTGGCACCACTGACCGTCCCGGATCCAGACCGGGAGCCGACGCTGGGGGGGCTGCCCCGTTTCGATGCGGTGACGTTGTTCGCCGACCGCGCCGCGGCAGCAGTGCCGGGCTTCGAACTCGACGAGGACAACAAGGCCGCCGTCACCGGAATCTGCGCCCATCTGGATGGGCTGCCGCTGGCGATCGAGCTGGCCGCGGCCCGAATGCGCACGATGTCGCCGCAGCAGATCCTGGACCGGCTCACCGACCGCTACGCGCTGCTCACCCGCGGCAGTCGCACCGCGCCACCGCGGCAGCAGACACTGCAGTGGTGTATCGACTGGAGCTACGGGTTGTGCACACAGACCGAACAGCGGCTGTGGGCCAGGCTGTCGGTGTTCGCAGGCAGCTGCGAACTCGACGCCGTCGAGCAGGTATGTGGCACAGACCTGGCACCGGACATGCCGATCGATGTGCTTTCCTCCCTGGTGGACAAGTCGATCCTGGTCCGGGAGGAAACCGACACCATCGTGCGTTTCCGGATGCTCGAGACAGTCCGCGACTACGGCCGGGAAAAGCTACGAGAGTCCGGCGAAGACACCGAACTGCGCCGACGCCACCGCGACTGGTACCAGCAATTGGCGCTGGACGCGGAAGCCGAATGGATCAGCGACCGGCAGCTCTACTGGATCACCCGGCTCGAGCGCGAACTGCCCAATCTGCGCGAAGCGCTCGAATTCTGCCTGTCCGAGGACACCCCGGAAGCAGCCGAAGCAGGGCTGCGCACCACTGCCGCATTATACGATTTCTGGGGCTTATGCGGCCTGTTCAGCGAAGGTCGTTCCTGGATCAACCGCGTTCTCGCCCACCCCGGCGTGCAACCGATACCCGACCGTGTCAAGGCGCTCTGCGTCGGATGTCGCCTAGCCGCGCCGCAGGGGGATTTCCAGTCCGCGGCCGCTCTGCTGGACCAGGGACGAGTGCTCGCCGAACAGGCCCCCGACCGCGCGCTCCAGGCGCAGATCGCCTTCGCGGGCGGAGTTCTTGCACTGGCCAGCGGCGAAACAGCCAACGTATCGTCCTCCCTCGAACATGTAGTCGAGATGCTCAGTTCGGACAGGACGGGGGCGCTCTACATCGGTACTCTGACCATCCTCGGCTGGGCATACGAACTGAGCGGAGATACGACTCGAGCAACCGAGCATTTCCGCCGAGTATTTTCCATCACCGAAGCGCGAGGCGAACTGCTCTATCGATCGGCTGCACTACGCGGTTTGGGCGTGGCAGCATGGCAGCAGGGCGAGCGGGACAAAGCCCAGCAGCTGCTCGAGGAAGCGCTGCGAGTCAACCGACGGCCGAATAGTCCGGTGCTCAGCGCGTTCAGTTTCGAGGCGCTGGCCTGGACCGCTGCCGACCAGGGCGACGCCCATCGCGCGGCCGTGCTGCTAGGAGCCGCGCAGGGAATCTGGCTGGTGGGAAGTCGCGTTGGTGCTGTCTTTCCGGAGATGTCGCGCTTTCACGAGGAATGTGAGCGGATAGCGCGTCGTACACTCGGCACACGCGGATTCGACGCGGCCTTCCGGCAAGGTCAGGCGCTGGGCATGGGCGCTGCCATCGCCTACGCGGTCGGGGAACAGCGCGCCGATCCGGCGCCTGCATCCGCGAAATTGACCAAGCGCGAGCGACAGGTCGCCGACGTCGTCGCCCAGGGACTCAGCAACAAGCAGATCGCCGCCAAACTGGTGATCTCGCAACGCACCGTCGAAGGCCACGTCGAACACATCCTGACCAAACTCGGCTTCACCTCACGCACTCAGATCGCTGCCTGGATCGTGGCGGAGACCAAACGTGAGCGACCCTGACCCCGTCCGATATCCGGCAGCGAAACAGCTCCGCCCAGATATTGGGCGGAGCTGTCGCGTTTCGGTCCTACTTGGCCGGGACGAACGGCTGGTTGATGGTGGTGAAGTACTGGATCGCCGCACCGATCGCGACCGGCGCGGTCACGAGTATCTGACCGGCCAGGGTGCCGAGGGCACCAACGGCGATTATGCCGCCGAGGCAGCCGATGGCGGCGGCCGGAATGAACGGACCGAACAGGCCGACGATGGTCGCCGAGGCGACCGTGGCACCGGCGATACCGCCGAGCACGCAGCCCGCCGCACCACCGATGAGACCGCCGACCAGCGTGCCGACGGTGGCCGCCGCCGAGACGGTGCTCGTGAAGCGGGTCCAGGCCGCGACCTCACGGTCGTATGGGGTCTTCCAGGGGGCCTGGTCCTCGTAGGGCAGCGCGACCGGCTTGTAGACCGCGTGTTCGCGATCGATTTGCGGGGTCAATGTCGCGGTGCGATCGGAAATCTGTGCGGCGATCGGGAATTCGAAGTCGTCGATCCGGAACCGAAGCGGGGTGCCCGCAAGGACGGTGCCATCGGCGGCCTTGATCTCGAAGACATCGCCCGCTACCGCCAGCGAACCCGCGTCGGTCTTGATAATCGATGAATCGTTTACCGCTTCCGCGGTGAAATTTATTGCGCTGTCGTCGCTTTCGGTCGTGGCCGGGGCGGCGCCCGAGGTGCCGGCGGCCACACCGGTCGCCATGGTCACCAGCGCCGCGACGACGGCGAGTTTCCTCATCTTCATGTACTGCGTTCCCTCATCTAGGTGTTGCTACCGAGGGAAAAGCATCGACGAGAACTCAATCGGGCACGAGGGAAAAATGCAGGCAGATTCGAATAGGCAAACCTCGAGCGACTTCAGGACTTCTTGGCCGCGGCCTTCATCTGCTTCTTGAAAGCCCTTACCTCCAAAAGGGATTCGCTGTCGACGATATCGGCGGCCGAGCGCCTGGAGCCCGCTTCGGAGTAGGCGCCTGCCGCTGGCTCCCATCCCTTCGGCTGCACACCGAGCTGCTTGCCGAGCAGCGCGAGGAAGATCCTGGCCTTCTGATCGCCGTACCCCGGCAGGTCCTTCAAACGGCGCAGCACCTCTTTGCCGTCCGGATCGCCCTGGGTCCAGATGCGTTCGGTCTTGCCGTCGTAATGCTCGACCACATAGCGCGCGAGTTCCTGGGTGCGGCGGGCCATGGACCGGCCGTAGCGATGAATGGCGGGCGGGGTCGCGCACAGTTCTTCGAACGCCTCGGTATCGGCGTCGGCGATCCGCTGGATATCGAAGCCGTCCATTCGGTCGGCGATCTTCTTCGGCCCGCGGAAGGCATGTTCGAGCGGGAACTGCTGGTCGAGCAGCATGCCCGTCAGCAACGCGAAGGAATCCTCGGAAAGGAGTTTGTCCGCCTCCGGCTCCTGGGCGAGACACAGCTTGACAGTCGCGGACTTCGCTTTGGCCACGGGACTTCCTTTCGCTGGTACCGGACTTCTCCGATCATCTCACTCGAAGCCGCTCAACGACGGCTCGCAGGTCGCTCGAAAAGGTCGGCCGCGTGGTCCGGCCCACTCGGATCGATGGGTTGCCCGAATCGTGACCCACCTCACAGTCCTGCCGTGCGATGCGGTCGGTGCCGAAGTAGGCTCAGCGCCATGCCTCAGACGACGGCAATACCCACAGACGGAATCGTGCCCATGAATATGCAGGGGTTACGCCCGGATCGCTTCGATAGCGCGGGCCAGGATCAGTTGGTCGACGTGCGGGATCTGCAGGCGGCGCTGCCGGGCATCCGCCGACTGCGCACGTGGGCACATGAAGCATTGGCGCTGCAGCCCGGCGAGAGTGCGGTCGATGTCGGATCGGGCACCGGCTCGGAGGTCATCGCCTTCGCGGATGCCGTCGGCCCGACGGGCACCGCGATCGGTGTCGAACCCGATCCGCAACTGCTCGCCTCCGCCGAACGCCGCGCCGAACAGGCCGGTTCGACGGCCAAGTTCCATTCCGGCGACGCCTACGGGCTGCCGTTCGGCGCGAAAACCTTCGACGCCGCGCTCTGCGAGCGGGTGTTCCAACACCTGACCGCACCGAGTCGTGCCGCCAACGAGATCGCTCGGGTGCTCAAGCCCGGTGGCCGTGTCGTTGTGGTGGACAGCGACTGGGGCACGGCAATCGTGCATCCCGGCGACCGTCCGGTGGTTCGCGAGATCGTCGACACCCTGATCGCCGCAACCACCAACCCGTTCTCCGGCCGCAGGCTGCCCGGACTGCTGACCAAGGCCGGCCTGGTCATCGACGAGATCGGCTCGCACGCCCTGGTACAGGACCGGACGGTCGGCGCGGGCGCGCTGGTCAACCGCATCTCCGCCATGGCGGTCGCGCGCGGTTCCATAACCGAGGCACAGCGCGACCAGCTCATCGCGGATCTGGAACGGGGCGCCGAAACCGGTGACGTCCACCTATCGGTGACCATGTTCGCCGTGCTGGCACATAAGCCGCACTGATATTCGAGCGAAAGCACAACGGGCGCATACCGATTCGGTACGCGCCCGTTGTGTGTCGAGCTATTTGCCGAGCAATTTCTCGGTAGCCGCGAGCAGTACGCAGGTGGCCAGACCGTCCATCGCCTTCTCCAGTTCCGGCAGCTGGGGGAAGCTCGGGGCGATGCGGATATTCTTGTCCTCCGGGTCATTTCGGTACGGGAAGGCCGAACCGGCCGCGGTGAGCGCGATGCCCGCATCCTTGGCCAGCGCGATCACCCGGGCCGCGGTGCCCTCCAGGACATCGAGGCTGATGAAGTAGCCGCCCTTGGGCTCGGTCCAGGACGCCACCTTGGACGCGCCGAGCCGATCCTCCAGAATCTTCAGTACCAGTGCGAATTTCGGTTCGAGGATGGCGCGATGCTTCTGCATATGCGCGCGCACGCCGTCGGCGTCCTTGAAGAACCGCAGGTGACGCAGTTGGTTGATCTTGTCCGGGCCGATGCTCTTCTTCGCCGCGTGCTCGAGGTACCAGTTCAGGTTCGGCGTCGACGCACCGAGGAAGCTCACCCCCGCACCGGCGAAGGTGATCTTCGAGGTGGAGGCGAAAACGATGGGGCGGTTCGGGTTTCCGGCCGCGGCCGCCATACCGAGCACATCGAGGACGGGTGCGGCGGTATCGGTCAGCGGATGCACCGCGTAGGCGTTGTCCCAGAACAGGCGGAAGTCCGGCGCCGCGGCGGGCATCGAAACCAACTCCTGGACAACCTCTTCGGAGAAGATGACACCGGTCGGGTTGGAATAGTTCGGCACCGCCCACAGACCCTTGATCTGCGGGTCATCGGCCACCAGTTCGGCGACGGCGTGCACATCCGGTCCGTCGTGACCGATCGGAATCGGAATCATCTCGAAGCCGAGCGCCTCGGTGATCGCGAAGTGCCGGTCGTAGCCGGGGCTCGGGCACAGGAACTTCAGCGTTGGCTCGGCCACCCAGCGGCGCTCGGAATCCGGTGTGCCGTACAGCAATGCGTAGCTGATCACATCGTGCATCAGCTCCAGGCTGGCGTTATTGCCCGCGATCAGGTTCTCGACCGGAATGCCGAGCAGCTCACCGAAGATCGCGCGCAACTCCGGGAGACCGTGCAGCCCACCGTAGTTGCGGCAATCGGTACCGGTGCCGTCCTTGAAATCACCCGGACCGGGCAGCGTGAGCAGTTCCGCAGAGAGGTCGAGTTGTTCCGGCGAAGGTTTACCCCTGGTCAGATCCAGCGTGAGCTTCTCGGTCGCGAGCGTCGCATAATTCGCGGTCTGGGTCTCGTGTTCGGACACGAGCTCCGGGGGGCTCATCAAACCGATCTGCGTTTGCCGGGGCATCCTGAGCAGCCTTTCGAAGCAGCGAAGGGGCGATTGCGTCCGAGCCGATTACCGCGGTCGGACCGTTTGATCCAGCCGAGCGCATTCGACGTCCGGCGGACCGTGTTCACGTTACCCGGCGGTTGCTCCGAATTGGAGTGAATATAGGGGACCCCGCGCACCCGGCAGAGCCCGTTGACCCTTGCTGCCTTCCGGCCCTGGGGGAGTTCACAGGATGCGCGCCGCGCGGGATCCGTATGCAAGTGTAGCGGGCGGATCCGGCAATGATCATCACCGGGTGTACCGAGAAGGGTCGAAAAGGGACCGAACTGGGACTTCCCGCCCCAACCAGCCCCAATTTGGTGA
The DNA here is from genome assembly GCF_044465765.1 of Nocardia sp. NPDC049526. Taxonomy (NCBI): domain Bacteria; kingdom Bacillati; phylum Actinomycetota; class Actinomycetes; order Mycobacteriales; family Nocardiaceae; genus Nocardia; species Nocardia sp. NPDC049526. The sequence goes on along the minus strand of NZ_JBITMA010000001.1, from coordinate 841,217 downwards.
CCGGCCGGGGGCACCCGGTATGCTGCTGCACGGAGGATTCGCCTAGTGGCCTATGGCGCTCGCCTGGAACGCGGGTTGGGTTAACGCCCTCAGGGGTTCAAATCCCCTATCCTCCGCCACGAAACAGCAGGTCAGGACATGGTTGAAATGTCCTGACCTGCTGTTTTTTCGGACCGGTTGTCGACCGCTGTGCCGGGCGCTGCTCGACACGGGTATCGATGCGGGTCGGAGTTCATCCGCTATTTCGACGTGGTTGCGTTTGCGGCCGTCGACTTTCTGCAGTCTGCCCCGGTGACGCACCGCGCATCCTGTGACGGCTCAGTCGGGCCGACCCCGCCGTCGGGGGTTTCTCGCATCGGTGACTACAACCGGGTCACAAATTGTCGCCGCTGATATCGCCAACGCTGTTGGACGCACTCGACTCGGTATAACAGGATGTCCTGCGCCGCAGCGGGTCTCGTCGGCCGGCCGCTGCGGCGTGGCCGGTGTGGTCAGGGCGGTATCACAACTCACTCTCGTTGAATGCTGTCCGTGTTGGGGTTCCCTGCCGCTGGGCGAGCGGGGTGCAACGATTCGCGGCTGCCGATTCCTTTCTGTGGCGACCGAGGTCTACATGGTCGACCAGGCAAGCCGTGAAAGAGAGCTGATTGCTGTGAGTATTCCCACCACTATGCGCGCCCTGCAGCAGACCTCGCTGAAGGGTCCGCAGGATATGCGTTCGATCATCGACGCGCCGGTACCGGTGCCCGGCCCGGGCGAGGTCCTGATCCGAGTCGCGGCCGCCGGCGTCAACTTCGCCGACATCTCGAGGGCCTACGGCACGTTCCTGGACGGCCCGCAACCACCGTATCTCGCGGGTTTCGAGGCCGCAGGCGAGGTCGTGGCGGTGGGTGCGGCAACGACCGGCCCGCGGCCAGGGGACCGGGTTATCGGCGTCGGCTACGGAGCTTTCGCCGAGTACATGGTCCTGCCCGCAGCTGCGGCAGTGCCGGTGCCGGTCGGCTGGACGGGCGAGCAGGCGCTGGGCTTGGTCGTGAACTGGCCCACCGCACTCGCCGCACTCAGGCCTCTGGGCCGCATCACCGCCGGGGAGACCGTGCTGATCCACGCCGCGGCGGGCGCGACCGGCCAGGCCGCGGTGACCATGGCCGAGCACTACGGTGCGACGGTCATCGCCACTGCCTCGCCGGGCAAGCACGAGACTGTCCGGGCACTCGGCGCCGACCACGTTCTGGATTCCCGCACGGAGGACCTCGCCGCCGAGGTACTGCAGCTGACCGGCGGCATCGGCGCCGATCTGGTGCTCGAGTCCGCCGGCGGGGCCACCTTCGACGCCAGTCTGGCCGCGGCCAAGCGGGTCACCGGCCGGATCGTCGTCTACGGCGTGGCAGGCGGTGATGCCGCGATCACCAACTGGGAGCTGGTGTACAAGCACCAGGTCCATATCATCGGCCTCAACATCGGCGTGCTGAGCCAGGCCGCACCGCAGATCTTCGACGAGCTCATGCGTGAACTGTCCGCGCTCATCACCGCCGGCGTCCTCACGCCCGCTCGCCCGACCGCCTACGACTTGTCCGACGGCCCGAAGGCCCTCGCGGAACTCGAAACCCGCGCCACCACCGGCAAACTGGCACTGCTGCCCTGACATCCGGATGCCCGCTGAGCTGCGTTTCGATTCCTTCGCAACAGCATCCCGGTCGTAATCGGCGACGGTCCCGACTGGCGGGACCGGTCCGGACAAGGAGCAGCCCGTGGGATTGCATCGCGCATCCGGCCGACTGGCCGCGGCCTACACTCGCGACATGACGGCGCATGTGCCGGAGGCGGCGAACCAGGACCGGTTCGCCGCCGAAACCGAGCGGTTCCGCCGGGAACTGCTGGCGCACTGCTACCGCATGGTCGGCTCGGCCCACGACGCGGAGGACCTGGTACAGGAAACATATCTTCGGGCATGGCGTTCCTACGCAGGCTTCGAGGGCCGCGCGTCGATTCGGTCCTGGCTCTACAAGATCGCCACCAATGTCTGCCTGACGGCGTTGCAGCCGCGCCGGATCCGGGTGCTGCCCTCGGGCCTGACAGGGCCCTACGACGGACCGGATCGCCAGCCGAGTCACGTTGCGCCGGGCGAGGTCTCGTGGCTGGAACCGTTGCCGGACGGGTGGGTCGCCCCGGCCGCCGACGATCCGGCCGCGGCGGTGATCGCGCGCGAATCGCTACGGCTGGCACTCATCGCCAGCCTGCAGCACCTGCCCGCCCGCCAGCGCGCGATCCTCATCCTGCGCGAGGTGCTGGCGTTCTCCGCGCCCGAAACCGCGGAGATCCTCGGCACCACTACAGCCGCGGTCAAGAGCGGTCTGCAGCGCGCCCGCGCCCGGCTGGACGAACTGGATCCGGAGCCCGAGAAACTGCTCGAACCGACCGACCAGCGGGCGCGTGCACTGCTCGACGGCTACATCGCAGCCTTCGAGCGTTCCGACGCCGGTCTGCTGGCGCAAGTGCTGCGCACGGACGCCACGCTGGAGGCGACGCCATTCCGCGAGTGGTACGCAGGCCGGGTGAGGTGCATCCACATGCTCGACGCGTATGTGCTCGGCACACCCGGTGACTGGCAGATGATCGCTACTACAGCCAACGGCCAGCCGACCGCCGTCGTGTACTTCCGGGACGCGGACAGCACGTTCCGGGCAAACGGCATCGTGGTGCTGGCCCCAACTACTACCGGCGTCTCCCGCGTGATCGCACTCCACGATCCAGCGCTGGTCGCGATGTTCGGTTTCCCGGACACGCTCGCGCCGAACCGGCAGTAGCACCTCGCGGGATCCTTGAACTGAGCATTCAAGCCAGAACACTCAGCAAGACAAGAACTTTCGAGATCGGTCCGTCGAAGCGAACGGACCCGAAGCGTCGAGCAGAAAAGTCCGGGACCGGTCCCACACAAGACGAGCAACATTGCTGATCGAGCGCTACACCCTGCGGCGTTCGCACGAATACGCGCGGGTCGCCCCGCCACCGCACTCGAGGAGAGAAATCATGCGCTTCCGGACTACCGCCACCGCCGCGACCTTATCGATTGTCGGGCTTGCTCTCGGGATCTCCGCGATGGCCGGCCCCGCGGTCGCGCAAACGGCGGCTCGGACATTCGGCCCGGAGTTGACCGAGCAGCCGCCCGGCACCTTGTTCCAAGCTCGGGAAGAGTGCGAAATGAAGCGGAGTACATACTCCAACCCGTCGAAACTGCGTTGCTACGAGTGGCCGGATGGCCGATGGGTTCTCGCCGACGCCCGGTAATGCATTCCACTCAGATGAATCTCCCGGTGCCCACATGGATTCCGACCAGCTGATGTGGGCCCGGGACGCCTTGCCACCAGGCCCGAGCCCGGCACGCGGCCGGAGTGGCCAAGGAATTCACCGAACGCGATACGGAAACTCGTGTAGACCCACATCGCGTTCCGTGGGGCTGAAGCAATCGGCGACCGGATCAGTTGCCGAAAACCGTGGTCATGATCTGGGTGGCCCATTTGTTCATCGGCTGAATGACATTCAGGTAGGTCCAGCGGGTCGGGCGGACGACCGTGGTGCGCCAAGCGGCGGCCAGGGCTGTGCACATGGGGCGCAGAACTGTGCGGTAGACGGCGCGGCAGGGAGTTACCACGAGTGCGCCGACGATGGCGGTTGCGCCGAGCCAGCCGTAGATCAGGGCGGTGCGAAGTAGCCGCCACAGGGGGTGCAGGATCCAGTGCCAGAGTTGGTAGGCGGGCCAGGCGATCAGGTATTTGCACGCCAGGTACAGGACCCGCAGGGTGATGGCGGCGATCGGGAGCAGGATGTTTTTCGTGAGCCAGGTCAAGGCGGGGCGCAAGATTCGGCGCCAGAGGAAGGCCTCGATTGCGCGGCGGAGCGGGCGCAGGAAGTAGTCGAGGGCGAAGGCGGCTAGTGGGGTGAGGACCAGGCCCCAGAGGACGTAGTGCAGGAGCCAGCCCCAGAGGACGTCCTTGACGAAGGCCCAGGCGGGGCGGAACAATCAGTGCCAGATGAGGCGGCAGATCGGGTCGAGTAGGTGGTTCCAGATGTAGGTCAGGGCGGCGGCGGTGATGCGGCCGAGCAGTTCGATGCCCTCCCACACCAGGCGCAGTGGGATCAGGAGCACGATCGCGATGAGGCGTGCGATCCACTGGCCGGCCGACGTGGAGTCGGTTGGTGATGTGGTCATGGTTGCGCCCCCGCTCAATTGCCGCCGCAGCTGTCTCCGCCCGAATGTGCAGGCGTTCAATGTATTCGAACATGTCGATGTCATTCGGACATGAGTAGAAGTACTGCATCGGTCTGCGGTGAATCACCCGGTTGAAGTTTCGGGCTCTCCCAATTCTGCTATGGCACAGTCGAATATCTCGTTCAGCGCATCGCGTACCAGGCCGGTGTAGGTATCGATGTCCGGTAGTGCGGCGGCGTCGGCGTGGATCGAGACGGTGACGGTGTCGCCGAGGCCGTGTACGCCGTGGGTCAGGTGCATGACCGAGCCGATTGCGGGGAAGCCGCCGGTGAAGCGGACGGGTGCGCCGCCGAACGTCAGGTCGGCGGGGCCGCGGTGGACGCTGGAGACCACGGTGTGTCCGGCGATGGAGTCGGGGACAGTGTCGAGCGGGTAGCGCTCGATGTCGCGGCGTAGTAGTGGGGCGGGGGTGACGGCGGTGACGCGGTCCTGTGCGGTGAGCAGTGGATGCTGGGCGCGGGTTCGGCGATCGGCGAGGACTGCGGCGATCTTGTTCGCGCGGGCCGGTGGGTCCGGTTCGTCGATGAACAGGTCGACGCCGAGACTTCGGTAGTTATTGCGAGCCGCTATCCGATTGTCGGACAAGGCCATCGGCACTTGCGCGCCCAGACGGTCCGCTCGTTCACCTCGCGCGGTGAGGTAGCGATCGAGTGCGATCGACACGGCAGTCAGCGCGACCACGGTCACGGTGCAACCCGGAATGCGCAGCCGTTCGGCATCGCAGACGATCATCCGCACCTGGTGGGCGTGCCCATCTGTCGAATCGCTCCGGTTCACCAGACTCGGCGTGAACGCGGGCCCCGGCCCCGGAAGCCTTCCCGCCGTGGTCAATTCGGCCAATTCCTGCTGCGCGCGGAATGCCTGATAGCCACGAATCGCCGTGCGCGCGAACTGGATCGGCATCCGAAGCAGCGCCAGCACCGAATTCACATGTATGGGATTCACCGGCGCCGCCTCGACCGCTGCCGCACCGAGGCGTCGACCGAAGCCGGCGGACCTTCCACCCAGAGCCCGAGCAACCGGCGCGGCACCGATGACCGAGGCAACCAGCGCGGACTCGGCGACCTCGGAAAACAACCCCCTGGCGATCTCCGCACCCCGCCGCCCATCCGCCAACGCATGCGACATCTGCAGCACAACCACCATCGCCGGTCCAGCACCCCCTGGCGCACCGACGACCCCGCGAAACACATGCAACCGCCACGGCCGCGCCGCAGCGTCCACCCCGGTACCGAGCAGTTTGCCGAGCACCTCACACACACTGGGCCAATCCGGTTCCGGAAGGATATGTTCCACAAATTGCTCGGCACGGAATTCACACCGAACCCATGCCGGATAGTCGAGATCTCCGGGCAGCTCGCGCAGCCGCACCGACAGGTCGGCAATCTCCGCACTGCGGCGCGCGACGAACTCGCGCAGTTGCGCACCGGAACGCCCGGAATCGTCGAAGCAATACAGCATGAAAAGGTCATTTCGGGTACGGCCCGACAGCCAGTACATCGTCGCGTCCTGGGCGGCCACCATACTCACGACTCGACGATATGACACCGGTCACCGGCGGTATCGGCTGGCTCCCGCGAAACTGAATGATCTTGTTCCACATTGCGGTTCAGGGAAACCTATCGATTCCTGGTCGATCCCCTGCTACCGTCTGTAGTAGAACACGTACCACCACTCACCAGAGCGGGGTGTCGGCCATGGCTATTGACATAAGTCGTAAGGCAGGCGAACAAGCCAACTCCTTCGACGAGCGATATCAGGCCGCGAGATTCATCAAACGGTCGATCAACAAGGTTTTTCCGACCCACTGGTCGTTCTTACTCGGCGAGATCGCGCTCTACAGCTTCATCATCCTGGTGCTGTCCGGTACCTATCTGACGCTGTACTTCGACCCATCGATGGCCGAGGTCACCTACAACGGCGCCTACCAGCCACTGCGCGGAGTGTCCATGACCCGCGCCTACGAGACGGCGCTGAATATCTCCTTCGAGGTCCGCGGCGGTTTGTTCGTGCGCCAGGTCCACCATTGGGCCGCACTACTTTTCGCGGCCTCGATCATCGTGCACCTGTTCCGGATCTTCTTCACCGGCGCGTTCCGCAAGCCGCGCGAAGCAAACTGGGTGCTCGGCTCGCTACTGCTGATCCTGGCCATGTTCGAGGGGTACTTCGGCTACTCGCTGCCCGATGACCTGCTCTCGGGCACCGGCCTGCGGGCGGCGTTCTCCTCCATCACGCTCGGTATTCCGCTCATCGGCACCTGGATGCACTGGTTGATGTTCGGCGGCGACTATCCGGGCGAGATCATCCTTCCGCGCCTGTTCATCGCGCACGTGCTGCTGTTCCCCGGCATCATGCTCGCGCTGATCGCCGCGCATATCGCGCTGGTCTGGTATCAGAAGCACACCCAGTTCCCGGGGCCCGGCCGCACCGAACGCAATGTGATCGGCACCCGCATCGTGCCGGTGTTCTCCCTGGATCAGGGCGCGTTCTTCGCGTTCACCCTCGGTGTCGTCGCACTTATGGGCGGCCTGCTGCAGATCAACCCGATCTGGGCCTTCGGGCCCTACAGCCCGGCCAAGGTATCGGCGGGCACCCAGCCGGACTTCTACATGATGTGGACAGACGGCATGATGCGCCTGATCCCGCCCTGGGAGCTGTATCCGGGCCGCTATACCGTGCCCGCACCGTTCTGGGGTGCGATGATCATGGGCTTGGTCTTCACCGTGCTGATCGCCTATCCGTGGATCGAACGGCGCCTGACCAAGGACACCGCACACCACAACCTGCTGCAGCGCCCGCGTGACGTGCCGGTGCGCACCGCGATCGGTGCCATGGCGATCACTTTCTACGTGGTGCTGACGCTGTCCTGCGTGAACGACATCATCGCTTACAAATTCGACGTCTCACTGAACGCGACCACCTGGGTCGGCCGGATCGGCATTCTGACCCTGCCCGCGGTTGCCTACTTCGCCGCTTACCGCATCTGCCTGGGCCTGCAGCGCAGCGACCGTGCGGTGCTGGAGCACGGCATCGAGACCGGCATTATCAGGCGGCTGCCGCACGGCGAGTACATCGAGATCCATCAGCCGCTCGGTCCGGTCGACGAGCACGGTCATCCGATTCCGTTGGCCTATCAGGGCGCGACGGTGCCGAAGAAGATGAACCAGCTGGGTTCGGCGGGCAAGCCGGGCACCGGCGGATTCTTCCGGCCCGATCCGTGGCAGGAGTCCCGCGCCCATATGGCGGCCGAGCATGAGGAAGAGCGTAGGCAGCTCGCTGTATTACGCGCAGCTCAGGAGCAGACCGACGGCCAGCGCCACTGAGAAAGGCTGCTGAGTACCTGCGAAGGCCCCGAGTCCGTGCCGACCCGGGGCCCGTGCTGTTGGCTCGGACGTACCTGTTTGTTCAGGCGCGTCCGAACTCCCCCTCTGACATTCCGTTTAGGAACGCGTTCCACTCGCCGGGCGTAAACGCCAACAACGGACCGTAGCCGTTGTCTTTGGTGTCGCGGACCGCCACGTTGCCGTCGACGAGAAATGCGACTTCCACGCAGTTCCCGTCGGGGCCGCTGTATGTGCTCTTACGCCACACAGCGCCCGTCAAGTCAACTTCCACGGCACTAGCTCCTTTGCTGCGTCGAGAACGAGATTATTCTTCTGACATCGTTCTAACTAGCACCGGCATCCGGCGCGGAACGCCGAATCCCGCGGTGCGCCTTGCCAAAGCGCGCGACTTTCACGGTGCGTCGTGATCGCACTGCACTTCGAGGTGAATTCACCTCGCGGGGTCGCCCCCGCGCGGTAAACAGTAGCAGGTTCCTTGAGAATTTGCCGATCTCTTGCCCATTCAATGCTCGCATTTGCCAATCTTGCGAAGATGAAGAGTTGCGGGAACATTGCCGGAAGATGACATTCATTTCTATGTTTGCTGGGCAGCAAACTTTTTGGGACGTGATTGCTCCGTGATCCGTCAATTAATCATGATCGAACCAACTCGGGTGGACGCCTTCGACGCCATCCGTGGATGATGGGCAGCATGGTCGAACGCCCGCGCGACGAGGCAGGTCGCGCACGAAATCCCCGCCCACGTGACCGGTTCGGGCGGCCGCTGCCGGTTGGCAGCGTCGGCGTGCCGCGAATTCCGGACGATCTGAATCTGCCGCCCCAGCAAACTCTTTCCTACGCTCAGCAACTGCTGGATGACGGCCTGGCATTCAACGCACACGAGGTATTGGAGGCCGCATGGAAGAACGGGCCGTTCGCCGAAAGGATGCTGTGGCAGGGTCTGGCGCAATATGCGGTCGGCCTGACCCACATCCAGCGCGCGAATCCGAAGGGCGCGCGCACCCTGCTCACCCGAGCGGTGACCCGGCTGCGCGCCTACGAGGCCGATCCGGACACCGACCGAAACACAGCTGTGCCATACGGAATCGACCGCGCGGGTCTCATCGCGCACGCCGAGGACCTGCTGGCCGCCCTCGACAGCGGAACCTCGATTCCCGAAGACCGGCTCAAGCCGCAGCTGCTGATCCGGTGACCCGCGCCGGAGCCCCTAGCATGGCAAACGTGCCAGTAATCAGAAATCCAGCAGGCAGGTACGCCCCGAGCCCGTCCGGCGATCTGCACATCGGAAATCTGCGCACCGCGGTGCTGGCCTGGTTGTTCGCGCGATCGACCGGACGCCGCTTCGTGCTCCGGATCGACGATCTGGATCGCGTCCGGCCGGGCGCCGAACAGCGCCAACTGACGGATCTCGCCGCGATCGGCCTGGATTGGGACGGTCCCGTGGTCCGGCAGAGCGACCGGCTGCCGCACTATCGAGCGGCCATCGATCGGCTGACGGCGGCCGGGCTCACCTACGAGTGCTATTGCACCCGAAGGGAAATCCAGCAAGCCGCGACCGCACCGCACGGACCGCTCGGCCACTATCCGGGCACCTGCCGGGATCTGACCGAAGCCGAGCGGGCCGCGCATCGCACCGACGGACGTCCGGCCGCTCTGCGATTGCGTGCGCACGCGGGCGAATTCGAAATCACCGATGAATTGCACGGGCGCTACCGCGGCCCCGTCGACGATGTCGTACTGCGCCGCGGCGACGGAATCCCGGCGTACAACCTGGCCGTCGTCGTCGACGATGCGGAGCAGGGCATCGATCAGGTAGTCCGCGGTGACGATCTGCTCCCGTCGACGCCACGCCAGGCCTATCTCGCGACGCTGCTCGACCTTCCGGTTCCGCACTACGCACATGTGCCACTGGTGCTGAATGCCGCGGGCAAGCGACTGGCCAAACGGGACGGGGCGGTGACACTCGGCGATCAGCTCGCCCTCGGCAACACACCCGATCGGGTCGCGGCCGCACTGGCCAGTTCCCTGGGCTATCCCCCGGTTTCGCCCGCCGAACTACTCGACGGGTTCGACCCGGCCGATCTGACCCAGGAACCGTGGATACTCGATGAGAATGGGTTGTTGCAACCCGCGCGATGTCCGTAACGTACGCAATCGACCGATCTACTGATCACTGACGAGGACACACATATGACAAGCGGTGGGTACGACCCCAACCAATATCCGCAAGGCGGGCAACAATACCCAGGCGGCCAGCAGTACCCGCAGGGTGGACAGCCCCAATACGGCCAGCAGCAGCCGCCGCAGTACGGACAGCAGCCCCAGTACGGTCAGCAGCCGCAGTACGGTCAGCAGCCGCAATACGGACAGCAGCCGCAATACGGACAGCAGCCGCAGGATCCCTACGGCCAGCAGCAGCCCTACCCCCAGCAGCCCTATGGCGAGCAGCCGGGATACGGATACGGCGGACAGCCCGGTGATATCGGAGCCCGCATCGGCGCCCGCGTCATCGATCACCTGATCGTCAGCATCCCGGTCTACGTCATCATCTTGCTCATCCTGGGCTCCGGACTCGGCGGACAGATCGTGACCGGTCTGGTGGGCGCGATCGCGTTGCTCGGGTACTTCGTCGGCATGGAGACCTCGCAGGGCACCACCCTCGGCAAGAAGATCGTGGGCCTCAAGGTCGTCGCCCCCGGCGGCGCGGCGAAGATCACCCCGGAGGTCTCGCTGAAGCGCAACCTCTATGTCGCCCTCGGCATCATTCCGTGCATCGGTGGCCTCGCCGAGCTCGGCCTGATCATCTACATGATCATCACCACCTCGCAGGACCCGAACAAGCAGGGCTGGCACGACAAGTTCGCCGGCGGCACCCAGGTCGTCAAGGCCTGATCGCAGACCCGCGGTACAGCTCAGGGGCGCTCCCGAAATCGGGAGCGCCCCTGATGTTTTCAAGTCTTATGTCGTCGAGAGCGCGACGTTGAGAATCACGTAGACGATGGCGAGCACGATGCCGCCCGCGCCGACCCAGATACCGGCCAGCGCCAGGCCGCGGCCCTCCTGTCCGCGCTCCTTGATCTGGTTGAGCGCGATGACACCGAGCACGATCCCGACGATCGAACCGATGCAGGTGCACAGCCCGACCACCGAGGCGACCAGCGAACCGATTGCGAGTCCATTAGTGCCCTGGGCCTGCTGCGGATAGCCGTACGGCTGATACGCGCCCGGATAGCCCGGGGTCTGCGGGTACGGCTGCTGCGCGCCGGCGACCGGCTGCTGCGGGTAGCTCGGGTACTGCGACTGCGGCTGAGGTGGCGGCGTCGGGGCCGGCTGCTGCGGGTACTGCGGCGCGGAAGGGTACTGCGGTGCCGAGGGGTACTGCGGTACCGACCCCTGGGAGCCAGCCTCCGGCGACACGCCTTCGCCGCCGTACTGTTTCCACCATTCGTCGGAATCGCCGGGATTCGTCATTGCTACAGCCTATTCCACAACCTGGTTGGATGAAGCGCGTGAGTGAGTCCAAAACAGTCGAAGAACACCCAGAATCTGGGGGCCCCGCGGCGGCCCACGCGGCATTCGCCGTCGCCGCGCGGGGCTACTACACCCCCGTCGTCGCCCTGTTCACCGCGACGCTGATCATCTCGAATATCTGCGCAACCAAAGGCGTTCAATTCTTCACCGATCATTCGGTGAAGCTGGGCCCCATCGAGATCCTGCCGATCTCCACCGACGGTGCGTGGTTCCTGTTCCCCCTGGCCTACATCATCGGCGACGTCCTCAGCGAGGTGTACGGCTTCAAGGCCGCCCGCCGGGCCATCTACTACGGCTTCGCCATCCTGCTGCTCGCGGTCGTCTGCTTCAAGATCGCCATCGAGCTGCCCGCCGCGACCTTCTACGACAATCAGGAAGCCTTCCGATCCGTCATCGGCACCACCCCGCAGCTGGTCGCCGCGGGCCTGGCCGGGTACTTCGTCGGCGAGATGCTGAATTCGGCCTCGCTGGTATTGATCAAGGAGAAAACCAAGGAGAAGCACCTGTGGGCGCGGCTGATCGGCTCCACGATCGTCGGCGAATTCGGTGACACGCTGATCTTCTGCTCGATCGCGGCCACCGCCATCGGCATCGACAGCTGGGGACAGTTCGTGAACTACGTGATCGTCGGCTTCGTCTGGAAGACGCTCGCCGAGGTCATCGTGCTGCCGATCACCTATCGCGTGATCGCCTTCCTGAAGAAGCACGAGCCGAGCTACGCACCACGCGAAACTCCCGCGCTCCTGAGCTGAAAGTTATTGTGCGCGTCCGGACCTCGGAGTCACGGGGTCTGGACGCGCCCCCTCCAGCGCCCTAATGTTTCGGCCTTGTACTCGTCGAAGCAACCGCCCTCGATGCTCTCGCGAATCCGGTCGACGAGCCGAATCGTGTAGCGCTCGTTGTGAATTGTGCACAGCGTCGAGGCCAGCATCTCCTTGGCCTTGAACAGGTGATGGATATAGGCCCGGGTGTAGTTCGCGCAGGTATAGCAGTCGCAGGTGTCGTCGATCGGGGTGAAGTCGCGACGGAATCTGGCGGTATTGATATTGAATCGGCCCTCGGCGACATAGATCGCCGCATTGCGCGCGACCCGGGACGGGTTCACACAGTCGAAGGTGTCCGCACCGTTCTCCACCGCGACGAAGATGTCCTCCGGTTCGCTGATGCCGAGCATATGCCGCGGCTTGTCCTCGGGCAGTTCGTCACAGCACCAGCCGACGATGGTGCCGAGATTGTGTTTCTCCAGTGCGCCGCCGATGCCGTAACCGTCGAAACCCGTTCCGGCACTGCCGCGCAGCGATTCGAGTTCCCGACAGGCCTTGCGCCGCAGGTCTTCGTACTGTGCGCCCTGGATCACCGCGAACAGCGCCTGATACGGGCGACGCGTGCGCGCGGCGGTCAGCCGTTCGTGCTCGTCGATGCAGCGCTGCGCCCATTCGTGCGTGCGCTGCAGCGACTTCTCCTGGTAAGCACGGGTATTCAGCAGGGTGGTCAGCTCGTCGAAGGCGAACATGATGTCCGCGCCGAGTTGATGCTGGATGCCCATCGAAACCTCCGGGGTGAACCGGTGTTTCGAGCCGTCGAGATGCGAGCGGAAGGTGACGCCGTCATCGTCGACGGTGGCCAAGCGCTCTTTGCCTTTGGCGATCACGTCATCGCTTCGGATGTCGACCGCTTCCATGGCCAGCACCTTCTTGAAGCCGACACCCAGCGACATCACCTGGAAGCCGCCGCTGTCGGTGAAGGTCGGGCCGGGCCAGTTCATGAATTTGCTCAGCCCGCCCGCCTCATCGACGATGTCCGGGCCCGGCTGCAGGTACAGGTGGTAGGCATTCGCCAGCAGCGCCTGCGCGCCGAGTTCCTTCATGGTCTCCGGCAGCACCGCTTTCACCGTCGCCTTGGTGCCGACCGGAATGAATGCGGGCGTCGCGATATCACCGTGCGGTGTGCTGATCACGCCCGTTCGACCGTGTCGCCCCGGGATACGGGTACCGACGGTGAACGAGAAAGCTCCAGGATCAGCCACGCCGTACATCCTCTCAGGAACGCCGCAGTGCCCCGCATCATGCTGTCGCACAGCCAGCAGGCATCGCGCACAACACACACGTTATGCGCGATAGCTGCCCGCTATGTGACGCCGCGGGTCAGGCCTCGGCGGCGGCCGCAGCGAACTGGGAATTGTAGAGGCGGTAGTAGGCGCCGCGTTCTTCGAGGAGGCGCTCGTGGTTGCCGTGTTCGACAATGCGGCCCGCCTCCATGACGACGATCAGGTCGGCGTCACGGATGGTGGACAGGCGGTGGGCGATGACGAAGCTGGTGCGGTCCCGGCGCAGGGCCGCTGTCGCATGCTGGACCAGCGCCTCGGTGCGGGTGTCGACCGAACTCGTCGCCTCGTCCAAGACCAGGATGGACGGCTTGGCCAGGAAGGCGCGGGCAATGGTGATCAGCTGCTTCTCACCAGCGCTGACGCCCGAGCCCTCCTCGTCGATGACCGTGTCGTAACCGTGCGGCAGCGCGTGTACGAAGCGGTCGACATAGGCGGCGCGGGCGGCCTCGAGAATATCCGCCTCGCTCGCATTCGGATTGCCGTAGGCGATGTTCTCCCGGATGGTGCCCTTGAACAACCAGGTGTCCTGCAGCACCATGCCGATCCTGGAGCGCAGGTGATCGCGGGTGATCTCGGTGATATCGACGCCGTCGATGGTGATGGTGCCCGCATCGAGTTCGTAGAACCGCAGCAGCAGATTCACCAGGGTGGTCTTGCCCGCACCGGTCGGACCGACGATCGCGACCACATGCCCCGGTTCGGCGACCAGCGACAGCCGCTCGATGACCGGCGTCTCCGGTTCGTAGCGGAACGACACCGCCTCGAACTCGACCCGGCCGCGATCGACCGGACGGGTGTTCTCCATGACCGGATCCGCCGACTGCTCCTCGGCATCGAGGATCTCGAAGATCCGCTCGGCCGACGCGACACCGGATTGCAGCAGGTTGGCCATCGCGCCGATCTGGGTCAGCGGCTGGCTGAACTGCCGGGAGTACTGGATGAAGGCCTGCACCTCACCGAGCGACAGATTGCCGGTCGCCACTCGCAGGCCGCCGACCAGCGCCACCAGCACGAAGTTCACATTCCCGAGGAACATGATCGCGGGCATGATCAGCCCGGAGATGAACTGCGCCTTGAAACTCGACTCGTAGAGATCGTTATTGCGCTTATCGAATTCCTGACCGACCTCACGGTTGCGGCCGAATGCGGTGACCACCTCGTGCCCGGTGAAGGCCTCCTCGACCTGAGCGTTCACCATGCCGGTGTACTTCCACTGGTTCACGAAGTGCGGCTTGGAGCGTTTGGCGATCTGTGTGGTGACCACGATCGCGGCGGGCACGGTGAGCAGGGCGATCAACGCGAGCAGCGGCGAAATCCAGAACATCATGATCAGGATGCCGACCACCGAGAACAGCGAAAGGATCAGCTGGCTCATGGTCTGCTGCAGGGTCTGCGACACATTGTCGACGTCATTGGTGACACGGCTGAGCAGGTCACCGCGCGGTGTGGAATCGAAGTAGCGCAACGGAAGTCGATGGATCTTGTCCTCGACATCGCTGCGCAGCCGCTTCACCGTGCGGTTGATGACGATGTTGAGCAGGAAGGACTGGAGCCAGCTGAAGACCGCGGCACCGATGTAGAGCAGCAGCACCAGCATCAGCACCCGGCCGACCGCACCGAAATCCACACCGACACCCGGGGTGACATCCATCGCGCCGAGCATGTCGGCGAGGGTGTTGTTGCCCGCGGCCCGCAGGCGCTGGATCGCCTCTTCTTTGGTGATGCCACTGGGCAATCGGCGGCCGACGACACCATCGAATACCACGTTGGTGGCCTTGCCGAGGATGTAAGGGCCGAGCGTATTCAGCACCACCGAGATGATCGCGAGCGCGACGATCACGCCGACGTAGACGCGCTCGGGCGCCAGCCTGCGCAACAGCCGCTGCAGCGACGGACCGAACGATTTCGCTTTCGCATCCGGCGCACCGGGATTCACCGCTCCGGGTCTCATCGGATCTCCTCCCGCCGGGTCCGATACCCGTCACCGCTCGCATCGGGCGGCGATACGTTGCGCTTGGCGAGCACGACGGCCTCATCGGCGCCGAGCTGCGAGGCGACGATCTCCTGATATTCCGCGCAATCGCGCATCAACTGCTCATGGGTGCCGATCCCGGCCATCACGCCGTCCTCGAGCACCACGATCTGATCGGCATCGCGGATGGTGGTAACCCGTTGCGCCACAATAATTACCGAGGCAGCCCTGGTCTCCGGCCGCAATGCCTCGCGAAGTCGGGCATCGGTGGCGACATCCAGCGCGGAGAACGAATCGTCGAACAGATAGACCCGCGGCTTCTTCACCAGCGCCCGCGCGATGGCCAACCGCTGACGCTGCCCACCCGAAACAGTGGTGCCGCCCTGCGCGACCGGCGTCTGCAAACCCTGCGGCATATCGCGCACGAAGTCGGCGGCCTGGGCGATCTCCAGACATCGCCACAGTTCCTCGTCGGTGGCGTCGGGATTGCCGTAGCGCAGATTGCCTGCGATGGTGCCGGAGAACAGATATGCCTTCTGCGGCACCAGTCCGATCTGTTCGCGCAGCACTTCGAGGTCGATGTGACGGACATCGGTGCCGCCGACGTAGACCGCGCCATCGGTCACATCGATGAGCCGGGGAATCAGATTGAGCAGTGTCGTCTTGCCCGCGCCGGTGGAGCCGACGATCGCCGTGGTCGTACCCGGCTCGACCTGGAACCGGATCGCGGACAGCACCGGCTTCTCCGCACCGGGAAAGGCGAATTCGGCGAATTGCACATCTACCTGCGCCGGATCGCCCTTGAACGGCTGCGGCAGCCGCGGCGGCAGTACCGAGGTCTCGGTCTCGAGCACCTCACCGATCCGGTCGGCCGAGACGGCCGCGCGCGGCGCCATCATGGCCAGGAACGAGGCCATCATGACGGCCATCAGGATCTGCATGATGTAGGACAGCATCGCGGTGAGCGAGCCGATCTGCATTTTGTCGTCGTTGATCAGATGTCCGCCGAACCAGATCACCGCGACGGCAGTGATATTGCTGATCAGCATCACCAGCGGGAACATCAGCGCCATCAGCCGCCCGACCCGCAGCGAGGATTCGGTGAGTTCGGTGTTGGCCACGCCGAAGCGCCAGGTCTCCTGCCGTTCGCGCACGAACGCGCGCACCACCCGGATACCGGTGATCTGCTCGCGCAGCACCCGGTTGACCTCATCGATCCGGTGCTGCATATCGCGGAAGCCGGGCACCATCCTCACCACGATGACACCCATCGAAATGGCAAGTGCGGGCACCGCGATGAGCAGCAGCCAGGACAGACCGAGGTCTTCGCGCAGCGCCATGAAGATGCCGCCGATACACATGATCGGCGCCATCACCAGGATGGTGGCCGACATCACGATCAGCAGCTGAACCTGCTGGATATCGTTGGTATTTCGGGTGATAAGCGATGGCGCGCCGAACATGCCGACCTCGCGCGCGGAGAAGGTGCCGACCCGGTGCAGCACCGCGCCGCGCAGATCCCGACCCGCGCCCATCGCGGCCTGCGCGCCGAGGTAGACCGAGCAGGCCGAGGCGATGATCTGCACGCCGGTGACGGCGAGCATCCACAGACCGGTGGTCCAGATGTAGCCGATATCGCCCTTGGTGACACCGTTATCGATCAGGTCGGCGTTCAGGGTCGGCAGGTACAGCATCGCGATGACCGAGATGAGTTGTAGGCCGACGACGCCCGCCAATTGGGCCCGGTAGGGGGCCAGATGAGTGCGAAGCAGTCTGATCAGCATGATGAAAAGGAGGCTACCGGCAATCCGCGCGGTCCGTCGCGAACATTCCTGACCAGCAGCGATGTTCGCGCGCGAGGCTTTCGCCCGGTGTGCTCCGATTCGAATTATCGTCGGGCCCAGGCACCGGGATCCTCGGTGAGTGTCCCGATGAATCCGGGCAGCCGGTCCTGCGCGATATCGTCGATGGAGACATTCTCCAGCACCGCACGAATATTCACCCGCAGCGCGATCCACACCCGCTGCAACGGTTCGGCCGCACCCGGATACCGCACATCCTCCGGACGCTCGCCGCGCACCGAGGCCAGCGGGCCCTCGATCGCGCGGATCACATCGGCGATGGAGATCTGCGCGGCCGGGCGGGCCAGCCAATAGCCGCCGTCCGGGCCGCGTCTACTGGTCACCAGATCAGCTCTGCGCAATTCGGCGAGTACGGTCTCGAGCACCTTGGGCGGAATATGCTGCGCGGTCGAAATCGCCTCGGCCTTCACCACCGGGGCAACCTGCACGGCGACCCGATCCGACGCTCGGTGGATCTGCGGCGCGCGGGCGATCTCCAATAGGGTCCGCACCGCGTAATCGACCCTCGCGCTGATGTGCACGGCGGCTACTCCCTGGCCTCTTCTGTGTTCGAACGAATCTACGCGGTATGGCATCCGGTCAGCACACAGGTGGCCGCGTCCAGAAGTGTGCGTTCCACCACGGAATCCTCCACGCCGGGCACGAGTTCGGTGGACAACAGCGCGACCCCGAGCACTTCCAGTGCCGCACTGGCGCGCAGCTTGGCGACATCGTCTGCGCCGGGTCCGGCGAGCCATTCGCGCAGCACCCGAGTGGAATCCAGCATGTCCGGATACCGGTCGGCCATGACATTGATGATCGCGACGGTGTCGCGGACGCACAGCGCACCCGCGTCGCGGTGGCGGATCATGCCGCGCAAATAGGCGCGCAACACAGCACGCACGCCCTCCTCGTCATGCGGGACCGCATCGATATCCTCGATCACCGAGCGCAAGTGATCCACGATCGGATCGACGATCGCGAGTAACAGATCTAACTTCGAGGCGTAGTGATAGTAGAGCGAAGCCTTTGTGATTCCTACCGCATCCGCGACCTCGCGCAGGCTCGTCTGTTCGAAACCCTTGGCCCCGAACAGCTTTACCGCAGCGTCGCGAATTGCCATTTTTGTGCCGCCACCTGCGACAACAGCGTCGCCCGCGTCACGAACAATCATGGGATGATCCTCTCACCACTTATGCGCTGAGCTAACGTTGCCACCAGAATTGAGGTTGTACCTCCGCTTAGCTCCTGGGTAGTCTACCTACCGCACGGTAGGCAGAAAGCGTCAATGGAGGCGGGGGTCGGCAGGGCAATCCCCGCGAGTGCTTGTCTACGCGCCACGAACCAGCACGTAACCAGCCATCCGTAGTGACTGTTTGCAGGTCGCTCGAAGAGGTCAGCTAGGAGAACCCTTTCGTGTCCGTTTATCTGTATAGATGGGGAAAGTTCGCTTTCCGCAGGAAATGGATAGTGCTTCCGGTCTGGATTGTCCTCTTCCTGCTGCTCGGCGGCCTAGGCGCGCAGCTCAAGGAGCCGATGACCAATGACTTCAGCATGCCGGCGCTGCCGTCCGCCCGTGCCAACGACATTCTCGACAAGCACTTTCCCGGCGCCTCCGACGCCTTCAAATTCGACGCCGTTACCGGCACCTATGTCATTGCCGCACCCGATGGGCAGAAGCTGACCGATCCGGCGAACCGGGCGGCGCTGGAGGCCTTCATCGCCAAGCTCGGCACGCTCGACATCGTCGACCACAGCAAGCCGGTGATGGATCCGGTCGAGGCCGCCGAGAAGTCGGGCTGCATTACCGACCCGGATCCGTCCAAGTGCAGTGGCGCACCGCTGAACGTGCTCAGCAAGACGGCTCCCGACTCGGTCGCGTTCTTCAGCGTCCCGTTCACCATCAAGAAGTTCACCGACGTCACCGACGAGCAGCGCGAAGCGGCCTACAACGTCGCCAGCGATGCCCGCAATGCCGGGCTGCAGGTGGAGATGAGCGGCTCGATCGCGCAGAAGAACGAGGGACCGAGCGGTAAGTCCGAGCAGATCGGCATGGGCATCGCGCTGGTCGTCATGATCATCGCCTTCGGCGCCATTGTCGCCGCCTTCGTGCCGATCATCACCGCGATCGTCGGCCTCGGCGCTGCCACCTCGCTGATCTTCCTCGGTACCTCGATCATCGAGGTACCCAGCTTCACCACCTTCCTCGCGTCCATGATCGGCATCGCCCTCTCGATCGACTACGCGCTGTTCATCGTGTCGCGCTACAAACACGAACTGGCGGTGCAGGATTCACCGGAGGAGGCGGCCGGTACCGCACTCGGTACGGCGGGTTCGGCGGTGGTGTTCGCCGGTCTGACCGTCATCATCGCGCTCGGCGGACTCAGCATCGTCGGCGTCCAGTTCATGACGTTCATGGGCCTGGGTGGTGCGATCGCCGCGGCGTTCGCGGTGCTCACCGCAATCACGCTGATGCCGGCGCTGCTCGGTGCGTTCGGCCGGTTCCTGTTCAAGCCGAAGCTGCCGATCGTGGCCCAGCACGATCCCGAGGACGACAAGTCGGTCACCAACGGCATGCGCGTCGGCCGTTTGATCGGCAGGGCGCCCGCGGTAACGCTGCTGCTCAGCGTGGTCGTGCTCGGTCTACTCGCCGCACCCGCCGCCGGTCTGAACCTCGGCCTGCCGGGCGATGACAGCCAGCCGAAGACCTCCACCATCCGCAAGGCCTACGAGCTGCGCACCGCGGGCTTCGGTGAGGGCAGCAACGGCGTGCTGAATGTCGCGGTCGACCTCACCAATGTGCCCGCCGACCGGCGCGAGGCCGCGGTGAACGCGCTGCGGTCCAAGCTCGCGTCGTACCCGGGCATGGATTACGTGACCGAGCCCAAGTGGAGTGGTGCGGACAAGGCGGGCGCGCTGCTCGACGGCGTGCCGAAGTCGGGTCCGAACAACCAGGCCACCAAGGATCTGGTCAGTGACGCCCGCGATGCCGAAGCGCAGATGCAGTCCGAGTACGGCATCGAATACGGCATCACCGGCACCACGGCGATCTTTGCCGATGTCGACCATGTGCTGCTGAGCAAGATCGTGCCGTATCTGGCGATCGTGGCCGGTGCCGCATTCCTGCTGCTGATCCTGGTATTCCGCTCGATCCTGGTGCCGCTGACCGCGGCGCTCGGCTTCCTGCTCTCCATGGCGGCCACCTTCGGTGCGACGGTGCTGATCTTCCAGCAGGGCAAGCTCGGGCTGATCGAGGATCCGCATCCGCTGGTCAGCTTCCTGCCGATCATGCTGATCGGTCTGGTGTTCGGTCTGGCCATGGACTACCAGGTGTTCCTGGTGACTCGGATGCGCGAGGAATTCGTCGACGGCAAGTCGCCGAAGGATGCGATGATCGCCGGTTATCACCACGGTGCCCGAGTCGTCACCGCGGCCGCGATCATCATGATCTCGGTGTTCGGCTCCTTCCTGCTGGAAACCGACATCACAGCGAAGTCGATGGGTTTCGCACTGGCGGCAGGGGTATTGATCGACGCGTTCATCGTCCGGATGGTCGTGATCCCATCGCTGCTGGTGCTGATGGGCAAATGGTCCTGGTGGATTCCGAAGTGGCTGGATCGGATCCTGCCGAATATCGACGTCGAGGGCGCGAAGCTGCGTGAGCTGCAGCAGCGGTCCGCGGAGACGGTGCAGGTGCCGGTCGGCGTGAGCTGATCGGAACTTCCGGCTCGGCCCCGCACCCGGATTCGGGTGCGGGGCCGAGTGCGTTCCGAGACGACAGCGTTTTCGTGACGTCCGATGTCCGCGTCTCGATCTTGTGAGTGCAGCAGACTCGGCGAGGTTCGGCTCTTCGGCTCGCCGCCCGACCAGGTGCGACAGCCGGTGCGGGGCGGCTGATTTCGAATTCGGAACGCTCCCACTGGAATTCGCCGATGAACACTCGAATTCCTTTGGGAGACCGGGCATTACTGGCTAGGCTGCGGGAGGTTACACTCCTCGACCTTCGGGTTCACACCCATATAGTTGAGCGGACCGGCCAGCGCCGTCACGGCAATGGTGCCGAAACCAGCACAGTTGACCGGGGCGCTGTCGAAGTTGTGGCGCTGACCAGCGGCGACAACGCCGACGACCAGCCAGATCAGCAGAAGCATCGCTAACAGTCGCGCACCAGCGGAAGGCGCTGGTCTCGGGCGGGTCACACGCTCGCGCATCGTCATCGCTTCCTTTCGCACTCGCGTACCAACTCGGATACCCGCACGCGAGACGATCACTCTCCGGCCGGATGAGCGCTTGTGCCGATCACCACAGATCGGGCATCGATCGGCAAGGTAAGCACCGTTTTCGAGAAACCGACCAGTCCATTGTCATTTACTTAGGACACCTAGCTTTCGGGCTGTGAAGGTTCAGCCACGCGCGGCTCGCGCGGTGCCCGCGCCCATCCTCATCCTCGCCGCTATGGTCAGTATCCAACTGGGTGCGGGCTTGGCCAAGTATCTGTTCGAGATCATCGGCGCCAGCACGGCGGCAAGCGTGCGTCTAGCCTTCGCGGGCGCCATCGCATTGCTGCTGTGGCGGCCCTCGCTGCGCGTCGACCGCGCGGCACTACCCGGCATCACCGGTCTCGGTGTCGCCGTCGCCGGAATGAATCTGTGCTTCTATGCCGCCATCGAACGCATACCGCTCGGTATGGCGGTGGCCCTGGATTTCCTCGGACCGCTCACCGTTGCGGTCATCGCTTCGCGTCGCCCGCGTGATCTGGTGTGGACGGTGGTGGCCGGGCTGGGTGTGCTGATGATGGTGAAGACCGGCGGTCCGGTGTCGTGGACCGGCGTGCTGTTCGCGATTGCCGCGGGCGCGGGGTGGGGTGCCTACATCGCGTGCAGCGAGGTGGTCGGGAGGCATACGTCAGGACACGACGGTTTGGCGCTCGCAATGGCGTTCGGCGGCTTACTCGTGCTACCCGTCGCCTTCGCGAACGCGAGCCCGGCGCTGTTCGATCCCCTGGTGCTCGCGGCGCTCGCCGTTGTCGCGGTGCTCTCATCGCTGGTGCCGCACGCCATCGAACTCGAAGCGCTGCGCCGGATTTCGGCCGCCACCTTCGGTGTGCTGATGAGTCTGGAACCGGCGGTCGCGGCCGCGGCGGGACTGCTTTTGCTCGGCGAAGATCTCGCGCTCGTTCAGTGCGCCGGTATCGGCCTCGTCATCATCGCCTCGGCGGGCGCTTCCGGCACCGGTTCTACGAAAGCTCCTGAACCACAGCGGTATCTGGAGCCGGTACCGATCTAGGGACTCGGTTGCGGGACATTGCAGTCGCCGATCTTCGGGTTCACGCCCATGTAGTTGAGCGGGCCCGCGAGGACGGTCAGGGCGATCGTGCCGAAGCCCGCACAGTTGATCGGACCGCTGTCGAAATAGTGCCGCTGCCCCGAGGCGACAACGCCGATGACCAACCAGATCACGATCAGCACGCTGCCAAGTTTCATCTCGCCCATATCTCTCCCGCGAACCGCACGCACGGAATTTCAGCGAATTATCGCATCGCGCCGGGCGCGGTCGGGCGCGCCCGACCGCACGGCATGTCGCCGCCCGGCAGAGCACGCCCTGAGCCCTGAGGGTGGCCGAACCCTCGGAACTCAGCCCTCACGCATTACTGGCTTGGTTGGGGCACATTGCAGTCGGAGATCTTCGGGTTCACGCCCATATAGTTGAGCGGACCGGCGATCACCGTCACCGCAATCGTGCCGAAGCCGGCGCAATTGACCGGACCGCTGTCGAAATAGTGCCGCTGCCCCGCGGCAACGACGCCGATCACCAGCCAGATCAGCACCAGCAGACTGCCGAATCGAAAATAAGGCTCTCTCATCTAACTCTCGCGAATCAATCTCGCGCGGCTCGTAGTGCACCGCATCATCGCTGCGCACCCTCCCCGCGCTTACCTAATCGCCGTATACCCGCCCGCCGCCCACTTACCCAGGAACTCCACAGTCGGGGATTCCGTTGATGCCACATGGCGGATTTCCTGGGCTGGTCCATCCCTGGCTGGGTCCTACTGCTGATAGCCGTCGCCCTCTACGAAGCCCTGACTCGAAAACGCCGCAAACGCCGCAACCCCGTATCCGGCACCTTCACAGATGAGTTCACCGCCATGTTCTACGGGTCGAAGCGGATGGAACTGGACCACCGCGACTCGGTGTCGATGCTGCGTGACGAGGAAGCGCAAGGTGCGCCATCTCAGCTCGGGGTCGACCTGGACCGCCAGACCGTTGTCCTGCGACGGCAGGATTCGCAGCAGTAACCCGGCCGCATCGCGCGGACCGAAATCGGTTGCGCGATCAGTGAGCATCTTCCGCGGCCAGGCGCATTACCATCGAGGTATGGGTGGTATGAGGATCCAAATTACCGTCCGACGTCCAGAAGTGGTCACGTTCGTCGATGCGCACAGCGACAATCGGACCGCGAGCGTCGTGGAGGCGCTGAAGCGTGTCCAACGCCGCCGGTTGGCCGAAGCCGAAGCGATGACCATCGGTGTGCGCCAGGCTTTCCCGGACGCGAACTAGAGACGATCGGTCCCGCGGACCCGGCCGGAAAGGTGCGCCGGGCCCACGCGCGAACTCGTGCTTGTACTGCTGAATCGGATAGCGATAGTAGCGATTACAGCTACCACGGCGGTGGTGTCGCTCGAAAGAGGCTCGGCGAGTTTCGATCCCGAACATCTCACATCAGAGTGGGCAACCGGGTAGGTCACGGAATCGGCATGCGCCCCGGCCGGTGTCGGCGAACCGGCAGCCGCTTGCCGACGAGCCTCCGATGCCGTGCACGTAGGGCTGGCAACTCCGGGATCCAGGCCGACCTGGTTCATTCGAGCCCTCCACCGCGAGATGTCCAAATGGGCGACGAATATTGCCGTCATCACGCTGAGCGAGCAGCTGCGCGAGGCTCGTCCGGATGGCAGCCGCCGCTGAACCAGGAGTCGGCAAGAAAAAGCCCCTCACCTGTACTAACAGGTGAGGGGCTTTGGCGGTGGCGGAGGGATTTGAACCCTCGGAGGGGGGTTACCCCTCACACGCTTTCGAGGCGTGCTCCTTAGGCCGCTCGGACACGCCACCGCCGACAACCATACCGGACGGGGGGCGGATCGCTAAATCGGCTGCGGCAGGGGTGGGAGGGGTCAGCGTTGGGTGTGGAAGAAGGCGTCGAGGAGGGCCGCACATTCGGCTTCGAGGATGCCGCCGCGGACTTGGGGGCGGTGATTGAGACGGCGGTCACGGACTACATCCCAAAGGGAGCCGACGGCACCGGTTTTCGGTTCCCAGGCGCCGAAGACCAAGCGGCCGACGCGGGCGAGCACCAGGGCGCCCGCGCACATGGTGCACGGCTCCAGAGTGACCGCGAGTGTGCACCCCTCCAGGCGCCAACCGTCGCCGACGACGGCGGCGGCGCGGCGCAGGGCGAGGATCTCGGCGTGCGCGGTCGGGTCGCCGAGGGCCTCCCTGGCGTTCGCCGCGCGCGCGAGCTCGCGCCCGTCGGCAGCGAAGACCACGGCACCGACCGGTACGTCGCGATCGCCCGCATCGGCTGCGGCGGAGATCGCCGCGCGGACCATGTCGGTGTCGTCGGTGAGTAGGCCCACGTCAGCGCGGCAGCTTGTCCAGCACGGCCGTGAGTTCGTTGGCGAAACCGAGCCGCTGGGCGATCATGCCGAGCTGCTCATCCGGATAGAGATCGGTCTCGGCGAGGATCACGCTGAGCACGGGTTCGGGCAGGCCGAGGTCGGCGAGGACGCCGAGGTCGCCCTCCTCCCACGGCTCGATATCGTCGAGTTCGTCCGGATCGATGTCCGGGATTTCGATATTGAGGGCCTCGAGGACATCGGCGGCGATGTCGTAGTCGATCGCGGCCGTCGCATCCGAGACCAGCATCCGGGTACCGCTCGGCGCGGGCCGGAGCACGATGAAGAACTCGTCATCGATATCCAGCAATCCGAACACCGCGCCGGAACTGCGCAATGCCTTGAGTTCTGTTTCCGCCGCGGACAAATCGGTGAGCGCGGCCTGACTCAGCGGAGTACACCGCCATTGTCCTTCTTCGCGGACAACCGCCACTGCGAACCCTTCCACGTCGTCGTAATCATCCGACGCAGCCTTGTTCGTGCCCGAGCGCTGTGCTGCCATGGCCGCAACGGTAGTCGGCTCGAGCCGAAATGTTGAAGTCGTATGCGAATCTGTTCCGATGACTCCTGACCAGAAAGCACCGGTGTGTGTCCTCGGGACAGGCTTGATCGGCGGTTCGCTGCTGCGCGCCGCGGTCGGCGCGGGCTATGACGCGTGGGGTTACAACAGGTCGGAGGCGGGTGCGCAGGCCGCGCGGGCGGACGGATTCGACGTGACGGGGGAGCTGCTCGAAGTGCTGACCCGGGCCGCCGATACCGATGCGCTGATCGTCGTCTCGGTGCCGATGCCCGCGGTGGACCACATCCTCGCCGAAGTAGCCACCTTCGCGCCGCGCTGCTCGCTCACCGATGTGGTGAGCGTCAAGGCGCCGGTGGCCGAGGCGGTGCACAGGCACGGGCTCGCGGCTCGTTATGTCGGCGGCCACCCGATGGCCGGTACCGCCGAATCCGGTTGGGCGGCTACCGATCCCGGCCTGTTCCGTGCTGCGGTGTGGGCCGTCGGAGTGGATGAGGGCACCCATCCGGAACCGTGGCTTCGGGTGGTGCGCCTGGCGCTGGCCTGCGGTGCGGTGGTCGCCCCGGTGGTCGCGGACGAGCACGACCGGGCGGTGGCCCGGATCTCCCATCTGCCGCATGTCCTGGCCGAGGCGCTGGCGGTGGCCGGTGCGGCGGGCGGCGATCTGGCGCTCGGACTGGCCGCGGGTTCGTTCCGCGACGGCACCCGAGTCGCCGCCACCGCCCCCGACCTGGTCCGCGCCATCTGCGAACCGAACGCCGCCGCCCTGCTGGACGTGCTGGAGGAGACGCTCACCGTGCTCGGCGCGGCCCGCGACAGCCTCCGCGACGAAGGCACCCTGGTCGACCTCGTCGAAGCCGGGCACGACGGCCGCGAACGCTACGAAACCACGCAGCGCTGGGAGATCGCCGACGTCCGCCCCGGCGACCACAACTGGCTCGAGGCGCTGCGCGAGGCAGGCCGGCGCGGCGGGGTGATCACCAAACTGGACTGATCACAACGCGAGCGCCCGAATACCGAGGAGACGGCCTCATCGCGGCGCTCGCGAGCGCGGCGCTGGGAATCACCGTCAGCCCCGGACGGGAGTGTTTACGGCAAGCGGGCCGACGCGGCAGGGTGCTCACGAAACTTGGGAGCGACCCGCACGCACCACGCATTCGCCCGGCGAATCCGTGCGCGGTGCGTGGAAATGTGCGCGGCGCCGCAGCAATTCACGCATGAAGGTGCGAGGCACTGGCTCAGATGCGCTCGGCGAGACCCGGGTAGTCGAGGAGAAAGCCGTCGGCGTCGACGGTGACGGTGGCGCTGGAGACGGGAGAAAGCACGCTGATGCCGGTGGCGCCGCTGCTGTAGGTGAGGCTGGCCTCCTGGACCAGAAGGTCGGGGAGGCGTACGTAGACGACCGGGACCTGGATGTTGTCGACGCCGTTCTGCAGGCCGAAGCGGCGGATGGGGAGGGTATTGAAGAAGGGGCTGAGTACGACGTCGACGTCGAGGGCGCCCGCGAAGGTGGAGCGGACGTGGCCGCCGCCGGCGTCGACGAGCCAGTAGTTCTCCTCGTCCCTGGCGATCGAGGCCTGGCGTTCCCCGGCGGCGGTAGTGCTGCGCAGGGACAGTCGCTTCGTGACGCCGTTCTCGTCGGTGACCAGGTCATACGACGCGCTGAACGCGGGATGGTCGGCGCATTCGCCGCCGATCATGCGACCGGCGGCGCGGATGCGGTTGCCATTGAGCGTCACGCGGACGGACTCCATCCGTGACGCGTTGTGCGCGCGCCACGTGAGGATCGCCGGCCACCGCGATGTCGCCGGTTGGCTGTCGGGGCCGAGGTCTGGATTCGTCACGTATCTACCGTAAGCGACGCACGCGCCTTGCCCGCATCACACCAGCGACTCACGCCATGCCGCGTGCAGGCTGGCGAACCGGCCGGTGCCCCCGATGAGCTCGCTCGGCGTGCCGTCCTCGACGATCCGACCCGATTCCAGCACCAGCACACGGTCGGCGATGGCGACCGTGGAGAGCCGGTGCGCGATGATCACGGCAGTGCGATCGCACAGCACGGTCTCCAGCGCTCGCTGAATCTGCCGCTCGCTCGGAATGTCCAGACTCGAGGTCGCCTCGTCCAGCACGATCACCGCCGGATCCGCGAGGAACACCCTGGCGAACGCGACCAACTGCCGCTGCCCCGCCGATAATCGCCCACCGCGTTTGCGCACATCGGTGTCGAAGCCCGCGGGCAGCGCGGTGACGAACTCGTACAGCCCGACCGCGCGCGCCGCCGCGAACACCTCCGCATCACTGGCCTCCGGCCGGCCGAGCCGAATATTGTCGGCCACCGATCCGGAGAACAGATACGACTCCTGCGTAACCATCACGACATTGCGCCGCAGATCCGCATCGGACAACCGCCGCAGGTCGATACCGTCCAAGGCCACCGTGCCGCCCGACGGGTCATAGAACCGCGTCAGCAACTTGGCCAACGTGGACTTGCCCGCACCGGTCGCACCGACCAGCGCGATCACCTGCCCCGCCGGAATCTCCAGGGAGAACTCGGGCAGTACCGGACGCGCTCGTCCGCGCTCCCCGGATTGCGGCACAACACCTTCGATCTCCGCCGATCCCGCGCCGTTGGGCATCACCCCAACCGTGGTCACCGGCGTCGCACCCGGGCCCTCGGAAACGACCTCGGCCGATGCCGCGCCGCACGGCATCGCTCCAACCGCGAGCGGCTGCGCAGTCCCAGGGCTCTCCGAGCCGACCTTCGCGAGCGAGCGACGAGCCGAATCCGACAGTTCGAGATCGGCCGGCGCGGTGCCGCCCACCGCAGGCCCGACGGCACTCGGCAGCACGGCATCGGAGCCCGCCACCACAATGCCGGAATCCGACTGAACGAGCACAGCCTCCGACGACTCGGAAGATGCCGGGGCCGCAGATCCGTAGCCGAACCACACCCGGTCCATCCGCACGGCACCGGTTGCCTTCGCCAACGCAATCGGCTCCTGCGGCTCCCGAACCGAGGGCTCCTCCTCGAGCACACCGGAGATCTTCTCCAGCGCGGCGGCCGCGGACTGGTAGGCATTGAATACCTGGGCGAGTTCGTCGAGCGGACCGTAGAACTCGTTGAGGTACAACAGGTATGCCGCGAGGACGCCGACGGCGAGGTTGCCCTCGATCACCTGCCAGGCGCCGACAACGATGACGATCACCGTGGTCAGATTGCCGAGCAGGCGGGTGAGACCGGCATAGTCGCCCATGCCGCGCATCGCGGCGGTGGTCGCCTGGAAGTATTCGGCGTCCTCGGTCGCCAGCACCGATTCGTTGCGGACCTCGCGCCGGAAGGCCTGCACCGCGCGTATGCCACCCATCGACTCCACGAACTGCACGACCACTTTCGCGATGGCGCCGCGGGTGCGCCGGTAGCCCGCCCGCTGCCTGCGCTGCGCCCAACGGGTGACCAGCGCCAATGGCACGAATCCGAGCAGTACGATCGCGGCGAGCGTCTGATCGAGGTAGATCAGCAGCACCGCGATGGTCAGCACCGAAAGGATCGCGCTCAGTGCCTGATTCAGCGCGCTCTCCAGCAACTGCTGCAGAGTTTCGATATCACCTGTCAGTCGCGCGACGACCTTGCCGGAGGTGTACTTCTCATGGAAGGCCACGCTGAGCCGCTGCATGTGTGCGAACAGCCGGACCCGCAGATCGAAAAGCACACTCTGGCTGAGCCTTCCGGAGATCCGCAGGAAGACGAAGGTGGTGCAGACGCCGACGCCGACCGCACCGAGGTAACCCGCGACGGTGCGCGCCAAGGGCGCCCAGTTCCCCGCCATGCCCTCGGTGATGCCGATGTCGAGCCCGTGCGCGACGAAAAGCGGCGCCGAAACCATTGCGGCATTGTCGAGCACGATCAGCAGCAGGGCGAAGACCGCGAGTCTGCGATACGGCCGGACCAGGCTCAGCAGCAGGCGCCGAGATCGACCGGCCAGCACCAGATTTCCGGTCTCGGTGACCGCCTTGTCCTCGTTGGCGATGCCGCGCCAGTCGGCGACCTCGTCGCGGCCGGCCGAATCGTCGGCGGGGACGGTGGTTTCGGTGGTGGTCATGATTCACCTCCCATCAGCTCGCGGTAGCGACTGCTGGTCTCGAGTAGTTGATCGTGGGCGCCCTGCGCGACGATCCGGCCGTCGGCGAGCAGGGCGACCCGGTCGGCCAATGCCGCGGTCGAAGGTCGGTGCGCCACAAGCAATGTGGTGGCACCGGCCAGTACTGTGCGCAGCCGTTCCTGTACGCGCTCCTCGGTCTCCACATCGAGTGCGGACAGCGGGTCGTCGAGCACCATGATCCGAGTCCGCTCCCCCGCGCTTGCACGCGCGAGCACCGCGCGGGCCAGGGCCAGCCGCTGGCGCTGACCACCGGACAGGCTCAGCCCCTGCTCACCGATTCGGGTATCCAGTCCCCACGGCAGGTCGTTCACGAAATCGGTGGCCTGGGCGACATCCAGCGCGCGCCGCACATCGTCCTCGGTGGCCTCCGGATCGCCGAGCGCTACGTTCTCCCGCACACTCGCCGAGAACAGCACCGGCTCCTCGAATGCCACCGAGACCAGCGAACGCAGATCGGACACCCGCATCGACGCGATATCGATGCCGTCGATGGTGATGGCGCCATCGGTCACGTCGTAGAGCCGCGGAATCAGGTTGAGCAGCGCCGTCTTGCCGCTACCGGTCGCGCCGACCAGCGCAACCGTCTCACCCGGGCGCACCTTCAGCGAAATATCCTGCAGCACTTCACCTTTCGTGTCCGGAAAAGCGAAACGCACACCGTGCATCGTCAGTTCGCCGACGATCCGATCCGGCAGTGCCACCGGATCCGCGGGATCGGTGATTTCGACGGGGGTGTCGATGATCTCCCAGAACCGGTCCGCCGCAGTGCGCGCATCGTTCCACTCGGCGAGCAGGAAGCCGGTCCAGATGATCGGCCACTGCAGGAAGGTCGCCAGCGTGATGCTCGCGACCAGGGTGCCGAGCGTCATCGTCTCGTGTGCGACGGCGTAACCGCCGTAGCCGAGTGCGAAGGCGATGGCCAGCTGCGGCAGGCACACCATCGCCGACCAGAGCGTGGCGTCCAGCCGCACCTTGAGCAGTTCGGTCTGCTGCAGTTCCCGTGACTGCGCGTTGAACCGCCCGCCGAAGAACGCACCGCGACCGAATGCCTTCAACACCCGGATGCCCTGCGCCGATTCCTCGGCGGTGGTGGCCAGGTCACCGGCCTGATCTTGCGAGCGCCGCGAGGCCACGCCGTAGCGCCGTTCGAATCGCAGGCAGACATAGGACAGCGGGATCGAGAGGAACGCGAAGGTCAGCCCGATCTGCCAGCTCAGCGCGAACAGCACCACCAGACCGATCGGGATCACGATGAAGTGGATGATCAGGAACGGCCCCGCGAATGCGACGAACCGCTTCATGGTGCCCATATCGTCGACCGCGCGGGAGAGCAGCTGGCCGGACTCCCAGGCATCGTGCCGTCCGATCGAGAGCGTCTGCAGCTTGCGGAAGATCTTGGCGCGCATATCGATCTCGAACTGGGCCGCGGGCTTCGCGATCAGCCACCGCCGACCCCATACGCCGCACGCCTCCAGTAGACCGAGCGACAGCACCAGCAGCACCGGGAACACGACGCCGCCGAAATCGCGCCGCTGGATCGGGCCGTCGATAATCCGCGCGATGACCAGCGGAATCATGATCGCCGTCAGGGTGGCGAGCACCGCGAGCGTGGTGGCCCCGAGCAGCGTGAACCGATGTGGCCGCAGATACGGCCAGAACCGGCGAAGCGATTGCAGGCGGCCCGGCACCGCGGCGGCGGGCCGCTCCGGTCTGTCGACCTCCGTGTCGGCCAACGGCGTATCGAGCATGACGGACAAAGCTCCCCCTCGTGATCGTCTTGGATTGGCTGTGTCGCGAGCGGATCCCCGGTGATGTTCGCATCGGGGTCCGACATTTCAGCGTGGCATCAGTCCCGAGATCGGCCAACCGATTTTCCGCCATGTCCACAGCCAACAACCTCGAGCAAACTCGAGGTCAAGCCCCCCCCCGCACCACCCCCGAACGCACCGCACACGACATCGGCACCCGGATTTCCGGGCGCCGATGGCCGTTGCTTCAATTCTACCGTCGTATAACCCGCGCTCAGACGGTCATGTGCTCAGATTCCATCGGCGCATCGGGGAAGTCCTGCTGCTGATGACCGCCGCGCAATGTGCCCTCCAAATACGCGGCGCGGCAGGCGCGCCGGGCGATCTTGCCGCTGGACGTGCGCGGAATCGAGCCCGCCGGAACCAGCAGTAGCTCGCGCACCGTGACGCCGTGGCGCTGTGCGATCGCGCCGCGCACGATATCGGCGATCGGCTGCGGATCCAGCTTCGCCGCACCGGTGCCGCGCTCGGCCACGATGACCAACTGTTCCGAGGTGTCATCGGCATCGAAGGCGAGGCCGGAATGGCTGCCCTGTTCGAATACCGATGCGGGCAATTGATTGGCGGGCACCGAAAATGCCGCGACGAATCCGGGCCGCAGTGCGGTGCTGGATTCCTGCGCCGAGAATTCCAGATCCTGCGGATAGTGGTTGCGACCGTCGACGATCACCAGATCCTTCACCCGGCCGGTGATATACAGCTCGCCGTCCAGGTAGACACCGAAGTCCCCGGTGCGCATCCACTTCGCGTCCGGATCGGTGCCCTGTGCGTGACTGCCCTCCGGTAGTCGCTGCGCCAAGATGTTGTGGAAGGTCGCGACGGTTTCATCCGGCCGACCCCAGTACCCGATGCCCATATTGTCGCCGTGCAGCCAGATTTCGCCGACTTCGCCGTTACCGCGCTCGATGCCGGTTTCCGGATCGACGATCACCGCCCACTGCGATAGCGCCACGTAACCGCAGGACACCTGCGCAATCGAATTCTCCGTGCCCTTCGGCACTTCCACCATCCGACCCGCATTGAGCTCATGGCGATCGACGTAGACGACTTTCGCCTCGTCCTCGGCTTTGGTCGCGGAAACGAACAAGGTCGCCTCGGCCATGCCGTAGCAGGGCTTCAGCGCGGTCTTGGGCAGACCGTACGGCGCGAACGTCTCGTTGAATTTCTGCATCGACGACACCGAAACCGGCTCGCTGCCGTTGATCAGCCCGATCACATTCGAAAGATCCAGTTCCTCACCGGCTTTCGGCTTACCGCGAGCCGCCGCATGTTCGTATGCGAAATTCGGTGCGGCCGCGAAAGTTCCGGCGCCGTCGGAGGCGGCGGCCAGTTCCTTGATCCAGCGATACGGCCGCCGCACGAAAGCGCTCGGCGACATGATCGTGATGAATCCGCCGCCGATGGTCGGCAGGATCACAGACAGCAGACCCATATCGTGGAACAGCGGAAGCCAGGTGACGCCACGCGAATTCTCTTGCACCCCAATGGCATCGATCATTTGCAGCAAATTGGTGCCGACCCCGCGGTGGGTGATCTCGACACCGGCCGGGGTTCTCGTGGAGCCCGAGGTGTACTGCAGATAGGCGACGCTGTCGATATTGATTTCCGGTCGCACCCAGGTCGAGCCGACGCCGTCCGGAATCGCGTCCACCGCGATAATCCGCGGACGCTGGGCCGCCGGGAGGTGCCGGAAAAAATTCCGAACACCCGCGGCGGCCGAACCGACGGTCAGAATCGCCGATGGTTTGCAGTCATTGAGCACCGCGTGCAGGCGATCGGTGTGGCCCTGCTCCTCCGGATCGAACAGCGGCACCGCGATATTGCCCGCGTAAACCGCCGCGAAGATCGAGACGACGTAGTCCAGCCCCTGCGGGGCCAGCACCGCCACCCGATCACCCTGCCGAGTCACCTGCTGCAGCCTGGCCGCGACGGCCCGCAGCCGCACGCCGAATTCGTGCCAGGTCAATTCGATGTACTCGCCGTCACGCTCGCGCGAGTAGTCGATGTAGCGGTAGGCGAGCTCGTCGCCGTTCTCCGCGCTGTGCTTGTCGACGAAGTCGATCAGGGTCTTATCGCCACGGATTTTGATATTGCCCTGATCGTCCAAATAGTCGTCGAAGGTCTCGTCGATCATCGCCTTATCCTTTTGCCAACGCAGGCACTCAGGCCGTGCGATTACACCGAACACAGGTCGATAACGAAGCGTCGGGAAGGCTAGCAGGTGTGCCTTCCCGACTTATTCAGTACCGCCCGAAGGCGATCGCGACGTTGTGTCCGCCGAAACCGAACGAGTTGTTCACGGCGTAGTCGATTCGTCCGGGGCGGGCCTCGCCCTTGACCACATCGAGCTCGATTTCCGGATCCTGATTGTCCAGATTCAGCGTCGGCGGAACGATGCCGTCGCGCACCGAAAGCACCGTCAGCACCGATTCGAGGGCGCCGACCGCACCGATCGAATGGCCCAGTGCGGATTTCGGCGCATAGACCGAAGGATGGTCGCCCACGGCGGCATTGATGGCCTGCGCCTCGGCGGTATCGCCGATCGGGGTCGCGGTCGCGTGCGCATTGACGTGTCCGACATCGCTTTTGCTGATACCGGCCTTCTGGATGGCCCTGGTCATCGCCCGCGCGGCGCCCTTGCCCTCGAGATCGGGTGCGACCAAATGGAAGGCGTCGGAAGTGATCCCGGCACCCAACAGCCGAGCGTGAATCGTCGCGCCGCGCGCCTTGGCGTGCTCCTCGGTTTCGATGACCATCATCGCGCCCGCCTCACCGAAGACGAATCCGTCGCGATCCTTGTCGAACGGTCGCGAGGCGGCGCGCGGATCCTCGTTGCGGGTGCTCATGGCGCGCATCATGGTGAACGCCGCGATCGGCACGGCCTGGATGGAACCCTCGACGCCGCCGGTGACCACCATGTCGGCATCGCCCATCACGATCATCTGCCAGGCATTGGCGATCGCCTCCGAACCCGACGAGCAGGCCGAGACCGGCGTCACCACACCCGCTTTCGCACCGAGTTCCAGGCCGACGCAGGCGGCCGAGCCGTTGGGCATGATGCGCTGCACGGTCAGCGGCGACACCTTCCGGTAGCCGCCGTTCTGCAGCCGGTCGCGCGCCTCGGTGATGAATTCGCCGCCGCCGAGGCCGGTGCCGATGGCGACGCCGAGGCGGTTCTTGTCCACCTCCGGACTACCCGCATTGCGCCAGACCTCACGGGCCAGCACCACGGCCATCTGCTCCACATAGGACAGCTGTTGCCTCTCCTGCCTGGTGAGGCAATCCGCCGGCTTGACCTTCAGATGTCCGCCGATGCGCACAGGTAGCTCGAACTGCTCGATAAAGCTGTCCTCGAGGACATCGATGCCGCTCTCGCCGTTGAGCAGGCCCTTCCAGGTGGAGTCGACATCACCGGCGATCGAAGTGGTCGCCGCCAGACTGGTCACGACAACGTTGGGATAGTTTCCGTTCTTGGTCGACGGAATCTGCATTTCGCTCACTTTCCTGGCGTCACTCTTGGGATAAACCGGGAACTGCGCGTGGAAGGTCATCGAACGACCGAGCAAACCGCGATTCGACCGTGAGCATTATTCGGGGCATCCGGTCGGATCGGGTGCTCGACACACTACCGTGGCGGTCGCTGGTCGTCGCATTCGATGCTCGAGTAACCTGCTGAGCGGATACGCAGCGCTGGTGGTTCCGAGCGATCCGCGAGCAACCGCGAGAAGGGATGACTGTGACGGGCGGGCGGATGGTCGGGCTGTTCGCCGGTATCGGCGGGCTGGAGCTCGGCCTCGGGCGCCACGGCTGGCACACCGAGCTGCTGTGCGAGATCGATCCCGGTGCGCAGGCCGTGCTCGCCGCGCGCTTTCCCGGGATTCCGTTGCAGGGGGACATTACTCGGCTGCGCGCCCTGCCCGCCGGGACCGAGCTGGTCGCCGCCGGATTCCCCTGCCAGGACCTGTCGCAGGCCGGACGCACCGCGGGCATCACAGGTAAGCGCTCCGGTCTGGTGGACGAGGTGTTCCGGCTGGTGCGCCGTCAGCGTGGACCGCGCTGGCTGTTGATCGAGAATGTGCCGTTCATGCTGCAGTTGGGTCGTGGGGCCGCCATGCGGCACATCACGAGCGCGCTGGAGGAACTCGGCTACACCTGGGCATACCGGTTGGTGGACGCGCGCGCGTTCGGGCTGCCACAGCGCCGTCAGCGGGTGCTGATGCTGGCCTCGCGCACCGAGGATCCGCGCCGGGTGCTGTTCGCCGACGATGCCGGACCGCTCGATCTCGGTGACCCGGAACAGGATCCGTGCGGCTTCTACTGGACCGAGGGTGTGCGCGGACTCGGCTGGGCGGTCAATGCGATCCCGACGCTCAAGGGCGGTTCGGCGCTGGGCATCGCCAGTCCGCCCGCGGTGCGGTTGCCATCGGGCGAGCTCGTCACGCCGGGCATCGTCGACGGTGAGCGGCTGCAGGGTTTCGACGCCGACTGGACCGAACCGGCGACCACGGCGCCCGGAATTCGGCACGGGCACCGTTGGAAGCTGATCGGGAATGCGGTGAGTGTGCGGATGGCGTCCTGGGTCGGCGCCCGGCTGGCCGAGCCGCTGGACCCGATTCCCGGCGATGAGCCGTTGCCGCCGGGACGGCCGTGGCCGGTCGCCGCGTGGGGGCGCGCGGGTAATGCCTATCGGGTGCCGGTTTCGACCTGGCCGGTGCACGAGCCGTACGAGGATCTGCAGCATTTCCTCACCGATTCGCGACTGCTCTCGGCACGTGCGACCGCCGGGTTCCTGCGGCGCACCGGAATGGGCAATCTACGGTTCCCGCCCGGATTTCTGGCCGATGTGGAGAGTCATCTCGACCGGATGGGCGGCTGGGCGGCATGAGGTTCGGTAGGTCATGAATCCGGCTCGGCATCCGCTCACCGACGCCGCGACCAGTGCGCGGATGGCCCGTCAGCGGCGGACCGGAACCCGGCCCGAACTCGCGCTGCGCCGGGAATTGCATCGGCGCGGACTGCGCTATTACGTCGATCGCGCGCCCTTGCGCGGACAGCGTCGGCGGGCGGATCTGGTGTTTCCCCGGCTGCGCGTCGCGGTGTATGTGGACGGATGTTTCTGGCATCGGTGCCCACAGCACGCGACCGATCCGAAGAACAACGCGCAGTGGTGGGCGGACAAATTGAGCGGAAATGTGGCCCGTGACCGGGCCACCGATGCTGCGCTGGCGGCCGAGGGATGGCTGGTGATCCGTGTCTGGGAACACGAGGACGCCATTGTGGCGGCGGATCGGATCCAGAACGTCTTGGCCGAGCGGCGCTAGCTGACCCTTTCGAGCGACCTGCAAGCAGTCGCTAGCGGCGCTCCCGCACCCGAACCAGCGAGCGCGGCGCGTGCGCGGCCAGGTAGCCCGACACCGCCATTACCGTCAGCACCAGCATTCCGGCGATGGCCGTTGTGATTCCGATCATGGGGACCTCCTCAGTTCTACCAACCATCGCCGACGGACCTGACAGAACGCTGTGTTCGAGTTGGTAATGAGGTGTGTGACAGACCTGTCGGTGCGGACACACGCACCTACTATTGAACACCGGACCAACGAGGAGGCGGAGAATGGCCCAGTGACTGACAGCCGGAGCCTCGCCGAACGCCACGTCCGGGTGGCCTGCGGGCTCATCGCGGCCGCGATCGCGATCGCCGGACTCTGCTATTCGTCGTGGTTGCTGGAATTCGTGCTGAAGATCGACGTCGATCCGGTCAACTCCTTCCTCAGCGAACTCGATGCCGTTGGCAAACCGCATCGCGAGTTGTTCGCGACCGCCGACAAGATCGTCGGCGCATTGCTGATGCCGGCCGCGATCGCCGGGCTGCTGTTATTTCCGCGCCGCAGATTCACCACCATCGGCTGGGTCGCGCTGTTCTGCTTCGGCGCCGCGACCATCGGCGACGTGCTGCTGCCGCTGCGCGATTGCACCCCGCAGGACAACGCCGAATGCGGCGGCGGTGGCAGCGAACTGTTCCCGCAATTGCATCAGCCGCACGCGCTGACCAGCACCATCGCGGTCACCGCTATCGCCATCGCGACCTTCGCGTTCAGCGTGGCCGCCTTCCGGTATCACCGCTGGCGGATCCTGCGCGAGGCCGGTTTGGTGGTGCTGGTGATCGGGTCGGCGGCGACCGTGTGGATGTTGGTCGCCGACAACCTGACCGGCAATTACGCGCTCGGTATCGCCCAGCGGATCCAGGTCGGATCGATGTCGCTGTGGCTGATCACGTTGGCGGCCGCGGTGATTCTGGAAGGCCGTGAGTGGGTCGAGAGTGATTCGAGTTAGTCGACCTTGATCTCGACCGTGTGAGTGTCGAATTTCGCGGGCAGTTCGGTGGTGTCTACCTCGAGGATTTCGCCGGTGTCCTGCAGGCCGTTGGGCAGTGTCTTGGGCTTCAGGCCGAAGGGCGGCTGATCACCCTTGCCGGCAGCGAGGCCGAAATCGCTGTCGTTGGCGATGTAGAGAGTCTTACCGCCATCGAGTGTCGCGACGCCCTCGATCTTGTCGTGACCGAAGAACTTGCCGTCGGCGTTCAGGCTGGTGACCAGGGCGGCGAGATCCAGGTTCGCCGTCTTGGCGGCGGGGGTGACGCCCATTTTCTTCAGCGCCGCGGTCGCGTCATTCGTCGAGACGGTGCCGACCAGGGTTTCCAGCGGCCTGCCGTCGATCTGGAGGCCGCCGCGTTCCGGATCGTATTGTGCGCCGGGGACCTTCGAGTCCGGGCCGATGTCGGTGGCACCGGCGATATCGATGGTCCACAGCTTCTTATCGGCCTTCGGGGGCAGGTTGCCGTCGCGTTCGTCGACCAGGAAAGTGCTGGCGCTCAGCGCGGTGATCTCGGAGTCGGCGACCTTGGTGGTCTTCGGATCCTGCAGCGGAAGTACGAATTCCTTGACCGCCTTGGTTTTCAGGTCGACGGTGACGATGCGGGTCATCGGCACGTCTTTGGCCGAACCACCGAGGCCGGGGGTATTCAGGCCGCTCTGGACGACGCCGACGAGGGTGCCACCGTCGGGTGTGATGGTCAGGCCCTCCATGCCCTGGTTCGGGGTGCGCAGCGAAAGTTCCTTGGGCAGACCGGATCCCGGTCCGAATCGCTCCAGCTCAGCGCCCTTTGCGTCGAAATGCACCAGGAACGGTCCGTATTCGTCGGAGACCCAGAAGGTTCCGTCGGGCAGGGCGACCAGCCCCTCCGGGTCGAGGCCATGGTCGGTGGGCGGCAGGACATTTCCGGCGAGATCCTTGATGGTTTCACCGGTGCTCGCGGCGACATCGACCTGGCCGTTGAACGGGGTGCCGTTGGCGGTGTGCAGATCGATTGTGGATTGCCGGACCGCACGATTGCCGACCAGCTTGAATCGCCCGATCTTCGGCACGAATCCCGGTGTCGGGGTGAGCTTCTCGTTCTTGCCGGGACCGTCCACGTTCGGACCGCGATCGGTGAGTCCGTAGAACTCGCCCGGTGCGCCCGGCACCGGCGTCCATGCCGAGCCGTAACCGCTGGCCTGCACGGTGGTGCCGCCGAATTCGCCGAGCGGCGCAATGTCGGTGGTGTACAGGCGAACCGCGTCGGTGGTGGTGACCTTCAGCTCGTCGGTGCCGGTGTAGCCCGCCTTCGGCTGGTAGATCAGTGCGCCGTCCAGGCGGCGGGTCAGCGTGCCGTGTTCCGGATCGGCGATCGTCACGGCGGCGGTGCCACCGGTGACGGCCAGCAGGTCGTCCAGGGAAATCACCAGCGGCTGGTCCTTGGCCACGGTGAAGTCGGCCTTGGTATCCGAGGACGAGCAGCCTGCGGCCAGCACGCCCACACAGAGGACGGCGACCGCGGTGATACGAGGGTGCGCTTTCATCGTGTCTGCCTATCGCAGGCAGCCGACAAATGCCCTACGTCCGAATGACCAGATGATGTCATGCTGTCGCCATGGGTGATCGGATGAATATCGCGTCGGGTTCGGAGTTCGAGGATATCGTCGGCTACTCGCGGGCGGTTCGCGTCGGCAATACCGTCGCCGTCAGCGGCACCACAGCCTCGTTGCCCGGCGGGAATGCGGTCGGCGGCGACGATATCGGCGAGCAGACTCGAGAAGCACTGCGCCGCATAGGCACCGCACTGACCGAGGCCGGTGCCGGCCTGGCCGATGTTGTTCGGACGCGGATCTTCGTCACCGATATCGCTCGCTGGCCCGAGGTCGCGAAGGCGCATTCCGAGGTATTCGGCGATATCCGTCCGGCCGCGTCGATGTACGAGATCAAGGCGCTGATTACGCCCGCGCTACTGGTCGAGATCGAGGCGGACGCGATTTGTGCGACAGTTCCCGATTCGGGTCGCTAATGTCGGTTCGGTGACCAGCGACGCGCCGGAGACCACCGTTCAGCTCGAAACCGTCGCCGCGGCGACGAACCGTCTGCTCGAAACCATTCGCGGGCTCGACGATGACGTGACCGTGCCCTCGCTGCTGCCCGGGTGGACGCGGGGACATCTGCTCGCGCACATCGCGCGCAATGCCGACAGCCTGGTCAATTTGTTGCTCTGGGCGCGGACCGGGATCGAAACACCGCAGTACGCCAGCATGTTCATCCGGGATGCCGATATCGAGGCGGGTGCCCCGCGGCCACTTGCCGAGCAGTTGGCCGATAACGAAGCGGCGGCGAATCGCTGGCTGGCGCTTGCGCAGTCCGCTCCCGAGGAGGCGTGGACGGCGACCGTCCGGACCAGGCAGGGGCGGCCTATTCCGGCGAGCGAGGTCATATGGATGCGGCTGCAAGAGGTGGAGATCCATCATGTCGATTTGGCAGCCGGTTACCAACCTGGTGACTGGCCGATGGATTTCATTGCCCGGCTGCTTCCGCGGGCTGCTGCTGATTTGACGAAGGGGTTTGCCGCCGAGGGTGATCCGGCGGCCGCGTTCGAGGTGCGAGCCACGGATACGGGTTTCACCGCGACCGTCGGGAGTGGGTCTGCGGACCACACCGTCAGCGGGCCCGCATCCGCGCTGCTCGCCTGGCTCCTCGGTCGTTCGGAGGGCGCAGACCTCAGTGGCGTGCTGCCGATGCTTCCCTCATGGAAATAGCATTCCGAGGTGCACAGCGCGCTGTGACGCGCGCAACCGGCAGGTGTACGGTCCCGCCGGCGCCTGGTCGCGGTAGCCGAGTAGACGTCGCGCTTCGGTGCGAGCACCTCGCTACGATGCGGATCGGCGGCGGACCTTCGTATGTCGCGCTCACCGTAGGCCCGGTATCTGGTTGTCTGCGCGGCCTCGACGGGACCGACCGGCCACCGCGTGGGCGAGGAATACCAGCGACCACACGAGGATCAAGGCGACTGCCAGTCCGACGGGATAGTTGCGGTCCAGGACGGTGGGATTGCTCGGCATGCCGTCGCCACGGTCGAGGACCGGGAGAGCGATCAGTACCAGCGCGACCGAGCAGATGGCACCGCAGGCGGTGACGGCCCACCAGGTGCGTGGCAGCAGACGGCGAGCGGTGAGCCCGAGTGCGGCGCAGATCGGGGCGAAGACCGCATCGTGCAGCAGGATCCCGCCCGCGAACCAGATCGCGATCGAGTCGAGATCTGTTGGGGGTAGGTGGAATAACGCGCTGATGCCGTACCAGCCGAGCCAACTGCCGACTAGGAGCAGCAGTATGCGGGCCGCGATCATGGCAGCACCTCGATTTCGGACAGCCATTTCGTTTGCAGGACGCCGGGTCGGTTGGGTGCGATGAGACGGCATGGGTAGCCGTGGTCCAGATCGAGGGTTTCGCCATTGATGGTCAGGGCGACCAGGGTGCTGTCGTCGACCGCATGACGTTGCGGGAGAATCGAACTCCCGTAGATGCCGGTTTGCTCCAGCGAGCGGAAGCGGATATCGCCACCGGAATAGT
This sequence comes from Nocardia sp. NPDC049526, assembly GCF_044465765.1. Lineage (NCBI taxonomy): Bacteria > Bacillati > Actinomycetota > Actinomycetes > Mycobacteriales > Nocardiaceae > Nocardia > Nocardia sp. NPDC049526. Next base: position 800,071 of record NZ_JBITMA010000001.1, on the reverse strand, counting down.
CGCCGACCGCAGCCAGCAAATCCAGCAGACGCACCCCGGACCAGTCGGCTCCCGCGCTCCAGCCTTCGACGCAGGCAATCGGCAAGCCGGCCCGAGTCTGCGGCAGGGAAAGCAGTTCGTCCCTGCTGAATTGGCGCTGCCGATCGCCAATGCTGACCGTCAACCGGTACTCGGGATCACGGGCCCGGTCACCAACCCCGGCTGCCGCGGCCGATCGGTTGACCGGAACGCCCTGTGGCCCGTGCCCGCTGCGCGGCGCGAGCACGGCAGCCCAGCGCAGGAAAGGAATCGTCTGCCCGGCAACGGCCAACCCCGCTGCGACGGCAGCGACACCAGCACCCGTCAGCACGGTACGTCGCGAGATGTGCGGCTGCGCACTGGTGTCGGCAGGCGGCTCGGTCGGGGATTCGACCAGCGGATGTTGCAGCGCGTCCCGGATGACGGGAAGTTTGACGGCCAAATGCACGGCCAGCGCACCGACGGCGACGTAGGCCATGGCGTAGTGCGCGGTGGGGAAGAAGAACTTCCACGGGTAGTACTGGGCGATATTGAGGAGCCCGGTCGACAGCTGGAAGATCGTCGCGCCGACCAGGATCGCGATGGAGCCGCGTTCGAGGATTCGCAATGGCGAACCGATGATCGGGCGGTGGAACAGTCTGGGGTACACCGCCCAGAGCTTCACCAGCAGCAGTGGGATCGCGGCGACACCCGAGATCACATGCGCGCCCTGGGTTACCCGATACAGCCAGACAGGATGGACGGGCCACCAGAACCAGCTCGGTGGATGCTGAATCCAGTGGCTGAGCAAACCGGTGCTGAAGCACAGCAATATCGCGCTGCCCAGAGCGATTCCCACGCGACTCGCGACCGCGGGTCCGCGTGCGGATGTCACCCGTCGGCGCGCGGAACTCGCCTGTTCCCCTGTGCCCTTCGTGACGCCGGACCAACGGATGAAATTCGTACGAAATCGCGCTGGTGAGTCCATCCAGCTGCCGCGCTTCATCACAACGCCCACCGCCTATTCGAAGCGGGCCTGCCCCATCGCAACCAGGCGATATGCCGACCGGACACCTCCACCGCCGCCACCACGCGGAACCCAGCCGCCGCGGCCAACTCGTCGGCGCGATCTATCCCCACCCGCGCCCACGGAAACCATTCCCCCACCCGGTCTCTCGTCTCCAGCCGAATCGGGTTCGACACCACACCGGCACCGGGACGAGCGAATTCGACCACCACGATGCCATTGCGAGCCAGGAGTTCACCCGCGCGGGTCAGCAAGCGGACCGGATCGCCACCGATCCCGATATTGCCGTCCGCAAGAATCGCGTAGGACCAACGACCGGAGCCGGGTAGCGGGCCGAACAGGTCCCGCTGCAATGCGGGCGCTCCGCGAAATCTGGTGGTAGCCACGGCCATCGGCGAGATATCGACACCCAATGCGATGATCCCGCGTCGCAGCAGTGCCGCAACCAGCCGTCCCGGACCACATCCCAGATCCAGTGTTGGACCGTCGCAACAGCAGGTCAACGCCGCATCGGCCTGACGGTCGACATCGTCGAAACCCAGCCAGCGCCGGGTGCGCAGGGGGTGACGCCGTCCGTCTGCATCACGCACCCAGCAGTCCTCACCCGCCAGCGCGAGATCGAAGATATCGATACCGCTCATCGGTGTGCCAGCAGGGCATGGTGCAGCTGGTGGATCAACCGCGCGAACCGCCCGTCGGCTTCGCGCGCCACCTCGAGTGCGTCGGCGAAGGTGTCGACATCGTTGTAGCGCGGCAGCGAGCGCAGACGAAGTCCACAGTGCTGCATGGCTTCTCGGGTGTCTTCGCCGGTTCGATCGGTCGACATGGGAACGTCGACGAGTGTGCGCGCAGACTGTGGTGTCGGCAGCCCGAGCGCCCACCAGCCGCCGTCGTCGGCGGGCCCGAGCAGTGCGTCTCCGCGCAATACGAGCTCGCGGGCGGCCCAGGTCAGGACCTCCGGGCCGATCTGTGGAGTATCCATGCCGATCTGCAAAACCGGTAGCCCGTATCGCGCAGCATCGGCGTGCGCATTGGCCAGGCGCTCGCCGAAAGATGCCCCGCGCTGCGGGATGACCTCGAAATCAGCTAGCGCCCTGGCCACTTCATCCGCACACTCCGCATCCGCGAGCTCCCCGGTGAACGCGACGACGTGGTGCGCGACCGGACTCCGCGACATCGACTCCAAGGTATCCAGCAGCGATGCCGCGGCGACTCGAGCCGCATCACGCGGCGAAAGCGGCGGCGTCAGACGGGTTTTAGCGAGCCCAGCAATCGGGGCCTTTGCCAGCACCAGCAGCGTCGCGGCCACGGGCGACGGTTGAAAGTAATTCATCGCAGCACCGCCAAGAAGTCGCGAGTGGCGCGCAGGGTGCCGCGCCACGATCCGGATACCTTCGAAACACCGCCTGCCCGGGGCCGGTACGCGATATCGCGCTCGACGACGCGCCACCCCGCCCCCGCCGCACCGATGAGCAGTTGCAGCGGATAGCCGGAGCGGGTGTGCAGCGGTCCGAGGGAAAGCAAAGCGGCACGGCGGGCCACCCGCATGGCACCGATATCGTGCACGGGCAGCCCGTATCGGCGACGCAGCCGCCCGGCGACGACCAGATTGCCGAGCCGCGCATGCCACGGCCACACGCCCCGGCGCACCGGCTTACGCCGTCCGACCGCCAAATCGGCACCCGCACGCACCAGTTCGACCAGCGGCGGCAACTCCCTCGGATCCATCGATCCGTCACCGTCGAGAAAAGCGACCAAATCTGTTCTGGCCGAGGCAATCCCGGCCTGCACGGCAGCCCCGTAGCCGGGGCTCGCCTCGGATACCACGGCGGCGCCGCACCGGCGGGCCACCTCGGCCGTCGCATCGGTCGAGCCATTGTCCACGACCAGCGCATGGAACCCGGCCGGGATGGCCGCGAGCACACCTGGCAACGCCTCAGCTTCGTCTCGGCACGGAATGACAACGGTCACGCCGCCCGGGTTGTGGAGGGTCTCGGTCACCTGCTCGACGCTAGGCCAGCCCGGCCGAATCGAGGCCGCAAAACTGGTGACGAAACAGTGACATCCGCATTCAGAACCGCTCTAGCACGGGTTTTCCCGGCACTGCGGCTTTATCGTGATGGTCGTGCATGACGTGACGGAGGCCGCAGCACGGCCACGCGGCCGGATACGTGGCGAATATCTGGGAGCAGGCATTGCCGCCGCGCTCACCCTGACGGCATTCCTGGTCCCGCGAATTGCCAGCGAACACTGGCGGAGCAAGCTCTACGCGGGGTCGGCCCCCATTTTCGGCAACTGGTTGTCGCATGTCGGCTGGGGTTCGGTACCGGCCATCGCGATCGCGGTACTGGTCATCGGATTCGGTCCTGCGATGGCCGAGTCGCTGCCCTGGCGACGACTACTTGCGGTGTCTTGGGTCACTGCTCTGGCCTGGGCATTCGCATTGGCCATGATCGACGGCTGGCAGCGCGGATTCGCCGGACGACTCGCCGACGGCCACGAATATCTGCACGAGGTCCCCGGCGTCCGCGATATCCCGGCCACATTGCGCGGATTCTCCGGCCGCATCCTGGATTTCCAACCGGACTCCTGGACGACCCACGTCTCCGGGCATCCACCCGGCGCGCTGCTGTTCTTCGTCCTGCTCGATCGCATCGGCCTGCGCGGCGGCGGTTGGGCGGGGCTGGCGTGTCTGCTGATCGGGTCCAGTGCGATCGTCGCGGTCGCGGTCACGCTGCGCGCGCTCGGTGCCGAGTATCGAGCGCGAAAGGCATTGCCGTTCTCGACGATAGCGCCCGCCGCGATATGGATAGCGGTTTCGGCGGATGCCATGTTCGCGGGTGTCACGGCATGGGCGGTGGCGCTGCTGGCGATCGCGATCCGGCGGCCGTGGGTCGCGGTCGCTTCCGGTGTGCTTTTCGCGCTCGGCATCTACCTCAGCTACGGCCTCGTGGTTATGGCGCTACCCGCGGTCGCGGTCCTGGTCGCGAGCCGAACCGTCCGGCCGCTGCTACCTGCTGTACTCGGCGCGCTGATCGTCGTCGCTGCTTTCACGCTGTCCGGTTTCTGGTGGCTGGACGGCTATCACCTGGTGGTCGAGCGGTACTACCAGGGCATCGCCGCCGAACGTCCGAACGCGTACTGGATCTGGGCCAATCTCGCCGCCACCGTCTGTGCGGTCGGCCTGGCCACCGCCGCCGGTTTACCACGCGCGCTGCGCAGACCATTCGATGCGACCGCGCTCTTGGTAGCGGCGGGATTGTGCGCGATATTGGTGGCAGACCTCAGTGGCCTGAGCAAGGCGGAGACCGAGCGCATCTGGCTGCCGTTCGACGTCTGGCTGCTCGCCGCGACCGCGTTTCTGCCGCGGTCCACCGTCCGAGTCTGGCTATTCCTGCAGGCGCTCGGCACGCTCGTACTGGCCCACACGATCCTGACGAATTGGTAATCCATGTGCATTCTGATCGCCGACGACGACCCGCTGGTCCGTGATGTGGTGCGGCGCTATCTCGAACGCGACGGACTGACCGTCGTGGAGACCTCGGACGGCGCCTCGACCATGGCACAACTCACCGAACCCACCGGCGACCCCGTCGAACTGGCCGTCCTCGACGTGATGATGCCCGCCCCCGACGGCATCGAAATCTGCCGCGCGGTGCGTTCCGGCCCACGCCCGGACACCCCGATCATCCTGCTCACCGCACTCGGCGATGAAGACGATCGGGTACTCGGCCTGGAGGCGGGTGCCGACGACTACGTCACCAAACCGTTCAGCGCCCGCGAGCTCGCATTGCGGGTCGCCTCGGTGCTGCGGCGGTCGCAGGCGACGCGGCAGCCGAGCACGGACGTGCTGCGCGACGGTGCGGTCGAGGTGCGGCCGGATTCGCAGTCGGTGCTGGTGGACGGCAGGCCGGTGGACCTGACCGCGCGCGAATACGATCTGCTCGTCTTCCTGCTGCGCCACCCGCACCAGGTGTTCAGCCGGGAGGAACTACTGGCCAAGGTGTGGGGCTGGGATTTCGGCGACCTGTCCACGGTCACCGTGCACATCAAGCGGCTTCGGGCGAAACTCGGTGACCGGCACCGGATCGAGACGGTGTGGGGCCGCGGGTACATCTGGAGCCGGAATGGAGAATCCAGTGCCTGAGAACACCCTGCAATTGATCGGCTACGTGCTGGCCTGTTCCCTTCCGATCGTCGCCATCGGCGCGGCTATTCTGCGCGCCACCAGCAATCGCTCCATGACCGCGAGCATGGCCGTGCTGGTGCTGATCCCGACGCTGTCCACGCTCGCGGGCATTATCGGGGTCAGCGGGTTGATGTTCACCGATGAACTCGAGCGCACGGCGGTAGTGCTCGCCGTCGTCGCGGCGGTCACGGTGCCCGCGGCCTTGCTGCTCGGGCGAGAGCAGGCCCGAAAGACCGTCTGGGAGAAGCAGATCCGTGAGCAGGAGCGGATGGCGGAACGCTCGCGCCGCGAACTGGTCGCCTGGGTGAGCCACGACCTGCGGACCCCGCTGGCCGGTATCCGTGCGATGGCCGAGGGACTTTCCGACGGCGTACTCACCGGCACCGCCGATGTGGCGCGTTACGCGGAACAGATCGTGCGCGAGACGGATCGGCTGTCGGTCATGGTGGACGATCTGTTCGAAATGTCGAAGATCAACGCGGGCGCGCTGCGTTTGGAACTGGAGCCGGTCGATCTGCGCGAGTTGATCGATGAGGTGCTGGCCGCCAACCGACCGAATGCCGAACGCGCCGAAGTCCTCCTGCGCGCGGAACAGCCCGACTCCGAAATCGTTGTCGCGGCGAGCGATCGAGCCCTCGGCCGCGTACTTACCAACCTGGTCTCCAACGCGATCGCGCACACCCCACCCGGCGGCCAGGTAGCGATATCCGCCGGCACCTCCAACGGCCAGGCTTGGGCGCGCGTCGACGACACCGGCCCCGGCATCTCCGAGGCGGATCTGCCACGAATATTCGAGGTCGCCTACCGCGGCACCGCCGCACGCTCCCCCGTCGCCTCCGACGGCGTGTCCTCCGGCAGCGGAATGGGGCTCGCGATCGCCGCGGGTCTGGTCGAAGCCCACCACGGCGATATCAGCGCCGAGAACCGAGAGCAGGGCTGCCGCTTCGAAGTTCGGCTACCTCTCAACGAAAACTGAGCTAGGCGACCGGCGCACCGGCCCCCGCAACCGCCCGCAGTGGTGCGAAGGCGAATTCGGCGAGGCCGTCGTGCGGATCCACCTGCGCGGTGAATCCCAGAACGCGTTGCGCCTGTTCGGGGCTCGCGACGATATGCCGCACGTCGCCGGGGCGATAGCGTCCGGTGATCACCGGTTCGGGGCCACTGCGCGCCGCGGCCAACGTGGTGGCTACCGCGCCGATGGTGATCGGACGTCCCGAGGCGATATTGAGCGGAACAAAACCGGTATGTGCATATTCGACCGCCGCGAGATTCGCCGCAGCGATGTCACTGACATGCACGAAATCCCGCGCCTGCCTGCCGTCTTCGAAAACCTGCGGCGGCTCGCCGGCCTCCAGCGCGGATCGGAAGATCGCGGCAACTCCGGAATATGGCGTATCCCTTGGCATATCGGGGCCATAGACATTGTGATAGCGCAATGCGGTGACCCCCGATTCGGTTACCGCCGCCCACGCTGACGCGTAATGCTCCTGCGCCACTTTCGCCGCCGCATACAGACTCCGCGGCCGCAGCGGAGCATTCTCCGGCACCGCCTCCCAACTCAAAGCCTCATCCGAATCCGGATCCCGATGCTCGAACATCCCGTTCTCGAGATCCCCGCGCCTGCGCACCCCGACCTCGACGACCCGAGCCCCGCGATACCGCCCCTCCCCATAGACCACCATCGATGAAGCCAGCACCAACCGCCGACACCCGGCCCGGTCCATCGCCGCCAACAAAACCGCGGTCCCCAAGTCGTTATGACTGGCATAAGCAGGCGCATCCTGCGCACTCACCCCCGCCCCGACCACCGCCGCCTGATGACAAACCACATCGATCCCCCGCAACACCGGATCCAGCGCATCCGCATCCCGCACATCAACCAACCGCACGTTCTCTGGAACAACCGCGCCAACCCCGTGCGCCGCAGGCAACATCACATCGACCGCCACTACCTCATGCCCCGCACCGACCAACTCCCGATGCACCCGCGTCCCGATAAAACCCGCCGCCCCGGTCAGCAACACCCGCATTTCACCACCACCCCGAGTCCTCGTGCCCGACCCGTCCGCAACCCACTCCATCGTTTATCGAGGTCATGCCCCGATTCTGCTGCCAAGTCCGCAAAATTCATCGCAACCCGGCCACGCCGTCAGACTTTTGTCACGATCCCAGACGACTCCCGAAATGCCCGTCGACGCGGTGACCGGCGGATCGTGCCGCAGTCACTACCGGATTCCGCGATCGCCGCAGAGCACCACAGCGGCGGCCCGCGTTGCGGAAATCGTCACTCGATATGGGCCGGGTTGTTCCATTCGGCGCGGCGAACTCGCGGCCACCCACATCGAGCACGCAGCGACGGTCAGCGAGCGAGCCGACTCCGCCGCATCCCGAGAACACCCGCGCGAGCAGCGGATTTCAAGCGCCGCGGGAAAGGTAGCGGACGGGAGGTGGGGTTCGGTAGCCGAAGGCTTTGATGAAACGGGCGCCGATTCGGGCTTCGCCGGCTTCGAGCGCCTCGGCGCCCACGGTGTTCATTACTCGGTTGATGACATTGAAAAGAGTTGCTACCCAGACGGCTTCGTCGAAAGCCTCGGCGGTGACGCCGGCCTCACGGACTTTGTCGGCGTCGCCGGGAGTGAGGCCATCGGGATCTCGAACCATTTTGCCGACGAATTCGAGCATGGCGCGAGCTTCGGAGCGCAGCGGCGAGTTGTCGCCGTCGGCCAGGGCCGCATCGACCAGATTCGCAGCAATATATGCGCCCGCGATGCCCCGGTGGGCGGAGTCGCAGAAGGGGCATTCATTGGACTGGGAGGCCCTGGTTGCGAAGATTTCGCGTTCGGCGACAGTCCAGAAGGACGGTCCGCGCATAGCGTCCTGCATGAGGTCCGAAAGCGGGGTGCCGAAATAGCGGTGCCGGTAGCAGATGACCTTCATGACCGCGGGAACCTCGGTGCGTCCCAACCGCTGCATGGTCGCGAACATGATTCGGGCCGGGAGTTCTTGGCCGGATTCGACTGCGTCGAGCCACATTTTCAGCGCCCCTCCCAGGAGCGGCGGGCGGCGCGCAACCGTCGGTCGGCGGCGCCGTAGGCCGCGATGACGGCCGCCTCGAAGATCTCGTCGTCGCTGCGTCCCGCCTCGGCCAGCGTCGTGATGTTCTTCTCGGTGAGCCGATACGAACGTTCGGCGACCAGCTCGACGAAATCGGCGAGGTCCTCGGGGACCCCGGCCGCACCTTCTTCACCCGAGGCCCGCGCCCGAATCGACCGCCGCGCCTCGACCGGCAGCTGTCCCGGCGCAGCTTCGAGATGCGCGCCGAATTCTTCCCATTTCGAGCCCATGGAACGCCGTGCCATGGCCCCATTCTTGTCCATCAACCGCACTACCGCTGCCGAACGAAGATCAGATTTCACCTTCCCCGCCGAAGTCCCGCCGCACGAAATTCGGGCGCAGCTCCGGCTCGGGTTCGTCGTAGTAGCGGTGGAAGGTCGGGGTCACGCCCGAGGAAATCGGCGGATTGATCCAGCTCCAGTCGGTCGGGCATTTGCGACCCGCGGCCTGCTCCCGATTGACGTGGTCACAGAACTGTTTGGCGACCGTGTGATGGTCGACGATATACACCCCCGCCTTTCGAAAGCTGTGCAGCACCGCGCGATTCAATTCGACCAGCGCCTTGTCGCGCCACAGCGAACGTTCATGTCTGGTGTCCAGGCACATCATTTCGGCGATGAGCGGCAACATGTTGTACCGGGTGGTGTCGCTCAGATTGCGCGCACCGATTTCGGCTCCCATATACCACCCGTTGAACGGTGCGAACGGGTAGGTGATGCCGCCGACCTCCAGGTTCATATTCGAAACCGCGGGCAGCGCATGCCATTTCAGGCCGAGTCCGGCGAACCAGTCGAATTCGGGATGTTCGAGTTCGACCTCGCGGGCCAGTTCGGGCGGGATGTCGAACCAGCGGATCGGCTCGTCCGGTGTGCTGATGAGCACCGGCAGGATGTCGAAGGGCGTGCCCGCGCCGCGCCAGCCGAGCTTCATGGCGAATTCGGTGATCGCGATATTGGCCGGGTCGCCGGTGACGGTGCCGTCGCCGTTGCGATAACCGGCGTAGCGGATGAGTTGTGGGCTGACGATGCGGAATTCGCGACCGTCGGCCTGGCGCGGCGGTCCGACGGTGATCATCGATTGGATGGCGCCGCCGTTGGTCGCCATATGCAGGTGCTGCCAGCAGACCTCGGCCAGGTCGCGGGCCGAGCGCACCCGCCGTGCGTCGAGCAATTTCAGTGATCGCCAGTGCTTTCGCCCGACGCAGCGGGCGTGGTTGCGCCACGCGAGCTTGGCGCCGATCAGGATCTCCTCGGCGGTCTGCACGTAGCTGCCAGTTTGCTGGAGTTGTTCCAATGCGGTGCGGCGGCGGTTCGCGGATAGATGCGCGAGTTCGGGCAATCGGAAGAACTCATCACACTCCCGCATCCGCCTTTTCAGATCGAGTCCGAAAGGTTTTGTGTCAGCAGAGCTTTCGAGCGGCATGACAGGTAACGCTTGATTCACGGTTTTCTCCGGTCGGGCATCAGGTACTGCGTCTGAACAGACAGGCATTGATCGAGCAGAGAATTTCGCGCGCGGAGCGCAGCTGACACCGGGCTACGCCGGAGGTCCGCGCGGTAGCCTCCGCGTTGCGGGGAACCTGGATACGGCAGAAGCTTTCGGAAGCGGAGCCGTGCAGGCTGTCGAGTTGCCGAGCACGCGCACAGCATCATGACCTGGCTGCTGCCGTTTGCTGTCCACGATCATGCTCGTCCCAATCGACGCCTGAAAACGCCCGCACCGCAGCCTAAGACCGGTGTGCTGGCCGTGTGCCCCAATTCGACGTAATGCCTGTTCGGAATCTGCTGGGCACGGGCAACTGTTTGCCGATCCGCCCGAACCCGACCGACCTGTACGTTGCGTGCGCAGTACCGTTGTTCGAACGGTTCGTCCAGCAGTGAGGATTGGCTCGTGCGCAGCGTTATCGGTATGGCGGTGACCGTTCTGGCGCTGCATGTCATCGGCTGGGGCACTCTGCTGTTGTTCGTGGTGCCGGGGCATCACGTGGTGCAGGGCGCGGTCTTCGGAGTCGGTCTCGGCGTCACCGCCTACACCCTCGGCATGCGACACGCCTTCGATGCCGACCACATCGCCGCGATCGATAACACCACTCGAAAGTTGGTGGCGGAGAACGGCAAGCACAGGGTGCAGACGGTCGGTTTCTGGTTCGCACTCGGCCATTCCAGCGTGGTGTTCATCCTGGTCGCGCTGCTGGCGTTCGGGGTGCGGGCGCTCGCGGCGAATCTGGAGAACCAGGATTCGGGGCTGCAGCGGTGGACCGGGCTGTGGGGAACCAGCATCTCGGGTACCTTCCTGATCGTCATCGGTCTGCTGAATCTGGCCTCGCTACTCGGCATTTGGCGCGTCTTCCGACGGATGCGGCAGGGCGACTTCGACGAGGCGCAGCTCGAGCGCGAGTTGGACAGCCGGGGCCTGTTGAACCGGGTGCTCGCGCCGGTCGTGCGGCTGGTCGAGAAGCCGTGGCAGATGTTTCCGGTCGGGCTGTTGTTCGGACTCGGCTTCGACACCGTGACCGAGGTCGGCCTGCTGGTGATCGCGGGCGGCGCGGCCGCGACCGGACTGCCCTGGTATTCGATTCTTGTTCTGCCCGTGCTGTTTTCGGCGGGTATGGCGCTGTTCGATTCGCTCGACGGCTCATTCATGAGCTACGCCTACGACTGGGCCTTCGCCGAACCAGTCCGCAAGATCTACTACAACCTGGTGATTACTGGACTGTCGGTGGTGGTGGCACTGCTGATCGGTGGACAGGAGATCGTGTCGATCTGCGCCGACCGGCTCGAGGTCGAATCCGGGATAGTCGCGTGGATCGGAAAGCTGGATCTGGGCGATCTCGGCTACATCGTGGCGGGTCTGTTCGTGGCGACCTGGGTGGCGGCGGCAGCGATATGGCGCTTCGCCGGAGTCGAACGACGCTGGCAGGGTGACCTTGCCACGAAGTAGCCGAGCCGAATGCCCCGTGCCGCATACCGACCGGCATGTTTATGGCTTGCGCGCCTACTTTCGCATTTCTGGCAGGATGGGCGCCATGCTGTCTCGGCGCGAGGTGCGGCGTTGGGTCTCCAGCGCCATAGTCAGCGTCGCACTGATTGCCGGTGCGGCGGTGTTCGGTCCACCCCCGGTGCTAGCAGCGCCCGGCGATCAGCCCCGCCCGAACACCGGCTCGGCGGATGGTCCCTCCCCCGCGGAGCCGACCGTCCCCGGCGTGAGGCAGGCTTCGATCGATCGGATCGTGCCCGTCAACGACCGGTGGCTGCGGGTGTGGGTGAATTCACCCGCGATGAGTCGTGCCGTCGAGGTGCAGGTGTTGCTGCCGCGTGAGCAGAACCATCCGCGGCCGACCGTCTACATGCTCGACGGGCGCAGTGCCGAGGCGGAGAGCAACAACTGGACCGAACTCGGGCACGCGGACAAATTCTTCGAAGACAAAGACGTGAACGTGGTGCTGACGGTCGGCGGACCGGCCAGCTTCTACACCGACTGGCAGCGCCCGGACCCGGTGCTCGGCACCAATATGTGGGAGACCTTCCTGACGAAGGAACTGCCGCCGCTGATCGATGCGAAATTCAACGGCAACGGACGCAATGCCGTCATGGGCGTCTCGATGGGCGCCGAGGCCGCGATGATGCTGGCCTTCCGGCAGCCGAAGCTGTACACGGCGGTGGCCGCGCACAGCGGATGCTTCTCCATGGGCACCGATCTCGGACAGGCGCAGGCCCGCGCGGTGGTCGCGACCTACCGTGGTGGACCCGACAATATGTTCGGCGATCAGCACGATTCCGCCTGGCTCGACCACGACGTGCTGCTGCACGCGGAAGCGTTGCGCGGCAAGGCGATCTACCTGTCGGTCGGCAGCGGACTGCCCGGTAAATACGACACCCCGAACAACCCGGATCTGGTCAGCACCATCGGATTCGGCGGTCCGCTGGAGGCCGCGACCAATATGTGCACCCGCAGGCTGGCCGATCGACTCACCGCGCTCGGGATTCCGGTGACCGCGAACTTCCGGGCGACCGGGACGCATTCGTGGCCGTACTGGGCCGACGAGTTGGGTCTGTCCTGGCCGACGATCTCGCGGGCGTTGGGCGTTTAGCCGATCCCGAAGCGCGCCAGCACATCCGGATCGGTCGCGAACCGCAGGAACTGCTCGTTCTCGTGCGAATCACCGGTGGTCACCCGCACACCGTCGGTACCGTACGGCCGCAGCAGCACCCCCGCCTCGGCACTCACCTCACCGTATTGGGCGCTGCGCTCGCCCAGCGGCAGCCACAGGAAGTTCGACTCGCTCGGCGGCACCTCGTAGCCCGCGGCGAGCAGTGCGTCGCGCACCCGATTGCGTTCGACCACGAGATTGTCGGTGCGGTCGAGTAGCTCGTGCCGCGCCTCCAGCGAGGCGATCGCGGCCGCCTGCGCGACCCGGTTGACGCTGAACGGGATGTGCACCTTCATCAGTGCGGTGATCACCGCCGGATCGCCGACCGCATAACCCGCGCGCAGCCCCGCCAGACCGTACGCCTTGGAGAAGGTCCGCAGCACAACGACATTGGGCCGATTGCGCCCCAGCTCGACCCCGTTCGGACGCTGCTCGGGGGTGAGCCGCATGTATTCGAAATAGGCCTCGTCGAGCACGATCAGCACATGCTCCGGGATCGCGTCCAGGAAGCGGACCAAATCCGCCTCGACCACCGCGGTGCCGGTCGGGTTGTTCGGATTGCAGACGAAGATCAGCTTGGTGCGATCGGTGACTGCGGCGGCCATCGCATCCAGATCGTGCACATGCTCCGGGGTGAGTGGCACCTGCACGGCGGTCGCGTTGCCGACCTGGGTGACGATCGGATACGCCTCGAAGGAGCGCCAGGCGAACAGCACCTCGTCGGTCGGCGCGTCACAGGTGATCTGCACCAGTTCCTGACACAGCGCGACGCTGCCGCAGCCGACCGCGACGTTCGCCGAGGAGACGCCGAGGAAGTCCGCAATGGCCGCGCGCAACTCCGTGACCTGATTATCCGGGTAGCGGTTCGCCATTTCCGCGGCCTCGGCAATGGCCTTCGCGGCGGATGGGAGCGGACCGAAGGTGGTCTCATTGCTGGCGAGCTTGACCGCGCCCGGATGGTTGCGGCCGGGGACGTACGCCGGGATCGAATCGAGGTCCGGCCGGATGTGCGCTGTCACCGTTCAACCATATGCCGGGTACCGGAAAATCTGGGTGCCAGGGCCGCTCACGTGCAATTTCTCGCGAAGATCAGCAGATCCACCTACCCTTGTTTCATGTCGGGCATTTACGACGATATTGCGCCGCTACGTAGTCGCGACGACATCATTTCCGGTTCGGACCCACAACCATCGACCAACGATCGGCTTCGAACCGCCAGCGCCCAGGTGCCCATCACGGTGGCCGAGCCGGAGGGCAATGCGCGCGGCGGCATCGTGGTGCTGCACGAGGCCCGGGAGTTCACCGGGGCATTGCTGGAACTCATGAAGGCCCTGGCGACCGAGGGCTGGACGGTGGTCGCGCCCAATCTGTTCCATCGCATCGACGGCGAGCCGGCGCAGGAGGTTTTCGGCGACGAGCTCTTCGACGATTTCGACGCCTGCTTCGACTGGCTCACCCGCCGCGGCGTCTTTCCGGACTGCATCGGCGTGCTCGGCTTCGACCACGCGGGCACCGCGGCCTTCCTGGTGGCGACCAATCGCCCCGTCGGCGCCGCGGTCAGCGTCGCCGCATCCGGCATCGTCGAACCACTCACCGACGAGGCCGATGCCCTCATCCGCGCGGCTCCCAATCTGCAGGCGCCGTGGCTCGGGCTCTTCGGCGCCGACGACCCGGACACCCCGCCCACCCACGTGGATCAACTCCGGGACGCCACCGCCCGCGCCGCGGTCGCCAGCCTCGTGGTGACCTATCCGGGCCTGCACCACCGCGCCGACCGACCCGGCGGCGACGAAGACTTCGATCTGGTCGATTCCCAGACCCGGATTTTCGACTGGTTCGACAGCAATCTTCGGTGATTACCTGGCGTTTTGCGATCTGGACGTCGGCTACTGTAACCTTCCTGTTCGGCGGTTCGAAAGGACCGGTGCCCTCGAAGAGAAGGCTCCAGGAGGCGTGCCAGAGCGGCCGAATGGGACTCACTGCTAATGAGTTGTCCCTTCACGGGGACCGGAGGTTCAAATCCTCTCGCCTCCGCCACACCCCGGTTCGCCGGGGCTATACAACTGAACACAGGCATGCGCCCGTAGCTCAACGGATAGAGCATCTGACTACGGATCAGAAGGTTAGGGGTTCGAATCCCTTCGGGCGCACTTCATTCGCGGAAGGCTCATGCTCACGACGAGCGTGAGCCATTGCTCATTTCGTCATGTTTTGTGGGGGTGGAACCCCCACACCCCCACCCCGGAGGGCTTCGCCCCCGGACCCCCTGTCTGGCCGGAGGGCTTCGCCCCCGGGTGGTGGGTACGAATCCCCTCGGGCGCACTCGTATTTGTCGACATGAGTGCCCATCAACCTTGGCGGCCGTGTGCCCGTCAGCTGGCATGAACAGCCAGGTTCCACCACGAAACGAACTGCGCATCTTCGGATTTCAGCTCCCAGCGCGCGACGAGTTCGAAGAACTCATCTCTCGCAGATACCCCCGCAACGTAGCCTCTCGAAGATCACCGAGCGTCGACGACGTCAGCGCGGTCGCACTTCCTGCGGAGTGACCCCGAACCGCGCCTTGAAGGCGGAGCCGAAGGCGCTGAGGGAGCGGAAACCGCTGGCGTAGGCGATGTCGGCGACGGTGCGGGTGGATCGGGCTTCGCGGAGGCCGCGGTGCGCGCGGTCGAGCCGCTCGCCGCGGATCAGTTCGCTCGGTGTGGTGCCGGTGTGGTGCAAGGCCAGTTGGATCTGCCGCAGTGACCAGCCGAGGCTTCGCGCGATCGCGGCCGGTGTCAGGTTCGGGTCGTCGGCGTGCCGGCGGACGTGGTCACGAACCGCGGTGTCCACCGTGGCCAGCACGGTCGGCATCTCGTTTCGGTGGCGCAAGCAGAGGCGGAGCAGATCGACGATCGTGTCACAGGCCGAGGCGAACTCGGGCCCGTCGAGGGCATCACGTTGCTCACCGAGTTCGGTGATCATGCCGACGACGACCGAGCCCAGGCCCTTTCGCAAGTCGACCAGCGCAGGTCCCGCGCCGAGCTCGAGCGGCAGAGTGCCCGCGGGGACATTCATCACCCACCCGCGGGCAGCCTGGGGTTGACCGAAATCCACGGGACGCGTCTTGGTGACCACCGCGCCGTGCCCCGGAAGCACCTGGGCGGTGGTGTCGTCCTGTCGTACGCGCAACGCGCCGGACATCGGGATCATCACGCGCAGACTATCGTCGTGGTCCTGGCGGATATCCGCGCGCGTCCTGGCGTAGACGACACTGTCCGACCAGAAATCGATCAGCTGATAGCCCGCGTATCGCTGCACGGCCGTAGTTCCACGGAACGCCGACCGGCTGGCGAAACGGAACTGCAACGTGCCCTGGTTACGACAGACATGCTCAGCCCAGAGGTCGGCCGAATCACCGGGCGCGACCATGCCGGTATCGACCCGTTCCACCAGGTATGGCTTGGCGACCGACACGAGCAACCTCCCGACCGACATGCGCGTTTCCGTCAGACCCGTGCACATTTCAGGTCGAGCGCGCATCGGTCCGCGGCTTAGCGTTAGCCGATCGTACAGCTCACAGCCCATCGCACCGGTGCGTTGCTCAGCCGTCGGCGGGGCCCGTTCGGCACGGGCACGAACGTACGACGCGGCTGCGCAGGCTCGGAACCACCCGCACGGAGGCACAGATGAAGCGCACGCATACTCACGTATCGACTCGGCTGGGGCTGGTGCATGCCGTCATAACCGGCAGCGGCGATCCGATCGTGATGTGGCCGAGCCTTCTGATGGACGCTGCCCTCTGGGACGCCCAGGTCGATTACTTCGCGCGGAATCACCTGACCATCGCGGTGGATCCGCCCGGCCACGGGAGGTCCAGTCGTCTCGAACAGCGCTTCACCTTCGAGGAGTGCGCGGGCTGCGTGGTCGACATCCTCGATCAGCTCGAGATACGGCGAACGCATTTCATCGGGAACTCGTGGGGCGCCATGATCGGCGGCACCCTCGCAGCCACATTCCCTGAGCGCGTCGAAACCGCCGTGCTGATGAACGGCACGGCATCGTCGGCTCCTACCGTTCAGCAGATGCAGTACCGGATGCTATTGATGGTGATCCGGATTCTCGGCGGGATTCGCCCGCCACTCACCAAATCGGTGGTTCGCGCGTTTCTCGGTCCGACGACCGTAAGCACGCGCCCGCAGGTCGTCCGAAAGGTCGTCGACATCGCTCGTGGCAATGATCCGGTATCGATCATCAATGCCGTGCACTCCGTGGTGATCGATCGCCCGGACCAACGAGACCTCTTCGCCTCGATTACCTGCCCCACGCTGATCGTCGGAGGTCGCGAGGACCGCACCTTCCCCCTGCCCGAACTCCAGGCCATGGCGGACGCCATCCCGGGCTCGGAGCTCGTGGTCATCGACGGGGCCGCACACCTCACGGCCGCGGAAGTCCCCGACGAAGTCAACCGTCTGGTCGAAACCTTCCTGGCCAACCGCGCCGCGACGAGCAATTAGTCCGGGCCGTCGGCTCGCGAAGGCCAGGGGCCGGCGCCACTATTCGCCGGGGAGGGTGGAGTAGAGCAGGTTTCGGAAATCTGTGGCCGGTCGCGCTTCACGTTGGCGAGTGACCACGCCGATCTGATTCGGATACCGCCTGAACGCCAGATGCATGCGCCACCGACGGTCAGGTCAGGCGGACATCAGCGACGAACCCAACCCTGCGCTCGGTCGACCAGATTCCACCACGAAACGAACTGCGTATCGTCGGATTTCAACTCCCAGCGTGAAGCGAGCCGATCGAAGAACGCGTCATCAGCGGTCTTTCCGCCTTTCGGCTCTCCGATGTACACCAGCCGTTCGCCACCGTCGGCCTCGAACGCGGCGAGCGCGTCGGACGCCATCGTGTTGCCCCAGCCCGGAGGCCAGCAGAGGAACAGCACATCATCCGAGCCGCCGCTCGGACGTGCCGCGAACTCATCGAGATTTCCGACCCGATGCCATACGTCCGACTGACCGGCCGCACCGAGAAACGACGCGTTCTCCGTCTTGTCCGGCGGTTCGGAGTCGTACGCGTCGACGCCCACTCTCGCCTCGGTCAGCTGGGCCGCCCAATACCCGCGCCCGGCGCCCAGTTCGACTACCTTGCGGCCATCGCAGAACTGAGCCACCCACGCAACCGTCTCCGGAGACGGGATGGCGTATGCGTAGGCGGCCTGCAAGATTGTCTGGGCGAACCCCAGACGCGCACTGCCCTTCGCTCGACCACCGTCCACCACGCGACGGCCTTGGTACTCGGACACCGACGGCGCGACGATCTCCCAATACGGATTCGCGCTGACCGACCTGCCACCGGTCAGGTAATGCACGAACCGCAAATCGAACGCCGCATCGGCCCGAGCATTCCCCGTCCCCGACAGCATGGGCGCGGTATCCAAGTACTCCGCTATCTTCGGGTACTCGCCGCGAAGCCGCTCGTCATCACCAAGCAACGCCGCCAGTTCGTCCCGCCGATCCGCCGTCAACGCGAGCTCAGTCATCCGTCGATTCTGGACTGACACAGCCCAATTCGTGCGCACTTCCGCAGGCAGAGCCGACCCGCTCAACGATCACGCTCTGCTGTGCGACTCAAACGGGATTGTGGGCAGGACGCTTGGTGTGGGTACCCCTATACGCACAAGCCCCGCCATCCTCGAAGACGGGCGGGGCTGTCGCTCAGCGGAACTACGAGCGGTTGAATTCGCCGTCGACTACGCCAGTGGTGAACGCTTCCCACTCGCCGGGGGTGAAGACCAGCGCAGGGCCAGCCGTGTTCTTCGAGTCGCGAACACCGACCATTCCCTTATCGAGGAACGCGACCTCTACGCACTCCTGGCTAGCCGAACTGTGGCTGCTCTTGAACCACCGCGCCCCCGACAGATCGACATTCACCGAGCCAACTCCTCTGCAATCTGCTGAATCAGTCCGCGGCTCGCGTCCTCATCCAGTGCCACACGCTGAATGCCAGCATAGGCGTCCCGATACTCGTCGACCTCGTCAGTCTTCTCCAGGTAGAGCGCACCCGTGAAGCCCTGGATGTAAACGACGGGAGGTTCGGTCAGCTTCGCCGTTGGATGCCGAGGAAATTCGAGAAGAACGAACGAACCGGTGAATACCCCCTTATGCCTTCCAGCCGAGAGGGGAACCACACGCACCGAGACGTTCGGAAGTCGACTCGCTTCGACCAAGTGTGTGAGCTGCGCGGACATCACCTCCGGCGAGCCCTGGACGCGACGCAAGACGGACTCATCGAGCAGGACACGCATCTCGAGCGGCTTGGCCTTGCTGTGGAGTCGTTCCTGCCGTCTGCGGTGGAGTTCGATCCGGCGCTCGACCTCATCGGATGGCATGCCGGGAAACTCGGTCCAGTGCAGTTCCCGTCGGTACTCGGGGGTCTGCAACAAGCCGGGAATCAGAGTCGTGTGGTAGGAGCTGAACCGTTTGGCGGCGTCCTCCAGTCCGACGTAGAGATCGAAGTGTTTCGGTATGGCGTCGCCATAGGCATGCCACCACCCCTTTGCCTGAGATTCCTCGGTCAGCCCGAGGAGTACATCCGCTGTCTCATCCCCGACGCCGTACATCTGTGCCAGATGGATGATGAACAACGGATTGATGCGCGTCGGTTGCCCTGTCTCCATGCGCCAGAATGTCTGCTTCGATACGCCAATGGCCTTCCGGGCTGCCTCGACACCTATCCCCGCCTTTTCTCGCCGATCCCGGAGCAAGCGGGCGAGTATCCGGCGCGGGAGGATCGAACCTGTCGTCACTGCATCTGAGGTCATCGTGTCGGCTCCATAGCGTTGCTAACGGCTCACGTTCGTCTGGGAACCAATCTTGCCGTCGCTGCGGAATCTTGTGTGCTCGTTGCCGAAAGTATGCCTAGGAACGTTCCCAATGCCTGGTCGCGATGCTGAACTGGATGTGCGCTCGGATAGAACTCTCCCACCCTGCAGCAGTTGTCAGGGCCGGGCGCAACTAAGCCACCCAACGCGAGCAGAGGTCTAAATCGATGGACCACATAGCTTTTGGCGACAGCCCGGTTTCACGCTGCTACTTCTACAGGCGGGTTTGCGATCTTCCCGCGACCCTCGACCCGCCTCACCTCGGGCGAATCATCATGAAGGCCGACCACGTATGGGCGTTGATCATGCCCGCCCATCTCGGGCAAGCAGTCAAATTCCGCATGCAGCAACATGATTCGGATATCGGTCCGATCTTGTCGCATCCCAGGTCCACTCGCTGGACCTACCTTGTCAGGCCGGACATCCCGACGACGTGCGACTTTTCGCGGAGATGTTCCGGCTCAACGTCTCCGTGGTGCGGACAGGTGAGACAGTCGCGCTTCCCTCGCCAGCAGATCACTGTGTCGAGTTCCGGCGCTGGGTGCAGCCACCACAATGCACCTTCCGGCCCTCGGGTTTAGTCGTTGTCGACGCGATCCGCGCTTGCTCAGGTCAGCCGATGCAGCGGAGGGCGACAAATGCCTGAGTGCACATGTGGGCCATGGATCAAGGTGTCGATGTGCGGCGCGGCGCTGTTCAGGGCCAGTACCGGGGAGTTGGCTCAGGTGGCGTGCCCTTCGCGATTCTGCGCGGGCATGGTGCCCGTTGTCGATGGCCGAATAGCGGACCACTCGCCGATCATGCCGAATCCGCAACCGTGCCCTGGGCCGGTATACGGGTCGTCGACGACCGTGCTGACCACGCGCTCAACGCCATCGGAGTCATGCTCCATGAATAAAGTTGAACGACAACCAAAGACGGAGATAGCACCAGCGGTGGCCGCATTGCTCCAGGTATTTCATGAGCACACGCCGGAGAAATTGAGGCTCGCACCGATCGATAGCGTCACGCTCTGCCACACCCTCAACGGGATCACCGAGGTAGATGAAGCCGGTTGGTGCACCGACTACGACGACACGACCGAAGAGGACGCAACCGTTGTCCTGCCGATCAGCGTCGTAGATCGCGAGAAGCCATGAACGCGAAGGCATCTCCGAAACCAGGCGAACCGGATGTGCACCTGAGCGTATTCCTGCACGGTGCACGATTCGACTTCATCGCATGCCTCACCGCGGCACTGACTTTCGTACAGGAACATCAAGCGCGGCACTACGCCGATGCGGTAACAATGGACCTGGGTGACGCCAGCGGCTACCCGCGCCTCCCCAATGAACGGTTGTATCTGGAACCCTGAGCCGTCGCAGAGCCATTGCCGACCTCGCACAAGGTAGAGAGCTTGTGCGAGGTACCCACTAGTTGTGCGACACCGGACGCCCAACCTCGGTCCGGTGGCCCTCTCGCTCACCGATCCGTTTCCGCTCGAAATCCTTTGGCAAGATCTCGAAGTCGCACCGCCGGTGAATGGGTCGTCAGTGCGGGGCAGACCTGTTGCTCAGCGGAGCTGCGCCTGCTCTCGAGCCATCGTGTCAGGCCTCCCGGACGTTCAGGACCACCTTGCCGAAGGTCTCGGAGGAGTCCAGGAGGCGGTGGGCCTCTGCGGCTTCGGTGATCGGGAGTTCGGCGTGGATGACCGGGGCGATGGTGCCGTCCGCGATCAGGGGCCAGATGTGGCGGCGAAGTTCGGCGATGATGGTGGCCTTGCTGTCGGGGCCGGTGGTCGGGCGGTTGCGGACGTTGTTGGCGTGGACGGTGCCCCATTTGGACAGCAGCGCACCGAGATTCAGCTCGGCGGTGACGCCGCCCTGCATGCCGATCACCACGAGGCGGCCGTGTGGTGCCAGCGCCTCGACGTTTCGTGAGAGATAGGCGGCGCCCATGATGTCGAGGATGATGTCGGCGCCGGGACCGCCCGCACCGTTCTCGGCGCGGATCGCGGCGACGAAATCGTCCTCGCGGTAATTGATCAGGACGCTCGCGCCCAACTCGCGGCACCGCTTCAGCTTCTCCGCCGAGCCCGCAGTGACCGCCACACGGGCGCCCTGGCTCACCGCTACTTGAATGGCGTGCGTACCGATTCCGCTGCCGCCGCCATGGATCAGCACCAACTGCCCCGCGTCCAGCCCGGCGGTCATCGCGAGGTTCGACCACACCGTCGCAGCCGCCTCGGGCAGCGCGGCCGCCGCACCGAGGTCGAGCCCATCGGGCACCGGCAGCACCTGCGTCGCGGCAACCACGACCTTTTCCGCATACCCGCCACCGGACAGCAGCGCACACACCCGATCGCCGACGTGCCAATCCCCTACCCCATCACCTACTTCGGCGATGACCCCCGAACACTCCAACCCCATGACCTCGCTGGCCCCGGCCGGCGGCGGATAGAACCCCTGCCGCTGCAGCAGATCCGCGCGATTCACCCCGGCCGCGGCAACCTCGATCAGCACCTCCCCATGCCCCGGCACCGGATCCGCCGCCTCGCCCCACTCCATCACCTCGGGTCCCCCGAACCCGTTCAGCTCGATAGCGCGCATTGCCCCATCCTGCCCCCACCCCGGACCTGCCCGCTGCTCACCCCTGCCCGCGAGCGTGCACCCCGTGTACAGGCTGTTGCCGAATCGGCGCGGATTTTGGCCGTGCCACAGATCACCTGCCCGGATGGATTGCTGCCACGCGATCATGCTCGCCGGTAGGTGTTTCGGTCCCCCGCTGTGACGTCGCGATCGCCCGTTGGGCGTATTCGGCAACAGGCTCGGAACTGGATGTGCGGCTCACATGTGAAGCGCGGCGTCCCGCACTCTGGTCCGGTGTCGTCAGGCGGGGAATATGGCCAGCTGCCTGCGGGGTCGGGGGTGGGGGACTAGCGTTCCGGGCGTGAGCAGCTTTGTCGACTTCCAGAACGAGATCTACCTGGGTGGACTGGGTGGCGCGGTACCCGAATTGCCGTTGACGGCTGCGGGTTTGGAAGACCGGGCGCGTGCGGTGCTGAGTAAGGAAGCCTTCGCGTATGTGGCGGGGAGTGCGTCCGGGGAGCGGACGGCGGCGGCCAATCGGTCCGCATTCGACCGGTACCGGATTGTGCCGCGGATGCTGCGCGGCACCTCGGGGCCGGGTGCGCGCGATCTGTCGGTGGAGGTGCTCGGAACGCGACTGGCAGCGCCGGTGCTGACCGCGCCGGTCGGGGTGCTGGAGCTGCTGCACGAGGGCGGTGAGGTGATCGTCGCGGAGGTCACGAAGGAACTCGGCGTCGGCACCGTGGTCTCGACGGCGGCCTCGTCCACCATCGAGGACGTCGGCGCGGCGGCCGGTAGCTGGTGGTATCAGCTGTACTGGCCCGCCGATAACGAGCTGGCCCGATCCTTCGTCGAGCGCGCGGAACGGGCGGGTGCGTCGGCCATTGTCGTCACCGTCGACACCCCGAGCCTCGGTTGGCGACCCCGCGATCTCGAGCTCGCACATCTGCCGTTCCTGCACGGCAAAGGCATTGCCAACTATCTGTCGGATCCGGTCTTCCGCGCGAAGCTTTCCGCGCCACCGGAAGAGAGTGCGGATGCGATGCGAGCCGCGATCCTCACCTGGGGGGACCTGTTCGGCAACCACGCCCTGCGCCCAGCCGACCTCGCGCACCTCCGGGAGTGGACCGATCTCCCGATCGCGGTCAAGGGCGTCCTGCATCCGGCCGACGCCCGCCAAGTCGTCGACGCGGGCGCCGACGCGGTGATCGTCAGCAACCACGGCGGCCGTCAAGTAGACGGTGCCATCGCCGCCCTCGACGCCCTCCCCGCCGTAGTCGCCACCATCGGCGACCGCGCGGACGTCCTGTTCGACTCCGGCATCCGCACCGGTTCGGACGTGCTCACAGCGCTGGCACTCGGCGCGAAGGCGGTGCTCTACGGCCGCCCATGGGCATACGGTCTCGGCATCGCGGGCGGAGCGGGGGTGCGGCACGCGCTGCGCGTCCTGCTCGCGGACTTCGACTCCGTCATGGGGCTGTCCGGATGTGCGAGCCCGGCCGAGCTCGACCGCTCACTGATCGCCACAATCCGCTGATTCGCACCTCGGGTACCGGCCTCGGAGCTTGGTCGCCAGGGCCTGCACCCGTCCGCGTGTGAGTGCGCGCGCTTGTGTTCCCTCGGACATCGAATTCGGCGTGAGGTCCCCACGCTCGAGCGCCTGTCCAGGTCTTTCGCTGACGGCAAGGGCTGGCGTTTGCCCAGTTCAGGCGGGCTTAGAATGGAGCTTGTGCAACCCGAACCGAGCAGTCACGCGCCCGTCGAGCCGGAATGGCTCTCGTCGTCGCAGCAGCGTGCCTGGCGGGCCTACATGGACGGTAATCAGCGCTTGGCGACGGCTCTGAACCGTCAACTGCAACGCGACTCCGACCTCACCCTCGCGGAATACCGGATCCTCGTCCTGCTCTCCGAGGCTCCCGACCGTTCGTTGCGCATGAGCGAGCTGGCCGACGGCGTGCTGTCCTCGCGCAGTCGGCTCACCCATCAGATCCGCCGCCTGGAAACCCAGCGGATGGTCCGCCGCAATACTTGCCTCGAGGACGGCCGGGGCGTACTCGCCGAACTCACCGAGGAAGGTATGCGTCGGCTGGAGGCCGCCGCCCCCGGTCACGTCGAGGCGGTCCGCCGCAACTTCATCGACCTACTCGGTCCCGAACAACTCGAGATAGTCGGCGAGGTCTTCGCCCGCGTCGACCACGAGATCGGCAACTCCGACTGACCCGTCGGCAGACGGTGCACGGCACCGGGTAATCTCGTTGGCCTGGAGACGTGGCAGAGCGGCCGAATGCACTCGCCTTGAAAGCGAGCGTCGCGAGAGCGACCGGGGGTTCAAATCCCTCCGTCTCCGCAATCCCGACCTGGTCCGTCAGGTCTTTCACGGCAGCGAAACCGCAACGGTGGGTGGGGAATCCGGACACACCGCGACGCACGGAGCCCGCAGATGTGTGTCATGTTCGGGCTGGCTGACCGACACGACCGACCAGCTGATCGTGTCGGCACACCCGGACTTCGTCACGGCCGTAGAGCACCGTCGCGCAGAATCGCGCTGATGGGCGCTCTCGGCTATTCGTCCCACACCTGAATCGAGGTCTGGTCGACGGTGCGGCCGTCGCGCGGATCCGGGCCGATCAACCGGTCGCGGTGACCATCAATTCGGTCAGCAATCGCAGTGCGTGGTCCATGTCGGCTTCGGTCATCCGAGCCATACCGCAGGACGTGCTCAGCCCGCCGAAGGGACGCGGGTAATACTTCCGCGCTTGCGTCAAGGCCGAGCGGATATGGTCCGCACTCGCCTGCTCGTGCACGATGCCGGCGTAGATGGTCGCGTCGGTGGTCAGCTGCTCCAATGGCTGATAGATATCGGGATTGTCCACGTCGGCGAAGGGAAGTACGTCGGCCGCCGCCAGCGGAATATGAATACCCTGCAGCGTCCTGCCCTCCGGCCACGCCGCCGCAATGGCATTGACCAGGAGCACAACCGGCTCGAACCCGCTGATCTGCTTCAGCCACGTGCTGTGTTCCCAGTCGCCGCGACACAGATGGATCGTGACACGGGCGCCTTCCGGCATCCGGCGCACGAATGCCGCGAGATCCGAAGCCAGCTCAACAGCTTTCGCGGCACGCTCTCGCGCCGACTCGATCACTTCGATCGTCAACATGCGCCCGGGACTCTCGAGTTGGAACACCACGTCACCGTCGAACAACCGATGGATGGCGAAGATCTCGTCCAGCGCCGGTTTCCGGAACGACTCGTAATGCTGCTCGAGTCCGGCCTCACCCAAGGCGAAGTACGCATGGTCGTACGGATCGATAATGCACGCCTGATAGCTCTTGCTGCTGCCGCGCTGCTCGATCATGCGCCGCAGAATCGGCTCGGCCGCCTCGGCTTGGTCGAAATAACCCAGCAGCACGGGCGGAATCTCGAGCTCACGCTCACCGGCGTACTCGTAACCGGGCATACCCGGATACGCCAACTCGATATTGCCGTCCTTCACCTTCCGCATTCCAGGAAGCGCGAAGGTACTGCGCAGCCGCGGCATGATCCAACCGGGAAAAGCCGTGTCGCCCTCCGGAAACGACGGCAGGTACTCCCACATCGTGCCGAATTTCTCCATCGCGATCTGTCGTGTCGGTGCGTTGGCGCTGCCGACCAGATACGTCACCGGAAGTGAAAGAGCTGTCGCCATCGGTCGTCCTCTCCGTACGGATGTGCGGGGACTATAGCGCCGACGACCTCGGGTCGACTGCCACTCCCAGGCTGCGATCCGAGTCAGCCTTGACACGAAATATCCGGTCTCGCAGGTAAACTCACCGAATTGACGTGGCCGTTCGCCGCGTCCTGACCACCTCCCGGTACTGGGAACCGCATTGCGGTCCGCTGCCGTACCGCCGAAACCGGCTCGAGCGCAACGGTTTCGTCCGGTGCACGGATGCTGGGCTTTCCGGATCGCCGGACGTGGTCATGACGCTCGTCGATAATTGGTGGCGTGCCTCTAACCGAAGGTCTCGGCTCCAACCGGTCCGGCTCGGATGAGCCGAGCCCGCCTCTGATAGCGCCAGAGGACTACATCACGGATCGCTTGGAGCAGTACCAAGGTTGGTATGACAAGAAAGCCGTCACGATGAAGGCCAGGCATTTGCAGATCCGGGTCCTCGCCGTGGGCGGCGGCGTGACCGTGCCTGCACTTGTCAACCTCCCATTCGCGTGGGCACCGGGGGTGGTCACAGTGGTCAGTCTCGTTGTAGCGGCGTCGGTTTCGCTCGAGAGCGTCTTCAAGTATCGAGAGCAATGGAAGAATTACCGGTCGACCGAACAACTGCTCGGCCACGAAAAGGTGTACTTCCGCACCCGAACAGGACCGTACGAGCACTTGGGCAACACCAAGGCCTTTCGGACCCTTGTCGAACGAGTCGAAGGCGCAATCGCCGCGGAGAACTCGGCAACCCTGAACGTAATGACGACCGCCCAGCAGGCGAGCGAGCCGGCGTATCCGCGCGGCGCGGCGTCCAGCTGACCTCTTCGTCCCGGATCGATGCGCCCCGGGCAGCTGCATGACGCATCATCGATGCCATACTCGAATGTATGTTCGATAATCGACATCGAGACGTCTGGCGGCCGTACTCACCGCTCCTGCCGATCTACGTCGACATCGATCGCGTGCTTCCGCCGGATGGATCGCCGACCCGCGAGGTATCGGCGCGGGTGAAGAAATACGGCCTGGTCTTGTCCGGTCGGATGGCGGCCAGGCAGCGGGCGTGGCATCGGCTCGTGGACGGGCGTTGGGTGGCCAGCATCGAGGTGCCGGTCGAGACCAATGGGCAGTGGATTTATCTGGACTTCATCGCGCCGGCCGACGCGGTCGCACCACGCGAGGGCGGCGACGCGATGCCGGAACGACCGAGCAATAAGTGGGGGCAGCCGAAGCGATACTGACTACCGGCACCGTCCGCACTCACTCCAGGGCGGCGAGGGCGCGGCCGAGTTGGTCGATCTCGAAATTCGTTGTGTACGGGGCCAAGCCGACGGTTACGGCGCCGCCTTCGTCGTTGACGCCAAGGGCATCCAACAACCGGCTGCCGCCGTGGACGCCGCTCAAGGTGCCGATGCGGGCATCGGCGAGTTTGGCGGCTACCTTTTCGGCTTGCATGCCCGCCATGGTGAAGCTGACAGTGGGGATGCGGGTGGAGGCGCGGCCGATGACGGTCAGGTTGGAGATTTTGTCGAGCACGTCCATCAGGTGCTCGAAGAGTTGATCGTGGTAGTCCTGCAGCGAGGTGATGGAGATTTCCAGGCGCTCGCGGCGGGTGCCGCGGGCGCGCTCGTCCAGGCCCGCGAGGAAGTCGATGGAGGTGGTCAAGCCGGCGAGCAAGGCGTATTGGTGGCCGCCGACCTCGAGGCGTTCGGCGCCTTTCGCATAGGGGTTCAACGACATCGACGGAATACGGTCCAGGAAGGCCGGATCGCGGAAGACCAGTGCGCCGATCTGCGGACCACCCCAGGCGGGGGCGCTCAACGCGACGACATCGGCATTCAGTTCGTCGATATCGATGAGGGCATAGGGCGCGGCGCCGAAGCAATCGGCGACGAGCAGACCACCCACCTCGTGCACCCGATCCGCCGCGACCCGCACCGCGGGGGCCGAGCCGACGATCGGCGATGCGGCGGTCAGCGCGACCAGCCGGGCGGTCGGGCCGATCAATTCCTCGAACTGCCACGACGGCATCTCACAGGTCTCGATCTCGACCTCGGCCCAGCGCACATGCGCGCC
Organism: Nocardia sp. NPDC049526; assembly: GCF_044465765.1. NCBI lineage: Bacteria > Bacillati > Actinomycetota > Actinomycetes > Mycobacteriales > Nocardiaceae > Nocardia > Nocardia sp. NPDC049526. The sequence continues at coordinate 772,400 of NZ_JBITMA010000001.1, read as the reverse complement.
GTAGCGATTCGCGATCCGCAACCACGGCGCGACGTTCGCCTCATCATCCAATCGCGACAGCACTATCCCGGTGCCGAGGCCGAGCCGCGAACTCAGCGACTCCGCCAACCAGGCCAGCAAAACCGCGCGGTCCGGTCCGAGTACGACGCCCGCCGGATCACCGCCGACGAGATCCGCGACGGCCTCGCGCGCCGCATCGAGAATCGCGGCACTGCGAACGGCGGCGCCATTGCGGCCGATATGGGAAAACGAAGAGGTTCGGAAACCTGTTGATACGGCACGAGATACCGAATCCGGGACCAGCATTCCGCCCTGCGGGTCGAGATGGATCCAGCCGTCGCCGAGGGACGGTATCAGGCCCCGAACCCTCGCGACGTCGTAAGTCATGTTGGCCACTCTAAGGGCAGCGGGCGAGCCTGGGTAACCGCGTTCCCCCTCACCGGCAGGCGGGGGTGCAGTGAACTGGGACTCAGCATGGCAACCGACTTTCAGCAAATCCGAACCACACGACCCGAACAGAATAGACGCCACCTCTGCGCCGCGGCACCGGCCCGGTGACCTGATCGAAGGCGACCGACTTAGCGCGTTCGCGGCTGACGCGACATGATAGGGACCATGACGCAATCGGATGGAGTACCCGAATCCATTGTCGTGATCGGGCCCGACGGCCGGCCGCTGGCTATTCCGGTCGAGTCCGGCTCGGACACGCCCTTCACCGCCCAGGTCGTTACCGACGGTGATGATAAATCCGACAATGCGGACAATAAGGACGACGTCGAGGAATCGCTCGCCGATATGGTCGAGCAGCCCGCGAAGGTCATGCGCATCGGGACCATGATCAAACAATTGCTGGAGGAGGTCCGCGCGGCTCCGCTGGACGATGCCAGCCGGACCCGGCTGCGCGAGATCCACAAATCCTCGGTGCGCGAACTCGAACAGGGTCTGGCACCGGAATTGCGCGAGGAACTGGAGCGGCTCACGCTGCCGTTCACCGATGACGCGGTGCCGACGGATGCCGAACTTCGCATCGCTCAGGCCCAGCTCGTCGGCTGGTTGGAAGGTCTTTTCCACGGCATCCAGACGGCGCTGTTCGCACAGCAGATGGCGGCGCGCGCGCAGCTGGAACAGATGCGTCAGGGTGCGCTGCCACCCGGCATCCACGCGACCGACCCGCGCGGGGGCCAGTCGAACTCGCCGATCGGCGGCTCCGGACAATATCTCTGACTAGATCCGAGTCGAGTGCCAGCCGGGTCGGCGGTGTCTGATTTGCGGCGATCGCGGGGCCCAACGTGGTTACGCTCCGCTACCGCCTCCGGGCCCTGCCGCTCACGCCGCGGGAAATTGCGAGGGTAGTGTCGAGCACCGTGCCGTCCGCTGCCGCCCGCCCCGACTCGGTCTCCGATGTGAATACGGCGCGTCCCGATGAGAGCTCGGATCGTCCTGAAGAGGGTTCAGTGCGTTCAGATACCAGCCAAGCGCGTACCGACGAGAGTTCCGATGAGACCTCCGTGCCTCCTGAAGAGAACACCGCGCCGGAGAATCCGGTGAGCTCCGACGCGGAAACGCCCGCGCCGGACGAGGCCGTCGCGCCGGCGAGCGCGATCGTCTCGGACTCGCAGACCTTCGGGCGCGCGTTCAAAGACTTCCGCGGCGGCTTCACGCAGCGCGAGCTCTGGCTGTCGCTCGGCTGGCAGGACATCAAACAGCGCTATCGACGCTCGGTACTGGGCCCGTTCTGGATCACCATCGCGACCGGTGTGCAGGCCGCCGCGATCGGCATTCTGTACTCGGCGCTGCTCGGCCAGTCGATCAAGTCGTATCTGCCGTATGTGGCCGTCGGCATCATCGTCTGGAATGTGATCCAGGCCAGCATCCTCGAGGGTTCGGAGGTCTTCATCGCCAATGAGGGGCTGATCAAACAGCTGCCGTCGGCGCTGAGCGTGCACGTCTATCGCCTGGTCTGGCGTCAGTTGCTGTTCTTCGCGCACAACATGCTGATTTACGGGGTGGTGCTGGTCGCATTCGGCGTCTGGGAAAAACTGCACTGGACCGCCATTTTCGCGATCCCCGCGCTCGGGCTGTTGTTCCTCAACTCGATGTGGGTCTCGATCGTGTTCGGCATCTTCAGCACCCGCTACCGCGATATCGCGCCGATCCTCGGCAGCCTCACGCTGATGCTGTTCGTGCTGACGCCGGTCATGTGGAATACGAAAAGCCTGCAAGAACAGGGCGGTCAGGTGAGCGAGCGCGCGAAGCTGGCCGAAATCGTGCCGACCTTCCATTACCTGGAGATCGTCCGTGCGCCGCTGCTCGGTGATGATCAGCATCTGTATCACTGGGTGATCGTCGGCACCATTACCGTAGTCGGCTGGATCGTGGCGATCTTCGCCATGAAGCTGTACCGTTCGCGCGTGCCGTACTGGGTATAGGAGATCGGGCCCGATGACCGACCATGTGAGTATCGAAACCCGCCAGGCGTGGGTCGAGTTCCCGATTTTCGACGCCAAATCGCGGTCGCTGAAAAAGGCTTTCCTCGGCAAGGCGGGCGGCGCGATCGGCCGCAATCAGTCCGACGTTGTGGTGGTCGAGGCGCTGCGTGACATCACCCTTTCGCTGAAAGAGGGCGACCGGGTCGGCCTGGTCGGACATAACGGCGCGGGCAAATCGACACTGCTGCGACTGCTTTCGGGAATCTACGAACCCTCGCGCGGCAGTGCTCGCATCCGCGGCCGGGTGGCACCGGTATTCGACCTCGGCGTCGGTATGGATCCGGAGATCTCCGGCTTCGAGAACATCATCATCCGTGGGCTTTTCCTCGGACAGACGCGTAAGCAGATGCTGTCGAAGATCGATGAGATCGCCGAATTCACCGAACTCGGCGAATATCTTTCGATGCCGCTGCGCACCTATTCCACCGGTATGCGGGTGCGCCTGGCGATGGGCGTGGTTACCTCCATCGATCCGGAGATCCTGCTGCTCGACGAGGGCATCGGCGCGGTGGACGCCGAATTCATGAAGAAGGCTCGGATCCGGTTGCAATCACTGGTGGCCCGCTCGGGCATCCTGGTGTTCGCCAGCCATTCCAACGAATTTCTCGCCCAGCTCTGCGATACCGCCATGTGGGTCGACCACGGGCAGATCCGTTTGCGCGGCGGTATCGAAGAAGTGGTGCGTGCCTATGAGGGCCCGGACGCCGGCAATCACGTCGCCACCGTGCTGCGCGAAATGGAAGCGGAACGGAAAATGGGAACAGAGCGAGAATTGGAGCGGAATCAGGCATGAGTGAGCCGACCGGGCAGAACGCCCCGATCGACGCGGGGCGCGAGGCCCTGATCGACTCCGTGCCGGCTTCCGACACACCGAACTCGAGCGCCCCGGCGAACGACTCCGCGCCAGGCGACGCAGCACCGCAACCAACGCCGAAGCCCGCGGATGACGAGGCGGCGCACACTCCGGACGACGACTCCGACGACCCCTCCCCCGCACAAATCGAAGCCGCCCGCACCCCAGCCGGCACCGGCCCCGACGCCAAGATCGTCGCCGTCGTCGTCACCCATAAACGCCGCGAGCTGCTCGCCGAATCACTGAAAGTCCTTGTCTCCCAGACTCGCCCGGTAGACCACCTGATCGTGGTCGACAACGCCAATGAAACCGAGGTCGCGGAGCTGGTCGCCCAGCAGCCGATCGAGGCCACCTACCTCGGCTCGGCGCACAATCTCGGCGGCGCGGGCGGTTTCGCGCTCGGCATGCTGCACGCGCTGACCCTCGGCGCGGACTGGGTGTGGCTGGCCGACGACGACGGCCGCCCCGACGGCTCGGAAGTCCTTGCCACGCTGCTGGATTGCGCGGGCCGACACGGTCTGGTCGAGGTGTCTCCGGTGGTCTGCGATATCGATGAACCGGATCGCCTCGCCTTCCCGCTGCGCCGCGGTGTGGTTTGGCGGCGGCTACGTTCCGAGCTAGGCGATGAAGACTTCCTGCCCGGCATCGCCTCGCTCTTCAACGGCGCGCTGATCTCCGCCAGGGCGGTGGATTTGATCGGCGTTCCGGACCTGCGGCTATTCGTACGCGGCGACGAGGTCGAGGTGCATCGCAGACTGGTTCGCTCCGGTCTGCCGTTCGGCACCTGTCTACAGACGGCCTACCTGCATCCCAACGGTGCCGCCGAATTCAAGCCGATCCTCGGCGGCCGCATGCACACCCAGTACCCGGACGACCCGGTCAAGCGCTACTTCACCTACCGCAACCGCGGCTACCTGATGTCCCAGCCCGGTATGCGCAAACTGCTGCCCCAGGAATGGATCCGCTTCTCCTGGTTCTTCCTCGTCACCCGCCGTGATCCGGCCGGTCTGCGCGAATGGTTCCACCTGCGCAGCCTCGGCCGCAACGAGCAGTTCGGCAAGCCGACCCCGGACCAGAAGCCCACCGACGAAAAATAGATTGCGCGGGTCTGCGCGCCATGCCAAAGTGGGCGAGCAACGTCGAGATGAGAGTGAGGAGGTGGAGATCGTGACACGGACCGTCCGGATTGTCGTGCCCGGATCAGCTGTGCAAACGCACGCTGCCGCACGAATTTCCGCCTCAGATACCTCTCGCTGAGTCCGGTTCGGGCTCGGCGCCCGACGAAGGATTCCTTCCATCATGGTCGATTACGACCTCCTCGTCCCTTACGGCTGGACCGAAGCCGTTGCCAATGAATACGACTCGCTCATCGACGATGGGTGCGTCCCCGCACGGGTGATCCGCATGGATCGCAGCGAATGCGATGTCGCGACGCCGACCGGACTCACGCGCGCCCGTTGCCCGCGTTTGTTTCGGCCTGAGCGGGGGCCGTCCGGGGTTACCCAGGCTGCCTCCCGGCCTGACCCGCTCAGGCGGGGTGCCGATTCCGAGATCAGTGGGCTGTGCACGGGTGACTGGGTGAGCATCGATGCCGAACTCGATGTGCGCCAGTTGCTTCCGCGCCGCGGCGCGATTACCCGCTCGGCCGCGGACCGGCGCGCACAGGGCCAGGTGCTCGCCGCGAATGTCGATACCGTGCTGATCTGCAGTGCGGCCGACAGCGATATCGACCTCGGGCGGATCGAGCGCATGCTCGCACTGGCCTGGGACAGCAGCGCACAGCCGATTGTGGTGCTCACCAAAGCGGATGCGGCGCTGGATATTCCGCTCGACGAAGTGCAGGCAGTCGCGCCCGGTGCGGTCGCCCTCGCGGTCAGTGCGGATACCGGATCGGGACTCGATGTGCTCACCGCGATGCTCGACGGCACCGTCGCGCTGATCGGTCCGTCCGGCGTCGGGAAATCGACGCTCGCCAATGCCCTGCTCGGCCAGGAAGTCTTCGCCACCAACGCAGTTCGCGCGGTGGACAAGAAGGGCAGGCACACCACCGTGCATCGAGAGCTGCGGCCGCTGCCCGGCGGCGGCACGCTGATCGATACGCCCGGTCTGCGCGGCATCGGCCTCTGGGATGCCGCGGAAGGCATCGAGAAAACCTTCAGCGATATCGAATCCATCGCGGCGCACTGCCGATTCGACGACTGCGCGCACAACGGCGAACCCGGCTGTGCCGTACAGGAAGCCATCGACAGCGGCGCGCTCACCCAGCGGCGCTTCGACAGCTACCGCAAACTCGAACGGGAAAACGCCTGGATGGCAGCGCGATCGGACAAGCGGCTGCAGGCCGAACGCGAGAAGGCGTGGCGAGATATCCGCAAGCAGCAGCGGCAGTTCTACCAGGAGAGAAGCTCGCGCCGCTGATTCGGTGGAAGCACGGTAGGGTCGGCACGCACAAATCGCTAAACGGGAGGGTGCAGATGAGTTACCCCGGCGGGTATCCGCCTCAGGGCCAGCCCGGGCAATGGCCCGGACAGCCCGCATATGGTCAGCCGGCGCCGCAGGGCGCGCCGAATCCCTACGGTGCGCCACCGCAATACGCGCCGCCCGCGGGGCAGCCACCGATCAGCCAACCGCAGGTGCCGCAATCGCCGTACGGCAGTCAGCCGCATATTCCGCAGCCGCAGTACGGCCAGCCCGTACCGCCGCAGCCGTACGGTCAGCCTGCTCAGCCCTATGGGCAGCAGCCGTACGGCCAGGTGCCCTACGGGCAGCCGGTTCCGCAGCAGGCACCGGCCCCGCCGGGCATCACCGTCGAGGCCTCCTATGAGTGGTTCGCCTTCCTGTTGGCGATCACCAAGCCGAAGATCCTGATCAACGGTCAGCGGGTGCCGAATACGCGGTGGGGTCAGAACCATATTCCGGTCGGCCCGGGGCAGTACCACGTGAAGGTGACCACGCCCTGGCTGTTCGATATGGGCCCGGCGAATGCGACGGCCGCGATTCAGGAGGGTCAGGGCGCACGGTTCTACTACAAGCCGCCCGCGGTCATCTTCCTCAACGGTGCGATCGGCCCGGTTCCGCAGAAGACGCCCGGCGCCATCTTCATCTACATCAGCTGGGGCATCGTGGCGTTGATGATCCTGTTGAACATCCTGTTGATCGCCGGTGCATCGAGCATCTGACAGCGTCGACATCTGACAGCGTCGAAAGGGCGTCGGGGTTCCGGCGCCCTTTCTTCGACCATCCTATGCAACTGGTTGCATAGGGTCCTGGGTTACCCTTGACGTGCACAACACCCGTCGGCGACTGCTCGCCGGTCGCTCGAACGGGTCGGCACGGCCGCGGGCGCACCCACCCGCGGCCTGGACGACAGGAGCAGGTCATGACGGAACCGGGATCGAAGCCGCTCGCGGGCAGGACGATGATCATGTCGGGCGGCAGCCGTGGCATCGGTCTGGAGATCGCCAAGCGAGCCGCCGCCGACGGCGCCAATATCACCCTGATCGCGAAGACCGACCAGCCGCATCCGAAGCTGCCCGGCACCATTCATACCGCCGCGGCGGAACTCGAAGAGGCGGGCGGAACCGTACTGCCGTTCGTCGGCGATGTGCGCATCGATGATTCGGTCGCCGAGGCCGTGCGCCAGACCGTCGAGCGGTTCGGCGGCATCGACATCGTCGTCAACAATGCCTCGGCGATCGACCTGTCCCCCACCGACGCCATCTCCATGAAGAAGTACGACCTGATGCAGGACATCAACTGCCGCGGCAGCTTCCTGCTCTCCAAGCTCAGCATTCCCGCGCTGCGCGAATCGGCCGCGGCGGGCCGCAACCCGCATATCCTGACCCTGTCCCCGCCGCTCAACCTGGACCCGAAATGGGCGGGCATGGCGCTCGGCTACACCATCGCCAAGTACGGAATGTCGCTCACCACACTGGGTTTGGCCGAGGAGCTCAAGGGCGACGGTATCGCCGTCAACTCGCTGTGGCCGCGCACAACCATCGCCACCGCCGCGGTCAAGAATCTGCTCGGCGGTGCGGAAATGATCGCCACCTCCCGCACCCCCGACATCTACGCCGACGCCGCCTACCTGGTCCTCACCTCGCCATCGAAGGAGACCAGCGGCAACTTCTTCCTCGATGACGAAGTCCTCGCCGCACACGGGATCACCGATCTGGACAAGTACCGCGTCGTCCCGGGCGATACCGAACTGACCACCGATCTGTTCCTCTGACGCCGATCCCGAAGGTGGCCCCCCCGGCCACCTTCGGGCTTTCAGCCCGCTACCGTCGCCATCGTGACCGGTAAACCAACCTTGGCCGCGATCTTCGAACCAGAGCCCGAGGGATGGGGGCTGCGCGGCGATCCCTACGTCTGGCAGGAAATGCGGAGTCTGCTCGAGGGTCTCGACCCGCCCTCGACTTCGACCGAGTTGATCGCACTGCTGCACGACACCTTCGAGCAGGTGGTCGGGTTGCGTCTCGAAGCGAAAGGCGCACCCGACAGCGTGCACCGACCGGAATTCGCGCACGGTGGCATGTCGAGCGGGATGGTCAGTCTCAGTGCCTGGCGGCAGGCGTTGATGCCGCTACTGGAAGGGCGCGCCAGGCACCTGATCTCGGGCGCGCCTGGTACCGCCACGATCATCCTTCGCCGGGGGGATATCACTGAGCAGCGGGTCGATGCGATCGTCAATGCGGCCAACTCTTCTCTGCTCGGCGGTGGCGGCGTCGATGGCGCAATCCATCGCGCTGGTGGCCCCGCAATTCTCGACGCCTGCCGCGATTTGCGCGCATCGCACTACGGCAAAGGGCTGCCCACCGGTCAAGCGGTCGCCACCACCGGGGGCGACCTGTGGGCCCGATGGGTCATCCACACCGTCGGGCCGGTCTGGTCGGCGAGCGAGGACCGCTGCGCCCAACTCGCCTCGTGCTACCGCGAATCACTGCGGGTGGCAGACGAATTGGGCGCACACACCGTCGCATTCCCGGCCATCTCCACCGGCATCTACGGCTGGCCGATCGATGACGGCGCGCGGATCGCCGTCGAGACGGTGCGCGAAGCGACAACGAATGTGACGGAAGTTCGCTTCGTCCTCTTCGACCAGCGCGCGTACGCCGCATTCGAATCCGCACTCCGGTGAGCACGCACAACATTCGGCGCCGCGCGATCATTTCGTGCGCGGCCGCGCCGGCTCAGTTCGGCTCGATGCCGTAGAGGCGCTCCCAGTTCTCCCGGCTGGTCAGCTCCGGCATCGCCGCGCGGTACTGCCGGGTGAGGTTGGGCAGTTCACGACGCAGGCGGCGCAGGACGCGGATGGTGCGGATGAGCAGGGCGCGAGCGCGCGCCTTATCGCGCTGCCGGACCCGGACACCGGACTGCGAGGCGTCGGTGACCACGACGTGGTCGAACAGCGAGACGTGCCACCAGTGCGCGTCCTCGCGGGTGACGCCGATCAGCCCGTGCTGGGTGCGGCCGGTCCACTGGGAGATGGCCCGCTTGATCAGCACCGCCGTGACCCGACTCGGTTCGCCACCGGCACGGCGCAATTGGATATCGGCCGAGCGCACCGGCGGAGTCGCGGCGGGATGCTTGACGGTCTCGGTGTAGTCGGCTCGACTGGTGCGGGCGGCGGCCAGCGCGGCGATTCCACCGTCGCGCAGGACCTTCGGTCCCTGCAGGAAGTCCTCGATGCCCTGCAGGGTGGTGTGCACCAGGCCGTACTGCATGGCGACCAGATGTTCGGCCAGATTCCGGAACAGCTGGCGGGTAATGGCTTTGCCGTCGAGATCGGTGTGCAGTGAACCGACGATCAACGAGTTGCGCGTGCTGAAGTAGCGCGCCCAGTCGTCGTAGTCCTTCCAATAGAAGTCCGCGTGCCACACCGCGGCATTCGGCAGCGTCACCGTGACGAACCCGTGCTCGCGGGCCCGGATGCCGTATTCGACATCGTCCCACTGGAAGAAGATCGGCACCGGCAGCCCGATCTCGGCGACCACCTCTGCCGGGATCAGGCAGGTCCACCAGGCGTTGTAGCCGGCGTCGACGCGGCGCTCCTGGTTCTTCTTCAGCATGCTGGTGTTGCGCAATGCCTTCGACACCTTCTGGCCGTGCTTGAGTTCGTGCAGATGCACTTCCTCGGCGCCGACATTCAGGTAATCCGGGTTGAGCAGGAACAACATCTGCGCACCGACCAGCGTCGGTTCCACGGTCATATTGGCGAAGGCGTTGAGCCGCAGCACCGTTTCCGGTTCGCAGAGGATGTCGTCGTCCATCAGGATGACGTCGGCGTGCTCGTTGACCGCGGACACCTCGTAGAGGCCACGGGTAAAGCCGCCCGCACCACCGAGATTCGGCTGCCGGATGTACCGCAGCTTGTCACCGAAGATCGGCAGCGTCTCCTGGAAACGCGCCTGGTTCTCCACCAGATCGGTGCCCTGATCCACCACGTAGACAGCGTCGATGGCCTCCAGAATCGGGGCGTCGGAGGCCAGCGCGGCCACCGTCTCGGCGCAGTCCGCGGCCCGGTTGAACGTGCAGATCGCGATGGCGACCGGGCGCATATGGTCGGGTGCGGTGCAGGACCAGGTCTGCGCGGAAATGCCGAGTTCGCCGCCGATGGCATCGAATTCGAGCCACAGCGCGCCACCGTCGACGTACTGGTCGAGCGGTGCGGTCAGGGTCAGCGGGCCGCTGGTGGTGATCTCAGCGGTCTCGATGATCCGGCGGTGCCCGGCGATATCGGAGGCGACCACCCGGACGCGGGCCTTCTTGGTCACATCGAGCACCATGCTCGCCCACACCTCGGTGACCGAGGTCCAGCGCTGCCAGTAGCTGGCCGCGAAGCGCCCGAAGTAGGTGTTGGTATGTGCGGACGCGCCCTTCTCCAGTCTGAGCTCCAGGCGTTCCCGATGGGCGCGACCCTTGACGACGGCGTAGAGCTCGTCACTCACCTTCGCCGACGGACCGGTGAAGATGCCGCGCTGCAGCACCAGCCGATCGGGCGCCTGGTGATCCACGCGCAGCGAGGCGGGCGCGGTCGAAGGTCGGTCATTTGTCTCGGTAACGGCCTGGGTAGCCGACTGATCCATGAAGTCCTCGAAATCGTTTTGGTGCCGACGGGACAGACACGCCCCTGGATGCCTTCGCGGCGGGTGCGAGGATATCAATCAGGCTCGGCGACTGCCCGTCCAGGAACCGAAGCGGTCTCGCTATTTATGGTTGCTTGTCGTTAGCCGAACTGTCCGAAGATCCGACGAATACGAATTTGTCGTAGGCCCAGTAGCGGAATACCACCGCGACGATCTGGCCGATGAGCGTGCCGGAAATGTTGTCCGACAGCGGTGAAGACAGGTCGAGCACATAGCGTGAGAACCCGAGACAGCCTAGTTGCAGGCCGATAGCGACCACATTGAATATGGCATACAAGAGGTACTCGCGCCCGGGGTTATCGGATTTCTTGTGCCCGAAGGTCCACCACTTGTTGCCGAAGTAGGTCACCACCGTGGCCACCGCGATCGCGATGATCTTGGCGGGCAGCGGCGCGTGGTACAGCACGCCCTCGCCACCCCAGAACACCAGCAGGTTGTAGGTGCCCGCGTCCACGAGGAAACCGATCGCGCCGACCACCAGGAAAGCGCCGCCGCGCCGCAGTGCGGCGATCACCTTCGCGGTCAGCGGCTCGTCAACGGGCGTCGATTGCGGTGAGCCGGACCGTTCGGAGAATGACACGGGCTGCTCTGGGTAAGACACCCGGCGACGGTACCTCAGTAGGCTCGGTGAACCGAGTGAGCACCAATAGGTACCGCCCTGTACCCTCCCGGTGTTCCCCATTCACCGCCGACATCGAGGATTGACCGGGTGGACTCCACCGAGCTCCGAATTGCCGCAGTGGTGCCATGCCACAACGAGGAGGCTTCGGTCGCCAAGGTCGTCGCCGACCTGCAGGCCGCCGTGCCGGGAATCGTCGTCTACGTCTACGACAACCGCAGCACCGATGCGACCGCCGAGCGTGCCCGCGCGGCCGGTGCGATCGTGCGCCACGAACACACCAAGGGCAAGGGCAATGTGGTGCGCCGCGCCTTCGCCGATATCGAGGCCGATATCTATCTGATGATCGACGGCGACGACACCTACGAGGCGTCGGCCGCGCCGCTGATGATCAAGACACTGCTCGACGGTCCGTACGACCATGTGCTCGGCGTCCGCAAACAGGACGAGGGCGCGTCGGCGTACCGCTCCGGCCACGAGACCGGTAACAAGGTGCTCAACGGCGTGGTCGGAAAGGTGTTCGGCGAGAACGTCGACGATATGCTCAGCGGCTTCCGGGTGTTCTCGCGTCGATTCGTGAAGAGCTTCCCGGCCGTCTCGCGCGAATTCGAGATCGAAACCGAGCTGACCGTGCATTCCCTGCATCTGCGGGTGCCGCAGACCGCGGTTCCGGTCGGCTTCCGTGATCGGCCCGCGGGCAGTGAGAGCAAACTGCGCACCTACCACGACGGATTCAAGATCCTGGCGCTGATCATCGGCCTGGCCAGACATGAGCGACCGGTCGCGTTCTACGGGCTGTTCGGCACGCTGAGCTGGCTGATCTCGATCATCCTGACCATTCCGATCGTGGTCGAGTTCTACAACACCCATGAGGTGCCCCGGTTCCCGACGCTGTTCCTCGGATTCACCCTGCTGCTGCTCGGCAGCCTGGCCTGGACTGCCGGCCTGATCCTGGACGGCATCCGGCGCTCCCGGCACGAGGCCGCCCGGCTGGTCTACCTGCGCTACTCCGCCGTCGGCGCGGATGACGCGCATGGCGGTGACGCGCACACCGGTGGAGCCGAGCGTTGACCACCTCGGCGGATCGAACCGCAACCGCCGCGAATCCGGAACCCGAGACCACGGACAACGATGTCGCGACAGCCGAATCCGCTGCCGCCGAACCTGATTCGAGCAGACCGAATCCGGTACGTGATTTCGGACGCCGGATCGTCGCCCGCTTCGGCGCCGCGACGGTCGCCTTCACCATCGTCGTCACGGTCTTCGGCGCACTGTTCGCCTGGATCACTCCGCCGTTCTGGGGCCACGACGAAATCACCCAGTTCGGCCGCGCCTACCAGGTCGCGCACGGCGGCTTCCTGCCGCAGCGGATCCACGACGATCGCGGCATCTCCTACGGCGGCGATGTGCCGATCAGCATCACCCAGCTGATGGGCTACGCGCTGCACGACTACACCACCAATCCGGAAGAGCCGGATCAGATGGTGGCCGATCCCGGCAGCTACGCCCGGATGGAGGGCACCGCGGTTTCCAAGGCCGCGGAGCCGGTCTGGTTCACCAATACCGCTGCCTACTCGCCGGTTCCGTATATCCCTGCGGCCATTGGCATTCGGGTCGCCGAGCTGTTCGGACTGAATGTCGGCGCAATGATGCTGCTGACCCGGCTCGCGGGCCTGGCCACCTACCTCGCGCTGGTCGGATTCGGTCTGTGGGCCCTGCGCGCGCACCGGGTGCAGTGGCTGGCGTTCACCGTCGCCGTGCTGCCGATCGCGGTCTTCCAGGCGGGCACCGTCACCGCCGACACCATGACCAACGCGCTGGCCATTCTGATGTCCGCGTTGCTGGTCAAGGCACTGTTCCTGGGTGACGGTCTCGGTCGCGTCGAGACCGCGGCGCTACTTGCCGCGACCCTCGCGCTGCCGGTCAGCAAGCCGACCTACGTGCTGATGGCCATGCTCATCGTGCTGGTGCCGACGAACCGGTTCGCCTTCGGCGGTGATTCCCGCTGGAAGCGTCTGCTCCCATGGGGTTTCGCTTTCCTGGGCGCGGCGACATTCGCGGTCTGGATGAAGATCGCGGCACCGACCACCGACGGTATGGGCCTGATGCGCCCACAGCACCAATGGAATTCGGTGCGTCCGAACGATCAGCTGCACGGGATCCTCAGCGATCCGGCGAATTTCGTGAGCGTCTTCGGCGAGAGCATCGCACTGCGCGACCAGCGGTGGTTCACCCAGTTCTTCGGCGAACTCGGCTTCGCCTACATCGACGTCCCCGCCCTGACGGTGTTGGCCTGCCTGCTCGCCTTCGCGGTCAGCGTCGGTATCGCGGATCGGATGAACACCGCGACCGCCACCTTCCGGCGCACGCTGATCGTCGCACTGACGATGCTCGCGAGTGTCGCGATGATCTACGTGACGCTGTACATGTCGTTCACCCCGGTCGACTACTACATCATCGACGGTGTACAGGGCCGGTACTTCGTGCCGCTGGCGATCCTCGCACTGGTGGTGCTGCTGCGCTGGATGCCGTTGCGGCTCACCGATATCCGCGGCCGGACCCCGGCCAAGGGTCCGGCCATCACGATCATCGCGGCCACGCTGGTGGCCCTGATCGCCGCACTCTGGAAGTACTACTCGATCGTCTGGGGCTGACAAACCCCCGCGCTCTCGGGCCGTGCCACAGGCCGACCAGGGTGACAACTGATTTCGGAAGAACATGGGTAACTCACCGAGTACGCCCAGAACCCGGGCACACACCGACCGCCAGCCCGGGAGCTGAACTTCAGCGCTCCCAACGTCCGGCCAGAGGCTCGGGGAGGCGGGGGAGCTCAGGCATTGATGGTCCGCTCGCCCGCATCGGCGTACGCGCGCTCGGTGCCGGCTTTGGCCGGACGCCACCAGCTCTCGTTGTTGCGGTACCACTGGATGGTGGCGGCCAGCCCGGCACGAAAATCCGAATACCTCGGCGTCCAACCGAGTTCGGTGCGCAGCAGCGTCGCATCGATGGCGTAGCGCTGATCGTGACCCGCCCGGTCGGTGACGTGATCGAAGTCGTCCGGATCGCGGTCGAAGGCCTGCAGGATCATCCGCACCACGGACTTGTTGTCGAGTTCACCGTCCGCGCCGATCAGATAGGTCTGCCCGATTCGCCCGCGCTCCAGGATGTCCCACACCGCGCGGTTGTGATCGTCGACGTGGATCCAGTCACGTATCTGATGGCCGGCGCCGTAGAGCCGCGGCCGCACCCCGTCGATGAGGTTGGTGATCTGGCGCGGAATGAACTTCTCCACATGCTGATACGGCCCATAGTTGTTGCTGCAGTTGGAGATCGTCGCGCGAACGCCGAACGAGCGGGTCCAGGCGCGCACCAGCAGATCGCTCGAGGCCTTGGTGGCCGAGTAGGGGCTGGACGGGTTGTAGGGAGTGTTCTCGTCGAATGCGGGTCCGTCCGGTGTGAGATCGCCGTAGACCTCGTCGGTGGAGACATGGTGGTAGCGCACGTCGTGGCGGCGCACCGCTTGCAGCAGTGAGTAGGTGCCGACGATATTGGTCTGCACGAACGGCCAGGGTTCGGCGAGGGAGTTGTCGTTATGCGATTCGGCGGCGAAGTGGACCACGGCGTCGACACCGGAGACGAGCTCGTCGACCAGATCCAGATCGGCGATATCACCGTGCACGAAGTCGACGCGCTCGGCCACCGGCTCGAGCGAGGCCCGGTTTCCCGCGTAGGTCAAAGCGTCAAGGACGGTTACGGTGGCGTCGGGACGCTCGGCCACGGCCTGTTGGACGAAATTCGCACCGATGAACCCGGCCCCGCCGGTTACGAGCAGTCGCACCCCATGACCTTACGTCGCCCGCCCGAGCCACTGGCGCCGGATCCGCTCGACTGTATTCACCCGCTCGACCAGGGTTTCAATCTGTGATGTCGGCCACTCCGGTTGAGTGCAAAGAAAGACGCGTGGTTCAGTTCTTTGTGAAAAGGCATGGTCAACGTACACATTTCAAAGAACCCACCAAGCCTCGAGTCGTGATGGTGAACAAAATTTGAATTAACGGTCACAACGGGTTCACCATGCGTTAGCTGGTCTAGATTTCGATCGTCTAGTCCCCCCGAACGCTTCACATCGAGGTCCAAAACAAAATGCTGATGAGGAAATTCGCCGCGACTTCGGCCCTGCTGATCGCCGCCATGGGCATCACCGCGGGCACCGTCAACGCGGCACCGGCGGAATCCGCCGACGCCCCGATCAACTTCACCGCGAACGCCACCGACACCCAGTCGATCATCACCACCGATGGTGGCTCGCTGGTCGTCGAGGACAACGCACTCAAGATCAAGGCCGCCAACGGCACCACCGTCGCGGGCACCCCGCTGACCTTCCGCGTCGACGACTTCGAATTCCCGATCGCCGCGGACATCGCCGACCACACCGCCACCCTGACCCCGCAGCTCGACATGGCGAAGGCGACCTACAAGCCGGTCGCGCTGCCCTTCGAGGACAAGGCCCCCTTCAAGACCGAATACGACCGTGAGGTGGCCGCCTTCAACCGCATGAAGGACACCATCGCCATGGGCGCCACCATCGGCACCCTGGTCGGCGGTCTCGGCGGCGGCGCTATCGGCTGCGTCCTCGGTGGTATCGCCGGTGCGACCGTCGCCTCGGCCACCATCGTCGGCCTGTTCGGCGCGTTCATCCCGGCCGCGGCCATCGGCTGCCTCGGCGGCATCATCGCCATCGGCGCGCTCGGCACCCTGGCCGGTCAGATCCTGATCACGGCTCCGGTCGCGATCGGTGCGGCGATCCAGTACTTCGCCACCACCAACGCCCCGTTCGTCGCGCCGAAGTAAGTCGAACGACGGCTCTGCACAACTGAAAACGAGCCCAGGAAACCCCGCCCGGTCATCGATCTGGCGGGGTTTCTGCTGCCGCTCGACCGAAATGGCCGGGCGAAGTTTGCGCATAACGAGGGCTGTGATCTGTCTGGTGGCGAAGTAATTTCAAGCATCATCCAGGTGAACAAAAAGTAAATCAAGTTGAACCAAATGGCGATGCCGGGTATTCGCGGGAATTCGAATTCTCCGACAACAGAATGAAATTCTCGGCACCGGTTCCAACCAAGAACCCCGCCCCGGAACGCCGCCGATAGGCGAGGTCCAGGTGCGGGGTTCGCGACTCGTCCGGCCGATCCAGGTCAGGCCGTCCGAGCCCTTTGGGGCTGCTCGAGGCGGGCGCGCACGAACCGGGAGACCCGGGCCAGTGCCATCCTGCTCTCGGGCAGGTTCGGGGCTATCGCCATGAAGGCGTGTACCTGACCGCGCCAGATCTCCAGCGCGTTCGGGACACCGGCCGCGGTCAGCCTGCGGGCCATGAGCTCGCAGTCATAGCGCAGCATCTCGTCTTCGGCGGTGATCAGCAGTACCGGCGGCAGACTCGCCAAGGCGCCGTTGACCGGCGACACCAGCGGATCCAGCACCCCGTCCACCTCGGCGCCGATCCGCACCACCGCCTCCAGCGCGGCCAGCGGCAGATAGGGGTCGCGCGCGACATTCATATAGTCGCGCTTGGCGGCGTAGTCCAGATCGAGCAGCGGGCTCAGCCCGATCAGCCCGCCCGGTGACGGCAGCCCGGACTCGATCGCGCGCAGTGCGGTGGCGAAGGCGAGGAAGCCGCCCGCCGAATCACCCGCGAACATGATCCTGGCCGGGTCCGCACCGTGCCGCAGCAGCCAGCGGTAGGCGGTCACGCAGTCCTCGATGGCAGCCGAGACATTGTTCCCGGGCAGCTGACGGTAATCGACATTGACGACCGGCAGTCCGGTCCGCCGGGCCATGCTGGCCGCGATCGGGCGATGGGTGCCGAGACCGCAGACGGCGAAGCCGCCACCGTGCATATACAGCACCGCACCGTGCCGCAGGGCGCGCGAACCACCCGAGGGACGCAGGATCTCCATCCGAAAACCGTTCAGCGTCACCTGTTCCCGATCGACACCACGCGGCTGCGGCCGCAGTCGCGCCAGACCGTCGATCGCGAGGGCACCGATCGGGATGGTCGTGCGGCTGACCGGAAACATCCGCAGCACCGGCCGCACCGTACCGAGGCAGGTCGCCAGCAGCAATCGAGCCGATGCGCTCGGGCCGTCCGGGTTCATCAACAGACCGGGATCACCCGCGTCGAATTCACTCCCGCTGATCGCAACCATCGCGCACCTACCTCACACTGGCGCGCCGAACCCGACCGAACGGTTCTCCAGGCGAGAGTCGACGCTGACATCTCACACGCTGATGTTTCACAACACCATAGCGTGATCTACGCTACATATATCGCCCGGCGCGCCGGTGCACCAAACGTTCGTGATCAATTTGTAGGCGAGTCGGAACCTCGCCGAAGCCGAGCTGGACGCGCCTGGCAGACTCGACGACCATGCGCGGAATCATCTTGGCCGGTGGCACCGGATCCCGGTTGCACCCGATCACGCGCGGGGTGAGCAAACAGCTGGTCCCGGTCTACGACAAACCGATGGTCTACTACCCGCTGTCCACGCTCATGCTGGCGGGCATCAGGGATATCCTGGTGATCACCACCCCGGAGGACGCCGACGCGTTCGCCCGCCTACTCGGCGACGGCTCGCAGTTCGGCATCTCGATCACCTATGTGGTGCAACCGGAACCGGACGGACTCGCCAAGGCGTTCGTCCTCGGCGCCGACCATATCGGCGGCGAGAGCGCCGCTTTGGTGCTCGGCGACAATATCTTCCACGGACCAGGCCTGGGTACCAGCCTCGAACGCTTCGCCGCGATCGACGGCGGCGCGGTCTTCGCGTACTGGGTCTCGGATCCGACCGCCTACGGCGTCGTCGAATTCACCGAGGGCCGAGCGGTTTCGATAGAGGAGAAGCCCAAGGTGCCGCGGTCCAACTACGCCATCCCCGGGCTGTATTTCTATGACAACGATGTCGTGGAGATCGCGCGCGGGCTGCGGCCCTCGGCGCGCGGCGAATACGAGATCACCGATATCAATCGCGCCTATCTGGAACAGGATCGGCTGCGCGTCGATGTCCTCGCCCGCGGCACCGCCTGGTTGGATACCGGCACCTTCGACTCGCTGCTGGACGCCGCCAACTACGTGCGCACCATCGAACAGCGGCAGGGCCTGAAAATCGCTGTGCCGGAAGAGGTCGCGTGGCGACAGGGCTTCATCGACGACGAACAGCTGTGCGCGCTGGCCGAACCGCTGGTTCGCTCCGGCTACGGGACATATCTGCTCGATCTGCTCGAGCGCGGACGGGATTGGTGAGCGATGGAGTTCCGTGAACTCGCCGTGCCGGGGGCATGGGTGATCACTCCGCGCCAATTCGGTGACGAGCGTGGCATGTTCTGCGAATCGTTCAAGGCCTCGGAATTCGAGAAGGTGACCGGTCGGCCGTTCGACCTGCGCCAGGTCAACTGCTCGGTCTCGGCGGCCGGGGTGCTGCGCGGCATCCACTACACCGAGGATCCGCCGGGACAGGCCAAATATGTGACCTGCGTGCGCGGTGCGTTCCTCGATGTCGTCGTCGATCTGCGGCCCGGCTCACCCACCTACGGACGCTGGGACAGCGTGGTGCTCGACGATGTCGATCGGCGCTCGATGTTCCTGTCCGAGGGGCTCGGCCATGCGATCCTGGCGCTGGCGGATCACTCCACCGTCACCTATCTCTGTTCGATCGAGTACACACCGGAATTCGACAGGGATATGGATGCCTTCGATCCGCGGCTGGGTATCGAATGGCCGAAGATCGGTCTGGACGGTCGCCCGCTGACGTATATCCGATCACCGAAAGACGCTGCCGCTCCGCCCTTCTCGTGAAGCTGAGACGCCCGGAAAGGGGCGAACGTCACCGCCCCCGATGAGGAGGGAGCGGTGACGTTCGACTTACCGTCGGCGGAGGGGATTCAGCCGACGAGCTCCAATTCCGGCTCCTGCGCCCGCGCCTTGGCACGCTTGGGCAGGTAGGCCGTCAGGGCGATGAGCGCGCCGACGATGGCGACACCGGCGGCGAACTGCAGTCCGGGCCGGAAGTTGTCGAGCATCGCGGAAGGAGTGCTCGCACCGGGGTCACCCGAGGCGATGATCGCGGTATTCACCGCGAGCACGATGGCCGCGCCGACCTGCATGGAGGTCTGCAGCACACCGGCAGCCAGGCCCTGCTCATCATCATCGATGCCGTTGGTCGCCTGAATATTGATGGCGGGGAAGCCGACCCAGCCGATACCGATCAGCAGCACCGCGGGCAGGATCATCGTCAGATACGACGGGGTGGTGTCCAGCCGCAGGAACAGCAGGTAGCCGATGGCCATCACGACCATGGTGATCGCGATGATCGGCCCGGTCCCGAACCGGTCGACGAGCTTATCGGAGAAGAACGCCGACGCGACGACCAGCAGACCGACCGGCAGCAGCGCCATGGCCAGCTTCAACGGCGACCAGCCCAGTGAATCCTGCAGGTACAGGGTCACGATGAACTGCCAGCTGAAATACGAACCCGCCACCGCGATGATCGCGAGGCTGGCCCGGACCAGCGTCACCTTGCGCAGGATGCCGAGGCGCACCAGCGGGTACTTCACCTTCTTCTCCACCGCGACGAATCCGGCGAACAGCACCGCGGCGCCGACGAACGAACCGACGGTGCGCGCCGAACCCCAGCCCACCTCGGGCGCGGAGACGACGGTGTAGACGAGCAGCAGCATGCCCGCGGTCGACAGCAGCGCGCCGAGGATGTCGTGCCCGCCCTCCTCGGCGGCCTCGTCCTTGGGCACCAGCACCCAGGCCGCGGCCAGTGCGGCGAGCGCGATCGGAACCGGAAGCAGGAAGGTCCAGCGCCAGCCGATACCGGTCATCAGACCGCCGAACAACAGACCCATGGAGTAACCGCCCGCACCGAACACGGTGTAGATGGACAGCGCCTTATTGCGGGCCGGCCCCTCGGCGAAATTGGTGGTGATGATGGACAGACCGGTCGGGGCGGTGAACGCCGCGGCCAGGCCCTTGATGAAGCGGGTCAGAATCAGCAGCGGGCCGGAGGTCACCAGACCGCCCGCCAGCGAAGCCAGCGCGAAGACGGCGAGCGCGATCAGGAAGACCTTGCGCCGCCCGAGCAGATCGGCGGTGCGACCACCGAGCAGCAGCAGTCCGCCGTAACCCAGTACGTAGCCGCTGACCAGCCACTGCAGGGTGGAAGTAGACAGATCCAGTTCGGCGCCGATGGACGGCAGCGCCACACCGATCATCGAGACATCGAGACCATCGAGGAACAACACAATGCAGAGGGTGATCAGCATGCCCCAGAGACGGGTGGACCATCTGATCGGATCGGTCGCCGTCGCGGCCGAAACGGTTGCTGCAGAAGTCATGGGCGGAACATTACATGCGTCGACATTAAATGCCAACACATTTAATGCACTTGCATCGGCCTGCGTGGAGCACTAGGATAGGGCCATGTCGAAGCCGTCGACAACACAATTAGCGGGGCGCGATGTGGCGCCCACCGGGTTGGTCGCCGAGTGGCGTGAGCTGCTCGACCGGCACGCCGCCGTGAGCTGTGCGCTCGAGAAGGAGCTGCAGGGCAAGCACGATATCGGCCTCAGCGAATTCGAGACGCTGGACCGGCTGGTCGACGCCGCCTGCGGCGACTATCGGATGAGCGATCTGGCCAACGACATCTACCTGAGCCAGAGCGCCCTCTCGCGCGCGGTGGCGCGGCTGGAGCGCGACGGACTGGTTTCGCGCAGTATGTGTGCCGAGGATCGGCGCGCGATTTTCGTCTGTCTGACCGAGAAGGGCCGCGAGGTCTACGAGTCGGCGCTGCCGACACATCGCGACGTGCTCGAGCGAACCTGGGGTAGTCGGCAGAAGTGCTGAGTGGCCCATACACATTCGGTGCCGAACAATTCGACTCTGCCGACCACCACGGAGCGAGTCACACGAGCGACGTGCTCGACCGGACCCGAGATGGGCAAAAGTGCTGGATAGCTAGCATCCACGCTTCCCAGCCACCACGAAGCGAGCCGTTCCAGCGACGCGTTCATGACCCGTCTCGCGTCCGCGCCATCGAAGCGCATGCGCCGCAGGCGCGAGTCTCGACCATCCGGCACGTGCGCATCACTGGCCGAACGATCCACCATCAGCGACCACCACGGAGCGAGTCTTACGAGCGACCGTTCGCGGCCCGTCTCGCGTCCGAGTCGTCGAAGCGCATGCACCGCACGCGTAGGACTCGACCACCCCTCGCGC
>NZ_JBITMA010000001.1:638305-750923 GCF_044465765.1 Nocardia sp. NPDC049526 | reverse complement strand
CGCGCATGCACCGGTGGCCGAACGATCCGCCATCGGCGACCCCAACGAAGCGAGTCTTACGAGCGACCGTTCGCGGCCCGTCTCAAGTCCGAGCCGTCCAAGCGCACGCGCCGCAGGCGTAGGACTCGACCACCCCTCGCGCATGCACCGGTGGCCGAACGATCCGCCATCGGCGACCCCAACGAAGCGAGTCTTACGAGCGACCGTTCGCGGCCCGTCTCAAGTCCGAGCCGTCGAAGCGCATGCGCCGCAGGCGCGAGTCTCGACGACTCGGACGCGAGACACCAGGGGGCCGCGAACCCGCCGCGCCGAAGGCGCGGCCATTAGACACAGCGGCAATTAGACACTCTCGCGCGCTTCCTCGATGCCGGTGCGCGCATCCGCGGCAACCGACTTGATGTTCGCGAAAGCCGTTCGGTAGCGCTCGATTTCGTGATCCTTGTCCAGGTACACCGGACCGGTGAACGCTTCGACATAGACCACCGGCGGCTCCCGCAGCTCCACCTGCGCCGTATCGGCGAATTCGAGTAGGACGAACGGGCCCGAATCCATGCCGTCGTGATAGCCGGAATCCGAGGGCACCAACTGGATTCGCACATTCGGCAGGTCGCACATGCGCCGCAGGTGCGCGAGCTGTTCGACGGTCACCTCGGCACCGCCGACCCGCCGCCACAGCACCGATTCGCTGATCACCACATCCAGATGCAGCGGCGAATCCTTGCGCGTGAGCAATGCCTGCCTGGCCATGCGCAGCTGCACCCGACGCTCGATTTCGGTCTCCGACGCCTCCGGACGCGCGGACTTCAGCAGCGCGCGGGTGTATGCCGCGGTCTGCAGCAGTCCGGGGATCAGCTCGTTCTCATAAGTGGCCAGGGCACGCGCGGCCTCCTCGAGACCGATGTACACCTCGAAACCCTCGGCGATCACATCGCTGTAGCCGGTCCACCAACCCCTGGCCTTGGTCTCCTTGGCCAGTGCGGTCAGCGGTTCGACGAGATCGGTTGGCGCACCGTAGATCTTGCACATGGCCTCGACGTCCAGGCTGCGCAATGAGGTCTGCCCGGTTTCGATCCGCCAGATCTTGGCCTCGGACCATTCGAGCTGCTGGGCCGCCATCCGAGTGGTCATCCTGGCCCGATTGCGCAGATCACGCAGATGTCGGCCGAGCTGCCTGCGCGGCATGGTCGATCCTGTTGTGCCCTGCGGTAAAGCCATGCTTCCCCCTCGCGATATACGAACAGCATTGTTTCACAGTAAATCCGACACAGGTCACGATCGGTGTCGCACGCAGGCCAAGGGCGCACGAGCGACGAACAGGTTCCCGCGGGGGATGATCCGGCAATTCAGCTGGGTCCTATTTGCGTGCGCCGCGCTTGCGGAAACGCCAGAACTGCACGGCGCGAACGTCTTCGGAGAGCTGGTTGACCGGCTCGGCGACATCGGAGAGCGCCTGGAACAGATCGTCGGCGAGATCGGCGATGTGCTCGACCTTGGTCGCCAGTTTGGACGCGTTCTCCAGGAATTCGAGCAGCAGCCGTACGACGGCGGCGATCGTCAGGCCGAGCGGTATCGCGATCAAGGCGGCCAGCACGCCGAGCACCGCGGAAACCTGCCACATCAACACCGTCAGTGCGATCGGGATGCCGATCGCGAAGGCCAGCCCGAGCATGTAGGCCAGCGGCAGCAACGTCCTGGTCGCGGGGCGATGGAATTGCACGTCGAGCAGGCCGCGGGCGGCATCGGCGGTCCAGGCCCGTGGACTTTCGAAAGGTTCGGCAGGTTCGGGCTCCGCTGTGCGCGAGAACCGCTTGGACGTGGTTTCTTTCCAAGTGATCCAGCGTGATTCGGTTTCGTACTCCGCCGAATCCGCTGCCCCGTCACGATTGGATTCATCTCGCCCGCCCGTCACCCGACCACCACCCCCCATCGAATCGCTACGCGATGCTCACCCATATGGCGATCCTTCCCTCAATCCGACGCCGGGCCAATAGGAGTGGATTCACACCATCGGGTACGGCTGCGTGGGACGGCGGTACGCCCCATTAAAAGAGGCGTCTCGGTGATAGCCGATCACTACCGGGTGAGACGAACCCGACAGTCACCAAGATCTTTTGTACAACCCGTAACGCCCACCCCACCCCGCCCCGATACCACCCACGTATGCAGGACCCAGATCTATCGGGGAATGGAGAAAGACAGTGCGCACCACGTTTCCGACTTCCGCATCGGCGGCAGAGATGACTGCCGCGGCGCAGGACTACATCCAGCGCGGGTGGACGATCGCTGAAACGACCAACGGAATCTGCCTGATCACGGATGAGGATCTGTCGGGTATCGAGATCAGCGGTGAGCTGGCCGGTGAGGTTCGCCGGTTCATGCGCGCGAACAACCTGACCGGTCCGGTTATCGAGATCCCCGGCGCCGAGCGTCGCGAGATCCACTTGGTCACCGGCCTGCGCAAGGCCGCGATGGCGCTGGAGGCACTGCGCGAGGCGGGCGCCACCGTCTACACCGACGGCGACGGCATCCCGCTGCCCCCCACCCAGCTCACCACCGGCGAGGCTTGCTGGGGCGTGGCACCCGGCGAGGCCCGCTGGATCCCGCCGGTAGTCGCGATCGGCGCGGCGGTTCGCTCGGCGCTCTCGCGTCGCACGACCGTCAGCACGGTCGCCTGCTGAGCAGACGTATCTATCCGGGCGGGGTCCGCACTGCCCTGACCCACCGATGACCGGTATCCGCTATCCGCGGATACCGGTCATTCTTGTTTCCTTGTGCGCGGAGATCCATCGCGCGCGATGATGGGGGTTATGGCCCAGCTCACTGATGACTCCCGGACGCTGTTGCGGACCTGCCCGCTGTGCGAGGCGGTCTGCGGACTCGAGATCACACTCGACTCGAACGACCATGTGACCTCGGTTCGCGGGGATCGACAGGATCCGTTCAGCAAGGGATTCATCTGCCCCAAGGGGGCCAGCTTCGGACATCTCGACGAAGATCCGGACCGGCTGACCGAACCGATGATCCGGGACCGGGCCACCGATACCTGGCGCACCGCATCCTGGACCGAGGCATTCGAGCTCATCGCCGCGCGTTTTCCGGCGATCGTGGCCGAACACGGAAATCAGTCGGCGGCACTGTATCTCGGCAATCCGAACGCACATACCGTGGCCGGGGCGCTGTATGTGCCGGTGCTGATCCGGGCGCTCGGCACCAAGAATCTGTTTTCGGCGAGTACCGCCGATCAAATGCCCAAGCAGGTGGCGAGCGGGTTGATGTTCGGTGATCCGCTCACCGTGCCGGTGCCGGATCTGGATCGCACCGATTATCTGCTGATGCTGGGCGCGAATCCGCTGGAGTCGAACGGATCGCTGTGCACCGCACCCGATTTCCCGGGCAGATTGAAGGCATTGCGCAAGCGCGGCGGGAAATTCGTCGTGGTGGATCCGCGGGAAACGCGGACCGCGAAGCTGGCCGACGAGCATCTGTTCATCCGGCCGGGTAGCGATGCTTATCTGTTGTTCGGGATCGTGCACACGTTGTTCGAACAAGGTCTGACCGATATCCGCGTGGATGTCGCGGGGGTGGATGAAGTGCGCACGGCCGCCGCGGATTTCACGCCCGAGGTGGTTTCGGAACGGACCGGAATCCCCGCCGAGACGGTTATCCGGATCGCGCAGGAGTTGGCTGCCGCGCCGACCGCGGCGGTATATGCGCGAATCGGCACCTGCACGGCCGAATTCGGCACGCTGACACAGTGGTTGGTCGAGGTGATCAACGTGCTGACCGGCAACCTCGACTCACCCGGCGGCGCCATGTTCGCCAATGCGGCGGCGGGCGGCATCCCGCGCACCAAGCCGTTCCGAACCGGGCGCTGGGCCAGCCGGGTGCGCGGCCTGCCCGAGGCGATGGGCGAACTGCCGGTGGCGACCCTGGCAGATGAGATCACCACACCCGGGGCGGGACAGGTCCGTGCGCTGGTGACCGTCGCGGGTAATCCGGTGCTGTCCGCGCCGAGCGGGGTCCGGTTGGATTCGGCCTTCGCGCAATTGGACTTCATGGTCAGTGTGGACCGGTACCTGAACGAGACCACCCGGCATGCGGATGTGATCCTGCCGCCGCCGCGGTCTACGCAGTCGCCGCACTACGACTTCGCATTGCTGCAGTTCGCGGTTCGCAACTACGCGCGGTACTCGCGGCCGCTGGTCCCGCTCGGCGATCGGCCTTCGGAGTCGGAGATCCTGGCCAGGCTCGGGGCCGCACTGACCGGGCAACCCGCCGGACCGGAGGCACTGAACGGCGTCGACGAACTGATCATCGCGGGCATGCTGCACAAGGCGGGCATACCTGAGCGGCGGCCCGAACTCATCGGGTCCAACAGCACCGAGCAACGCATCGACCTGATGCTGCGGCTCGGACCGTATGGCGAGTGGAATGCCGGCGCGAGCGTCGGGCCCGGAGCCGGTGGCCCGCGTGACCACGAAGGGCCCCGGGAGCGCCGAGAGCAATCCAGCACGCTGAATCTGCAGGTGCTGCTGGACAATCCACACGGTGTCGATCTCGGGCCTTTGCGGCCGCGCCTGCCCGGCGTGCTGCGGACGGCATCCAAGCAGGTGGAGTTGGCGCCGCAGCCGCTGCTCGACGACGTCGCGCGGATGCGGGCCCGGCTCGCCGATGTCGCGCCGGATGTGGTGCTGATCGGGCGGCGTCAACTGCGATCCAACAACAGTTGGATGCACAATATCCCGACGCTGGTCAGCGGGTCGAATACCTGCACCCTGCATATCAATCCGGCGGATGTGGCGCGGCTGGGGCTCGGTGATACCGCCGTGGTGAAGTCGGCCGCTGGGACGCTGACGGTACCGCTGGAGCCGACCGAGGCGATCATGCCCGGGGTGGTCAGCTTGCCGCACGGCTGGGGACATGCCGACAGCACGCAGACGGTGGCCCGGGCGCATGCCGGGGTGAATGCCAATGTGCTGACCGATGATTCGGTGGTGGATGTGCCGTCCGGAAATGCGGTCTTCAATGGCGTTCCGGTGACTTTGACCCCTGCCTGAGTTGCGCCGGATCCGACCGGTCGCGCGGTAAAAATTCCGGCCGGTCGGATTGTGGCTATTTTCTGGAAACCCTTGCGCTAACTAAACATTCAGTGCATTCTCAACATGGATTTTGCTGTGTTGCCAGACTAAAATGGACAGGATTTCGGTTTAGTCGCGGGCTCAGCGTCGAACCCGTTGCGGTGTGCCGGATTCCAGCTACCAGAGGGGGCGCGATGCCCGGTACACGTTGTGGCAGTGACGGTGAGCACGAACTACAGGACAGGTACGGTACGCGGGACCGCGCCGAACGCTTCTACCAAGATCAAGTACTCGATCAGCTGAACCCGACGATGATCGAATTCATCGCCAGGATGGATATGGCGTTCATCGCCACCGCGGACAAACACGGCGAATGCGACGCAAGCTTCCGTGCGGGCCTGCCCGGTTTTCTGCATGTGATCGACGAACGCACTCTTGCCTACCCGGAATATCGCGGCAACGGCGTGCATGCCAGCCTCGGCAACATCCTGGAGAACCCGCACGTAGGCATCCTGCTAATCGATTTCGTCCAGGATCTGATCGGATTGCACATCAACGGTTCGGCACGGATCGTGGACGACACCGCGCTGCGCCACAACGTCCCGGAACTGCCCGAGAACGTCAAGGGGCGAGCCGCACAGCACTGGGTGGTCGTCGATGTGGAAGAGGCCTACATCCACTGCCGCAAACACATCCCGCATCTGGTCCCCGCCGCGCGCGAGCAGCGGGAGTGGGGCACCGACAACATCCGGGCCAAGGGTGGCGACTACTTCGGGGCGAAGGCGCAGGCCCAGGCTGACGCCCTGGTTCGTTAGCCGAACTGCATACTCGGCCCCGCCGGAGCGAGTCTTACGAGCGAGGAGTTCGCGGCCCGTCTCGCGTCCGAGTCGTCCAAGCGCATGCGCCGCAGGCGTCGGACTCGACCATCCGGCGAGCGCGCATCAGTGGCCGAACGATCCGCCATCGGTGGCCCCCAACGGAGCGAGTCTTACGAGCGAGGAGTTCGCGGCCCCGCGGGGGGGCGGGGGGGGGGGGCCCCCCCCCCCCCCCCCCCGGGCGGGCACCCCCCGGCGCCCCGCCCCCCGCGGGGGGTCCGCGCCCCGGCGGGGGGCCGTGGCGCCGCAGCGCAAGCGACGAAGTCGCGAGTCTCGACGACTCGGACGCGAGACACCAGGGGGCCGCGAACACGCCGCGCCGAAGGCGCGGCAAATCAGACACCGAGTTTGAAGATGACCAGGCGTTGCACAACGAAGTTGATGACCGTGGCGGTGCCCTGGGCGATGACGAAGGCCAGGGGCTGGCGCCACCAGTCGCCGGGGAGCGTGGCGTAGAGCACGGCGTTGATGCCGACCTGGACGGCGAAGGTGACGGCATAGAGGACCACGACCGCGATGAAGCGGGTGCGGCTCGGGGGCGCTTGGAAGGTCCAGCGGCGATTGATCAGGTAGGCGGTGGTGGTGCCCGCGATGAAGCTGATCGATTTGGCGACGCTGACCGGCAGGCCGATGAGGTTCAGCAGGAAGCTGTAGATCCCGTAGTCGACGATGGCCGAGAGACCGCCGGTGAGGGTGAAGCGGACGATCTGGGTCTTCAGGTCGACATCAGTACTGGATTCGATTCGGCGCTCCCGGGTCCCTTCGTGGTCACGCAGGCTACCGCCTTCGGGCCCGTCGGTCACGCCGGCCGGCTCGTCGACCAGCGGCAGTTCGGTCGGGAGCGGCAGGTGGGGTTCGGCTTGCACGCGACGAGCGTAACGGCGTGACGCGGGACACGCGCAATCCAGGACCGTTGGACATCTGTCCGGCGAGATGGAACCGATGTCGGACCTCACATACTGGGGAGTACGGCGACGCCGACCGCATATCCGCTCATGCATGTAGCCTCTATGCCGATGTCCACGAAAGCTCCGACCGCCACCACAACCGGTAACTCCGGCAATGTCGCCGACGGCACCTACACGCTGCCGACGCGGACCAAGGCATTGACAGGGTGGGGTCGCACCGCACCAACATCTTCCGAAGTGCTCTCGACGAGCGATCCCGAACTGATCGCCAAGGCCGTCGCCATGGTCGCCGAGGACAACGACTCCAAGCCGGCACACCTGCGTCGCGGCATCATCGCGCGCGGGCTCGGCCGCTCCTATGGCGATCACGCGCAGAACGCGGGCGGTCTCGTCGTCGATATGACGCCGCTGAACAATATCCACCGGATCGACCGGGACACCCGGATCGTCGATGTGGACGGCGGCGTCAGCCTGGACCAGCTCATGAAGGCCGCGCTGCCGTTCGGGCTGTGGGTTCCGGTGCTGCCCGGCACCCGTCAGGTGACGATCGGCGGCGCCATCGCCTCCGATATCCACGGTAAGAACCATCACAGCGAGGGCAGCTTCGGCAACCACGTGCGCTCGATCGATCTGCTCACCGCCGATGGGCAGGTGCAGCACATCACGCCCAAGCGCAATGCCAAGCTGTTCTGGGCGACCGTCGGCGGCAACGGACTCACCGGCATCATCCTGCGCGCGACCATCGAGATGGTGCCCACCGAGACGGCGTACTTCCTCAACGACGGCGTGAAGACCACGACTCTCGACGAGACCATCGCCGCGCACAGTGACGGCAGCGAGGCGAACTACACCTACTCGAGCGCGTGGTTCGACGTGATCAGCCCGCTGCCGAAGCTCGGCCGGGCCACCATCACCCGCGGCCGCCTCGCCAAGGTCGACGAACTACCCAAGCGCCTGCGCAAGAAGCCGCTGAAGTTCGATGCGCCGCAACTGATGACGGTGCCCGACATCTTCCCGAACTGGACCATGAACAAGTTCACGCTCCAGGCCATCGGTGAGGCGTACTACGCCATGGGCGGCAATTACACCGGCAAGGTGCAGAATCTGACGCAGTTCTACCACCCGCTCGACATGATCGCGGAGTGGAACCGCGGCTACGGTTCCAACGGCTTCCTGCAGTACCAGTTCGTGGTGCCGACCGAGGCGGTCGAGGAGTTCAAGCGGATCATCATCGATATCCAGGGCTCCGGGCACTACTCGGCACTGAACGTTTTCAAGCTGTTCGGACCGGGTAATCCCGCACCGCTGAGCTTCCCCATGCCGGGCTGGAACATCTGCGTCGACTTCCCGATCAAGCCGGGTCTGAACGAGCTGGTGAGCGAGCTGGACCGCCGCGTCATGGAGTTCGGCGGGCGGCTGTACACCGCGAAGGATTCGCGCACCACCGCGGAGACCTTCCACCAGATGTACCCGCGGATCGACGAGTGGATCAAGATCCGTCGAAGTGTCGATCCCACAGGCGTTTTCATGTCCGATATGGCGAGAAGGCTGGAGCTCCAGTGATTAATGCCGTAGGCAACCCGCAGACCATCCTGCTGCTGGGCGGTACCTCGGAGATCGGCTTGGCGATCTGCGCCGAGTACCTGCGAAAGAGTCCGGCGCGCATCATTCTGGCCGCACTGCCCGGTGATCCGCTGCGCGAGGACGCCGTTTCCGAGCTGAAGTCGGCCGGTGCGACCCAGGTCGACGTCATCGACTTCGACGCGCTCGATACCCAGAGCCATCCCAGGGTTATCGACGCGGCCTGGGACGGCGGCGATGTGGATGTCGCCATCGTCGCGTTCGCCCTCGACGGCGATCCGGAAGAGCTGTGGCAGAACCAGCGCAAGGCCGTGCAGGTCGCCGGAATCAATTACACCGCGGCGGTTTCCGTCGGCGTGCTGGTCGGCGAGAAGATGAAGAAGCAGGGCTTCGGGCGGATCATCGCCATGTCCTCGGTGGCCGGTGAGCGGGTGCGTCGCTCGAACTTCGTCTACGGCTCCACCAAGGCCGGGCTGGACGGCTTCTATCTGGGACTCGGCGAGGCGTTGCGACCGTACGGACCGCGTGTGCTGGTGATCCGGCCGGGCATGGTGCGGACCCGGTTCTCGGCGCACGTCAAAGAGGCGCCGCTCACCGTCAACAAGGAAGATATTGCGGCACTGGCGGTTTCGGCGTCGCAGCGGGGCAAGGAGCTCGTCTGGGCGCCCGGCACCTTCCGCTTCGTGATGATGATCCTGCGCCACATCCCGCGCCCGATCTTCCGCAAGCTGCCCATCTGATTTCCCGAGCCGCACCTCGCTCACCGCGCACGCGTCCGCGCGGGACAGGTGCGGCTCATCTATATCCGCAACGCGCGGTTCCGTGGCTGCCCGGCGGGGTCGGTGCCGACGCGCCGGCAAGGCCGACATCAGCGCACACCACTGTGCCATTTGGGTGGATACCATCGTCGCGGTTCGCCGGGACCGGTCGATACGGCATTCGGCACCCTGCCCGTGCGAGCGGCCGGGCGGCGTGGCAAGTTCGGAGCCGACCTCGAGCCGTCGCATTGTCGAAGGAGCACTCCGTTGAGCACAGTCACGGCAGAACGCGCCGAGCACTCCGCACCGGAGCGCGGCCGGGGGACCCTGCTGATCCGGCACATCGGCTCCGGAATCGGCGAGGCACTGCTGGCTGTCGTGGTGGCCGCGATCGTTGCCGCCGTTGGGCTGGTGGCGTTTTCGATGGTGCAGTGGCCCGCATTCAACTCGTCCAATGTGACCAGGTCGTTGACCACGGTCGGACAGGTCGGCGCGGCGGTGCTGTTGGGCGCGGCGATCTGGCTGGTGCGGGCGCGGCGGTGGCCGTGGATGGCGAAAGCGCTGTCCTGGGTCGGGATTTCGACGTTCGTCACGGTGACATTGGGGATGCCGCTGGCGGCCACCAAGCTGTACCTCTTCGGCGTCTCGGTGGACCAGGAATTCCGCACCGAATATCTGACGCGGCTGACCGATAGCGCTGCACTGCACGATATGACCTACGCCGACCTGCCGCCGTTCTATCCGGCCGGCTGGTTCTGGATCGGCGGTCGAGTGGCGAATGTGCTCGGGATGGACGGCTGGGAGGCGTTCAAGCCCTACGCCATCGGTTCGCTCGCGGTGATCGCGGTGATCGCACTCGTATTGTGGTCCAAGCTGATTCGCGCCGACTGGGCGATCGGAGTCAGTGCGGCGACGACCGCGGTGACGGTGGCTTATGCCTCGCCGGAGGCCTACAGCGCGGTCATCGTGCTGCTGCTGCCACCCGCGTTGATTCTTGCGTGGGGTGCGTTGTACCGGCCGCTCGAGGGGGCGAGCGCCGCCGTTCACGCTGCGGCCTCGAGTGGTGGTAGTGCGTCAGGTGATGCCGCCGCACCAGGTGGCGAAGGCGCACCAGGTGGCGCTTCGGCATCAGGTGATGCGGCTGCAACAAGTAGCGCCGCTGCCTCGGATATCGCCGCTGCATCTGATGGCGGAGTCGCAGCGGGCAGCGGTGTGGCGGGCGCCGCCGCGTCGGCGGGCGGTATCGGAACGGCAGGAGGCTGGGGCGCGGTTATCGGGGCCGGGCTGTTCCTCGGGATGGCTGCGTCGTTCTACACGTTGTATTTCGGAGTGGCGGCCTTTGCGATCGGGCTGATGGGGCTGGTATCGGCGGGGCTTGCGGTGCGAGCACAGCGGGCGGCAGATCGAGCGCGGCGCGGTAGCGGCGAGGGCGAGGCGGGTTCGATTTGGCGGGCCGCGGTGCCGCCACTGGTTCGGCTGGTTGTCATCGCGGCGATCGCGGGTCTGGTGGCGCTGGTCGTCTGGCTGCCGTTCGTATTGAAGATGCTCGGTGGGACGATGCCGAGCTCGGGGACGGCGCTCCACTATCTGCCCGAGGGTGGGGCGCAGTTGCCGTTGCCGATGGCGGAGATCTCGCTTTCGGGCGCATTCTTCCTGCTCGGGACGGCGTGGTTGGTATTGCGGGCGGCGTCGTCGCGGCGGGCGCAGGCGCTCGGGATCGGCGTGGTGGCGATCTACCTGTGGTGTCTGCTGTCGATGACGGCGACCGCGGCGGGTACCACCCTGCTCTCGTTCCGCTTGACGCCCGTGCTCGAAGTGCTGCTGGCGGCGGCCGGGGCATTCGGCTTCGTCGAGGGCGCGCGGGCGGCATACCGGGCACTCGATGAGCCGGGGCGGTTCAAGTTCGCCGTGGTCGTAGTCGCCATCGTCGGTGCGCTCGCGTTCACACAGGACATTCCGCAGGTGCTGAAGCCGGAGATCACCACCGCATACACAGACACCGACGGCAACGGCGAACGCGCCGATAAGCGCGCACCGGGTGCGGCGTCGTACTACCGCGAAATCGATGCGGCACTGATCGCGCAGACCGGCCGTCCACGCTCGGATTCGGTGGTCCTCACCGCCGACACCAGCTTCCTTTCCTTCTACCCGTACTACGGCTTCCAGGCGCTCACCTCGCACTATGCGAACCCGCTTGCCGATTTCGCGGGTCGCGCCGCCACCATCGAGTCGTGGAGCAAGCTCAACTCGTCCGACGCCCTGGTGGACGCACTCGGCAAGACCCCGTGGCGCGCGCCGGACGCCTTCCTCTTCCGCAGCAGCGGCGATACCTACACCCTGCGCCTGGCCAAGGACGTCTATCCCAACGACCCCAATGTGAAGCGCTACACCGTGAGCTTCCCCAAAGAGCTCTTCGCGGATCCGCACTTCACCACGACCAATATCGGCCCTTTCACCTTGGTCGTCGTCAATCGCTGACGCCGCCTGCGCGACTCATCAGCGTCGACGGTGTGCTCGCCCGACGCATGATTTCGCGAGGACATGGGTAACTGGTGGGGAACTGCTGACCCAGCCGGCCACCGACCGGCGGCCGCCAACGGTAGCGTCGCGGCACTCTAGTGCGGCCTGAAGGCGCGGGGAGGCGGTTCACAGGGTATTCGGTTACGGTGGATCGCTGATCTGACCACTTACGGGAGAAGTTTGTTTTGCGGGTCGAAGCACCACCAGCAGTAGGCGTCGTCACCAGGGGATCGACACCGGCTGGCGGGGCCAGATCCGAGCAGCGCACCGCGAAGCGGAGACGGATCCGGGTCGATCGGAGTGATCTGGTCGCCTCGGTGAGCTATCTCGCATCGGCCGTCACGGTGCTGTCCGGACAATGGCGCAATACACATAGCGGGTACCTGATCAAAAGCGGTCAGGACCAGACCATGTGGGAGTGGTTCTTCGCGGTCACCGCCCATTCGGTGGCGCATCTGGAGAATCCGCTCGGCACGAATCTGCAGAACTTCCCGGCCGGGGTGAACATGATGGCCAATACGGCCATGTTCGGGGTCGGGGTGCCGTTGACGCCGGTCACGCTGCTGTTCGGGCCGACCGTCACCTTTGTGCTCGTCCTCACGCTCGGCCTCGCCTCCACCGCCTTCGCCTGGTACTGGCTGTTCTCCCGGGAATTGGTGGAGTCCCGGCTGGCCGCCGCGATCGGCGGACTGTTCTGCGGTTTCGCGCCCGCGATGATCTCGCATGCCAATGCACACCCGAATTTCGTTCTGCTGGCACTGCTTCCGGTCATCGCGCTGCTGTTGATCCGCATCGCGCGACATACGGCGGCCGCGGATACGACCAAGCCACGCAGGCGAGTTCGTGATGCCGTCGTGCTCGGCTTCCTGGTAGCGCTGCAGATCGCACTCGGCGAGGAACCGCTGCTGATCTTCGCACTCGCCTTCGGACTCTTCGGCCTCGTGTACTACCTGCACACACCGCGCACGGGCTGGCAAGTAGTGCGTGCGATCGCCCCGACCATCGCATCGGCCGCGGGGATCACCTTGATGCTCACCGAAATTCCGCTGTGGTGGCAGTTCTTCGGGCCGCAGAGTTATCGCTCGATCGACCACGGGCCGATGGGCAACGATCTGAAGGCCATCGTGCAGTTCCCCGCCGAATCGCTCGGCGGGATGTTCGCGCCCGGCCAGTACGTGTCCATGAACGACACCGAGCAGAACGCCTATTTCGGCTGGCCACTGCTGCTGTTGCTGCTCGTGACGGTGGCGCTGCTGTGGCGCGACCGGGTGGTCCGGGCCGCGACCGCGGTGATGGTGGTCTTCGGAGTGCTGTCACTCGGTGCGACGGCCATGTTCGGCAAGGAGTCGACCGGGATCGAATTGCCGTGGCGCTGGGCCGAATTGGTCCCGCTGCTCAATACGGTGCTGGAGACCCGGCTGACCATGGCCGCGATTCCGGCCATCGCGGCGGTGCTGGCCTTGGCGACGCAGCGGGCGGTCACCTGGTGGCGGCAGTCGCCGGTCGATTGGCGTCCGCTGGCCTGGTTCCCGGCCCTCGCGCTGGCCTTGGTGCCGCTTGTCCCGACCGTCCTTCCGGTGATCGAGCGGGCACCGACTCCGGAGTTCTTCGCCGGAGGGACGGTAAAGCAGTACGTGAGCGGCGGTTCGGTGGTGCTGGTGCCGCCGCCGCGCCCCGCCGAGGCGCAGGCCCTGCGCTGGCAGGCCGACGCGAATTTCGACTTCGCGCTCGCCGGCGGCTATTTCGTCGGCCCGACCGGCGCGAACAAGAAGGGCATCTACGGACCGGACTTCCGCCCGACCACCGCGCTGCTCGTCGGCGCACAGGACTCCGGCGTCATCCCGCCCATCGACGACGACACTCGCGCGCAGGCACTCGACGACCTGCGCTTCTGGGAGGCCGACGTGGTGGTCCTGCCCGCCACCAAGAACTCCGAGGTGCTGCGCACGACCATGACGCAACTGCTCGGCGTCGCGCCACGACAGGTCGATGACGTGTGGCTCTGGGACGTCCGGCCGCTGCGATAGGCGGCGGCGATGATCTCGGTGGTGAGCATCACCAATGCGGGTGGCTAGCATGGTGCCTCGTGCGACCGGACCGAACTTCTGCAGCGTTCACCCGCAACCGCCTGATCGCCCTCGTCTCCGGGTTGCTCGGATTCGTACTGGCACTGTTGACGCCGTTGCTTCCGGTGAAACAGGATCAGGCCACGCTCGACTGGCCACAGGCGGGCCATACCAGTGTCGAGGCGCCACTGGTTTCGTATGTGCCGCTGCGGTTGGATGCGACACTGCCGTGTTCAGCGGTGGCCGCGGCCGGGTCGGGCACGGTGCTGTCGACCATTCCGCACGCTTCGGGTCAGGCGAGTGCCAAGGGACTGATCGTCTCGGTCACCGATGGCACGCTCGCGGTGCTGCAGCGTGATGTGCCGCTGCTGTCCGCGCCGGTCGCGGAGATCACCGGGTGCGAGTCCGTCGACATCACGACGACGGCGGCCGCGACCTCGGTCGAATTCGTCGGTGCGAAGCGCCAGGACGGTACGCCCTTCCGCAACACCATCACCCGCGATATCCGCCCACAGATGGTCGGCGTCTTCACCGATCTGGATTCCGCGAAGCTCGATGGCGCGAAGCTGCACGCCGATATCGATTCCCGCTTCTCCTCGACGCCGTCCGCGCTGAAGCTCGGTGCCATGATCGCCGCGGCGATCTGCACGATCATCGCGCTGATCGCATTGCACCTGCTCGACAATGCCGATGGCCGCCGGGCGCGCCGGTTCCTGCCCGCACACTGGTGGCGGTTCACCCTGGCCGATGTGGCGGTGCTCGGGCTCCTGGTGCTGTGGCATTTCATCGGCGCGAATACCTCCGACGACGGCTACATCCTGAATATGGCCCGCGTCTCGGAGCATTCGGGATACATGGCCAACTACTACCGTTGGTTCGCGGTGCCCGAGGCGCCGTTCGGCTGGTCCTACGAGGTGCTGGCCTGGATGACCAAGGTCTCCGATGCCAGCCCCTGGATGCGGCTGCCGACGCTGGCCGCCGGAATCGTGTGCTGGATGGTGATCAGCCGAGAGGTGCTGCCGCGCTTGGGCGCTCGGGTGCGCAGGCACAAGGTGGCGCTGTGGACCGCCGGTCTGGTCTTCCTCGCGTTCTGGCTGCCCTATGACAACGGTCTGCGGCCCGAACCGCTGATCGCCGCGGGTGCGCTGCTGACCTGGTGCTCGATCGAGCGGGCCATTGCAACCGGACGGCTGCTGCCCGCCGCGGTCGGTGTGCTGATCGCCGGATTCTCGCTGGCGGCCGGTCCGACCGGGCTGATCTGTGTGGCCGCGCTGATCGCGGGTTCACGGCCGGTGCTGCAGATCATTATCCGACGGGCGCATGATGCCGCCGGCACATTGACGAACGCTGATACCGACCGCAGCACCTCTCGCTTTGCCGCGTTCTTCCGGTATGGCGCACTGCTGGCACCGGGGCTCGCCGCCGGAACGCTCGTGCTGGTGGTCGTTTTCGCAGATCAGACCCTGGCGACGGTGATGGAAGCGACCCGGGTGCGCACCCTCGTCGGGCCGAATGTGGCCTGGTTCGACGAGCGGACGCGGTGGGATTCGCTGCTGATGCTCTCGCCGGACGGATCGCTGGCGCGGCGGTTCGGTGTGCTGATCATGCTGCTGTGCCTGCTGGTCTGCGTGCTGCAGGTGCTGCGCAAGGGGCGGATCCCGGGAACGTCGCGCGGGCCGTCGGTGCGGATTCTCGGCATCGTCTTCGCCTCACTGCTGCTGATGATGTTCACACCGACCAAATGGACCCACCACTTCGGCGTTTACGCCGGGCTGGCCGGGTCGCTGGCGGCGCTGGCGGCGGTCGCGGTGGGCACCAATGGGATTCGCTCGCCACGCAACCGCGCACTGTTCGCGGCGGCGGTGCTGTTCCTGCTGGCGATCACCTTCACCGGATCCAATGGCTGGTGGTACGTATCCAGTTACGGTGTGCCGTGGTGGGACAAGGCGCCGCTGGTCGCGGGTAAGGGCCTGTCCACCCTGTTCCTCGGGCTCAGCGGGGTGGCCCTGATCGTCGCGGTGTGGCTGCACTACCGCGAGCCCTACCGCGAGAAGACCGATGCGCCACGCCGTTTCGAGCGTTACGCCTCCGCGCCGTTGACGATCGCCGCCGCGCTGCTCGTGCTGTTCGAGGTGGCGTCGCTGGCCAAGGCGGCGGTCACGCAGTACCCGGCGTACTCGATCGCCAAGTCGAATCTCGAATCGCTGAGCGGCAATACCTGTGCGCTCGGCAACGAGGTGCTGGTGGAGACCGATACCGCGGATTCGCTGCTGCTCCCCTACACCGGCTCCCCTGCCGACGGACTGTCCGTGGATTCCAAGGGATTCACGCCCAGCGGGGTGGCCGCCGACCTCACCGCCGATGCCGAGGAAACGGTGACCGGCGGCGCGAATTCGGTCAATAAAGATTCGAAGAACAAGACCACCAACACAACCGGTGCGGGCACCGGCGGCGGTACCAGTCAGCAGGCCGGAATCAATGGCAGCACCGTGGCATTGCCGTTCGGTCTGGATCCGGCGCGAACCCCGATCATGGGCAGCTACCAGGAGGGGGCCGACCAGCAGCAGGCCAAGCTCACCTCGCAGTGGTACCGGCTCGATCTGACCGACAGCATACGCAATGACCCGGCATACCAGGTGCTGTCCATTACCGCGGCAGGCCGGATCCGCTCGATCGACGCCGACGGTGTGCTCACCTACGGGCAGGAACTGCACCTGGAGTACGGCGTGCGCGGAGCGGACGGCGAGGTGCAAACGCTCGGTTCGGTGGATCCGCTCGATATCGGGCCCGTACCGTCCTGGCGCAATCTCCGTGTGCCACTGGACAAGTTGCCCGCCGGAGTGAACGCGGTGCGATTGGTCGCGGTCGACAACGACATCACCCAGAAGCAGTGGTTGGCCGTCACCCCACCCCGGCTGCCGCATCTGGCCACGCTGAATTCCGTTGTCGGCGAAATCGCTCCGGTCCTGCTGGACTGGCACGTCGGCCTGGCCTTCCCCTGCCAGCGACCGTTCGACCACCACGACGGCGTCGCCGAGGTCCCCAAGTGGCGCATCCTGCCCGACCGCGTCGGCTCCGACGCCTCCAACGCCTGGCAGGACGATATCGGCGGCGGCCCCCTCGGCTGGACCGGTCTACTCCTGAAATCCCAGACCATCCCGACCTACCTCGCCCACAACTGGACCCGAGACTGGGGCTCGTTGGAACGGTTCACCCCCTACGACCCCACCGCCACCCCCGCAACCATCACCACCACCGTGAAATCGGTCAACGGCTGGAAGAAAGCCGACCCGATCCGAGCGCGATAGCCCATGCCAGCGCGTGAGCCGACCACCCTCGGCGCACGCGCGTGGGCTGCGGCACATCGCCGCCGGCCATGCCGTGAGCCTGCCGGGCAGAACTCACGCCAGCCGATAAGCCGCGAGTGCCGAGCGCGATCATGGAACGAGGACGAGGCGGCCGCGCAGGCCTCCGGCCGCCAGGCGGCGTTGGGCGGTTACGACCTGATCCAACGGGTAGGTTTCCGCTACGCGGAGGGTGAGTTGGCCTTTGTCGACCAACGCGACGAGTTCGTCGAGTTGGGTGCGGTCGGCGTGGACCAGGACGGTGGTTACCTTGGTGCCGCGCAAGGGGATCGGGGTGTTGGGGACGCTGATGGAGACGAAGCGGCCGCGGGCGCGGACGGCGGCGAGGGTTTCGGGGCCGAGGGCCGCGGCGTCGAGGGCCGCGTCTACGCCGCCGGGTACGAGGGCTCGGACGGCATCCGGGAGGTTCGCTTCGCGGGGGATGAAGTCGGTGGCCCCCAGGGCGCGGGCGGTGGGTTCGTCGGCAGCCGAAGCAACGGCGATTACTCGAATGCCTCGGGCGGCAGCGAGTTCGACGGCATAGCCACCTACCGCGCCTGCCGCGCCGGTGATCAGGAGGGAATCGGCAGGTGTGAGGTCGAGTGCGACCAGGGCCTGGAGGGCGGTGAGGCCGTTGAGCGGGATGGTGGCCGCGGCGGTCGCCGGTACGGAAGTCGGTGCGGGGGCCACGTTTTGAGCTTCGAGGACAACGTAGTCGGCTTGGGCGGCCAACGAGACATCGAGACGCTCGCTGATACCGATCACCGGCTGCCCCACCGTGAAATCGGCACCGGCACCGGCAGCGTCGATGACACCGGCGACATCCCATCCGATCCCCCACTGGTCGCGCGGGGCGGCGAACGAAGTCCCGCCGACGCCACCGCGGACCATGAGATCCACCGGATTAACCGTCGCCGCAGCCACTTTCACCCGAACCGTACCGGGCCCCGGCTCGGGCGTCGGGACCTCGATGATCTCCGCGACCGCCTCCGGGCCGGGTCGACGGACTACTACTGCACGCATGGCGCTTCCTATCGCTTGTCGAGATACGAATTCGTCGACAAACATAGGAGCGGCTACTATCCATTGGGTAGTAGTTACCTAGAAGTGCGTAACGGGCAGCAGAGAAAGCAGATGGCGACAACAACCGCGACACAACGCCGTGAACTGGCAAAACAGCAATACGACGCCTACGTGGCCGAATGCCCGACGCGCCAACTTCTCGACCGGATCAGCGATAAATGGGTCAGCCTGATACTCAACGCTCTCGCTGACGGCCCGCTGCGCTACGCCGAGATCAACCGCATCATCTCCGGCGTCAGCCCCAAAATGCTCACCCAAACCCTGCGCACCCTCGAGCGCGACGGGCTACTCGAACGCCGGATCACCGCCGAGGTGCCGGTTCGCGTCGACTACGAACTCACCGCGCTCGGTCACAGCCTGCAGCCTGTGATGCACGCCATAAAAACCTGGGCCGAAGATCGCATGGACGAAGTGTTCGCGGCACGCGCACGTTACGACGGTGAACCAGCGTGACCATGTCGTAAAAGTTGGCCACGAATGCCTTCCCAGCGGTGAAGCTGGCTTTAACCTTTTATTCATGACCGCGGCCTTCGATGATATGGATCTGCGCGACCTCGTCGGACTGCTTACCGAAGATGAACTACGGGAGCTTCGACCGGCGGTGCTGCGTGTGTTATCCCGCCAAACCCCGCAAGAGCTACTCCGTCGCGAACTCGGCCTGCGCATGGCAAAAGTCTGAGCCCGCCGTTCATCGACCACCCGACCACCCGGCCGTCGCAATGGCGCGAATCGCCAACGCGGCGGCCTTTCGCTGTCGAGGATACGTAAGCACAGGCCACACGCGTGTTCGGCACCACACCGCGCTTTCGTCTGCCTGGGCTCACGAATAGGCAGTTGAGTTCCGCGTGGCGAAGAGCGCCGCTCGATGACAAACATTCCGTGCGGTCGCATTTAGATATAGGACAGGCCCGCCGAATCGGTGGAGTTCCGATTCGACGGGCCGGTATAGCTAGGAGTTAGAACACGCGCAGTTGCCCTGGCGACCAAAGCCCCGAGCGGCTGGCCGTACCCGTATCCAACTTGGCCGGAACCGCATTCGGGTAGTACTGGTCGTACCGCTCCAGCGAACCCCAGTCCCGCGCCCAGTCGTTCTTCATATACGTCGGAATGGTGCTCGACTTCGCCAGCATCTGGCTGAAGCCGAGGAGCCCGCCGAATTCCTCGGCCTGCCAGGTATTCGTGGAGCTGATGGCCAATGGCCGGTCCGGCAGGATCCGGTACCCGGGCACCTCGGCCACGCCGTTCTTGTGGTCCAGCGGCCGCTGGCACGGGAACTGCAGCCCGACCGCCCAGTCCAGCAGCACCGGCTGCTCGGAGCCGATAAAGCTGTTGAGCGTGGCCAACTTCGGCATCCGCGGCGGGGTGAAGGCCAGCCACTGATCGCCGATCAGAATCGGGTCGTTGGCGACAATGCGCACCGCATCGGCATCGGGCGCGATCTCGTCGAGCGGAATGCGCAGATTGCGCCACGACGGGAACGGACCGATATCGCGCGGCAGGTAGGTGCCGAGCATCTGCACGCTGCCGTCGGGCAGGTGCTTGCCGTAGTCGACGGTCAGCGACTGGCCATACCGCGCGTCGCCGGTGTCGTCGACGGACAGGATGCGGCCCGCGGCCGAAATGACCACCAGCGGACGATCATCCGAGCGCGGCGCCAGCTGGTACCAGCTGGAGACCAGATGCGCGGGCTGCTGCACGCCGCCCTGGTAGCTGCCCATCACCGGCGTGGTGGCCGGATCGAGGCCGAAGGGCAGGGTGGCCCGGCTGCCGTTGACACCGGTCGCGCCGAAACCGCCGTCGGTGCCCGCGTTCTGACCGTCCGCGCCGACCGGGCCGACCGACTGGGTGGAGGTATTGCCGGTGCCCGGCTTCACCTCGATGGTGTCGGCGCTGAGCTTCTCGGGCACACCGTTCGGATCGAAGCCGACCGGATCGGCACCGGCCAGCGGATCACCGTTCTTCGGCGGATTCGCCGGATCGACGATCGGCGTGAGCATGCCGTTGCCCTTGTTCACATCCGGTTCCACCAGCACGTCATTGGCGAGACCGCATGTATTGCCCTGCACCGCATCGAAATTCGAGCGAGCGAGCGAATAGGCCGGGTACTGCGCCACCGCGCCCTTGACCAGCGAGAACACCTCGAGCAGCACCATCAGCGCGGCGACGACGGTCAGCGGGATCGCGGCGAACTTGCGAATCCGCTTGCCGCGCACCGACTTCGCCGACGGCTGTGGCCTGGTGTAATCCTCGCGCAGCGCCGCCCAGGCGACCAGCGCCAGCGCCAGCCCGAACAGCACCAGCATCAGCGTGTTCGACTGGTAGCCGTGCAGCGAGATCCGCTTGTCGAACCACGGCACGCCGAAGCTGGACACGTACCAGTAGCCGTTGATGCCAGAGAAGGCGACCGCCAGCACGAACAGCAATCCGGCGAGGAAGATCGCCCGATTCTTCCTGGCCCGCAACGCACTTGCCGAAACCGCCACCGCGGTGACCGCGGCCAGTGAGCCGGCGATGCCCGCGTACGCGCCGAAGTGGTGGGTCCACTTCGTCGGGTTGAACATCATGAAGAAGATGGTTCCGAAGACCACGCCCATCAGCCGCCAGGTCGGACCGCTCGCGATGCCGGGAACCTGCCTGCGCCGCAACAGCACCAGCATGGTGGTGAACAAGCACAGC
Source organism: Nocardia sp. NPDC049526 (assembly GCF_044465765.1). NCBI lineage: Bacteria > Bacillati > Actinomycetota > Actinomycetes > Mycobacteriales > Nocardiaceae > Nocardia > Nocardia sp. NPDC049526. Next base: position 730,034 of record NZ_JBITMA010000001.1, on the reverse strand, counting down.
AGCATGATCAGGAAGGCGAAGCGGCGCGACAGCGATCCGTCGACGGTCTCCACGAACAGGTAGTAGTAGCGCAGGTAGTCCTCGTACCAGGCCAGGTTCGGGCCGGTCACCTGTCGCACCCGGTTGGCCTCCTGGATGCCGGCGAAGGTCTGGTCGCTGTAGACCACGATCAACACCAGCAGACCCGCCGCCGCGATCGGCGCGAGCAGCGGCAGCGTCGACCCCCACTTACCGACACCCTGCGCCGCGAACTGCCGATGCCGCCGCACCACGATCCGCACCAGCGGCCGGATTCCGGCGAGCAGCGCCGCCACGCACATCAGACCGGTCGGCGCGGCAGCCAGGGTGAACGCGGCCACCAGAATCGCCATCGCGGCCGGAAGCAGCCGTCCCGTCGCAATGGCCCGCTCGATCGACACCCAGGTCAGCAGCGCGCCGAGCGCGACGATCGGCTCCGAGCGCAGACCGTTGTCGAACGGCAGCCAGAACGCCAGGAAGACCAGCCCACCGGTCCACAGCGCCACCTTGCTGTTGCGCACCCCGCGCCCGAGCCGGGGCACCACCTCGCGGCTGATCACCATCCAACAGAGAATCGCGCAGAACAGCGCGGGCAGCCGGACCCACGGGCTCGCGGTGGAGATCTCCGAGAAGGCCTGGATGACGTAGTAGTACCAGCCGAACGGCGCCTCCGGCACGCCGTACCAGCGGAAGTAGTTGGCCATATAGCCCGCGTGCGGCGCCACCCGCACCATGCTCAGGATGTAGCCGTCGTCGGAGGTGTTGGCGCCGACGAAATGCCACAACAGCAGCGTGCCGACGACCGCGCCGTCCGCCCAGTTCGGCTTCAGCCAGTTCGCGGGCAGGAACCGGCGGTGTCCGCGCCCGTCACCGCCGTCGAGCCGAGCCAGTGCGCCGAGTGCGATCAGCGTGCACAGCACCGCCGCGATCATCGCGATCAGCTTGACCGGGGTCGGGCTGGAGGAGAACCGGGTGTCCACCGTCATGTGGAACGAAAGGCCGGTGGGCACCGCGCCCTTCAGATCGGTGAACACGCCGACCACCTGCGGCCGCAGATCACCGTTCAGCTGCCCCTCGACCGGTACCTCGACCTTCTGCGTCGTCCCGGGCGCCGCACCCTCGACCGGCCGCTCGATCATCGTGGTCACACCGTCGAACGACGCCCTGGTCCGATTGATATCGGAGCTGATGGTGATCGACGTGCACGCGCCCAGCTGCGCACGCTCGGCCGAGGCGACCACGGCATTGCGGTCGACCACATCCACCGTGGTGTCCGAGACCCGCACGAACATCGCCTCGAGCGAGGCCCGGTCGCCCTGCGGCGGGGCGGTAGCCAGCAGCATCCCGCCGTAGCTCGGCAGCTGATCGATCGCCGAACACGGAATGCGTGCGTCGAGATCGATCGGCACCTGCGACATGAGCGGCGCCTGCACGCTGTTGAGGGCGCCGTCCTGCGGCCAGTTCAGCGTCGCGGTGGTCTGGCTGACCGGTAAGAACGGAGCTGCCAGCGCGAACAGCGCGCCGAGCACGCCGGTGACCAGCGCGGCGAGGCGCGCGGTTCGGAAATCGCTCGGTGCGACTTCGGGCGCGGCAGGCGGTTTTGTCAAGACAGCGGTAGCGACGTCGGGCACGGTTGGCAATGGTATCCGCACGCGTGTCGCCACGGGCGTTGGCTGCACACAAGTTGGGTACCGTTCCCAGCAACTTCCGAGCCGCCCCTCCGCGGTGCCGCCCAAATCCCCTGTAAAACGCGGGAAATTGTCGCCTGAGCCGGGAATCGTCAGACGACACGGGCCGTGGCGTGGCTACTGGAATAAGTCCGAAAGATGACCCCGAAGTGCTGACCGGTATCGGCCACGATGGAAAGGTGTGGGGTATGACAAAGGTGAATCTCGAAACCAACTACGGACAGATCGTGCTGGAGCTCGACGACGCGAAGGCCCCGAACACCGTCGCGAACTTCGTGAATTACGTGAACGCCGGCCACTACAACGGCACCATCTTCCACCGCGTCATTCCGGGTTTCATGATCCAGGGCGGTGGCTTCACCCCCGAGATGCAGCAGAAGGGCACGCAGGCCCCGATTCAGAACGAAGCGAACAACGGCCTGAAGAACGACAAGTACACCGTTGCGATGGCCCGCACCAACGACCCGCATTCGGCCACCGCGCAGTTCTTCATCAATATCTCCGACAACGGCTTCCTGAACCACTCGGCGCCGAACCCGCAGGGCTGGGGCTACGCGGTCTTCGGCAAGGTCGCCGAGGGCTCCGAGGTGGTCGACAAGATCGCCGCGGTATCCACCGGTTCGGCGGGCATGCACCAGGATGTGCCGCAGGACGACGTGATCATCGAGTCGGCGACCATCGCCTGACTTCGGCTGCCACGAAGAGCATCGGGCCGCATTCCCGCCGGGGATGCGGCCCGATCCCGTCAGAGCGGCAGGAGGTGGTGTTTGCGGGGACTGCGGACGAGGGCCTTATCGCGCAGGAGGTGGAGGGCGCGACGGAGTTCCAGGCGGGTGGTCGACGGCTCGATGACCGCGTCGATATAGCCGCGCTCGGCGGCGACCCACGGGGTCGCCACAGTCGCGTTGTAGAAGTCGATCATCTGCTGACGCACCGCGGCGCGCTGATCCTCCGGCGCCGCCTCGATCTGCCTGCGGCCGATCAGGCTGACCGCGCTCTCCGCGCCCATGACCGCGATCCGCGCGGTGGGCCAGGCCAGATTCACATCCGCACCGAGCTGTTTCGAACCCATCACCGCATATCCGCCGCCATAGGACTTGCGGATAACCACGGTCACCTTCGGCACGGTGGCCTCGACGTAGGAGAACAGGAAGCGACCGCCGCGCTTGATGACGCCGATCTTCTCCTGTTCCACACCGGGTAGGAATCCCGGTGTGTCGACAACGAATACGAGCGGAATCTCGAACGCGTCGCACATCCGCACGAAGTGCGCGGCCTTATCCGAGGCCCTGGCATCGAGCGCACCGGCGTACACCATCGGCTGATTCGCGACGACACCGACGCTGCGGCCGTCCACCCGCGCGAATCCGGTGATGACATTGCGCCCAGCCGTGGCGCCGATCTCGTGGAAATCACCGTCGTCGAATATGCGCAGCAAGATGTCGTGCATGTCGTACCCGGCTGTATCCGAGTCCGGGACAATCGAATTCAGCTCCAGATCCGATTCGGTGATCTCCGGCTCCATACCCGGATTCACGATCGGCGGCTGTTCCTGGCAGCTTGTCGGCAGGAAGCCCAAATACGCGCGCACCCATTCGAACGCGGCCTGCTCATCTTCGGCGACGTGATGGATATTGCCGTACTGCGCTTGGCTATTGGCGCCGCCGAGTTCCTCGAGGCTGACATCCTCGCCGGTGACCTCCCGTATCACGCCGGGCCCGGTGACGAACATGTACGCCTCTTCGGTCGCCACCACCACATCGGTATTGATGGGCGCGTAAACCGCGCCGCCCGCGCACTTGCCGAGAATCAGCGATACCTGCGGCACCAGCCCCGATAGCGGCTCGGCGCGATTGCCGAGCTCGGCGTACCAGGCCAACGAGGTCACGGCCTCCTGCACGCGCGCACCGCCGGAATCGTTGATGCCCACCATGGGGCAGCCGACCTTCGCGGCGTACTCCATGATTTTGGCGACCTTGCGGCCGAACATCTCACCGACCGAACCGCCGTAAACGGTCTGGTCGTGTGAGAACACCGCGACCGGACGCCCCTCGACCAGGCCGTGCCCGGTGATCACGCCGTCGCCGTACAGCGCGGACGGATCACCCGGCTTCCGCACCAGCGCACCGATTTCCACGAAGGTTCCCGGATCCAACAGCATATTGATCCGGTCACGGGCACTCGGAATTCCCTTCTTCGCCCGCTTTGCCACCCCCGCTTCGCCCGCCGGTTCCTGCGCTAATTCCAGTCTTTTGCGCAGGTCGGCGAGTTTCTCGGCAGTAGTGCTCACTTAAACCCTCTCATCAGGTGGTGCACCCCTATGGGGCAATCACAGCAAGTTTCGCGGTGAGGTCGGCTCCGATCTTTCCGATCCGCGGCTCGTCGACGATCTGGAGGTGGTCACCCGGGATATGTATAACCTCGAGGTTCGGAATGTATTCATCCCAACCACCATTGGGTCGCCGATCCGCGTACCGCGGCTCCAGCTCGATCATGCCGTCGTGGTAGCGATCGGCGAGATAGAGCACCACATTGCCGTCGTAATGGCTCGGCGTGGTCTTGGCCAAATGGCGTCCCTCGATCCACGAGGTGCGCTGATGCTCGAGCACACCGCCGGGAATCTTGGTGCCGCTGATCTTGATCAGATCCGACACCATCTTGAACTGCTCCTCGTCCGAGGCCGCGGCGAGCTCTTCCAACTGCTCCTGCGGGAGTTCACCTTCCACGCCGTAGGTCTTCTTGGCGAAGGCCTGGTAGCGCTGGATCCGACGAACCCGCTCCTGCGCGCTGTTGTCCTCGCCCTCGGTCGGGATGGCCAGGTCGATCAGGCCGACGATGCGCACATCGGCCCCCTCGGCGCGCAGCAACTGCGCGACCTGCAGAGCGAATACCGCGCCGAGCGACCAGCCGTACAGCACGTAAGGACCGTTGCCCTGGATCTTGCGCAGTTCGGGCAGATACTGGCGCGCGCGCTCGACGATATCGCCCTCGACGCGCTCGAAGCCGTACATCGGGGTATCGGCCGGAAGCCGCTTCAGCAGCGGTTCGTAGACCAGCGTGTTGCCGCCCGATGGGTGGAATACGAAGACCGGCACCGCATTCGAGCCCTCGGCGCGCGCCCGCAGCGGGCGCACGAACCCATCCACATCGGCGCCGCTGTTCTGCAGCTCGCGCACGATATCGGCGAGCTGCTCGATGGTCTCGCAGTCGAGCACGTCGTCGACGGTGACCTCCGCCTTGATCCGCTCGGTGAGTCGGGCCGCCAACTTCTCGGCGACCTCCTCCGCCAGGATCGGCAAGGTATCGAAAATGCCACCCGCCGACTTACCGGTGACGATCGCCCAGGTGGCGAAGGTCAACCGCTCGGCGGCATCGCGCGGCGGCACATCGTCCTCATCGGCACCGGCCGGCTGACCACCGAAGATCGCAGCGGCAGCCACGGTCTCGGCCCCGCCCACCGCGGTGGTGTCCTCGGTATCCAGAGCGCGTTCGATCGTGGCTTCATCGGCCTCGACCGCAGCGGCCTGCGCGGGAGTGGCCGGGGCAGGCGCGGCGGTACCAGCGACAGCACCGGTGATACCGGCAGCAGCCTCCGCCTCGGCGACAATCTTCTCGGCCTCCGCCTCCACCGAGGTGTTCTCGGCATCCAGCGAAACCCCTTCACCGGCAGCGGCATTCGCCACCACGGCGGCCGGGTCCGCACCCGCCGCAACCGCAGCGCGCGCCGCGGCGATGAATCCGCCGTCGACCGCGATCTCTTCACCGGCCGCCTGCTTATCGGCGATCGCCTGCACCTCGTCGCGGTGCTCGATGGCGTAGCGCAGCACCTTGCCGACCTCGTTCAGGTTGGCATCGCGCACGGCCTGCATCTGCAGCTGTGGAATATCGAATTCGTATTCCACCCGGTTCTTGATGCGCATGGCCATCAGCGAATCGAGGCCGAGCTCCATCAGCGGGATCTCCATCGGCAGATCCTCGACCGCGTAACCCATCGACTCGGCGACGATCAGCGCCAGCCGCTGCTCCAGGGTCTGGGTGCCCGCCGGATCCCAACGCTCACCGAAGGTTTCGACGATCTCCAGATCGGCCTCGCCGGTGGTCACGACCTCGGTTCCCGGAACCGCCGCGGCGACAACGGGTTCGGGCAGCGGCGCACCCGAGGCGACGACCGCCTCGAACAGCAACTGGAAGCTCGCCCCCGCGCGCGCATGCACCTGCACCGACGCACCACCCGGGTGCGGGATCAACGTGGTGGTCAGCGTTCCGGTGGTCGGCAGCACCGCGTGCGGGACCGACGCGCCCAGCGACACCTCGCTGAGTACCTGTGCCGCAGCGGTTTTCACCAGCGCCGCGAGATCGGTGACGGCCGAGGCCTGCACCTCCCACACGTGCCGGCCGTCCGGCAGCGCGACATGCGCACCGGGCACGCGGGCATTGCCGCTGCCACCGGCCATCTTCGCCTTCGGCCAGTACTGCTTGCGCAGGAATGCGGTGCGCGGAATATCGGCATAGTCGCCCGCGGGCAGCAGCGAGGGCAGGTCGACGCGGTGTCCGTGCACGTAAAGCTGGGCCAGCGCGGAGATTACGCCCGCCGACTCGTCTTCCTTGCGCTTGAGCGTCGGGATGAGCTGCGCATCGTGCACACCGGCCGCGAAGGTCGTGCCCAGAACCTGCATCAGCGCAACGGAATTCGGCGCCAATTCCAGGAAGGTGGTGTGGCCGGTGTCCACCGCGAGCTTCACTGCATTGGTGAAGTACACCGAGTGGCGCATGTTCTTGACCCAGTAGGCCTCGTCGTGCACCGGATCGCTGCCGGGCCGGTAGAACTCTTCCTTGTTGACGGTCGAGTACAGGCCCGCCGTCAACTTGGTCGGCTCGATACCGGCCAGCTCCGCCGCCAACTCGCCGAGCAGCGGATCCATCTGCGAAGTGTGCCCGGCGCCGCGGGTCGCCAGCACGCGAGCGAATTTGCCCGCCTCCTCGACCTTGGCCACGATCGCCGCGACCTGATCCTGCGGACCACCGATCACCGTATTCGTCGGCGCCGCGTACACCGCGCATTCCACATCGGGATAGTCGGCCAGCATCGCCTCGACATCGGCGGCACTCAGCTCGACCAGCGCCATATTGCGCACATCGTCATCGCTGATCATCGCCTCGCCCTCGCCCATAAGGCGTGAACGGGCGCAGATCACGCGCACGGCATCCTCGAGCACGAGACCACCGGAGATGTAGGCCCCGGCCACCTCACCCATCGAATGACCGACCACCGCATCGGGTTGCGCGCCGTGCGCGCGCAACAGTGCGGCAAGACCGATCTGAATGGTGAAGATGCCGACCTGCGAGGTGCCGACGTTGTAATCCTGGGCGTCGTCCAGGATCATCTCGCGCACCGAATACCCGGCCTCGTCCTGCACCAGCTCGTCGACCTCGTCGACGGCCTTGCGGAAGATCGAATTCTCCAGGTAGAGCTGCTTACCCATCTTGCGGTGCTGCGCGCCGAATCCGGCGAGCACCCAGACCGGGCCGTCGGCGGCGGGGGCGTCCGCGGTGAACACACCGGGACCCGGCTTACCCGCCGCGATGGCGCGCAGACCGGCGACGGCCTCCTCGTGCGTCTTGGCCAGCACGACACCGCGCGAACGCGCGTGACTGCGCTTGGCCGTGGACCGGGCCACATCCGCGAGCGGAACATCGCGCCCCGCATCGGATTCCAGCCAGTCGGCCAGATCCGCGGCGGCCCGCCGACGCCGCGAGGGCAGATAGGCCGAAACGGCGATGATCACCGGCAGCGGCTCATCCCGCTCGGTCGACCATTCCGCCTCGGGCACAACGGCTTCCGCGGCCTCGACGATTTCGGTGGCTTCCTCGATCACATCGGTCGACTCTTCGTCGACCTCCGCGGCCACCGGCTCGGCAGCTACCGGCGCTGCGGCCACCGGAGCTGCGGCGGGCACATACTCCTGCAGGACGATGTGCGCGTTGGTACCACCGAAACCGAACCCGGAAACGCCGACCGTCGCGGTGCCGCTGTAGCGCGGGAACTCCGTCGGCTCGGCAACAACCTGCAAATGCGCCTGATCGAACGGGATATACGGATTCGGGCCCGCGAAGTTGATGCTCGGCGGCAGCACATTGTGCTGGAACGCCATGATCACCTTGGCCAGGCTGGCCGCACCGGCACCGGACTCCAGGTGGCCGAAGTTGGACTTGGCCGAACCGAGCAGCGCGGGCTTGTCGTCCTCGCGTCCACGGCCGACCACCCGGCCGAGCGCATCGGCCTCGATCGGATCACCCAGCAGGGTGCCGGTGCCGTGCGCCTCGATGTAGTCGACGGTCGAGGGGGCGATGCCCGCATCCCGGTAGGCCCGGCGCAGCACCTCGGCCTGCGCATCCGGATTGGGCGCGAGCAGACCGTTGGACCGGCCGTCATTGTTGACCGCGGAACCCTTGATCACCGCGTAGATCTTGTCGCCGTCCCGCTCGGCGTCGGCAAGCCGCTTGAGCACGACCAGACCGCCGCCCTCGGAGCGGACCATACCGTCGGCATCGGACGAGAACGCCTTGATCCGACCGTTTTTGGCGACACCGCCATTGCGGTCGAAGCCGAGTGTCGCCATCGGCGAAAGCAGCATATTCACGCCGCCGGCCAGTGCCAGATTCGAATCGCCGTCGCGCAGCGAGCGCACCGCCTGGTGCACCGCGACCATCGTGGAGGAGCAGGCGGTATCGATCGCGACCGAGGGGCCGCGGAAATCGAAGAAGTAGGACACCCGGTTGGGGATGATGCTGGAAACGCTGCCCATAATGGCGTACGCCTCGGCCGAGGCGGGCACAGTCGGATCCGGGGTGCCGAGTCCCAGCGCGGCGATCAGCTGGAATTCATTGCTGGACGAGCCGATGAAGACACCGACCGGTTCACCCTTGAGCTCACTGGCCGGAATTCGGGCGTGCTCCAACGCTTCCCAGGTCAACTCCATCGCCAGGCGCTGCTGCGGATCGACCCGCTCGACCTCGACCGGCGACATCGCGAAGAACTCCGCATCGAAACCCTTGACGACCTCCTGATCGAGGTAGCCACCCAGCGTATTGCCCTCGGCAACCGCCTCGGCGACCGCGGGTTCGCTGGTGAACTCGTCCCAGCGGCCCTCGGGACGCTCCCGGATCGCGTCACCGCGGTTGATCAGGAATTCCCAGGTCGACTCGGGGGTATCGCCCGCGCCCGGCAGCCGGGTGGACAGGCCGACGATCGCGATATCGTGCGCCTCGCCCGGCTGGTAGCCGGCGGTGTAGAACGAATCGTCGGCGGATTCCTGCGGCAACTCCGGCTCACCGTTGACGACGACCTCGGCCAGCGACGCGATGGTCGGATGCTGATAGACGATCGTCGCCGTCAGCACCACACCCGTCAGTTCTTCGATATCACCGCCGAGTGCGATGGCATCGCGTGAGGCCAGCCCGAACTCCTCCATCGGCCGGTCCACCGTGATCTGCTCGATCGATTGACCGGTCGCGTCGGCGACCCAGCGCCGCAGCCACTCCCGCAGCTCCGCGACGGATATATCGGTCCGCGCGGCGGATTGCGAAACGTCCCCGGCGCCAGTGGTATCGATCGCGTCCGCATCGGCGAGCACGATCTCGGTCGTCTGGTCGGGCGTGCCCTCGTTGTCAGCCATCAGTTCCTCAAGCTACCTGTCTGCGTACCGGGCGCGCCGCGAATCGACGCCTGACGTGGGAAGCCACGCAGAGCGTCGATATTCGGGTCGAGCCACCCTCGGGCAATTACTCTTCCGGTGCATCGGGGAAGGCCTGCTGGGTGTAACCACCCCGCAGCGTTCCCTCCAGATAAGCAGTCTTGCAGGCGCGTCGAGCAATCTTGCCGCTGGAGGTCCGTGGAATCGAACCCGCGGGAACCAAGAGCACGTCGCGCACGGTCACACCGTGACGCTGGGATACCGCCGCGCGGACCGCATCGGCGATGGGCAGCGGATCGGCCTTGCCTGCGCCGGGTCCGCGCTCGCCCACGATGACGAGTTGCTCGGAAGCATCGTCGGCATCGAAGCTCAGGCCGGAATGGCTGCCCTGTTCGAACACCTCGGCGGGCAGCTGGTTCGCGGGCACCGAAAACGCGGCGACGAAACCGGGTCGCAGCGCCTTCGAGGCCTCCTGCGCGGAGAACTCGAGGTCCTGCGGGTAGTGGTTGCGGCCGTCGACGATCACGAGGTCCTTCACCCGCCCCGTGATGTAAAGCTCGCCCTCGAAGTACACGCCGTAGTCACCGGTGCGCATCCAGTTGGCGTCGGCCGCGGTGCCCTCGGTGTGGCTGCCCTCGGTGAGACGATGCGCGACCTTGTTGTGGAAGGTCGCTGCGGTCTCATCCGGACGACCCCAGTAGCCGATGCCCATATTGTTGCCGTGCAGCCAGATCTCACCGACCTGACCGTCGGCCAGCTCGTGCCCGCCGCCGTCGGAATCGACGGTCTCCGGATCGACGATGGCGGCCCACTGCGACAGCGCGACATAACCGCAGGAGACCTGCGCGATGGCGTTCTCGGCGCCCTGCTCGACCTTGACCATGCGACCGGCGTTGAGCTCGTTGCGGTCGACGTAGACGACCTTGGCCTCGTCCTCGGCCTTGGTGGCAGAGACGAACAGCGTCGCCTCGGCCATGCCGTAGCAGGGCTTGATCGCGGTCTTGGGCAGGCCGTACGGGGCGAACGCGTCGTTGAACTTCTTCATCGACGAGGTGGTCACCGGCTCACTACCGTTGATCAGGCCGATCACATTCGACAGGTCCAGCGATTCGCCGTTCTTCGGCAGGCCGCGCGCGGCGGCATGCTCGAAGGCGAAGTTCGGTGCGGCGGCGAAGGTTCCGGCGCCGTCGTTATGGGCGGCCAGTTCCTTGATCCAGCGGTACGGGCGGCGCACGAACGCGCTCGGCGACATGATGGTGATGTACTTGCCGCCGACCGCGGGCAGGATCACCGTCAGCAGACCCATATCGTGGAACAGCGGCAGCCAGGTGACACCGCGCGAGTTCCAGTCCAGGTTGATTGCCTCGACCATCTGCAGCAGGTTGGTGCCGACCGCCCGGTGGGTGATCTCGACACCGGCCGGGACGCGAGTGGAGCCCGAGGTGTACTGCAGGTAGGCGATGTCATCGACGGCGACATCGGGACGCACCCAGCTCTCGCCGACGGCGTCCGGGATCGCGTCGACCGCGATGATGCGCGGTCGCTGGGCGGCGGGCAGCGAGCGGAAGAACTGGCGCACACCGGCCGCGGAGGAGCTCGCGGTCAGAATGGCCGAGGGTTCGCAGTCGCCGAGCACCGCGTGCAGGCGGTCGGTGTGGCCGGGCTCGTCCGGGTCGAACAGCGGCACCGAGATGGTGCCCGCGTAGATCGCGGCGAAGAAGGAGATCACGTAATCCAGGCCCTGCGGGGCCAGGATCGCGACCCGGTCCCCCGGGTTGGTCACCTGCTGCAGTCGAGCGGCCACCGCGCGCAGCCGAATACCGAACTCGCGCCACGTCAGCTCCTGCGCCTCACCGTCACGCTCGCGCGAATAATCGATGTAGCGGTACGCGAGGGTGTTCGCGTCGTTGCGCGTGTGCTTCTCGACGTGGTCTACCAGGGTGTGATCATCGGGAATACGGATGTTCCCGGTCTCATCCAGGTAATCGTCGAAAGTCTCTTCCATTCCTTCATCTCCTCCGAGGCACACGCAGCAAGACGGCGACAACGCCGCTGTTACCTGTGAGGCCCCGACTCGCTATCGCCCGCGGGTGCTCTACATGCGAGAGCCAGCCTGCAGATTTTATTGCGGTCTGCGCGGTAGACCGCTATCGGCTAGATGTTCTCAAACCAGAGTCATGTTACAGAGAAGACCGGGTCACTCCCCCCGCAGCAGCGGAATAATCGGCGCGAACGCGTCCATCTGGGTTGGAAACACACCGACATAGGACATCGATGTGAGTTGCCGCACCTGACGGATCTGTTCGGCGATCTCCTCGAATGTGCCGATCGCCACATACGGCGAGGCGAGGATTTCCTCGACCGACAGCTTTACGTCGACCTCGAGGTCCGGGTGCAGTCCACGATCGATGGCGGACAGCGCCATCTCGGCGGTCTTCTCCCGGTCGTCGGTGATGACGATCGCGGTAATTGCCCAGTTCAGCTCGATATCGGCGAAACGCTCACCCGCGGCTTCCTTGATCAGGTTCACCTTCTCGATGGTCTTCTCCAAGGTGATGCCGGACAGCAGGCCCTTGCCGTTCTTGGTGGTGACCGGAACGACCGAAACGATGTCGGCGTGCTTGGCGGCCAGGCGCAGCATCTTCGGGCCGCCGCCGCCGGTGCAGATGGGCGGGCGCGGACCCTGCCGCGGCCGTGGCGTCCCCTTGATACCGTTCACCTGGTAGTACTTGCCCTCGAAGGTGCATTCCTGGCCACGCAGCAGCACATCGAGGATGGTCAGGGTCTCGTCCAGCTTCGCGAGGCGCACGCCCGGCGATTCGTACGGCAGACCCGCGGCAACGAATTCGTCCTGCTTCCAGCCCGCGCCGATGCCGACCTCGAGGCGGCCCTTGGACAGCACATCGATGGTGGCGAGGTCCTTGGCCAGCACCACCGGATGCCGGAAACCGTTGGCCAGTACCGAGGTTCCCAGCCGGATCCGCTCGGTGGCCTGGGTCAGCGCGCCGAGTGCGGCGATCGGGCCGATCTGGTCACCCAGGTGGTCCGGCACCACGAAGGTGTCGAAGCCGTACTCCTCGGCCGTCTGCGCGGTCTGGACGAACTTCCTGGCCCCGCCCTCTTGCTTATTTCCCTCGCCCGCGGCCGCGAAGCGGAAGGGCCGCAGCGGAGTACCCAGCGCGGTCAACTCAGCATCCGCTTCACGGCTCGCCGTGGTGGCCGGTGCGGCTTCTGTCATGAACTCATGCTCCTGGCTGTAAGGAAATGTGGGCGCGACGCCCGGCCGCATCGTGCCCACGCTTCTGGGGGCTCGAGGGCCGACGTCGCGATCATCAGGCGCACTTTACAGCGTGTGACGCAACTCCAGTGCGGTTGTCGCAGTCCACCCGCTCGAACACAGGTTGTACCTGTGTCCGCTGTGCGATCTCACGAATGCGCCGGATGTGGCGCACCTTCGATCAAACCATTGGCCCAGTTCACCGTCCACTGTGTCGCGGTGGTGCCATCGCCGTCCACCACGTAGCCGTTGTAGAGGCTGTGCACCGGGTTGCCGACCGCGCGAACCAGGGTCAGCACGCTGCCCACGATGTTCAGGGGACTCAACGCATCGCGCGGCGAATCGCAGATCATGTCGCCGGGCGCGCAGATGGTGTAGGTGCGATCGGCGAGCGAGCCGAACCCACCCGAACGCGCACCGGTCATCGTGATCCCTGGCACCTTCAACCCGTTGAGCGAAATCTCGGCGCCGACTCCGGCGGGCGCGGTGCCGATCTGGATGGCCTGGCCCGGTCCGTTGTCACCGGTGCGGCGGCCGTCGGCGATCAGCATGACGCCGAGCACCTTGTCCGCGGGGACCGGTCCCTTGCCCACGCCGATCTGGTTGGCGATATCGCCCGCGATCACCGCACCCTGGGAGAACCCGGCGACCACATAGGTGGTCAGCGGACAGTCGCGATACCGATTCGCCATCGCGTCCTGCGCGCGCTGCCAGCCCTCGGAACGGCTGTTGTTGTAGGACTGCTGGCCGTCCGGCGGAATCGCGATCGGATTGGAGAACTGCGCGACGTACGGAACGGTGTAGACATCGAGCCGTCCCTCCGGGAACTGCTGCGATACCGGCCCGGAGACGTTGAGCATCAACGAGATCGGATTGGCCGTCGGATTGTGCGGATCGTCGTTGCTGTTCGATTCCCAGGTACCGGGTATCGAAATCATCTGCACATCGGGACACCAGGCCGGCTGGGAGGTCGGCGGTGTCGGCGGCGGCTTCGGACCGGGCTTCGGCTTGCGCAGCGGTCCGGCGAGCACGAACCACAGCAGCAGCGCGATGACGACGACGAGCACCACGAGACCGATGAAGAGCAGGCACCCCGCCGGTTTTCGGGACCGGCGGGACGCCGAACTGCGCACACTCACTGGCAGTACGTCGACTTAGCCGTATCGATGTAGATCTTTCCGGCCTGCTCCACCGGCATCTTCGCCGGATCGAAGGACGGATCCGATCCGGCCATCGCGGTAGCGAAGGTCATCAGATCCTGATCAGAGGCATTCGCCGCGACGCCCTGGCAGACGTAGGTGCCGATGCTCAGCGCGATATCCGGGCTGGACGGGGTGATGCCCGCGGCCTTGAGCGCGTCGAGGAACTTCTTGTCCTTATCGGTGAGCTTCGACGTGTCACCAGGTGCGGTATTGGTCGGGACGGGCTGCGGGCGCTCCGGCGTCGCCGTATCGGCGGGAGTCTCGGGGGCCGCCGACGGCTGACCGGTCGCAGCGGCGCTGGTCGAGGCGGAGGGCGTTGCCGCCGCCGTCGTGGTGTGGGACATCGTCGGCGTGCTCGTCGCAGTCGAATCGTTATTGCCACAGGCGGCGAGCAAGCCGGTAGCGGCGATCCCCACGACTACGCCGATAACCTTTCCGCGGGTCCGATGCATGAATTCGTGTCCTCGATCTGTTCGCTAAGGGGACGGGTCGCCACCCAGGCTAGAGGAAAGCGGAGCATAGGTGCAGGCGGTCGGCAAACAGACCGGTTGGAATCAAATGCCGTGAACTTCGGGTTTGCCATCGCGCACCGTAATGAATCCGGTCTGGAAATTCTGCTGGATGCCGCCGGGAACGGCGAACTCGTCACTTATCGGATACCCGAGCCTGCCGTTCTCATAGCCGACCACCGACCACATATCCATGATCGGACCCGAACGCACCGGCCACGCACCCGACAGCGGGCTCCAATAGATATTTCCGCCCTCGAACTTGCTGTAGCGGCCGAGATCCTTGCTCGGGGTCTCGTCGGCGGTGGGGAAGCCGAGTTGGCTGTTCTCATAACCCAATTCGGCGTACTTGCCCAGGATCATTCCCTGCACATGATGCACGCCGGTCTTCGCGCTGTAGTAGAACGGACCGTTTTCGAAGGCCTGGACCATACCGTCCCTATTGGGGGCCTTGGTCTCCGGTCCGGTGGGATATCCGGCCGGGCCGCGCTCGAAGCCCTGCCTACCCCATTCGTCGAGAATCGCGCCGCGCACCACCTGGGCGCCGGTCCGCGGGGTCCAATAGAGCAGGCCGTTCTGGAAGGCCTGCATGCGTCCGCGGCCGTCCGGCAGCCCGCGTTCGTCATCGGTGGGCAGGCCGAGCGCACCGCCCGGGCCGAGCGCGGCCTGGTAGCCGCCGCCGATCATGCCCCCGACCGTGTGCGCGCCGTCGGCCTGCGAATAGAAGACCCGGCCGCCCTTGAAGTCCTGTGCGATGCCGCCCGCCACCTGGTACTCACCGGTGAGGCATTCACCGAGCCAGCCGTTGCCGCTCGCCAGGGCGGCGATCGCGCCCCCGGTCTGGCAGGCCGGTTTGTTCGGATCGACCCCGAGCGCGGCGGCGGCCTGCGGCCAGGACTGGCGCATTTCGAAATCCCAGTACGGCCACGAATGTGTGCCGGACGGACGGTAGTTCACCTGAGCCGGGATGGATAGCTTGCCGAGTTTGGTCACGAAGTTCTGCGAGGTCAGCCGGGATAGGATTTCCAACCCCATGCCCGCGTAATTGGTGCTGACCCCGGGAATACCGCTGGCCTGGTCGAACGGTCCGATCGAGCCGTTACCGCTGGAGATATACAGGCTGACGCCCTTGAGCTTGTCCGCCAACGCATATGGGTCGTGGTTCTCCCATTCCGGACCGCCCGGCGGACCCCACATGGCGGCCGAATCGAATCCGCCCGCATCGTGCATGGCGTACTGGATCGCCTGCGGCATGCCCAGGGTGGTCGTGGTCAGCACACCCGAGTAGGACGCGGCGTATTTCGCGAAGTTCGGATTGCGCCCGGCCAGGAACATCGCGGCCGTGCCGCCCATCGAAATTCCCTCCATGCCACGCATATCCGTGGTCCGCCACTGACTCTCCAGCAGCGGCGGAAGTTCCTTGGTCAGGAAGGTTTCCCATTTGTAGTTGCGACCGTTGTCGGGCTGCAGCCAGTCGGAGTAGAAGCTGGACTGGCCGCCGACGGGCAGCACCACCGTGACATTCTTATCGGCGTAGAAATCCACCGCACCGGCGTCATGGGTCCAGCCGCTCTCATCATCGGTGGCCCGCAGACCGTCGAGCATGAACAGGGCCGGGAACCTGGCCTCCGGGTGTGTGTTCCAATCCCGGGCCAGCAGCAGCTGCACCTGGATGGGTGTGGCCATCGATGGCGAATTGATCCACAGCGCCACCCGCCGGTCGGAGAGCCACACCACCCGCTGCACCGTCGCGCCGACAGTCGATGCGGCGGCGGGTTGGGCGTTTGCGGGTGCGGTGCTCGGGGAACACCCTGAGGCGAGTGGGATCGCGATGACGGTGACGAGCATCGCGACCCGGCCACGGGCCACACGTCCGCGACGCCGCCCGCGCCGCTCCCATCTGCCGAACGCAAGTCCTGCCACAAGTGTTTCCTACCCCGGTTGCGGCGCGGTTGCGGGTAAGACACGCGGGCAGGCTTATCCGCCTCCGAATGCGAAACGGCGCCGCCGCTTCCGTTCGGAAGCAGACGGCGCCGTTCGGCGTCTAGATCCTCAGCTCACCAACCGCCGGTGGCGTCGAGGATGCCGTTGTGGGAGTTCCACAGCTCACCCTCCCAGTACTTCCACGAGTGGGTACCCGCGGCCGGGAAGTCGAACGTGGCCGGAATGCCGAGCGAGGCCAGGCGAGACTGGAACGCGCGGGTGTTCACCAGCGAGAGCGCCTCCAGCGCCATACCGTTGGCGGTGTTGAAGTAGCCGACCGCCGAGTTCGGGTTGTCGTACTGACCCGGCAGACCGCTGGCCGCCGAGATGTACATCGGCAGACCCCGCAGCTGCGGGGCGAACACGAACGGGTCCATCCGCAGCCACTGCGAACTCCACGGCGCGGCCATCGAGTCGACGTTGTAGCGGCCCGCGTCCAGCATGGCGATGCGGATCGCCTCACGCATGCCCGGCGCGGAGATGTTCAGGTAGCCGGAGTAGGACGCGGCGTACTTGAACTGGTCGCGGTGGTAGGCGGCCAGTGCCAGCGCGGCCGAGCCACCCATCGAGAGGCCGACAACCGCGTTGTTCGTGCGCGACACACCGTAGCCCTCGAGGAAGGCGGGGAGCTCCTTGGTCAGGAAGGTCTCCCACTTGTAGGTGGTCTTCTGGCCGTTGGTGTTGCTCGGGCTGTACCAGTCGGCATAGAAGCTCGACTGGCCGCCGACCGGCATGATCAGCGAGATGTTGTCGTTGCCGAACTGCTGGAGGGCGTTCGTCTCGAACGACCACGCATTGCGGTCGTCACGTGCCCGCAAGCCGTCGAGCAGGTACAGCGCCGCGTTGCCGCCGCGCGCCGCCCACTGGACCTGGACCTTGATCGGACCCATCTGTGACGGGACCATCAGATCCTCGAGGCCGCCCGACGGCGTCCGCAGCGCGGGGCCGTGCACCGGCGCGGCCAAGGCAACGGTCGGGCCCGTCACGCCTGCGGCGATCGGTAGCGCCAACGCCGCCGCACCGACAGCCAGAATTCGATTCCGCCAACCACGAGGGGTGCCTCGCCGTCCCGACTTGGTTCTCTTCGGCGCGGCCGCCCTGCCGAAACGCATGAATTCTGCTCTCTTTCTGCTGTTGTGGTGTCGCCCGTAGCCCTTGCGGGCCGGGCAACACCCGTGCTGCCAACGAGACGCGCGTCACATGCGAACCGGTACCCGACATTCCGGCACAAGAGACGGCGCTACAACGATCTGGTCACACTTGCGCTCGCTGGAGGTTATTCGACGTGCGAAGCCTTAGCAAGACCGGGGTATTCGAGTGGCCGAATTCCGCCCGTTCACAAGCTGTGATCGTGCGGAGACCCTATCGCGTTCGTGCGGAGATGTCGTGTCGGAACGGGAATTTCGGACAAAGATTAGGGGGTCACTAGGGAGTCCGAATCCTTGCGCCGGGTACCGGCCCAGATCCGGCACCATCTCGAGCACTTGGTCGGCCCAGTAGCGCCAGGCGCGCACACCGACCGCCGGGGTAGCGGAAGACCGCGTTCGTCGGGCCGCGGGAATCCACCCGAACCAGCCGCAGCGCCTCGCGCACAGCGGTCGCCGAAATATTTCAGGTGGCCCGAATACGAACCGGCATAGCGGAATTGGATTGCCCACCGACCGTAATGACAACGTTGATATTCCACTGCGGAGCATCCGGGAGATCTCGGGATCGATCTCCCACCCGCTCAGAACGTTGCGGGCGCGCGGTCCGTCGAGGCATCGACGATGCGCCGGGGATTGCCGTCAACCAGCCACCGGCAACTATTCCGCGCACTCCGCGAGCCGCATCGATTCGCCCCTTCGCCCGTGCGAGCACCATTGCTCGCCGCTGTCGCGCACGAGGATCGACACTCGATACCAATGCTCCCCGCACATCGAAGGTATCGGCGTTATCGCTCTTCAATAGACATGCTCGAACTGCGCCCGAGTCAAAAGCCGCCGCGATGTCGGATCGTGATGGGGTCCAGGGAATTGTCGGCGCGAACTCTTACCCCAACCTTCGCCGGGCATGCAGCGCCGAAACTCTCGAACCAGCGATCATCCGGCGAACCGTCGGGAAATGCGTCGATACGGACCAAGACAAAGCCGCCCGGTCCGTGCAACCGGGCGGCTTGTGCACCGCAACACATGCCCGCGCGGAGCGAGCGATTGTTCGTGGCGGCCGATAGCTCAGCCGATATTGGCGGACATATCCGGAATCATCCGATAGGCCTCGTCCTGCCAGTTGGTCCACGCATGCAAACCCGCGGGCGGGAACGAATACACCACGTTCTGCGCCCCCAACGACATCATGCGGACCTGAAATGCCCTGGTATTCGCCAAGGCGAGGGCCTCGAGCGGCGCACCCCTGATGACACGGTCCGCGGCCACCGGAAACGGAATGTTCACATCGTCGGACATCGGCAGCCCACTACCGGCGGCGACCCACACCCGGGTGCCGTTCCCGATCAAGCGCGGCGCGAAGACGAACGGATCCATCCGCAGCCACTGTGGGCCCCACGGCGGCGCCATCGAGTCCACGTTGTAGCCGCCCGCATCGACCATCGCCGTCCGAATCGCCTCCCGCATGCCCGGTGCCGAAATATTGAGGTAGCCCGAGAACGAACCGGCGAAGCTGAACTGATCGGGGTGATAGGCCGCCAGCGTCAGCGCGGCACTGCCACCCATCGACAGCCCGAACACACCATTGCGATTCGGATTGAAGCCCAAGCGATCCCGCAGTGCCGATCGCAATTGCTGGGTCAGGAACGTTTCCCAGTCGTAGCGATAGCTTTTCCCGGGCCCTGCCAGAAAGGCTTCCGTCACACCAGATCCGGTGGACGAACCCATCGAACCCGGCGTGACGCCGAAGAAGTTACTCGGCGCATTCCAGTCCGCGTAGAAGCTCGACATCCCGCCGACCGGCATGACCACGTTGATGTTCCAGCTCGCGAGGATCTCGGGGACGTTGGTCTCGATCTCCCAGCCATTGAGGGTTTCCGGCGCGCGCTGGCCGTCGAGCACGTAGACGACACGGTTGGTATTGCCGTCGGCCGCACGCAGCACCCGGCTCTTGATCGGACCCATCACCGGGGAATCGACCCAGAAGTCGAAGGCCGCCGGATCGAAGCCCGCCGATGCGATGGCGCCACTGCCCGCGATGGAGATCCCGAGCGGTAACAGCATTGCCGTCGCCACACCGAGCGCCCATTTCTTCGTCCAGGAAACCCTGGCCGCCCCGGCCGAGGAACTGGCCGAGCTTCCGGGCCTACGTTGCCAGCGCACACTTCGCATTCGACTCGACCTTTCGTCCGGACGGCCAGTCAGCAAATTTCAAGCAATTTCGACTGACCCCCTCATCGGGTGTAAGACGGCTAACCCCTGTCCAAAACGGACATTCCACCTGCATGCATGCCGCTCGTACATCAATCACCAGCAAATGCATCTATGTTGCTGGAAAGTGATCCACCCCACAACTACCGCAGGCATCCAGCAGCTGATTCGTTGTCAACGGGGGTTTCGGACGGATGCGAGCAAACAAAAAAAACCGCCTGGCGCGCGAACACACCAGGCGGTCAGCTCACCGCATTACCAGCCCCACTCGGAGCGAGTCTTACGAGCGACGTTCACGGCCCGCCGAAGGCGCGGCCAATCCTATTACCCGATATTGGCGGAGAGATCCGGGATCATGCGGTAGACCTCGGACTCCCAGTTGTGCCAGTTGTGGATGCCGACGGACGGGAAGCTGTAGGTGACATTCTGCGCGCCCAGCGTCGCCATCCGGACCTGGAAGGCCCGGGTGTTGACGAGTGCGAGCGCCTCCAGCGGCGTGCCCTGGATGACGTCGATCGGCGAGCTCGCGTCGGCCGGACCGGGCAGTGCGCTGCCGGCGGCCACCCAGAGCCTGGTGTTGTTCCGGATCAGCTGCGGCGCGAAGACGAACGGATCCATGCGCAGCCACTGCGGGCCCCACGGCGGCGCCATCGCGTCGATGTTGTAGCCGCCCGCGCTGATCATCGCGACGCGCAGCGCCTCACGCATACCCGGCGCGGAGATGTTCAGGTAGCCGGAGTACGAACCGGCATAGACGAATTGGTCCGGGTGGTAGGCCGAGAGCGTCAGCGCGGCGCTGCCGCCCATGGACAGGCCGAAGACACCGTTGCGGGTCGGGCTGAAGCCCAGGCGATCACGCAGGGCATTGCGCAGATCGCTGGTCAGGAAGGTCTCCCACTTGTAGGTGTTCGACTTGCCGAGGGTCTCGTTCCAACCCGAGGAGCCGGTCATCGCGGACCCGGAGGACGAACCGTTGGCCGAACCCGACGAACCGGTGCTCAGGCCGAGGAAGTTACCCGGCGCGTTCCAGTCCGCGTAGAAGCTGGACGGGCCGCCGACCGGCATGACGACATTGATATTCCACTTGGTCAGCTCACGGGCGACCTCGGTCTCGATCTCCCAGCCGCTCAGGTCACCGCGGGCCCGCATACCGTCCAGCGCGTAGACCACACGCCCGGTGTTGCCGTCCGCGGCGCGGAAGATCCGCGACTTGATCGGCCCCATGCTGGAGTCGACCCAGAAATCGAAACCGTCCGGGTTGAACGCAGCCGACGCGGAACCCGCCGGACCTGCTACTGACACCCCGAGCGGCAGCAAGATAGCCAGCGACATCAGCACCGACCGCTTGAGCCACGAACCGGCTCTACGGGTTTTCAGACGTCCATTTTGCGTCCTTCGCCCGATCACGCCTCGCATCTGTTTTTCGGCCTTTCGTTATGCGATCGAACTTCGACCGCGTCTCTACGTTGACCACTCGATGGGCCCATGTCGAATCGGACGCCCCGATGGGCGTTCCCACGTACCATATCGCGTCATCGATGCGGTGACGTTATCAAAAAGAGATAAAGCGATATGCGCCACGTTTATTTGCCCTGGTCAGTGAAAGAACTGAGCCCACGGAGATCCACGGGCCCAGTGTGACAGGAGTTGCGTCTTACCTTTGCGGTTGAGGATACGGATCCACCAGCCCGCACCGCTCGATCTCGTACTTCGGCACGCGATCGATCCGGTATTTCGCGAAGTGCAGTGCGTGGATCAGGTTGTGCTTGAAACGACCCCAGGTGAGCGGATCACGGTAGGAGATATTCAGTGCCACGGTGTCCGGGCAGCTCATGGCGGTACGCGCCTGGGTGACCCACTTCTCGTCCATGTACCACGGCATCCACGGATGCCGGTCGACCATTCCGGTATCCACCACGACCCAGTCCGGATACAGGCTCTTGTCGTGGCCGATCCGGCCGTCGGTGAGCCGGTCGGTGTGCGCGGCCAGCGGATAGGCCAGACCCATCTGGTCGATGACGCGCACGTCCAGTGGGACGTTCATGCTGGTCATGCCGAGATTGAGGAAGTAGACGGTATGCCCGGCGCCGCCGTCGGGAATCGGCTGCGGCGGGGGTGCGACGTACCAGAACATGAACGACGGCGAGTTCAGCAGCAGACCGCCGTCGGGGGTTTCGGCGATGTTGTTCACCATGGCCCGCACGCGCGGGTAGTCCATGTAGTCCTCGGCCAGGATCGGATGGTCGTGGCCGGTATTGAGGACGTAGTAGACGCGCTCGTCGACGATGCCGGAGGCACTGATCTTGGTGCCGGACTTGATGGCCGTGGTGTTGGCCGCGAACAGCGCCCAACCCGCGGTGCCGAGCAGCGCGAGCGTGATCACCGCGAAGGACCAGTCCTTCGCGGTCACCGCGCGCAGACCGCCCTCGGGCAGCCGGATCGGCACCACGGCGACCGGCAGCAGCAGGCAGAACAGCTGCGGCAGCAGCATCCGGCCGTGCATGAAGTCACCGCCGACGCGCAGGGCGTAGATCGTGAGGACGAATCCGCTGCCGAGCATGAGCGCGACCACCGCGCTCGGCGAGTGCAGCCATTCGCGGACCCGGCGCACCGTCCAGCCGCGCTCGTCGGTCGCCTTGCCGGCACGCGCCGATCGGCCCGCGACCACGCCGAGCACCAGCAGTACCAGCAGCGGCACCCACAGGTAGTACGGACCGACCAGATCCCAGAGGTATTTGAAGCCCTGCCCCCACTTGGCGCCGCCCGCATCCTTGGCGACCGCGGTATTCGGATAGGGCAGGCCGTAGTAGCCCATCCGCCAGACCTGATAGCACATCGGTACCAGTCCGGCGGTGGCAACGATCAAGCCGCGCAACACGATCGGATGCAGGCGGGACTGTGGCATCGGGGCCAGGAAGATCATCAGCAGCGACAAGGCGCCGACCAGCGTCATCTCCGGACGGACCAGCGGTGCGAGTCCGGCGAGAAAAACCAGCCCGAACAGCGCGGGCAGCTTCACCCGCTCGGTCTGACTCCAGCGCACCAGTTGCCACCACAGCAGGCCCAGCCAGCAGATGACCAGACCGCTCTCCAGACCGGAGGTGGCGTAGTCACGGGCGGGCGGCAGGGCGATGTAGACGAATACGCCCGCCGGCAGCAGCAGCGCCGATTTGGTGCCGCCCCACAGCCGTGCGGCGCCGAGCATGGCAAAGACGATCGCCAGCATCGACACCGTCAGCGCGACGCCGAGTACGACGTACTCCAGCCTGGCCCTGGTGAGCCAACTGAAGAACCACACCAGATAGGTCCATGCGGTACTGGTGTTGGTCTCGACGCGCTCGCCCTCGTTGAAGACCGGCCCGTTGCCCGCCAACAGATTCCGCACCGTGCGCAGCACGATGAGGCCGTCGTCGGCGATCCAACGTCGCTGCCAAGCGCCGACCGAGAATAGTGCGACGGTGAGCGCGATCCCACCGACGAAGGTGGCTCGGGATAGCCTGACGAACCGCAAGGCCGAACGAGCCGGCCCTTCGGCCGGCTCCTCCGTCACTTGTTCTGTTCGCTCCACTCCCTCTACCAGCAGTTCGTCAGGTGAGATAGACAGCGACACCTACCGCTCCGATCCAGGCGATTGCGAGGAACTGGAGGATGCGATCCCCCAGCGCGATCTCTTCGGGTTCACCGGCCTCGCCGCCATCGACGTCGACCGCGTAACGCAGGATTGCGATGGTAAACGGAATCATCGAGATTGCGAACCAGTTGGTGTGCTTGAGGCTGTCCTGTTGGAACGCCCACAGACCGTAGAACACCACCACCGCGGTTGCGGCGAGAGTCCAGATGAAGCGCAGATATGTCGGTGTGTAGTACTCCAGCGACTTGCGGATCTTGGCGCCGGTGCTCAGCGCGATCTGCAGTTCCGCGTAGCGCTTGCCCGCGGCCATGAACAGCGAGCCGAAAGCCATGATCAGCAGGAACCATTGCGACAGGTCGATATTCGCGGCCGCACCACCGGCAACCGCGCGCAGCAGGAAGCCGGAGGACACGATGCAGATGTCCAGCACCGCCTGGTGCTTGAGGCCGAAGCAGTAGGCCAGCTGGATGCCGATGTAGACGGTCATCACCACGGCCAGATGCCAGGAGGCCAGGAACGATCCGGCGATCGAGCCGACCAGCAGCACGACCGAGAGCAGGTAGGCCAGATTCACCGGGACCACGCCCGCGGCGATCGGGCGGTATCGCTTGGTCGGGTGCGCCCGGTCGGCCTCCACGTCGAGCGCATCGTTGACCAGGTAGATGCCCGAGGCCGCCATGCAGAAGACCACGAATGCCAGACCAACGTGACCGAGCACGGTCAGATCGGTGGCCGTATCCGGACCAGCGGCCAGCGGCGCGGCGAGCACCAGCACGTTCTTGACCCACTGACGCGGGCGGACCGCCTTGAACAGCCCGCCGGCCAGTGTCTTGGGCGGACCCTTGACTACTGCTTCGGCTAGGTCCGTGCTGGTCGGCTCTTCACTCATGTCAACGAAGGTCTTTTCTTGTGCGGTCACTATCGAGTCTCTTTTCGGCGGCAAGCACAACAGCGGCGGACGCGGCGCCGAGCGCGGAACCGGCGAGCACGTCGGAGGGATAGTGCACCCCGAGCACAACCCGGGAGAGCAACATCGGTGGGACGAGCACCGCAGGCAAGGGTAGCCCGGTCAGTCTGCCGAGCAACACCGCCGCTGCCGTGGTCGAGGTCGCGTGCGAGGACGGGAAGCTCAGCTTGCTCGGCGTCGAGACGTTGACCTGCACCGATGGATCATTGGGGCGCGGACGCCGGACGATGCGCTTGATGACGATCGATGCCGCGTGCGCGCCGACCGCGCCGACGGCGACCCCGGCCCACTGCCGCCGCCGCGGTTTGTCGACGAGCCAGCCCGCCGCCGCGATGCCGATCCAGCCGAGCGCGTGCTCACCGAAATGCGACATACCGCGTGCGGCCTTGATCACCTCGGGCTTGGTGCCGATGGTCGCCTGGACCGCGTTGATGATCTTTACCTCGGGCGGCTGCGGCGCCGACGGCACCGCCGATACCGGGCCGCCGTGACCGTTCGCACTCGAGTGCACCGCGGTGTTGTCGTCCGCGGCGGTGGCTTCCAGACTCACTACTGCTCATCCTTCGTATCGATACCGAAGATGTTCTCCCAAGCCGCCGTGCTGGTCAGCGTCGGGTGGGCGGCGCGGTAGCGCTGCTGCATCTCCGGGAAGCGGGCCGCCAACTCCTTGCGCAGCCGCATGGCCTCCTTGAATAGGCCGAGGGCCTGACGCGGATCGCGCTTACGGTAGACCACGCCGCGGCCGTCCGCGGTGGTAACGGTGACGCCGTCGATCTGCGAGAGCAGGAACCAACGGGCATCCAGCGTCGGCACATTCAGCTGCGGACGCTCGTGGTGCTCGGCATGTGCCGGGCGGAAGTTGTGCACGACGCCCTTGGCCAGGCGGACCACCTTGGCGATCGGATTCGCCGGTTCACCGACCGCGCCGACGCCGATGTGGCTGGCCAGCGGCAGTTCGGTGGACGACGGCAGGATGACCGCATCCGGGTACTGCTTGCGCATTTCGTGCACCACGCCGAGGGCGCTCGGCAGCAGTTGGAACAGTCGCTCCGGTCCGGCGAGGAAATCCTGGATCGCCAGATTCTGGATGGCGACCGTCGAATACTCCAGGCAGAGCAGGTGTTTCAGGGTCGCCTTGACGGTGTTGACGACCATGCCACGCCCGTTGCCCGGCATGTGCAGCGAGGCGACCACCAGGCGGTTGCGCAGGTGGAAGTACGCCTGCCAGTCGATCGCGTCGTCCTTGTCGCTCCAGGCCATATGCCAGACGGCGGCGCCGGGCAGGGTGACGGTGGAGTAGCCGTGATCGCGGGCGCGCAGCCCGTATTCGACGTCGTCCCACTTCAGGAACAGCGGCAGCGGCTGACCGATCTCCTCGGCGACCCGGCGCGGGATCACGCAGGTCCACCAGCCGTTGAAGTCGACGTCGATGCGCCGGTGCAGCAGCTTGGAGTTGTCGCGGTCCTTGAGCGGGTACTTCGAGAAGTCGTGGTCGTATTCGACATTCGGCGCGGAGGTCCACATGAAAATGCCGCGGTCGACGACCTCACCCATGCTGTGCAGGTGCGAGCGCTCCTGCAGGTTGAGCATCTGGCCGCCGACGAGCATGGGCGATTCGGCGAAGCGGGCGAAGGCCAGTGCGCGCAGGATCGAATCGGGTTCGATCTCGATATCGTCGTCCATGTAGACGATGTACTCGGCGTCGGTGGTCTTCAGCGCCTCGTACATGACCCGGCTGTAGCCGCCCGAACCGCCGAGGTTGGGCTGATTGCGAATGGCGAGCCGGTCGCCGAGCACCGCGGCGGCTTCGGCGAAGCCGGGCTCGTCGACCACCTTGCGGTTGCCCTGATCCGCGACGATGACCGCGGCGATCTTCTCCAGCACCAGCGGATCCGAGCCCAGCGCGCCAAGGGTTTTCACCAGATCGGTCGGCCGGTTGAAGGTCGGCATGCCGACCGCGATGGTGCCGTCACCGGGCGCCTCGACCGGCGCGTACCAACCGCCCGCGAGCAGCGTGACTGCCGTATCGGTGGTGATGTCGAACCAGATCCAGCCGCCGTCCTCGAACGGGCCGAGATCGGTCTCGAATTCCACGTGCACCGATTCGGTGCCGGGCGCGACCGCGAATTCCTTGCCCTGCACGTGGATTCGCGAGCCGTCCGCCTTCGAGCGGTAGACGTCCACGCGTCCGTGTCCGGCGAGTTCCAGCCGCAGCACCACCGACTTCAGGATGCTCCAGCGCCGCCAGTAGCTCGCGGGCAGCGCATTGAAGTAGGTGCAGAACGACACCTCCGACTCCGCGCCCACCGACAGCGAGGTGCGAGTGGTGGCGTGCGCGCGCCGGGCGTTGGTCGGCGATTCCTCCAGGTAGAGGGTGCGCACGTCCAGCGGTTCACCCGGCCGGGGCAGGATGATGCGCTGCAGCAGCGACTTCGCGCGGGTTTCGGTGGTCATATCTTCCAGGATCGATTGGGAGGTCATTCGTCGCTTTCAGCGTCAGTGCGGGACACCCGCACCCGGTCGGCTTCGATGAGCGGGGCTTCGCCAGTGTCGCTCATCTACGCCTCCTGGTCCGAAAGAGGTTCGCCCGACTCCAGGTGCGGCCGCAGGACATTGTCGAACATGCTGAGCGCGCTGCCGATCGCCATATGCATATCCAGGTATTGGTAGGTGCCGAGGCGACCACCGAAAAGCACCTTCGCCGCTGCGGTTTCCTTCTTCGCCAGCGCCCGGTACGCGGCGAGCTTGGCGCGGTCCTCCGGTGTGTTGATCGGGTAGTACGGCTCGTCACCGGTCTGCGCGAAACGGGAGAATTCGCGCATGATCACGGTCTTGTCGTTCGGGTAGCTCTCGCGCTCCGGGTGGAAGTGCCGCGGTTCGATAATCCGGGTGTAGGGCACATCCGAATCGTTGTAGTTCATCACCGAGGTGCCCTGGAAGTCACCGGTTTCGAGCACTTCGGTCTCGAAATCGATGGTGCGCCAGCCGAGTTCGCCCTCGCTGTAGTCGAAGTAGCGGTCCACCGGGCCGGTGTAGACGACCGGGGCGTCCGGGTTCTCGGCGCGGATCTGCTCGCGCACGTCGAACCAGTCGGTGTTCAGCCGTACCTCGACGAGCTCGGAGGCGGCCATATTCTCCAGCCACTTCGTGTAGCCCTCTTTGGGCAGACCCTCGTAGGTGTCGTTGAAGTAGCGGTTGTCGAAGGTGTAGCGCACCGGCAGGCGGGTGATATTGCCCGCGGGCAGTTCCTTCGGATCGGTCTGCCACTGCTTGGCGGTGTAGTCGCGCACGAACGCCTCGTAAAGCGGACGGCCGATCAGCGAGATCGCCTTCTCCTCGAGGTTCTGCGCGTCCTTGGTCTCGACCTCCGAGGCCTGTTCGGCGATCAGCTTGCGCGCCTCCTCGGGCGTGAAGTAGCGGCCGAAGAACTGGGAGATCAGACCGAGGCCCATCGGGAACTGATAGGCCTGCCCCTTGTGCATCGCGAAGACCCGATGCTGGTAGCCGGTGAATTCGGTGAACTGGGTCACGTAATCCCAGACCCGCTTGTTCGAGGTGTGGAACAGGTGCGCCCCGTACTTGTGCACCTCGATCCCGGTCTGCGGCTCCGGCTCCGAATAGGCGTTGCCGCCGAGGTGATAGCGGCGATCGATCACCAACACCCGTTTGCCGAGCAGATTGGCGGCGCGCTCGGCGACGGTCAGCCCGAAGAATCCGGAGCCGACGACGATCAGATCGAACTGTGAGGCGGAGTATGCGGAGTTACCCGGGGACGATGCGACGGTCACGGGTGCCCAGCGTATCGGAAGTCCGCGCGCGGGCCGGGTGGAGTCGCGACCTGCGCGCTCTCGGCGGCGGATGCCATCGGGATTTCTCCTGGTGTTCGCCGAAACGAATACGCCGCCGCAACAAAGCCGCTATTGCATTCGGACGCGAACTGATCACATGTCCAGTTCGTCGCCTCGCATTGGTTCGGCGACTGCACCGACGCCGACTTTCTCGAGCGACCTGCAAGCAGTCGCCAGCGACCCGACCTGATGATGCGGAAATTCCATCTCCGGTTCCTCGCCCTGTTCGCGGTGCTGGGGGCGGCCGTAGGCGTCCCGTCACCCGCGAACGCGGCGGAGTTCGACTCGCTGGCAGCTACACCTGTTGCGGACACGGTGTGCGAGACCGGTGCACCGACCTTCGACGACATCGTCACCGCCGCCGCGCTGCGGACGGCGGTGCCGGGCGAGCAGGTCGCCGCCTTCGACCGTCAGGTCGCCGATTTCCGCGGCACCATCGCCGCGGCGCGGGCTGCCGGTTGCACCGTCGACGGTGAACGAGCGCGCCGAATTCCTCGAGCCGGGCTGAATGCCGGGGCCGAGTCGCCGCGAGATTTTCTGCGCGATAACCGGGTCGCGACGCCGGCGCTGCTGCGCCGGACCGAGGAACCGGGGCCGAACATCGATGCGCTCGATAAGCGCCCGTTCACATCGCCATACCCACGTCTATGCCCATGCGCCGCACCGCCTTCGCCTTCGTCCGTATCAGCGCCGCGCGCGGACCGCGTGCGATATCTCGGGCGCGGCGGCCCACGGTATCCATCAGCTCCGCCGCGGGCACGACCTCCGCGACCAGGCCGATGCGCAGC
The DNA here is from genome assembly GCF_044465765.1 of Nocardia sp. NPDC049526. Classification (NCBI taxonomy): domain Bacteria; kingdom Bacillati; phylum Actinomycetota; class Actinomycetes; order Mycobacteriales; family Nocardiaceae; genus Nocardia; species Nocardia sp. NPDC049526. The sequence goes on along the minus strand of NZ_JBITMA010000001.1, from coordinate 701,073 downwards.
GCCTCGGCGGCATCGATGCGTCGGCCCGACAGCGTGAGATAGCGCGCGGCCGCGCCGCCGACCAGCTCGGCCAACGGGCGGTAGAGCTACTCCGGAAAGCCGATATCCGACTCGACGGCGTCGCGGTCGGTGTACATGCGCCAATAGTGGTCGCCCAGTTCGTCATTGGTCATGCGGACGATCTCGAGTCCGGCCGGGAACAGTTCCGGCTGCTCGTCGACCAGGCGCTCGGCCTTGCTGTTGCCGATCAGTGCGCCGATATTGAGCAGGCCGACATAGACGCCGGTGCCTTGCAGTTCGATCGCGAGCTGGCGAATGTAGGTGCGCTGCGCGCCGAGTGCAACTCCGAAATTGGACAGATACGGGACCGGATACCTGTCGGAGTACCCGGACGAAAACAGCAGTGCCCCTTCGCCGCGCTCGATCATCGCGGGCGCGAGCGCGCGGGTCATCCAGATCGGTGAGTAGACCTTCAATTCCAGCGGGACGCGCAGGTTGGCGGCGTCGACATCGAGTGTGGTCGGGATGCGATCGACCGCATCGCCCGCCGCGCCGTGCATCGCGACGTCGATCTGCCCGAACTTGTCGGTGATGTCATCGACCACGCTGTACAGCTGCTTTTCATCGGTGAGATCAGCCGGGAAGACCGCGGCCTCGATGCCCTCGGCGGCCAGCTCCGCGACATGTCCGCGGGCCTTCTCGGGATTCCGTCCGATGACCGCCACTCGGAATCCTTCCCGGCCGAACCGCCGTCCAGTCCCCATGCCGAGCCCAGGCCCGAAGCCGAATATCGCGATCGTCTTGGTCATACTTCCTCGCTAAGTTGAGCAGTGGTTCAAGTTAGCGTCGACGGTAGCATTAAGTTGAACCTATGCTCAAGATAAATTCGGTGGCGGATTTGTAGGATCGGCGAATGCCTGTGGACAAGCCGTTACGCAGCGACGCCCAACGCAACCGGGACGCGCTCGTCAACGCCGCCCGCGAGGTGTTCGAGGAACGCGGCCTGGACGCACCGCTCAAGGAAATCGCCGCCCGCGCCGGCGTGGCCATCGGCACGCTCTATAACCGCTTCCCCACCCGCGACGACCTCATCGCCGCCGCCGTCGAGGACCGCATCGAAGCGGGCGGCCGCATCGCCCGGGAGGCGATCGAAATCCAGGACCCCTGGGACGCTTTCGTCTACCTGGTCGAGAAGGTCTGTGAACTCCAGGCCGCCGACCGCCTACTCAGCGACCTCGCCCTACGCGGCGCCCCCAGCCCCGCGATCGCGCGCGCCCAGGAAGACGGCCACGGGCTGATGCGTCAAATCATCACCCGCGCACAGGAATCCGGCGCCCTACGCCCCGACTGGGTCCTGGAAGACATAGCCTTCATCACCTGGTCCCACACCCGCATCATCGAAGCCACCGCCAAAATCGCCCCCCAAGCCTGGCGCCGCCACCTCGCCCTCGTCCTGGACGGCCTCCGAGCCACCGCCGCCCACCCCCTCCCGGTACCCCCCATCACCGAGGATCAACTGATGCAGGCGCTCCAGGGTTAGCGCCCGCCCGAGGCGCTTCGTCCGGAGTACGTCAGTGCGGCCGAAACAACCTGTGGGCCAAGTTCACTGATACGGATACGATGTTTGCCCAGCAGGAGGCTGCTGCGGATAGGGGTACTGCCCGGGCTGATATGCGGACGGCTGATAGGGATCCGGTGCCGGCTGGCCATACGGCGCGGGCTGAGCATAGGGCGTTGCCGTCGGCGGCACGGGCTGACCGTACGGCGCGGGTTGCGCATACGGCTGAATCGGCTGACCGTACGGCATCGGCAACGGCGGGTGACGGCGCTCGGCGATCCAGCGGCCGGTCGAGCCAACCGCAGCAAGTGCCATGGTGGTCAGTATGAGCATGGCGGCGAGTGCCGACCTAGGAGTGAACACCCCGAACATTGCCACCCCCACCGCCATGTCGGCCAAGGCCGAGCCGCATCCGAGGAGCACCATCACTCGACCGATGGCAAGACGACACAGCAGCAGGAAGCCGCCCACAACCAGCAGGAACGCGATGACTCCGGCTGCGACCGTGGCAAATTGAACCTTGCCCGAAGCCGCACCGAGAATATTGGAATCATGCGCCATGAACGCCGCGATCCCCACCGCGTTCCAGCCCCCGGCAACCAATGCGAAAAGGCCTGCGGTGATTGCGGAGCGACCGCTCTCGGGCTGCTGCGGATAGCCGAACGGTGGTTGCTGACCGTAACCCGGATGTCCGGATTGACCGTATGGATAACCCAACGAAATCGCCCTCCCTTCGATCGCGAAACTGTACCGCGCCGTAGGGGTTTCGTTCGACGCGAGCGCGGTCAGTAGGTCAGCGCGGGGCGGGACGGGCGGGTGGGGCGGGCGGCGGTCCAGCGGGCGGCGTTCTCGTTGGCGCACAGGACGAGGATGAGGATGGGTTGGATGAGGTCTAGAGCAGTGCGGAGCAGGTTTTCCTGGATCAGCGCGGTCATCTGGCCGACCAGGCCGAAGAAGGGGGACACCCAAAGCGGGTGGTCGGCGGTGGACCACCAGAAGATGCCGAGGCCGAATTCGTAATCGGTGAGCGAAACGGCAAGTCCGACAACGCCGATCGCGAGCGAAAGACCGGACGCGACGATCAGAGTATAGCGCCCGGTCTCGTCCTGACGCCAGAGCTGGACACCGCCGAAGATCATGACAGCGGCCATCAGCGCCGCGCCGAACGTGGTGAAGATGACGAGCGAATTGTCGAACCGGCCTCGATTGTCGATGAAATCGACGACCAGCACCGTGCCCCCGACCAGGCTCCCCAACCCATACAGCACCGCAAACGCCGCGCCGGTCTGCGCGGCCACCCCGCTCGGCGGCCGATCCCCACTCCGGTAAAGCATCGTCGACACTCCTCCCCACCTAGTTGTGGACGATTCGATCCTACGGCCGCCGTACCGGACCCGGTCGAGATGTCGATTCGGCGGCGATCCAGCGGCCGGTCGACGGCACAGCGGCAAGGATGAGCGGAGCCAGCGGTGGAAACATCAGCATGAGCGCGAGCGGCTCAACGGTATCCACCGCCTGAGCAATTGTGAATATCAGGCTGAGCACGGACGCGACGATTACCAGCACCCGTCCGGCGGTGGTGCGAAGGAACAGCAGTGCCGCGGCCGACAACCAGACCAACGCGGCCACACCGCTGCTCGCCACGACGAAGTACAACTCGCCGGATCGATACTGCCGGTCTACCTCCGTGACCGCGAACATGCCCGCTGACAAGGTGCCGAATGCCAACAACAATCCGACGATCAGCGATATCGCCGCTGCGGCGATCGCGGTGCCGCTATTCGGTATCGGCTCGGGACGACCGAACGCGGGCGGCGGTAGCTGGGGCCCCGGTCCCCCATACGGATAGCCCATCGAAATCCCCTCCTCATTTTCGATCGCGAATTCTATCGCGCCGCAACCAGTTCGGCCGCCCGGCGAACTGCGGGTAGGGCGTCCGCTGGATGCGGGCGCCCTACCTTGTTGTTACCGCAGGTTGGCCTCGGCGTACGCCTTCATCGCGTCGCGCACGAATTCGGTTGTACCGTCGCCGTGTACGTCGTAGTTGGCCGCGAAACGCGGGTCGGCGACGTACATTTCGCCGAGTCCGGTGAAGTACTCGTACGACGGGCGGCCCTGCGAACCGACCCCCAACCAGTCGTAGTGCCGCGCGACGATGGCCTGGACCTCGTCGCTGTCCGGGGCGAGTCCGGCGGCGTGCGCCCGGCCGTAGTCGGCGGCGATATCCAGGTGGGTCTGGAAGTACGCCTTCTTATCCGCCTCGCTGAGCGAGCGCCACCAGCGGTCGCCGCTTTCGTAGGCGTCCTTGCCCCAGCGTTCGATCACCTCATCCTTGTACCGAGTGTGGTCGAAACCGTCGAAAACCTCTGCTGCCATGAGTTGTTCACCTCGTTCCGTCTTGTGCAGCGTGGTGGTCACCGACTCGATCTGGCGCCGGATCCGATCCTGTTCCTGCCGAAGCAGTTCCAGGTGCGCGCGCAGCGCGGCGGCGGTGTCCTGTTCGCCCGCGAGAACTTCGGCGATGACCGGAAGGCCGAGGCCGAGTTCTCGGAGCAGCAGGATGCGTTGCAGCCGAACCAGGGAGTCCTGGTCGTAGTAGCGGTAGCCGTTGGCGCCGATCCGGCTCGGCGGCAGCAGCCCGAGCTGCCCGTAGTGGCGCAGCGTTCGGCTGGTGGTACCGGCCGCCTTGGCCAGATCCTGGATGGACCATTCGGTGCCCGTTCGCATGACCTGTTCTCCCTTCTTTCTCGTCGGTACAACCAGCTTGCAAGTTGACGTTACGTCAAGGTCAACCCTTTAATGTACGTCCACCGATACCCGAGGTGTCACCACGGCAGGTTCGATCCGCGGCTTTGCGGCCACCTGACCGAGCAGCGTGCCGCCGAGCGCGATACCGAGTCCGACCACCTGCAGCGGGCTCAACGCTTGACCGAGCGCGATCCACCCGATCACAGCCGCCGATACCGGGCTGAGCAGTCCGAGGAAGGCGACCGAAGTCGCCGGCACCTTGGCGATGCCGCGGAACCAGAGGAAGTACGCCAGCGCGGTACCGATGACGCCGAGGTAGAGGTAACCGCCGACGGCCCGGCCGTCGAGTGCGGGCGGCGCACCCTCGATCAGGAAGGCGAGCGGTGCGATGAACAGGCCGCCCGCGGTGAGCTGCCAGCCGGTGATCGCGAGCGGTCCGACACCCTCGGGTCGACCCCAGCGCTGAGTGAGCACCGTGCCCATCGCCATGGACGCCGCACCCGCGAGTCCGGCGATCACACCGACCGTATCGAGTTGCGCATTGGCGCGCAGCACCACAAGTGCGACCCCGAAGACACCGATCAGGCCCGCGATCACCTTGCGCCCGTTGGGTTTTTCGGCGAGCACGACTGTTGCGAAGGCCAGCGCGAACATCGGTGCGACCGCACCCAGAACACCGGCGACACCGCCGGGCAGCCGGTACGCGGCGAGGAACAGCAGCGGGAAGAACGCGCCGATATTGAGGACACCGAGGGCAGCGGCGCGCCCGAGCCAGACCCCGCGCGGCAGCACGCGGGTGATGGCGAGCAGCGCGAGCCCGGCAGGCAGGGCGCGCATCAGCGCGGTGAAGAGCGGACGGTCCGGCGGCAGGAATTCGGTGGTCACGGCGTAGGTGGAGCCCCATGCGATCGGGGCGAGTGCGGCGAGCGCCAGGGTGCCGGCGTACGAGTCACGCGCGGCGGTGGTTGTTGTCATGTCGGTCGCTCCTCATTGATAATCTCAACGTTGAAATATCTACTCGGCGGGATACCTCACCGTCAAGTAGATTAATGTTGAGATAATCACTATCGAGAGGAACGCCGTGGCCGACGCGATCGATCTGTTCACCGCGCACTGGAACCGGGAACGGCCGGACGTCGACGTGTCACCGATGGCGGTGATCGGGCGCATCCAGCGGCTCTCCCGCCTGCTGGAACAGGACCTGAAGAAGTTCTTCGCCGGACACGGACTGGAGTTCTGGGAGTTCGACATGCTCGCAACCCTGCGTCGCTCCGGTGGCGCCGACGGACTCACCGCGGGCGCGCTCAACCAGGTCGCCATGCTCACCTCGGGCGCCATCACCAACCGCATCGACCGCCTCGTAGCCAAGGGCCTCGTCGAGCGCGCACCCTGCCCAGAGGATCGCAGAGCAATCCGCGTCCAACTCACCGCCACCGGCCGCACCCTGATCGACGACCTACTGCCCTTGCACATGGCGAACGAGCAGCGCCTCCTCGCCGCACTCGATCAGCAGGACCGCGGTCACCTCGCCGATCTGCTGCGAACCCTGACCGAATCGCTGGGCGATACCGCGTCGTCCTGATTCGACGACTGTCCGATTACGCCACCGACAACTACTGCCGCGAGTCCACAAACGCGCGTAAGGCGACTAGAGCTCTACGGTCGGCTCCGATTCCTCGCTCGTCGGCGCGGCCGAGGGGATCGCGGGAGCGCGTGGGGGTGGCGGGGTTGGGGTCGATGCGGTGGTCGGGGCGACGGTCGTTCCGGGCGGGGCGTTGCCGCCGGGCACCGCGCTCTCGGGCGATATGTTGCCGCCCGGCAGCACACTCGCGGGCGCGACATCGGCGGGCACGGCGTTCGAGCCACCGGGCAGTGCGCTCTCGGGTGAGCTGTTCACGCCGGGCGGTACCGCACTTCGAGGCGGCGCGCTTTCGGGCACGCCATTCGCAGCACCGGGCAGTGCGCCCTCCGGTGTGCCATTCGCGCCGGGCGGTACGGCATGCTCGTTACTGCCCGGCGGCACGGTGCCGCCCGGCTTGCCCTCGTGCGTATCCGGCACCAGCTGCATCAACGTCGTGAAGTCGACGACCTGGGCACCGAGCGTCGGCGTCGCGATGATGACGCCGTTGGTGAAAAGTCGGTAGGTACCGGCATTTTGGGGTAGCGCCATTTCCGGGCCGAGCGGCCGGCCGACCGCGCTGCTCGCGCCGCCGATCCGGCGATATTCGGCATCGATCGGGGATTCGGCGACGAGGGTCTGCTTGCGGGGATCCACCGGATTACCCGCACCGACCACCGGGGTGCCGAGTTCGGCGGGCGTCGGTCCGACATCGAAGGCGTAGATATCGGCCGGTTCCCCACCGTCGGGTGCGGAGGAGTACTCCGAACGCAGGATTCGGCCGTCCCGCAAAAGCACCGTCCCCGCGGTCGATGCAATGGCAGCGGCCGCGCGCGGATCCTCCTTGGCCGTGCCGGGATACTCCTGGCAGTCGGTGGTATCGCAAGTCTGCGCGTAAGGGTAGCGGCGCTCGGCCAGCGCGTACGAACGTGCCGCGATCGCTTGTGCGCGAAGGGCTTCCGTCGCTCCCTTGTCAGCCCAGTTGGCCTGTACCTCCGCCGGGACGACACCGAGCAGATAGTCCTCGACGTCGACGCGGTTCACCGTGCGCGCCTCACCGTTTTCCATGGCGACACCGAGCGAGCCGCGATATGCCGAACCACCGCACAGCGTCAGATGTTCGGCGGCGGGACGGTTGGGCCGCGGGTTGAGCGGATAGATCCATGGGTCGGCGGTCGCCCGCTGCCACAGCACCTCACCGTCACAGCCCATCGTGACAACCACATTCGCGCCGCCGCCGGGCAGCGCGGTGAGATGCGCGACCTGGCCGCGCGGCAGCATTTGGCCCGCGACTCGCAATCCGGCGTCGGCATAGGCGTCCAGCGTCGAGTCGTCCTGGGCGGACAGCCGCACTCCGACGGTGGTCGCCGAGATTTTGCTGAGCGTCGCGCCCGGGTAGTAGTGATCGAGAATGCGTTCGGCAGCCCAGCCTTCCAGGGCACTGTCGAACGCCCCGACCTGACTCATACCGCGCCCATGGCCCGGTCCCGCCAACGGACGGACGAGGGCGTCGGTCGGCCAGACCCAGAATGCGAGTACTGTGCCGGCCAGCACGGCCGCACCACCGGTGACCAGCACCGGACGGATGGAAGTCGGAGTTCCCGATATCCGTCGCCCGCCAATTCGTCCGCGTGGCGCACTCGTTTTCACCCGCAATTTTCGCTCCCCCCGCGTCGTGTCATTCCGGTGCCGTTTACTTCGCATCCGTTCACTCCCACGGTTTTCCAGGACCTGATCGGTTCGATACCTGTCGGCATGTCGTTCCATCTGGTCGCAAATCGAGAGCTACATTCGAGCAATCACATAATCCTCAACCAGAGGTTTAGATATGTGACAGTTGTTAACTAGTGTGATCGTTGATGCATCAGGAAGCAACCCTGACATTCATGCAGATAATCGCTCGGTTCGACCTGATTGGAGATGCTCGTGCCGTACCGCAAACCGAAACGTTCCTACGTGCTCCCGGTTGTCACCACACTTGCGGTAGCGGCTCCGCTCGCGACGTTCACGCTGAGCGATTCGACCGATTACCGCTCGACAACCGGTAGCGAGCTCGCCGCAATCCCCGCGCAATTGGCCGAGGTGGTTCTCACCACGGCGCCCGACATCACCCTTCCACTGCGCGAACTCACCGGTCTCGAACTACCTGATCTGCATCTTTCGGATCTACGCATGCTGCCGATTCCGGAATCCATTCCGGTTCCCCAGGGTTTGCCACTGCCGCCCGGTGTCGAGCTACCGCAGGAAATTCCGCTACCCAAGCTCGATCCCGGACAGAGCACACCGAGCCAATCGGTTCCCGGACAATACGTTCCCGGCCAATCGCTTCCGGGTCAGACGGTCCCGGGCCAATCGCTACCCGCCCAAACCATCCCAGGCCAACCGCTACCCGCCCAAACCATCCCAGGCCAACCGCTACCCGCCCAAACCATCCCAGGCCAACCGCTACCCGCCCAAACCATCCCAGGTCAGACCCCGTCCGCAGACCAGGGCACAACCCCCGGTCAACCGACCCAAGGCCGTTCCCCAGCCGCCGCCTTCATCGCCGATCCCGCCCAGCTCGAGCCCGACGTCACCCCCGACACACCGGCACTGTCCCCCGGCGCCGTCCCGCCGGAACTCCTCGGCCAGGTGGGCGCGCAGGTCAAGGAGCTCAGCCGCGATACCCCGTTCAGCGTTGTCGCACTGACCGCGCACGATCTGGTGAATACCAAGGCGTTGGTCCGGGCCCGTCAGTCCGACGGCATGTGGGGTCCCTGGTACGACGCCGAGGCCGTCGACACTCGTCGCAACGATCGGGTGACGGGCGGCACCACCGGCACCGAGCCGATCTACGTCGGCAATACCAAGTCCGTGCAGATCCTGGTGACACGCAAGCCTGCCGTGGCGGCCGCACCGCGTCCTCCCGTCGCGGGTGACGCTGAGGGCGCCGTGCCGTTGCTGCCCACCCCGGCCGCCGGACGTTCCGATGATCCGGCCCAGACCGCGGCCGCACTGACGGCCGTGCTGATCGATCCGGGCCGCGGCGCGATCGACGGCGCGCTCAACAATGTCGCCGCGGCGCTCCCCGGTGGCGGACCCAATGTCATCACCCGATCCCAGTGGGGCGCGGACGAATCCATCCGCTGTGAGGAACCCACCTACGACGACCAGCTCGGCGGCCTCACCGTGCACCACACCGCGGGCCGCAACGACTACAGTCCGGCCGAATCGGCGGGCATCGTCCGCGCGATCTACACATATCACGCAAAGACCTTGGGCTGGTGCGATATCGGCTACAACGCACTGGTCGACAAGTACGGCCAAATCTTCGAGGGTCGCTTCGGCGGACTGGATCGTCCGGTGCAGGGCGCGCACGCGGGTGGGTTCAACGAGAACACCTCGGGTGTCGCGCTGATGGGCAACTACGAATCCGCGGAACCTTCGGAAGCGGCGATCAATGCGATCGGCCGGTTCATCGGGTGGCGGTCCAAGATCGCGGGCCTGGATCCCAAGGGCTACACCACGATGTACTCCGAGGGCACCGAGTTCACCTCGTACGCGCAGGGTGAGGCGGTTCGGCTGCCGGTGGTGTTCGCGCACCGCGATGTCGGCAATACCAGCTGCCCCGGTGACTCCGCCTACGCCGATATGGACCGCATTCGAGATATCGCGGCGGGCATATCGGCACCGTCCGGCACCTCCACCAAGCCGCAGCAGCAGGCACAGGCGCCGACAACCCAGCAACCGCAGGTGCAGACCGCCCCGCAGACCCAGACCGATATCGCCACGCTGGCCGCACTCACGGCCAAGCTGCTCGGCATGGTGAATCAGAATGCGATCGCCAAGCACTGGGCCGATAAGGGCGGTCCGGACGGTCCGCTCGGCGCGGCCGCCTCGGAGCCAATGCCCGCCGCGCAGGGGCAGCAGTACGCGAAGTTCGTCAACGGGTACGTCTATACCGGCCCGAACGGTCAGGTGTTCGAGGTGATGGGTGCGATCCTGGATCGCTTCCTCGCCCTCGGCGGCGATGCCGGGCTTCTCGGGCTGCCGATGACCAACAGCTACTCGGTGCCGAACGGGCTGCGAACCGACTTCCAGTACGGCTCACTGATTCTCAACGAGCTGACCGGCATTATCACCACCGTCTGGAAGACCTATAACAACACCTACCAGCAGCAGGTCAACCGCAACCCGGTCGGCCAGCTCGTCGCGCCAGGCCCCGATCCGGTCCCGGCGCCGGCCGGCTGACCGGCACGCTCACACCCACCAGCGCTCGAGCACTTGCGCCACACCGTCTTCGGAGTTCGCCGCCGTGATCTCGTCCGCGGCGGCGATCGCCTCCGGATGCGCATTGGCCATCGCGACGCCGTGGCCGACCATGGTCAGCATCGGAACATCGTTGGGCATATCGCCGAATGCGATGATCGCCGAATGTTCGACACCGAGGCGTTGGGCGACGATGGTCAGGCCGGACGCCTTGGTGACGCCGGGTGCGGAGAGTTCGATCAGGCCGTGGTCGGTCGAGTAGGTGATATCGGCGCGGTCGCCGATCAGCGGTGCGAGGACCGCGCGCATATCGGCGCTGGAGGTGCCGCGTAGTCGAACCAGCATCTTGATCGCGGGCGCATCGATGACCTCGGCGCGCGAAACCTCGGTGTCATCCGGATTCAGCCAGGCATGTTCGTATTCCGGCGAGCTCACGAATTGCGGCGTCACCGCGTCGTGCGCACTGGCGCCGACGCGTTCGGCGGCGAGACCGCAGCCGGGCAGTGCGCTTTCGGCCAGGTCGGCGATCCAGGCCAGGGTGTCCACGTCCAGGGTCCGGCTGGCGAGCACGCGGTCGGCGGCACTGTCGTAGATCACCGCACCATTGCCGCAGACGCACAGCGGCGCGAAACCCAGCCCGTGCACCACCGGATCGATCCAGCGCGGCGGGCGCCCGGTGGCCAGTACGAACGGCACCCCGTCGGAGATCAGAGCAGCCACGGCCGCCTTTGTTCGCGCGGTGACCCGCTCGTCGTGATCGATGAGGGTGCCGTCCACATCGGTGGCAACCATCTTCGGCTTGGGCAGGTGCAGGCGCGTCACCTATTCCATCCTGCCGGACGACCATCTCGGCCAGGTCGCGGCTATCACTGCGACGGCGGTCGCCGCCACGGGGAGTCCTCGGCCTTCATCGTCGGGTCGGACTGCCGTTCAGCCAGGTCTGGTGCCGGAGAATCCGGTGCTGCCTGCGGATTCGCTCCCCATTGCGGTTGTCCGCCCGCCTGATCGGTACCTGCTTGCGGATACGGCGGAACATCGGCTGACGGACCGTATTGCGGATAAGGCGCGGGCGGATAGGGCGCGGGCGGATAGGGCGCGGGCGGATAGGGCGTCGGACCGGACGGATACCCGGCCGGTGGTACAGCAGGTCCGGACGGATACCCAGCGGTTGGCACAGCAGGTCCGTACGGATACATGGCCACGGGCGGCGCGGCTACCGGGTTGTGGTTGAGCCAGCGCGTTGTCGGGGGCACGAGGGCGAGCACCGCGGTGACGATCGGGAAGATCAACCCGAACAGACCACCGATGCCGCCACCGATCTCCGCCGCGCTTCCGCCCGAGGTGGTGTAGTGCAGGGTTACCGCGTACTCCGTGATCCCGGCGATCACCACCACCGCGCATCCGGCAACGACGAGCACCCGACCGAGCGGCCGCCTGGTGAACATCATGATCGCGCCGACCCCGAGCAGGAACGCCGTGACCACCGCGATCGAACCGGCCACCAGCAGGTAGGTCTTGATCCAGCTCTGCGCGAACAGGCCGGTCGAGTCGTACTCCGCGAGATCACGGGCCAGGTCGGTGAGCCCGAGCACGATATTGAAACCGCCGCCGAGCAATTGGCCCGCACTGCCGATACTCGCCAGCACCCCGGCCGTGATCGCGGTGCCGCCACCGGGTGCGGGTGCCGGGACCGATGGATAAGGCTCATATTGCGGATAACCCATGAAGTCCCCCTTTGAGCACCGGAAACGCCTGGACAGACCGGTCTGCACAGAATAGAGGACATGCCGATCTCACGCGTGTCACGCACGCTCGCACGCACGTCCTTATGATCAGGGGCTAATACTCGATGCTGGCCCGACCAGCCGTAGGACCAGAGGACTGATGACCGGCTTCCTGCTACGACGCGCGCTCAATTATGTCGTGCTGTTGCTGCTGGCTTCGTTCCTGACGTTCAGTCTGGCGTCGCTGACGTTCACGCCGCTGGACAGTCTCGAACAGCGCAATCCACGTCCGCCGCAGGCGGTGATCGATGCCAAGGCCGAACAGCTGCATCTCAACGAGCCGATCCCACAGCGCTATATCAGCTGGCTGAAGGGCATCCCGCAGGGTGACTTCGGCCAGACGCTGGCCGGGCAGCCGGTCAGTGAGGAACTGCCACGCCGGGTGCTGGTGAGTCTGCGGCTGCTGATCATCGGTTCGATCGTCGGTACGGTGCTCGGGGTTTTGATCGGTGCGGCCGGGGCGATCCGGCAATACAAATTCAGTGACTACTTCACCACGGTCGTCTCCCTGCTGGTGCTGAGCACGCCGGTGTTCCTGCTCGCCACCTTGCTGAAATACGGTGCGCTGGAAGTGAATACGCTCACCGGATCGCAGATCTTCCTCTATACCGGCGAGACCTCGGCGAACAAGATCAACGGCTTCTTCCCGCAATTGCTCGACCGCCTCCAGCATCTGGTGCTGCCGACGGCCGGTCTGGCTCTCGGCGCGATGGCCGGCTACAGCCGATACCAGCGCAATGCCATGCTCGACGTGCTGCAGAGCGATTTCATCCGCACCGCCCGCGCCAAGGGCCTGACTCGCAACAAGGCGCTCTACAAGCACGGCCTGCGGACCGCATTGATCCCGATGGCGACGCTGTTCGCCTACAGCCTCGGCGGATTGATCACCGGCGCGACCTTCACCGAGAAGATCTTCGGCTGGCACGGCGTCGGGGAATGGCTGGTCAATTCGATCAATGCCCAGGACCTCTACGTTGTCGTCACGGTGACGGCGTTCGCCGGTCTTGTCGTGCTGGTGTCGGGTCTGCTCTCCGATGTCGTGTACGCGATTCTCGACCCCAGGGTGCGTGTGTCGTGAGTGAGCGCAGCGAACGAACCATCAACACAGCACCGTCGGGCGTGACGGAGCCGAGCGCTAGCGAGGCGCAGTCATGACCGAAGCCGAAATCATTGTCCAGGGCGCGCCGGAGGTCACGGCCGCCTCGGGTCGGCGCAGGCTCGTGCTGCGGCGGTTCCTGCGCAATAAGGCCGCGGTCGCGGGCGTGATCGTGCTGCTGATCCTGGTGTTGGTCGCCTATGTGCTGCCGTACTTCTGGACCTGGGACTATCAGGAACTCGACGGCACCGCGCTGCGGAAACCGCCCTCCGCAAAGCATCCCTTCGGCACCGATGCCATCGGCCACGACGTACTCGCCCAAACCCTGCGCGGTATGCAGAAATCGCTGATCATCGGCTTCTGCGTCGCCATCATCAGCACCACCATCGCGGCGCTGACCGGTTCGATCGCCGGACTCATCGGCGGTTTCACCGACAAGGCCATCATGTGGCTGGTCGACCTGCTGCTCGTGGTCCCGAGTTTCATCATCGTCGCGCTGTTCGCGCCGAAGACGAAGGGCAGCGGGTCCATCCTGCTGCTGATCCTGCTGCTGAGCGTCTTCGGCTGGATGATCAGCGCACGCATCGTGCGCGGCCTGACCATGAGTCTGCGCGAACGCGAATTCGTCAAGGCCGCACGGTATATGGGCGCGCCGACCAGGACGGTGATCCTGAGTCATATCCTGCCGAATATCGCCTCGATCCTGATCATCGACACCACGCTGTCGGTGGGGGCGTCGATCATGGCCGAAACCGGTTTGAGCTTCCTCGGATTCGGTGTGCAGTCGCCGGATGTCTCACTCGGCACGCTCATCGCCTCGGGCACCGCATCGGCGCTCACCTTCCCCTGGCTGTTCATGTTCGCCGGTGGACTGTTGATCGTCATCGTGCTCTCGGCGAATCTGGTCGGTGACGGATTGCGGGACGCATTCGATCCCAGCGCCAAACGGGCTCGCTCGCGCAAGAAGGCTGGGTCGGAAAAGAAGGTAGCGGCATGACGGGCCCAGCGGACAAGGTCTCCACCGAAAAGAACTCCACCGCACCGCTGTTGGAGGTATCCGACCTGCGGGTCTCCTTCCCCAGTGAAGAGGGCCGCATCGACGCGGTGCGCGGGGTCAACTACACCGTCTCCGATGGCGAAGTGCTCGCGATCGTCGGCGAATCCGGATCCGGTAAGTCGGTCTCCTCGCTCGCGGTGATCGGATTGCTGCCGGAGCAGGCGCGGATCAACGGCTCCATCCGGCTGCGTGGGCGCGAACTGCTCGGGCTCGGCGATCGCCAATTGTCCAAGCTGCGTGGACGTTCCATCAGCATGGTGTTCCAGGACCCGCTCTCGGCGCTGACGCCGGTATACCGGGTCGGTGATCAGGTCGCCGAAGCCCTACTCGCACATACGGATATGACCCGTCGAGAGGCCTCGACGCGGGCCGTCGAACTGCTGGATCTGGTCGGCATTCCGGAACCGGCATTGCGCGCCAAGGCATTTCCGCACGAGTTCTCCGGCGGTATGCGTCAGCGCGTGGTCATCGCCATGGCCATCGCCAATGATCCCGCGCTGATCATCTGCGATGAGCCGACCACCGCACTCGATGTGACGGTGCAGAAGCAGATCCTGAATCTGCTGCGCAAGGCGCGCGATATCACCGGCGCCGGTGTCATCATGATCACCCACGATATGGGCATCGCCGCCACACTCGCCGACCGGATAGCGGTGATGTACGCCGGGAAAATCGTCGAAACCGCCCCGGCGGCAGAGCTTTTCGCCGCACCACGAATGCCGTATACGGTCGGCCTGCTCGGCTCGATCCCGCGCATGGACGGTCCGGCCCGCAGTCCGCTGATCCCGATCGTCGGCGCACCGCCCGCCATGCACGCACTGCCGCCGGGTTGCTCGTTCGCGCCGCGCTGCCCCATCGCGATCGATGACTGTCGTGCGGCCGAGCCGCCGTTGGAGAAGACCGGCCCCGGCCATTCGGCCGCCTGCATCCGCACCGCGGAAGTCACCTCCGCCGATCTGTTCGAGGCCTACCGCCAGGAAATTTCGGAGCCGTCCGCCGAAGCCGATACCGATGAGCGTGTGGTGCTGCGGGTTTCGGATCTGGTGAAGACCTA
The DNA here is from genome assembly GCF_044465765.1 of Nocardia sp. NPDC049526. Classification (NCBI taxonomy): domain Bacteria; kingdom Bacillati; phylum Actinomycetota; class Actinomycetes; order Mycobacteriales; family Nocardiaceae; genus Nocardia; species Nocardia sp. NPDC049526. Next base: position 685,910 of record NZ_JBITMA010000001.1, on the reverse strand, counting down.
TCCGATCACCTCGGGGGTGGTGTTCAAGCGCCGTAAGGGCGAGGTCCGCGCCGTCGACGGCATCAGCTTCGAGGTGCGCGCCGGGCGCACATTGGCGCTGGTCGGCGAGTCCGGATCCGGAAAATCCACCACACTCACCCAGATTCTCGAACTTATCAAGCCGCAAGCGGGCACCATCGAGATCATGGGCAGCGATATCGCGACCCTGACCAAGGCGCGCAGGCGGGAGATCCGCCGGAAGATGCAGATCGTCTTCCAAGATCCGACGGCCGCACTGGATCCGCGGCTGCCGATCTTCGACGTGCTCGCCGAACCGATGCGCATCGATGGCCGGCCCCGCACCGAAATCGCCAAGCGGGTGCCGCTTGCTCGAACAGGTCGGTCTGCGGCCCGAACACGCCGACCGCTATCCCGCCGACTTCTCCGGTGGCCAGAAGCAACGCATCAGCATTGCCCGTGCGCTGGCCCTGGATCCGGAGATTCTCGTGCTCGACGAACCGGTGTCGTCACTGGATGTGTCGATCCAGGCGGGTGTGCTGAATCTGCTGCGCAACCTGCAGACCGAACACGGTCTGTCCTATCTGTTCGTCTCACACGATCTTTCGGTGGTCCGCAATCTGGCCCACGATATCGCGGTGATGTATCGCGGGAAGATCGTCGAGGCCGGGCCGGCCGAACAGATCTTCGACCGCCCGAGCAACGAATACACCCGGGCGTTGATCGATGCGGTCCCGGTGCCGGTCGTCAGCCGATAGAGGGAGAGCGCGATGCGATCGAGAACCAGAACCAAATGGGCGGCACCGGTTGTCGCACTGGGGCTGATCGCGGCGGGTTGTGGTTCGGGCGGCGATTCGACGGCGGGGCTGTCGGATACGCTCGGCACCACCAATGACATCAATCCGAAGAGCGTCGACGAGGTCCGCGACGGTGGGAATCTGCGGCTGGCGACCACGTCGTATCCGGCCAACTGGAACACCCTGTCCAATGACGGTAACGACAGCGATATAGCCGATATCGAACGGCCGCTGATGCCGCGCGCGTTCGACACCAACGCTGCGGGCGAGTTGTCCATCAACAAGGACTATTTCACCGATGTCGCGCTGACCGATACCAACCCGCAGCAGGTCACCTACACGATCAACCCGAAGGCCGTATGGTCCGACGGCAATCCGATCACCTGGGAAGACATCAAATCCGAAGCCAATGCGCTCAGCGGTAAGGACAAGCGATTCCTGATCGCCATCACCAACGGCTTCGAATTCGTGGACCGGGTGGAGCGCGGCGTCGACGACCGCCAGGCCGTCCTGACCTTCAGCCACCCCTATGCCGAATGGCGCGGCCAGTTCGCGGGCAATGGCTCACTGTTCCCGAAATCCGTTACCGCCGATCCGGATTCGTTCAACAACAGCCTCGCCGATGCCATGGGGCCGAGCGCCGGACCATTCCAGGTCGTCTCCACCGACCGGTCGCAGGGCCGAATCGTGCTGGGCCACAATCCGAGATGGTGGGGGACCAAGCCCAAGCTCGACACCATCACCTACAGCGTGCTCGATCACTCGGCCTGGACGACTGCGCTGCAGAACAACGAACTCGACCTGGTGCAGCTGACCACGGTCGACGACGTCCAGACGGTGCGCAATACCGGCGGCCTGGTGGTGCGCCGCGCGCCGGGTAATCGCTGGCGCCACATCACCTTCAACGGCGCGCCGGGGTCCATCCTGTCCGATGCCAAGGTGCGCGTCGCCATTTCGAAGGCAATCGATCGGCAGGCGATCGTCACCGCGATTCAGAACGGGCTGGTCGAGAATCCGAAGCCGCTGAACAATCACATCTTTCTGCAGGGGCAAGCGGGCTACCAGGACAACAGCCTCGGCTTCGATCCGAGCGCCGCGGCGCGCGAACTCGACCAGGCGGGGTGGAAGCTCAACGGCGATGTGCGGGAGAAGGACGGGCGCAAGCTCGTTATCCGCGATGTCATGTACAACGATCCGACCTGGGTCCAGGTCGCCCAGATCATCCAGCAGAACCTCGCCGGAATCGGCGTGGGGCTGACCATCGACACCAGGCCCGGCGCGGGGTACTTCACCGATGTCATCCAGCCCGGCGATTTCGACGCCGCCCAGTTCGTCTGGGTGGGTGATGCGTTCGCGTTCAGCAGTATTCGCCAGGCGTACTACTACGACCCGAACGATCTGCAGGGCAATTACGCCCGTGTCGGCTCGCCGGAGCTCAATGCCCTGATCGATCGCACGCTCTCGGAACTGGATCCGGCGAAGGCGCTCGAGCTGGCCAATGAGGTGGATCGCAAGGTGTTCGAGGAAGGTCATTCGCTGCCACTGATGCAGAGCGACGGCAGCTTCGGAGTCCGCGCGAATCTCGCCAATATCGGTTCCCCCGGCCTCGCGTCCTACGACTACACCAAGATCGGATTCGTGAAATGACAACAGCACGCATCGCCCGGCAGCGCCGGGTGGGAATTCGGATCGCGGCACCCGCCGTCGCCATCGCGTTGATTCTGTCCGGATGCGGGTCGGGTGATGACGTGACGGCGGGTTCCAGCTCGATCGGCACGGCCAACGACATCAATCCGAAGGACGCCGGCGAATTGCGCGACGGCGGGAATCTGCGGCTGGCGCTGACGAACTTCCCGGCGACCTTCAATGCATCGCACGTCGACTCCGACGGCGAGGTTTCCGATCTGGTCGGGTGGGCATTGCCGGGCTCGGTCAAATCCGATGCGGCGGGCGATATCACCACCGACACCAACTATTTCACCGAGATCAAACTCACCAATACGAATCCGCAGACCATCGTCTACACGATCAATCCCAAGGCGGTCTGGACCGATGGCACGCCCATCACCTGGGAAGACCTGAAATCCCAGGCCGAGGCGCTCAGCGGGCGCAACCCCGCCTTCCAGGTGGCGGCAACCCAGGGCTACGCGCAGATCGGCACGGTCGAACGCGGTGTCGACGACCGGCAGGCGATCGTCACCATGGCCCAGCACTACGCGGAATGGCAGGGCATCTTCAGCACGGTCTATCCCAAGGCGTCGACCGCGACCCCGCAGGCCTTCGACGATGTCAACCGCAACGGTCTGCCGGTTTCGGCGGGTCCGTTCATGATCACCTCGATCGATAAGGCGCAGCAGCGAATCGTACTGAGCCGCAATCCGAAGTGGTGGGGTGATACGCCGAAGCTGGATACGGTCACCTACAGCGTGCTCGACTACTCGGCGCGGCTGAACGCACTGCAGAACAATGAACTGGATTCGGCATCGGTATCGGGCATCGATGAGGTCAAGACGGCCTCGAACGCGCCCGGCATCAAGGTGCGCCGCGCGCCCGCGCCGCGGTTCTCGCACTTCACCTTCAACGGTGCGCCCGGCTCGATCCTCGCGGATCCCAAACTGCGCGTTGCCATTTCGAAGGGTATCGATCGGCAGGCCATCGCGACCTCGGCCCAGCAGGGCGTCGTGGTCGACCCCAAGCCGCTCAACAACCACATTTTCATGGTTGGCCAGAAGGGTTATCAGGACAATGCGGCATCGGTGGCCTACAACCCCGAACAGGCCGCCAAAGAACTCGATGACCTCGGGTGGAAGCTCAACGGTGACGTCCGCGAAAAGGACGGCCGCAAGCTGGAAATCCGCGATGTGATGTACCAGCAGGAGAGCTGGGTGCAGATGGCCCAGATCGCGCAGCAGAATCTGGCCAAGATCGGCGTCAAACTGCTCATCCAGACCTATCCGGGCAATGGGCTTTTCACCGATGTGGTCGACCCGGGCAACTTCGACGTCGTCCAGTTCACCTGGAGCGGTGGCATCCTCCCGCTCGGTGCGTTGCCGCAGATCTACGCCTTCGACCCCGCGAATACGTTGAGCAATAAGGGCAAGATCGGCTCCCCGGAACTGAATGCGCTGATCGAACGGACGATCGCCGAACTCGATCCCGATAAGGCCATCGAACTGGCCAACGAATGCGACAAGATGATCTTCGACGAGGGCTTCTCGCTGCCCATCGTGCAGTCCGCGGGCACCGTGGCGGTGCGCGAGGGGCTGGCCAACTACGGCGCCTTCGGCCTCGCCTCGGCGGATTACACCAAGGTCGGGTTCGAGAAATGAGATTCGCAACCGCGGTAGCAGTTCCGATTGTCGCCCTCGGCCTGCTCGTGACCGGTTGCTCCGACAACAGCATCACCCCGGGCACGGTCGATATCGGTAGTACCAACGACATCAACCCGAAGGATCGCAGCGAGCTGCGCGACGGTGGCAATCTTCGCCTGGCGCTGAGCTCGTTCCCGGAGTCGTTCAACTATCTGCACGTCGACGGCAATACCGAAAGCACTGCCTCCGTCATCAATCCGACCCTGCCGTCACCGTGGGTCAGCAATGCGGCGGGCGAGCTGACGGTCGACCACAATTACTTCACCGATATCAAGCTGACCAATACCAGCCCCCAGCAGGTCACCTACACGATCAATCCGAAGGCCGTATGGTCCGACGGCAGTCCGATCACCTGGGAGGACCTGCGATCGGAAGCGGCCGCGCTCAGCGGTAAGGATGCCGGTTTCCTGATCTCGTCGTCCAGTGGCTTCGACCGGGTCGGGAAGGTCGAGCGCGGCGTGGACGATCTCCAGGCCATCGTTACCTTCGACAAGCCGTACGCCGAATGGCAGGGACAGTTCTCGCCGCTGTATCCCAAGGCAGTCACCGCGAATCCGGAGGCGTTCAGCAATCTCGACCGCGACGGTCTGCCGGTCAGTTCTGGGCCGTTCGTCGTTACCTCCATCGATCGCGCGCAGAACCGGATCACCCTGGGGCGCAATCCGAAATGGTGGGGCGATACACCGAAACTGGACGCCATCACGCTGAGCGTGCTCGACGACTCCGCGGTGCTGCCCGGTATCCAGAACAACGAGATCGACTACGCGTACATGTCCGGGATCGAGAATGTGACCGGCGCGCGGAATTCGAAGAATGTGGTCATCCGGCGCACACCGGAGCCGAGCTGGTCACATCTGACCTTCAACGGCGCCCCCGGTGCACTGCTGTCGGATCCGCAACTGCGGATTGCCATTTCGAAGGCGATCGATCGGCAGGCGCTGGTGAGTGCCGCCCAGAACGGTGTGGTCGACAACCCGACACCGCTGAACAACCACATCTACATGAAGGGCCAGAAGGGCTACCAGGACAATTCGGCCCCCATCGCCTTCGATCCGGACGAGGCGGCGCGGATGCTCGACGCGCTCGGCTGGAAGCTCAACGGCGACGTCCGCGAAAAGGACGGCCGCAAACTCGAATTACGCGATGTGATGTACCAGCAGGAAGCCTGGGTGCAGACCGCGCAGATCGTGCAGCAGAACCTGGCGCGGGTCGGGGTGAAGATGACCATCCAGACCGTGCCCGGCAGTGGGCTGTTCAAGAATGTGATCGATCCGGGCAACTTCGATATCGCCCAGTTCAGTTGGGGCGGTAGCGTTCTCCCGTTGGGCGCGCTACCGCAGATCTACGCCTACGACCCGGCGAATCTGATGGGCAATAAGGCCCGCATCGGATCCCCGGAATTGAATGCGCTGATCGAGCAGACCATTGCCGAACTCGATCCGGCGAAGGCCATCGAGTCGGCGAACAAATGCGATCAGATGATCTTCGCCGAGGGCTATTCGGTGCCATTGCAGCAGGCCTCGGGAACCTACGCGGTGCGCGACAACCTCGCCAACTACGGCGCTTTCGGCCTCGCCTCCCCCGACTACACCAAAGTCGGCTTCCTGAAGTGAAATTCGGACCGGGCCACCCCCTGGCCTATCCGGTCTCGGTGACCATCGGCGCCCTGGTTGTCTGCCTGGCCTGGGCGCCGTTCGGCGACTTGGACCAGGTGGCGGCATTGACGACGGTTGCTCTTGGCATTCTGGGCTATACGGGGTTTCAGTTCGCCAGAGCGTTGGGGCTTTTGCCGAATGGATTAGCAGACATCGGCCCACGCCAGGCGGATGCACCTCGCGGCGAGGGCGATGCCGGCTCACACGTCGGTGCCGGCAGCGGCATGAGCGACAGCACCGGGACCAGCGGCACGGGCCGTGACAATCGAGCGCGCACCGTGGAGATCAAGCGGGTGCGCAACCAACATCGGCTCGTCAGCCGAAGTTGGCTCGAGATCAACGAGAACTATCGAACTCGCTGGCTGCCAATCTTTTTCGATCCGGCACTGCTCACCATGGCCGAGACCGAAGCCGAGGTGACCGACAGCTCGGTCGACACCGCCACCTCGCACTTCTACCCGTCCGGAAAGGCACGCAGCTCCGAACCGCCCGGCCGCCTGATCGACAACCCATCCCGTCCCGATCCCGACGCTCCTGTCCTCGCCACCGACTCCGCCCGGGTCCGCCGCCGTCTCCTGCTCGACGCCCAATCCACCGTCGCCGCACCCTTCGTAGCCCTCATGTGGGTCTACATCGCCGCGGGTGGCTTCATGGCCTTCCTCGCTGCCACCTCGGTAGCCGCCGCCACCGCCATCTGGCTGGCCGCAATTCGCGGCTCCGACCCCAGCTGATCTCCCGAATCGCCCGCTCTGCCGGGCGTCGTCGGGGTCAATCGAGAACGCGGATTGTCCCGTTCGGCCTCAACGTTGCGGTTGGCGCTGCGTCTTGCTGGTTATTCGAATACTGATAGAGCGCACCTAGTTCGCCCAGGTCCCGCCTCATGGTCACTGCCGGCGAAGGTTGGCGCGGGTCGTACACGGGATCAGCGATCCGGGACGCAGCCTGGCACCGCTGTTCGCCGCGCGGGCCGAGTGGTCGGTGAACCTTGGCGAGGTCGACCGGGCTCGCGGGATCTGGAACGCCAAGCAGCAAACACGTCGCCGACGCCGACCTTTCCGACCCAACCCGGAAGGTTGGCTCTACGGTCGAGACTGGTCTGACCACTTGACCTCCTGACCTTTTTGGCGCAGAGTGGCGGTATGGCGTTGCAACCTGTGGTCAAGCGGTCGGTATCGGGCGATGTATTCGAGCAGATCGCGGCGGATGTGCTCAGTGGGGAGTTGGCGCCCGGCGCGACGCTACCCAGCGAGCGGCAGTTGGCGGAGGCGTTAGGGGTTTCGCGACCCGCGGTACGGGAGGCACTGCAGCGGTTGGCGGCGGCGGGACTGGTGGCCGTGCGGCAGGGGGATGCGACCACCGTGCTGGACTACCGGCGCGGGGCCGGGCTGGAGGTGCTGCCGCGACTGCTGGTTCAGGCCGGCGAGCTGGAACCGAAGGTCGCGCGCAGCATTCTGGAAGCGCGGCTGCACAACGGACCGAAGGTGGCCGAACTCGCGGCGATCCGGCTCGGCAAAACCGAGTCGGCCACCGTGCGCGCCGCCCTGGATCGCACGGTCGAAGCGCTTGGCGCCGAACAGGATCCGATCGCACAGCAGCGGCATGCGATGGAGTTCTGGGATCACGTCGTCGACGCCGCCGACTCCATCGTGTTCCGGCTGATGTTCAACATGTTGCGCGCCGCCTATGAACCCGCGCTCGCGGCGCTGGCCCCGATCATGTCCGCCGAGGTGGGCAATGTCGAGGCCTATCGAAACCTGGCCGCCGCCATCGAGGCTGGTGCACCGGACCAGGCCGCAAGCACCGCTCGGACGCTGCTCGAACCGGCTACTACGGCCCTGATCGAAGTATTGGAGGGCACCGAAAACATCGAACGCTGACGGCGATATGCGATCCGGCGTCGACAATCCCGGATCACCGCGGCGGTTCGGAATATCGCTCGGTCGCCACCGAATGGACGGCACCGACTGGCTCCATCGAGGAACTACCATGACGAAACCACAATCATCCAGCAAGGATTCGGCCACGACGCGCGAGCGTGTGCTTCAGGACGAGCGGCCCCTGCGCCGCGGTCTCACCCTCGCCGCCGCCTTCCGCGAATTCATCCGGCACCCCTCGCCATGGCTGATCGGCACCACCCTGGCGGCGGCGCTGGTCGCCCGGATCATCGTGGGCGACTGGCAACCGACCGACGCACTGGTGCCCGCGGTCATGCTCGCGGTCTTTCCGGTCTTCGAATGGATCGTGCACGTCACGGTATTGCATTGGCGGCCGAGGCGCCTCGGCTCGATCCCGATCGATAGTGAACTGGCGCGCAAACACCGTGAGCACCATGTGGATCCGCGCAATATCCCGCTGATCTTCATCCCGACCAAGACGCTTTCGGTACTGGTGATCATCTTGATCGCGATCGCGACCCTGGCCTTCCCCCGGCTCGGCCTCGGCCTGACCTTCCTGCTGATGATCACCGTGCTCGGCCTCGGCTACGAGTGGACCCACTATCTGATCCACACCGACTACAAGCCGAAAGGCTCGCTCTACCGGGCGGTTTGGCGCAACCATCGCCATCACCACTACAAGAACGAGCACTACTGGTTCACCGTGACGACCTCCGGCACCGCCGACCGTCTGCTCGGCACCTATCCGGACCCGGCAACCACCGAAACCTCACCGACCGCCCGACATCTGCACTCCGCCTGACGGGCTCAGTCCGTCCCGAGCAGGCGGCGCGCGATCGCCCCGGCACGGTCCGCCGCTGCCGGGGCGTTCTCGCGTACGGCCGTGACAATCGCACCGTCGACGAGCAGCGCGAATTCGGCGGCCAACTCCTCGGCATCGGATCGACCTGCGGCGGTGAGGATTTCGCTGAGGTAGTCGATGACGCGTCGCTTGTGCCGATCGGCGGCCCGATGGGCGGCCGAGCTCGGATCGGCCACTTCGACCATAGTGTTGATGAAGGCGCAGCCGCGGAAATCATTGCGGGCGAAGCGTTCCGAGAGCGCGTCGAAGACCGCGAGCGGACGGTCCGCCGGGTCGCTCGCCTTCGCTTCGACGGACTCTCGTAACCACGCCAGCCAGCGCCGATCCCGGTCCTCGAGTACGGCGACGACCAGGTCGTCCTTGCTGGCGAAGTGGCGATAGAAGGAGGCGCGGCCGACACCGGACTCCTGCAGCAGGCGATCGACGCCGACCGCCCTGATGCCCTCGGCGTAGAAAAGTTCCTCGGCCGTGGTGAGTAGTCGCTGCTTGGCCTGTGTTGCCATGGCCTCACCATACCAGTACGGCACCGATCGGTACCGTCCGACTTGACGTGTTCGGTACCAATCAGTACCGTTCCAGTTCGGTACCGATCAGTACCATCATGTTCGAGTTTGGAGTCACGATGTCTCGGCTACCGCTTGTATCGACCGAAACCGCCGACGCCGAGCAGGCCGGCCTGCTCACCGAGGTGCAGCGCCAACTGGGCCGGGTTCCGAATCTCTACTCCGCCATGGCGAACAGCCCCGCGACACTGCGCGGATACCTGAACATGCGCGACGCGCTCACTCGCGGCAAGCTCTCGGCCCGCATCCGCGAACAACTGGCCCTGCTGGTCGCGAGCGAAAACGGTTGCGACTACTGCATTGCCGCGCACAGCATGCGAGCGGGGCGGATGGGTTTCACCGAGGAGGCCATCGCGGCCACCCGCGCGGCGCATGCCGATGATCCGCACGCGGATGCGGTACTGCAGGTCACGCGCGAGGTGCTGCGATCGCGCGGCCGGGTCGACGATCGCGTCATCGACTCGGCCCGCGAGCGTGGCGTGAGCGATGCCGAGTTGAGCGAGGTGGTCGGCCATATCGCGCTGAACGTCCTGTCGAACTACTTCAATCACGTCGCCCAGCCGGAGCTGGACTTTCCGCCCGCCGAACCCACGGAAGGCAACACGATGAACGCGAAATGGCGTAAGGCCACCAAAGTCGCTCTGGTCGACGGGTATTCACTGCTCGACCGGGATGGACGGCCGGTTCGGGCGATCGATGACGTCGAGGTGTCGATCGAGGGTGGATTCCTGCACATCAAGATTGCGGAGTCGACCGAGGTGCAGGTTGTTTCGGCGCCCGCGGTGGCGCTTGTCACTTACCGCCCCGAAGCCTGAGCAGCGCAGCCGAGAGCCCGGCCCGGTCCAGTACCGAGCCGGGCTCTCGTCTGCATACCCTCACCCCGTACCAGGTTGACAATGTACCCTAGGGGGGTATGGTAGATCCGAGTTCGACGGGACGGTCCGCCGAACAATCCGAACGGAGCCTCCTGATGAACGCAGCAAGCAAGTTCACCGGCTTCACCCTCGGTCTCGCGGCGGTCTTCGGGATCGCACTGGCCGTCGGTGCCGCGCTCGGGCCGGAACCCACCGAGTCCGCGCACGACTCGAATGGGCACGACTCGAATGGGCACGAGGCCATGGGCGAGTCCGACGAGCTGCCCGCGGGACTCATGGCCAGCGAAAACGGCTACACCCTGCGCTTGGATACCCCGCAGACCACCGCGGCGGCGAATGTCGCGCTGCGGTTTCGCATCCTGAATCGCGACGGCGCACCCGTCACCAGCTACGTCCGCAGCCACGACAAGGATCTGCACCTCATCGTGGTCCGCCGCGATATGGCCGCCTTCCAGCACGTGCATCCGGTACTCGACCGAACCGGAGCCTGGAGCGTCCCGCTGGATCTCACCCGCGCCGGTGACTACCGGGTCTTCGCCGACTTCACACCCGATGGCGGTAAGAATCTGACGCTCGGCGCCGATCTTCGGGTCGCGGGCAACTACGACACGCAGGCACTGCCCGCGCCGTCGACCACCGCGCAGGTCGGCGAGTACACCGTCGCGCTGAACGGCACGGTCACGCCGGGCCAGGCCTCGAAGGTCGTGCTCTCGGTCAGCCGCAATGGCAAACCGGTCACCGATCTGCAGCCCTACCTGGGGGCCTATGGTCACCTCGTGGCATTGCGCGCCGCCGACCTCGCCTACCTGCACGTCCATCCGGAGGGCAGCCCCGGCGACGGTGTGACCCCGGCCGGACCAGGCATTACCTTCTACGTCGACGCGCCGAGCACGGGCGACTACCGACTCTTCCTGGATTTCCAGCACGAAGGCGTGGTTCGCACCGCCGAATTCACCCTCTCGGTTGCCGGTTCCACACCCATCCCGGCAGCCGAACCTGCCGGACACGGCCACTGATCACTACCCTGAGTCGCACAGAACGGAGCACACGAATGACCACCGCGACACAACCATCCGCCGGGCAGGTCGAATTGGTGATCGGTGGCATGACCTGCGCGTCCTGCGCCAATCGCATCGAGAAGAAGCTGAACAGGCTCGACGGCGTCACCGCGACGGTCAACTATGCGACGGAGAAGGCGCGGGTCGACTTCAGCGGTGATATCTCACCGGAGCAGTTGATCGCCACCGTCGAACAGGCCGGTTATACCGCCGCGCTGCCGATCGAGGAGCCCGCGGAAACGGCCGTGGAAGCGGATCCGACCGCGGCGCTGCGGAGCCGGCTGCTGGTTTCGCTGGTGCTGACGGTTCCGGTCATCGCGCTGGCGATGGTGCCCGCGCTCCAGTTCGACAACTGGCAGTGGCTTTCGCTGACGCTGGCCGCGCCGGTCGTGGTGTGGGGCGCACTGCCCTTCCACCGCGCCGCGTGGGCCAACCTGCGGCACGGCACCGCCACCATGGACACCCTGGTGTCGATGGGCACGCTCGCGGCGTTCGGCTGGTCGCTGTATGCGCTGTTCTTGGGCACGGCCGGTATGCCCGGCATGAAGCATCCGTTCGAGTTGACCATTGCGCGGATGGACGGCACCGGCAGCATCTACCTGGAGGCCGCCGCGGGCGTCACCACCTTCATCCTGGCCGGACGCTACTTCGAGGCGCGCTCCAAGCGGCGGGCCGGGGCGGCGCTGCGGGCGCTGCTGGAGCTGGGCGCGAAGGAAGTCTCGGTGTTGCGCGGTGGCGTTGAACAGCGAATTCCGGTCGAGCAGTTGCGCGTTGGCGACACCTTCGTGGTGCGGCCCGGTGAGAAGATCGCCACCGACGGCGTGGTAGTCGAGGGTTCCTCTGCGGTCGACGCCTCGATGCTCACCGGTGAATCGGTGCCGGTGGAGGTCGGTCCCGAGGATGCGGTGGTCGGCGCGACGGTCAATGCCGGCGGGCGGATCGTGGTGCGCGCCAATCGCATCGGCGCCGACACCCAGCTGGCTCGGATGGCGAAACTGGTCGAGGACGCGCAAACCGGCAAGGCGCAGGCACAGCGGTTGGCGGACCGGATCTCCGGGATTTTCGTGCCGATCGTGATCGCGCTGTCGGTCGCGACGCTCGGATTCTGGTTGGGTACCGGCGGTTCGGTCGCCGCGGCGTTCACCGCCGCGGTCGCGGTCCTGATCATCGCCTGCCCGTGCGCCCTCGGGCTGGCCACGCCGACGGCTCTGCTGGTCGGCACCGGTCGCGGTGCGCAGCTCGGCATTCTGATCAAGGGGCCGGAGGTGCTGGAGTCGACCCGTCGGGTGGATACCGTGGTGCTCGACAAGACCGGCACCGTCACCACCGGCAAGATGACCCTGCTGGATGTCATTGCCGCCGACGATGAGGACGCCGCCGAGGTGCTGGCGCTGGCCGGGGCGCTGGAGGATTCGTCGGAGCATCCGATTGCCCAGGCGATTGCCAAGGGTGCCCGGGAAAAGGTCGGTGCGCTGCGGCGGGTCGAGGATTTCGCGAATATCGAGGGCCTCGGCGTGCAAGGTATGGTGGACGGCCATGCGGTGATCGTCGGGCGCGCAAGGCTGCTCGCGGACTGGTCGCAGCAGTTGGACGCCGACCTCGAGCAGGCCATGCACGCTGCCGAAGCCGACGGCAAGACCGCCGTCGCGGTGGGTTGGAACGGTAGGGCACGCGGCGTGCTCGTTGTCGCGGATGCGGTGAAACCCACTTCCGCCGAAGCGATCTCGCAGCTGAAGGCACTCGGTCTCACCCCGATCATGCTGACCGGCGACAATGCCGCCGCGGCGAAAGCCATTGCGGCACAGGTCGGTATCGATGAGGTGATCGCGGAGGTGCTGCCCGCCGACAAGGTCGACACCGTCAAGCGGCTGCAGGCCGAGGGCAAGGTGGTGGCGATGGTCGGCGACGGCGTCAATGATGCCGCGGCCCTGGCCCAGGCCGACCTCGGCCTCGCTATGGGCACCGGAACCGATGTCGCCATCGAGGCCGGCGACCTGACCCTGGTCCGTGGAGACCTGCGCGCGGCCGCCGATGCGATCCGACTGTCCCGCAGGACCCTCGGCACCATCAAGGGCAATCTGTTCTGGGCCTTCGCCTACAACGTCGCGGCGATTCCGCTTGCCATGGCCGGACTGCTGAACCCGATGCTCGCGGGCGCCGCGATGGCGTTCTCCTCGGCCTTCGTGGTCAGCAACAGTCTGCGCCTGCGCGGCTTCCGCTCCACCGCTCGATAGGAATCGGGCGGGACGGCGTCCATGCCGTCCCGCCCGATCCCATGGCTCACTCCAAAATGCCGCTATTTGCCAGACCCGCCGCGGCACTTCCGGTGGCCCAAGCAGCAGCGGCACTTCCGGTCATGGCCAAGAGGGAGAGCAGAATCATCGGTTCGACCTTTCGTAGAGCAACGATCAGCAATCGAAAGCTACTGCGGCCCAAAAGCGTCCACAATCAGCTGCGCGATACTCTCGGCAACCTCTCGCGACATTGCCAGTCAATTCCCAGCAAGAAATTCGCTTTTGCATGAGCGCGGTCGACGCCCTCGAACCCGGTTCGCCCAGCGGACTATCACCTGGACGCCTGTGCGCCTGTCGCGGCAGTGTCGACCCGGTCACCGAACCCGAGGAGCCAGCCGATGCCCATCATGGACAACCCCGAAATCCCTCCCGCCGTTTATGTTCAGATCGACCGCGATATCGATGCAATCCGCCCGATAGGTCCGATCAAGGTGACCGTGACAACGGAACTGGTCGACAACTTCTCCAGCGGCGCACGGCAATTGGTTGTGCGATCCACACCGATTCGCGACGAGGGCGATCCCCCCGGACCGATTCGCGACGATGGCGGGCCGCCCACCAAGGACTAGATATCCGACTCGAACCTCACTACCGTCGCGCCCGTTCCGCAAACAGCGCTGCTCCGGCACCGGTGAGCTGGTCCCATGCGTGCCGGCGACCGGTCACGATCAGGAGCAGGGCCGCGACCGGGCCGGTGATGGCGGATCCGTCGCCGGCGGACCAGTCGGTGTCGGTTGCGGCGAGGCGGTAGCCGGTGAATTTCTTGCGGGCGTGGAATGGGGCGCCCATTGTCCAGATTCGGTGGATGGCTGCGCGTGCGGCGGCGACCGGCATATCGCGGGTGATGCCGAGTGGGACCGCGATGTCTTGGCCGTGCACCAGTAGGTCCATCAGGCGATCGGCCGGTGTCGTGCCGACCGCCGTGACCCGCGCGTCGATGCTGTCGCGCAACTCGCCGAGCAGCTGCTGGGTCGTGATGCGGTCCGCGTGGCGAATGGCGGTATCGCGGATCGCCCGGTCCAGGCTGCCGCGGGCGCGGATCACATTGATCAGGATCCAACCGATGGAGGCGCGGGCGGACAGCACGACATGTGCGACGACATCGCGGACCCGCCAGCCATCGCAGAGCGAAGGATGGTTCCACTCGGCTTCCGACAGCGGCTCCAACAGCTCGACCAGACTGGCTCGCTCGGCGGCGACAGCCCGCCAGATCTGGTCGGTGCTCATCATGGTGTCCTCGGCCATCCGCGTATCTCCTTGTCCCGGTGGGTGTTCCAGTAGGGTAGGAACTCCACCGAGGTGGAGGTTCCAGCGAATGTGACCGAGAACACACACCGCGACGGCCTGGTGAGCATCGGGGAACTGTCGCGAGTCACCGGGGTACCGGTCCGCACGCTCCGCTTCTACTGCGACAACGGGGTGCTGGAGTCGCGGCGCAGCGGTGGCGGGCACCGATTATTCGATCCGGCCACCACGGTCGATCAGGTGTTGCTGGTGCGTCGCCTCCGAACGCTCGGCCTGAGCCTGTCGGCAATCATCGAAGTTCTCACGGGCACCCTGTCGATCGCCGACGCGATCGCCGCGGAACGCGCCGCACTCGACACCGAACTCGGCGTGCTGTCCTGGCGGCGGGCATCACTTCGCGCCGTCGAGGATGCACCACCCGCCGACCGCGCCCAACGGTTGGAATTGCTTGCGTCCGTGCAAGATCGGCATCGCGCACACGACAGTCTGGTGATGTTCTGGCGGACACTGCTCGCCCCGATCCCACCGGCACTGTTCGACGGATTCATCGCGATGAACATCCCGCAACTACCCGCCGATCCAACCCCTCAGCACATCGTCGCCTTCGCCGAACTCACCACCCACATCACTGATCCCGCATGCACCGCCGCGATGTCACGACAGCTCTGGCGGACGAATCCGACCCGAATCCACGACAAACTCGCGCTGGTCACCGGTGTCGCCGAAGCATGCGCGGCCGTGGACTCGCTCGGCACACAACCACATCCGGGCCCAGAACTCGACCGTTTCATCGACGCGCACGCCACCGCCCGATGCGACCGCGACACTCCACGCCTGCGACACCGACTCCTCGACAACGCACCCGACAACGACCCGCGCATCCATCGCTACTGGAAACTCACCACCCAGATCACCGGAACCACCACCGCGGGAACCGCCCTCTACTGGCTGTACCGAGCACTTGCACAGTGGGCCGATGACGTCCGCGCATGACCGCAGGTAGCTGTTCGACCTGACCGGATTGCGGACGGTCCGTGCTCGGCAGCTGCTCGGCGATAGGCGGCGGCTAGTTCGGCACCTACTTCCATGCATGCGAGTGGCGCGGAGCGGGCCACCATCAACTGGTTGCACAACGGGATCAGCCTAGGTAGATTCTCAACCGATTGCATATTGCAACCAGAAGGGATTCCGATGACACAGTTGGTCCGAGTTCAGAACTTCAACGTCTCCAGCGATGGATACGGCGCCGGCGAGGGACAAACCCGCGAGCGCCCCTTCGGCCACGCCGATCCGAGCGCGTTCTTCTCCTGGGCAGGCGCTACCGCCCACTGGCCCAACCGAACCGACCCCGGCGGCACCTACGGCCTCGACGACTACTGCACCCGCGACTTCACCAACAACATCGGCGCCGAGATCATGGGGCGCAACAAATTCGGTCCGCAACGGGGTCCATGGGAGGACTACGACTGGCAAGGCTGGTGGGGCGAGGAACCCCCGTTCCGCACACCGGTTTTCGTCCTCACTCATCATGTACGCCCCTCGATCACCCTGGGGGACACCACATTCCACTTCCTCGACGCGTCTCCGAAAGACGCACTGGCGCAGGCATTCGACGCCGCCGCGGGCAAGGATGTGCGAATCGGCGGCGGTGTCGCCACAGTCCGGGAATTCCTCGACGCCGACCTCATCGACAACATGCACATCGCCGTCACACCAATCGACCTCGGTCGCGGCGAAAGGCTGTGGTCCAGCCCCGACGAACTCATCGACCGTTTTCACCTGGAGCAGATCCCGAGCCCGAGCGGCGTGGTACATCACTTCTTCTGGCGAAAGTGACACAACTCTCGGTCACACCACCCCCAGGACTGGGGGCTTCCGGCCGCAACCGGCGTCCGATTCGATCTACGGTAGTAACGATTGCCCATTTGGTGGCCTACCTAAACGGGCTTGCACGTTGCGCGGATGCGATTTTCAGGAGAGACGCGGTATGCGATTCAGAGTTCTCGTTGCGGCGGCCGCCGCTGTGACGGTCGTCGGCACGGGAGTGAGCCTGGTGGCGCCTGCGGCCTCGGCCGCACCGATCAACAGCGCGGCCAAGGCACCGGACGGTTCCTACATCGAGAAAGTAGAGACCCTCGGCGACCGCAAGCTGCAGCTCGAGGTCCACTCCACGGCCATGGATCGGACCTTCCCGGTCCTGGTGGATCTACCCGCGGACAACTCGGTCCCGCGCCCGACGCTGTATCTGGTCAACGGCGGCGGCGGTGGCGTCGACGGTAACGCCTCTTGGGACCAGAAGACCGACGCCAAACAATTCCTCGCCGACAAGAACGTCAACGTCGTCGAGCTGATCGGCGGCCGGTGGAGCTACTTCGCCGACTGGCGTGCGACCGATCCGGTGCTCGGCGTGAACAAATGGCAGACCTTCTACACCGAGGAGCTGCCACCGATCATCGATGCGGCGCTCGGCACCAACGGCAAGAATTCGATCGCGGGCTACTCGATGGCGGGGACATCGGTGCTGATGCTGGCGATCACCAAGCCCGGCCTGTTCCAGAATGTCGCCGCCTACAGCGGCTGTGCGCAGACCAGTGATCCGATCGGCCAGAAGTTCGTGCAGACCACGGTCGAAACGTGGGGCGGCGGTAACCCGGACAATATGTGGGGACCCGCGGACAACCCGCTCTGGCAAGCGAACGATCCGGTCCTGCACGCGGACAAACTGCGCGGAACGAACCTCTGGGTTGCGGCGGGCGGCGGTCTGCCCGGCGCGCACGACGCTCCCGGTGACCCGTTCATCATGGGCGACGACAAGTACAACCCGATCAGTGTGGCCAACCACGTCGTCGTCGGCGGCATCATCGAGGCGGCGATGAGCGCCTGCTCGCACAACCTCCAGAACCGGTTGAACCAGTTGGGAATTCCGGCGACATTCGACCTGCCCCCCACCGGCACCCACACTTGGGGCTACTGGCAGGACGACCTCAAGCAATCATGGCCGGTACTGTCCAAAGATCTCTACTGACCGACCCGCCCGGCCGCAACTACCAACCCATGTGACCGTATTCCTCGCCCCGACCTGGACAGCCGCAGGTCGGGGCGAGCTGTGTCCGATGCCGCAGTGACCGGTCATCACCTGTTGCGGCGACTGTCGCCACATCCCGGTCTCCGGTTCGCAAGCTGTAGCGGCGGAGTCGTAACCGAGCCGTATCACGCCGGGTAGGTGTGGATTTCGGTGGCCTTGACCGCGGCCCACAGGGGCGTTCCGATCCGAAGACGCAAATCGGCGACGGTCGCGGGAGTGACGTCGGCGAGCACGGATGGGCTGCCATCGAGGCGAATCCGGGTGGTGTTGGCGTGCTGTTCGAGCCCGACCACGGTGACCGGCCAGGCATTTCGCGGGCTGCCCGTTGGTTGTTCGAGGTGCAGGCTCACCGCGCTCGGCGGGAACGCGACATGTACAGCGCCTTGGGCAGGCTCGGCGACAGTGAGTGCGCCACCGTCGTCGAGATCGATGGCAGTGCCGTGGGCGCTGCCGCGATAAAGGTTGAGGCCCACCAGGTTTGCGACATAGTCCGAGCGTGGTCTGCGGGCGACCTCGCTGGGCGGTCCCGCCTGGATGATGCTGCCGTTTTCGACGATGACCAGGCGGTCGGCCAGCACCATGGCATCGAGCGGGTCATGGGTGACCAGCACGGTGTGTCCGGTGTAGTCGGCGAGGTGGTGGGCGAGATCGGAGCGAACCTGCAAACGGGTGCTGGCGTCGAGTGCCGCCAACGGTTCGTCCAGCAACAGCAGCCGCGGATCGGTGGCCAGCGCGCGGGCCAGCGCAACACGTTGCGCTTGACCGCCCGACAGCGCACGCGGTCTGGCGTGCAGGTGCTCGGCGAGGCCGACTCGCTCGAGCCAATACTTCGCGCGGTCGCGTGCGGCCCGGCGGTGGTGCCCGCGGGCACGCAGTCCGAAGGCGACATTGTCCAGGGAGGACATGTGCGCGAAAAGCAGGTAATCCTGGAATACGACGCCGATCGCGCGCCGTTCGGCCGGGATGAACAGCTTCGGCGGTGCGTCCCAAGTGTTTTCGTCGAGACGAATGCTGCCACCGGTGAGTGGGGTGAGTCCGGCCAGCGCCCGCAGCGCGGTAGTCTTGCCCGCCCCGTTGGGACCCAGCAGTGCGACAACTTCACCCGGCGCCACGCTGACGGCGATATCGAGTTCGAATTTGTCTCGGGTGACGCGTATTTCGGCGTCGAGTGTCATAGCGCTCCTCGCGTCCACCGGTCCCGCAGCGCGGCCAGTACGACCACCGACACGGTGAGCAGCACCAAGCTGAGCACGATCGCGTCCTCGGGATCGGTTTCCAATGCGAGGTAGACCGCCAGCGGCATGGTCGTCGTCTTACCCGGGAAGTTGCCCGCGAAGGTGATCGTGGCGCCGAACTCACCGAGCGCACGCGCCCAGCACAGCACCGCACCCGCGATCACACCCGGCATCACCGAGGGCAAGGTGACCCGCCGGAAAGTCAGCCAACGCGACGCGCCCAGAGTGGCTGCGGCTTCTTCGTAACGGGGGTCAGCTCCCCGCAAAGCACCCTCGACGGAAATCACCAGAAACGGCATCGCCACGAATGCTTCGGCGACGACGACCCCGGCTGTGGTGAAAGGCAGTGAGACATCGAACCACTCGTACAGATAGCGGCCGATGACCCCGCGCCTGCCCAATACCAGCAGCAACGCGACACCGCCGACCACCGGCGGCAGCACCAGCGGGACCGTCACCAGCGCCCGCACGAACCCGAGCCCAGGGATCTCACCGCGAGCGAGCAACCACGCCAAGGGAATACCGAAAACAAGGCAGACGACAGTCGCCGAGCTCGCACACACCAGCGAAAGGCGCAGCGCCTGGCCCACTTCGGCGCTGAACAAGCGGTCGGGCAGACCGCGCCACGGCGCGCGCAGCAGCAGCCCGGCCAGCGGCAACAACAGAAACGCCAAACCGCAGACGGCGGGCAGCACGAGAACGAGCGGTCGCCGCCCGCGCGCTGCCCGCCGTCGCGCCGACGTCCGGATCACGGGTTGTCGAATCCCGCCTTGGTGAACACCGTGCGCGCTTGGTCGGACCGGACGAACTCGACGAACGCCGCGGCGGCCGCGGAGTTGGGGGCCTTGGCCAGCGGCGCTAACGGGTAGTCGTTGATCGCCTTGTCCGCCTCGGGAAAGTCGATGCCCTCCACCTTGTCACCCGCGGCCTTGACATCGGTGCGGTAGACGAGCGCCGCGTCCACCTCACCGAGGGTGACCTTCGTCAGTACTGCCTTGACGTCGGCCTCACGTGTGTCGGGCTGCGGGTTCACACCGGCGACCTCGAATACGCTCTTCGCGGCGGCACCACAGGGCACCTGCTCGGCGCACAGCGCGATCTTGGGTTCGGTCTTGCCGAAATCGGCCAGTCCGGTGATATGACCGGGATTGCCCTTGGGGACCGCGATTTCGAGCCGATTGCGCACGAACGTCACCGGCGTTGCCTTGATATCGCCCGCGTCGACGACCTGCTGCATATTCTTCGGCGCCGCCGAGGCGAACACATCGACCGGGGCGCCCTGCTTGATCTGCTCGGCCAGCGCCGAACTCGCACCGAAGCTGTACACAACCTTGACGCCGGGGTGGGCGGCCTCGAACTGCTTGCCCAACTCGGTGAACGTCTCGGTCAACGATGCGGCCGCGAATACCGTCACCGTGCCCGAGATCTTATCGGTGGGGGCCGGATCGGACGACTTGTCCGATCCACAACCGGCCAATGTCAATGCGACAGCTCCGGTCAGAGCAGCCGCACTCAGCGAACGAATCATCCTCATCAACTTTCCGGGATTTCTACAACAACATGGGTGGATTTGACCGACGCGACCGCGACGCTGCCGACCTCCAGGCCGAGTTCGTCGACCGAGTCCCGACTCAGCAGCGATACCAATCTGAACGGCCCGGCCTGCATCTCGACCTGAGCCATCACCGTGTCCTTCACGATGCGTGTCACGATCCCGCGCATCCGGTTCCGCGCCGAGACCGCCACCGTGGCACCCGGCTCCGGGGCCTCCGAGTTGGCCCGCAGAAATTCCGCCAGCTCACGGCCGCTCACCCCCTTGCGCCCGTTGTCCAGCTGGATCGCGTCGAGTCGGCCCTGATCGATATACCGCCGCACGGTGTCATCGCTGACACCCATCAACGCAGCAACCTCACTGATCCGCAGATTCGACACGATTGGCAGCATATTGCCGTATCCACGGAATTCATAGCCGAATGCACACGCGCCAGCGGATCGTATCCATACCTTCGCGGGGTGCTCAGGCCATGAGAGTTATCCGAAACACGACCCACACCACGTCGGTACGCGATTCGACTCCGGCAACCCGGTGAGGTTCCGGTCGGCCTGTGGCTAGCCGACCGGCACGGTCACGCCGGAGGACGACGGGGCGCCGTGCAGGACCAGCTGGCTCGGGGTGTCGTTCTTCTTGTCGTTCTTCTTGCCGTTCTTGTCCTTGCCGGGGAGGTCGAAGGGCAGGCGGATCGTGCGGGTACCCCCGGGAGCGATCTGGTCGGCACCGGTGCCGAGCGGGTCGAGTTCGGCGGTCGCGGTCGGGTCGGGGACGAGGGAGCGACCGGCGGCGGTGATCAGGCGCTGGTCGGCGATGCGGAAGACTTGGCCATGTTGAGAGACGTTGGTGACCGTCAGCGTCACGATGGTGTAGGAACCACCCGGGGTCACCGAACCGGTGCGGCTGACGTTGGACACCACCTCGGTCACGGTGAAACCAAAGTTTCCGTCGCGCACCGCACCAGCCGGAACCGAGGATTGTCCCCCGGTCGAGGGCGGCAACGAATTGGTCGAGGCGGCAGCGGGCGTCGTCGCGCCTGGAGTGGAGCCGGACCCGAGGTCGCTGCTCAGCAGCCACAGTGCCGCCGCAGCGACAAGTGCTAGACCGGCGGCGATCGGTAACCATCGGCGCACCAACAGCTTTCGCCGAGGCGCTGGTGAGAATATCTGGGGCTCGGGCGATTGCGGCGCCGAAAGGGGCTCGGCCAAGGTCGGGGGCGGCCCGACGGCGGTAATAACGCGGGTATGCGGGTGACTGCCCGATCTCGCAGGGGCCGGTTGCGCCGGCACGGGCCCGCCCAAAGCCGCACCTGCCGCGGCGGCGAACTCCCCCGCGCTGGCATAGCGTTCCACCGGTTTCTTGGCCATGCCGCGCGCGATAACAGCGTCCAGCGCCGGCGGGACACCTCCGGCAGCCCGCGACGCACGCGGTGGTTCGGACATCAAATGCGCATGCATCTGCTGTGCCGGATCGCCGTCACCATACGGCAGCTTCCCGGTGAGGGTTTCATACAGCACGCAGGCCAGCGAATAGACATCCGAGCGGACATCGGCCGTGCCGGTGAACCGCTCCGGCGCCATATAGCCCAACGTGCCCACCACCAAGCCGGTGGCCGTGAGGGCGCTGCCGTCCGCGGCACGGGCGATACCGAAATCGATGAGATATACGAAACCGCTGGTGTCCTCGAGAATATTGCCCGGCTTCACATCCCGATGAACAAGCCCCGCCGCATGAGCGGCATCCAGCGCCTCCGCCGCTTGGGCGATGACCTCGACCGCCCGAGCCGGCACCAACGTACCCGACCGCAGCCGCGTGGCCAGATCGATGCCCTCGATGTAGTCCATCTCCAAAAACAGATGACCGTCGACCTCACCGAAAGCGTGAATCGGCACGATGTGTGGGTTGCGCACCTGGGCGCCCAGCCGCGCCTCCCGCTCGAAACGGCGCCGATAGCCCGGATCGGCGGAATACGCCGCAGACAACACCTTCAACGCAACCGTGCTACCGGTGCGGTCGCGCGCCGACCACACCTCACCCATACCGCCACGACCCACCAAGCGTTCGAGGTGGTAATTCCCGAACGAGCCGCCAGCGCTCTGCACCGACACCCCCTGACCGTATCGCTGCGGATCGTTGCTCCCGCGACCGGGAGAGCGGATGACGTGATCTTCGAGGGGCCCGGAGGTTGGGTTCGAGTTCTTGTCATCGTCTGCCCTCGGGCCGTTGGTGAGGCCCTGGGGTTTGTCGGCGAGCCGGCAAACGATTCGCGGAACACCTATCCCTCGGATCGGCTGCGACGCCGCCCCATCGGTCGCCGACACCGACGTGCAGCCTTCGATTTCTCCCGCAGTCTCACCCTGCACCCGATCATGTTGTCGCAGATGGATAGTCGGCTATTCGCGAATCCTGGTGGTGTGACGCCACGTATTTGCATCGAAGCTATTCGCGAATGGACGACAACAGGGCAGGTCAGCGTCTTGCGCCCGGCCGAGCGTCTGCCCTGTCGATCATCCGAAATGCCGATGCGCATGCCCATCCGCCATATAACGGCGCTATTTGCGCGAGCGCACTGACGCTGCCCTGATTCGATGGATCCCGGCTGTCCGTTCAGACCTCCAGTGATCATTTTGTTATGCCGGTACTGTGCGAGTTCGCATGTGGCGCAGTATCGTCGGGCGCGGTGCGCAATAGTGGCCGCTCGATTGCTGTCTATTCATCAGAGCAGCAAGAGGCAGTCTCCCCCTGATGAAGTAGTGGAACTCGGTTGTTCCGAGGGCCCGAAAGGTTAGGAAAACAATGTTCCGTTATGCCCTGATCAAGACGAGTCGCGTCCTTGCAGTGAGTGCCCTGCCGTTAGCTGCGGCCGTCGTATTCGCCGGCGCGTCTTCCGCATCCGCGGGTCAGGCTGCTACTGCGCCGGCTCCAGCGGCACCGGTTGTTGCCCAGCCGATCGCCGGGCTCCCGTTGGAGGATGTCACCACCAACCCCGACGCGCAGTACCCCGATCCAGTGCTGAACGGCGCGGCTGCGGGCGCGGCGATCGGCTCCGCCACCGGTTCCTTCATCGACCCCGTGCCCACCCTTCTCGGCGCCCTGATCGGCGGGATCGTCGGCTCGGTC
The DNA here is from genome assembly GCF_044465765.1 of Nocardia sp. NPDC049526. Lineage (NCBI taxonomy): Bacteria > Bacillati > Actinomycetota > Actinomycetes > Mycobacteriales > Nocardiaceae > Nocardia > Nocardia sp. NPDC049526. The sequence continues at coordinate 662,309 of NZ_JBITMA010000001.1, read as the reverse complement.
AACCCGGGCGTCATCCCCCAGGTGCTGCCCTGATCCCCTAGGACACAACCCTTTTCGTCGAGTCCGAGCAGCGCGCGCTGCTCGGACTCGACTCGTTCACCGACCCTGCACTCAGCTTGTCGCGGGGATAGAGACCGCGCTACCCGCGCACTAACGGTGAACCGGCTGTCTTCGTGGTTACTCGATGTGGCGGAACGGTCTCGGGGAAGATTCGTCGCACCACCACGGGCAACGAACGAGCCTCGACAGGCACGCCGCCTTCATGGTCTCGCGCATATGACAACTCAAACGGGCACTACTTTGCCGAATATCGTGCGCTCGTCACCCGGCCACTGATGTCGTACGGCCCAGTTCGGGTTCGATTCGGTGCGGGGTGTTCGCATCGGGGTAAATAGCATCGTGGTCCCGGCAACAGCACCCAGGCGCCGGCCATTGGCGAGTTCCGCTCTGTCGGCGGCGTGGCGTTATAGCGTCGCCGTGCCCGATTTCAGCGATGGGACGTGTCGTGGCGATTATGTGGACGCGTTTACTCCGCGCACGGGCATCGAATGTGACGAAGTCCGACGTGGAATGTGATGCAGGTCATTGCCCAGGAAGGCGTGGTTGGGCATCGTCATCAAATCGTTTTCGGAAAGAACCTGGTTGGAGATGCCTGAATGGCCGACCACAATTTTGCTTACGACCTGACGCTGGACGAGGCACGACGGCGCAGCGCCGTCGTCGCGGCGCTCGGTGACGACTGGGATCCGGTCGCGGTGCTCGCCGAGGAAGAGCTGGCGTACGACATGCTCTACTCGAATCTCGACGATGAGCAGCAGCGGATCTACGAGGAACTCGTCCAGGCCGGAATCCTGCCGGATCGGGCCACACGCCAGATTGCCGACTGATCTCACCGCCGAGCACGAACCATGACTGGTGTTCGGGTTGTTGCCTCCGGCGAGTCGTGACCTAGCTGCTCCGGCTCTCGGCTGAGTTCGTGGGCAGGGGATGCGCGGTCTTCAGTAGCCGCATACTGCACTGACCGAACGGGCCGGCGAGCGTGGTCGGCGGGTGCGGCGCTCGGCGGGTGCGGCGCACCCGCGCTCAGCGACAGATCTTGTCCGCGACATCGGCAGGCACGCCGATGTCGGTGCAGTGCAGCGCACTGCCGAGGTCCACAGGCTTCCAGCCTCCGTCGGCCGCCACGTAGTGGAACAAGACTTGGGCTCGGTTGACAGTATTGTTGTGGGTTCCCGTATGGGCCATCGCCCACTCCCCCGCACAGTCGATTCGATCCTCGAGTTCGATCGGCGTCGCCAACCGCGACTCGATGTCAGTGCCTCGCAACGCCTCGAGCAAAACTGCCTTGGTAACCGGGCACACTGGCGAGCTCGCTGAACTCGGATCGATCACCTCCGTCGGGAAGTCACGGTCCGGGGTGACCGCGCGATCGTCGGCGCCCAAGGTGAGAGTGACAATGACCGGCCCACCCGAGGGACAGCAGCTGGCGTCTTTACCCGTCAGCCAACGGTACTGGACCCCGACACTGCGATCGGACGAGCCGACCACCTGTGTATAAGCAGTCGACTTCTTGGTCGCGGTGCCCAGATAACCCGCGTGATTGAACAGCATCACGTGCCAGGGTGAGCTAGCGGTGCCGTGCGGAGTCCCAGCGAGCACCCAAAGTATCGCGGGACAGGCGCCCACGGAGGCGTCGGTGCCGCTGTCGGCGTAGAACCCGTCGCCGCCGACACCGGCACCGAGTGTGCCCAGCGCGGCCGTGACCACCGCCGACTTCAGATCGACGCATCTGCCGTTTCCGGCAGTAGCCGGAGCATTGTCACCAGCAGGCTGCGTGGCATCTGGTGATTGCTGACCGACGGGCGGCTGAGCGGATCCCGGCACGGCAACGGTAGCGGAGCCCGACACCGACGACCCCCCGGAAGTCTGCGTCGTCACGCCGTCCTGACATGCCGTCGCCAGCGCCACCGCCGCGGTCGCCACCATGATGGCGATAATCCTCTTCATCGAGTGCCCTTTCCCCTCTGTACTACAGAGCACTTCGGGTCTCGAATGAAAAACGTTGCGCCCCTTCTTTCATGGGCACGCGGTCGCCTGTCTGGCCGCCTACGACGTAGGCCGAGCGAAAGTCTTCGGACGCTGTGCGGGACGTACGGACGCGACCATTCAGCTATTGGGCGTGCGACTGGTGAAATCGAAGGAGCCGCCGTCGATGCCCCAGGAGATGATCCGTTCGGGATGGATCCGAATGATCGAGCGCTCCTGGGGCGGGAACGGCGGCTCCTGGTCGTCGAGCGCCTCGGCCGTGCCCCGCACCTCGATGCCGCGAATAACGTACGGCTCCAACGAGACCTGCTGGTCGACGACGAACGAAACCCGACTGCCCGCCTCGACGTTGCGGTACTTACGGCTGGCGTGCATACGCATACCGCCGATGTCGATGGTGCCGTCGGCATTCAGCCGATAGCTGGTCGGGTTGTTCTGCACAACGCCGTCAGGCGATACCGTAGCCAGCCGACCGATCCTGGCCTCCGCGAGAAACTGCTGCTCATTCGTAGTGAAAGTCACCAATGAAGCGTAGCGGGATGCGTCGGCAGCGAACCGCCATCCTTTGCTTCGGTCAGGATGAGGTGGCCTGTCCGTTCAAATGGAAGTCAGGCTCGCTCGATACTGTTGACTTGGGGTTTTTCGTGGGGCGGATGACGGGATTCGAACCTGTTCCGGCGCTTCACAAAAGCCCTGGCCAATCGCCTGAGCTAACCCAAATGTTGGGCCTCAACAGACCTTTCAGAACTTTTCAGTACGTTGCGGGACACCAAGCTACCATCTGTCTGGTGACATAATCACCACCCCTTTTGCCCGCTGCGATCTCCGGAGTGGTGACTACCCTATCGCCTGTGAGGGTGATGGGACCACCGGTTTTGCCAGGAGTATGGCAGGCGACACCGGCCTCCTTCCTTATCGATTGCCGCCTATCCGTGCAGCAGTCCCGACATCGCAGATACTGATGCGACTCTGACAACACTGGATACGGGGTTCCGCGCGGTCCGGTCTACCACTCGCTGCGAGCTATCCCGATCCGTCGCGCCCACAGGCGCATCAGCTTTTGCGCGTCGCGTCCACTACACACCCGTCCACGGCTCGTACCCGCTCGTCTGCCGGCGAAATACTCAGCGGTGACGACGAGGCTTTCGGGAATTGCGAGTTGCTGCGTGCGCCACCGGTGGAGGCGAACACGACGTGGTCGCGCAGGATCCACACGTCCGAACGCTCTTCCATCTGTCCAGATGCGTCGAGGGTCGTCGCGCCGAAGAACGTGAGACGACCGTCGATGATCACCGTGGCATTGGTGAGCCGGTAGCCATCCATGGTCAGGCCCGCTTGCACCTGCGCGACGACATTCTCCGACGCCGGCGCGCATCGCGGATCCGACAGAGACACCGGCGCAGCGGCCGGTGTGGTTGGCGGCGCGGTAGGGGCTGAGCTGCTTGTTGTACTCGCCGCAGTTGATTCCGAATCTTCGTCATCCAGGCCGAGCGCCTTTGAGATGAGCACGACGACGACTATCAGTGCGAACACACTGACAACGCTGGTGATCAGAGCGTGCACCAACGCATTGGCTTGCCCGCGTATGCCAAGGCGTTCGTCTGGTTCGATGGACATGGGAATCCTTTGTGCGATTGACGAATTGAGACTGCGCCGCGAGCACCTATTGCCCCTGCGCACGAGGCGCGGAAGCATCCTGTTCACGGCACGCCATGGCAACGTTAGCGCTATAGGAACCCGAGTAGCTCGCTGATCTTCACTCACGAAATCGTGCCACGGCGCGACCAGCAATGAAGCGCTACACCAAGTTTGGCCGGCGTGTGTCCTGCCTGCTCGTAGTGCCGGGGGAATGTGCTTGAACGTCCGAGACGGAAGTCGGGAAGGCTGTACTGATTCATCGAATCCGCGACCTACCGGTCGCGTGACCCTGGCGGTGGATCGCCTGCATTGTGTTCACGGGCACCTTGGTCGCCGACACGAACTGTCCCACGTGCCGCTACCTCGACCATCGCCTCGCCAACCCCAAGCCGGTGCGGGCCGGATGCCGAGCCGCCGCAGGCACGTTGCTGGTCAGGGATGAACTGGAACTCGTTGCGGGCAAGCGGGGCGCGACGAAACTAGGGTTTGGTTTGATGCCGCGTGGGCGATGCGTGCCCGGACCGCAGCGTGACGCTGCGCCGATCCGCGCGTCCACCGAGTACAAGGCACGCGCGGGCATCGTTGCAGACGGTCGAATCTGGTAGCGGCACAACCGAAGCCGGACAGCCTATGGGGTCATCGACGGTGCAGATGATCAGTTCTCGGCCACTGAGACTGCCGCCGAACATGCTCGTGCACATCGGAATCGACCCGGTCGGGCCGCTCCGCGCGGCCACGTGGATCCAGAGCCGCGGCTGCGATACCAAGCAACACCAGCACGACGATGACGGCCACGACAGATCCGCCGATCAACAACAACTGTTCCCTATTCCCTTGACAGGTGCGCGGCGCGAATACCGCCACCAGTGAGCTGATAGTCCTTGCGGCACAAATACTTCCATGCCGTACCTCCACAAAGCCGGGCCCCGCCACCGCGGTCAGCCATTCGAGCTCGGTCACCACGGGTCCCGGAATCCTGACCCCGCCTGAGCTGCAAACTGGATGCGGTGGTGCACATTGAGAGCAGGTGTTATCTGCATCATCTCCGTGGCGTCGATGATCGCAGCACATAACTCAGCACGGTCTTGCCGGGTTTTCGCGCGACTGGCGAAGAGCGCCTTGACCGGTTCGAGCATTACGCCAAGGGCACCTATGAAGGAATCTGTCTTGGCGGCGCCCGATGTCGAAGATTTGATGCGTTCGTCGACACCCGGGTTTGCAGTCATCGCTGCTCAATGGTTGATTGCGGAGATCGGGTCGGTGCGCGGTGGGATCGGGTAGGTCCGGAAGCCCGGCTGGGTGGGACGCGACCCGAGGCGTCCGGGTCAAGGACTTGACCTTGCCCATGGGGCAAGGCTCGAGCATGGTGGCATGAACGAGAAAACACAGCAGGAACTGATCGAATTCGTTTCCGGTGCGGCAGAGCAGCTGGGTGTGCCGGGTGTCGCCGTGGGGGTGTTGGCCGACGGCCGGGAAGGCTTCGCCTGCCATGGGGTGACGAGCATCGTCAACCCGCTGCCGGTCGATGCGGACACGATGTTCGTGGTGGGGTCGGTGAGTAAGACGTTCACCGCGACCGCGTTGATGCGGCTGGTCGCCCACGGCCGGGTGGAGTTGGATGCGCCTGTACGCCGCTATGTTCCGGAATTCGCCACTGCGGATGAAATCACCGTGTTGCAGCTGCTCAACCACACGGCCGGGCTGGAATGGAAGCTCGGCGTCGATCCCGGCGAAGGCGACGATGCTCTGGCGCGGCACGCGGCCGAACTCGCGGCCACGCCGCTGATCGCGGAGCCGGGAGGTCGAGCGTCCTACAGTCAGGCGGGGTTCAACCTGGCCGGACGCATCGTCGAGAACGTCACCGGGCTTACCTTCGAGCAAGCCGTCTCCTCGCTGTTGTTCGAGCCGATCGGGCTGGCACACAGCTGCTACGCGGTCAACGATGTGATGACTCGGCGGTTCGCGGTCGGCCACAACGCCGACGCCGACGGCAAGCTCACGGTGGCCCGGCAGTGGAAGGACAACCGCTCCAACAACCCCGGCGGCGGTGTGGCGACTTCGGTGAGTGATCTGCTGCGGTGGGCGAGGTTCCATCTCGGCGACGGCCGCGCCGAGTCCGGCGAGCACCTGTTGCCCTCCGAAGAGCTGCATCGGATGCGCAACCAGACCGTGGAACTGCGCGGGACCACCTTGGGAGATGCGTTCGGGATCTGCTGGTTCCTGCGCGACATCGACGGTGTCGCGACCATCGGGCACGGTGGATCGGGCAACGGCCAGTTCGCCGACCTGCTCCTGGTGCCCGAGCACGATTTCGCTGTCACCGTGGTGTCCAACGCCGGCCCCGACGCCGGACTCGCATTCAACCGAGCCGTGGTCACCTGGGCGCTGGAACACTACCTCGGGGTGGTCGAACGCGACCCGGAACCGCTGCCCTACGACCAGGCGCGGGCAGCAGAGATCGTCGGGCACTACGAGAACGAGATGATGCGGCTCACCCTCGACAGCGACGGGACAGGACTGACGATCGCCTGCGCCATCAAACCGGAGTTCCGCGCCGCCACCGATACCGAACTGCCGCCCGACCTGCCACCGGCTACCCTCGGCCTGCTGCCCGGCGACACCGGCGACTACATCGTCACCGACGGAGGCCTGGTCGGACAGCGCGGGTTCTTCACCCGTGACCAGGACGGCGTCGTCACCGGGATCGATCTCGCAGGCCGGCTGTTCGCCCGGACGTGAAACCAGCCGCAGCCGACCGGTGCATTGGTGAAAGGGAACGCGCATGATCACCATCGGACAGCTCGCGCGGTATGCGGGCGTGACGACCAAAGCCGTGCGCGTCTACCACGACCGCGGCCTGCTCCCCGAGCCCGAGCGAGACTCTTCCGGCTACCGCCGCTACCGCGCCGAAGACGCCGTCCAACTGGTCAAGATCAAGACACTGGCACGGGCAGGCGTCCCCCTGGCGCGAGTCAAACAACTGCTCGCCGCGAGCACCGGCGAGTTCACCGCAGCGATCAGCGAGATCGACCACCAACTCGCCGAACGCGCCCAAGAGATCCGCCGCACCCGTGAGCAGATCGCCGAACTCGGTCGCGGCGACGGCCTGTTCGTGTCCACCGACGTCGCCGAATACCTGCACCGCCTACGGCAACTCGGCGTCAGCGAGCGTGCGGTCCGGATGGAACGCGACATCTGGATCCTGCTGCAATCGGTGGCCCCCGAGCAGGCCTCGGACTGGATCACCGACAAGTTCGACTCCATCGACGATCCGCAATTCCGGGCCATATACCTCGACTACGACGCAGCGTTCGACTGGCCGACCGACGACCGGCGCCTGCCGGACCTAGCCGACCGTACCCAGCGGTGGATGGCAGACCGGCGCACCGGGGCAGGCTGGACCACCCCGGAGCTGGACCCCGCACTGATTCGCCTGGTCAACGACGCGGTCGGGATCACCTCACCCGCCTGGCAACAGCTGGCACACCTCGCGCACAAGGCAGCCGCCGAATAGCACCTCTGCCTCGGCACCGGGTAGCCCGCAGGTAGGTGCCGCGAAGATCCCGCGACTGAGGAAACCTGCCCGGTTCGAGGGCATAGCTGTGCGGCCTTGAACCGGCCCTTTTCGATGGACACCGAGGGCGCTCGCGCACAGCGTTCGCCCTTGCGGTCCGGTTCTAATAAAAACGACCTGCGACACGAAGAGCCACCGATGAGCGCCGCCACCGAAATCATTGCGCCGCAACCCGATGGCCCCTGCCACGATGGTGTCCCCGAATCCCCGCCAAACAGGTTGGGGATCTCGGGACGTTTCATCCACTCCGAAGACCCCGGTGGAAACGCGATGTCATCGGGGGCGCCACCGATCACCGAGAGCTGGTTGGCGTTGGTCGAGCCAACCAGCCGGTAGCAGAATCATCCGTATTGAGCGGGGTCCCAGGTACGGGTCGGCTTGTTGGTGATGATGAACCGCAATGCCTTGATCATGATGTCACCTCCTTCCTGGGGCTCGGTCCGGCGCGGACAGGGCTTGTGGGGTACCGCCGCAGGGTGAACGGCCTGGGGATCGCGGCATTGGTCACGATCGGGCGGGTATCACCGCCGCCGATGACGCGCAGAGAGGTGTTCTCGATGAGGGTGGTGGCTGCATCGGTGACCAGATCGTGGGCGACCGCGGCGCCGGCGCAGGTGAAGGGGCCGGAACTGAAGGGCACAAATGGGCCGTGTTCGCTCGGTCGAATCCAGCGGTCGGGTTGGAATGCCCCTGGTCTGGTCCAGTGTTCGTTGTCGTGATGGAGCAGATAGGGGCTGACCGACAGCAGGTCGCCGGTCTGGAAGGCGATCCCCCCGAACTCGGCGGGATAGGGGACGGGACGGCTGACCATCCAGGAGACCGGCCGGTGCCGCAGGGCCTCACGTACCACCCAGTCGACGGGCCAAGGCCATGGTGAGCCGGGAGAGTGGAGACTACCCAGCAGCACCGACCACGCGAGCGAGTAGCCCAGCGGTCCCACAATGGACCGGAACATCAGCACATACAGCTGCGCCACCGTTGTATCGGCGACGCCGTCGGGACAGGCACCGATCACGGCATCGAGCAGATCCCGTGGTTCGGCTTCCGCAGTGCGGCCGGTGGCGCTGCGCCGGTCCCGGATCTGCTGGTTCAGCGCGGTGGACAGCTTGGCGCGCAGCAGCTGCGCCCGCGCCCGCTGCGCCATTCGGGCCGGGCGAAGCGCGCCCACGCGTGCATTTCGCTCCAGTAACCGTCGCAACTCGGGAGAACCATCGGGGTGCAGCAACAGGTCCGCGGTGCACCGATACACCAGCTCGACCCCCGCTGCGGGCCAGCGAGTGACGGAGGGCATTTCGATCACCGCCGCCGCCAAGCACTCGCGATACTCGGGCGTATGCGTCCGCAGAATCGCGCGCACCGCGCGGCCGAAATCGACTTGAGCAGACCGCGAAGGCAGCATAGAACCGAAGAATCCGGACTTCCCCGCATTGAAAGCGCGGTCACTCAACACCGTCAGCGCCAGACCCGTATCGCCGACACACCACCCGCCCCACGGCAGCCCGAACACCTCTACCGGGCTGGTCCGGCGCAGATTCTCGAGGAAACCCAACGGATCACGCCGGAATCGGCGCATCTCTGCAAAACCCATCGGACGGTCCTCTCATAGAGAGGGTGAGCGATTCATCAGATGTTTCGAGCGGATTTATCCACTGGCTGTGCGTACAAACGCAAACCACGCATATCTCGACTAATTTTACAAGCGAGGCCGTGGAGGTCGACCACGAGGCGAGTACCCCGGCACCGCCGGGACCTATCGAACACTGTGCCAGCAGTGATATCGGTTCACGATCACGCGACCGCCGGCAACCGGTCATTGAGGTCTAACCGGTGCAAACCTGATCCCCCTCGGCGAGGGTTCCCGTTGCCAGGCGCGCGTACATGAACATGTCGCGGCGTCGATTGCCGACCTTCTGCCACGATCTGAGGAGCCCTTCGCATTCGAAACCGGCTCTCTCCGCAGTGCGGATCGAAGCGCGGTTCCAAGGTTCCACATAGAGCTGGAGCCGTGGGATATGCAGCTCTTCCAGTGCCCAGGTAGCCATTGCCGCCAGAGCATGCGCGGCGACGCCATGGCCGCGGGCAGAGCCGACCACCCAGTAGCCGACCGATGCGCGGCCTTCGTCGATGTCCTTCAACCACAGGTCGATACTTCCCAGTGGTGTGTCGTCCCGTCGCCGGACGATCACCATCGGGTATCCGGTTCGATCGGTCGCTCGTTGCCGCTGGCGTTCGACAAACCGCGTTGCGTCCTCGCGCGAGAAGGTCGCCGGCACCGTGGTTATAGGAATCAGGTCGTCGGCAGAGGCTTCCCTAACAAGCTCGAGGTCTGCCGCAGACAACGACCACGGGCGGAGTTCCAAGTCTGCGGTGGCTCTCAGATGCGGTATTTGCAGAGCATCGTCCATTGTCAGCCTCCCCACAATATGCACAGGCTATCGGCCCGGCGTCACCGTTACCACTTCCATTTCCGAGTACCGCAGGCACACGCCGACCCCCGCAATTCGATCGCCTCCGGCAGGCATCGGCCGGTTCACCGCGCGATCGAGGACGGAGCCGAGCCGGAAAACTGGGCAGGTCGGCGACTACCCGTCCCGAAGGTAGTACCGAACTGCTCGGGCTGAAAGGCGCTACTTCGATCCGGGACGCAAAGGTCACTGGCCCGCGTCTGGCCAGATTTCTACCCCTCGGAATCAGCTACATCGCCTTCCCTATTGCTCGCCGACACCGAGGGGACGCCTTGGACGTCACACCTGCGATGGTCGCACCCTGCATCCAATCACGTTGTCGCAGATGGATCCGGCGCTAAGCCAGTACCGCAGATAATGCGGCCACGGGCCAATACAAACCGGTGGTTCAGCAGCGGTTTGCGAAAAATCTTCGCGGACAGCGATGACTCCTGCGACGGTGCTCCGTCCTATCTGTTGAACGCGCTACCAACCCGGCGCGACCGACCAGAAGGACCAAAAATGACCACCGCCAACCCCTCCGCCAACCTCTCCAACGACATCACATCCGACCGTCCCGGCAAGGTCCGCAACCGCGCCCTGTGGACGCTGCAGATCCTGCTCGGCCTGTTCTTCATCATCGCCTCCGGCGGGCCGAAGCTCGTTATGCCCAACGCCCTGACCGACAACGCCCCCGAGAATCTGACCATCCCCCTCGGGCTGCTCGTCTTCATCGGAGTTGCGGAGGTCGCGGGCGGTGTCGGCCTGATGGTGCCCAGGCTCAGTGCCCTGGCTGCCGCGGGTCTGTCGGTTCTCACCGTGCTCGCCGCCGGGACGCAGGCTTTCATCGCCGACAAGCCCCTGATGGGGATCTTCCCACTGGTGCTCGCCGCGATCTTCGCCTGGATCGCCTACGAGCGCCGCGCCACCATCACCGATCTGCGCGACTCGCTCTCGCGATGACAAATCCATACCCACGACTGGCGATCGGTGGTCCACCCACCGATCGCCGGTCGTGCGTTCTCGCCATCGATCGCCCGTCGGGTTGGCGGCGATCGATCCAGCGGCCATCTGGTCCGCGGCGCCCAGCCGGGCGCCGCGGACCAGGTGTCCGTTGTCGCGTCCGGGCGTAAAACGACTCACCGACGCCGTGCGCCACGCCGCGCCGATAGTGCGTCCTAGGAAGCCATCGGGCGCGCGACAGGATGACCCGGCGATCCGCGCACGAACGCTGCGGCGCTACGCGTTGAGCCTGCAACGATTTCCGATAGCCAAACCTCCGAGCTGGACCCAGAGACCGGATCCGGTTCCGGTGACATGCTGCGTCCGCATCTGCGCCCAGCGGAGGTCCGGCGCAGCCTGACTTCCCAGAAGACTTGGGCGAACGACTTTCACCGCCAGCTGATCACAGCGTTGGCGGAGCCGATGCCACCGGATCCGGCGTGGCTTGCATGGCTACCGCTGTACGAGTCTCGGTGAGATCCGGCAGGTATTTGTAGATCGTCGATCGCGAGACGCCGAGCAGTCGGGCGACCGAGGACACCGTCTCTTCAGGTGCCGGTCATGACGGATCGTGGCGGCCGCGGAGCCGGTCGCGTTCGGCGGTGAGCGCGGCATTGGTGTCGCGCAGTGCGGTGTTGGTGTCCTCGAGGTCCAGGATGCGTGCGATCGCGGCGAGGTTGATCCCCTGCCCGGCCAGGGCGGCGATGCGCGCGAGCCGCGCCAAGTCGTCGTCGCTGTAGCGGCGGGTACCGCCCGCGCTGCGGGCTGGCGTGAGCAGCCCGTGTTCCTCGTAGAGGCGCAGCGAGTGCGCCCCCATCCCGGCCAGCTCGGCGGCCACCGAGATCCCGTACACCGCCTGCCCCGGGCCAGGCCGATGACCGGAGCCGAGTCCGGGCGGGTGGTCGTGGCGATCAGGCAGCATCTACATTCCTCTCTTGCTCCTTCCAGATTACCTCAGCATGGTTCTTGCACTCTCTTCAGTCGAGTGCTAAAAAATATCTAAGCCAGATGACAGAGATTATCTGAGTTCCCTTCAAGTGAGAATGGAGTAAGTGGAGGTGGCGACCATGCTGATGCGCACCGATCCGTTCCGGGATCTGGATCGACTGACCCAGCAGATATTCGGCACGCCGGCGCGTCCGGTGGTGATGCCGATGGATGCCTGGCGCGAAGGCGATGAGTTCTTCGCCGAACTCGACCTGCCCGGCATCGACCCGGAATCCCTCGACCTGGACATCGAACGCAACGTGATCACCGTGCGCGCCTCGCGTCCGCAGCTGGACCCCGAACGGTCGATGATCGCTGCGGAACGCACCCGCGGGGTGTTCAGCCGTCAGTTGTTCCTGGGGGAGAATCTCGACACCGACGCCATCCGCGCCGACTACCGCGACGGGGTGCTGCGCCTGGTCATCCCGGTCGCGGAGAAAGCCAAGCCCCGCAAGATCGAGATCAGCCGCCACCACGACGAGCACCAGGCGATCAACGCCTGATCCCCGCGGTATCACGGGAGGTCCTGTGATGATGCCGATGGTGTGCGCGACCGGTCACTCGACGACCGGGGCCACGAACGAGCTGTCGTGGCCCGATGCCCGGCTGCTGGCGTTGGACCCCGATCTCGAGGAGTTGTTCGCCGAGCTCGACGAGGTCCTGTGTCAGGCCTGGGACCGGTGGCGGTCCCTACCGCCGCGCCAGCGTCGCGAGCCCGGGTCTGGGTCCGGGCCGGGCACGTGGCGGCCACGCAGGCGGGCCGCCCGGTGTCCGGGACGCCGACCGGCCGCAGGGCAGGGCCGCCAGCGCGGCCCGCCCCTGCGGGTGTGCCAGGCGGTCTCGATGCGGTACCCGATGACGAGACAGAGCGAGGTGATGCCCGTAGAAGACACTGAAGACCGCACGAAACGTTCTCGCACAGAAGTATTCTCGCGACAATCGGGCCGGCGACCCGAGCTCGATGCCCGCTCACCGATACAGGCGCGTCAGGACCCCCCTCTCCGGCGCGTGCACAGCCACAGTGGTGGCATCAGCAGGCAGGGCACGGGTCCGCCGCCCGTGCGGGAACATCCACAGAAGTTCATGTTCAGACTCTTCCCGTCCACGGGTGGGCCCGGTCAGCACGAAGGCTTCCGGGCTCATCCGGCCCTTTCGCCCGGGTCGACCACACGATGACGTTCAAGGAAGGGATCGCCGTGACCAGCACCTGGACCACCGTCAACCCGGCAGGCAGCGACTTCGATCGCGCCGGGCAGAACGTTCCCGTCCACGACAGCGACCGCGACATCGGCCTGGACACCACCGCGCTACAGCCACCAGCCGAAACGGTGCGCGCCGCGGTCGATCCCGCCGACCTCACCGACCGTATCGACCAAGCCTGGATCACCCCACTGGACCTCGATGACAACTACGACTACAGCCCCGCCGAATGACCACCCCACCCCTCGGGGCATCACCCCATCCGACACCGCACGGTGCGACCCGCACACCGACGGCGGGGAAGAACCGCCGCGCTGGCACCACGGCCAGGTCGCCTGGTTCAACACCGAGAAGGGTTTCGGGTTCCTGACTCCCGACACCGGTCCCGCAGTATTCGTCGACTACCAGGCGATCGACCTCCCCGGGTTCAAGACCCTCGTCGCCGGGCAGCCGGTGGTATTCACCATCACCGACACCCCACGCGGCCCCGAAACCACCCACGTCGTGCCCTACACCCGCGCACACACCACCCCGCACATCTCGCAACGCCCCTGCGCTCCCGGTATTCGACCGCACCGGCGGCGCTGCCGTCGCAGCAAGCCGTAACCCCTGACACCGCACCCCCGCATCATCCGGTAACCGCCACAAGGACCATCGTGATCGCACCATCACATACCCCCGCCACAGCGAACCACACCCCGACCATGCACCATACGCCCACGCCCGCAACCGATCTCGGCGACACATCGGCAGTACACTGGCCCGACCCCAGCCCCCTGGACCACTGGTGGACCGGGGTCATGGACGGTGCCCTGACCCCGGTCACCGCACCCTCGGCCGGAGTATGAAGATCCATGCTCACCTTGCTCGCACTGCTGGTTGCCGTTCCCCCGCTCGCTGCGCTCGCTGGCTGGGCGTGCGTGGCAGCCGCCTGCTGGCACGAAATCCGCACCCGCTACCGGCAGCCACCACCCGACCAGTCCGCCGCCCGCACCCTGGCACCGGCACTGCGGTGACCACCGCCTCCACACGGACCGGGAATCGAAACCGGACCCGCCCAGCCATGCCGAGGACAACGGATTCGGCACATCACCCTGTTCCGTTAGCCGATCGGCCACCGGAACACCCACGCCCCCAGTACATGCCGAATCAACTCGAGGCCCGAGCCGCATTGCGGCTCGGGCCAGTTCAAGATTCCGGGGCCATCACACAGTGGCCTTCGGCACCCTCCACCCACCGGGGTGCTGTTGCTGGTGTGGACCAAGCTCATCACCGGGCCGGTCGAGGTCGAAGCGCTCGAGGGTTTCCAGCGGAACCGTGACGGTACGAATACCGCGCGAGGACTTGGGCTTTCCCAGCTTCATCTCACCGCCGACGTACTTCCACGCCTTGTTGATCCGGACATCGCCGGTCCGCTTGTCGATGTCGCGGATCTGGATGGCGGTGACCTCGCTGGGCCGCGCCATCGAGACTCTGGTGTTTTCGTGGAGCGGATGACGGGATTCGAACCCATTGGGACGCTTCACAAAAGCACTGGTCAATTGCCTGAGCTAACCCAAATGTTGGGCCTCAACAGACCTTTCAGAACTCTTCAGTACGTTGCGATGCACCAAGCTACCACCTGGCTGGTGACATAGTCACCAGCCCTTTGCCCGCTGCGATATCCGGGATAAGGGAATCGCGTCCGGTATTGCGGTTACGTTCTGCGGTTTCGTTTTCGGAGCGGTCATGCTGTGGCCGCGCCGGATTCCGAAGGGCCACAGCGTCGACGAGATCGCACAACGCATAGCCCGCGAACGCAAGGCGAGCTCTCACCTGAAACCGGCTTCTAGGGGTAGGGGGCCTGATTCGGCTAGCACCGGTCGGTTCGAGCGGGTTCGCCCACGGGCGGGCGAATCCTTGGGCAGAGGTGGTGTTCATCGATGAATGTGGATGAGGGTCGGCCGCCTGCCGTAGGTGTGATCGGGACGGATCTCGCAGGGACGCGCCGCGACCACTACGAGCTGAATATGCACGGGCTGGCTCGGCGCCACAATTTCGAACTGCCCGAAATTTTGCCACTCACCGACGAAACTGCTTGCCCCACAGCAGATCTCGCTCTAACGATGCTCCGGAATCCCGAAACACCGAACGCGTCCGTTTCCGGTTCGGGAGGCGGGGCGCGTTGTCTACCCGGACAGACCGATTAGTTTGCGCTCGTGGCGATCAGTGAGGAGACCTAGCCCATCTCGTCAAGGCGGGGTCGATGTTTTCGAGGTGTTAGAGATCAGCGTCGCTGGTGACCCCGAGATCGCATTCGTCGAGGCGATTGGCGATCCCCGGCCCAGGATCTACCCGATTTCGACGCCCATCCCCTATCCGGTGTCTGCCGACTCGCCGACCGAGGCGGATTGATTTCCCGGAATCCGCTGCTGTTAAACATTTCCCCTGTCAGGATGATCGAGCACGCGACGACTCCTGTCGGGGGAGAGCCGCCTATGAGAGCCCGATCCGGGTCGCGTCACCACACGTCGCAGGGGAATACATTGAGCTACCAACAACCGCCGCCGCATCCTCCGTATGGTCAACCGCCACGTCCTCCGATGCCGACGAAACAGAAGTCGACGCCGGCATGGGTGTGGATCGCCGCGGTTATCGGTGGGTTGCTGGTGTTGGGCCTCATCGGTAGTGCCCTCGGCGGCACTTCGAAGGACGCCGCTGGAATCACCACTACCCAACGAGCGGCACCAGTCGCCTCCGCCGCACCGGCCGTGACTGCGTTCGCCACGACCACAACCACAGTGGCACCGGCGAGCGACCTAACTATCCCGAACGTGGTTGGCAAGAACGGCGCGGTCGCGGCCGACGAACTGAAGAAAGCCGGGTTCACCAATGTCACCTACGGGTCGGCGACACCCGGCGTTGAAGTTGTGTTGATGCTGTCGAACTGGACCGTGCGCGCAGTAGAACCCGGCGCGGGTACCGTCGTCGCGTCAAACTCGGCGGTCGTGCTGACGATGACGAAGAACAACCGGTGACCGGCCGATGGTGATCGACCGCGAAATGCGGAGCCCGTTGCCGCAAAAGCTTCCGCTGCCAGGATGGTCGAGCATGCGACGACTCCTGTCAGGGAAGCACAGCCCACCGCGCCGAGCAGGTCGCGGCACTTAGCAGGGGAAACATTGAGACATCAACTCATCGCGGCCGTCGTGACATTCGCCGGCGCTGTTCTGGCGTTCGCTCTCACTATCGGCCTCGCATCACCCGCCTCGGCCACACCGCAGGCGCCGGTACCCGAACCGGTTGCTGTCGCGGTCGAACCGAACGCGCCCACACCGGCCGAGCCAATCGGGATTTGCATGATGCCGGGCGACACGATCGAACTGCGTGCCGGGATCGGCGCTGTGCTTGGCGCGCTCGCCGGACTCCCGATATTCATTATCGGCGCGATACCCGGCGCTCTGATCGGCGCCGGATTCGGGGCGCTGTCCCACATCATCGCGTCATGGTCGATGCAGCAGATGGGCGGTTGCAATCCGTGACCCCGGTTCGAGTCTGAAATGACAAGACACCCCCGACCCGCATACTTGGTCGGGGCGTCTTTGCGTTCGGGTTGGCTGCCTCTGTGTCGTAGGCGATCTTGGCTAGCTGTTGCGGTCGACGCGTCAATCGGTGCTGCCCAGTGGTTTCGTCCGTCTCCGACGCGGAGATGTTGTCGGTGTCGTCAAAATCGAAGCCGGTCTAGATATGTGCTCGCCGGTGGGGACAAGTGTGGTCGCGCAAGTCGAGACACCGGACGCGAGGGGCTTCGCGCCATTGATACGCACCCGAATCAGAGCAACGTCACGCGGATATCTGGTTTGGTCTGTTCGGCGGCTTTGGCGAGCCGGGCATCGAAGGTTATGAGCGGAGCGTCGTGTAGGACAGCGACCGCCAGGTAGGCCGCGTCGTATACCGAGACGTTGTGGCGCATCGCCCAGACCGTATGCAACAGAGAGACATCGGTTCCTACGTAGACGATCTGCATAGCGGCGAGCGCTCGGAACGCGGCATCGGCGTCGTCGGCGGTCAAGTGATTGCCGAGCACGGCCTTGCGGAGGGTGCGCAGCACCTCCAATGGCATGTGCGCGGGAGCGACCCAGTCGTCGTCGGCGAGCATCGCCGCTCGCGCGGTGTTGCCCTGAGTCGCAGGGCTCGACAAGGCCATAACCATGACGTTCGCGTCGACGACGATCACTCGTCGTCCTCGCGGCCGCCACGAATCTCCTCGACGACATCCTCAGCGCCCATACCGAGGCTGCGGTGCCCTGTCAAGCTCTCGAGCAGATGCTTGTTTCGCTCGGCACGCAACTCTCGTTCCAGCAGGGCACGTAGGTACACCTGAGTGGACTGACCGCGGGCTGCGGCGCGTGCGGCGATAGCGTCCCGCACCTCCTCGGGCACGTCCTTGATTTGAATCGCAACGACCATATCTACAGTCTACATGCGCATGCCATGCGCATGTAGACGATTGCCCCTTTGCCGACACCGGATCGTTTACCGCCGTCCACCTACATCGGTGGATCGACGCCGAATTCAGGCGAGGCATCGCTGGGGCGAACAGTCTCACCGAGGTTTGTCGGCGGCGAAGCACGGCTGGGTTCGAATGTCTTGCCGGGCCAGCCGTGTGCCGGCCACGATGTCGGCGTGGAGGTGCTCTTTCGCAGCCGCGTTCATGCCGAGTGCCGGATGCTGTGAAGAGACTTGCCCGACCGATCGTTCAATACCCAGAAGGACCACCCGTTGCGGTTGGAGCTGACGGTCGGCTTGTAGTGCGCCACCACGGCCCCGGCCGCTCCGGTCGGTGTGTTTTGAAGCTCCGTCCGTCGAGCGGTCCCGATGTGATGTCGATCCGGGTGGTGTCGCGGTCGTAGGAGCTCGGAACCAGATTCGGAGTCACGATTCGTATAGGACGAATTTGCCGACGCGGGTGGGGTCGCGTTGGTCGATTAGGCTTGTCTGCAACTTCAGCGGTGGCCGGAATGAGCAATCCAATCCGATACCACCCTCAGCGGTAGAAACGATGGCGCGGCACACTGGATGGCCGTGGAACGCTTCCCCGGCGAGCTCGAGTCCCTCCGTGCCGACAACGCCCGCCTGCGGCGGTTGCTCGACCTCACCGAAAACCAGGCGCGCGCAGCCAATCCGGACCAGACCGCAGTGTCGACCCCGGTCGACATGCGCTCTGCTCCGGAAGCCAAGGTCAGGTTCTACCTCGACTTGTTCCGTTGCCGCCCTGATATTTACGCGATTCGCTGGGAGAACCGCCAGGACGGTCGATCGGGCTGGATGCCCGCGATCCGGGGACGTTGGCGCACCGGCATGTCACGATCGGAAGCGTCGTACCTGCCGCTCACCGACGAGGTCGTCGCCGCCCATCTGCGCGGAGCGCACCATATCGGCTTGTATCCGCTGGGCGACGACGACACCTGCTGGTGGGTCGCCGCGGACTTCGACAAAGACACCGCGATGCTCGACGCCTTGGCATACCTCAAAGCAGCCCGCACCAAGGACATCCCCGCAGCACTCGAGGTCTCACAATCCGGCCGAGGTGCGCATGTGTGGATCTTCTTCGCACAGGCCACCGCCGCTGCCCTAGCTCGACAGATCGCCACCGGCCTGCTCGCCGAGGCGATCCAGCTGCGCGGCAGCATGAATCTGTCCAGCTACGACCGACTGTTCCCGTCGCAGGACACGCACACCGGCCGCGGCATGGGCAATCTCATCGCCGCACCATTAAATGGAACCAGACGCCAGCACGGCACCACCTTGTTCCTGGATCCGGCCACTCTCGAACCTTTCGAGGACCAGTGGGCCTACCTCTCGAGCATCCCGCGACTGTCACCGAAACAAGTTGCCGCACTTGCCAACATGTCGCCAGAACCAAAAGTCGGACACGATGTTCGGCGCCTGCAGCTGCCGACCTCTTCGCGGATCATGCCACGCCCGGCAGCCGTAGTGCGCGCAACATTCGCAGCCAGACTCCAACTGACCGCCGCTGATCTGGGCCCCGCCATGATTTCGGCGGTCAAGCACGCCGCGTCCATCCCGAACCCCGAGTTCTACACCCGCCAGCGCACCCGCCGAAGCACCTGGGACACACCACGATACCTGCGCAGCTACGACGAAACCCTCGACGGCGACCTCGCCCTCCCCCGCGGACTATTGCCCTTACTCACCACACTGGTCGAATCCGCCGACAGCACACTGCGCATCGAAGACAACCGACTCGAAGGCGACCCACAGTCGTTCCATTGCTCGGCGGAACTGCGCCCCGAACAGCGAGCCGCGGTACACGACATCGAGGTCGACGACACGTGTGTAATTGTCGCACCACCCGGTACCGGCAAAACCGTCATCGCCTGCGCCGCAATCGCTTCCCGGGCCACGACCACATTGATCCTCGTCGACCGCAAAGCCCTCGCGGACCAATGGCGGGCCCGGATCGCTGACCATCTCGGATTCAAGTGTGGACAAATCGGCGGCGGCCGATCCAAGACCACCGGCGCCATCGACATCGCCCTACTCCCCACCCTGGCACGCCGCACCAACGTAGCCGAACTCACCAACAGCTACGGATTCGTCATCGTCGACGAATGCCACCACATCGCCGCATCCGCCTTCACCGAAGTCCTCAACCAAATCCCAGCCCGATACTGGCTCGGACTCACGGCCACCCCCTACCGGCGCGACCAACTCGACGACCTGATCTACCACCAACTCGGCTCACGTACCCACACCGTCGACAGTCCCGCGGCAGGACAACTACCGACCAACAGTGAAACGCCTGCACCCCACCCCGTGCTCGAGATTCATCCGACGCAATTCGCCTACAACGGCGACGCCGATCCGTCCCAACCGGGCGGAATGGCCGAAATCTATCGGGCGCTGGTCGCCGACGAAGACCGCCTACAGCAGATCACCACCGACATCCAGACCGCGCACCACGGCGGCGCACAAATACTGGTACTCACCACCTGGGTCAACCACCTCGAAGCGATCACCGACCACCTCACCGACGCAGGCTGCCACGACATCATCGTGCTCCGCGGCGGCATGAAAGCCCGCGACCGCCAAGCAATTACGGAAACGATCCGCACCCGCCAAGCCGATGGATCACCACTGCTACTCGTCGGCACCGGCTCATTCATCGGCGAAGGCTTCGACTGCCCCGCCCTCGACACCCTCTTCCTCGCATCCCCTATCTCATTCAAAGGACGCCTCGTCCAATACGTCGGGCGCATCACCCGACCACATCCCAACAAGGCCACCGCCACCGTCCACGACTACCACGACGTCCATACCCCGGTGCTCGCATCATCACTACAGAAACGCGCCCCCGGCTACGTCACCCTCGGATTCCCCGACCCGCGCAAACCCCACAACTGGAATACGGTCACAATGTCGCCGACAGCAACTACATGAGCCATACACACCCAAGCCGGGCGACGGAATTCGCTGAATGGCCGCGGTGAGATCTCTCAGTGGGCCGAGGTCAGTTCATGCAGCGACACGAGCAAGTCACGGTCACGGTTGAAGCCGCGTTCGGTGATCAGACGGACGGCGCTCTCAGCCTGCGCATGTCATCCTGGGAGGCCGCCGCCAGCCGGCCATGCAGATCTGCGAGATCCTGTGGGCGCGAAACATCGTCTCGGGCCAACAGTTTGAGCGCGATGAGGTGGCAGTAGTCGCGACCGGCAGCGTCAACCCGGGCACGATATCGAGGTTCTCTGCGGACTGCACGATCTCGGACTCAATTCCCGAACTGGCGAACAGGATGTCGACCAGGGACCGACACGCCATCGGTACACCGGATCGGTGTACCGCAGTCCACCTACGTCGGTGGATCGATGCCCGATTCAGTCGAGGCATCGCTGGGGCGAACAGTCTCACCGAGGTTTGTTGGCGGCGAAGCACGGCTGGGTTCGGATGGCTGGCCCGGCCAGCCGTGTGTCGGCCACGATGTCGGCGTGGAGCTGCTCTTTCGCAGCCGCGTTCATGCTGAGTGCCGGATGCTTTGTCTTTCAAAGGCGCCTCGTCCAATACGTCGGACGCATCACCCGACCCACCCCGGCAAGACCGCCGCCACCATGCACGACTACCACGACGTACTGACCCGGTCATCGCATCCTCGCTACCGAACGCGCACTCGGATACACCTCCGTAGGGTTCCCGACCCCCGACGCAAACGCCGCAACTCACATCGGCAAGGACAGCCGCCGAACACGGCCGATAATGTAGATTGTATCTACATAGATCTTGTCTACATAGAATTGGATTACATAAGGGGCTCCGGTGGCAGCATCAGGTTTCGTCGGCCGAAATACCGAGCTAGGACTTCTGAGGACTCGCTTGCAGCGTGTCGCGGAATCCCGCCGAGGTGTAGCCGTTGCGATCAGAGGGCGGCGACAGGTCGGAAAATCGCGACTGGTTCAGGAGTTCTGCAACGCGGAGCAAGTACCGTATCTGTACTTCACCGCCACGAAGGGTATGCCGGTATCCGAATCGCTGGCGACGTTTCTCGCGGAATTGAAAAGATCGGGGATCGCAGCGAATCCCGAGACCCTCCCCGAGACAATCGGCGGCTGGCCCGACGCCTTCCGGCTGCTGGCCACCACGCTCGGCGATACGCCGACAACTGTCGTAATCGACGAATTACCTTGGCTGGCTGAACAAGACATGGTTTTCGATGGCGCGTTGCAAACGGCGTGGGACCGGTTGCTGCAGCAACGCCCGGTTTTGCTGCTACTCCTGGGTAGTGACATCCATATGATGGAACGCCTCACCGCCTACGACCGCCCGTTCTACGGGCGAGCAGACAACCTCGTCCTCGATCCGCTCAACCCGGCCGAAGTCGGTCGTGCTCTCGGCCTCGACGCCGCTGAGAGCATCGACGCGCATTTGATCACCGGCGGGCTGCCAGGCATCTTGCGTAGCTGGCCGCATGGGCTGTCGCCGCTCGAGTTCGTGCGACGCGAATGCGACGATCCTGCTGCGCCGCTGTTCGGAGTACCCGAGGCCACTCTCCTCGCCGAGTTCCCCGCACCCGACCAAGCGCGACGCGTACTCGAAGCGATCGGAAGCGGGGAACGCACCCACGCCACCATCGCGGCTTCGGCGGGCAGCCGCAGTGGCGCATTGCCTTCCGGGACGTTATCGCCTCTACTTCATCGACTCTCGGTAGAAAAGCAGGTGCTCTCGGTAGACCAGCCACTGTCGATCAAACCCGGGAAACCGGCACTCTACCGAGTCGCTGACAGCAACCTGCGGCTCTACCTCGCAACCCTGCGCTCGGTTCAGGACCTGGTCCGGCGAGGACGAGTCGCCACAGCCTACGAGTTGTTCGCTCGACGCTGGACCTCCTGGCGCGGCAAAGCCGTCGAACCCCTCGTGCGAGATGCGCTCGAACTGACAGCGCTCGCGGGAGAACTGCCCTGGAAAGACATCACCGCGGTCGGCGGCTGGTGGAACCGCGCCTTCAACCCAGAGATAGACCTCATCGGCACCGACCGCTCCCCCGTTGCCAATCGAGTGATCTTCGCCGGATCGATCAAATGGCTCGGCACCCCATTCGACCACCACGACCTAGCCGAACTCACTCGCGGGGTCGCCAGTGTTCCAGGCTTCGTCCCGCACGAAACAGCATTGGTCGCAGTGTCCTTAGCCGATATCGAGCGCACCCTCGCCGACACCATCGACCTGGTATGGAACGCCGCTGACGTGCTCTCCGCATGGAGTTGAGGAAGCCGCCACAACGTTTGCCAGCAACCTGTCGACCAGATCACTCAGCTGTCGCCAAGTCCTATCATCGACGTTCGGGCTACGTTTCATCCGACAAAGGCTGTGCCGCAACGAACCGGAACTTCTTTAGGCGGGGTCCAGACCTGGAGAACCCCACCATGAAATCCCGGCATAGGCGCCGTCCGGAGGCGCGGTGGTGTGCCCGAGAACCAGGTGGTGACCGCCGTGGTGACGCGGCACGAAGTCGAGGCTGCCTGAATGGTCGATGACCAGGACTTATGCGGGCGGACCTAGGAGGATTCGAACCCTGGTCCGGCGCTTCACGATTCGGCTGGTCAATAGCCTGAGCTAGCCCAAATGTTGGGCCTCAACAGACCTTTCAGAACTTTTCAGTACGTTACGAGTCACCAAGCTACCACCGTTCTGGTGACACCGTCACCGCGGCCTTTGTCCGCAGTGATCTTGGAATGGTGACGGCGTCACCACCCCTCACCGGGTGACGGGAAGTCTCCCGCGCCGGATCACGGGACTGGCTTGGTCGCTGCAATCGGCGTGGTGAACGGCTTGGTTGCTGCACACGCCGAACACTTTGCGACTAAGGCGCTCCGGGGCAACTTCGGCCACATCGTCGCCAAGGCCTACGCAGGCCACGCCGACACCCACACCAACGGAGCAACCACCATCTACACCCGCGCCGGAATCGAAGAATGCGCACTGGCGCTCGCAGTCATGACGGTGGCGCCGCCCCGGCCGAGGCGGCGCCACCATTCCCCGCGCAGAAGCCAAGGTGTTGACGAAACCGAGCTCAAACCTGATCGAAGCGACCCGGCTCAGTAGAACTTCTGCTTCTCACTTCTGGCACAACAGGATTCGGCGCTCTGCAATCATCTTCGCTTCCACACTCCTGACAGCATGAATAGCGAGTGGCTATCTTCTGTTGAACACGCTGTGCCGCATCGGATTCGGCTGGATTCAGCTGAAAATAAGGAGCAAATACGGAGTTCCGTACGATCCTCAACGTCAAGGTGCGAGGCATCGCGGCTGCGTCCCCAGGGCGATCTGGACCTGAGGTCTCTGGGTTACGGCCCGATTCGGCGTGCTGGGCGCAAGCCCGTGGATGACCTGGGTATAGAGCTCAACCCGTGCCACGGAACACGGTGGACGTCTACACCCTCAAAACAACTCGCGGATTCTGCTGACCCGAGCGGTCAAACTGCGAAAGGCAGATGAGTGCTACACACTCTACGGGGGCATGAGTGCTCTCAGATGGATATGTTTTGAGCTGCTCGCCAGTAAGACGGTGCCATCAGGCTGAGGAGCGAAGACGACCGCATTTACCCCGCCGGTATGACCG
>NZ_JBITMA010000001.1:524222-638214 GCF_044465765.1 Nocardia sp. NPDC049526 | reverse complement strand
GTATGACCGCTCAGCGGGCTCCCGATCAGGTCGCCCGACTCCACGTCCCACACCCGCACCGTGTTGTCGTCGGAGCCACTGGCCAGCAGCAAGCCGCCATCGGAACTAGTCCCGAACACGACCGCATTTACCCCGCCGGTATGACCGCTCAGCGGGCTCCCGATCAGGTCGCCCGACTCCACGTCCCACACCCGCACCGTGTTGTCGTCGGAGCCACTGGCCAGCAGCAAGCCGCCATCAGAACTAGTCCCGAACACCACGGTATTTACCCCGCCAGAATGACCGATTAGGCGTCGGCGTCTGATCGTTTCGCCCGACTCCATGTCCCATACTCGGACGGTTTTATCGGATCCGCCGCTCGCCAGCAGGAGGCTGCCGTCGACGCGACGCCCGAATGCCACTGACCACACTCCACCGGTGTGGCCGCTCAGGCGTCGTCGGCTGATTTGCTCGCCCGACTCCACGTCCCAAATCCGCACCGTGTTGTCTTGGGAGGCGCTGGCCAGCAGCAGGCTGCCATCAGCACGAATTCCGAACGCCACCGCATTCACGCCGTCGGAATGAATGCTCAGGGGCGACCCGATCGGCTCGCCCGACTTCACGTCCCACATCTGCACCGTGTTGTCATCGGAAGCACTGGCCAGCAGCGGGCTGCCGTCGGCGCGAGTCCCGAACGCCACCGACCACACCACGCCGGAATGACCGCTCATGTGTCGTCGTCTGATCGTTTCGCCCGAGGTCACCTCCCATACCCGCACCGTGTTGTCGTCGGAGCCGCTAGCCAGCAGCGGGCTGCCGTCGGCGCGAGTCCCGAACGCCACCGACCACACCACGCCGGAATGACCGCTCAGGGGCGCCCCAATTAACTCGCCCGACTCCACATCCCACACCCGGACGGACATGTCGGATCCGCCCCCGGCTACCAGTAGCCTGCCATCGGTGCGAGTCCCGAGTGCCACCGACCACACTTCGCTGGTGTGCCCCCTCAACGGCGCCCCAATCCGCTCTTCCGACTCCAGGTCCCACACCCTTACCGTCTTGCCGGCACCGCTGGCCAGCAGCAGGCTGCCGTCGGCGCGACTCCCGAACGCCACCGACCTCACCCCACTGGTGTGACCGCTCAGGAGCTCTCTCCCAATCTGTTCGCCCGACTCAATGTCCCAGACCCGCATCAAGTTGTCGGCACCGCTAGCCAGCAGCAGCCTGCCGTCGGCGCGACTCCCGAACGCCACCGACCAGACCCAACTGGTATGGCCACTCAGTGGTGCCCCGATCGGCTCGCCCGACTCCACATCCCATATCCGCACCAAGTTGTCGGCAGTGCTGGCCAACAGGAGGCTGCCGTCGGCGCGACTCCCGAACGCCACCGCATTCACCCTGCCAGTGTGGCCGCTCAGGGGCATTCCGATCTGTTCACCTAACTCCACATCCCATACCCGCACCGACCTGTCGGATCCGCCGCTAGCCAACAGCAGGCCACCGTCGGCGCGACTCCCGAACGCCACCGCATTCACCCTGCCAGTGTGGCCGCTCAGGGGCATTCCGATCTGTTCACCTAACTCCACATCCCATACCCGCACCGACCTGTCGGATCCGCCGCTAGCCAACAGCAGGCCACCGTCGGCGCGAGTCCCGAACGCTACGGACCTAACCGCACCGGTGTGACCAGGGAATGTCCGATGAATGGTGGTGGGTTGGGCTGTTGTCCACCGTGCCTGCCAGAGGTGCTCTGGTGTAGTAGTGAGAAATTGCAACGATTGGGGTTCGTCGCGAAGCGCGAATGCGTGCAGGATCTCGGCTCGTGCGCCGGGGTCGCTGGTGGTGCGGAGAGAGTCGAGTGTTCGGCGTAGGAGCCGGGTCGTGGGGGTATCGGGAAGGTTGGTGGAGAGTGCGCTGGTGAGGCGGTTGATGTCGGTGTAGAGCCAGAACCGGGTGTCGGTAAGTAGGTCGGGGAGGGTGTGGCCGGCCGCGGCATGGGTGGCGAGGTGTCGGCGGATGTAGGGATTGGTGTGAGCCCAGTCCCGTTCGGTTGGTTGGGGCGGGCTTGTCATGGGCGTTGGGTGAGTTCGAGAAGAGCGTGGGTGATGGTGGCTTGGACGTGGATGTGGTTGATGTTGTGTTGGAAGTAGTCGTTGAAGGCTTGGTGATAGAGCCGGTAGACGGTTTGCCCGTCTTCGCCAGATTCGATGATGTGCGCTCCGGCGTGTTCGAGGACCCAGGCTATGTCTTGTTCGGTGTAGATGATTCCGGGGCGGGCGAGGGCGTTCGCGAGGGCGAGCCAGATATCGCGGCGCGGCAGCCCGGCGCCTTCAGCCCAGGCCAGGGGCGCGAGCAGGTCGTAAACGCGGTCGCGGTCTGCTCCGTAGTTGGTAAGGTCCGCGGCGAATGCTTCAGCTACACCACCGTTGAAAAGCGCAGTGGTGTCGCTGTCGGTGAGGCCGAGTGGCTCTGCCCGGCTGATCAGGGAGCGGGCCAGGAGCCGCGCAAACAAGAAGATGCCGTCGCTGTGCTCGGCGATGGTGGCCGCAGTCATCTTGGCCAGTTCGTGGGAGTGATGCAGGTAGGGGGACGCCGTGGTGGCGTCGAGGAGCCGGTTGGTGATGTAAGTGGTGATGGAGTGCGTTGAGCCAGGGTCGGTATCGAGGCGAATCACCCTGCCGCAGTCAGGTGTAAGGGCACGGATGAGTGGCCCGTCCGCGGTCCAGGGGCCGTCGGGGGGTGTGGTTTCGGTGGTGCGCTGGGTGGGGTCTTCACGGTTGGGTCGGGTACCAACAATGACCCGCACGCCTTGTTGTTTAGCGAGGGCGGCGAGCAGGTCGACCGCGATGCGGGTTTGGTCAGCGGAATGCGCCTCGTCGAGGGCGTCGAGCAGGATTGTGATCGTGCGAGATTCGCGTTCGGCGCGTTCGGCGATCTGTTCGACGAGAGGGCCGGGTTCTTGCCATCCGCCTGCGGGTGGGATGAGCTCAAGGGCTTCACCGAGGATATTGACGCATTCCTGGAGAGTGTGCTGTTTGGCGTGGACGCCAGCGTCGATCACACCTTCCGGTGGCGGTTCGGTACTGCCGGAGCGGTTGGTTTTGTCGACGGCGTGCTGGCGGTAGTCCGGTGAGGACATCGCGGCCAACCACCCCAACAGCGCGGATTTACCCGAGCCAGGTGGGCCAGTGACAACCAGCATGCCGTCGCCGTCACGCAGCCATGCGGTGATGTGGGTTTGCGGGCCGGGGCGCGGTGCGTAGTACCAGCCGTCGGCGGTGAGGGTGTCGATGCCACGGAACTTGATCAGGAAATGCTCAAGCAGGTCGGATTCGGCAAACCCGTGGTCGCGCAAAGTTTCCACGGTGGCGTCGGGTAGGTGCGGCTGGTGCTGGTGGTTGGTGAAGAACGGGAAGAACCGACCCACCGATCGCGCCTGAGAGAACTCGGGCTGTTGAAATGCGCCGACTTCGTTCAGACGCATAGTCAACGCGACGAACAACTCCTCGGGAGTGATCGAAGCATCGTGCGCGGTCCAACCATTGTATGTGTCCGTCGACGTCGGTGGGCCTTTGCGCAGAACGTGCTCCAACGCGCTCGTGAAGACTCCATCGCGTGCGAGTTCACCGTCTCTGGCCGAGGTGAGCACAGCCAAACCTGGTTCCAGCCCGACAGCGGAATCACCGACGTGATGTTTGAAAGCGGTGATGATCGTGTCGACCCCGATCCCTGACTTGCAGGTATCGATGATCACGACGATGTCGACCGCGGAACGTTTGGCCAACAGTTCGCCCAGATCACGGCCCGAGATCACCGCGAACGTCTTGCCAGGTTCGTAGTCCCCGCAGAACAAGGCGATGTCGTTGACGCCAGCCTGGGCGTGCCCTGTCCAGTACAACAGCAGACGCCGTGTCGATGGCTTCCATCGGTCCAGCCAGTCCCGCACTTCGTGCGCGGAGGTACCGCCGGATCTGTGGTCTTCCTCGAAACCTCGCTCACGGAACAACGCAGAGACCCTGGCGGCGTGGCCGGCAATGGTGGACAGCTTCAGTGTCGGGTCGTCGTAGTCGTCGATGACAACCATCGCGAACCGCCCGTGAACATTCTTACCGTCCACTCCGTACCTGCCTTTACTTGCTGACCGTTCGCGGCCTCAGTCGACAACTGGATCGACGGCAGTCACACCACCGTGATCAAGTCCTCTACAAACGCCCGCGGTGTCTTGGTGATCTCCTCGACTCGGACCTGCCATAACCCCGACGGCAACTCCAGCGATCGCTGATAACGGTGTCCAGCGGGATCAGGCAACACCGGAATATGACTGGCATATAACCCGTCGTCGGCGTCGTAGACGCTCGCGTGCAACCGCAAATTCGGAGACTCGCTGGTGACCGTCAACTCGACCAGCTCACCCGTCTCAGCGACTTCGGGCAACTGCAACGACAATTCGTCCAACGGAGCAAGGATCGCACCGAGTTCACGGGAGGTGGCCTTGGCGATCACATCTTCAAGCAGATCCCAATGCTTGGCCAACGGACCATGTTTAGCAGCCCGGAATAGTGCGTGCTCGTCGCGTTCCCATTCCGGCGGGACTGCACTGAAACACGAGACCGTGCCGTCCCCGGCGTGATCGGTGCCGCGTTGGGTCTGCTGGAACACGAGCCTGGAACCGTTCACCGCGACGCTTTGATCCGTGGCCTGGAGTTTGCCGGCGAACACATGAATCGCATACGAGCCGGTGGTGCTGTTGTTACGTGCGATGGCCGCGGCCAACTCGTCGTGGAAACGACGGCCCCGCAGCACCGTTTCCATTGGCAAACTCGGGATTTCAACATCAGTGAGGGGCAGGGGCTCAGTCCCAGGGCCGGTGTCGACGCACCGATAGGTGGGCAGTAGTTCGGCCACCGCTGGGAACGTGCGCGCGACACGGGCCACGCGCTCCCCCAGACCGGGAACCCAGGGAAAGAGATTGCCGGTCAACGCTTTCACCGCTTTCACCGCCCCACTGAACGGAGTCCCGATTGTGATCAACCGCGCTGCGTGCGCACGCCCACCCAGGACCTCAAGGTAGTAGCGGGCGATCAAACCACCCATCGAATGACAAACCAACGTCACCCGACTACCTGGAAACCGCTCTAATGCCCCCTCGACGAACCGCTGCAACCGCAGCGCGGAATACGCGTTCGGCAACCGCCAGTCATACGCGAAACTCAACACCCGCCCCGGCACCGCCGCGCCCATCCGGTCGATCAGCTTGCCATAACCCGACCCGTGCCAGAAACCCGGCCACACATGAAGGCCCCGAATCACTTCCGGCGACTCCAGCGCGAATTCCGCATACTCCGACACATCATCCAAGCCAGCTGGCAGGGTCATCGCGTCCAGTACATCACTCGTATGCACCACACCCCGACGCAATGCCGCGGCCGACAAGCTCCACAACTCATGTTGCCCGCGCGCAAGAACACTGCCGGTGATACCCGGCACAATGATCACGACATCATTGCTCACAGGTCTACTCCCCGTCTCGAAAGATCAACCAGCGCTGCCAAACTAGCCCACCACGCCCACCCCAGAATGCCAACAGCCACAACACTGCAGCAACCAGACCGATCAATCGCACCAAAGGGGAAGACTGATATGCATCCGTCACCGCCCGCGAATCAGAGTGCTCCGGAGCGTGATTGGGCCCAAGCCAATCGCTACATGCCTGCCCGATTCACGCAGTGAGCCCCTCGCCGATGCGACCATCGACACGCGCACGACGACAAATGGATGGCTTGAGACTGGACCGTCATCGAGTCGGCTTCCACCCGCTCCCAACTCGCCAGGGCCCTAGCAAGGTTTCCTGATCACCGGGCTCGACTCTGAAGACGGTGTCCCGGTGACGATCTTGCGCCGGGTGCTGTGTCGACCTCCAAGTACTGAGAATGGAAACACCGTGGCCCGTTGGCTCGGGAGGGCGCCGATGCGAACTGACCGCCATGATCACCGATATCACCTGGCGTGGCCCACACCCGCATCGAGGAAGAACGACCAACATGGCACGACACACCGGCAAAAATGAGCCAAATTATTCATCGCCCCGGTAGTGTCGTCGACATGCCATCCTCCGATTCGCACGTCGCGAGCCCGCGGATGGTGACGTTGGTCCGCGAGGCGAAGGGTTGGTCACAGGCCGACCTGGCGAAGACTGTCGGCGTGACACAGGGTTTCGTGTCCAAGGTCGAGAATGGCCTAACCGAGCTCACCGCTGAACGTTTGGCCGCGTTCGCCGAGGTGCTCGGCTGCCCGGTCGCTCTGTTGACCAATCACGATGCGCAGCATGGGATCGAGGTGTCCTGCATGTTCCATCGTCGTCGACAGAGCAGAATCACTGTCGGGACAGCGAAGAAGATCGAGGCCGTGAGTCACCTGACGCGGATCACGGTTGACTCGCTGCTCGGCGCAGGCGACACCGGCACCAAAACCGCACTTGAGCGTATGGACATCGACGACTTCGACGGCGATGCCGCCCATATCGCGCAGTTGCTGCGGGCACGCTGGCGCATCCCGAGCGGGCCGATCAGCAACCTACACGCGCTGCTCGACGACGTTGGCGTCGTAGTCGTCGTCCGTAGTCTTGACTCGACGGCGCAGGATGCCTTCAGCACCTGGCCGCGGGGCAAAGCGCCACTCATGGTTGTTCGTGTCGGGATGCCGCCGGATCGTGAACGGTTCACCATCTGCCACGAGTTGGGTCACATTGTGATGCACGTTCTGCCCAACGCAGATCAGGAGCACCAAGCTGATCTGTTCGCTGCCGAATTCCTCATGCCCGCAGACGATATCCGGCCACAGTTGGTCGGGCTCACTACACGGGATTTCCCCAGGTTGATGGAGTTGAAGGCGCAGTGGAAGGTGTCGATCGCCGCACTCATTCAGCGAGCGAAGACACTCGAACTGATCAGCGACCGCCAGTTCAGGGAATTCCGAATCAAACTGTCCAAGTTCGGATGGAATACCGTGGAACCCATCGACCTCCCGGTCGAGCGGTCCTTTCTGCTCGACACCGTCATTGACACGTATCGCACCCGGCACGGCTACAGCGACGCTGACCTCGCACGTATGGCCTACATGACGCCAGAGGCATTCCGGGAACATTACTTGCGGGAAATCAAAAGAACTGAACTGCAGGCGGTGAGATCGTGAGCGGCATCGAGGAAGCATTGATCTTCGACGATCCCGGCCAGCTGCCCAACTTCGGGCCGCCTTTCATGGCGCATGCACCTGCATCGTCTGCGCCGATACTTGCGCCGCTGACTCGCTACGACGACGTCGGTGCGGTGATCACCACCCGCAACCACGCGGACGCAAAGCGGGCGGTGCGCGATATCCGGCAGGCCAACCCACGCGCCGCAATCCTGCTCGACGCAAGCAGGTACAGCGGCAAGAACCGCGGCATCGGTGCTCGCTGTATGACCACCGGTTGGATCAATCTGCAAATTAAGATCGGGTCGCGCTGGGCGCTCACTGACTCCGGATATATTCCCGCCAATGATCTGACCGCCCTGCGCGCTGTGCTCCGCTGGGAATCGGAGCTTACGCAAGTGGTTACGGCGCTACCGCTGGCGATCCAGTGGTTGACGCTCGATTATGAGGCTCTCATCGCCGAGCTGACCGCAGCCGGCCGACCGGTCGCGCTGATGCTCGAGTCGGAAGGAGATCCGCTCGCAACGAAGGCAGCGGTCTCAGGGTTGATCGCGGTGCTACGGTGCCCAGTACCCGTGCTGTTGCTGCGATCGGATACCTCCGTCCTGGGTGCTCTTGCGCACGGAGCTGCTGCGGTATCGGTCGGCACCAAATCCGCCCTGCGTCACATCTACCCTATCGTCGACACCGATGGCGGGTTCCAGCCTCCACCGGCCGCATATGTCCCCGCATTGCTGTCCTACAAGCGACTCAGCATCATCGAAGATGGAATCACCCGGAACCCCGATCTCGATGTATGGAAGTGCGACTGCAGTGTGTGTATGGGGCGATCACTCATCTGGATCGTGAATCACCCGGATCCCGAGACAGCGGCGTTCGAGCACTCACTCGCTGCTCAGTCGAAGCTGGCAAAGACTCTCCTGGCGCACCCTTCAGAGCTGCGCGGTAGCCAGTGGAAGACCATGTGCGCCGTCGCCCAATCGAACCATGAGCTGATCGTCAGAAAGAGCGGCAGGACGTGGGAACCAGCGAAAGCGCTCAAAGCATGGGTGTCGTCGACACCGCATCCGCAGGCGAGCACCCCGTAGCGAGTGCCCACTCGAATAACAATTCCTCCTTGTGCCGCGTTGAGGTCAACCGCCGCGCCGTGACGATCGGCCCACACCGCCCCTCCACCGAGACGCTGAAATCGCCCGCCCGTTCGTGCACAACCCCGACACCGGCGACATCGAATTCCGACAATGTCCATGCAGACGGACCGCGAGCTCCAGACGTGAGCCAGAGCCCGGCCCCATAGCCAGCGAGTGAATCGAGCGCGTTCAACGCGTCCGAAGGCTTGAGTGCGATCGACACGAAACCGACGATCGACACGGCCGGTCGAGGCGGTAGTTCGCCCAGATCGGGAGTCCAGGATTCCCAAATCACCAACGTGGACCGGTCGAGTTCCGGGCCGTGTCCTTTGGCTACCCGCTCAGTCCAGACGTCCACATCGATCTCCACGACCGGGAACACCGTGAAATCGCTGACCTTTGTGCGGGGGAGCACCACGCCCGCCCACGCCGCTGCCCGGACACCCTCTTCCACCCACGGTGGCACGGCATCAGGTCGTCCAGAGATTCGTTGGCTAGCCATCAGCATGCAACACTAGACGGCGCCGGATTGTCGTCATCGGGCACCGGGCCAACCTGGGTGCGGTCGGCTGCGAACATACTGATCATCGCCGGATCCTCCTGCGACACAGCGAAACAAACCTCCAGGTTCTTGTCCAGCCCTACATTCCGAGCAAGCGCGTTATTGTCTATCCCGATCGGACCCGACCGGCCTATTGCGGCGTCGCTCCCACCAGCGGCCCCTCCCGTCGCTCATCGCCTCCATGACTATCCGGGTGATCCTTTCCACATCTCGGCTCGTAGCCTTGTCCAAGGCACGCGCAGCTAGTCGATAGCGACAGATCTGGCCGAAGGCGGTCAGCGCAATACTTGCCAAGACCACGACCAAGATGGCCCACCAGGGCATGTCGACTTGTACGACACCGGCGCCGAGTGTCATCGCGACGTCACCGGGACGGTTCACCACGCAGCCCCCACAGTCGGTCGAGCACCAGGACTCCTCCCTACGCGACACGTGAACCGATAATCAGCGACCACGCCCGGATCAGCTTCAACCGCACGAACAGCCCACTTGTGTCCATGTCGCACGCCAGCTTGACGTGCGACCGTCAGCGTAGCACCAACTTCGACACGTGATATTATTTTTTGTGCCCCAGCGGTCGAGCGGACGTCTTCCACGCAACCGACCGAGTCGCGACTAAGGAGACCGGATGATCGACCGTGCCACTTTGATTTCCGATCTCAGGAAACAGGTTGTCGCGGCCGAGACAGACCTGAACACGCAACTGCACACGCTCCCCGAGGTGAAGTCACGACTGCACGACGAATGGACACAAGCCCATAAGCTCGGCCGCACCGCCGCCTCCGAAAGTGCCTGGCACGATGAACGCATCAGCGAGGTCGCCCTCGCCTGGGTTCTTGGCACCGTCTTCGTCCGTTTCTGCGAAGACAACCAACTGATCCCCGAGCCGTACCTCACCGGTCCAACCGCTGGCCGCCGCGATCTTGCTCAAGCTCGCTACGTCGCCTATGTCGAATCCGACCCGGAGCCCACCTATCGTGGCTGGCTGCTTCGCGCGTTCACCGAACTCGGCGCGGGCCAAGCCGGAAGGCTCCTCTTCGATCCGACCCATAACCCGCTGTACCAGCTCCCGCTCTCACACGACGGTGCTCGAGCGCTCATCGAATTCTGGCGCGAGCACGACGAGCACGGAGACCTCGTCCACGATTTCACCGACCCCCTCGACGCCGACGGAATCCACGGCTGGGGCACCGGCTTCCTCGGCGACCTCTACCAAGACCTCTCCGAGAATGCCCGCAAAACCTACGCCCTGCTACAAACCCCTGAGTTCATAGAGGAATTCATCCTCGACCGCACCCTCGAACCCGCCATCCGCGAATTCGGGTACCAGAAGCTGGAAATGATCGACCC
This sequence comes from Nocardia sp. NPDC049526, assembly GCF_044465765.1. NCBI lineage: Bacteria > Bacillati > Actinomycetota > Actinomycetes > Mycobacteriales > Nocardiaceae > Nocardia > Nocardia sp. NPDC049526. The sequence goes on along the minus strand of NZ_JBITMA010000001.1, from coordinate 628,002 downwards.
CAGCTGCGGGTCCGGACACTTCGTACTTGGAGCCTTTCGTCGACTCGCCCGCCACTGGGCCGAGGACCAACCCACCACTGACCGCCACACGCGAGTCCGCCACGCACTCAACTCAGTCCACGGTGTCGACATCAACCCCTTCGCCATCGCGATCGCACGCTTCCGACTGCTCGTCGCCGCCATGGCCGCAGCCAACGTCCGCACACTCGCCGAAGCCGCCCATTACGAATGGTCGATCCAACTCGCCGTCGGCGACTCACTGATCATGGAACGACATCAGGAGTTGACTTTCGACAACGGTTCAGGAAGCGACCTGGCCGAGTTCTCCTACGCCACCGAGGATGTACAGGAGTATCCGGACATTCTTAAACCTGGTCGATACCACGTCGTAGTAGGGAATCCGCCGTATCTCACGGTTAAGGACCCGAGTCTCAATGCGCTGTACCGAGTTCTCTATAGCCAGTGCATTGGCAAGTATGCACTGACGGTACCGTTCATCGTACGTTTCTTCGAACTCGCAAGAAACGATACTTATGGTGCAGGGTTCGTGGGGCTGCTCTCGTCGAACAGCTTTATGAAGCGGGAATTTGGGCAAAGACTTGTCGAACAGTTCTTCCCGACCGTCGACCTCGCCGAGGTGATAGATACATCCGGAGCCTACATTCCGGGACACGGCACGCCGACGGTACTATTGTTCGGTCGAAACCGGCCACCTACTCGGGCAGCGGTGAGAACGGTAATCGGCCTACTCGGCGAGTCGACCATGCCAGATCATCCTGAACAAGGACTCGTCTGGCAGTCGATACGGTATGCAATCGACCGGGAATCGGGGGACGAGGATCTCTGGACGCAGAGGGTCGATGTCGATAAACCGTCGCTGTGGAAGTTTCCCTGGACCCTCGCAGACAGAGATACCATCGAAATCCTTCGAGACATGGAAAGTACCGGATCCATTCTCAGTTCCATAGCACTCAGAATCGGCTTCTTTGCCATAGCGGGCGCGAATGATGTTCTCCTGTCAACCGCTGCAACGTATCGCCGTAATCGAGTTGAAAGCGACGTTCTGGTGCCGGTTCTTCGCGGCTCCGACATTCGAGATTGGATTGCGACGCCCGAGGAATTCGGCGTTATGTTCAAAGACTCGACCCCTGAACCGAACGCCAGAACCTTCCCCAACCTGTACCGCATGATCTGGCCGTACCGAACCTCTATGCGACATAGGCCGGCACTTATCCGATCCGCCACACCAGCTTGGTATCGGTGGAGTCACGTCACCGAGGTTGCAGGTGCGCATCCATGGTGGATCGCATTCACATGGGTCAGCACCCACAACCACTTCGCGGTTCTGCGCGATCGGGTAGCACCTTTGAATTCCGCCCCCATCATTCGGCTTCCGAACACAGTGTCCAATTCTGATGTACTACAATTGACGTCGCTTCTCAATAGCTCCCTGGCCTGTTTCTGGATCAAACAGAACAGTAATAGCAAGGGGCAACCAGGGGTGGGTCAAATCGGGATAGGAGAGCCATGGGCAGAGTTTTTCGAATTTGCAGGTAATCGCCTGGGCCAGCTCCCGCTTCCTGATGGCCAATGGTTCCAGCGGCAGTGGACAATTTATGCCGATACGATTGATGCACTGACGCGCGAATTGATGGACACAGACCCGCGATCGTTGCTGACGAAAGGTATACCGCCGAACAGAACCGAGCTGGACGCGGCGCGTACTCGAAATTTGAAGGCGAGGGCCAGGCTGATCGGACTACAAGAAGAACTGGACTGGGAGATCTACGAACGCTACGGCTTAATTAACAGCGAGAATCGCCTACTGGCACCAGCAGGAACTGTTCCTGAGATTAAGACGGGCGAGCGCGCCTTTGAGATCGTTTTGGCTCGGCGGATCGCACGCGGAGAGTCCGATACCCTATGGTTCGAAATAAACGGAGCAGTACTTACAACATCGATACCTTCCGACTGGCCCGAAGAGTATCGCAAGACCGTCGAGAGGCGTATCGAATTCATCGAGCGACGGCGAGGCATCAATCGCGTGGAGCAACCGACATTCAAGCGGCGCTGGAACGGTGCCGATTGGGATTCGATGCTGAAGAATGCTGTCCGCTCGGCGCTGCTGGATCGCATGGAAAATCGGGAACTGTGGTTTGACGAGAACGATCAGCCTACGATCCTCAGCCTTTCTCGATTAGTGGATCGGCTGGCTCGGGATAAGGACTTCATGTCGCTAACCGAACTGTATGCCCCAGGCACCGAGTTGACGAAGGTCGTGGCAGATCTGATCACCGAGGAACACGTGCCGTTCTTGTCAGTCCTGCGCTACAAGCCGTCAGGACTCAAGAAGCGCGCCCACTGGGATCAGGTGTGGGCACAGCAACGGGAAGAGGACACCGCTGGCGACGAAGCGGCGAAACGCAAAATCCGCGAAGGGATTTCCATACCCCCCCAGTACATGTCCTCGGACTTCCTTCGGACCTCGTACTGGCAGACACGCGGCAAACTGGACGTGCCGAACGAACGGTTCATTTCCTACGGATCGACCAATGTCGCGACCCCGGAGCTCTACGGCTGGGCAGGCTGGGACCACCTACAGCAGGCACAAGCGCTTGCCGCCTACTGCACGAACCAGAGCCTGTCGACCGAGGAGATCACGCCGCTGCTGGCTGGGCTCCTCGAACTGCAGCCGTGGCTCAACCAGTGGCACAACGACTATGACGATCTCTACAACGGCTCACCCGCCGCATTCTTCGCCGGATATCGGCAGACGGTGCAGGGCGAACACAGTTTGAGCGATGACGATCTACACGCATGGAGGCCTCCGATAGCCAGGAGGGGCAGGCCGCGCAAGAAAGCCGACTGATGTGGACAACGCTTTCAGGAAATTCAACCGTGTACATCGACTGCGAGGAACGGTTGCCCGAGTTGGCTCAATTTAGTGCGCAGTGTGGTTGGTGATCCTGGCGGGGCTTCGGTGAGGTCGGCGGGTAGGGGTCGGCAGCGGTGAGGGTGGTGTGGCCAGCTTTGATGTAGACGGTGCGGTAGCGGTGGGTGGTGCGCACGAATTTCTTGATGCTCCAACCAGTTTGGTGTTCGATCCAGTGGCTGACGGCCAGGGCGGTGAACACGATGGTCAGGTGCGCGTCGATGGACTCGTGTTTGCGGTGGTAGATCGGTCGGCCGTGTAGGTCGTGTTTGGACATGCGGAAGCTGTTCTCGATGTGCCAGAGCTGGTGGTAGGCGTCGATGACGAATTCTGCGCCCTGGCTGGCCAGGTTGGTGGTGTAGCCCTTCGCTCGCACGAGAAATCCCTGGAGAAGTCAGTCCGACGAATCCGTCGGCCGACGGGAATGGCGCCACACTTACTCGACCACACAGTCAGCACATCACTGTGGCTGAAGGACGCGGCCTTGAGGCCCACGCCGAAGTGTCCCAGATCATTGGCGCCGTAATCCCTCTGCCGGCCAAGAGTCATGGCCTTATCGGCCGCAGCAGCGTCCATGCCCTTGCCGTTATCGACCACCTCGACCTGGACGAGCCGATCGTTCTTGGTGAGCAGTCGGATCGAGATCCGGGTGGCTTCTGCATCCAAGCAGTTGTCGACGAGATCAGCGATCGCTGACTCGAAAGTGGGGAGTGTCTGATTTCGGACAGTCCCCGAAAGTGTGATGAGCACCAAGGCTTTTCACCATGCCAGCATCGGGCTTGAGTTGGAGTATGTCGACGACGTCGGTTTCGACTGCCAATCGGAGGGAGTTCCTTCCCGGACGACCTATATCAACGAATTTCGATCTGCTGGGTGGGAAGGTGTGTTCCCTGGTCGTAATTGAAGTCGTTGTGGGCCTTGGTGGGTGTTAAGCTTTCTCCACGTGAAGAAGCCCGAGGTCACTGCGCCAATCGGCGGTGACATTGTCTCGGTGACCACGTGCAGGTTGGTGTTGTGGGTGGGAGATTCCGCTTGCGGTAGAGCCGGGTGAACTCGCGGTTGAGGAATTCCGCGATGCGGGCGACTTCCTTGCGTGGGTCGGTCAGGAGGGGACGGATCCAGTCAAGCGCGAGCCGGTCGACTTTGTGCCGCAGTGGCACCGGCCTGCCGGAGCGCAGGTGCATCTGAAAGCGCTTGGCGCGGTGGATGTTTCGAAGCACACCGGCAAAGCCGCCTTGGGGCGCTCCGGTATGGGTTCGGGTGCGCGCAGAGCAGGAACAACGTGCTCGGTCCAGTTTCGGTGGCGGTCACAGGCAGCGGATGACGCGTGGCTCGGCGAGCACGCCGGCGGCGGATTCGGTGTCAGCTAGGCGCTGGGCGAGGCTGTCGCGGGCCAGATCCGGCGGTAGTGATCCGGAGAATTTCAGGCCCGCCAACGCCTTCGGATCCACTTGTGGCAGGTCGAGTTTCGGATTGGCGAGGGCAGCCGACAGATCGGTGGCGGTGATGCCGGGCAGCAGACGCAGCGACTGCTCATCGATTCGCTGGCTCGGGGCGACCAAGCCTGGTAGCGATGCGTGCAGGGTGCGATTGGCGGCCGTGCCCGCCCAGGTCCACCACCGTCCTGCGCCGCCGGAGGGAAGGACAACCACCAGGCGATCCGAATCGACAACCTCGGTGTAGGTTTCGCGTACGTCGGCCAGTGCGGACTTCGCGCGGTGGGTGAGGGCGACCCCCGCCGGGACGTTGCTCAGCAGGACCGCCCGCATGCCGCGGGCGATCGGGTGCGACCACCCCGCCGACGCCCCGGACCACTTGGCCTTACCAATATCGTCGGCTGCCTCGACGAAGCAGCGCCGCCGGTTCCAGTCGACGTGGGTGACCCGCCACGATCGCCCGCCGAGCAACAGTACGCGCGGCCCATCGACGTCCTCGGTGAGCAGATCGGTGCCGATCGTACCGATCTCGGTGCGTCCGGCCAGGACGAGGAACTCCGGGGGCGCGCTGAATACGGCGGTGAGGTCGGAGAAATATCTGCGGCCGTAACGCCGCTCGGCTTCTGGGCCGATGTGCAGGAAATCGCCGTCGGCCTCGAAAAAACCTTCGGCGACAAGGTATTCCAGGATGTTGTCGGCGTCGTCGTCGAAGATGGGCAACGTGCCCCACCATTCCTTCCAGCGGTGGCGCCCGATCCGGTGCTCTTGTAAGCACAGCGCCATCAATTGCTGGGCCGCGATGTGCCTGGGCGCTGGCGGTGCGGTGATCGGCTCGACCCACCCGTCGGCCCAGCAAGCCAGCATGCCGAGGGTCTGCAGCAGCTGATCGTGGTCCGTGCACAGGAACAGGCAGTTACGTGCGGTGCCGGGTCGGCGGCCGGTGCGGCCCAGCCGCTGGAGGAAGGAGGCGACGGTGCGGGTTGGCCCGATTTGAATAACTCGATCGAGATCACCAACGTCGATGCCGAGTTCGAGGGTGGAGGTGGCGACGATGACTGTGTTACGAGCATCGGCGAACGCTGCTTCTGCGCGCCTGCGTTCGGCTGCCGACAGGGAACCGTGGGACAGGAACGTGGTGACACCGCGATGCTGCAGTTGGGCGCCGAGTTCCTCGGCCTCGCGCCGGGAGTTGACGAAGACTAGGCGCTTCTCGCCGGCGTGCAGGGCGGCGACGAGCTTCGCCGCGTTGGCGAGCGAGCCCACATAGTCGACGGTGAGATCCGGTACTGCGGACGATGTTTCGACGGCGGGTGCGACGACCTCTCCGGGGCGATCGGTGAAACCGCCCTGGAGCCAACGCAATAGAGCCGCCGGGTTGCCGACGGTGGCGGACAGTCCGATGCGCTGCAGGGGGCGGCCGCTGAGGCGGGCGAGCCGCTCGAGCACAGCGAGCAGATGCCAGCCTCGGTCGTCACCGGCGAAGGCGTGCACCTCGTCGATGACAACGGCATGCAGGTCCGCGAAGTACAGCCGGGCGTCGACCTTGGTCGACACCAGCATCGCCTCGAGGGATTCCGGTGTGGTCAGCAGGAAGTCGGGACGTTCGGACAGGATCCGGCGGCGATCCCCGGGCCCCACGTCACCGTGCCATATTGCCGCGGAGCGGCCCAGCCACTGTGCGTAGCGGTGGATCCGCGGTCCGAGATTGTTCAGCAGGGCCCGCAGCGGGCACAGGTACAGGACCGAGGTACCGCTCCAATTCCGCTCGGCCATCGCCGATAGCAGCGGCAGAACAGCCGCCTCGGTCTTGCCGCCCGCGGTGGGTGCGAGCACGATCACGTCGTCGCCGTGCCGCAGTGGGGATACCGCTGCTGCCTGGGTGGGGCGTAAACCGTTCCAGCGCAATGTGTTCGCGAGGTGGTACTGCACACCCGGATGCAGCAGTGTCACCGGATCAGCAGTGCCCCCTGCACCCTCGCTGTGCTCGGTCACGGCAGATCCAGTGCCACATCGTCGGCGGCCAGGGCCTCACGTTCGGCGTCGTTGCGTTCGGCGTCGGTGATGGCGATCTCGTAGTCGCGGTAGGGATCGAAATCGGGATGGATGTCGATGGTGTCGAGCAGATCGACCAGTTTGCGCAGGAACAGGCGCGGGGCGATGCCGACCCGGCCCCCGAGCTGACCGGCGACTGCGGCTGCGAAGCGGTGCAGGAATCCGTCGTCGGCGAGACTGGCGATCCGCTCGGCGTTGCCGGCGCCCGCACAGTACAGCTCCCGGACCCGGCCGCCGAGTTCGGTCAGTTTGTTCAGGTCGAATCCGGTCAGCCGCAGCTGCGGCGCACGCGGGTTGTCGAATCTCGGGTCGCGGGAGAAGTCAGTGTGTAACCGGTCGGCCAGCGGGGGTAGCAACTGTACGCCCTGGCGGCCGTCGAAGAAGGCCGGTGTGCCGGTGATAAGTAGGTACAGGCCCGGATAATGCCCGTCGTGCACCTCGTCGATGAGCTGCCGTAAGGCGTTGAGCGCCTTGGACCGGGCGTCGCTGCGGATGCGCTGGAGCGTCTCCACTTCGTCGAGGATCAGGACCAGGCCGCTGTTCCCCGCGTCGGCGAGGACGGCCAGTAGCCCGCGCAGGAAACCCATGGCCAGGAAATGATCCAGATCACCCTTGATACCGGCTTCGCGTTTGACCGCAGCGGCGACATGTGGTTGTCCGGCGAGCCAGGCGATCAGACCGTCGGCGGTGTCGTGCTCGCCACCGGCCTGCATCCGGTGGTAGGCGCGAATGGCCTGCGGGAAGATCGGGGCCTGGCGGGCAACCGTCGCCAAGCGCCGCTCCAGCAGTTCGTCAGCGGTCGTCTGCTGGCTGTCGGCGTCGGATTCGATGGTGTAGAGCCAGGAATCGAGGATTGGTCGCAACGCACTCGGCGGAATCGAGCGGGTACGCAGCGATTCGATGCTGCGCCGGTACACGGTCTCCAATTTGTGCAGTGGGGTGTCGATCTCGTTGATCTGTACTTCGGCCACCGCGAAGCCGCGATTCATGGCACGATCGGCCAGCCACCGCGCGAAGAACGTCTTACCGGCACCGTAGTCGCCGCGCACGGCTTTGAACATACCGCCGCCGCCCGAAACCATTTCCAGTTCGGCGGTGAGTTCGGATTCGAATCGTCCGAGGCCGACTGCGAGCTGGTCGAGCCCGTTCGAGGGCACGGTGCCGCGCCGCAGCGCGTCGAGGATCTCGCGGCGGCGACGGGGAGATACCGCTGTCACGAGGTCAGTCCGAACTGTTCGCGCAGCATCGGCACCTCCAGTCGCACGTGGTCACGGTCGACCAGCAGTACCTCGTAGCCTTCCACATCGAGGATGCGTTTGATCTGCAGCAGTGCACCGTTTACGCGGGGGGTCGCGATGGTCAGCACGGTCGCGGCCTGCACGGTGGTGATCTCGTGCGCGGATGCGGCCAGTAGGGCTGTGAGCAGATCGGCGATCTGTTCGCTGGTGACGGCGAGGCGGCCGGCCAGCTGGAGTTGGCTCGTGAACACAGGTGTGGCCAGCAACTCGTCCACCAGTGCCGGGCGGGCCACCGACGGGGGTGCGGTGGTGACCGGTTCGGGTTCGAACAGGGTCGGAGCGTTGTCGGCAGGGTGCGGTGCGCGGCCGGTGGTGGCGGGCAGTTCGGTCTCGGGGGACGTGGCCGCGGCCAGCGGGATGCTCCACCAGCCCGGTTCGACCCGGCTCAGTGGGACCAGCCCGGCCGGCTGGTCGCCCGGGCACAGCACGATGACCGGAACGACTACCTCGGCGGGGGAACCGCCCCCGTGGTAGCCGGCGTTGACAGGGCCGTAGTGGATCCGGTCGTCGACGGCCAGTACGGCCGAACCCGAATCGGTGAGTACTCGTGGACCCGTAACCAGGACCTCACCCTCACCGACAGCGTCCAAGTCGCCGTGTGCACGCTGATGGTTGTAGGTGACGCGTGGGTGCCGCACGATGCGTTCGCGGCGGCCTACGACGTGCCCGTGGTCGGCGGTGATCACCACGATCCGGCCCGCAGTGCGTGCGGCGGCGAGTAAGTGACGCAGATGCGGGATGGCGCGCACGTTCCAGTCGGCGTCGCCCACGCCGACTTTGTGCAGCATGTTGTCGACATAGTTGAGCACGGCCGCCACCAGCGGCTGCCCCTGTGTGTCGGCGATCGCGTTGCGGACTTCGGTCGCCAGCTGCTGCCCCGGGATCACCGCGTCGAGCTGACCCTTGTGGAAGATTGGCGGGGGTGTGTTGGATGGCGCCGACAGGGAGTGCTCGGCCAGCAGGGCGAGAAATCCCGCTCGCTCACCATCGGCTTTCACCTCGGTCAGCTGCCCGCACAGCAGCGAGCCACGACTGCGGTGGGTCAGGCTAGGCAGCACGGCCAGCGCGCCGGTGCGTGTGGTGACTCCTGGAGCCGCCGCCTCCGACCAGCCGTGGTCTACCGCGTCGGCGGCAAGTTCGGTGGCCATCGCCATAGACAGCCCGTCCAGCACCAGCAACAGGACGGGCTGTTTTTGCTCGCCGCGTTTCACGATCGGCACGACCACGCGTCGTATGAGGTGCTCAACGCCGAGCACCTCCGGTTCTGCAGTTGTCGAGAGTGCGGTCGCGAATTGCAGGTCGTGCTCCCGGCGGCGGGCCTGTGCGGCCTCGATGACACGGCGCAGGGTCTCGGCGGTGCGCGCGGTGTCGGCGCCGCGGTATGCCGCAGCGATGGCGGCGTCGGCCCAGGCGTCGGCGTTCACGTGGCGGTGGGTGAGGCCGGTGATCCCGGCCGGGGTCTGCGCGTCTGTATGCAACCAGCGGATCAGGCGCACGGCGGCACGGTAGGCGGTGCAGGTCGGATCGGTGTCGGCGAGGATGTGCCGCTGCACGTCCTGCCAGGCGGTTTCCATCGTGCCGAGGGCTGCACCGGACACTGCGCGCTTTGATTTCATGACGGTGTCGATGGCGGCGGCCAGGGCGTTCAGGCGAGCCTCCAGGCCGGGCCGCAGCTGTTCCGACCCGGCTGCCAGGTCATTCAATCCGAGGTCATGGACCAACTTTTCGGCGCGGGCGAAGATCTGGTCGCGGTGACTCGGGTGGATGACGCCGGTCAACACCGCACTGGTGTCGTCGTGCCAGGCGCGTAGTTCCTCGATGGAGATGCCGCGCAACCGGTAGGTGCTCTCGAAATGCCCAAGGGACCGGTCGGCACCGCTACGGCCGTCGAACAGTCCGGCGATCAGTCCCAGCGGCAGCAGATCGGCGACCAGATCCGGGGTCAGCAGGGCTGCCACTGGGCGGCGCACGCCGCCACAGCGCTGGGCGAGCCACCTGGTGACCGCCGCGGTAAGCTCCGCGCCGCCCACGGTGTGCAGGATCCGCAGGTCGTGGCCGGCGCTGGGGCGCAGACTCCACTCCAGCACGGTGAAGGTGTCGATCTCGGTGTCGTACTCGTCGGTAATGTGCAACACACGCTGCGCGACGGTGGTGAAGGCGTGGTCGCGGGTGAGCACCCCACCGGGTGCGGGCCGGTACTCGTCGATGACCGCAAGCAGGCCACCAGCCAGTGCCCGGTCGTTGCCGCCGTCGCGGACCCGGTACAGCGCGGGCTCCAGCGTGGCGGCGGAAAAGTTGTCGCGCACCGCATCCCAGGGCAGCGGTGTCTCCAGTTTCGCGCCGTGCAGATGCGCGAGCAGGCCGATGCCGAGTTCGTCCTGGTCCGCAGAGGTGAGAATGATCAGCCACTCGCCCGGCTTGCGCTGCCCGATCGCCTCCCACACCGCCAACACCGAGGGGCAGGCGGCCACCGTGACCGGTATCCCGCGATGGCTGAAGTCGCCGCCATGCCAGACCGGCTGGGCGTGCAGTCCGAGCACCCCGGGCCGGTAGCGCTTGCGGATCGCCGATTCGAGCTTGGCGGTGACAATCGGGTGCGTCGCGACGAGCAGGGTCATTCGATCCACCAGCTCACACGTAGCCGTTTACCTGTCGTATCGGCCTGCTCATAGGCGCTGCGCAGGCGGGCGGTGACGGTGTCGATGTCATCGACGCCGGACAGGGTGACGGTCTCGGGGTCGGTGAGGGTTTCCGGTGTTGCCTTCTGGTTGGTGCTGCGGTCCCGAGTCGCAGGGGTGGCAGGGTCCGGTAGCGGGTCGGCCGGTGGCGGCGTGATCGGCGGCCGGGGATCGGCCGGAGTGGCCGACACCCATTCGATGATGCGGGCCTTGACCGCGGCGAGTTTCGCGGTCAGGTCCGGATCAGTGGAGGAGACGACCGAGCACAACTGGGTGAGGATGGCCCGTGCCTCCTCCTTCCGCACGCCGAAACCCTCGGTTCCAGCGGATACGTTGTTCAGCAGCGGCCAGTCGAAGCCCTGCAACGCCGCGGTGTCCTCGCCGGCATGGGCAAGTAGCCGGGCGAGGGTGGCCCGCGCGATAGGGAAGTCCGCGGCGGCCGCGGTGTCGACCGCTGCCACGTTGTCGCCGGTAGCGGCGAGCTGAGCGAGGAACTCGAGCAGCCGCTGCGCGATGGTCAGCCGGTCGCCGCCGTCGGGCTGAATGGCCAGGCGGGCGTAGGCCGCCTCGAGCTGGTCCAGTTCCGCGCGCAGTGCTGATTCCGCGGTGGTGGCGCGGGTGCGCAACTGCTGGGTCAGCTCGGCGACATTATCGGGTGTCAGGTGGGTACGTGCGGTGGTGTAACCGAACAGCTCCGAGGCCAGGGTGCGAGCGCGGTCCCAGGCGGTGGCCGAGGGCAGGCGCTGTGGCCGCAGCTCGAGATGCTCGCGCAGTCGGCCCAACGCAGGCGCGTTCACCGCGGTACCCGCCTCGTACCAGGCGCGGCGGCGCAGCATCGCCCAAGCCGCGACGATCAGGTCCCGGGCCTCGTCCCGCAGACCCCACGACGGGGACACGGACTTGATGCGTTGTTGTAGTTCACGGACGGTGACGGCGGCGTCGGGCCGAGCCGGGACGCGGTCCAGCTCCCCGGCCCAGAATGCGAAGGTCTGCTCGCCGAACAGGAAGACGCCGTCGCCCGTAGCCCTGCCGACCCGAAGCTTGTCGGCGATCTTCTGCACCGCCTTGCGCGCCGGACCGGCCTCGATCACCACCCGGCCCTGCGGGTCGGCCACCGCCTCGGCGACGGCGGCACGCACCATCTCGAGGACAGGCGGTCGGATCTCCTCGTCGGCGGGCGCGAATTCCGGATGCGCCGGATGGAGCGCGGCGAACGCCTGATCGATCACCCGGTCCAGGGCATCGCCCATGGTGACTGCGACCGGATCCTTTGGCTGGAAGTCCCTGGTCAGCGACAGCAACAGTTCGCCATCGCCGACCGGTGTCACAAACCGCGGATCGGCAGAGTCTAGGCCGTAGGCCATGCGGAGCATTTGTTCAATGCGGTTCTGCGACCCGTGCCGCAGATTCTCGAGGATCCCGCGGGCCTGCGCGCGCTCGGTTTCGGAGAGGTTGTCGGAGTTGGTGCGCCAGCGGTCGCCGCTTCCGGTGAACAGCCAGTCCAGTATCACCAGCTGGGCCAGTTCTTCGTTGATCTGATCGGTGAAGAACTGTGGCAGCCACACGATGGTGTTGCGGTCGCCGCCGGTGTTGCGCAGCCTATCGATGCGTCGCAAATCGTCGGCATGCGAGTACGGGTGCTCGTCGAACGGGTAGTCGATGATGAATCGCCACGTGCCGGGGCGGGCGTCGAAGGCGTCGTCGTTGAGGGAGGCGGCGTCGCGGACGTTGCCGAAGACGATGTCGACCTCTCGGCGGCTGCCGCGCCAGATCACGGTCTTGGTGGCGGCGCCGGTGAGATCGTCTTGATCGCTGACGATGCCCAGGGCCCGGTGCACGAGGCGGCGGATGAGTACACGACGGCGGCCGGCGTTGTCCTCACCCTTGATACGGTCCAGGACCGATTTGTAGTCGACGTCGGCGAGGGTGACATCGATGATCGGGTCGTTGCCGTCGCGGACCTTGATTTCGGGGGCGACGGTGCGGCTCCAGTCGCGGACCGCCGACAGCGCGATCCGCTGTTCGCCGTTTGGCAGGGGGCTTTTGATGGAGCCGTGGTTGAGCGCTGTCAGCCGACTGGCTGTGATGTCCCGCAGGGCTGGCACTTTCGGCGCGATTGCCGACAGCAGCAGAGTTTTCGCGAGCCGGTCCCGGCCTCGGAACAGACGTGCCTGCTGCGAGGCCGGATCACCGAGCAGCTGCTCCTCGGTGATACCGGCCAGTTGCAGTAGATACGGGCGCAGCTTGCCCCGGTACAGCTCGACTGCGGAACGGAACATGGCCGCCGTACCGGCGTCCAGCGGTGTATTGCCGACCACGATGTCGTCGAACGCGTCACCGACCGGGATCAGATCGTCCACGGTCAGGGTGGCACGCCGATCGGACAGCATCTTCTGCATGACCTTCAGCGCGGTGCGTTCGCGCTGCATGACGCCGGCCAGATTGCGCAGCGTCGACACCAGGGCGGGGGAGAACGGGTAGGTCTTGGCGAATTCGGCCTCCGATGCGCCGCGATGCTCCTCGTCGGTGTTCATGCTGTCGCGCAACGTATCCCAGATCAGTGGATCTCGGGTGACGTTGCGGAACGCCTCATCGAGGACTGGTTGCATGCCCGGTTTCGGCTTCAGCACGCGGGCGTGCGCCACCTCGACGAGGTTGTCGTCGCCGAGCCGGATCGGCAGAAAACGTTCCTCCTGGAAATGGAAGGCCCGGTCGAGCGCCTCCTGCTCGGCGCCCGACGCTCCGGCGTTGGCCAACCATTTGCGCAGGTCGTGCTGGCGGGGGACGAACGAGATCAGCGGGATCGCCCGGGTGCTAGACGCTTCCACCAGTTTCGATAATTTCTGGCTCTCCCGGGCGAAGAAGTCATGGTTGCGGACGTGAAAGGTCAGCCATAGCACCATCTCGTCGATGAACAGCACGACCGCCTCGTAGCCGAGGGATTTCGCGTGCTCGGAGATGATTCGCAGGCCCTTGTCCAGATCCACGAACTGTGCCTGGGAGGTGAACGAACCCCACATTGAATTAACCAGCGCCGTCACAAGATTCGCGCGTTCCTCCGACTCCGGGGCAGCGGCGCGGGCGAGGTGGTAACTGTCGGCGGTCCAGGCGTCCCGTTGGTCGACTTTGTCCCAGACACTGGGTGGCTGGTTTCCGGAGTCGCCGAGCATCGCGAAGAACGAGTCGTCACCCATGTTCGCGCGGGCGACCTCGGCGTCGGCGAGTAGTTCGTCGCTCATATACAGCGGCGGCAGCGTCGCGCCCGGATGCAGGCGCTGGATCTGCTCCACATACTTGCGGAACAGCATCTCCTCCAGCGAATCTGTGCCGACCATGTGGTAGGTGAGGCGCAGGATCCTGCGGCCGGGCAAGAACTCGTCGTACATGCCGACCAGAGGTGCGAACGTGGTGCGCAGGTCCGGGTCGTCGCGTAGCGCCGGTTCGTTGCCGAGCAGGGCGTACAGCACTGCCATGAAATGGCTTTTACCGGCACCGAACGAGCCGTTGAGGAATGCCGCCCGAGACTGCCGCTGCCCGATCGCGTCGGCGATCAGGCCGAGCGCCTGCTCGAAGTTCTGCTTCAGAGAGTCGGTGAGCACGTACTCGGCGAGGGTCCGGTGCAGATGTTCGGCGCTGGTGCCGTCCGTCAGTTTCAGCACGTAGTCGGTGCCGGCACGCACCGGAATATCGATGACGTCCCGCAGGAACGTGCTCATGCTGGGCCCTCCCTCTCGGCGGTGACACGGGTTGCCTTGTGCCGCACGATGTTCATAGCAGGGTCTCGGGCTCATGGGTGCGCCCGGTGGTCCCGCGGCCGCGTCCGGTCGGCTTCGGCCGCCACGCCGCTGCATCCTCCGGGGAGATGCCGAGTTCGACGCAGTGGGTGCGGATTTGCTCGTCGATGAGATCGGCCATGCTGATGCCGTATTCGAGATCGATCTCGCTGTGCCACTGCCGGACCCACGGAGACAACTCCACCAGGCCCGCGACCAGGGGAATGAGAGTGGTCTCGGTGGCGCCGTCCTGGATGCGACTGTCGACGATCCCGGCCAGGGCGAGGGCCTGTTCCGCGTGATTCCAGCCGGCCCAGCCGAGAAGTTCGGAATTATCCTCGGGGCGGTTGGCGTTCGGGTAGGAGATGAAGCGCTCCTTCGGGACGTCGAGTTTGCCGCGGCGGGACCAGTAGGAGGGTTTGGTGAAATCGGTGGGCTTGTATTTGGGTGGGACGGGAATCGGCTTGTCCAGAGTTTCGCCAGCATCCTCACGGCGCTGCTCGGCCCAGGTGTGCTCCCAAGCCTTGCGTGTCTCCAGTCCGGAGGGCTTGTAGCGGTAGGCGGCGAGGAAAGGCACACCCTCCTCGGCGAGGAGCTTCTTCAGGGCTGCGCTGGTGGAAGCTTCAGGGGACTGTGCCCACATACGCAGGACACGGGGGAAATCGGCGTCGCGGTCCAGTTCGTCCGCGAGCTGGGCGACACTCTTCGGGGTGGGGCGACCATCACGGTCGAACCAGAGGGCCCGATCTTCGACCTTGTCCAGCAGCCAGTCGCGGAGAGCGGCGGTGACGCGCTTGTCCCACGGTTCGGTGGCCCAACGGCGCTTGTACTCCGGCTTTTCCAACAGGCGCAGGTGCGGGTTGTCAGCAATGGCGTCCAAGCGGCGTTGCAGGAGTCGCTGGTAGTCGGCGGGAAGGTGCTGTGGGATCTCGGTGATCGGGGTGGAGCGGTGGCGTTCGAACCAGGCGGTGTGTTCGCCATCCTTCATTCGGCGGGCCAGGAGGATTTCGAAAGCGCGTTCGCCCAGGGCGATCTCGGGAACGTCACCAGAGTAAGTGAGTTCCTCGTCTGTCAGGCCGTAAAGGCGGTAACATTCCCAGTCGAGCTCCTCCTGGTGGGCGATCATTTGGTGAAGGATACGGTGGTATTCGGCACGGGCGGAGTCGAGTGACTCTGCGGTGGGTACCGAATGGGCGGCGACGACCGCAGGAGACTGATCCGCAGCTCTTTGTGCGTACTGGTCAATGGCTCGGGCACGTTTGATTGGAAAGTGCGCCGGAAGAGGAAATTCTTTCATGCGACTACCAGCGAACTGATAAAAAACCTCCCACTGATCGCCGCGATAGCCTTCGTTGACGCCCCCGTTGCCCTTTCCTTGGCTGTTCTGTTTCATCCAGAAGCACGCGACAGAACTGTTCAATACGCCAAGCAGTTTCAGATGATCATCCTCGCTCGCCTCCTTGTGCAGCTTGATCACCGGTGCAGTCTGCTTGAATACCTTCCCTCCGCGATCGAAGACGAAATGATTGTGCGTGGCTACTTCGCTATAAGCGATTCCGGGTTGGATCCTTATCCTTTCCGGATAGACCTCCCGAAGCTCCCACCATTTTATGTCTTTAAGCTCATCGATGGCTTTAAGTTCATCGAACGGTATCCCGAATCGTTTCCTTCTTTGCAAGACCCTACGGCATGGCCAAAGGTGCTTCTCGGTATCGAAATCGATCCACGGCGATAGTGACTGATCGTAAGGCCATGCCACCAGGGAGGGTTCGTCGGTGCAGTAGTCCCGCACGCGATCGCCCTCGATAATCGGAACAGCGGTCAACTTTCTTCGCTCGGCTGATTTTTTGTCGGGTACCACAAATGCCGATTCTTCGCCCGGGATCGCTACGCTTCCAATTACTACCGGCATCGAAGAAAGTGATTTCCTCTTCGCCTCGATTGTTGCGAGCGCCTCGACCGCGCCACCGCCTGAGAGACTCCATGGATGCGTGTTGAGGGCCGATCGCTCAAGGCTGGTGACGCTGATCCAGTCGCTTTCATAGTGAGGCTTGGAAGAATTCTTAACTATCGAGGTCCACACGGCTCCTTGGGCGGGAATCTCTGGGCGCCCAGGCTCTCCGCGAATCCCGAGGACAGCTTGCACAGAGGTTCCGGTTGGCGCTCTGTTGCGGGCGATCAGGATTACAGTTGGCGTCCCATGGCCGGGAATGTAAGCGCCAGAAGTATCGATTACCGTTCGGAGATCTCGCTTCGCTAGGAACTCCTCGATCAGCCTCGACCCAAATTCGCGCTTCATAAATGAATTTGAAGTGATTTGCCCAATCCAGCCAGCCCTGCGGATGGACTGTGCCGTGTATCCCAGGTCGAAAAATAACTCCATAAACGGAACAGTCAGCGCATACTGTCGGTGACAAGTCGAGTATAGCAGGCGATAAGTCGAGTTCAACGCCGAATCCTTGACCGTGATGTACGGCGGATTTCCCACCACGACATCGTGCGCCCGCTGCAGAATTTCCTTCAACGCGGTCACATTCTCCGTCGCGTATGCGTATTGTTGCTGCCCCAGCGTAAGTAGATCATCTCCCAGTGCCTGCTGCCGCGACCCCCAAAGCAACGAATCCCCGGTCGCCAAATTCAGCTCGAAATCCACCGCCTGCTCGATCCGGCTATCTCCGCTCGCCTCGAGCGCCGCGAGCAACAGTCGGAACCGCGCGATGGCGACGGCCGCCGCGTTGATATCCACCCCATACACACTTCCCAGTGCTTTCCCTACCAACACCCGCACCGGCAGCGCCGGCGCCTGCCGCTCCCACTCCCGCAATAGCCGCCGGAAAGCCCCGAGCAAGAAATGCCCAGATCCGCACGTCGGGTCGATAACGGTGAGCCCTTCCAGCGGCCGTTCCGCCAAAGCGGGCGTCAAGGTCTGGTCGAGGATGAACTCCTCGACGAACTCCGGGGTCTGCAGTAGTGCGTATGTCTTCTTCGCGAACTCGGAAAGGTCCTGGTACACGTCACCGAGGAACCGGGAGTCGACGCCGGTAAAACTCCACTGCGGATCCCCGGAATCATCGGTGTCCCACCAGAATTCGAGGATAGCCCGGGCGGCGTCACCGGAGGGGGCGACGCGGTGCAGCGGCGAGTACTCGTCGACCAGTGCTCGGGTCGCGTCGTAACGGGCGAAATGGATGACGATCTGCTCAAGCCATTCCCGGTCCGACGGAATGAACTCGGGGGTCGTCTGCTCGGTGAAGTACGCCTGCCTTGCGTCGATGGCGTTGCGGCGTTCGTCGGGGGTCGCACCCGCGATCCAGCGCGGTGTGACCAGTGCGTTGTCCTCCACGTACCGGGCGAAGACGGTCAGCAGTACCCAGGCCACGGCCGACTGGGACACTCGCTCGTCCCGCCACGCTTCCCAGGACGCGGCCGTGCGACGGGCCGCGAACGCCTCGTCGTACTCGCCGCGCCAGGCTGTGTACGCACCGGACTGCCGCTCCACCGCATCCGCCCCGTCGACCCGTGCACGCAGATTGTCCTCCAGCTTGAGCACAAGTTTGCGCAGCGCGGGAACCAGGCCGACGATGCCGGTCATCTACCTCATCACCCTTTCCGGGTCGGGGGCGTCGGCACCGGGCCGGTACTCGACGAATTGTCCAGTGGGAGAACCGAGCTGGATCGGCAGCCCGTCCACCTGAGCGCCGCGGATCTGATGCAGCTCCGGCAGAATCACCCAGATCGGGCGGCGGCGCGGTGCGGTCAGATCGCTCCAGCGGGCCACACGCTGCAGGAATCCGTAGCGAGCCAGCGGTCCCAGTTCGGTGAGGATCAGCGGACGCGCGGACCCGGGCTCGGTGAAGACCGCCGCGTCGATGCGGTCGAGGACTGCTGGGGTGACGCGGTCCACGACCGTGCGCAAACCCCGGGCGTCGCGGGGTGCCGCATCGGCGGCGTCGGCGGTCAACACGTCGGGCCACGGTACCCGGCCGTCGGTGAACTCCCGGATCTCGGCCACCATCGCGCCGGCGACGTCCAGGATGTCGCCGCCATAACGGTCGGCCAGCTGCTCGGCGGCGCGGGTGTGGTCGTCGGCGCGACCGACCGGCACGCCGATTGCGAGGAATCCGTAACCGTCGATCGAGCGGCGCAGGATCGCGGCGCGAGTGCTGTCCGCGTACCCGGTCCACGCGGGTTCGGTATCCATGGGTGGCAGGGACACGCCGGTGGTGGACTTCCGGGTGGGCAATCCGGTGGCACCGGGCGGCTCGACGTCCCGGAACCGGTACACCTTGGCGGACTCGTCATAGACCAAGCCGAGTTCGGCGTTGGTGACAATGACATCCAGGGCCGGGCGCATCGGCAGTTTGTCCGGCACCGGGAACCGTGCGGCCACACGCTGGCGCAACTCGGTCGTGCTGAGGGATTCCGACTGTGACAGCCCGGCCAGGGCGATGCGGATCATCGCCGCCGGTGCGATGTACCTGCCGTGCAATTCGCCGCGGCCCGAGACGACGGCCTGGCGGGAGGCAGCGGCCGCCAGACGGATCAGCCGCTCGTCCGGGGGCGGTGACACGAGCACACCCGGTGCGGCACTGCGGTACCCCTGCAGGTAGGCCTCGCGCACCTCCCGGGCTGCGACTGCAGGCGCGACGACGCCTGCCGGAACGTCGCGGACCAGGTCGTCGGCCCGCCGACCCGCGCGTTCGGCCGCGGCCAGCAGTTTCTCGTCACCTGCGACCAGGGAAAGGCGGCCACCGTGCCGGCGGCGCGCGAGCTTGTGGGCACCGTCGAGCTGCTCGTGTTCGCTGAGCCGGTCGAAGGCGACCCGTACCAAGCCCTCGGCGGCGCGCCTGGCCGCGTACTCGTCGGTGTCCGACGGCTCTGGTAGCAACGCCCGCACCTCGGCACTGAGCATGTCGACAGCTGCTACCCCGCCGAAATCGCCGATCACCCGGGTCACCACGGCCGCCACGTCGTCGAGCAGGGTCGCAGTCGCCGGGACGGCACCCCAATCCTCCTGCAGCTCCTTCAACAGTTGGCTGCCGCGGGCCGGCGACATCCCCAGAGCATCGCCGAGCTCTACCGAGCTGGCGAATGCGTCCAGGCGCCCGGACCTACCGAGAATCAGTTCGGCGGCCTGCTGTCGGGTCGACCTGTTGTCGGCATCGGATTCCGCGGTCTGCGCCTTGCGTCGGGTGCGCTTGCCGGTGCCGATCGCGGTCAACAGTAGGTCGACCGCCTCCGACAGGCCGGGAAATTCGGTGCGGGCCGGCGGTTTCCGGGTGCCCAGCTGTTGTTTCCACTGTTTGTAGCGGGTGGCGATCTCCTTGCGGGTGGCGGTGGTCTCCTTGGACAGCAGCCGGTTCAGCTTGGTGGAGTCCAGAGCGAGCAGTTCCCCGATGGTCGACACCTGCAGATTCGCCAGCGCGGATACTGCGCGCACACTCAAACCGGAATCGGCCAGCGGTGTTGTCTCGCCGACCTGCCGATCTGCGTCCACGATCGTCGGTGCGGTGTCCAGCACGCTGAACACCTGGCGCCACGCTCGCAGCATCTCCTCGGCGGTGCCCGGACGAAGTGAGGTCTCCCGGGATAGGGCGGCTGAGAAGAATTCACCCAGGCCCGTCGCCACGGCCGGTTCGAATCGCGCCGGGTCGATCGTGACATCGTGCTCGACGGTGGCAGGGTTGGCATCCGGATCCGGACCGTATTGGGGCAGGGTTCCGGTCGCCATCTCGTACAGCACGACCGCCGCGCCGTAGCGCTCCGCGGCGCTGTCGTACTGCTTGCGGTCGGCGGTACCGAGGAACGGATCCAGATAGGGCGGGGTGCCTGCTTCCACGTTGCGGGCGTCGACTCCGGCCATGGAGAAGTCGAACAGGGTCAGATGGGATTCCGACTTATGGTTGGACACACCGAGATTCGCCGGTTTGATGTCGCGGTGCGCGATGCCGGCCTGCTCGAGTCCATGCACCGCCGACAGCAGGTCGGCGCCCCACCGTTCCAGCAAGTTGATCGACAGCCGTCTCTTGGCCGACAGCTCTTCGGCCAGTGTGGTCGCGCCGGCGAAGCTCAGCACGAGCGTCATGCGGCCACCCACTTCGGCCCGCTGCATAAACCGCACAATGCGGTCGTGGTCGAGCTCGGCCAGCAGCTGGGCCTCCGCCAGCAGGCGCACCGCTGCGGCATCGTCCTTGGCGACCTTCAGCACCCGCGCGGCGCTCGCCGCCTCCTCGTCGGTGACGAGCAGGCCGACCGCCGTCGACCCGGAACCCAGCCGCTGCTTGTAGACGAACCGGCCGTCGAGGGTGTCGCCCGGACCGGCCTCCAGCGGATCGGCCCGCCCCGACACCCCGACAAGTTCGGCGCGCACCGCGTCCAGCTGGTTCAAGAATTCCGCGACGGTACCCAGTCGTTCGCTCGGGCTCGGGCGAGTGGCGTCCAGGATCAGTTTGCGCAACGACGATGGCACCTGAGGCAGCTCCGCGGACACGTCCAGGCCGCCGGGCCGAAGCCGCGCCATCAGCTCGCCGCGTTCGGCGGCCGGGGCCGCGCCGCCGGTAACCAGGTAGAACGCCAGCATGCCGAGGCCGAAGACATCCATGCGCGCCGGATCGGAGCTCGTACGGCCTTCCGGGCATGCGTACAGTTTGGTGATTTCGAGGCGGTCGCCTGCCAGGCCGGACAGCGGGCTGGACGGCAGGCCGCGCAGGCCGGTGTCCAGCGTCCCGGTGGGCAGCACGCCAGCGGTGTCCCAGTCGGAGATCAGCGGTAGCAGCACGTCGCCGCGCTCCTTCACCGATACGGCCTGCGGGTTCAGCCCTCGATGCACGACGCGGTG
This sequence comes from Nocardia sp. NPDC049526, assembly GCF_044465765.1. Taxonomy (NCBI): domain Bacteria; kingdom Bacillati; phylum Actinomycetota; class Actinomycetes; order Mycobacteriales; family Nocardiaceae; genus Nocardia; species Nocardia sp. NPDC049526. The sequence continues at coordinate 606,995 of NZ_JBITMA010000001.1, read as the reverse complement.
CCGATGGGCGTACTGCACGACGGTGGCGATCCGGTTCAGCAGCTCCAGCTGCCGGTCCAGGCTCAGCCCGGATTGCTTGTCGAGCAGCCAGAGATCCAGGCGCGCATAGTCTTTCGGATCGTCGAAAACCCAGCCGACGCCGAGTTCGGTGTCCTCGCACAGTTCGACCGGCACCTGCAGGCCATCGTGACGCAACCGGTTCAGCAGCCGGAAACCATGCGTGACAGCACGTTTGCGTTTGTGGATCTCCGCATCGGGGACGCCGGGGACCGGTGGATAGAACCGGATCCGGGCCTTGCGGGTGTCGTCGACGTAATGGGTTGCGGGCCAGTCCTGCCAGCCGTTGCCGTCGCCGAGGGTGTCGTCGGTAATGATCCAGTTGCCGACCTCGCGAGAGCGCTGCGCGCGGATGCCGAAGGAGTGGATCAGACCGGCGAGCAGATCGGACTGCTTCTCGGAGATCGGCTCGCCCTGGGGTGGAGCGAGCAGGATGCTCGATATTCCGGGCAGGCCGGATGTATGGTCGCGGTTGTCGAGACCATACAGATTGATGCGTGAGGCGAGCGGCAGCTCGCATCGGGTGTGCTCGTGATGCAGGAACACCAATTCCTGGATGTAGGGCACAGTCTGCGATGGCGCCTTGCCCTTGGACACCTTGTGCAGCTCGTTTTTCAACTGGCTGGCGAGGTACTGGGCCTTGCGGCGGGCGAGCAGCAGCGGCGAGGGCATATTCTTGCCGTGACTGCGTTTCCAGCGCTTGTCATCTCCGCTGATCGTGCCGTAGAGATGTTTGAGCTCGAGCAGGTACATCCCACTGCGGGTCAGCACCAGCAGGTCGACCTCGTGCCAGCGTCCATCGTGATCCCGGAACTCGAAATTCGACCACGCCCGATAGGGCGGTGCGTCCGGGAGCAGATCCCTGACAATCTGCAAACCTTCGCGCTCGTGCGGGAACCGCGAGGGACTTTCCTCCACCCACCGGCCGCCCTGCATCGGTGTCACCCCTTCACTCCCGCCCGCCCCCGCCGTTATGCACGGTCCGGCGTTCTGTCGAACTCGATTTTGTGTGTCCGTCGAAAGACTATCCTGCCGAATTGGCCGCGATGGGTGGCGCGTTTCCAGAAGACCGGGAGCGGGTAGCAAATCGCGTGGTAGGCCGCCGAGCGCGCAAACGGTTGGCGAGACGTGGTGGTCAAGTGGTGCGGCTGTGGTGGCCGTTCGACGAACGCGACAATCAGCTGGATGCGACGCGTGCCATGCACGCTGGGAATGTCGTAGCGGCGACCGAGGCAGAATCTCGGGCGGGCCTCGCTTCCGAACAACCAGACGAATCGTCCGATCACGTTGGGAACGACAGCTTTCGCAGTGTTTCCTCCGTCCCGTCGAAGTTGGTGTCAGGTTCGGTCCCCTGCACTGCGGCCAACACTCGGGCGGCGACGAGACTCCGGTCGTTGGCGGCACACGAGGACTGGCAGGGCGGGCAGCTGTTCGCGGGTGCGCTGGTCCATGCGGGCCTTGCGGTGATCTACAAATGGCCAATGACATCGCGGGAACGCCATCTTCGACCCCTGAGATCAGGTCAGCGGAGGATTATCCGGCCAGAGTTCTTCCCTGCCCCGGAATCATCACCTGAAGAAGATCTCGTGCACCAGTTTCGTGCCCATCGCTGTTTGCGCTCCCGGTCACGGGCGATCCATTCCCGGCCCTCGGTCGCCACCGCCTCCAGAATCTGCAGGGCGCTGTCGAACCCAGACGTCTGCACAGACGCCGCGTCCCCCGGCTCGTCGTCCTCTCCGGTCCGGTGATCGCCTGTCGGTCGGGGATTTTCCTTGACTTCGGCGATGCACGTGCCGTTGAGCAAGGTCAGCCGAAACACCCGTCCGCTGAGGTTGTCGACTGAAGGGCGTCCGTCGGCCAGGAAGGTACGAACGCCTTTCTCCACCACGGATGCCGATGCCACAGCATCGTAAGTGCACATCTGACGTTGCTCGTTGCGCACATCACCGGTCGCGAGGCTCAGATACGTCCGCGTGGTACGCATTCCGTATGGAGTGAGCAGGAAGATATAGACCAGATAAGCCTCGTACCGCGGCGGCCCGTTGGTGACTCTTCCCTTGCGCGCGTAGGGAGCTCGTCCGGTCAGCACTACGTGCGTCACCAGGTCACGCTCGCGAAGATTCGCTCGCCGCAGCGCGTCGTCCTTGAGGTAGGCCTTGTCCAAGGCCAGCCAGTGCGCCATCTCCGCATCGCTTGGGCGGTCGGCCAGAACCTGGACCCATCGGTGATACTGTGCCGACTCTTCGGCAAGCAGGACCTCAGCATCATGATCGAGCAGACTCTGTGCCCGGGAGACAGAGACGATGCGAGCGATGCCACGGATACCCCACCAGCCGCCTGCCGCAAGGAAAAACGCCACGAACTGGCCGGCGACTGCCAACGGGGCCAGTCCGGTCGCCCACACCATTACGCCGATGATCCGGAGGTTTGATGCTCGGTGCGCTTCGGGCGGTTCAGCCGGTGGGTGGTCGTACTGTTGGCGGGCTCGCACGCCATGCAACATGATCAGCCATTTCAGCTCACCAGGGTGAACTTCGTCGTCGTTGAACTGATGCTGCAGCCTACGTTTGAGATAGGCTCGATAGCCCGCCGTGATTTCCCATAGGCCACCGGGCGCCACCTGCCGAAAGCACTGGTCGACCAGTGTGTCGAACTTCGTTTCCGGCTCAAAAGGCTGCGGCGGCTGGAAATTCCCCCCCACGCTCTCGGCGCGGCGCACATCGGTCTGCCACACGGTCGTGTAGCGCAACGCCATGTAACCGCCCGCCGCGATCAACGCCAGCCCGACCACGGTGGTGGCACTGATCCCATCAACCAGCAGGAACACGATCGCCAATGCCATTGCCACAGAGCCGAGGATGGAGTCCCGCCAGTCGGTGGCGGTGGATCGAAGCGGCGGTGTCAGCCACTTCATGGGCTGTCGAGGATTGGCTTCGAAGAACTTCCATGCGCGCTCGACGCGGTCACCGCTCATCCGTTCCACCGCGATCTGGTACTTGCGCTCACCGGTAAGTCGCTCCTGCACAGCACCGCTGAGAATCAGGTTCAAGTGCCTGTCGATCTCGTCCTGCCGATCCACGGTCAGCGTGCCAAACGTCCCTAGCGCGCCTGTGAGTTCCTGCGCGGCGGTCCCGTCGCCGAATTCCGCATGGGCGCAGCGCAGTAGCGTGTCGACGACGTCGAGTGCATCCCTCCATTCGTCTCTAGGGAGTCCGGAGGCCGTACTCATGGCGTTGTGGATCTCGTTGGATAGCTCAGCGGTGATCTCGGTGAACGAGCGGTCGCTGAGTATCGAAAGAACGTAGAGGTAGGCGCGTTCGGTAGTGGTGTGGCCGTTCGCGAGCAGACTGTGGAGGATTTCTTCGGCCCGGCGGGGGTTGCCGCTGTCGAGGTGTGCTTTGGCGACTTTGTGCTGGCGCTCCGGCGGATCGCCGGGCAGGGTGGTATAGAACGTCGAATTGTGCAGGACGGAATCGACGAATTGCGTGCCGATCTGTTGCTCCACGTGTGCGTCGCCCGTCGCTGACACGTGGCTGTTCACCGACACCTCGGTCGGCGTGAGGCCGGGGTCCCCAATCACCTCTGCCCCCAGTTGAACTGGACGCCGATTTGCTTGTCGACCTTGGCGTGGTCACGTGCGATCACCTTGTTCTTGATCGTGGGCAAGGTCGGAGCGAGTGATGTGGGAGTCGATGCCGTTGGGTTGGGTTCCGGATCGAGGGAGGCCGCCAGTGCAATGGCAAACGCAGCGGCATTCCGCGCAGCGATGGACTGACCGCCAGCGCGGTCCGCGCTCGCCTTCATTCCATCCGCGTGGTCACTGATACCGCGGACGACCATGGCAGGCACTTGATCGGCGAGGGCCGCCGCATGTGCGAACCCGGAACCCTCCATTTCCACGGCGATCGCGTCGTTGTAGGACGCGTGGATCCGGCGAGCGAGCTCTGACCTGGAGGAGTTCAGCACCACATCTCCCACTGCGATCGGTTCGAAGTACACCTGCGGCGAGGCCGTGCTCGCATGCTTGGGAAGCAAACTGTGCCAACCATTGCCCCTACATAGCCGGCGGGCCAGCTGGTCGAGTCGGTGTGAGAGCTCCCAGGAACGTGGCCGCACCAGAAACGCATCATCTTCGCTGCGTCCGCCCTGGTAGGAGTAAACCTTGGTGGCCACAACGACGTCGCCGATGGCCAGCTTGTCACGCAAGCCACCGGCGATTCCGACGAATATCATTGCGGCGGGCGCGAATTCGGCTCGGGCGCGTTCGGTGAGCGCGGCCGCGGTGGTGGTACCAGCGCCGGTGAGGCCCACGACAACACGATGCCCGGGGTGCCCGGCGATGGTGCCCACATCGAACAACGTGCCCTTGTCGTGCTCGTACACCTTGATGTCGACCAGATGCTCCAGCACGGCGTCCTGCTCGACGCCAAGAGCGGTCAGAATCACGATCATTGTTTCTCCCCAACGTGATCGGAACGGAGCGTCAGTCGAGACCTCCGTTCAGTGACGCTAGTCACCGAGGCAAGTTTACGTCAATATGACGTAAAATGGCGTGCGGAGAGGAGACAAATATGGCCGAACGGATCTGGCGCGCAACCGAAGTCGCCATCGCGGTCGACCTCGCCGTGCTCACCGTGCGGGACGACACTCTGCAAATCCTTCTGGTGGAACGCGGAACTCCGCCGTGGCAAGGTTTCCAGGCCCTGCCCGGCGGCTTCCTCGACGACAACCGCGAGGACCTGGACGCGGCGGCAGAACGCGAACTGGCCGAGGAGACTGGCCTGGACCTCGGCCGCACACATCTCGAGCAGCTCCGCACCTATGGCTCACCGAACCGCGATCCACGCAGACGTGTGGTGACCGTCTGCTACCTCGCGTTCGTTCCCGACCTTCCAGCACCCGAAGCGGGTGGTGATGCGCGAACCGCAGCGTGGACACCCGTCGAATCTGTGCTGAACGCCCACACCGAACTGGCCTTCGACCACGGACGAATCGTCGCCGACGCGGTCGAGCGAGCCAGAAGCAAACTCGAGTACACCACGCTCGCCACCAGGTTCTGCCCATCGGAATTCACCGTCGCCGAGTTACGCAAGGTGTACGAGATCGTCTGGGGCCAGCCCCTTGACCAGCGGAATTTCCACCGAAAAATTACCGGCACGGAAGGTATGCTAATCCCCACCGGCGAGCAGACAAACCGCCACGGCGGCCGCCCTGCTGCGCTTTACCGCTGCGGCCCCGCAGCCATTCTGTATCCGGCGATACTACGCACAACTACACAATCCAGCTTGAACAGAATCTGTCCATGATCCGGCCCTGTCCGACTTTCAGAAAAGCAAGTGAATGGAGCCGAAATCGTTTAACGCCCACGCTTCCCGCACAGCGACCGAGTCGTCCCGATCCGCCTGTGTTAGTTCTCTTTCAACGAAGCACGGTAGGACAGGCCGCCATAAGTCGCCTAAGACCGCCATCGCGAAAAAGACCTAGCCGCGCCCGCCGGGCCGCCAGCCACGTCCCCGCCCACCTCGGGTCGATCGACTGACTGTCGACGTCGACCACGCGCCTTCCCAAGACCTCAGCACGTAGCAACCTCTTCCGGTGCGGCTGCTGCTCAAGGGCGACCTACAAGGTATTGCTGACCCGGGGTATGCGAGGCGTGGTCATCTTCGCAGACGATCCCGCCACACAGGAATTGATTACCGACCTTGTAGATCTCCTCGCATCACCGTAGCTGGATCAGCGATGCATGTGGCCGCCGTCCCGCTTATTCAGCTCGGCCACAGCACAATCCATCACCACCGGCCAGGTCTACCAGCATCGAACCGTGCGAGTGCAGTTGCACTAGCGGTGATCAGGCCGCGGCTGCAAATTCGCCGTCCCCGACTCCTGCCGTAAACGCGATCCACTCGGCAGCCGTGAAGGTAAGCGTGGTGCCATCCTCAGCGGCAATGCTCACCTCACATAATCCATGACGGGTGATGGCAGGAAGACCGGCCGGAATCTTGGCATCGTTCTGAACTGCGGCGTTGAGGAACGTATCCCAGTGCTTCGCAGGTATCTCGATGACCGGCTCGGCTGCGAGGTCATTGGCGGGATTCCGCCTGTACTTGCTATCGCGGATGAACACCGATCGGCCGCCGAAAGCGACTTCGACACACTGGCCGCCGTTCGTTCCGCTGTAGCTCGAGGTCCGCCACACCAGGCGGTCCTGGGAAGTCATTCCATACTCCTACGCTCGCTTGAGACGATCCAGGCGCCCGCGGATTACCTGGACGGACTCCTCACTCGGCAAAGCCAGAGATCGGAGTCGATCTGCAATCATTTTATACATCTCGACCTGGTCCTGATCCTGCACGTAAAGGGCGCCCGTCTGATACTCGATGTAGCCGAGACTCAGCGCTTCGTCGAAGTTCAGGAGCGTGAAATCGCCGTCGAGACCGACATGAACAGCCGTACTGGTTGGCATGACGCGAAGTTCGACGTTCTCGCGTTCCATCAGCTCGAGCAGATGCTGAAGTTGCTCGGCCATGACCGCCGACCCGCCGACCAGCCTGTCGAGCGTGTGCTCCTCGATGACCGCCTGAAGACGCAGAGGATCGGTCTCGTTGGCTAAACGCTGTCGCGCCATGCGAGCCCGAATCGCCTGGGGCAGATCCAACGGCGCGATCTGGAGACCACCGCTGAGCAGCGCGGTCGCGTAACCCTCGGTCTGAAGCTGACCGGTCAGGGTCATTGCCTGATAGGTGAATTGGCTCGTAGCCAAGCCTTCGAGACCGACGAACGCCTTGAACCAGTTCGGCAGAACCTCACTGAAGGGTGCCCACCACGTCGCTTGGTCCGCTCGGCCAGCAAGAGATGCGATGCGGTCAATCTGATCGACATCCGCTCCGTAAAGCCGCATCAACTTCGCGGACTCATCCGGCTGTTGCTGATACTTGCCGGTCTCCATGTTGTTGATCTTCGGTTGAGTGCAGCCAAGCTCCTTAGCAGCATCCGCCTGGCTGACCCCGGCACGCAATCGCGCGGATCGCAGCTCGTGTCCGATCAGGAAGCGTAGCGCTGACGGGTCCGAGCGGCTGACGGTCACTCCCGGGTCCTCCTGCGATCCAAAGTCGTGCGACTCAGTATTCACCACAGCTTGAAGGCTACTCATCCGAGCACTCATAAGCACTTGTATGTGCTTATATATTTGCTTATGGTCGATGCAGGGCGGTTCGACCGCGAAACAACGACCGGGAACAGGGATCAGCTATGACCGTTCTCCACGATTTGAAGCTGCTACGCAGCGATCGCACCGCACACCACGCCCGTAGCGCCGGCGATGGCGGCTGGGTCGTCAGCTACCTGCCAGGGCGGATACTCACCGAACGTCAAGCTGTTGCCGCACTCCTTGCTGCGGAGGAACTTTCGGTGATTCAACAGTGCGTCCAACCACTTGGCCTGACCGCGCTCGAGCTAACGGGTATGGCGGCAACGGAGTGCACCTGGCCGCCGCCGAAGCGATCGCAATCTATCCGCTACTTGACGGAGATTTCCCGATGATGCATGGGCGGGCAGTGCCGCGCGCTTCGGGTATCGCGGTGCTCAGTAACCAGGCAGCGCGTGAGCGGTGTGATCTTGCGGAGCAGGCGTGGAAGCCGATCCGGCCGCGGACGGTGCCGCTTTTGGTGGTCGGTGAACAGCAGAGCCGTCATCGGAAGGCGCGGTGATGTTCGAGCGCTGCCACAGCGTGGCCGAGGTCGCCCACGTGTATCGCGGGTTGGGGTTCGCAGTGTCGTGTGCGTTCGAGCGTGTTTCGGTGATTGCCACTCCAGCTTTGGGTGCGGTGGCGATGCCCGCGGGTCTAGGCAGGCACGTGCGCGAGGTACTTCTCGAGGAGACCCGGTGCGTGTCAATGCCGATCATCAGCTACTCACGACCGAATCGCGACTGGGTCTTCCTCGTCGGTCCGGCGTGGGGCGGCAGGCTCGGCGTGCACACGCTGGCCCAATTAGAGGAACGCGGTGTGCAGATCCTCGCGTCCGGCGAACGAGTCTGGCTTCCAATGACCGATCATCCGACCGGATGGTTCTGGGTGTCGCAGCCCTCGACTGCGCATTCGTTGCCGTCACGTACCAGCGTGGTCTCCGCTGCTCGTCGGCTCCTCAGCCCGGTCCGGTCTTCTGTGGTGTGGCGGTGAGCTGTGCACAGCATTCCAGATCCGGCTGGGAGCGCAAGAGTCTCGGGCAGTTGCGAACCCGGCGCGGTAGCGCTGTTCCCCTCGGGTGAGGCGCTGTTGTCGGCGATCCGGGGGCATCACGTAGGAGTCCATCCACTGGCGAAGCTGGCGCACGACTTCGGTGTCATTTACCAGCGGCGCTTGGCCATGTTCGGCAGTGAATGTCATTGCCGTAGAGATGAACTCGCGCTCGCGGTGGATGTGTGGGTTACCGATCACTTGCCGATCCCGCGGCCCGGGGCGAGCATGCACACCGAGACATTGGGAGCGGTGATAGCCCGGTTGGCTGAAGCCCAGGTTCACGCCTACCACCTGTTGATGACCATCGATCCTGCCGACCCCGCCGTGCACGCGGCCTGGTCCCGGCTCGCGGAACTGGTCGATGGTTATACCGATCTGACCACCGACATCGCGCGGCGGGCGCGGCGACTTCCAGCCCTGGGAGATCACTGGTGACCTTCGCCGGACTCCCCGACAAACATGCCGTGCTCGCCGCCTGCCGGGGGCTCCCCACCATGACCGACCATCCCATGCTGGACGCGGCCGGGAAACTCGCGATACTGCATCAGACCCGCGAACACACGCCGCTGCGCGCACTCGAGCACATCGACCGGCAACGTGCCCGCGTGATGTCGGCAATCGATCAATGGGTGGTGGCGGCCACCCCGATCCCGTTCCCCGCCGCGCGCGTATCCACCCACACCATGGGGCAGGTCATCGACCAGCTCGCGCAGCTGGCCGTGCACACCCATATCGCGCTCGCCACCGCACCGGACGGACTGTTCTACGACGCCTCACTGCAGCTCGCCGAGGCCGCCGACGCGTATCAGGACCTGGCCGACGAACTGTCCTGCGGCATCCGCCGACTGCCACAACACCCCACACGGCAATGAATAGAACTGTCCCCCAAAGTATTCCGCCCACCATCGCCGATCGTCCCACGAAAGGGAGTGCATTGCCCCATGTTCAATGACCGGTACTGCAACAGGACACGCACCCGGCACAACTTCCACACCAGCCCCGCATCGGCGCGGTTCGCCCTCCGCCTGAACTGGCGACGCTGGATCCAATCACATCCACCACAAACGCCCACTACCTCGCACCGCACACACCCTCGCTATCACCAGCCCACACCGACCCATGGCGCAACCGGCTGTAGCCATGTTCGGCTGCACGCCGACTGCGGGCGCGCGCAATTCGACGGCGACAACCGATTAGTCAGCGTGACCTGCCCCGCCGTGCTCTGCGGCTCAGTCCCGGTGTCCGACAACCAGATCGGCGAACACCGCACATGGGACGCCCAACCATGCCAGTGGATCGGAGCGCACATCATCGACGACAACGCGGCAGCAGTACGGGCCGTGTCGTGAAAACCTCGACACCATTCGAACCCGACGATGAGGCGCATCTGACCGACTGCCTCACAGACCCCGGTCCGCTCACCGACGACGACGCGATACGCGCCATGAGCATCCACCGCCGCTGCCCACCCCAATGCCTAGTTCTCGGGCGGGCGCTGGACACCCTCAGTACCGCCATATACCTCGATCACCACCCCACATGCCCAGTCCAACGCGCCAACCCGACGCAACCATCCGCGACCACTCCCCTGCGATCGGCACGATCCAACGAACTGGATCACCACCTCGCCTGCCAACTCCGGAAACTCCAAGCACACATCGGGAGACGAAATGATCACCCCAACAGCGATCTTCGCGCACCCACAAAGCCAAGACCAGCGCTGGCTCATTCTGAATACTGCAAGCGCCCAGGCAACCGCGATTCCGCAGGACCGTCGACAAGAACCGCGGCGGTCACCGCGAGCCGGGGGTTCGGTGACCGCAGGTTCCGGACAGCCGGCCCACGCGGTGAGGCAGGCATGAGGACACCGCTGCCGTCCAAAGACATGATCTTGCAGGCCTGCGCTGGAACAGTGGCCATCGCGCATCCGATCCTGCAAGGCGCCTACGAACTGGCCAGCTTGCACGAGGCCCGTCTGGACCAGAGCACCGATATCGGCACGATCGAGCGCGAGCGCAATCGACTGGTGTCCCGAATCGACAGCTGGGTGAGCGCCGATCAGCCGCCAGCCTTTGATGCCGCATATCGGCACACCGAGACAGTCGGCATGGTGATCGACCGGCTCGCTCAGTTCTCGGTCGATGCCCGCGTCGCCGCGCAGGGCACGTCGACACTGGCTTCTCGCTACACCCAGCATCGCCTCACCGAGCTCGCCGTGGCCTACAGCGATCTGTGCTTCGAGATCGCGGCCGGAACGCGCCGCCTGCCGGACTTCTCATTCCCTGTGCTGGAACGAGATCCGACCGAGCCCGATCACAGACGCGGGCTGTAATGGCAAGCCACCCCTACCCACAGAACAGGGATGACATCGAAAGTTGGTGGATCGAATCCGATGCCGCCTTCTGTACTCTTCCTCGCAGATCAGCAGATTGGGGGCAGCATGGATCGTGGCGAATATCGACTCGAGTCGCGAGCCACGATCACCGCGTTCAACGACGCGGGACCTGCAGACCTTACCGAGCTCGATCCGAACGCTATCCCGAGACGAACCTGGCTGTGCGGTCCGATGATCCATGGGCCGAGAGGTATCGGCGACAAGTTGGACGCCCCTTGCGGTCTCGACGAAGTTCGCTCGACTTGAACCGAGATTGGCGCACCGACCTCGTCGCGTTCGCCAGTACGGCCGTGGACTAGTTCCGGTGGCAGGACACCACAACTCAACGACCGTGCTGCGGGGCGTGTACACATGGGGGGACAGAATGAATTCCGACATCACGTCAACAACTAACGGCTCGTCCAGGTGGCTGGCCTGGCTGACGGCGGCTGCCGGTGCCGTCGGTTTCGGTCTTATCGCGGGCGGCACGATCCTTGGGATCTACAGCCGGTTCTTCGCGGCGAAAGTGCAGCTGGACGACCGGATGGTCGACGGTGAGGACGTGTTCGGGTCGTTCCGGCTACCGATCAACGTCGTGCCCGACAGATTCGCGACCACTGCAGCGGTACTCGGCGCACTCATGCTGGTCGTAGCGGCTGGCATTGTTGTCCGAGGATTGCGCGCACGGGAAGGCTCCCCTCGGGCGATCGTGTTAGTGCTCGCTGCGCTTGTCGCCGCGACGGTGACGGCGGTCGTGGCAGCCAAGGCTCACCTGCCAGGCATGTACGGACGCATCCGATTCGAGTACCCGTTCTTCACCCAGTTGCCGACCGCAGTAGCCGCCAACGGGCTCGTGCTCGCCGGTACGGTACTCGTGATCGGCCTTGCCCTACGTCCGGCAGATGTGCACCGGTTGGGTCGGTGGACCGTAGTGGCGTTGGTGTCACTGGGTCTCGTTGCCACTGCAGGGGTGACCGCAGCCGCGATCAGCGCCGGTGACGACGACGCCAACGTCGACCACAACACTGTTGCCGCGGTGGGGGTTCCGGCGTTTCCACAAAGGTTGGGTAGTGAGCGCTACCGGATCCCGATCCCGCTGATGGCCGTCGATCGGTATCCCGACAACGGCTACGACCTTCGCGCCCCGGACATAGCGGTGGCGGGAAACGGTTTCGTGCTCGCCTCGACCCAAGGTCTCACTGCCTACGACGGGCCCACGGGTACGCCACAGTGGCACTACCTGCGCACGAACGCGCAACGCGGCGAGGAACTCGGGGTCGAATACATTCCCGGATCGCTGCGGTCGGTCGACGGCGGCACGGTCGTGCTCGCGCGCTGGGATAACAAGGGCTGGATCGCATTCGACGCGATCACGGGGCAGCTGCTGTGGACCGAGTCCGATTTCACCCGGACTGCCCCTGATCCGAACACCCATGTCATATCGGTGTCGGAAACGAATCCGTGGCACCTACCGCGAGGACACGACTTCCGACCCGGCTCGCAGTTTCTGATACTTGCCAACCGGACGCATGTAGTGCGATACGACGGCCGGGCCGGAACATCGATGTGGTCGGTAGAAGGGTGCAACGATCCCCGCCACGACGTCCTGGTCACCGACAACGCGGTCTATCGGATCGCACGGTGCACGAACGGCAACGAAACCAGCCTCACCACCATCGCACTGGACCCGAAAACCGGTGCGGTGATCAGCACCCGTGAACTTGCCCGGATACCGACCAAGGCCGACGCCACTGTGCTCACCCACACCTTCGCCAACACCATCGTCGTCAGCTGGTCTTCCTATGATGCACACCAATCCGGAACGATCATCCTCGACCGACCCGATCGCCTCGCGACCGTCCCGATCCTTCCAGGCAACACCCCGACGCCGATCGCCGCCGATCCGAACGGCCCTGACGTGCTGACCGAGGTCCGGACACACCCTTACGATTCGGACGCACTGCAAGCGATGGCAATTGACGAAAGCACTGCCAGCTACATGCTTTCCGGCCTCCACGGCCGCTACCCGCTCCCAGGAGCGAAGGACATATTTCTCGCGACCGAACTCGTCGAAGCGACCCTCTACGAAGGAACCGACGGCCAGCCTCATGCCGAGGTCAACTCATGGAGTCGGACCGACGGCACCCCCGTCACCACCTACCCGCTCGACCGCGACAACAACCGATGCGACGGCAGTACACCGATGGCAGTACCAGGCGCCGTCGTCGCGATCTGCTACCGAAGCACCGAGGTTGAACTCATCGGATTCGGAACGTCATGATCTACAGCAGACCGCAGCCGGGGATCACCCGCAGGGCCAAGCCCATCATGGATCGGACAGCCACGATCGCTCGCTCATCGGCTCTGCGCCAGAAGGACAATCAGGATCCGGTCGCGACGCGGCGATGCAGCTCACGAACGATGACGGCGGGAGAACCAGGTGTGACGGTGGTGTCGTTGTCGTTGACGTCGATGAGGTAGCGACCGGCGGCCGGGTGGTCGTTGCGGATGTCGATCCAGCTCAGGTACTCCGGTGGATGCGGCCGTTGACCGTGGGTGTGGCGTTGGATCCGGAAGTGGCCCTCGGCGGTGCGGGGTAGTCGCAGCAGAGTGCGGATGCGTTCTTCGACGGCACGTTCGCCGTTGGGCGCTGGTTTCCATGAGGTCGGCGGCTGTTCGCCACGCACTCGTGGCGTGTAGCCGATCATCGTTTCGGCGGAACCGGGCGGGGACGGCGGCATGGTCGCGGCGATGTGCTTGGCGAGGTGGTGGCGTTGGGTGACAACGAGTTTGATGTCGCCGCCGAAATCTGGGGTTGGTCCGGATTTTTGGAACAAGATGACGCCGAGGTCTGCCCTCGTCGCGCCGAGCGAGCGAACTCGCTTGGGGGAGTTGAGGGATCGGCCTTTGCAGATGATCCGTAGATCAGGATCTGCGAGAACCCGAAGCGGCCCAGTCAGATCGGGATCTGCTCCGCGTGGGTAGCGGGCGCTGATCGCCTGGATCAGCCTCGTGTATTCCTCTGCGGTCGTGGCCGATTCCAGGATGCTGATCGGGTCCGGATAGACATCGAGCCCGGTTTCGGTCCAAATCCACGCGAATTCGTCCGGAGTGAAGGTCCACACCGTCTGGGTCTTCACTACTCGGCGCCCGACCTTCGCTTCTCGGGCTCACCGGCTGGCTGCTCCGTCGCCGCACCGGCATCGTCTGCGCTCCACCCGTATTCGGCGAAGAGATCATCGAGCGAGGGGCCCGTCCCGGAGAACCCAGCCGACTGGCCCGGCTCTGCTTCGGTGTCTAAGGATGCACGGGGTTCCGACGCTGGCAGCGTATTTGCGGCCGGCGCAGGAGCGGCGTCGACCGCGGTTCGCGGCTCGACCGGTTCAGCCTCAACGAAAGTCGGTGTTATCGGTTGCCGAGTGCGGACCGGCGTCGGCGGAACCGCCTCAACGATGGCAAACGGATCCGCTTCGGGGAACCCAGCCTCACCGATCACCTCGACAGGCGTGTCCAACCCCTCGGTCCAATCCGAGGCAACTCCCCGCAGATAGTCGGGAGCGCGGTGCTCACCGTCGCCTTCACCGTCTTTACGTCGGGCACCGGCACCAGGCGCCATCGGCCCGAAAGTGCCCGTCCCAGTCCGAGATGCTGCCGCCGCGCCCGCAGCAGAGCCGACCGCCCCAGAAGCAGCAGCACCAGGTGCTCCTGGAACCGACGAACCCGGGCCACCCACCCGAGGACTCGTGCCGAGACCGCCAAACCCGTTTGCTCCCCTCCCGAGTCCGCTCAGCCCAGCCGCTCCGGGCGAGCCGAAGCCGTTACCGACACCCGCAGGTGTTGTTGTCGTGCTGGGACCGGTGCCCGCCGTCTCCGGTATGCGCACCCCTGCCGGACTCGTACCGGATGGCTGGGTCGCGGTCGGTGACGACGGATCAGACATGGCGTTTTGCGGTGCCGTAGCGCTATCAGCCCCGGACGGATCTCCAGACGTGCCAGGGCCCGCTCCAGTGCTTCCGGGACTGGTGCCATTGTTCGCGCCGACGACGCCGGGGTCCCCATTCGCCCCGATCTGCGGAACCGTCGCATACGTCGGCACCCCAGATCCCGCCGGAGGAAAGGTCTCCTTATACACACTGTTCAGCGCCCTGATGGCCGCTTGCCGGGCCTCTTCCCGCGCGTTATCGACCTGATCGGAATACTCAGGATTGATCAGGCCCGGCAGCACCGACTGCGCAGGATTATCCGGATCGAGTCCATCTACTACTGACGACGGCGGAGCCGGGACGGCGATGCGCACAGCCTCAGCAGCCCACGCGAGGGAATCCAGGCGCTGGCTCATCGTCTCGAACACCCGCCCCACCTGGTTGGCAACCGCCGAGTACTGCTGCGACGCGCTCTGGGCAGCTGACCCGCTCGCGCCCTGCCAGCCCCCGTTGCCGAAGACCCGGTTCAGCCCCATCAGGTTGAACGTGGACAGGTTCGCCAGTTCGGAGAACGCCTCGAACCACGTCCTACGCAATGTTTGCAGGCCCGACGCGTCCAAACCGCCTTCACCTGTGCCATCACCGTGGACCGCGGCGTACATCGCTTCCAGCGTCATGCCCTCGAAATGCTCTTCGGTGTTGACGTAATCCGGGTCAGCGCCTGCGCCCAAGTCGCTGAGTTCCGCGTCATCGCGTCGTGCTCGTGATTGCGAATCGGCTGACCTCTGTGTAGCAACCTGTACGTCGCGCTGGTCCAACAGATCCTGAAGACCGGGAATCGACGCCGTGGATGGCTTGTCCTGATCACCCATCGTGGTCATTCCCCCTAGGCATCACCGATCGGTCCGTTCGGAGCCTAACACGGCCACTACCAGCAGATCTTCCCTCTTGACGCTCAATGCTGATCCCTCCCAAGGCATTCGGCAGATGCGCTCGCCGACCACAGCCATCAGAGCGAACGTCAGGCGAACGAACCCGATGTCGGCTCGTGTAATCTTCTTCGGAAGCCAGCAGAGTGGGGGCAGCGGTGAGCACGACGAACATCGACTACGGGCAAGCCCAGATCAAAGCCTTCAACGAGGCGGCAGCCGCAGGCGAAATCGCATTCGATCCGCAGGCAGTCCACGAAGCGGTCCGGCTGTACGGCCAGATGATCATCGGACTGCAGAAGGTCCGCCAGAAGCTAACCCTGGCAAAAGACGCGAAAGGGTTCGGCGGCTTCACTTCTGGGCAGCAACTGCAAGCTGGCTTCGTGAACAAGGCCGCCGACGGGATCGAGGTGATCAACCAGTTGATCGATGGAGCGATGCGGCTGCAGGAGGCATACCTGCGCGCCGGGCGGCTCATCTCCGAGGCCGATCAGGTCAGCGCGGATAGGCTCAAGATCATGGGTGATGCGGCAGGGGTGGGTGGCGGTATCCAATGAAGCACACCAGCATCGGAGTGTCGCTGGCGTTGATCGGCCTCATTGCCGCCGGTTGTTCAGGTCGCGACAGCGCGAGCGAACCGACGGACACGACCACATCGACCGCAGCGAAACCAAGCATCGCCGCATCGGTGAAACCCGCTCCGGATCAACCCCCTAACTCCCGCAGTCCGGTGAAGTTCGATCCGTGTTTCGAGATCGGTGACGACGCTGTCGTCAAGGCCGGGTTCGTCCCGAAAACCCGTGAACGCGCCGATCAGGTTCATGACGGCTACGCGTTCATCAGCTGCACTTTCGAACGCCAGGAGGACGTGCACGGCCAGATGGGCGCTGTGGGTTCCTTGACGATTTCTTCGACCAACGTGACTCTCGACGAGTTCCGGAAGCGTGAAGGCAACGCAGCAACGGAGATAAAGGTCAATGGCCGCGAGGCGATTACCTACCGTGAGCCGGCATCAGAGGCATGCTTCGTCGTCATGACCGGCCCGGATGCGACGATTGACGTGTCAGTGAGCAGCACTCTAGCGCTCACGCACTGGAATGCGTGCGATCACGCCCAGGAGATCGCAGCAATCGTCGAGTCAGCCTTGCCCGCCAAATAGCTCGCCCCCTCGTTTCACGAGGAAGGCCCGATCCATTCCGGATAGTGTTTCGCCAGCGGCTCCGGCGGCATCGTGGCACCGGGCGCGACTTCGTAAAAACGCCTGTTCCCTACCCGAATCAGATAGGGAAACTCTTCGCTCCACCAAGTGAAGCAACTGTCCGGAGTCTCGTCCCCGCCCAGGAATTTTACTTTTTTGATCTTCCATGTTCCGAACACATTCCACGCAGGCACTCTGCCGCCGTCAGCTGTGTCGTTTTCCGTAGATTCATCGCGCCGACCGGGTGCCCCGGCGTCGGTCGCGCTGTTTTCAAGAGCGACTCCCTGACAGAAAGTGTGAGCACTGCTTTCCTCTCCAGGGATTGGCTCTGGCCTGGTGTAGAATCGGCACACGACGGCGGAAACTTTATGACTATCGGCAATATAGTTCGTTATATGAAGATATTCTGTTCGACGCTGCTGAGACAGCGTTTCCCATTTTTTGTAGAAGGTTGATTCGATATCATAATTGCCGGGATCGTAGGGCGTTTCAAACGCGGCAGCGTATCCCGGGAACGCTACGTCGATTCCACCGAAGAGCGTGAGATCACCAGACTCAACTGTGGCACGAACCAGTTCCGCCCCCCTACTGAACAGGTCGACGCCCTGATCTGCCGACCATACGTCCGAGTTGATCAGCTCCAGGTTGGTTCGCGTTGGCATGGCGGATGCATGGTTCGCATCGTCACTGGTTGAGCAGCTTGCCGATAGCACTAGCACCGCGATCGCTGCGACGCCAAATCTACGACCGTTACCCATCTTTTCGGACCACGTCGGAGTATCCATTGCGGATCTGATGGCCGTCGCCTCCTCCCATTTGGGTGACCAGCCATTCGAACGCGTCCTTGCGTTGCGGGTCATTTCCGAGTTTGTCTCGCATCTGCTCGTAGTCGAGCAATCTTCCGCTTCCGTCCAACATCCACGACTGCTGCGCAGGGATCTGCGGCAACGAAAGCCCGAGGTCCTGACGTGCCTTGAGGATGGCGTAGTCGTCACGATAGAAATCGACGCCTGACAGGCCAGCAAGCGCGGCGGGACCCGGGCGACCTCCGGTGAATGCGTCCTTCAGCGAGTCCCCGCTGCCGTTGACGAGAGCGTAGGCGAATTTCTCGGTGGTGCTACCGAAACCAGACCCGAAACTGAACGCTGCTTTACCAGCATCGAACCATGCCGATTTCCGCTTGTAGCTCGCTTCCTCTTGCGCATGCTGATCGTCGTATTGGTCCTGAACCTCGATCATGTTGCCCTTGTCGATGAGCCCATGCAGCCTGCCCGCTGTCGACAACCAGCCACCGGCATCGGGGTTCGTCGGGTCTACCCCGAACTTGGTTTCCTGCCGCAGCACTTCAGCCACCGCGGCACCATTGAACAGCTCTCCCGCTTTATCATCGGTGTTCATCAGAGCGAAAATGTTGGCTGATCCGCTGAAACTGTTGTTGCCGTTGGGATCAGCCCAGGACGTGTGGTCCGAACGCAGTAGATTGAAGCCGGGCTTGTCGGGCTGGTCAGCCCCAGCCAGATCCGGCACATACGGTGACATGCTCTTCGATATCGATTGCAGCAGATCTGGATTCAGCTGCCCTGCCGACTGGCCGTCGGTATTGGGAACATTCGACAACAACTTCCACGCCTCGTCGGTGCTGGCTGCCTCAGCTACCGACTGCATGATCCGGCCGGTGCGCATCGCGGACTGCACATCGGCCGGGTTCCCCGGGTCCTCGACGGTGGCGTCTTTGTCCCCGAAGGTGAACAGCGAGGACACCGCTTTCCCATCGTCGGGCCATTGGTGGCTGAGGGCATCGGAAACGAAGTCCTTGCCGTTCGGGCCGGTGACAACCGACTCGACAGCGAGCTTGTCCTGTCCCACGGCGTTGAAGATTCCCTCGGTAATCGCGGAGGTATCGCTTGCACCGTTGCCGTCGACGGTGAACGATGTCAACGCGCTGTGCTGCAACTGTTCATGGTTGACCTGCGCGCCAAGATACTGTCGACCGACATCCAGCAGTTCGCTATCGATCGCGGACCCGTTCCTGAGTTGAGGATCGCTGACTCTGACCATGTTGGCGATGGCCTGGTTGTCGGCCACGCCGTTCAACTCGATGCTGCGGGTTGTTCCATCAGCTGTGTTGTGAAACTGGTTTACCACCAAGTCTTTTCGTGTCAGCGACGTCTGGATCTGCTTGGGGAGTTGGTTCGCGCCGCCGTGTTTCGGTATTGCTGGATCGTTGGTGACACCGGCATTGATCTTCTCGTTCGAGATGATCTGGAATGAATTCGCCAGTGCCCGTTGTCCGTCGGGCGGCAGCTTGGTCATGATTTGTTCGATCTCCTGCGGGCTCTTGCTATCCAGAGACCGACTGATCTGGGTCAAGTACTCCATCTGTGACGCCGGGATCGTCGCTGTGTCGCCACGCTGCAACGCCGCTACCTGCTCCGGCGTCAACTGACCAGCCTCGATCAAGCGCTGCACGCCGTCCGGGCCCAAGCGCATCGGACTGCCCGTCAGGTTCGCCCCGTCCGCCTTACCCTGCTCGACACCGAGCGCGGCCGTGGCAACGAAGGCTGCGCGTAACTCGGCGCGGGCGTTGTTCAGGTCGTCGCGGACCTTACTGTCGGCTTGCACGGTGGAACGGACAGCGTCGTTCAACTCGTCCTGCAGGACCAGAAGTGCCTGCTTGTCCTCGTCAGCGACCGACTTCCCAGGAGGAATGCTCAACGCGAGGGTGTCGGCAATGACATAACCGCGATGAGCCGCTTCGATCAGCGCGCCCCGCGCACGACGCAGTGGAGCATCGATCTCGTCGTACCCCTGTTTGGCGCGCTGCGCGACAGCATTGATCTTGTCGGCGATCGTCTGCATGGTCTTCTGGTCGGCTCGCGCACGGTCCTGCGCCGCGTGAGCACACTGGCCATCCCAGTAAGCACCGTTCACCTTCGTGACGGCGTCGACATATCTGTCGAACAGATGCTCGAGGTCGATGGCGAAAGTGATCCACGAGTCGCCGAGCGCGATCAACTCTGATGGATCAGTGTTCTCGATCCAGCTTTTCGGAGTCATCCCCGCTCCTACGCCGTCCAGTCGCCGGTGGACTTCCGATACAGGTCCATGATGTTGTCCGCGTTGCTCTCGTCGGCGTCCTTGAACTGCTGGGCAATATTGGCCATCACGTCACCGGTCTCGCTCAATCGCTCCTTGAGCGTTGGGATGAGAACCCCCAGAAGTTGTTCGCTCTCGAGCAGCAATGCAGCACCCACGGATTGCAACTGCTCAGGCGAGCTGACCTCAACGGTCCGCTTCGGCTTGACGCCCTCAGCCTCACGGGCCAGGTCGTGCAGCGTGGTTCCGAGCTTCCCCAACTGCTCCAGATCAGCCTTGAACGTAGCCATACGCCCCCCAATTCAACGGTGGAACTGTCCAGCTTGAACCCGCCAGCACCCTACCTCACCCGATATTCGCGAGCACGAACTCACAGGCGCCGCCGAAGTCGAGTCATGGCCATCGGAGGTGGTCCACGCAGGAGCGCTGCCAGCGCAATTGACGTGCCGCCAATCAGATTCTGTTGGCTGACAAGGGATTCGGTCTATGCCCACCGAGATGTCGGAACCGGCCCCCCAGAGGAGACCGGCCAGTTGATTTCAACCGAGCAAACACCAACCAAAAGGTGAGCGCCGCGGCACCCGGGCCCCAAACGGGCAGACACCATCGTCGAGGTTGACGAGGACTACTTCGAGTAGCTCTTCAGGGTTTCCGCCGATTGCGTAGCAGATCCACTCCGCTTGGTCGACAGGTTCACATCGGTGCAAGGATCGGTGGTCGTGCGGGAAGACGAGAAGCTGTTCGACCGGGTGCGTGGGGCAATGTTGGGTGGGGCGGTGGGCGATGCGCTCGGATGGCCGATCGAGTTCTTGCAGTTGGCACAGATCAGGGAGCTCCACGGGGTGGCCGGCGTCACCGACTTCCTGCCTGGCCTGATACCCAATGCGCCGCAACAGATTACCGATGACACCCAGATGACGTTGTTCACCGCCGAAGGCTTGCTGCGTTGTCCGCCGGGTGCGGATCCGGCGCCAGTACTGCGGCGCGCGTATCTGCGCTGGCTGACCACCCAAGAGGAAGCCAAGCCCGCGCCGCAACCCGACGGCTGGTTGGCGGGGCAGCAGTTCCTTTATGCGATGCGCTCGCCGGGCCATGCCTGCACGAGCGGGTTGCGGGTCCAAGCGAAGGAATATCGGGCGCCACATCTACCCGGCGAGCCGGGGCCGGTGAATCCGAATTCGAAGGGATGCGGGACCGTGATGCGGTCAGCACCCTTCGGTCTCGCCGCGCTCGGTCCGCACAAGGCGTTCGACGCCGCGATGCGATGCGCCCAGCTCACCCACGGCCATCCGACCGGCTATCTTGCCGCGGGCGCATTCGCGGCCCTGATCGACAGCGTGCTGTGTGGGGTCGAACTGCCGATCGCCGTGCGCGACATCATCATCCGACTCACCTCGATGCCAGCAGACAGCTCCGAGACGGTGTCCGCCCTTGCCGGTGCGCTGGCGTTCGCTCATCTCGGCCCGCCGACGCCGGAGCGGGTTGAGCAAGTCGGGCAGGGCTGGGTCGCGGAGGAGTGTCTCGCCATCGCCGTCTACTGCGCTCTGTACGCGTTCCGGACCGGCGACGTGCGTGGCGCGCTGCTGCTGTCGGTGAATCATTCCGGCGACTCCGATTCCACCGGTGCGGTGGCCGGCAACCTTATCGGTGCGGTCCACGGATTGTCCGCCCTGCCGCCCGAGTGGGTGTCTGCGGTCGAGGGCCGCGACGAATTGGTCCAGATCGCTGACGATCTCGTCCTGAACTTCTTCTACCGAGACCGTTCCCGCCTCGACACCCGCTATCCGCTCGACACTTCGGTGAACTGAACCGAGCACCAAGCGGCTTCGAGGGTTTCGTTCGCCATCAGCGTGGATCGTCTTCCCCTGGCTATCATCGGACGCAATGCATGTCGACTTGATGCTTGATTCTTTGGATGGACTGTCCGTGGGGGACGCTTTGGGGCAGCAGTTCCCGATCATGCGCCGATCCATCGCAGATCTTCGGGCAGGTAGTCTTCCTGCTGGGCCGTGGGGGTGGACCGACGACACCGAGATGGCCTGTTCTGTGGTTACCGAGCTGTGCAGTCGCGGCGGGATCGACCAGGATCGGCTTGCCACCGCTTTCGCGCGACGCTTCGACCCGGGCCGTGACTACGGCTTCAACGCGGTCGGCACCCTGCACCGAGTCCGCGATGGGGTGCATTGGCGCAAGGCGGCCGCAGCCGCGTACGGTGGCGAGGGTTCCTGTGGCAACGGCGCGGCCATGCGGGTTGCCCCGCTGGGTGCCTTCTATGCCAGCGACCCGGACAAGGTTGTCGCCGAAGCGGTCCGGTCAGCACAGGTGACGCATCTACATCCCGAAGGGATCATCGGCGCCGTCGCGGTCGCACTCGCCGCAGCCCACGCCGCGCATGCCCGCCTCAACGGAACACGGCCCACACCAACCGAATTCATCACCAGCATCCTGGACCGCCTCGACCACAGTGACACGACCCGGCTGATCCGCCGCGCACGCACCCTGCTCGGCGCCCCCGCCGCCGAGGCCGCCAACGAACTCGGCAACGGATCTCGGGTCACCGCCCAGAACACCGTGCCGTTCACGATGTGGGTCGCAGCCACATTCCTGCACGACTACCCGGCTGCAGTCACCACATGTATTGCCGCAGACGGAGATATCGACACCACCAGCGCCATCGTCGGCGGGATCGTCGCCGCCTACACCGGCAACCACACCGTACCGATCGTTGGGATACCTCAGACATGGCTTACCGCACGAGAAGCGCTGCCCCACTGGTGCAACTCGATCGATCGAACCCGCGGGCCCAAGAATTCTGTATTCGGCCGCGCTCGACGATGGCTGTCCGGCGCATCGTCGAGATGACCACGATCGACCGGCCAGGCATCCGCCGCCTGTGATCGTATTCGAGCCCAGGCGGCCGGGATCGGCCTCGGCATCCGCGGCCCGGAAACCCTTCAGCCACTGCCCTACTGTCGCTGGCCGCCACCGTCCCCGGCAGTGGTTCGCAAACGCTCGAGGTCCTCTCGAGGCAGTTGCGGCGACGAACCGACATCCACGGGCGCCGTTGAAGTTTCAGACCTCCGGAATTGTCGTCCTATCCGGCGACTAGCTTGTTCACGAGCGACCCCCGATGCATGGTTCGGATGAAAAGGTCTCTGATGGAACCGAACGTGCGTGGTCCGCGTCTAACCTACTGAGACCAAGACCGACCGACGACTGAGAGAATGTGCATGGCTGAAGGTTCATCAACCGCGGGGACACCGTTTGCGATTGTGCCCGACCATGTTTCCGATGCCGGACAGTATGTGCAGCGGACCGCCCAAACTCTCGTCAACGGTGTGCGATCAGCTGACACCGACGTGCAAGGGCTGATGACGAGCTGGAAAGGCACCGCGGCCAGCGCCTATGCGACGGGGTGGGAGGAGACCCGCGACGGCGCCTTACAGGTGCTCGAGGCCCTGAACACCATGGCCGAACTGCTCGGTGTCGTAGGTATCGAATACACGGCCACCGACACCACCAACGCCGCCGGGCTACGGCAATCCTCCCTGGATCTCCCGTAGCTGATTCCGCCGTAACCGAACAGGACTGTGGCACATGAGGTATCAGGTCGATCTCGACCACCTGGACAACGTGACCGCCCGCATCGGCGGACTCAACGATTTCCTGCGCGAATCCCTACGCGAGATCGATGAACGCATGGACGTGATGCAACAGAGCTGGAACGGCCAGGCCGCCGACAAGCAAGCCGAGGCGCATCGGGAATGGGCGACTGCGGCGCAGGAGGTTCGGGAAGGGATCGAGGCCATGCAGGCCGCAGCCCGCACCGCACACACCGCCTACGGCGACGCTGTCACGGCCAACCTGCGCACCCTGGGGCGCGCGTGACCGCAACTGTTCTCGACGTCGATTCCAGCGTCTACTACGAAGCGGGTGACCGGCTCAAAACGTTGGCCGGTGAATGGTTTTTCGGTGTCGACGCGTTCTGGTCGAAGCTGAACGAATACGGCAATATGACCGGCTCGTATTCCGAGGCGAAGAAGTGGGCCGAGTCCTACGACGCGCGCGCGGCCGAAGCATTGAAAATGGTCAGCGATCTCGCGTACGCGACGTTCAACTACGGCCAAATCCTGATCAACCTGGGGTACAACCACGCGGAAGCCGAATGGACCGCAGCGGGTTCCACCGGGGCCGCTCCGCAAACACCGGCCAAGGCTTTCGCGGGCTATCCGTGCCGTATCCCGCTGCCCTCCGCGGGTGGCCCCGGTAACGGGTTGATCGATGGCGGGGTCAAGCTGGTCGAGGCCATCGGCATCACGGTGCCCGATGGCAACGCCGATCTACTCCAACGCGCCGCCGACACCTGGGCCGCTATCGCCGATGCCGCACCAGTGGCGGGCATGGCCGCGGGCCTAGAACAGGTGGCCGTCCAGTTCGAGGCCATCACCAGCCCCGAAGTGTCGTTCATCGATGAGGACATTCGGGCGCTGAAAGCGGCCGCCGAGACCAGCGTCCGTGTGTTCCGGGAGCTGTCCGGGTCCGCGCGTGACCACCATGACGGCTTGGTCGAAATGCGCGCCAAGATGATCGAACTACTCAAAGAGTTGGGTGAGGAACTGCTCAAAGAGCTGGCGATATCGGTGGCCATCGCGGCCGCGGCATCGGTGGTCACCTTCGGTATCGGCGCGGCGGTGGCATCGGCTCGGGTGGTGTCGATAGCCGCCAAAATGGGCCGCCCAATCCGCATCGTCATCGACGCATTCAAATCCGAACACAACATCGCAAAAGGCGTGAAAACCGAAGAGACCCTTGCCAAACATGCCGACGATGTGAACCGGCTCAAAGGGTTGAAAGCGGACAATTTCAAGGCGCCGCCGCGCGCGGCGCTGACCGCCGAGGACGAAGCGATCCTGCGGCAAGGCGTGAGTGACTCGCGCGGCAATTCACTGACGGCCGCACTCCGCCGCGGTGACGCCACTCCCGAACAGCAACGCCAAGCCGACGCCCTCACCCAAGCATTGAACAAACTCCCCACCCATGAGGGGCCAGTGGTGCGTCACACCAATATGCGCCAAGAACTTATCGACCAATACGTGCCCGGCCAACGGGCGCCCTCAGACCCCGGTTTCATGTCTACGAGCACAAACCCCAAAGGCGCGAACGAATTTATCGTCGATAATTCCAAGGTCGAATTCAATATCCAGAGCAAAACCGGCCGCAATTACAGTCAGTACGGAACGGCGGACGAAGTCCTATTTCCGCCGAATACCCAGTTTCATGTACTCGACAAAACCCCGCCCGATGCAAACGGGCGCGTCGTCATTACCATGATGGAAATCTAGGAGCATCACATGCCTAAGAAAATCGGCGGCAAAATCATCTATACCCCCGAAGAGGCCGAAAACCTGGGGCTGAGAACGCCGTCACCGGAGGAAATCGCACGCGCCCAGGCCATTCTCGACCAATTCCAGAAAGAGCGTGCCGCGGCCGGACCGGCCCCCGAAGGAACCTCACCAGGGTTCGGCGGCCGATTCTCCGACGACTTGGACGGTACCGAATGGGAAGGCTGGACCCTGGACCCGAAAACCGGCCAATGGCGCGACCAGAACGGCAATCCGGTCGATGAGGGCAAGGCGTGACAAGGGAGCCCAGCGTCGAGCGGGGCCGCAGTGGCCGCCTACGCCAGCGCCCTGGATGAGGCCGGAGGCACGGCTCGCGGCCGCATCCGCCGAGGCCAGCCACAACGGCGCGCCATCCGCAGCATCGCGTCCGGCGACCGCCCGCCCACTGCCCCGGCATCGCCTGACCGGCTATCGCGGCGATCGTTGGTCACGTGTACGGGATGCGAACCGTGCTGGGCGGTAACCATTGTCACTGGGTTGAGCTGGTGAACCCGTCTCCGCCGCCTCGGTAAACCACCGAATGTTCACCTCTGCGGGGTATCAGAAACGAGCTGTCGCCATTTCGCTTCAAGTTGATCCATTGGAACAATCGAATTGCAATACTGATCCATTAGCGTTGCCAGTTCTCTGGTATCGGAAAGTGGAATTCCGCAGGATTCTCTCAGGATACTCATCAGTTAAATTTTATGACCCCTAAATTCGCTGGTCGATGCCAAGTAGGACGCGGCGCGAGGAACGCCAGATCCGCTACAACCACGCCGTTGCCGAAATACAACGCGGTTGGCGACGACCTATGCTGATGCCGGAATGATGGCGTATCCCTTGTCATGTCGCCGAAGGGTTTTCGAGGTCGCGGAGTTTAGCGAGCGCCTCGCTCGTCCACGCTCGGCTATCGGCCAGGACCGCGCGGCGATATGACGCCTTCGCAGCCATGAACTCACCGTCACCGGCCAGCAATGTACCGAGCATGACGAGGGCGCGAGGAGCCCACTCGGGATGCCCGCCGCGGGCAGCCTGGTCGTATAACTCCCGTGCCGCCTGTGTTTCCCCCCGCTCAGCGAGAAGATCGGCGAGATGGACCGCTGCAGCCGGCGACCAGGTCGAGTGCGAGGCGCGCAGCGCTTGCCGGAACGCGGTTTCCGCGTCGTCGAGTGCTCCGGTCGCGACAGCCAGCTCACCGAAACGTACCGCTGCTCGCGGCGCCCACTCCGGATGTCCCGATGCGACAACGTAGTTCAAGGCCGACTTCGCTCCAGCAATGTCGCCGTCGGCGTGCAAAATGTTGCCCAGCAGATCGGCCGCCAAGGCACTCCAGTCACCAGCGTTGCTGTCCACCGCCCGTTTGTATGCCTCGCGCGCAACCCACAACTGTCCCGATCGCTCTGCCGCGCGCCCTCGTTCAACTTCTTCCCGCGCCGCGAGAGAGGCTCCCAGCAACGGGCGCGGCCGGCTGACCAGCGCTGGGGTGGGAGCCGGCCCCGGCCCCGCAGCCGACGGAGACTTGGCAAGCGCGATCACGTCAACCGCGGCGGCAAAGCTTCGTTGGGGACGAGAAAGCTGTCGCCGACGCATTCTGTCGGACACATACGTGTATACATCTTCGATGGACAGGTACCCGTCGCCATCACTGTCCTCGGCCTCGGCCGCCAACGCCTCGATGAGGAATCCGGTAAAGGGACTGGTTGTTTCGTCTTTTCCGGCATCCGGGGCAAGCTCCGCACCACGGGACGCGGTCAACACGAACCGTCCCTCACCCGCGAGCCTGCCTGGCATGTTCTCGCCGCCTTTGAAGCTCCCGGAGTAGCAGCAGTCCAGTATGAGGATCTTGGCGCCAGCCGGGGAGGCATCCACAATGGTGCTGATCGCGCTCGTACCGATCGCACTCGACACCAATCGATCGGCCCTGGTGTCAGCGGCACACAGGTGGAGCTCGTCGAACAGATTGAGCTTGCCGTGCCCGCTGTAGTACAGCAGCAGTTGGTCGTCGGGATCGGCGTCCTGGAAGAAGTCCTCGATCCGCCGGAGCACCGCACCGCGGGTCCGATTCGCGAGAATCTCCACGTGCTGAGGATCGTGCAAACCCGTGCGCTCACTGATCAGCACCTCACGCAGTTGCCTGGCGTCTTCACTCGGTCCGCTCAACGGCGGCAACTGATCCGGGTCGCGCGGGAAGTCCCAGTTGGCAATGAGGAGAGCTTTGTGGACACGCTCACCCATCGCCGCAGTTGCGCTCCAACGCCGCGAGCATGATCGATTCGACAGTCGAATCGCCGGTACTGCTGGCATTCAACGCGATCGTCGTCTTCTTCCCCTCGGACTCGATCGTCAGCTTTATCTCCCGTGAACGGTCCCGGCTCAGCCAACTGCGGAAGATCTCGACCGCCGCCGTGATCGCACCCGCGCTACCGAGGGCGATGATCACCTCGTCCAGCGTTCCCTTGCTTCCGTCGGCGCTGCCACCGACTTTGCGGACGGCGCCGATGTTCGCGGCCGAAAGTGAAGTGCTCAGCGTGCTCGCCTGCTTGCGCCATCCGATGTGGTTCGCGTCGTACACCGAGCTGATCGGGTCGACCCGAACCACGATCGTTGCTTGTTCTGACCGGCCGTCCACATCGATCAGCATGACACGCTGAGGTACCCGATGGAATGCTGATCAGCGGCGACCACTGGAAAGAAGCGATGACAGATCCACTCCTCGACCCTCGACGCTTCCAAGATCTACTCGAACAAGCGCAACGCCATGTCGCGCAACGCAGTCGCGGACTCCAACCGGTGTCACAACAAGCGCAGCAGGCGTTACTCGAGGCCACCGCGATGGTCGTCGATCAGCTGGTCTACCGAGTCAACCAACTGCCCGATCGACTTCATCGGTCATTGCTCAATCTGGTTGGAGTTCAGCGGTACCCGCCGACCGCCGCCACAGTGCCTGTGACGTTCTGGTTGCTCGACCCGTTGAACCACGAAGTCCTGATACCACGGGGTACTGAGATCTCCGACGAATCCGGCACCGTGGTGTTCACGACCGACAAGCCGCTCAACCTCGTACCGACCTCGTTGGTCGCATGCGCGGCCCAGGCGGCAGACGACAGTACAGTGACCGACCTGACCAATACGCTCCTCAGCGGTGAGCCGGTCACGGCTTTCGGTGAACAGGTGACACCGGGCAACGTTCTGCTGCTCGGCCTTTCGGCCACCGCGTCGATGTGCGCGATCTCGCTGACCTTCGATTGCCAGCTGTGGGGAATCGGCATCGATCCAAGCAACCCGCCGATCGTGTGGGAGGCGTGGTGCGGCGACGGATGGCTCGCATGCGAGGTAGAGCGTGACGAAACCAGCGGCCTGTGCATGAGCGGCGAGATCGTGCTGCACCTGCCGCAGCGCCATGCGATCGCGAACTTCGCCGAACGCGAAGCCGGTTGGGTCCGCTGCCGGGTGACCGAACCCGAGCGCGGCCAGCCGACCTACACCGCTTCCCCGACAATCAATTCGATCAGGGCGGCGACAGCGGGTGGCACGTGTTCGGCGGTCCACGCCAGATTGATCGAAGATGAGCCGTTAGGTGTCTCCGATGGGACTCCCGGCCAGCGGTTCGCCCTGCGGCACCATCCAGTAACGCTCAATTTCGAGTCGCCCGTCATAGAGGTGCTCGAGGACGATGACTGGAAACAATGGCACCTGGTAACGACGTTCGCGGATAGTGGCCCGTACGACCGACATGTACTGATCGATCCTGCTTCCGGTCAGGTGATATTCGGTCAATTGGTCCATCAAGCCGACGGAGCCGCACACCTGCACGGAGAGTGCCCACCCCCAGACGCACTCATTCGTGCTGTCCGGTACTGGTCGGGCGGTGGAGTAGCCGGCAACATCGCCGTTGGCGCACTGAGCAAGCTACAGACACGAGTCACCGGTCTACCGGCACATCGCGTGGAGAATCTGTCCCACGGGATAGGCGGCACCGACGGAGAATCCGACGAGCAGTTGCGACAGCGTTCCGCGCTGGAGTTCAGCACCCGCGATCGGGCGGTCACCGCTCAGGACTTCGAACAGCTGACTCGCAATATCGCCCCCGAGCTCGCACGAGTGCAGTGCTCCACCGCCGACGACGGCACGATCCGGCTGCTGTTGGTACCCGCTGTAGCCAGAAACCGTTCGGGCCGTATCGAATTCGACCAGTTGCGGATCAGTCCGGACACAATGGACAGGGTCGTGTCGTTTCTGGAGGAACGACGGGTAATCGGCGTCAAACTCAGCATGGAACCCGTTTCGTATCAGGGGTTCTCGTTGGTTTGCAGGGTAGTCGCAAGCCCGTTCGCTGATCGCAACGAATTACAGCGGTCGGCACTCGCGGCGTTATTCCGCCATTTCGACCCGCTGAAAGGCGGAACAGACAGTACCGGTTGGTCTTTCGGGCGTCCTGTCGGAATCGGTGACGTGTATGCCGTGCTGGAACGGGTCCCGGGAATCGACTATGTCGACGACGTTCACATCTTTCCAGCGAACCCGGTCACCGGAAGGCGGTCCGAAGCCGTCCGGCGAATCGAGGTCGCTCGATACGCGTTGCCGTTCGGACTTGATCACCAGATCCGGGTGATGGAGCGATGACCACACCGCGACGCTCGGTCGCCAGGGAACTCCCAGCCGAACTCCGCGACGATCCTTCGGTTCGTGCCGCTGCGGCGGCCATCGACGCGATACTTGCGCCGATCTTCGACGTGGTCGACGGTCTCGATACCTACCTCGACGCACAGACGGCACCTGCCGGAATCGTTGACTGGCTAGCCGGTGTCCTCGGCGTGTACACATACCGACAGCCATCACTGGAACAACGCCGCCGCCTCGTCGCGACCGCACACGAGATCTCTCGATGGTGGGGCACCCGCCGCGGTCTCGCGGCCCTGATTCGTGCCGACACCGGGCTCGAACCCGTGATCATCGAGGGATTCGAAGGCCCACGGCCATGGGTACTCGTCCGATTGGTCGTTCCTCCTGGGATCGAAATCGATCGCCATCGCCTCGAGGCATTGATCGCCAACGCCACCCCCGCACACGTCACAGCCGACGTCGAATTCGTTTGACACAGACAAGGCACGGTACTGGGGACCAGACCTTTCGAGTTGTCCAGCTCGCCGAGCGCGTCGTCTGAGCAGTAGGGAACTGTGGATTTCGGCTCCACTTCGCCGCCGTTTACGGCCTGCATTGCTTGCGATGGCGAGGGAACGCCTTCTGTGCTGTCGGAGCAAATGGCGAGGCCGATCGATGTCAGTGACTGGCGCAACTCTTCAGATGGGATCGCCGGAGTACTCATTCGCGGACTCCTTCGTCCTCGCTCAACAGGTTGCCGGCCGCATCGACTTCCTCATAGTCGATGCTGAATTCGAGTTTCGCGTTTCGGCACTGTTCGGCAAGTTCATCCAGCCGGGAAACGGCGGCCTCAATTGCACCATCGATATGGCCTTCGAGGAGGAAGTAGTTGGGTGGATTCTGCGGCGACGCCTCATAGCAGAGCAGTTCAAAGTCGTCTGTCTCGTAATGCATTTCCCATCCTCGGCGAGGTCGCATACGTAGATCGCCGGTCGAATGCCACGATCTTAATACCCGCTCGACAATTTCCGGATTACCGGTTTCGATACTTCCGTGGAACGACATACGCGGCACGAATCTACTCCAATCTCTGTAATTCAGTACAGTTGACCTACTCTCGCAAAGCGAGCAGAGCACCAACTCCACCAATCGTCGGAATAATTCAAGACTGAATAGGTCAGAGCATGGTCGGGAACACCGAAACCGATGTTGGCATGAAGCACACGCGCTGTCCGATACTGATACTCGGCGCGGAGCTGTCCGATTCGACCATCGTCATCCCTATACCAATATCCAGCACGAATATATCGTCATCATAGACGGCCGAGATGCTGCCGCAGATGATTGCCTCGCCCTCCGATTCGGAGATTTCGTTTGGATATTTGGCATCTTGCGAGACCTCCAGCCAGGACTCTACGCCGTCAATTTCCAGTTCGATATCGCAGTCTTCGCCCGCTTGAACCGTCGATTTGCCCTTCCAGATAACTGGCCAAGTCTTCGTACCGAATTGCCCACGGGTGGACTCTCCTGGGTTCGCATCCTCAAGTATTTTTATTCTCATCACCATGCCCTTTTGGGAAATAGAACTCGGACAATCCCGAGGATTTACGCAGTGGCCACGTTGAGCTCAGCCAGCACACCTTGGGGATCGCTGAGGTAGCTGTATCCCTCCACTGGAGGATTGAACTGGCCGAGCATGTTCGCCACGGCATCGCGTTCCGCTTCAGTGACCGGGATCCGGCGCTTGATGAGACTGGCACACAGCACGTCGACGAGCATCGCCCACTCACCCACGTTGCTGTAGGTCCGGTAGCTTTCGACCAGGTCAGAAGGCAGGCGGTCGGCGACGCTCTCGAGGAGGTCTCGCGAGTCCTTGCTCATCTTGTTGAGCCGACGGTTACGGGCTTCGATGGCTTGTGGGTCTCGCGGACGTTTTCGCGCTTCTCGCGCCACCCTGTCCGGATTCATCGCTCTCCTAGCCTATTTGATCGGGTTGCCATTCGCGTCGTTCCGGACTACCCCAGCACCGCCGATGGGATAGCCGGTCACGACTGAGCCGTCGGGAGCGACGATGACCTCGATTTGGACACCGTTGCGGGTGCCGTTGACCTTCCAATTGCTGTTGTCCTGGAGGACTGGCGGCTGGTCCGGGTCCACACCCCCTGGCATACCGAAGACGAACTGATCGCATACCTGCCGCTCAACCTCCAAGGCAACAAACGCAACCTTGTCCACCCAGAACTCACCGCGATCAGGCAAGCCGTAAGAACACGAGCCACAGCACTTTCCGTGCTGCCGAATCCGGGGACCGGCGGCAAGTACCTTCCGTAGCGGCCACCGGTCCCCGACCGTGTAGCACTCCCGGTCTCGATCGCTCTGAATCATGGTGTGGCGGTGGTAGCTTCGCATGGTGCACAGCAATCCGGATCAGATGCACGCCACGGCCGACCGCATGTCGTCGAGAGCCGACGAGTTCTGGGACGATATCGAGACTCTGCGCACGGAAGCCGACGCGCTCATGTCCGCTGACTGGGTCGGTGAAGCAGCCGACTCCCACGCGGCGCTGTGGACGGAATGGGTCGAATCCGCCCGGAAAGTAGCTGTGGCACTGCGTGAGGACGCGATCCTGGTACATCAGGCCGCGGACAGATACACCAAAACCGACAGCGAAAACGCGGGCGACATTACCTATGTGCGGTTCGATTTGGGTGATTCGTGATGCCAGCCTATGTCGCTGACACCGACCAGATCCTGGCACTGGTCGCCAAGGCTCGTCTCATCGGGCAGCAGATCGAGCAACGTATCGCCGATGTCGAGCGTGAAGTTGCTGCGCTGCATATCGAATGGGAAGGCAGCGCGGCCGAAGCACATCGGGCCAAGCATGACACGTGGCAGCGCGAGATGCAGGACATGCGGACGGCACTGGCCGAACTCGAAACCGCTGCCCGCACCGCGCGGGATCGATATCTGGCAAATGTCGCGCATAACAAGCGAATGTGGCCCTGATGGCGCCAATCTCCGTGGACTCGCGGATTCTGTACAACGCCGCGGTGCTGTACGAAGGCGCCTACCACAACGCCGACAATGTGATCAAGACGCTCGCTGCGGCGCTCGACAACGACTGGGGGTGCGCTGGCAGCGACAGCGCGGGGCGAACGTGGGCGGATAGTTATGACCCGGCCGCGTTCAAGGCCATCGCCTCCGGAATAGATATCGTCAACGCGTTCGGCAAGCTACACGACCTGCTCGCCTTCACCGCCGTCAACCACGCGAACACAGAGAAACTCAACAAGCACCCTCCCGAAACGCCCGACCCCGCCCCTGCGGTTCTCGCGGCAACGACCGCCCCGCTGTTCAAGGGCGCATTCGGCGGTGACTCCGATCCCCCATTCGGCTGGAGCATGATCAGCAGCTGGCTTCAGGGTCACACGTGGCCGAATGGAGACCCCGACAAACTGAGGAGGCTCGGCACCGCGTGGCGTACCGCCGCCAAGGGACTACGTGATGCCAGCGCCGGCACCAGCCAGGCGTGGACGAATCTCGAGGAGAACGCGTCCGAGGAGCTACCGCAGGCCATCGATCAGATGGACGCGGTGTGGATGGGCGTCGAGGCGGTCGCGACACAGTACGAGAAGCTCGGCGGCGCATGTGAGGACTGGGCGCAGCAGATCGAGGACGCGCATCAGAAAATACTCGCGATACTTGCCGGGGCGATCGGGGTCGGTCTTCTCGCGGGCGTCGCGGTCGGATTCTTCACCGCGGGAACAGGAGCGGTAGCAACGACAACAGCGACGGGCAGCGCCGCAGGCGCCGCCGTCGTCACTGTGCTCGTCGCATTCGACGCCGCCGCAGCCGTTGCGGCCGGGGTGACCGTCGCCGCAGGTGCGGCGGCCATCGGGGTGGCCACAGACTTACAACCGCTCCTCGAAGCCAACCCCACCCAGTTCGATACCAGCACGAGCGCAGGCGGGGGCACAAATCCCAGCAGTTATTCTCGACCACCCGAAGTCCCGAGTGACTGGGTACCTCGTACCGCGGACAACGGGAAAGGAGTGGTTTGGCAGAAGCCGGGATCCACCGGGAATGCCGACACCATACGGGTCATGCAGCCGAACTCCCGGTATCCGAACGGGTATGTCAGGTTCTACAATTCGCACGGCCAACCAGTCGATCTCGCAGGCAAGCCGGGCCCCAAGACCACAACACATATTTCCATAAACCCAGATGGAACGTTCCCCAAGCCACAAGGATGGTAATGGAATTGCCGCTTACCGGGCAGCGCGTCTCGGTCGCAGCCAGCGAGTACATGGTCGAGATCACGACCGTCGGCGGATTCGCACTCCAAATCGAGGGAGATATGGAGATCGAATCCAGCCGAGGCGACCGACAGTCGGTCGCGCTCGCGGACGGGGGCAGTTCACCGGTCGACCTCGAACCCGTCCTGCATGGGACGATCACCTCCGCTGTCGTGAATTCCTCAGGGACGCTGACCATCGACTTCGACTCCGGGAACCGACTCGTGGTCCCGCCGGATAGTGAATACGAGGCATGGACACTCGTGGGCCCCAACGGCTACCGGGTCGTATGCATGCCCAATGGCGAACTGGCAACCTGGACAGCCGACTGATCATCCTCACGCGCACGCCCCGACCAGGAGTCGACGACCTCAGGAGCCCCTGATGGAGTACTTGGACCGATGGAACGAAGAGCAACGTCGTGTCGCAGCGGACTGGCGGCGCAAGAATCAGCAGCTACAGCAAGCGCTCGCACAGATCTCAGTCCGCGCCGGCTCCCGTAACGGCGAGCTCAGCGCGACGGTGGACGCGCACGGCAAAGTCACCGATCTGCGGATAACTCCGCAGGCGTTACGGCTCGGAGAAGTTCAGCTCAGGCAAGCCCTGCTGGAAACTATCCAGCGCGCGCAATCGGACGCACAACACCAGGCCGAAGCAATCACCCGCCCATACACCGAGGAACCCGCCAACGCCGCCGCGATGACATTCATCCGCGACATCCTCGGCCCCGCTATGTGAAGCGGTCAGCAGCGTTACCGTGTGCCGCGATGGCAGGCATCCGAATTCGCAGGGCACGCCCCGTGCGATGCGCGGTGTCCCGCCCAGGGGCACCATCTAGTCAGAGCCGAATTCCCAACTCCCGCAGCCATCACGATCGGCATGTGTCCAGCCCGCGGCGTCTGCGGCCACGGACGCTGCGGCGGCTACCTTGGCGAAAGCGACATCGTCGGCGCGGCTGTAGATGGGTTGTGAACCCCACGCGCCCTACCCGGGATCGGCGGGCGGTGCTAAGAGTAGCTGCTGACCATCAACGCGGACACCGTATTGCGGGATGTGTCTGCGGCCGACACCAAAGCAATCTCCATAGCCGAAACGGAGATCCGGCGGATCACCACCGAAGCATCGGCCGCCCAGAACTATGACAACCCAGTGCAATTCCAGTCGCCATGGAGCGGGTTCTACATCACCCGGGCGCTCAGTGACGACTGGTTCTTCGCGATGGGCGGCATCCATCTGTCAGCCACCGGTGTAGTGACAGTGCACAAACCGGCCGAAGGTGCCCAGCCGAGCATCACCGCCGAGTACCAACTGCACGTGCACGACCGCTACAACTGGGACGGTGACAAGAGCACCGAGATCGCCGGTATCACTGTCTCGGACAAGCGCATGGGAGCGCTGCACACGGCGGGCTTGGCGCGGGAGTACGACATCGCAGGATCCAGCCAGGTCCGGCGATTCGAGGGGGACAGTACCGTCGAACGGACCGGTGAACCTGCCAGGGCGCCCGGCGGCCGCGACGGCGAGAGGAGTGATCCCACCCGATGAGGTACCCAACACCTGGAATCCGGCAGATAAGGCTGGCCAGTGTCGTCGCCGGCCTCATGGCCGTGACGGTCGGCATGACCGGCTGCAGCAGCGAAAGACATGACGGCGACCACCGGTCGCAGCCGACCCAGACCGCGAACGACACCGACATCACCAGGGAGGCTTCCGAATTCGGCGGAATCGTCATTCCAGACAATGCCTCCGTGCTCGGCGCCCGATCCGAGCACGGCCGCGACACGCTCTACCGGCTCGCCATATCCACCGATCCGCAGGGCCTTACCCTGCTGCTGACCACATCGAAATTCTCCCCGCCACTGACCAAAGTTTTCCGCGTGGCCGAGACCACCATTGCGGGTCCGCCCCTGGAGACTTCGCCCTCGATCCTGCAGGCCGAGGACGTCTACCATCGCCCCGACGGAAAGTCGGTCAACCGGATCATCATCGTGGACGAGCGCGACCCATCGAGCCGCTTCGTCCACATCCAGCTGTTCGACACATGATCGGCGTCCTCAGCCCGGACGAGGATCAGGTAGACCACCAACGCGGCGACGAACAGAAGCAGCAAAAGCACAGCCGCAGTGCGTTTCTGCCAGTACTCAGCCAGGCCCGCTGTTCCACAGTGGGTCTGGGATTTTCGACCGTGCGACGGCGACGGCAGCCTGGAACCGGTTGTTGCTCCATCGCTGGCCTTCCGGGTCGGGAAGACGAACAACGACACGATGGCAGCCTTCGTCCGGGCGCGGGGTACTCGGGTTACCGTCCCCAGCATGGACATCGCCCTCGACCCGCCCATGGCTGTGGTGCTGCAATACGTCGATGCCTTCAACAACGCGGACTCGAAGGCGATGGCGGCTCTGTGTGCTGACCCGATGCAGATACTCGACGGTGTCGCCGCATGTCTGGCAGGGGCCAACAGCCAGCGAGGACTGGTGGCGGGACGTGTGCACCGAGGGCGAGCACACAGGAGCGTCGGGCTACCACATTGCTCTCGGCGAACCACGACCCGTCGCCGTCACCGGTGACCACGCCTACGTCGTTGTTCCCGCCACCATGACGGTCGATCTACAGGGCAAGCAAGTAACCCAGACCGCCTCGACCTTCACCGTCGCACTCGGCAAGGTGGGGACGCAATGGCGGCTCACAGCCTGGGCTTGGACAAAGGGCGCCTGACGGGGTCGGCTCGACGACGCTGGAATGATGTGCGCCCGTCGGCATCCGGTGTGAAGTGAAGTTGCTTTGGTCCGCGGACGACGCTCAGGTTCGGCACGGCCACGCAGTCAGCCCGCCACAGCGTCCTATGCCCCGAGAACCCGCAACGTATATCCCAACTCCGCACCCCTCACCGCAAACTACCCCCACACACCACAACCAATCCCTAAACAGACCAAATATCTGTCCGGTCCGCGCCAACCTTTCGGGCCGCGCTTGGCTGACCTGCGGCCCGAAAGATTGGCGCGTCAGCGCGGCCGGGCGCCGGGTTCGGATCTACTTTGCGGATTCGGTGGGAATTTCGAGCTGTCGGAGCTGGAGGACGGTCCGGCGATTCTGGCATCGATCCGGTTGAACTCAAGCAACGTCGGCTTGAACACGATGCTGGCCGAGATCGCCGAGCTGGAGGCCGTGCGGACGGCCGCCCGTCTTCGCCGCCACCGAATAATGCACTTACACAACAGATTTCAGGTGCGTAATGCTAGTTCGGCGACCACCGGGTAGATCATTTCGGGAGGACGTTCTCCCTGGCTGATCGGCTTGTTCCTCGCAACGTCGATCGGGGAGACACTCGCCCCCAACAGCACTCACCAACCGACATCACCCGAGTTGCGGAGGCATCAAAATCGGTCGATACCAACATCTTCCACGCCAGGGTGGTGTCAAATTGCCATTGATCAACGGTGTCGTAGATGACCGATGTAATCAGTCAGGAGTGCCCGCGTGCCACATGAAAGCGATTCCGCTGTCTTCCCACATCTGGACACGGACCTGGACCGCGTCCGTGACGTTCTCGGACCCGTTCGACTGGAGGGCAGGCCCGAACTGACCGCACTTACAGACGAAGGGCCGGGCACCACTCGCCGCCTGGTCCGCCCCACTCTGACCTTGCTGTCGTACTACCTGCTCACCGATCCCGCAGCCCCGGCCGACGACCGGGCGGTGCGCGCCGCCGCCGCCGTGGAGTTGCTGCACCTGGGCTCGCTCTACCACGATGACGTCATCGATGACGTGTACGAGCGTCGAGGCCATCCCAACGCCAACGCGGTGTGGGGTTCGCACATGGCCGTGTTGGGTGGGGACTGCGTGACGGCCGCGGGTGTGCGCTTGATGGCCGAACTCGGCCTACGCGAAGTTCTCGCGGGGTCGATCGTGAGTGAGCAGATGTGCGCGGGCATGGTGATCGAGGCCGCCGACCAGTATGTGGTCTCCCGCAGCGAGCAGTCCTACCTGGAGTCGATCGACGGCAAGACCGCGGCGCTGCTGTCGCTGGCCTGCCGGGTCGGCGCTATGCAGGCCGGCCGCTCCGAGGAGCAGGAAGAGGCGCTGGCCGGGTTCGGCCGCCAGTTCGGGATGGCCTACCAGCTGTATGACGACATCCTCGATCTGACCTCGACCGCCGAAGAAATGGGCAAGCCAGTCAACGCGGATCTGCCCGAGGGCATCTACACCCTTCCCGTGATCCGCGCCGCTGCCCGCGACCGGGAACTTTCCCGCCTGCTGCGCAGCAGAATGACCGGTGAGCAAGCCGCGCGGGCCCGCGAGCTCGTCATCGCCTCCGGCGCCGTGGACGAGGCCCGGGCGCGAGCCGATGAATTCATGGACCAGGCTGTCGGTCAGCTCGCCGCCCTGCCCGTCGACCCGCCCGCCCGCCACGCGATGAGCGCCTACGCCCGGTCCATCCTCGACCGGCGAACTCCCCGCCCCACGGCATCCAGGCCTTCGACGCAGTCACCCCAAGCCCACCGTGATGTGTTCCCGCAGGAGGTCACGCGATGGTTGAGGGGCTGGCTGCTGGACACCGGCCTTGTGGTCACCCCAGCCGAGTTGGACCACCCCCGGTGGGCAGGTGCATTCCGGATCCCGGCAGCGCTGGCCTTGGCCCCAGTGGACGCGGCCCGTGGACAGGCCGCTGTCGGCCTCGCCGCGCTGGCCTTTCTGTGGGACGACCTGTTCGAGGATCCGCAACTGACCGCCCCGGAAGCCGTCACTGCGCTGCGGCGTGGCCTGGTGGCAACGCTGCGCCAGGACCCGCAGACACCGTGGCGGCCCGGCGCGATCCCGACGTCCTGGGCGAGTTTGTGGTCGCGCGCGCGAGGGCCGCAGCGCCCGCTGGCAGGAGCGGTTCCTCGACGGCCTCGAGGAGTGGTGCGAAGCGTGCGAACGCGAAGCGCACCATCGCATCAACGGCTACATCCCCTCTACGGCCGACTATCTGCCGCTGCGGAAGTCGACCGGCGCGTTCTACAGCATGATTGCCGGCCTGGAGGTGTACCAGGACCGGGAACTGCCGTCGATGCTGCGCAACCATCCCGTGCTCCGCCGTCTCGAGGAACTGCTCTTCAAGGTGACCTTCGCGGAGAACGACCTGGTGTCACTGGATCGGGACGAGGCAGACCACGTCCCCTACAACCTGGTCAGGGCGATCCGGCACGAGACCGGCTGCACCCGCCGCGAAGCCGTCGAGCAGGTGCAGCGCCAACTGGCCGAGCATCGCACCCAACTCGACGCGGTGACCCGCTACCTTCCCGCGCTCTTCCGCGTGCTTCCCGGCCTGTCCGGCCGATGGAAGGAGTACGCGTCGATCTATGGGGACCTGACGACCGTGTTGCTCCGGACGCATCAGCTCGATCGGTACACGCAGACCTCCACTTCCGCAGCGCCGGACTTGGAACGCCTGCGCCGTGAGATCTACTACCCCGCCACCGAACCGGCTCCTACCGGGCCGTAAGCCCCTGCGGCCCGGCCCAACGCACGGTGTGTCCCGCGCGATCCACCGTGGTGGTCACGCGAGACGCCCCCTCAGGGCTTCGCCGACTGTCTATACCTCGTCGGGCCGGGGATGCGAGGTCCGGGGATACGGATCCACATCGTGGGTCGAAGAGACGAGCGGGTGCGCAGATGCAAAGCAGCCGAGCCCATCACACACGGCGCGAGTCACCGCGACCACGTCGGCATCCCGCGGCTTGATTCGGTGGGCGGGCCGGCAGTCCAGCACCCAGCGCGGCACCGTCGGCCGACCCGGCGAAGTAGTAGTCCGGCACGTGTGAACGTGGCTTGCCCTCCGGTGTGGTCCAGAACAACCAGAACGGCTGAGCCGCAATGCCAATCACGTCCGAATCGAAATCCAGCAGCACCAGCCGATCCCGCTCCAGCCACGACTCGTAGCCGACAAGTGTTCCGGGCGGCGCCGTCCACCAACAGCCGACGTGATTGCACTGCCCTTTGCAGGAGAGGAACCCGCGCACCGGCAGGCACTCCTCGAATGGCACCGACCATGCATCGGTCAGCGCCACACGCCGCTCATCGGCTTCCGCGTCGACATAGGCGATCTCGAACTCTCGATCCCACGGCGACGCCGCCGCGCCGCCGCGGACCACACTCAGGCCCGGCACGGGCACGCAGTCTTCCGGGCCGACCGCCCCTATGTCCCCAGAATCCGCAACCCATGTCCGTACTCCGCAACCACCCCCGCAAACTACCCCCGGACACCGCAACCTATACCTGGACAGAACAATATCCACCCACCCTCAAATTCCCCCTCCACACCCAATTACAACAGGCAGACCTTTTGCATCAAGGATAACGATTAGATAACGACCAGGGCTTTTGGTGGATTTGCCACTAAATAGGCGAACTTCAACCCTAGCTTTTATAGCAGACATCGTGCTTCCTGGAGGTATGACCGCGACACTTCATAAGGTTGTCGCTGGAAACGGCTACCTCTACTACCTCCGCAATGTCGCCGCGAATGATGCATCAGCTCGCGGCCGGTCCAGCCTGGCCGACTACTACTCGACACGTGGTGAGTCACCGGGACGCTGGCACGGTGGAGGCTTGGCCGCGTTGGGGATTCAGCCCGGCGAGGAGGTGACAGAGGAGCAGATGAACGCGCTGTTCGGGTTGGGTCGTCACCCGAACGCCGACCAGATCGAAGACCGTGTGTTCAACGAGGAGATGGACAAAGGCGCCAAGCTCAAAGACGCCGAGCGGGCAGCCGATAATGCGTCACGGTTGGGGCATCCTTTCCGCGTATATTCCGATGTCAATGAATTCCGGAAACGATGCGCGCAAGCCTACGAAGCACACAATATCGCACGCGGTTCGGACCCCGGTGACGCCATTTCCGACGACGAACGCGCGCAGATTCGCAGCACAATCGCGACGAAAATGTTCACCGAACACTACGGACGCGCACCCATGGATGCACGTGAATTGTCGGGGTGGGTGGCACGCAATTCGCGACCACAGACGACAGCCGTGGCCGGTTTCGACGTCACGTTCAGTCCGGTCAAGAGCGTCTCGGCGCTATGGGCGATCGCGCCGCGAGAGGTCGCGGAGAAGGTCGAAGCCGCCCACCATGCCGCCGTAGATGACGCGGTGCACTGGTTGGAGCACAACGCAACGTTCACGCGGCTGGGCCGCAACGGCGTCCGCCAAGTGGATGTCGATGGCCTGGTCGCGGCCCGGTTCGCGCATCGGGAAAGCCGTGCCGGTGATCCTGACATGCACACGCATGTGCTGATCGCCAACCGTGTCCGCACCACCGATGGGCGCTGGCGCACCCTGGACGGTGCGATGGTGTACCAGGCGATCGTCACCGTCTCCGAGATCTACAACACCCGTTTGGAGATGCATCTCGAAGAAATGGTCGGTGTCGAGTTCACTGAACGTCCCGGTGTGGATCCGTCGAAACGTCCGATCCGTGAAATCGTCGGTGTCTCTGAACGGTTGAACCAGTTCTGGTCCCAGCGCGACGCGGAGATCACTCAGCGGCTCGGGCAGCTCACCACAGCATTCCAACGCCGGTGTGGACGCGAACCCATACCCACGGAGTTGTTCGGTTTGATGGACCGGGCAACGCTGGAAACACGCCCCGACAAGCAACAACTACGCACACTCTCGGAACAACGCGCCGACTGGCGAGCCCAGGCCGTCACCCTGCTGGGCAGCCGGGAAGCGTTGGCACGCATGGTCTCCACTGTGCTG
Organism: Nocardia sp. NPDC049526; assembly: GCF_044465765.1. Classification (NCBI taxonomy): domain Bacteria; kingdom Bacillati; phylum Actinomycetota; class Actinomycetes; order Mycobacteriales; family Nocardiaceae; genus Nocardia; species Nocardia sp. NPDC049526. The sequence goes on along the minus strand of NZ_JBITMA010000001.1, from coordinate 565,158 downwards.
CACCCGCCGCACCACGCGCGCCCTGTGGCGGATGCCGCATGGATCGCCCGCACCGCCGACTACGTTCTCGAGACGATCTCAGCACAGCGGTCGACCTGGCAACGCCACCACATCCGCAGCGAAACCGAACGCCAACTCCGCGGCCGGATACGCCTCGAGGACTGCGAACGCGTCGCTGAAGCGGTAGTGGCGCAGGCATTGTCACCGACATCGGCCATCGCTCGCGGTGATCCCGACATCACCGATCAACCGCGACTACGCGCGGTGCCGATGATGTTCGTCCGTCGCGACGGCTCCAGCGTCTACACCACCGCAGGCTCCCAGATCTACACCTCAGCGCAAGTATTGAGCGCCGAACAGCAGTTGATCGACCTGGCGGTGCAGCCCGGTGGCCGCCATTTGCCGAAACCTATTGTCACGCAAGCGGTCCATGCTTATAACAGCGCGAACCCGGACCGCCCACTCAACCCCGGTCAGATCGCGGTCGTCGAGGGCTTCGCCACCTCAGATCTGCGCGTACGCACCGTCGACGCACCCGCCGGTTCCGGGAAGACAACAGCCATGCGTGTGCTCACCGACGCATGGCACGCCAGCGGTGGCACCGTCCTCGGACTCGCTCCCACGGCCGCGGCTGCCTCGGTGTTGGGTGAGTCGATCGGCGCACGCGTCGAGACCATCGACAAACTCCTCGACGTCCTCACACGCCACGCCCCCGAGACCCGGGACAGCGAAGCGAACCGGTCTCTGCCGCAATGGGTATTGCAGATCGACCAGAACACGTTGGTGATCATCGACGAACACGTCAAAGTCGGGAACCTCAAACGCCTACGCCTGCTGCAGTTCCTGGCGTCTCGCAACGCGACGATCCGCTGCCTCGGTGACCCGAAGCAACTGCCCTCGATCGAAGCCGGCGGCGCCTACACCGACATGAACGACGCCGCGAACATCCACAACCTCACCCTCGACCACGTCGTCCGCTTCACCTCCCCAGCCGAAGCATCCGCCAGTCTGCTTCTGCGCGAAGGCGATCCCGCCGCACTCGGCTTCTATCTCGACCACGGTCGCATCCACTCCGGCAGCCACGCCACCACCCACGACGACGCCTACATCGGATGGAGCGCCGACCACTCGAGCGGCCGCGACACCATCATGCTGGCCCCCACCCACGACATCGTGCGCGAACTCAACCAACGCGCCCGCGCCGATCGCATCGCCCGCACCAGCACACCAGTCGGGCCGGAATGCGCACTGGCCGACGGCCTGTGTGCGTCGGTTGGTGACACGATCGCCACCCGCCGCAACGATCCACGACTGCGTCTTGCCGACGGTGATTGGGTTCGCAACGGATACCGGTGGATCGTTTCCTGCGTTCACGACGACGGAAGTTTGACCGTCACGCGCCTGCGTTCGCGTCGCGAACTCGGCCATACGGTGACACTTCCGCCGCAATATGTGACCGCACATGTGCGACTCGGGTACGCGACAACGATCGATTCCGCGCAAGGCGTCACCGCCGATACGTGTCACGTCGCGCTCACCGGATACCAATCCCGCGCGCAGTTCTACGTCGCGATGACTCGCGGCGCGCACGCAAACCACTGCTACCTACCAACCACATTGGACGCCAGCGAGGGATCTTTCTTCACCGAACCAGCAGTATTTCCGCGCACCGCGGTGGAGGTACTGCTGCGCATCCTCGGCCGCGACAGCCCACAAAAGTCCGCGCACACCGAACTACGGGACGCACTCGATCCGTACCGACGGATCGGCCGCGCGGTCGATATCTATATCGACGCGATCGGCCTCGCCGCCGAACACGCCCTCGGCCCAGACGGACTCACTCAGCTCGACACCGCCGCGGAAGCATTGCACACCGGGCTCACCGACACCCCCACCTACCCGATACTGCGCCAGCACCTGGCGACAATCGCACTGACCGGTCGCGATCCGATCGCCGCGCTGCACACCGCCGCCGCGACCCGGGAACTCGATACCGCCGATGATGCTGCCGCAGTTCTGGATTGGCGACTGGATCCAACCGGCGCACATTCGTGTGGTGTCGGGCCGCTGCCGTGGACACGCGGACTACCTCACGCACTCGACGACATCGCCGCCGGGCAGCTGTCGCCCGAGCGCGGATCGTGACCGACCTCGCCGACCAGATCCGCACCGACACCGCTACCTGGTCCTCGACAACCGCACCGCATTGGGCGCGACCACTCATCGGTAGCGACCGCCAACTGCTCGCCGAGCTCGCAGTCTGGCGGGCGTCCCTACACATCGACGACCGTGACCTGCGCCCGACCGGACCGCCACGCTATCCCGTGCTCGAACGCGAACACCAGCAGCTGCTCGATGCTCGCGTCATCGACGCCATCGGCGACATCCATCTCCCCGTCAACCGATGGTCACCACTGGCCAAACAACTCGACGAACGCATCACCAACGACCCATACTGGCCGACCCTCGCCGACAAAATCGACCACGCCGACCGCGCCGGAATCGACATCGAAACGCTCCTCAGCGACGCCGCGTCCCTGCGACCACTCCCCGATGAAATGCCCGCCGCCGCACTCTGGTCACGCCTGGCACTCCAAACCCCCACACCCAACATCCCCGACCGCGATAGACCAACCCGGACCGACGACGAGCACGCAGATCTCGACGAACACACCACCGAACAGGCCAGCACCGATCCGCCCCAGCCTCACATTGCCGCAGCCGTCGACCACACCCACGACGTCGAACCGGCCACCGAACCCACACTCGACGCGCTGGGAATGCTCACCGATGCCGAACTCGAACAACACATCGACGAACTCCACCTACACATCGCCCTCGCCGAAACCGACGCAATCATCTACCACCCGTACATCCCAGCCCCCGACGACGAACGCGCCGCCGAGGCGGCCGCGCACCATCAGCAGGCAGCTAAACAAGCCATCCGCGACGCGCAGACCAGCATCAACGAACTCCGCGCGGCCGAACAATCACTCCAAGCCATCACCACCGAACTCGACCACGCCCGAACCACACTCAGCTCCACACCGGCCTACCGGCGTGGTCAACGCCGCGCACTCCACACCCAGATCACAACCCTCCAAACCGAACAACAGCACCGCACCCACGCCCGAAACTCCGCGCACACCACCGCACACAACGCCCAACGAGACGCGCTCCAACTCGCCGGGTCCGCCGAGAACTGGGAACACATCCTGACCCAACCCATCACCGAGCCGAGAACCCAGCCAACACCCACCACACCATCCGAGCCGACCTACGCCGACACACTGACGGCCGAATATCAGCAAGAACTCGACCAACTGCAATCCGAACAACACCGACGCACCCAACTCACCCCCACCCAAACCGCCGCCGAACAACAACTACGCCAACAACACAACGCCCCCGAGGACGACTCCTGCGACTACTTCGACAGCCCTGTCGAACCTCACTATCCGCAGCCTGACCACGATCTCGGTCTGTAACCAAGCCGCATCGACCACCTACTGCCCGCGCCCAAGCGAGATCGCGCATCGAAAAGCCCCCGCGTCCAAAACATTTGGCGCAAAGCCCGTGATCGCAGTACGGCGACCCAAATGACCAGCTCACAGCCTCCGGACTAGCGAAGTCGCAGCCGATCAGCTTTCATGGTTATAGGGAGAATCGCAGACAGGGCACAACCGAAGCGATAACTCCATGCATACAAGCGGTTTCCAGACGCACCGATCACCGATCCGCGTCCGCCCCAGCTTCCATCCCGTCACATCGAACACAGCGGTGCCCGCACCGTTCGCCGATATCCGCGCGCACACGACTACACCGGTTCCGTGCACCCATCGTGTGGCGAATCAGGTTGCCGCAGATGGATAGTCATTCAGGCGAACAGTCGACCAACACCAGCGCCGAGGTATCCCCGCCACACGAACCCACCTACCCAGTCGAGGTAGGCGCACAGGCGCTCGGTAAATCACGACGGTGGTACCTCACACAACTCAGAGCAGGCAACCTGCCCGGCCACAAGGCAGGCCGGACATGGTTCCTCACCACCTCCGACATCGCCGCCGCGATCGAGCAAACCAGCAAACCAATCACGCCAATCCCCCGACCACCCCACAGACCGTCACCAGAAAACGCGACAGACCAGCCACGCCGCCCTATCCACCGGCGACGACCTCGACGAAGAATCCCTCCCCAGCAACACACCTGAAAGCACCCTGCAGCGCCGAAACCGACAGCGCCGCAGGGAAACGGCACGGCCTGGAGGAGACCGCCAGGTGTTGCCCTGCACCTGCCCCCAGGCCGTGCTCCACCACCCGAAACGAGCACAGGACCGGCCGAACTTCAACCACCCGCAATGAATTTGCGCTGGCGGATGCAACGCAGCGGCGGAGCGAATCGAAAACCGCAACGAATCGCCTACTCCACCAAAAGCACCAAATAACCGACTACGACCACTCACGCGAAACGACCTGAGCCACATCGAGGTTGTCGAGTAGGTGACAGCACTGTCCCCTGATCGAGCTGAACCGGGACAACGAACGGCATGAATTGCGCGAGACGGCCAAGGTGCCGCTCAGCTCGCCGCGGTCCTCCGAATCTTGCCAGCGGTATGCGACGCAGGTCACAGGGCCTGATCCTCCCGCTGACGTTCGAAGAGTCGGAATGCCCTGTCGCACAGCCAAATACGTGGCACGCGAAAGGCAATACCGCACGTATCTGAACGGCCGCCGCACTCGGACTGGCGAATCCGCGTCCAACACGCTTTCATTGTCATAGGGGAAGATTCGCGGATCGGCCTGTAACGAGGTCACAACTCAATGCAAACAAGCGTTTTCCGGACGCAAAGGTCGCTAACCCGCGTCTGGCCAGATTCCGGTATCTCAGAATCGGCTGCGGCGCCGCCCCTATCGCTCGCCGACGCCGAGGGACCGCCTTCGACCTCACACCTGCGACGGTCTCACCTGGCATCCAATCAGGTTGTCGCAGATGGATAGTCGTCCAAGTGAACCGTCCACCGAAGTCGGTCACGAGGTATCACCCCCACACGAGCCCACATACCCAGTCGAAGTAGGCGCGCGGGCTCTGGGCAAATCACGACGCTGGTACCTCATTCAGCTCAGAACAGGCAACCTACCGGGACACAAGGCAGGCCGGACGTGGTTCCTCACCGCCTCCGACATCACCGCCGCAATAGACCAAACCAGCAAACCAACGAAGCGGCTCCCCCGCCCGCCCGGCACACCCTCACCGGAAACGACCGACGAAGCCGACTACCCCGAACAGCGACGACCACGCCGCCGGCCTCGCCGACGCATTCCTCCCCAGCACACCACCTGATGAGCACCCTGCCGCGCTGAAAGCCGACAGCGCAGCAGGGAACCGCACGGTCTGGAGGAGACCGCCAGGTGTTGCCCTGCACCTGCCTCCAGGCCGTGCCCACCAGCAACAACACATCTGTCCGTTGCCAGTTGATCTGGTGTGTGGTCTCCCCGATGAGCTGCGGTACGTCAGATATGGGCAGATTGTCGCGGTCGGTTTCTGCCGGATTAGTGACGCAACCCGAGGTGCATCACTGGGCCAGAGTCTCATTTCGAGCCGGTTGGCCACCAGCAGCGCCTTTGACAGCTCGGGCCGTCAGGCGATCTTGTCGGAGGCCTTGTCGATGAAGATCTGTTCACAGCCGGCCGTGGTGAGCGCGTCGTGCTGGGCCTCGGGATGCTGATCGCGGGTGGAGACCCGCCCGTAGCCGATACGCATGGCGCGGAGTGTATTGCGAACCCCCGACAGGTTGACACTGGCGCGTACACGGCAAGCTTTACAGATCTGGCCTGCGGAAACCTGCTGCGGCCGAGGGTGTCTCGTGAACGATCGTTATCGAGATAAGGCTTGTGGTGCTGCGCGGTAGTGTCACTGCCGATCGGCACCACCGCCACCAACCGTGGGGATATAGTCCTACGTGATCTCGACCAAACAAGAGGAAAAGCGATGTCTCGTCAGGTACCGCAGCGGACTGCGCTCCGGCTGATCGCGGGAGCCATCGGCGCGACAGCGCTGTTGATCGGTTCGGCTGCTGCAGCAGCCGAACCACTCCCTCCATCCGGCAGCGGCTCCAGTGCACCGCCGCCTACGGCGCCGCCAGGCCGCCTGGTCACATTGCTCAGTTACTGCGAGAACAGCGGTGATGTCGCCCATGTAGCCAACGGCCGGACCGTGTACTGCGTACTGGTCGACCGCACCGACGCCCACGTTTGGTCCTACAGCCGACACAGCATGGCCAGAGACCCGAACAATCGGCCCTACACCTGCGACCACGACCGCTGCCGCATGCCCGATGGCACCGACGCCCCGGGCTATACGCGGTGCGGAGTTCTCTGTGATGAGCCGCCTACCAGCGGCGACATACAGAGTGGCTTCTACGACTGCTTCAATTCTGGTGCGTCTTACGAGGAGTGTGAACGCCGCATCAGGTGAGCTGCGCGGCTGCCTCGCCGGTCGCAGGCCACCACGGAGTGCGGGCCGAACTTGCCGGTGTCCCACGGCATCCTGAACCGGCCACGGCCAAGAACCAGACTAGATTCCGAGACCAACCCTGTGACTCGCGGCGGAAAGTGGCGGTGTCTCCGCGATTTCGATGGCGCAGACGCCGGGGGCAGTGTCGAGCCTCCGAAGCAGGATCGCTGTTGCACTCGCGCTGGCGATGGCGATGGCGGGTCGAGGTTGTCGAGCGAACCGCAGGGCGCACACGAGTCGATACTTGTTCCATGGTCGATGTCTTCCGAGCGGTCACCACACGGATAACCGAAGGCGCCACGTCCGGGCATACCCTCGTCGCGATCGACGGAGTCGACGGCAGTGGGAAGACCACGTTCACCGCGGAACTCGTGCGGCGGCTGCACACTCGGCCGGTCATCGTGTTGCACGCCGATGACTTCCTCAACCCGTCCGCTGTCCGGCATGCACGGGCCCGGCGATCTCCGCACGGCTTCTGGCTTGATTCCTACAACTACCGCGCACTGTGTCGTGATGCACTCGATCCGCTGCGTCCCGGCGGTGACGGCTGGTACCGCACCGCCTCCTACGATCCGGACTCCGACACCATCGTGCGCCCCAGCGCACGCCGGGCACCACGCAACGCGATCGTGGTGGTCGAAGGGATGTTCCTGCATCGAGACGAACTCGCAGACATCTGGGATACATCGGTTTTCCTCGATGTCCCGTTCGACGTGACGGTCGCCCGAATGGCCGAACGCGATGGTACTCACCCGGACCCAGCACACGAGACGGTGCGCCGATACGTCGACGGACAACGTCTGTACTTCGCACGATCGCAGCCGTGGTCACGCGCTGGCATCGTCATCGACAACACCCGATACGACCAGCCGCACATCATCGCCCCGGAACATGCTCACGCTGCCCGGTAGCCGAATCCGCATCGAACAACGCTCACGAGTGTCTCGCAACCGTACGTTCTCGAGACACACTGCGCGGCAGGATGTTTCCGCACGCGGATCTGTACACAAGCCATGTACGCGGCAACGTCAGCCGTTCGGGGTTGGTGACGCAACCGCCCGCAGCGCTCCGGGACATGCCGATCGACCAAGAGCAACGCCATATCCGTGATGTTTGGTGATCACTACCGGGACGCCTGTAAGTGACCGCGGTTTCACCCACTTTTCGGCGGCCAGAACCGCGCAAGGATCGGACGGACCGCGCTCGGCACACCGCCATGCCGTGGCGTCGTAGTTCACAGCGTGGAAGGCGAAACGTCGTGCCCGGTCCATCTTCAGTCCTCGGCAGACGGCCGATGTTGTAGGCCGACCATATCGACAGCAGCCGGGTCCTGTTCGACCTGGCGATCGTTGTGCATCGGACTGATCTGCCCGCGGTATGTCCGCAGGATCTCGCTGACTTGGTCGCGGTGTTCGCGGGCGGCGCGGTCGGCCATGGCGTGGGCGGCGGTGATTGCGCGGGAGTACTCCATATCGCGGTGTTCGAGTTGATGGTGGTGTTCGGTGGCCTGGTCGTCGAGTCGCTGTCGCAGAGTTGCGATCTCGTCGACGGCGATCGCGGCGTTGGTGACTGCGGCGTCCCGTTCGCCCTCTGCGTGGGCCTGTGCTGCGCGGGCTGCGTCGAGGTGTCCGCGCATTTCCTTCAGTACTGCTTCGGCCTCCTCGTATACCCGGTCGCGATCTGCCTCTACCTCGGCGATGCGTTCTTGTGCGTCGGTAGCGGCTTGTGCGGCAATGTCTTTTGCCTGCTGTGCTTCCTCGGCGGCTTCGTCGGCGGCGGCCAGGGCCAGCTCCTCGAGTTCGACCGCGCGTTCGAGCCGACGCGCCATGGCCGTAGCGGCTTTCTCCGCGTCGGCGCGAGCCTGTTCGGCGGCGGCGATGCGGACAGTCGTGTCGCGTCGAATCTCGGCGATCTCGCGGTCGATGACCGCGGGGTCGGTGACCTCGGCGATCAATTCACCGGCGTCGACCAGCATGGCTGCCAGTTCCGCGCGCGTCAGTTCGATGCGGTCGACAAGATCGGCGAGCGCGATTGTGCCATCGGTGACCGGACGCAGCGGGCGCTGCTCCACGCGTTTGACAGCCTCATCGGCTTTGCGCTTGCGGCGCAGGGCTTTCTGCGCGGTGTGCTCGGGGTTGTCACAGTATTTGCGCGGTGCGCCCGGTCTGCCGCTGGTCGGGACAGCGGTGTCGCATGTGCCGCCGTTGTCCAAGGGGAACTGGCATCGCGGCGGGGTGTCGGTGGTTGTGGCGCGTGGCGTGACGGCTTTCAGCATCATGGAATTCCGTTTCATTCCATTTCATTTCATTCCGACGCTGCGGTGATGAAATGAATCCTGGTGGGCAGGTGGAGTGCTCGGGGTGTGGCTGGTTCAGGCGACGGTGCGCAGCATCGCGGCGCGGGCGCGTGGGAGCCGTTTGGCGATGATTTGGGCGGCTGCGGCGCTGGCGCGGCGGTCGTTGTGGCCGTAGCGGGCATCGGTGGTGTTGACCGATTTGTGTCCGGCGTCGCGGGACACGACGAACAAGGGGACGCCGTCCTGGAGCTTCCAGGAGATGCCGGTGTGGCGCAGTGTGTACGGGGTGAGCCGTTTGTGGCGCATGGAGGCGATCGCGTCGGCGAAGCGCTCCAGCAGATCCCCCGGATCCGCGCCCTTCCATTGGGCGTTGGGGCCGAACGGGTCGAGGTTGCCGTCGGCGAGAGCACGCAAGCGGCGTATGGCGGGCACCCACGCTTTGGCGTAGAAGTAGCCCGCGCTGATCGGGGTGTCGTTGCTGGTGTGGACCAGCAACTCGTCCCCCGGGCGGTCGAGGTCGAAGCGCTCGAGGGTTTCCAGCGGAACCGTGACGGTACGAATGCCGCGCGAGGACTTCGGTTTTCCCAGCTTCATCTCACCGCCGAGGTACTTCCACGCCTTGTTGATGCGCACATCGCCGGTCCGCTTGTCGATGTCGCGGATCTGGATGGCGGTGACCTCGCTGGGCCGCGCCATCGAGACCAGGCTGAACTCGGCGTGCGGACGCCACCGCGGCGGCATCAACTGCTCGAACAACTCCCATTCGTCGTTGTCGAAGATGTCCAACTCCGGCGCGTCGTGGCGCGGCAGCCGAATACCCAGGCACGGGTTGTAGGGGATCAACGGCGACGGTCGTTCGGCCACCGCCGCGTTCAAACCAGCGGACAGGAATCCGTGTTTGTTGTGAATGGTTTTCGCGCCGTTGCCCTTGTCCTGCTCGAGATGCACGATCCACGCCGCGTCCAGATCCTGGTTGAACGCCGTGATCGGCAGCGAGGAGCCCATGAACGGTTCGATATCGACGTCGATATAGCGGACGTAGCCGGCGCGGGTGCGTTCCTCGATACCGGTCAGGCGCGCGGTGTACTTGCGCAACCACTGCACCAGCGTCATGGACCCGACCGCAGTGCCGAGCTGGCTCTCCCGGATCCGGCGCGCCTCGGCGACACCGACCACCTCGGCCAGCTCACACCAGCGCACAGCGGCCTCGAAGTCGTCGAAGGTCTCCGACGTCGACCGTCGACGCCCGGTCTCGTCGTAGTAGTGGAACGGAACCTGCCAAGCGATCGACCCGTTGCTACGGGGTCGCGGGCGGGGTGTGAGCATGAAGCCTCCAGAGCCGGTAGGTGCCCTGAGAAGCCAGTTGTGACCGCAAATGGTGACGTGGTGACACAGGTGGTGACATACACGTCTACACCAGGGTAGATCATGCTACTGACCTGGCGTTTTAGTGGAGCGGATGACGGGATTCGAACCCGCGACCCTCACCTTGGCAAGGTGATGCGCTACCAGCTGCGCTACATCCGCATGCGCTTCGTTGGGGGCCGGGAGGGCCGCAACGGCGTGCGCCCAAAACTGTAGTCCGTTATCGCGTCCAAATGAAAATCGGACATTCGTCGTGGCGCATCAGGGAGTGCTGTGGTCCGCGAGAGCCGTAAAGAAGGAGGCGTGATCGGCGGCCCATTCGGCGTAGCTGCGGGGTGCGCGGCCCAGGACTTGGTGGACGTCGTCGGTGAGCGTCGCGTTGCCGCCGGCGCGGACATAGGCCTGGCCGGCCAGTGCTCCGTCGGCGAATTCCGGGGACATGCCTGACGAGATCATGTGTTCGCGCGCAACGTCTTCCGGCACCTCGACCACATCCAGTGGGTGGCCGAGGATCGTCGCCAGTGTGGTGACCTGGTCGGCGCAGGTGAGCAGCGCAGGGCCGGTGAGGGTGTAGATGCGTCCGGAGTGGCCGGGTGTCAGCAAAGTCTCGGCGGCGACCGCGGCGACGTCACGTGGATCGATGACGCCCTGGCTGCCGGTCCCGGTGAGATTCGGCACGGGCCGGCCGGATCGGATGGGATCGGCCCAGCTCAACGTGTTGGAGGCGAAGCTCGTCGGACGCAGGATCGTCCATTCGAGACCGCTTTCTCGGGCCGCCTGCTCACCGGGCATATGCCAGGTGCCGACGCGGCCGAGTTCCGGATCGCCGGTGCCGATGGCCGATAGTTTGACGATCCGGCGGACGCCCGCGTCGCGAGCCGTGCGGACCAGCTCGCGATCGGTTTCGGCGTCGTCGGGGCCGAGGACACCGACGAGGAAGGCCGCATCCGCGCCGGTCATCGCGGTGGCCATCGAGTCGGGGTCGTGGTAGTCGCCCCGGACCACCTCGACCCCTGCGGGCACCCGCTCCGGATTCCGCGTCACCGCGCGGACCCGCACCCCACGTGCGGCCAGCTGACGGACGATTTCACTGCCGATGGTGCCCGTAGCACCGGTGATGACGATCATGAGGAGAGCGTGCCGCCGACGCCACCCGGTTCGATAGGAAATTTCGGCACGGCTTCGGGCCCTGTATCCGGCTGTGAGCTGCTTACAGTGGGTCGGGTGACCATGCAGGTAGACCTGATCGAAGCCACGGTGCCCGCGCCGGAATCGCTGCGCCCGTGGATCACCGAGCTGGGGCGCTTCCCCACCGCCACCGATGCGTCCCTGCCGTTCACACATGTGCCGCATGCCGGGACGACGATCGTGCTGCGTGCTGCCGACCGCCCCGACGCACTGGTCCTCGGCCCGCAGACCCGCGCCTCGTACTCCGAAGCCGATAAACCCGCCGGCTGCGCCCGCCTGCGCCTGGCCCCCGGCGCCACCCGCCAACTGCTCGGCGTCCCCGCCGCCGAGCTCGCCGATCGTGTCGTCCGCCTCGCCGACCTCCCCGGCGTCGCCGCCGAATTGGCGAGCGAACTCGCCACGCTGCCAACGGAAGAGGTCCTGCCTTTCCTGGAAGAGGTTCTCCCGCAACGTATCTCCGAAGACACGACTCAACGCACCCACCGCGAACTACTCCGCGATGCGGTAGCCGTCATATCCGCAACACCAACAGTCCACGGACTCGCCACCGACCTCGCCGTCAGCGAACGCCAACTGCGCAACCTGTTCACCAGCGGAATCGGCATCTCCCCAAAGCATTTCGCCAGGATCAGCCGCGTCCGCCGGATCCTCGTCGATGCGAACAACACGGAGGTTTCATTGGCCGACGTCGCGGCCGTCCACGGCTATTACGACCAATCCCACATGTCGGCGGACTTCAAAGCGCTGATGGGTGTGCCACCGGCCAAATTCTTCCAGGGACAGGTGCCCGCACCGACCCCGTGCCGGTCTGCCTGACGAACTCAGCGAGTTCGCCGCTGTGCCGCAGCGCGACGCCGGGCCATCTCTTCGCGCTCGAGCACCGCGGCCTCGGCGAGGGTGGGCGCGCCGCCGCCGAGTCGGGCCGGAACCCAAGGCGCACCCTCGGGCATCGGGTAGCCCGTTTGCGCCTGTTCGAGCAATTCGCCCATCCGCGTACGGATTTCGGCGGTCAGGTAGTCGGTCGGCTCGGCGGGCGGGATCGGATCGCCGATGCGGATATTGATCGGAAAACGATGGCGGCCGAGTTGTTTCGGGAAACCCTTGGTCCAGATGCGGTGTGCACCCCAGATGACGATGGGAATGACCGGCACGTCCGCGTCGATCGCCATACGCGCCGCACCGGATTTGAATTCCCCGAGTTCGAAACTGCGGCTGATCGTCGCTTCCGGATAGACCACGACCAGTTCGCCTTTCCGCAACGCCTCGACGGCGCGGCGGAACGACGCCGCTCCGGCCGCCCGATCGACACCGATTGCCTTGCAGTGCTTCATGAGAAAGCCGACGATGCCGTGCTCGAGTTCGGCCTTCATCATGTAACGGACATTGCGCCGCGATTTGCGCCCGACCAGCCCGACCTCCATGAAGTCCAGGTAGGCGGTGTGATTCACGGCGAGTACGGCACCGCCGGTGCGCGGGATCCGGTCCTGGCCGGTGATGTCGATGCGCAGACCCTGCACCGCGAACATCGTGCGAACCAAACCGGTGAGAATGTCATAGACCGGTTCCCGCGACATAGCTTCCCCTACAAAGAATCCTCGGCTGCCCGACGCGCCGCCTTCTCCTCGGCTTCAGCGGCATCCATGGCATCAGCTTCCTCGAGGGTAGGCGCACTGCCGCCCAAACGTGCCGGTACCCAGTACGCGCCGGGTTCGTGCACGTAGTCCTTCTGCAGATCCAACAGCATGGCCTGCATGGTGCCGCGGAGTTGGGCGGTGAGTTCGGCGGCGGGCTCGTAGGGCTGGATCGGTGCGCCTACGGCAATGGAGATCGGAGTATTGGTGCGGCCCAGACGCTTCGGAAAGCCCTTGGTCCACACGCGCTGGGCGCCCCAGATGACGATCGGGATGATCGGCACGTCCGACTCGATCGCCATGCGCGCGGCGCCGGATTTGAAAGCCTTGATCTCGAAGCTGCGGCTGATGGTCGCCTCCGGGTAGACGCCGACCAACTCGCCCTTGCGGAGGTATTCGAGTGCCGCCTGGTACGAGTCGGCCCCCGCGGACCGATCGACCGGAATGTGCTTGAGCGCCCGCATGATCGGGCCGGAGATGTTGTTGTCGAACACCTCCTTCTTGGCCATGAAACGGATGTACCGCTTGGGGGTGCGTACCGGCAGACCCGCGTAGGTGAAGTCCATGTAGCCGGTGTGGTTCACCGCGAGGACGGCACCACCGCGCGCCGGAATATGTTCAGCGCCCTTGACGCTGAACTTCAAACCTTCGATGAAGAAGACGGTACGGGCAAGCCCGATTATCGTCCGGTAGACGGGTTCCACAATTCCGCTAGCGTAGTCGCTGACTGTCCCATCCGGCAGAGCCGCCGCGACTGCGCGCGTCTGACCCGTCGCTCAACGTCTATGAAAGAGGACCCTCGAAGTGGAACGCGCCCGCCCGATACCGCGTGAACGCGACTGGAAGGACCCGCGCCAACGCGACCGGAGAGGGCTGTTGGCCATCATGGGTGGTCTGGTACTGACCGGCGCCGTCCTGCTCACCGGCTGTGATTCCGTCTCGGGCATTCCCGGCGACGAGCCGGAGCACACATCGGTGCCGACTACCACCACGACCTCCGCCGCGATTGCGACCACAACCACGAAGGTCTTGGCGCATGCGGTCGCGGTGCCGGTCGGTGAGGTTCCCGGCCTGGCCGGCGCGGCGGATGTCGCGGCCCGCTTCGGCGCCGTCCTGGCCGTCTCGACGCCCGCCGAATTGCGGTCCAAGTGCTGGATGATGGCGCCGGGCAATGTGGCCGATATGGCCACCGAGCAGAAGGCCGTCCTCAGCGCCCTCGCACAACCCGCCACCACCACGCAGAACACCGTCACCTGGCAGAACGCGGGCACGACCGTCGCCTTCGATCGGAGCGAAGTCGTGGCGGCCACGAAGAATTCGTCCCAGATCGTCTGTCCATGGGTCGCGCAGGACGGCGCCGAGGCCGGACCCAATGAGGCCGACGCCAGGCATACCGTGCGGCGCTATCTGTCCCGCTCCGTCGGCACCCCGCTCGATCCCGCCGATAAAGAGGGAACCTACCCACTGGTCTGCAAGGCGAGCCCGGCGAACTGGGACCCCAGCGGAACCGGAAGTCCGACAGCTCCTCCGCTGGCCAACAACCCGGGCAGGCTCACCGGAACCACGAAATTCACCGATCCGGAGATCCGCTCGGAGCGGCTGCGCGCGGGCTACGTCACCGTCGAGGTTCCGGTGACGAACTCCTCGGGTGTGACGCAGACCCGAACCTTCACCCTGACCGCGGGCAACGAGGGCTACTGCATCGGCGACGTTTCTGCCTAACCACTACCCTTGATGGCTGGTAACGGTCAGGAGGAACAGCTCGTGCAGATCACCAGCGTCGGACACGCCGGATTCCACATCCGCACCGCGGCCGGGTCGATCCTTTGCGATCCCTGGGTCAATCCCGCGTACTTCGGTTCGTGGTTCCCGTTTCCGGATAACACCCAGCTGAACTGGGACGAGCTGGGCAGTTGCGATTTCCTGTACGTCTCGCATCTGCACCGCGACCACTTCGACGCGGCGCACCTGGCGAAGCACGTCAACAAGGACGCGACCGTGCTGCTGCCGGACTACCCGGTGCCGGATCTGAAGCGGGAACTGGAGAAGCTCGGCTTCCACAAGTTCTTCGAGACCGAGGATTCGGTGAAGCACCGGGTGGCCGGACCCGGCGGCGAGATCGACATCATGATCATCGCGCTGCGCGCACCGGCCGACGGACCGATCGGCGACTCCGGGCTGGTCGTCTCCGACGGCGAGACCACCTGTTTCAATATGAACGATGCCCGTCCGGTGGATATGGATGTGCTGCACGACGCATTCGGGCATATCGATATCCACCTGCTGCAGTACTCGGGCGCGATCTGGTATCCGATGGTCTACGACATTCCGTCGCGGACCAAGTCGAATTTCGGTAAGCAGAAGCGGCAGCGCGGAATGGACCGGGCGCGCAGCTATATCGAGCAGGTCGGCGCCACCTGGGTGGTGCCCTCGGCGGGTCCGCCGGTATTCCTCGACGACGAGTTGCGCTACCTCAATGACGATCGCGGCGACGAGGGCAATATCTTCCCGGACCAGATGGTGTTCCTGGAACAGATGAAGATCCACGGCAACGAGGGCGGGATCCTGATGATCCCGGGTTCGGTCGCCGACGTGCGCGGTGCGGAACTCTCGCTGACCCATCCGTTCGAGCCGGGCCTGATCTATGACAACAAGGCCGAATACATCGAGCTGATGGCGCAGCGTCTCGCGCCGGTGCTGGCGGCCGAAAAGGCCTCGTGGGCAACGGGTGACGAGCGGCTGCTGGAACAGCTGCAGGCGCTGTTCGAGCCGATCATGAAGCAGAGCGATCTGATCTGCGACGGGATCGGCTATCCGGTCGGGCTGGTCATAGGTGACGAAACCGTGGTGCTGGACTTCCCCAAGCGGGTGGTGCGCGGGCCGGTCGAGGGTGAAGGCAAGTACCGTTACGGCTTCCGGATCCCGCCGGAACTGGTGCGCACCGTGCTGCGCGAGGATGAGCCGGACTGGGTGAACACCATTTTCCTGTCCACCCGATTCCAGGCCTGGCGCATCGGCGGCTACAACGAATTCCTGTACACCTTCTTCAAATGCCTCACCGATGAGCGGATCGCGTATGCGGACGGCTGGTTCGCCGAGGCACACGACGATTCCGCCTCAACGGAATTGGCCGGCTGGGAAGTCCAGCGCCGCTGCCCACACCTGAAGGCGGATCTGTCGAAATTCGGCGTGGTCGAAGGAAATAACCTCACCTGCAATTTGCACGGGTGGCAGTGGGACCTGGAATCGGGCCGGTGCAAAACCTCCAAGGGGCATGAGCTGCGCTCGCGCAAGCTCGTCTGAACCCGCTCCCGGGGCATTGTGCCGACTGTCGGCTGGTTTTGAAATTCCAGGCAATTCGGGCGCTGACGTGCTGGTGGGACCTACCGTGCGCTCCTAGAATCAGGACCGTCGGGGAATTTCGGAACTCGACGATCTGCGAGTCAGAACCGCGCGACGACTCGCCGGAAGAAGGCACCATGAGCACCAATAAAGCGCGCGGCAACATCACGCGCCGAATACTCGCGAAGGCCGCACTCATTGGAGCGGCAATGACGGTTCCGATGATTGCAGTGGCGGCTCCCGCTATGGCAGCGCCGACGCCTCGACCCGGTGTAGTACAGGCCGATTGCGACTACGACTTCGACTCCGGCTACAGCAACCAGTGGACCGACGACGGCAAACCGTGGAACGGCCATGGCAAACCGTGGAAAGGCAATCCGTGGGGCGGAGGCTACGGCAAACCGTGGGGCGGCTATGGCGACGAGTGCGGCTTCGGCGGCGGTTCGAGCCAGTGGTTCTTCCCCCCGGGCTGGTTCGGCAGCAGCTGACCGAACGAATCCGAGCGTCGCGAGATAGACCTCTAGGCGACCATTGCGGTGACGTCGCTGGGTGACCCCTATTCGCCCGCATGCCCTCGCGCTAGGCCCCGCCGCTAATGCACAAGTGCGAGAACCGAACTGACCCGGTGCCGGGAAACCAGCCGAATACAAGCCTCACGATGCTGGGATCGCCGTCGTGAGCAGAGCGCTATGGCTCGCGTACCGACGCATTGATGCCCCGGGCCTGCTGGACCCGAGCGCGAGACACTCGGGATGGCCCGCGACCCCTGACGGCGGCCGACCTCTCGGCGCATCGATGACGCGCCACGTGGGACAACCCCTCGCTGCCGGAGCGCGGATGCTGATACCGGACCCGCACGCTCGGTCATCCGCGCACATCGGCGCGTCGACTGAGCCTGTCCCGCGAACTCCGGCAATACGCGTCGGCGACTGAGCCTGTCGAAATTGCAGGGCGAGCCACTGGGTTCGGCCTCGCAAGCGCTTTGCCCTGGACATCGACACCTCGATCACCGGAACTGCAGGCAGGGACCGCCTGCCGAAACTTGGAGCGCGGATGCTGGGGTCAGGTTCGCGAACGAGTGGCGACGACGACCGCGACGAAGGTCAAGGCGCAGCCGATTACGGCGGTTGGTGACAGTCCGGCGCCGGTTGGCGTGAGGAGGTCCAGGGTGATCGAGGCCAGGAGTTGGCCTGCCACCGAGGTCAGCCCCAGGAGCAGGACGCCGATCCAGCGGACGGTGACGGCGGCAAGGGCGATGAAGGCGACGCCGATGATTCCGCCTGGATAGAGCCATGGCTCGCTGGGGAATTCGGTCGGCCAACCGGTGCCGACCAGTATGCAGGCCTCGATGGCGAACAGAGCCGCGGTGCCGATGCCGAAGTTCACCAGGGTGGCCGAGAACGGGCCGCCGACCGCGCCGACGCGACCGTTGACCGCCTGCTGCCAGGCCAGTCCGATCCCGGCGAGCGCGGGCAAGAGGATCAGCGCAGCGGTGGGGCCGGTGCGCAGCCATTCGGGCACCGCCGCGGAACCGACCGGCGCACCGGACCTTCCCACCGCGGCGAGGACCACCGCGACCATGGCCAGCGCCGCGCCACCGACGCGCGAAACCGTGACCGGGGTGCGGCCGTTCGGCGCCAACCCGAGCCGGTCGACCACCAGACTGCTCAGCAGTTGACCGCCGACCGTGGCGACGGTGAAGGCCGTGACGCCGATCGCCGCAACGGTAAGTCCTTGGCACGCAACGAAGAACGCACCACAGAGCCCACCGAACAACTGCACCGGCCGCAACTCGCCACCGGCTACCGCCCGCCGCACCCGTACCAGCCCGTCCCGCAACCGTCGGCTGACCGCGAACGCGATCACCAACACCATCAGACCGAGGCCGAAACTGATGCAGGCAGCCGCGATCCCATCCTGCAACCGCGCCCCCAGCGCCCCATTGATCCGGCCCTGCACCGCCACCCCGACCCCGATGCAGAACCCGAAGGCCAACCCCACCTTCGCCCGCGCCACCATCCCCGCACCGTACCGTCACCCCCGCAATCCTCGACCGAGCCACAACGCGGCGCTTCGAGCACCAGCCGACTCGGACACCCATCGCCGGAGATCACAGCGCCGAATTCGCCGCAGAATGGCCGGTCACCCTCGATGCAAGTTGGCCGAAGGGTGTTCGTCCGATGTGCTTCTGGCTGCTGCGCGATCGACCGAGTCGACCAGCGACAACCACCAACAGACCCGCTCCACCGACCAGCCGAGCGGCCATGCGAGCCGAGGCGCACGGCAAGCACAGGCCATCTGTTACCCGGCGCGCAAGGTGGTGCGGGCGGCGTATGTGTCGTGACGAGCGTAGGTGCGGTCGCCGCCGTTGCGAGCTATAGAGCCGCGGACCAAGCGGGCGCGGATGCGGGCACCCAGGCGTTCGTGGAGGCGGGTAGCGCCCGGGATGATTCGGCGGGGAACTTCTATGGCGCCGTTGACGACCGCGGTGGCCATGACGGCGCTCTGGAAGAATCTGCTGTTCTCCAGGCCGAGGAAATCGGAGTTGGTCGGACCGAGGACGATTCGGCTGTAGGCGACCATATAACTGGTGATCACGCGGCGGATCAGGCGCTGAGCTGCGGTGTCGGTGCCGATGAACAGGCCGCCCGCGGCCGGGACCAAGGCTTGGGCCAGGCGGCGAGAGTCCTCGTCCGGGATGAATTCGGTATCGGCGAGGATCCAGAAAGCGCGCCAGGTATCGGTTTCATTGGTCGGCAGGATTTCGGCGTCGATGCCGAGCAGGAAGCCGACGTAGCGCCAGAGCTGGAATACGGCATCCTTCTCCTGCGCCGAGAAACGCAGGCCGAGCGCCTGTGCACCAACGAGATTCGCCATCGAGAACAGCCCGAGGGTGCCGACGGTGAGCACCTGGTTCACCGGGTGGTCCCAGGCTTCGTAATCCCAATCCGGGCGTCGATTCATGCCCGCCCGGACCAGCGCGTGCATCAGCCGCACCCGCAGCACACTCTTGTAGCCGACCTGATTGCGTTGCAGCCCACCGGGAGTCGTGACGTCCAGCCACCACTGGGTGGTTTCGGCCAGGCGGCGCGGCGCCATGGCGTCGAGGTCGCCGGTGCCGACCAGGGTCTTATCCGCGCGGGAGGCCAGATAGCCGCCCATCAGCGCGAACATGCCCATCGCGATGCCACCCCAGACGCTGGTGCGTTCCACGACCCGGGCACCGCGGTCGATCTTGGTGCGGTCCAGCCAGTACGGGTCGGTCTCGACCTGACCGAAGAATGCCGTCAACTCGGCGGGCGCATTCGGCACCGCATCGATTCCGCGCTCCACGGCCATCTCGAACATCCGCCGACCCTCGCCGACCGGAAGCCGCTTGAACATCGCGACCACATCGTCCGCGAGCGGATCCCCGACCTGCGTGAACCGGCGGAACGAATCCCGCTGCGCCGCGGTGCAGCGCAGATCGCCGGGCGCCAGCACCGGCACCGCGTACCGGAACGGGAACTCCGTGAACAGCGGCGGAGTGGGCAGGAACTGGTTGTCATGCGTCATTGCATTTCACCCATCGCAAGAGAGGTTCGCGCCCGGGTCGAGCACATTCTGACAAGACCGTCTCACAAATTCGGATATCTGGCAAGGAACTATGCCAGAATGGAGCGCGATGGCTACTACCTCGCGGTCCTACGGCGGCATACCGATCGAACAGCGCCGCGCCCGTCGCCGCGCCGCACTGCTGGACGCCGCGCTGGAAATCATCGGGACCTCGGGATTCGCCAAGCTCACTGTCTCCGGACTGTGCACCCACGCCAAACTCTCCGAGCGCTACTACTACGAGAGCTTCAGCGACCTCGACACCGTGTTCACCGAGTTGTTCGAGCGCATCGTCGACGAAATCGGCCAGGCCGTGGTCACCGCATTCATGCGGATCGACGCCGACATCCGCGGCAAAACCCGAGCAGCCATCGCCGCGGCCGTCGACCTGATCGCCGACGATCCGCGCAAGGCCCGCATCGTCACCGTCGAGGCGCAGCTGAATCCGGCGCTGCTCATGCGCCGGGCCGAGGTGATGCGCTCGTTCGCGGGCATCATGATGGCGGTCTACGCCGAGGAGATCGGTGCCGATATCGTCGAAAGTGCCGGTGACCAAGCCGAATTCGCCGCCACCCACCTGCTCGGCGGGCTATGGGAGACCACCAACAGCTGGCTGGCCGGCACCCTCGCGATATCCCGCGACACGCTGATCGACCGCTCGACCGATCAATTCCTGCTGACGGCGACCCATCTCATCGAAGCGCCCCGCGGCTGACAGCCCATCGCCTCACCGATCGGACGCACGACGCGGTAGCGAGGACGGAATCAACAGGGCGATAGCGAGCATGGAAGCGCCCAGCAGCGCGACCGTCGTCGACATCGACAGCCACAACGTGGCGATGGCGGCGAACCCGAAGACCGCCAGTGCGACGACCTCCGCAGCGAGACCGGACACCGAGGTGACCGTCGCCCGTGCCGGACCTTCGATGGCGTCCTGCAACCGAGCCCCCGCCACAACACTGGCGTTGTAGACGATGCCGTAGGAAACACCGATCGCCGTAAACCCCACGCCCGCAAGCACATACACCGCACCCGGCCAGCGGACGGCGAGACCGGCGACCACCGCGCCGCCGACGAACAGCACACCACCCAGCCCCACCGCGATCGCGATGGCGCGCGCCGACATGCCCTCGGTGCGCCCGGCCGACACCGAACCCACCAGCGAACCGACAACCGTAATACCGACCAGCACCGGCACCACTGCCGTCTTCACCCCGACCTCCTGGGCGAGCAATGCGAAGTACTCATCGAAGGCTGTGACCCCGAACAGCAGTGCCCCCAATGCCACGCAATTACGCACGGCACGCACCCGAATCGCCTCCCCCACACCGGTTCGCAGCATGTTCAGATACGTCGCGAACGGCCGTGATTCTGTCGATATCGACACGGAGATGTCGGCGTTGTCCGTCGCCGGGCACAAGACGCCGCCTGCCACGGCCACTTGACCGTCCAGCTCGGTGCCGAACCCGTCTGCCGCGACAGCACACTCGCCTGCACCGGCATCACCACCAGCCGACGACGGGGCAGCCCGCCTGCCCGCACCAACTGCCGCCGCGTGTCCGCTGTCCACCGCGCGGTGAGCATTCGGTTCCCGCGCACCGTCGCACCCGGTGTCCAATTGCCCAGCAGGGGAGACAGACCGGGAGGTGCTCGGCTCCTGCGCCACCGCACCGACCGACATTCGAGCCGGCTCGGATGAACCGGCCGAATTGTCCTCGTCTTCGAGGTCCTCGACCGCCGCAGCCGACACAGCCTTCGGCGCGCTCGGCAACGACAGCCCGACCAGAGTGTGCACCGCCGCGAACGCCACACTGCACCAGCCGAGCAACGGATAGCCGCCCCAGATATACAACGGTGTGGCGGCGAGGATCGCGATCACGATCGCGGTTTCGGATGCCGCCCTGGCATAACCGATGATGCGCGGATACGCCCGCTGCTCATTCCGGGCGACGAGTTCGTCGTAGAGCAATGCCTCGAACGTCCCGGACACCAGCGCGCCCGAGGTCCCCCACAGCACGAAGCCAGCCGCGAAACCCAGGTAAGTCGGCAGCACAGTCCAGCAGGCGAAACCGGCGGTCAGCAGCACACCGCTCGTTACGAGCAGCCCACGCCGTGACACCGTATCGGCCCAGGCACCCGATGGCACCTCGAGCAGGAACGCGGTCGCCGACCACATCGCCAGCAGCGAAGAGATCTGCCCGGTACTCAATCCATGATCGGCGAACAGCACCGCGTACAGCGCATATAGCGGAATGAGATCACCGATGCCCTTGAAGAGCACCGCGCGCGCCGTAAGCGCGCGCAGACCGATCCCGCCGGCCCGCGACCTATCGGCTCAATAGCCATAAATAAGCAAACGCATACCGCCAGCCTGGCGACCTGCCCCCGAGCCCGTCAAGCGATTTTCCGGACGCCACCGCACGAACAGCCCGCCCTCGACCTCTTGTCGACGAACACAACGAGCGCGAGTCCGAAAGGTCGCCACGCTTCGGCAGTGCTCAACCGAGCGGCAACCACCCGTTGGCGGTATGGAGGTCCCCATCGCCGAGTTCCCGATCGTCGAGTCCGGGGCCGACCCGACCCTGATGCTCGTTCAGATCGGTGATCAGTTCCGAGACCGGATGCGAATCGCTGTAGTGATAGCCCTGGGCCAGCGCGAAACCGAGTTCGGTCAGCACCGCAGCCTGATATTCGGTCTCCACGCCCTCGGCGATCACCTGCAGGTCCAGTGCACTGCTCAGTGCGGCGATCACGCCGAGCAGCGGCGGCGCGGGCGAGTCCGAACGGATCGCGGCGACGAAGGACTGGTCGACCTTGAGGATGTCGCTGGGCAGGGTGGCCAGGCGGCTCAGCGAGGAGTAGCCCGTGCCGAAGTCGTCGATCGCGATGCGCACGCCACGCTCGCGCAGGATGTGCAGATTGCCGATGGCCGTCTGGGATTCGGCCGCCAGCTCGCTCTCGGTCACCTCGAGCACCAGTTGGTCGGCGGGCCAGCCGGTGCTCGCCAGGATATTGGCGACGCGGTCCGCATAACCGGTCTCGGCCAGTTCCAGGCCGCTGACATTGACGTTCAGCGTCAGATCCAGTTGCGCGAAGGTCTCCTGCAAGCGAGCCGCGTCCGCACAGGCCCGGCGCAGTACCAGCTCGTCCAGATCGGAGATGAGGTCGTATTCCTCGGCAACCCGGATCAGCCCCTCGGTGGTGACATCCGGCTGCGCACTCGACGACCAGCGCAGCAGCGCCTCGACACCGACCGCCTTACCGCCGCCCTCGGTCAGGCTGACGATCGGCTGGTAGTGCACGTCGAGCGCGCCACGGTCGATCGCCTCGCGCAACTCGACCGCCAGCGGCAACTGCCGCGACGACTCCAGCACCGTCCGGTTACGCCCCGCCTGCTTGGCCCGGTACAGACCGACATCAGCCCGACTCACCAGCAGCGAACCCGACTCACCCGGCTGCCACGAGGTGACACCGGCCGAACACCCGGTGGTCACCGATGCCCGCAACTGCTCGGTCAGCAGAATCGCCGCCTGCTCGGTGGTATTCGGCAGCAGCAGCGCGAAGGCGTCACCGCCGTAGCGAGCGAGTCGCTGATCGGGCGCGAGCAATTTCGACCAGGTATCGGCGACCCGCTGCAACACCGCATCGCCCGCGCGATGGCCGAGGTGGTCGTTGATCTTCTGGAAGCGGTCGAGGTCGACCAACACCAGCGCCAACCCCTGACCGGTGCGGGTGGCGGTTTCGATCGCGCCGTTCAGCGCCCGGTCGAAACCGCGCCGGTTGAGCAGTCCGGTGAGCACATCGATATCGGCCTCGGACGCCATTCGGGTCAGGATGCCGACCACGACGCCGACTCCGAACGTCACACCGGCCGGAATCAACCCGGACCACCACGGCAATGTGGGATGCACCGGCCGCATCGGCATCACCCACAGGCACATGGCCATAGCGAACGCTATGTGCGCGAATGCCTGCGGCCATGCGAAGAACAATGCGGCATCACAGGCCACGAATACATAGAAGGAGGCGAGACTGATCGCGCCGACGGTATTCGGGAACGCGTATACCGCGATTGTCACCAATACCGTCGCAATCGCGACATAACCATGGTGAATCCCATGGGGCAACCGCGGACCCCAGCCGAGCAGGCTGAGTCCGAGCAGCAGCGCCACCGCGGCGGCGGTACCCACCAGTGCTCGATTGCCTTCGCTGCCCGGGGCGATTCCCGTGATCAGCAGGCCGAGCGCGCCCCCCATGACGTAGAAGGCACCGGTGGTCCGGGACATGACCATTGCCGTCGCCAACGCAGACGCGGCCCGCACCCGGGTTCGAGTATCGCCGCGAGACCCGATTCCTCGCACGGGGAATAGCCTAGACATAGAAATTACCGACAGTTGCCACATCCTGTGAATCCGGCATGGCGAACCCCTAGCTATTTACCTGCAGGCAATGTGGGACGGGCTATTTCGACGTGTTTTATCGCAGTGGTGTCAGCACCTCGGTACCGACAAACGGTACCAGCGCGGCGGGCACCCGGACAGAACCATCGGCCTGCTGATTGTTCTCCAGGATCGCCACAATCCAGCGGGTGGTCGCGAGCGTCCCGTTCAAAGTGGCTGCGATCTGCGGCTTTCCGTTCTCGTCGCGATAGCGGACGGCGAGGCGGCGGGCCTGGAAGGTGGTGCAGTTCGAGGTCGAGGTGAGTTCGCGGTAGGTCTGCTGGGTGGGCACCCAAGCCTCGCAGTCGAATTTGCGCGCGGCCGAACTGCCCAGATCGCCCGCGGCGACATCGATAATTCGATAAGGCACCTCGACGGCCGCGAGCATGTCCTGCTCCCAGGCGAGGAGACGTTTGTGCTCGGCCGCGGCCTCCTCGGGCGTGGTGAACACGAACATTTCGATCTTGTCGAATTGGTGCACCCGGATGATGCCACGGGTGTCCTTGCCGTAGCTGCCCGCCTCGCGCCGGAAACACGACGACCAGCCCGCATAGCGCTTCGGGCCGGCGCTCAGGTCCAGGATCTCGTCCGAGTGGTAGCCCGCCAGCGGCACCTCCGAGGTGCCGACCAGGTACAGCTCGTCCTCCTCGAGGTGATAGACCTCGGCGCTGTGCTGGCCGAGGAATCCGGTACCGGCCATGATCTCCGGGCGCACCAGCACCGGCGGAATCATCATGGTGAACCCGTTGGCCACCGCCTTTTGCGCGGCGAGTTGCAACAGACCGAGCTGCAGCAGCGCTCCGTAACCGGTCATGAAGTAGAAGCGCGCGCCCGAAACCTTCGCGCCGCGTTCCATATCGAACAGACCGAGCGATTCGCCGAGCTCCACATGGTCCTTGGGCTCGAAGTCGAATTCCCTTGGCGTGCCGATGGTCTCGAGCACGATGTAATCGTCCTCGCCGCCCGCCGGGGCGCCTTCCTGGACCACGTTCGAGATGGCACGGTGCGCGGTGTCCATATCGGCGTCGGCGGCGTGCTGCGCGGCCTCGGCCTCCTTGACCTTCGCCGACATCTCCTGCGCCTGTTCCAGCAGGACGGACCGCTCCTCCGGCTTCGCCTTGCCGATCAGCTTGCCCATCGCCTTGTGCTCGGCGCGCAGGTTATCGGCGTTGGCCACCGCCGCACGGCGCGCCGCGTCCGCCTCGAGCAGGGCGTCGACGAGGGCGGGGTCTTCGCCGCGAGCGCGCTGCGAGGCGCGGACCGCGTCGGGGTTGTCCCGCAGGAATCGGAGGTCGATCATGGGTGACCAGCCTAATGGTCGCGATATTGCTGTTTCACGCCGATATCCCAGGATGCGGACCGTGCCGCGATGTAGGCGCGCATAGTTGGCTTGTGGGCACAACTTTCGACGAAACCGCTATCGACAACGCAGTGGCCGATCTGGTCGCGGGTGAGAAAACGTGGGCGCACACCCCGCTGCGGCGACGCCGCGAACTTCTCGACGATATCCACACCCGTACCGGCCGCTTCTCCCACGAATGGGTGCGGGCCGCACGCACCATCAAGGGCCTGGATCCGGACTCGCCGTTGGTCGGTGAGGAGTGGATGTCGGGTCCGATGACACTGCTGCAGGCCACCGCCGCACTGTCGGCCACACTCTCGGCGCTGGAGGAAGGGCGCAGTCCGCTCGACGGGGTCGCATTGGCCGAGGCACCGGGCGACCGGGTCGCCGTGCCGATCCTGCCGCTCGACTTCTACGACCGGCTGCTGCTCAGCGGCTTCCACGGCGAAGTGTGGCTGCGTCCCGGCGTCGACGCCGATACCGCCCGCCGACGCGCCGGACTCGCCCAGCTCGATCCCACCGCGACCGGCGGCGTCGGCGCGGTCCTCGGCGCGGGCAATATCACCTCCATTCCCCCACTGGACGTGCTGTACGAGCTCTACGCCCACAACCGCGTCGTGGCGCTCAAGTTGAATCCGATCACCGATCCGCTGTTCACGGTGTACGAGATGGTCTTCGCACCGCTGATCGAGCTCGGTGTACTGCGGATACTGACCGGTGGGGCCGAGGCGGGCGGGCACCTGGTGCACCACGGCGACGTCACGCACGTGCACATGACCGGCAGTATGCGAACCCACGACGCGATCGTCTGGGGTCCGGACGGCAAGGCCGCGGGCCGGCCACTGCTGGACAAGCCGATCACCAGCGAACTCGGCGGCGTCTCGCCGACCATCGTGGTGCCCGGCGAATGGGAGGACGCCGACCTGCGCTTCCAGGCCGAGCACGTCGCGACCCAGCGGCTGCACAACGGCGGCTACAACTGCGTCGCCACCCAGGCGGTGGTGGTCAGTGCGGAGTGGCCGCAGAAAGAGCGGTTCCTCGCAGAGCTTCGGGACGCGATCGAGCGCGCGCCACAGCGCCGGGCCTACTACCCGGGCAGCGACGATCAGGTCGCCGCCGCACTGGATTCCTATCCGGAGGCCGAGCGGCTCGGGCCGGATCGCGAACGCGTACTCGTGGAAAATCTCCCGTCGACCGAAACGCCGCTGCTGCGCACCGAATACTTCTCGCCGGTGCTCGGTGTGGTCGAACTGCCGTATACCGGCGGTGAATTCCTGCAGCGCGCGGTCGATTTCGCGAACGACGAGGTGATCGGGACACTCGGTGTCAACGTGATCGCGCACCCGAGCACCATCAAACGGTTCGGCATCGCCTTCGATCGCGCCGTCGAACGGCTGCGCTACGGCGCCATCGCGGTGAATGCCTGGACCGCACTGGCCTTCCTGGCCCCGCGCGCGTCCTGGGGCGCATATCCCGGCCACACCCTGGATGACGTGCAGAGCGGAATCGGCGTGGTGCACAACGCCTTCCTGCTCGACGATGTGGAGCGCACGGTGGTGCGCGGACCGTTCCGGCCGTTGCCCCGGTCGCTGCTGCGCGGCGAACTGGCGCTGTCGCCGAAGCCGCCGTGGTTCGTCGACAATGCGACCGCGGCCGCGACAGGACGCAAGCTGACCGAGTTCTACGCGACCGCCAATCCGGCGCGGTTGCCCGGCCTGTTCCTGTCCGCGTTCCGCGGATGACGCACCGCGCATAGGTACGACCGGGGCGCTTCGGATCGATTCGGCCAGGTCGTGGCACCAGCGATCAGACGCTGACATGATGGGTCGCGATGTCTGCTGATGATGTGACCAAGGACCCGCGCGAATCCGGGCCGCCCTCGGGCGAGTCGTCGCGCGTGGAATCGTTCCCGCAGTCGGTGATCATCGACCGCGACGCCGTCGCCGACGGCAAGCTGCATCTGTCCGCGCCGAAGCTGCGTTGGGTATTGCTCGCGGCGGCGGCCGGCGCCGTCATCATCTCGCTGGTCGGTCTGTTCATCACCGGCTACGACAACGACAAGGGTCTGGAGGCGCACAATCCCGGTTCGCCCGGCCAGACCGCCCTGGACAAGGAGTTCGGCACCGCGGCCAGGGGCGACTGCCTCAGCTGGAGCAAACAGGACCGCGGCGATCTGGTGAAGGTCGCCTGTTCGAACAAGCATCTGTTCGAGGTCGCGGCCGATGTCGATATGACCAAATATCCCGGCGTGGAATTCGGTCCCGGCTCACGCTTTCCGGACTCGCTGCGGCTGACCGAACTCAAGGAAGAGCACTGCAACCCGGCCGTCGAGCAGTATCTGAACGGCAAGTTCGATCCGCGCGGCCGCTATGTCGTCGGCCTGATGTACCCGAGTCCGGACGGGTGGAAGCACGGCGATCGAATACTGCGCTGCGGACTCCAGTTCTCCGGTAGCACCGGCACTCCGCTGCCGACCACCGGCGCCGCTACCGAGCACGATCAGTCGAAGGTCTTCGAGCCCGGCACCTGCCTGGGCATCAATCAGAACCTGCCCACCGATCCGGTGGATTGCGCGCAGGCGCATGCCGTCGAGATCGTGTCCACCGTCGACCTCGGCCAGCACTTTTCCGGCGGCCCGCCCACCAAGGACGACCAGGACAAGTTCATGGAGGACGAGTGCGCCAGGGCGGCCAACGACTACCTCGGCTCACCCGACGCGGTGCGCAATAAGACGCTGACGCTGTTCTTCGACTACCTCGACGCGCGCAGCTGGCTGGCGGGCAGCCGCAAATTGGACTGCATGATCGGAAAGGGCACCGACCGTGAGGGTTTCGCACCGATCACCGGATCGGCGAAGGGCGACATCCTGATCAACGGCCAGGCTCCGGTGCCGCCGCCGAATTCCGGACGCTCCACGCCCGCCCCGCTGCCCGGCGCCGCACCGCTGCCACCACAGCCGCAACCGCGCTGATGGCGGTGACCATGTCCGCGGACCGGTTCGAGGAGCTGGTCGGCGATGCACTCGATCTCATTCCGCCGGAGTTGGCCCGCGCCATCGACAATGTGGTCGTGCTGATCGAACCGCGCAATCCGGAGGATCCACATCTGCTCGGGCTCTATCACGGAATCGCGTTGACCGAACGCGACAGTCACTACGGTGGCTCGCTACCCGACACCGTAACCATCTATCGCGAGGCGATTCTCGACGTCTGCGACGATGAGCGCGAGGTCGTCGAGGAGGTCGCGATCACTGTGATCCATGAGATTGCACACTATTTCGGCATTGACGAAGACCGGTTGCATGAGCTGGGATGGGGCTAGTCTTATCCAAGCTGTATTTCGGGCTCGGCTCGACGAGCGCGAAACCAGCACGGATGACCGTAAGAAACTTGGGGATTCGATGGAACCGATCGCGTTGCTGTCGCGTCCTATCACTCGAAGGGGGAATTCTCGTGGTTCCGCCCCACAGCCACTAGAAGGAGTCGAGTCATGGTTGGACATGTACTGATCTCGCCGGAGGCCATTCTCGCGGCCGCGGCCGAACTCGATCTGGTCGCCGAGCGGCTTTCCGCAGCGTCCATGATCACCGCGCCGGCGACGCACGTGATTCCGTCCGGTGCCGAAGAAGTGTCGATCGTATCCGCCAGCCACTTCAACCAGGGCGCGGTGACCCACGATCATTCCATAGCGCAGGGCATTCTCGAACTGCACCATGCTGCCCAGACACTGCGTATGCAGCTGGCCCAGCACATCGCCGGCGACGTCGTACGCGCCGCCGGAGTCAACGCTATTCAGGTCTAGTCCGCACGGTTATCCTCAACCACCATTCAGACATTCAGGGGAGTTAAAGCATGGTTGCAGGAGTCACCGGGGTCCTGTGGGTCGCCCGGCCATCCGAAGTCAACTCGGCCACCCTTCACGCGGGCGCACACGCGATCCCGATTTCGGCCGCCGCTACCGCGTGGGGTGCACTCACCGCCGCCTGGGTCGACGCGACGACCACCGTTGCCCGCGTCATGGCCGAGCTCGGCGTCGGCATGCAGGGCATCAACGGTATCGCCGCACTCGGTAAGCTGACCGGATTCCTCGGCTGGTCCGAGCAGCAGGGCGTGCAGGCCGCGGCGATGGGCGGTAAGGCCGCGGCGAACGTCATCGCTTACGGCGTTGCCGCGCTCGCGATGCCGAGTCCGCCCGAGATCGCGGCCGTCAATACCGCACTGGCCGCCTCGGCGAACCCGGCCGGCGCCGTCAGCGGTGCCTATGAGGCCGCCGAGGTCGCCAGGCACGCCATGGATCTGCGCGCGGCGCTGGTAATGGAGACCTATGAGGCGGCGACCTCGGCGATGGTGGCCACACCCGCCGAGTTCATGATGCCGCCGCCGATCGCGGCGGGCGCGGGCCAGGCCGAGCCGAGCGGGAACGCCGATGCCGCGTTCGGAGCGCCCACCGACCCGATCTCGACGGCGGTCGCCGCCGTGCAGGCGTTCGTATCCAACCCGGGTGTGGCCAGTGCCGCTACGCAGGCCGCACAAGCAGTCGGTTCGGTGGTCAGCACCGGTGTGTCCACGGTCGGCAGTGTGGCGACCAATGCTGTCACCGCCGCGGCAAGCACGCCGATGACCACGATGGCCCCGATGGCGATGGGTGGCGCGATGGCCGCGGCGGGCAGTGCGGCCGCGACCCGTGCGGTCTCGTTCTCCGGAACCTCCGCCGGTGTCGGCGGCACCCAGCTCAAACTGCCGGAAGGCTGGGGCAGCGTCATCGGCGGCAACACCGCGACATCGGCACCCGAGACGGTCGCATCTGTCGAAGCCGCACCGGCCCGGTCGAGCAACAGCAGCGCGGGCAACCCGCTGCTGGGGAACCAGGCCCGGGGCGCCGAGGACGACGAGGACGAGCACGACAGCAAGGTCGACCTGCGGTCCGATCACTTCACCGACGGCCGCTTCGCCGCCGACGGGGTGATCGGCGCCAATGCCGGGACGGTTGGGTGACCGTCCTCGGTACCAGTGGTGGGTCGTCCGCACTCGAGGCGGTTGTGCTGTCGCGCGACGAGATCCAGTTTCTCCGCGAGAAGCTGGATCTCGATGACCTTCCGGTTGTGCTGAACGCATACGCCCGCTTCGACAGCGTGCCCGCGCATCAGGCAGCAATGGCCGACGCGGCCGAGTCGCTCGAACAACGAGACCTGCTGATCGACAACATGGTTCAGCCCGACTTGGAGGACCGGCTGCGGGTGCTGAACCGGCCGCACTGGATTGTCACCATGCGGCTGATCGTCGAGGGGTACGTGAGTCGTTTCTGCCTGGCGAAGAGCGACGACATTTCCGTCGTCGCCCTTCGCGGGCAGGACTCGTATGTGATCGACGAAGTGGGAATCGACCTGGCCGGCACCGTGATAGCGGCGCTCGGCACGGCTGCGCCACTCGAGCTCTACGGCATGAACGCACCGACCGAGGAGCTTGCCACGATCTTCGAGGACCTCGGCGATGCCAGTGCCACCGCCGAAAGACTGGCAAAGGTCGGCAATCCCGCCCAAGACGCGCAAACCCTCGCCTCGGCCGTGGTCGAAATCCATTCGCATGCGCAGATCAGCGCCGTGCTGTACGGAGACGGCACCCGCGACATCGTCGACAAGCACATCGCCGTGTTCAACACGCGCAACGGGCGATTCATCTCGACGGCGAGTGTCGCCGACGACGGCACCAAGTGGTCGTCACTGGCCAGCGGTACGCCCGCCCGCCTGCGCGCCGCCGTGGAGGATCTGATTCATTCCTTGCCGGAGCGGGAAGAGTTTCCGAGAAGTCCGACGTTAAAATGAGGGCGCATCCGCTGGGAAGTAATGCCCGCTATGCCGCTTCCTGATCTCGAGCCGATTGCGCCCGCTGCGCCAGATCGGCACCGATCCGGTATGCCTGGTCGATCAACTGTTCGTGAACTCGCGGGTCGTCGGTCTCGGTGCCGTAGAGAAACTTGATGGATGACTCGGCTATCCCACAGTATCCGGCAACGCCGTGCACCATCTGGGTCGTCATCGCCTCCTTGTATCGGCGCCGGTCGTAAGTGCCTTCATCGAGACCGGCAACTGCGATGAAATGCAAAGCTCTTATTGCACTCTGACCGCTTTCCGAGCTGGTGTCGTAGGCCCAGCCTCTGGCGAATACGCGGTCTATCCATCCTTTGGCCAAGGCTGGCATCGACCACCAGTGCACCGGGAAGAGGAGAGCGATTGCATCGGCCGAGTCGAGCAATTCCTGCTCACGCCTGACATCGGCGGGAACCTCGCCCCGTAGCCGGTGCACCGCCAGATCCTGCTTGCCGAAGATGGGATCGAATCCCGACTTTGTCAGATCATGTGTTGTGGCAGTGGTGTTTCCATCCGCCTGGATGCCTTGTTCAACTTCTCTGGCAATGGCCCAGGTAGCGGAGTCGTGATCCGGGTGCGCAACAACTAGTACGACGCTCGGCCGACCGTCTTCGTTCGTCATATGGCCAAGCTAAAGTATGACACTAACGTCAATGTCAAGGAGTTTGCCGGGTGCGGATCAGCGATCTGAGTCGAATCACCGGCGCGAGCCCTCGGATGCTCCGTCATTACGAGGCCGCCGGTATCCTCTCGCCTCGGCGGGATCCCAACGGCTATCGGCATTACCGCCCCGAGGATGTCAAGACCGTGAAGGATATTCGCTGCTTGCTGGCATCGGGACTGTCGCTGACCGAGTCCTACACGATGTTGCACATTGCGTGCACCGCCCCGTCCAGTGCATCCGAGGACGATCGTGAAGCCGTGCTGCAGCAAATCGATGAGCGCACACGCCAATTGGACACCGCCATCGAACGACTCGTCGCCGAGAAGGCGAATCTGCTCGAGCTCCGCTCGGATATCGAGGCTGGCCGATAACACGAAGGCGAGCGGGGAGCATTGTGCCCCAAGGGGATTCAGCCCATCGGGTCATCGGCGGTAGGGGAAACTTCGTAGGCGAAGGGTGGCGTGAAGCGGCCCCAACGGATGCATTCCCAGCCGCCAACGGGGCGGGGGACGAGTTCGATGGTTTCGGTGTTGTCGAGGTGGTTGTTGGTGGTGAAAGGCGGTGCCACACCACTGAGGTTCCGGGAGACCAAGCGCATCGCGGCACCGTGGCTGACCACCAGGATGTCGCCGTCGCTGCCGTCGGCCAGGTATTTGGTGCGCAGGTCCTCGACAACCGGTAGGAAGCGGGCCAGGACGTCATATCCGGATTCGCCGCCGGGGACGCGTTCGGCGAGATCGCCTTCGTGCCAGGCGCGGTAGATCCGCTGGAAGGACGCGTGGGCTTCCTCGGTGTTCAGACCCTCCATCTCGCCGACCTGAACTTCGTGAATGTCATCGAGCACCTCGACCGGTACGCCGGTTGCCGCTTCGATGTATCCGGCGGTCTGTCGGGCGCGCAGCGCGGCTGAGCAGAACAGTGCCTTCGGCGGTCTCAACAGACTCGAGCCGAATGTTTTCGCTTGGGCCGCACCGCGTTCGGTGAGCGGTAGGCCGGGGATACGGGTGTCCAAGATTTTGGCTACGTTGCCTTCGGTCTCGCCGTGGCGAACGAGTATCAGTCTGCCGGTCATAGGTCGGCCACCCCCTTACGCAATTGGGTCAGCCACTCGGCGGCCGGTTCATCCGAGGGCGGTGGGGTTCCGGTCGCCGAGGTCGCGGGCCAGGAACCGAGGAAACGGATCCGCGCCGTGCGGTGCAATGCCTTGAGTGCCTCGGCGACCGCGGTGTCGTCGATATGCCCGACGCAGTCGAGGTAGAAGCGATAGGTGCCCATACCTGTTCGCGTGGGCCGAGATTCGATTCTGGTGAGATCGATGCCACGGGTGGCGAATTCGGCGAATGCGCGCATGAGCGAGCCCGGTTCGTTGGGTAGCTCGAGCACGATCGAGGTGCGGTCCGCACCGGTTGCGGACGGCGCGACCCGGGGACGGGTCACCAGCACGAAGCGGGTGATCGCCTGGTCGTGGTCGGCGACACCCGACGCCAGCGCCGTCAGACCGAGGCGTTCTCCGGCCAGTGCGGTGGAGACGGCGGCGTCGGCACGACCGGCCGCGACGTCCTCGGCCGCTGCCGCATTCGAGGCCGAGGTGTACATCTCGACATTCGGCAGTGTGCGCGATATCCACAGCCGCACCTGCGCCCCGGCGACCGGATAGGCGGCCAGGGCGCGAATATCCGCCAGCTCCGTCCCCCGCCTGGCCAGGATCGCAAAGCTCACCTCGAGCTCGGTTTCGGCGATGATCTGCAGCCGCGGACCGATGGCCAGCGAGTCCAGGGTCGACGAGATGGAGCCCTCGACCGAACTCTCGATCGGCACGACGGCACCCTCGACGTCACCGGACCGGATGAGGTCGAGCGCCGCGCCTTGGCTGGGCGCGGCAATCCGCTCGACCGGTCCGTCGAAGGCTTGCGAGGACTCGAGCTTGGCGAGGGCCATCTCGGTAAAGGTTCCGGACGGCCCGAAGTACGCGATTCGCGGCACGGTTACGACATTACTTGCGTGCGCGGAGGATGCTCAGAGTTCCAGCTAGATCGTCGGGCGCATCGGATTCGATCGCCAGCAACACGCTGCGCGCAGCCTCGACCGCCGGCGGCTTCAACGAGGTCAGATAGGCGATATCGGGCCGAGCCAACGCGGCCCGAATATCCTCACCGCACAACGCCGCAACCGTTCCCGCGACGATAGCCAGCGCGCGCTGCCCATCGGACGTGCGCGCAATGAACCCGCCATCCGAGTGCGCAACATCGACCAGAAAACCGGCGATCTCCGCATCGCTCACGTCCGCGTCGAGAATCCGAACGCCGGCCGCCCCGGTCCCCACCGCCCGCACCAGCCCCTCATCCAAACTCCGCCGCGCCGCCGACGGCGCCGCCAACGAAAGCAACACCGGCTCTCCCGCCACCCCATGCGCCGCCTGCACTCCATCCGCCATACGTCCACCGTAACCACGCCGCCCTACGGCCCCACTCGGGTCGGGTGATAGGGCGGGAATTGTCGGGATTCGGGAGAGGGAACCGTTGCGGAAAGCGACAGCGTGACTTAGCTTAGGGTAACCTAATTGCACCGCGTGACTCGTATGGAGGTCTGCATGCTGAAGCCGACTGTCGCACCATCAACCGCTGAGCGGGTTCGGAGTGCGTGCGCCCATGCGGAGCAGGCGGTGTTGGCGATGCCGGGTATTGATCCGACGCCGATTTCGGTGCATCACGTGCGCCAGTGCGGGGATGCGGTGATCGCGGTGCCGACCGCGTCCATGGCGGCGGTATTGGCCGGGAATTCGGGGGAAAGCGGTGCGCCGGCAGTGCTGGAGCTGACCGATCATGCGCCGCTGCCACTGCGGGAGCCGGTGCGGGCGCTGGTGTGGCTGCGCGGGTGGGTGCGGGCGGTGCCGACGCAGGCACTGCGGGCGCTGGCCACCGAGGTCGCCAAGGATCATCCGCATCCCGACCTGCTCGATGTCGGCCACAGCGCGACCCTGTTGCGTGTGGTGATCAACTCCGCGGTGGTGGCCGACTCGACCGGCGCCGAATCCGTCTGCGTCGACGAACTCCGACTGGCCCAACCGGATCCGTTCTGCGCACTGGAATCTGCCTGGCTGCAGCATATGGATGCCGACCACGCCGACATCATCGCCCTACTCGCCCGGCACCTCCCGCCGCGCCTGCAGACCGGCACGGTGCACCCACTGGCCATCGACCGCTACGGCGTGACCCTGCGCATCGAAGGCCACGACGGCGACCACGACTTCCGCCTCCCCTTCAACTCCCCCGCCGACGACATCGAATCCCTCAGCCGCGCCGTCCGCACCCTCGCAGGCTGCCCCTTCCTGAACGGCCTTCGCCGCATCTGATGCGGATCGCGGACCTGCGGTAGGCACCGAAACCCGGTGCAGCGCAACCCGTCCCGCCCGGTGCAGCGCAGCAAAGATCGTTTGCCTCGACCGTCAGCAGCGACGCACCTCGCCGAGCAAACGCGAACCAACCCAGCGGCCGCACCGGACCGGGCCACCATCCGGTGCGGCCACAGCGTCGTACCTCGCCCGTGAGGCGAGAACGGCAAGCCACCCGGCGGCAAGAGCAACCGATCTCGAACCGCCGACGATGCAGATGGCATCGCAGATTCGCTGCGGCACCGCGAACCGCCGATCAAACGGGACCACCATCCGGGCGGCCGCAATGTCGCCGCCGCAGCCTGTGACAACAGGTGCCGAGATCGCGACGACTGAATCCGAACAGCCAGCGATGAGTCCGCAGCAACAAACGGGGCACACAGCAGGCCACCCCGGCGGCGAACAAGCCCAATCGACGGCGGTGCAGTCGGCACCTCGAACCGCTGATCAACGCGACGCGACACGCACAGCACCCACCGGAGCGACACGGGCAATAGATTCGGACGCATGCGTGCTGAGACCGGTTCCGGGTGGGACGAGCCCGAGCCGACCGATCGGGAGCGGCTGGGGATTCGGCTCGAGATCCTGGTCGTGCTGGTGGTGACGTTCGGGCTGAGTGGGTTGAATGCGGCGCTGTCGTTGCTCGAGAGCGCGCTGTCGCCGGGCGGGGTAGGTGGGCAGACCGTCGCGCTGAATCCGACGCGGGCGGCACAATCGACCATCGACCTGCTCTTCCAACTGCTCAGTGCGTTGCGGCTGGCCGGGTGGGGTGCGCTCGGGCTGTATCTGTTGTGGCGCAGTGGAATAGGGCCGCGGATGATCGGATTGGCCAGGGCCCGTTGGCGTTCCGATGTGCTACCGGGGCTGATCCTCGCTGCGATCATCGGGCTGCCGGGGCTCGGGCTCTACTTGGCCGCGCATGCGCTGGGGTTCAGCGTGACGATCGTGCCGAGTTCGCTCGGTGACCACTGGTGGCGGTTGCCCGCACTCATCGTGTCCGCCTGTGCGAATGCGGCGGCCGAGGAGATCCTGGTTGTGGCCTATCTCATAACCCGATTGCGCAGGCTCGGCTGGTCGGAGAACCGGTCGCTACTGGCCTCGGCACTGCTGCGCGGGAGCTACCACCTGTATCAGGGCTTGGGCGGCGGGCTCGGCAATCTGGTCATGGGTGTGATTTTCGGCCGATTCTGGCAGTGCACCAACCGGCTCTGGCCGCTGGTGCTGGCGCACGCGACGATCGATGCGGTCGCCTATATCGGCTATACATTGCTACGCGGTCACGTTTCCTGGTTGCCGTAACGCGCGCCGGTCCGCGCGGCGAATTTATCGACGAGCGCTCACTCGAGCGCACCCACTTCCGGCCGCTCGTCAAGCCCCCCGACGGCCCTCGAACAGTAGAGTCTGTGTGATGAACGGCTACGACCCCCAGCGCTACGACCGGACGCGCCGGGAGCCGCAACCCTTCGGAAATCCCGGTGCGCCGTCCATGCCACCGCAGCGGCGCGAACCGCATCCGCCGGGTCGTCGCGGACCCGGTCCGAACCCGAGGCATATCGACCCCACCAAGGTTGTCCGCCGCGACGGGTCGGATTACGCACCGCCACTGGCATATTCGCAGGTACCGCCCGAAACGCGAATGCCGCCGCGCAATTCCCGGCCACCCCATGCGCCGACGCAGCGGCCGCAGCCGTATCACGAACCCCAGCCTCGCGGCGTCCCCGGCTATGCGCCGCCCCAGCAGCCGGTTCCCTACCGGGACCCGCCGAACCTGCGCCCGCGCCGCGAGGTGCCCCCGCCGCCGTCACTGCCGCCGTCGCGCCGCGACCGGGAACCCCGCCCGCCGCGCCGTCGTCGCAAACTGCACCTGTTCCGCTGGTTCCTCGTGCTGTTGGTGGTGCTGGTCCTCGCGGTGGTCGGCGCCGTCATCAAACTCGACGGTTCGCTCAACCGGATCGATGCACTCGCCAACTACTCCGACCGCGTCGGCGATACCCCGGGCACGAATTGGCTGCTCGTCGGCTCCGACGGCCGGGCCGGACTCACGGCCGATCAGGAACAGGAACTCGCCACCGGCGGTGAGGTCGGACCCGAGCGCACCGACACGATCATGCTGGTGCACATTCCGAAATCGGGTGCGACCACGCTGGTCAGCCTGCCGCGCGACTCGTATGTGAGCATTCCGGGCCAGGGCAAGGACAAACTCAACGCCGCCTTCGCCTTCGGCGGCGCACCGCTGCTGGTGCAGACCGTCGAAACCGCGACCGGCGTGCACATCGATCACTACGCGCAGATCGGATTCGGCGGCTTCGCCGGCATCGTCGATACCCTCGGCGGCATCGATGTATGCGTACCCAAGGCCATCGACGATCCGCTCGCGGGCATCAATCTGGCTGCCGGCTGCCAAACCCTGGACGGTCCGCAGGCCTTGGGTTTCGTCCGCAGCCGGGCGACCGCCCTCGCGGATATCGACCGGATGAACAACCAGCGCCTGTTCATGGCCGCCCTGCTGAAGAAGGCGACCGGCGCGGGCACACTGGCCAATCCGTTCACGTTCTGGCCGCTGGCTCGAGATACCGCGAAATCGCTGAAGGTCGATAAGGGCGATCACATCTGGAATCTCGGCCAGCTCGGCTGGGCGATGCGCGGCGATACCGTGGCGACCACCGTCCCGATCGGCGGCTTCACCGACACCGATAGCGGAAATGTATTGCTGTGGGATAAGCAACGTGCGGGTCAATTCTTCGACGACCTCGCGAAGGACCAACCGATCCCGGACGATCTGCTGACGAGGTAGCGTCGGGCCTATGCCCGATACCGATGCCGACGAGCCGTTCCCGGACCTGCTGCGCGACCAGATCCGCCGTGGCTTCACCGCCTCACAGCAGTATCTGGCGGCGGCGGTCTACTTCGATTCGAATCGCCTGCCGCAGTTGGCCAGGCACAGCTAC
Organism: Nocardia sp. NPDC049526; assembly: GCF_044465765.1. NCBI lineage: Bacteria > Bacillati > Actinomycetota > Actinomycetes > Mycobacteriales > Nocardiaceae > Nocardia > Nocardia sp. NPDC049526. The sequence goes on along the minus strand of NZ_JBITMA010000001.1, from coordinate 526,579 downwards.
GGCAAATCCGCCGAGCACCGCTCGCACGCCCTGCGCATGGTGCAGTACCTGCTGGACCGCAATCTACAAGTGCAGGTCGGCGGCCTCGACGACGTGCAATCCACCTTCGAATCACCGCGCGGCGCCGTCGTTTTCCTGCTGGAATCCGAGCGCGCCCGCAACGCGCAGATCACCGAATTGGCCGGCACCGCGCGGACCTCCGGCGACTACCTCGGCGAGCAATTCATCCAGTGGTTCCTCAAGGAGCAGGTGGAGGACGTCGCCGGGATGACCACCCTGCTGACCGTCATCGACCGTGCCGCGGGCGATCTGTTCGACGTCGAGGACTTCATCTCGCGCGAGCTGCGCACCACACCGCGCGCCGATATTTCCGCCCCGAGAATGGCCGGTGCTGCCAAGAATTAATTAGGCAATACTAGCCTCAATAAGGCTGCACTTGGATGACACGCGGCATGACCAGCGCTAATGTCGCAACTATGTCCAGCCATCCGGAGTCCCCACGCAGCAAATTTCATGGCCTGCTCCACGATCAGATCCGGCACGAATTCAATGCCGAGCATCAATACATCGCGATCGCGGTGTGGTTCGACAATGCGGATCTGCCGCAGCTGGCCAAGCGTTTCTATGCGCAGGCGGTCGAAGAGCGCAATCACGCGATGATGATCGTGCAGTACTTCCTGGACCGGGATATCAGCGTCGAGCTTTCCGGCATCGACGGCGCGAAATCGCATTTCGAGAATGCGCGCGAACCGATCGCGCTGGCCCTCGCACAGGAAAAGAACGTCACCGACCAGATCATCCAGTTGGCGAGCACCGCCCGCGAAGAGGGCGATTACCTGGGTGAACAGTTCATGCAGTGGTTCCTGAAGGAGCAGGTGGAGGAGGTCGCGAATATGACGACCTTGCTCACCATTGCCGATCGTGCCGGGTCGAACCTGTTCGACCTGGAGGATTTCGTCGCTCGTGAAATGAGTGGTCCGAGCGATGCTTCCGGCGCTCCGTCCACTGCGGGCGGCAGCGTCTGATTCACGATTCCCATAGCGGAATCAGGGCCGGCTCGTTGCGACGAGCCGGCCCTTTCGACTTTATGCAGCACTCAAGGAGCTGAGCAGTGTCTTGAGCAGCGCCAGAATGGCTTCCATGATGGTCCTACTTTCCTCATCTTTCGGTGAGACTTCGCTCACCACCACCAGCTTTCGGTGATGCAGAGAACCTAACCGAGGGTTGATTAGAAAGGAGGGTGTTTCACAAAATTCTCCGTGATTTTTTTGAAATCACCGCAGCGTGACCTGACGCGACCGCAGCCCATCCCGGGAACGGCGCTCGTCCGCCGAGAGCGCAGTGTCGTCGGCCAGCGCCGCCGCCAGGCGTTCCCCGAATTCGATCGCCGGCTTGGTCCATTCGCTGGCATGCAGTTCCGGATCCAGGTCGAACACCGGCACCAGCAGGCCGTGCGTGCGGAACGAGCCCGCGAAACGGGAGCCATCGCCGAGATGCAGTCCGCCCGACGCATGCAGTCGCGCGAGCGCCAGCATCAGATCGTCCTCGTTCTCCGGGCGCACCCAGCGCAGATGTGCCTTATCACCGGCATCGACCCACCACCCCGCGCCGACCGCATCGGGGCCGAGATCCAGACGCGCGGACGGCATGATCGCCTGCTTGGCCTGTTCGATGGTCGCGGCGACCTGCGGATCGGGCTGCACGCCCTCGGGTACCCACCAGTCGAAGTCCTGGTGCACGGTCAGTTCCAGCTGTGCGTCCGCATCGATCACATCGGCCAATCGTGGTCCGCCCTCGGCACTCTCGGCCGCGGTCAGCGATTCACCGGGTTCGGCGGACTGTGTCCACAGGATCGCCGCCGCGATATCGGCGGCCGGATCCGGACCCTGGAATTGCACCTGCGTGGCGACGTATCCGGTCGGCGGCTCGCCCGCCCGCACCAATCCGGCGACCGCACCCGGCAATACCGTGGCCAGCACGACGGAACGCTCCGCGGCGATATCGGACGACAGCGGCAGCGTCGCGGTCGCCGACGGCACGAATTCGCGCAGCGCGACCAGATCGCACTCCGCGGCCAGCCCTTCGAACGGACGCGCACCGGACTGCGCTGCCTGCAGTTCCAGTGCCGCCCGCCGCTCGGCGAGACGCTGGGCCCGGTTCCCTCCGGGCTTCGGACTATTGCGCTTGCTTTTACCCACGGCAGGTCAAACTACAGTGGCTGTGTTCGATTTGCCGCGCCTGGCGGCGCGGCGTGTTCGCGGCCCCCTGGTGTCTCGCGGCCCCGGCGGCGGGGCGGCCCCCCCCCGGCCCCGCCCCCGCCCCCCCCCCCCCCCCCCCCCGCCCCCCCCCCGCGCCCC
>NZ_JBITMA010000001.1:143791-524212 GCF_044465765.1 Nocardia sp. NPDC049526 | reverse complement strand
CCCTGGTGTCTCGCGTCCGAGTCGTCGAGACTCGCGCCTGCGGCGCATGCGCTTCGACGACTCGGACGCGAGACGGGCCGCGAACGGTCGCTCGCAAGACTCGCTCCGATGGGGTCGCCCGTGCGGGTCGTCAGCCTCGGATATGCGCTCGCCCAGCGGTGGAAACCGATTCGACTCAGGCAGCCGCGAGCAGGGCCTTCGTGCGGGCCGGGTGGTTGGTGGCCACCCAGCTGACGCCCAGGTCGGCGCACAGGCGCACATCGTCGGGATCGTCCACCGTCCAGCAGTAGGTGGCGCGGCCGGCGGCGGCGGCCTTGTCGACCAGGTCCGGATGTTCGCGCAGGGTTTTCACCGAGGGACCGACAGCGGTCGCGCCGACCGTGGTCGCGGCGCTGCCGCCCAGGTAGCGCGATGATTCACCGAGCAGGACCGTCGGCAGCAGCGGTGCGGAACGGCGGATCCGCCAGACCGCGGTGGCCGCGAAGGACATGACGACCGCGCGGGAGTGATCGGCGGAGGCGGGGGTGGCGATGCCGAAGCGCTGGAGTTCGGCGAGCAGCTTGTTCTCCACCAGCGCGCCGTAGCGCACCGGATGCTTGGTCTCGATGAACAGCTTGGTCGGTCTGCTGCGCCAATCCAGTACCAGCTCGATCAGTTCGCTGAGGGTGAGTACCGATGCGGGTGCGCCGTCGGCCCCGAAGTCGAGTCCCGCGAGTTCGTCCAGGGTCATTTCGCTGACCAGTCCGGTGCCCGACGAGGTCCGGTCGACGGTGCGGTCGTGCACGCAGACCAGATGTCCGTCCCTGGTCAGCCGGACGTCACACTCCACGCCATCGGCGCCCTCTTTCAGCGCTAGTTCATACGCGGCGAGCGTATGTTCCGGGAGCGCCGCCGACGATCCCCGGTGCGCGACGACGAACGGTGCGCGACTGCCCTGGCTCACTTGGCCAAAACCTCCTCGTGCTCACGGTGCGGTGTACTTGTTTCGAGCGCGACGGGCTCAGGCTGTTTCGACGCGCCGCCGCCCGGCTGCACCGGTTCGATGACGGGCACCGCCGGATCGACGGCGATCACCCACCGGCGCGCAATCCTGGTGCGGCCGAACAGATCCCGGCCCGCCATCGACCGCTGCACCCAGAGAGTCAGCATCGCGACCGCGGCCGCGACCAGGTCGGTGAACGCGGTGAACAGCACGCTGTCCGCCTTGGCCTGCAGGGTATCCGCGGTCCGCCACAGCAGTGCCGCCACTGCGCAGCCCGCGCCGAGCACCCACCCCACCCACCAGATGCGCACGACCCGCAGCGTCCGCGGATCCGGACGCACGGCGACCGTCTCGGTGAGAAATACACCGGGCCACAACAGATTCACCACCGGTATCAGACAGCCGAGTGCAAGCGTTCGTACCAAGCGCGGGTCCCGGCGGCCGACCGCAGCGAAGGCGGCCCGACGCGTTTCGATCAACCAGCCGAGCATCGCAATCGCGGTGATCAACCCGAGCGCGAGGCCGACCAATGCCGAAAGCCACACCATGGCATCGGAGATGTGCAGCAACCACGACGGAATCAGCCGGGTGCGGTTGCGCAACAGGATCAGATAACGCCCGAGTTCGGCGCAGGCGGCGACCGCGAAAACCGCCGCGGTCGCGATGAGTAGCGCACCTGCCCTATTCGTCAGCCGGTCCAGCGGCCGTTGTGGCGCAGGCGCGGACTCGACCGGCGGATCCAATAGGCCCCAGCGCGGAATCTGCTGGTAGCGCGGTGTTTCCACCGACGGCCGCGGCCGACCGGAGCTCAACTTGCGGGTGCGCTGATCAGGACGGCGGGCCACCCAGCGGTAGTTTCGCCGCTCCGCGGGGGCGTCGATGGGCGCCGGTGACAAGAGCACGCCACGGCAGCGCGGGCACCAGTGCATCGGCGTCGTCTGCACGGCCCAGCGCGCGCCACAGCGCGCACAAGGTTGTACCACCGCACTCACGGTGTCTCCCTTGCGGCATGCCCGGGCCCTCCGTGGTTACGCAGGCTGCCGCCTCCAGGCCTGACGTTCATGCCGCGTGCCCCTCTCTCTTGCCTCAGTAGATCTTCGCCTGGTGATCGCCGTCCGCAACCAATGGTCGACCCACCCGCTGCCATGCCACCATGCCACCACTGACATTGACCGCGTCGTATCCGATGTGCGCCAGGTACTTGACCACTTCGATGGAACGGCCGCCCTGGCGGCAGATCACATACAGCTGGGCGTCGTAGTCCAGCTCGTCGACGCGGGCGGGCACGTCGGCCATCGGAATGTGGATCGCCCCCGGCGCATGTCCGAGCTGCCATTCGTCGTCCTCGCGCACGTCGAGCAGAATCGCCGCCGGGGCCTCCGCCGCGATACGCTCGGTCTTGTCGAATTCGTCCGGTACGGCTTCCACCGGCACCGACGACACTTCGGGGCTCGTCACGCTTCGATCCTGCCATGGGTGGCGCAGCACGGGGGAGTTCCGGCCCCGCTATGCCGGTGACCCACAGGCACTTCACGGCCTCGACATCGGCACGTTACCTCGGGTATGTTCTGTCCTTCTGGATCCTGTCCGATGCCCCGCTCCAGGGCCGCTTGTGCATATCTCGGTCGAAGTTATCCACATAATCCACAACTTGATCCACAGGGCACAGCTATCTAACAGCACACCAATCACAGACTTCGACTATCAAGAAGCTATCGGTCTACTAGGGCTGATGTGCCGACCCCGGATCGAACGGGCGATACCGAGAGGTTGCTGGAGCAGGTCGCGGTACGAACGACCGATCCGAGACTCCCCTCCTTGCCATCCCGGAGCGGTCATTCGCCGCTGCTTCGGGATCTGAGGCTGTGCAGGTCCCGATATCTACTTGGACGCCGCTGATCGCCGATCGGTTCCCCAAAAAAACCAGAACACCAGCGAATAACTGAAATACCGGGTTCCCGCAGGTGCTGTCGGTAGCCTGGATGCATGAACGTGAGCAGGGGGCTACTCGACGGAATGGAAACAACAGCACTCAACACAGCACTCTCCGAGGCCACATGCCTAGGCGTGGAGGTCGATACCGCGAACGCGCAACTGAGCATCGACCTGGAGGTATTGACGCTTCCGGCCGAGGGTCCCGCGCCCGAGGACTATCGCGTGAAGTTGACATTCACCGGTGTCGGTCGAGTCGCGGCCTCACTACGCATTCAAGAGTGGGACGACGTGGCGGCCAGGGTGCTGCCGCTACAGCTGGACAAACTGGACGCGGCCATCCGCAGCTTCGGCGGCGGTCGACTGCACGGCTGGGAATTCATCGACGTGGACGAAAGTGGCTGGGTGCACTGGAGTGAACTGCTCAGCTTCGACACCCGGATCGACTCTCACGCCACCACCCACGTCATCGAGTTCTCCCAGGAGGAGGGCATCGACCCGCGCGAACTCGATGTGCGGGTGTGGTTCGACGACATGACGATTCACGACGCCAATGGCACCGAAATCCCGCTGAAGGAATTCATCGCGGGCGGGGTGCGCTGGTGGAAAGCGCATGACGCGGGCGATCCGCGGACCATGCGCGCCGGAATCGTGCCGCAGCTGTAGTGCACTTCGAACCGCACACCCGGTCACCGGGTGTGCGGTTGTGTTTCAGGCACCCAAACCGACCGGACAGCTGACGCCGGTGGCGTGCACGGGGCAGTAGCCGCCAGGATTCTTGGCCAGATACTGCTGGTGGTAGCTCTCGGCGAAGAAGAACTCGGGCAGCGCCCGCAGCGGATCCGTGCCGCCCTGTCCGGGCAGTTCGGTGATCTCCGTGGTGATCTCGCCGTATCCCGCGGTGGCAAGCCGCTCACCGAAGGTCTGTGCGGTGCTGTGCGCGAGCCGCGCCTGCGCCGCGTCGACGGTGAAGAGCGCCGAGCGGTACTGGGTGCCGCGATCATTGCCCTGCCGCATGCCCTGGGTCGGATCATGGTTCTCCCAGAACCGGCGCAGCACATCGGCGTATTCGATGACGTTCGGATCGAAGACGATCAGCACCGCCTCGGTATGGCCGGTGCGCCCACTGCACACCTCTTCATAGGTCGGGTTCCGGGTATAGCCCCCGACATACCCGACCGCGGTCGTGAAGACGCCGTCGAGTTGCCAGAACTCCTGTTCCGCACCCCAGAAACAACCCATGGCCACCACCGCGACCTGCAGACCTTCCGGAAATGGCGGATGGATCGGCCGACCGTTCACATAATGGTTATCCGAGACCAGTATCGGGTCGGGACGACCGGGCAGCGCTTGCTCCGGCGTCACCATCGCTGGCTCGGGAAGACGGACCCGTCCGACTAGTTCGTCGTACCAGGACATGGTTCGATGCTACGCGTGGAACCTCGCCCGAACACAGCGTTCACGGCGGGGTGCACAGCAACTACAGGCCCACCGATCACGATCCGACGAGCCCCACGGAATGTGGGGGGACCGGGTCAGGTTGGAACCGACCGGGTGTACGAATGATGGTTGGGTGTGCTCGAAGACGCGGGCGCACCCGGCCCGACATTAGGAAAGGGACATCGTGGCTGAGTACACGTTGCCAGATCTGGATTACGACTACAGCGCCCTGGAGCCCCATATCTCCGGGCAGATCAACGAGATTCATCATTCCAAGCACCACGCTGCCTATGTCGCCGGCGTCAACACCGCGTTGGAGAAGCTCGAGGCCGCACGCGAGGCGGGCGACCACGGCGCGATCTTCCTGAACGAAAAGAACCTGGCCTTCCACTTGGGCGGCCACGTCAACCACTCGATCTGGTGGAAGAACCTGTCCCCCAACGGTGGTGACAAGCCGGTCGGCGAGCTGGCCGCCGCGATCGACGACCAGTTCGGTTCGTTCGACAAGTTCCGCGCGCAGTTCACCGCCGCGGCCAACGGCCTGCAGGGCTCCGGCTGGGCGGTGCTCGGCTATGACACCCTCGGCCAGAAGCTGCTGACCTTCCAGCTCTACGACCAGCAGGCCAACGTGCCGCTGGGCATCATCCCGCTGCTGCAGGTCGACATGTGGGAGCACGCCTTCTACCTGCAGTACAAGAACGTCAAGGCGGATTATGTGACCGCGTTCTGGAACGTCGTCAACTGGGAGGACGTGCAGGAGCGCTTCGCGCGCGCCGTCGGCCAGGCCAAGGGCCTCATCTTCGGCTGAGCTTTTCCCGCCTGCGAGCCCGCGAACCGACCGGTTCGCGGGCTTGTTGCGTTCATCGTGTCCGATTAGCACTCTTTGGTACTTGTGTGCCAACTGAGTTTTGGCGCATCCTCGAGAATCCACAGTTCGAGGACGGGCAAAGCCGCCCCCGGTTCGATCACGGGAGGCATCATGCATACGAACGGACCCATCGGCATCACGCCGTTCCAGGCCCGCGGATCGCTGCGGGGGTTCGTCATCTCCGGACGTTGGCCCGACACCACCATGGAATGGGCACAGGTACTCGTGCTCGCCGTGCGGGTGGCCTCGTATCCGGGACTGTTGACGACCTCGACCGTCTTCGGTGTGCGCGAGGAGCTACCGGATGATCCGGCGCCGGGCACCGTCGGGCTGGTCCTCGCCGAGGGACCGGTGCTCGGTGACCAGGCGCTGGAACCCGGCCGGTTCGCCGATCATGTGCCGCCGGCGCTGTTGATGTTGCATCCGCCCTCGGAGACCCGGCCGTCGCTGCCGGAATGTGTCGGCGTGGCATCGGGTTGTGTGCTCCTGCCCGGCGTTCCGCATCTGGGGCTGGAGCATCGGGCAGCATGGGCGGAGGCCGAATCCGACGGCACCGTCACCTCTTTGGTGAGCCGGGTCGGACTGGATCCGATCAGCGATCCGGACACCGCGGTTCTGGCAATGCTCCTGGCCGCCTGAACCACTCTTCGCCTAGCCGGGCCCACCTCGCACCTTGTGCGAGGTGATCCGGCTGCGCCGAGCGAGCCGCGGCAATCGGACGGCATCTTCGGGGAGGTCCGTCCGGTGCCGAGCAAGCCCGGGTAGTAGGTCGCGACCGGGTGCGCTGATTGCCAAGGGCTAGCTCATTTCTGGATAAGCGCGGGCTGCCGGATCTGTGAGGACACCCGAAACTCGACGGTTGGATTACCAAACTTATTGTGCGCATTGCGATTTCGATTACAGCGGCTTGGCGTGAGGATGGCGGCGGGGGTACAGTCGATAGCAGCGAAGGGGAGTAGCCCGCAATCGCGCTGTCGACATACTGGTCCGCCGCCTCACAAGGGCGCGGACCCGGCCGCGTGAACCGGCGTAGATCCGGTGGGCGAGACCTTCGGCCGAGACAACCATTTCGTTGTCGGCCGGAGGCGTAACCCGATCCCCCGGCCGGCAGGCCGGAGCCCGGGAGTGCAGACCACATGATCGCGACGATATTGCTCAGCGTCGGAATCGTCTTTCTTGCCGAGTTGGGTGACAAGTCCCAGCTGATGGCGTTGACGTTCGCGCTGCGCTACCGCTGGTGGGTGGTGCTCGGCGGCATTGCGACCGCGAGTGCGGCGGTGCATCTGATCTCGGTCGGTGTCGGCTATTTCCTCGGTGCCGCGCTGCCCACCCGGGCCATCGCACTGGTCGCCGCGCTCACCTTCCTGGCCGTGGGCCTGTGGACCCTGCGCGAACATTTCGGCCGCGCTGATGCCGAGGCCGAACCCAAGCCGCCGCGTTCGACGACCGCGCCCTTCTTGGTGGTTCTCTCGGCCTTCCTGCTCGCCGAACTCGGCGACCGGACCATGTTCGCCACCGCGGCCCTGGCCACCGACAACAGCTGGATCGGCGTGTGGATCGGCTCCACCATCGGCATGGTCGCCGCCGACGCGCTCGCCATCGCCGCGGGCATCCTGGTCGGCAAGCATCTTCCGGAACATGTCATCGGCATCTGTTCCGGCCTGCTGTTCCTCTACTTCGGCACCGCGAGCCTGCTCGCCGCCGCCCTCCCAGACCTCGGCATACTCACCGGCGGCGCACTCGCCACCCTCGCCCCGGCCACAGCGGGCATTGCCCTGCTGATTCGATCGCGTCGCGGGCGCCGAAATCCGGAACGCATCCCGAACGATCCGGCACCTGAAGCCGACAGGGTGCGCTGACCGGTCACGCTCCCAGCCCGTCCTCCGGGAGGTACCTCCACCCGGCTTGCCGTTGGACGGCATCGGCCCGGGCTGCACGCCGCCGAGCGCAGCGAGCGGCCCACGCGCGGACGGTCCCGCCCGTCGGCGCTCAGGCCCGCACTTCGGATTGACGCAGCATCGCCTCGCCGTAGAGATCACCGCTGCGGCGCACCAGGTCGAGCAGGGGTTCACGGAGGGCTCGGAGGCCGGGAAGGTCGTCGATGGCTACGCGGGCAGTGACCATGGCGCTGACGGCGGCGGCGAGGGTTTGGCAGGCGAAGCGTTGTTGGTCGGTGCGCGCGTCGAGGACGTCGGCGATCATGGCGACGAATGATTCCTGCAGTTGGGCGCGGCGGGCGACCGCTTTCGAACCCACCGCGTAGACCTCGACGAGGTAGAGGTGGGCGTATGCGGGTTCGGCGATGAGCCCGTCGAAGTAGGCCTCGAGGATGCGCCCCATCCGATCGGGATCGGCCGGGTTGGTGGCATCCCGCGCATCGCCGCTCATCGCATTCGCGATATTCGCGATCAGCAGTTCGACGGCCCGCTCGTAGGCGGCCTCGAAACAATCCTCCTTGGAACGGAATTGCTCGTAGAAGGTCTCCCGCGAAACCCCGGCCCGCTTCAGGATGACCGCGACCGAGGTCCCGACGTATCCGTTCTCGACCATGGCCTCGGCCATCGCGCTCAGGATCCGCTCGCGTTGCGAGGCGATCACCTCCTCCCTCGGCAGGCCGTGTCGCCCCCGCGGGAGTTGGCGTGCGCTGCTTGCGGATTCGGTCATTCAGTGGCTCCGAGGGTCGGGCGGGCGCGGTATCCGGCTTACGCCGGTCGCTCCATTTTGCGGGGTCTGGCCGGTTGGTCGGTGGTGAAGGGCGCCTCTTCGGTGCGCGCGATCTCCAATGCCCGCGCCACCCCGCGCCGCAGCGCGACATCGATGACCCGCTGGGCGATCGGCCGGAACGGCAGCGCCACCGCCACCCACCACGGCGATACCACCTGACGTTTGCGCCGGGCGATGGCGCGCTCGACCACATCGATCGCGGGTCCGAGCGGGGCGACTCCCGACACCGTGGACCGGCCGAGAATGGCCCGCGCGGCGGCGGTGCCGAAGCCGCGCGCGGTCATATCGGTATCGAGTTCGGCGAAATATGCGACCCCGACCTTCGCGCCGGTATGCCTGACCTCGTGCCGCAACGTATTACCGAGCGCCTCCACTCCGGCCTTCGACGCGCTGTATGCCCCGACCAGCGGCAGATTCACCGCGGCCGCCAGCGACGAGATGACCAGCGCATATCCGTCCGGATGGCAGATGTGCGGTCCGGCGGCGCGCAGCGTGTAGTAGACGCCGAGCACATTGACCGCCAGCGTCTCCTCCATGACCGCCGGATCCCCGCCGAGCAGCGCCAATTGTTTGGCAACCCCGGCGTTGGCCACCACCACATCCAGCCCGCCGAGTTCGGTGACCAGCGTGCTCACCACCCGCTCCACCTGCCGGTGATCGGCGATATCGCAATAGCGCCACGGCGCGTCCCCGCATTCGTGCGCCACCTCCGCGAGCAGATCCGCCTCCAGCCCGAGCAGCGCTACCTTCGCCCCTTTCGCGTGCAACTGCCGCGCCAGTGCGGCGCCGATACCGCGCGCCGCGCCAGTGATCAGAATCCGGCGCCCCGCGACGGACGCGGCGGAAAACAGGGGCCCACCCGTCACCCGGCCACCATCCCTGATCGAATCGCTTCGCGATGCTGCATAGCTGCGACGATACCAGCCGCGAACACACATGTTCGCAAATAATTTTCCGTTTATCCGACAGTGCTATGCAAGGCGGGCATCGGGTGCGAGGGAGCCGTGATCGGCCTCTCATACGGAACCGGTTAGGGTGCAATTGACGAAGGGCCAACTGGCTGTCACGAACGAGAGGACCATCGTGGAGATTTCGGGTTCCGCCGCCATCATCACCGGAGGCGCATCCGGCCTCGGCGCCGCCACTGCCAAGCGTTTCGCCGATCTGGGCGCAACCGTCTTCGGACTCGACGTACCCCAATCCATCGAGCGCGCCGGGGATAACGTGCCCGACGGCGTCACCCTCATCCCCGCCGACGTCACCAGCAACGACGAGGTTGCCGCCGCCGTCGCACAGGTCGTCGAATCCGGTGCGCCGCTGCGCATCGTGGTGAACTGCGCCGGTGTCGGCTGGGCCGGACGCATCCTGTCCAAGAACGGCCCGCACGATCTGGAGCTGTTCCGCACCGTCATCACCGTCAACCTGCTCGGCACCTTCAATGTGATGCGCCTGGCCGCCGACGCGATCGCCAAGACCGAAACCGTCGACGAATACGGCCAGCGCGGCGTGATCATCAACACCGCGTCGGTCGCCGCATTCGAGGGCCAGATCGGCCAGATCGCCTACTCGGCCTCCAAGGGCGGCGTGCACGGCATGACCGTCCCGGCCGCGCGTGACCTGGCCCAGTTCGGCATCCGTGTGAACACCATCGCTCCCGGCATCATCGACACCCCGATGCTCGCCGGTGTCACCGAGGAGTACCGCAAGGGCCTCGAGGCCGGTGTGCCGTTCCCGTCGCGCCTGGGCCGCCCGGACGAGTACGCGCAGCTGTCGCAGTACATCGTCGAGCACGACTACCTCAACGGCGAGACCATCCGCATGGACGGCGCCCTGCGCATGGCTCCCCGCTAAAGCGTCTGCGCCGCAAGGCAACTACGCCCCGTCATCGGCTGGATGGCGGGGCGTTTCGGCTGTCAAGGGGTCGGTTTGTGGCCGATCCCGAGGAATGCCGTGGTGGACAGGGGTTTGTTCGGGCGGTAGTTGACGGCGAGGTAGGCGCGCATCAGGGCGACGCGGTCGGCCCACACCTGCTCCCCGACGGTGCGGCGCATCAGCAGCAGCGGGGCGCTGCTGCGCATCATGGTCTCCCATATCCCGTCGGAGTTGGCGAAACCGATCGTGCTGGTGTGGCGTTGGATGCTCACCCCGGCGAAGCCCGCGGTGCGCATCTCGGTCGCGAAGACCTCGGGATTTTCCAGGTTGAGGAAGCTCGGTTGGGGTTCGGAAATGGTCGGATCGGCGGCGGCGAAGGCGCCGAACATCATTCGCATGAGCGTCGATTCGGCCACCGGCGCCCAACTCGATACCACGGCGGTGGCACCGGGACGCAGGACCCGGAACAATTCTGCGAAGCCCTTGGCCCGATCCGGAAAGAACATCAGCCCGAACATCGAGAAACCGGCATCGAAGCTGTCGTCGTCGAACGGTAGCGCCTGCCCGTCCCCCACCCGCGTTTCGATATTGGTAAGCCCGGCTGCGCGGGCGTCCTCGGTGAGTCGCTGGATCATCGGCTCGGAGAAGTCGATGGCCGATACCTGTGCCACACGTTCGGCGGCGGGCAGACTCAGCGTGCCGGGCCCCGCCGCGACATCGAGAATCTGTGATTGCGCCGAAAGGCCGGCCAGTTCTAGTGCGCGAGCGGAGAAAGGCGCCATGATCGCGGGTCCGAATTCGGCATATCCGTCGGCGACGAGATCCCACGGCTCAGCGGCGGCAAGCGGGTTACCAGACATCAGCTGACGATCCTTTCGACCGTCCAAGGCTAACCGGGCAGTACCCCCGGCACCTACCAACTCCGGCCGATCTCGCTGTGCGCCAAGCGGATCAGATCTTGCGTTCGAAGGTGATCAGGTGATGGCCCGGTCCGTTGTAATCACGCACCGGTCCGGCAACGGTGAAGCCCAGATGCCGGTGGAAGCCGATCGACGCGTCATTGCCGGGCGCGGTGATCGCCTTCACGATGTGCCGGTCATTCGCCCTGGCGATCGCGAAGAACCGCTCGTACAGCTCGCGCGCGAGGCCGCTCTTGCGGGACTGCGGATCGACGCCGACGAAGTGGATGTAGGCCTCATCGGATTCCGACGGCGAGAGGAAGCCGATCAGGAATCCGGCCAGCCATTCGGTCGGCTCCCGCCATCCGGCGCCGGGCACCTCGGCGACCAGGCTGGTTCGGTAGAAATGATCGAGGAACAACCTGGGCAGGTGCGGTAACACCGAGCGTCCCCACCAGTCATCGATGACGGTGGCGATGGCGTCGTAGTCATCGGCACGTGCGGCCCGGATGACCGGCCCGTTCGCATTCGGCACGTTAGCTAGCCCCGCCTCCCCGCATATTCAAGCCAGATCAAGTGCCACGATAGTCGCGTTGGCGCCCAGCGGTGAATCGGTGCAGGGCTTAGCCCGTCCCCGATGAGTTACCCATGTGCCACGGAAATCAGTTGTCTTATCCGACGCCGTTGCGGGCGTCGCAGACCTAGTGAGCGGCTCACACAGGTTGGAACCTATGTGAGCCGCTCACTGGTTATGTGTCCCCCATTCTTGGCAGGTCGACCTTCAGAGCGTGCGGGTCAGGCGCTCGGTGAGGATCTGGGCGAAGCGGGCCGGATCCTTCAGCTCACCGCCCTCGGCGAGAACCGCTGTGCCGTAGAGCAATTCGGCGGTCTCGGTGAGTTCGGGAACCTTGCCCGCATCGGCGTCGTCCCGGCGCGTGTCGTAGGCGTCGCGCAGACCGGTGACCAGCGGGTGGGTCGGGTTGAGCTCGAGGATCCGCTTGGACTCGGGCACCAGCTGACCGGAGGCGCGGTACATGCGCTCCAGCATCGGGGTGAAGTCGAAAACATCACCGACGAGGCAGGCCGGCGAGGTGGTGAGCCGGTTGGTCAGGCGCACCTCCTTGACGTTGTCCAGGGTCTTGCCGAGCCAGTCGAGCAGTTCGGCGAAGTCCTTGTCCTGCTGTTCGCGCAGCGATTCGGTGGCCTTCTTCTCCTCCTCGGTCTCCAGATCGACCTCGCCCTTGGCGATGGACTGCAACGGCTTGCCGTCGAATTCGGTGACCGAACCGACCCACATCTCGTCGACCGGATCGGTCAGGATCAGCACCTCGCGCCCCTTGGCCTTGAAGGCCTCCATATGCGGGGAGCTTTCGACCTGCTGGCGGGTCTCGCCGGTCATGTAGTAGATGGCGTCCTGGCCGTCCTGCATCCGCTCGACGTAGGCGGCGAGGGAGGTCAGCTCTTCCTCGGAGTTGGTCGAGGCGAACGAGGAAACCTGCAGCAGCGTCTCGCGGTTGTCGAAGTCCGAGAGCAGGCCCTCCTTGAGGACGCGCCCGAACTCCTTCCAGAACGTCTGGTATTTCTCCTGATCCTCCGCGCCCTGCAGCTCCTTGACCGTCGAGAGCACCTTCTTCACCAGGCGCTTGCGGATCATCTGGATCTGCCGGTCCTGCTGCAGGATTTCCCGGGAGACATTGAGCGACAGGTCCTGCGCGTCCACCACACCCTTGACGAAGCGCAGGTATTCCGGCATGAGCTCTTCGCAGTTGTCCATGATGAACACCCGCTTGACATAGAGCTGCACACCGCGCTTGTGCTCGCGGGTGAACAGGTCGAACGGTGCGTGCGACGGAATGAACAGCAGTGCTTGATACTCGAAGGTGCCCTCGGCCTTCATCGGGATGATCTCCAGCGGATCGTCCCAGCCGTGGCTGACGTGCTTGTAGAACTCCTTGTACTCCTCATCGCTGACCTCGCTCTTCGGGCGGGTCCACAGCGCCTTCATGGAGTTGAGGGTCTGCTCCTCGAGAATCGTCTTCTCGGTCTTCTCCTCACCCTCACCCTCGGTGACGGTCCGCTCGACCTGCATGCGGATCGGCCAGGCGATGAAGTCCGAGTACTTCTTGACGATCTCGCGGAGCTTCCACTCCAGGGTGTAGTCGAAGAGGTGGTCGTCCTCGTCCGGGGTCTTGAGATGCAGCGATACGGCGGTGCCCTGCGGGGCCTCGTCGAGGGTTTCGATGGTGTAGGTGGAGCTGCCCGCGGCCGACTCCCAGCGGGTGCCCTCGGCCTCGCCCGCCTTGCGTGTGGTCAGGGTGACTTTATCGGCGACCATGAAGGTCGAATAGAAGCCGATGCCGAACTGGCCGATCAGCTCCTCGGCGGCCGCCTCGGATTTCGCCTCGTTCAGTTTCTTGCGCAGCTCCGCGGTGCCGGATTTGGCGAGGGTGCCGATCAGATCGACTACCTCGGCGCGGGACATGCCGATGCCGTTATCCCTGACGGTCAGGATCCGGTTGTCCTTGTCGACCTCCAGCTCGATATGCAGATCGGCGGTGTCGACGTGCAGATCCTTATCGCGGAAGGACTCCAGCCGCAGCTTGTCCAGCGCGTCGGAGCCGTTCGAGATCAGCTCCCGCAGGAACGTGTCCTTGTTGGAGTAGACCGAATGGATCATCAGCTCGAGCAGCTGATGGGTTTCTGCCTGGAACTCGAGTTGTTCGACGTGCTCTGTCACGTCGCGATGGTACCGCCGCGGCTATCCGACATCCGCCGACATCTGCCCGAAGTCGGCCAAGCCGGGCACCTCGATGTCGGCGCGATGGGGATCATCCGCCCGTGTGGGCCGCGGATGCATCCATTCGCGCAGCACCATCGTCGCCCGCACATCGTCCTCGTTGTACTCGAGCAGCCGGGTGCGCTGACTCAGCTCGGGTTCGCCCTCGTAGCCGACGGCCAGCCGATACCAGCTCATCGACGCCTCACCGCCCGCCTCGGGATCGCGCCAGGAGAACCCGGCCACCGGCGCGATCTTCTTGAGCCCCTTGCCATTCGGGCAGATGAACTGATCGGAGACGGCCTGGAACATATCGACCCACTGCGGTCCGTCGACAAAGGCGCGCACCTGATCGACTGTGGGCACCCCGGGCCTACCCGCGAACCGGCGCGCCGATTCGTAGAGCCATTTGTCCTCGGCGGTACGCGAATAGCAGTAGGCGGCGAAGGTTTTCCCGGCCGCGACGGCCTCGGCGCGCACCGTCATCAGCCAGGTCCAGAACTCGCCGAAGGAGCGGCCCTCATCCTCGGTCGGCAGCGGATCCCAGGTGACGAACGGGCGGTACACACCGTCGAGCAGCGTGCCCCACAGATACGCGCCGTACTCCTGGAAGCTCTCCAGATCGACATCCACCTCGACATCGGCCCGGCGCACCCAGACCCGCTCGACCCGGCGCACCAGCGGCGCGCCCGCGAGCCAGGCGCGGGCGGTCACCACGGCCTCGTCGAACGGGCCGTGCTGCCAGTCCTCCGGATCGTCGCCGACCCAGGCGGCCAGATCGTCGATGGTCTCGACGCCGTGTCCGCGCAGCACCTCCGCGCGGGAACCGGGCGCGACCAGGCTCACATCCCGGTGCTCGATCAGCCAGCCCTCGCAGCTCTGACCCGCGACCTGCGCCTCGTCGGCGGGCGCCTTACGCGTCCACCACGGGCACTGGCGGCACTCGGGCACCTTCGACGGAACCGTCGGCAACTCCCCGCGCACCACTGCGATTCGATCGGCATAGCGCCGGTCGTAATCGGCGAGCAGCGGGCCGAGATCATGCACCAGGATGCGGTCGAAGTGGTAGCCGATCACGCCGCCGACCAGCGCCGGACTGGCCAGACCATGCCGCTGCAGCATGCGGTACAGATGCGCGAGCCGCTGTTGATCGCGGGGCTGCTGGCGCAGTTTGCGATTCGGATCAGGTTGCGGATCCCAGTGATACGGATCGGAGGTGGTCGGGTGGAAATCAGCCGGTTCGGGCTGGCGCGGGTCGGTGACCTTGTGATTGACCACGATGACCGGGATGTAGCCGCCGCGATCGCGGTCACGCAGCAGGATCTCCGAACCGCCGCGGCGGCCGGTATCCGGTTCCTGCGGCAGCAGTCCGCCCCAGATGTGTTGTGCGCCTTCGGCACACGCGCGCATGGTGGCCGCGGCCCGCTCCCCCGCGCGCAGCGTCGGATCGATCACCACCCAGTTGTCCGGATCCGCGGCGATCAGCGCCTCACGCACCCGGGTGCGATGCGCGGTCGCGGCCTCCCGGCGCTGACGGACCCCGGCATCCTCGATCACCCCGGTCAGCAGGTTCGGATGCGCGGCATTCAAATGCAATCGGTGCCGACATCCGATCAATGCTCTGGCATCGACGAATGCGGTCGGCTCGGCGGGTATCGACGCAGTACTCACCTCGGCCTGCCGCTCGTCGGCTACGCCTTCGTGATTGCGACCGTCGCGGTCACCGCTGCCCGAATACACATACGCAGTATGGTCCAGACCCCTGACAACTCTGCGAACCGCATGACACGACCTACTGCGGGGGACTGGTGAATCGGTAGTAGGGGGCACCGAATGATTCGCTATCAACCCGACCCGCTCGGACCGAGTCCGCAGAGCGACGTTCGCGGCCCGTCTCAGGGCCGAGTCACCGAAGCGTGTGCACCGCAGGCGCGAGTCGCGACGGCACCGCGAGCGACTGCTTGCAGGTCGCGAAAGGGTCGGCGGCGAGACGCCAGGGGAACGAACACC
This sequence comes from Nocardia sp. NPDC049526, assembly GCF_044465765.1. Classification (NCBI taxonomy): domain Bacteria; kingdom Bacillati; phylum Actinomycetota; class Actinomycetes; order Mycobacteriales; family Nocardiaceae; genus Nocardia; species Nocardia sp. NPDC049526. The sequence continues at coordinate 508,709 of NZ_JBITMA010000001.1, read as the reverse complement.
CAGCGCTGTAGGCGCGGCAATATGACACAGGCTAGGGTACTTGCGACACGTGTGACATGGGCGGACGAGCGTTCCCCGACGTCGTACTGCCAATTGCGAACGAGCATCACGGAGGGCCTTCGATGGGGTTGTTCACGAAGCGCAAGCGGCGGCCGAGCCGCAGGGCCGAGGCGAAGGCCCTCAAGCACAAAGCCACCATGGAGGCGAAACTCGGCGCCAAGAACGACCGCAAGGCCCGGCGCGCGGAGGCCCGCACCCAGAGCAAGGTCGCCAAGGCGCAGATCGCCACACTGCAGGCCGAGGAGAAGGCCGCACTGAAGGTGGCCGCCAAGGCCGAGCGGGATCCGTTCACCGCGAGCCAGGTGCGCAAGTACCTCGGTGTCGCCCGGGTGCTGGTGCCCGTACTCGCACCGCTGGCCTACCGCGCCGCGACCTACATCCGCGGCCGTATCGATACCCGTCGGGCGCATCAGCTCGGCATCGGCGTCGAACAGCTGGGTGATTTCAGCGGCCACGGCGGTCGGCTGCAGGCGCGGATCTCCAATACCGAAGCCGCCCTTGACAAGATCGGCACGCAGTCCAGCGACAAGGCGGGCAAGGGCGAGACGCAGAAATTCGTCGCCGCCACCCAGGATCGACTCGGCAATCTGACCGCCGCCATCCGGACCGCGGAGCAGATGCCGGCACCGCGTCGTCGCGCCGTACACGCGTCGATCTCGAGCGAGCTGTCCGGTATCGAGGCGGACGTCTTGGCGCGCCTCGGCGTCAGCTGATCCATCCGATGTCTCCCGGCCAGCCCTCCGGCAGCCCGCGCGGCTGTCTGGTCGGCGGCATGGTCGCTGCGCTCGCCATCGCCGCACACGGTGCGGCGGGTGGCGGATTTCCGGATTCGGCCGAATCCGCACTGCTGCTGCTTGTTTCGGCGTTGACGGGTTTGGCCGCGGGACGGCTGCACCGGGGCGCAATCGGGCATTGGGCCGTGCTCGGTCCGCTCGCGCTCGGACAGCTCGCCGGACATGCGGTGCTATCCGGTCTGATCGACCACACCCATAGCCACACCGCCGTACCGCAACTCGACCCATACCTGCCCACGGGCTGGATGTTGTCGGCGCACCTGATCGCGACGCTCGGCTGCGTCGCACTGATCTTGCTGGCCGAGCGGCTCTATGCGTTGGCGTCCAGCGTCATCCGCGCGGTTTCCGCAGCCGGATCACCGCTCGGGGTCACTCGCCCGGTCCGCTGGTCCGATCCGATTCTCCGGCACTACCGCTTTCATCCGAACGGCGCGATCGGTCCGCGCGCCCCACCGGTGTCGGCCTGACCCGCCACACCCAAACCCCTTCGGACAGAAAGCACTTCACCCATGCGTACGCAGATCACGCGCGCCTGCACGGCGGTCGCCGCCGCCGGTTTCGTTCTCCTCGCGGGCGGCACCGCCTCCGCACATGTCACCGCCGACGCACCCGGTGCGACACAGGGCGACTACTCGGTGATCACCTTCAAGGTCCCGACCGAATCCGAGACCGCGAACACCACGGCGCTCACCGTCGCTCTGCCCAACCTCAAGAGCGCCCGCACCGAACCCATCCCGGGTTGGAGCTCCAAGGTCGACCGCAATGACAAGGCCGAGGCCACCTCGGTCACCTGGACCGCCGATCCCGGCACGCCCGGTGTCCGCCCCGGCCAGTTCCAGCGCTTCGTCCTCTCGGTCGGCCCGCTGCCGACCCAGGACGAGGTCAGCTTCCCAGCCACCCAGACCTACAGCGACGGCAAGGTCGTCAAATGGGATCAGCCGATGGGCTCGGACGGTTCCGAACCCGAGCATCCGGCACCGACACTCACCCTCGCGACCGCCACCGGCGACGGCCATGACGGCCACCACGCCGGCAGTTCGGCCGCCGCGTCGGAGAAGGCGAAGGACACCGACAACACCGCGCGCTGGCTCGGCGGCATCGGACTCGCGCTCGGCCTGCTCGGCGTCGCGCTCGGTCTGGGCAATGTGATCCGCGGACGCCGGGCATGAGTGGCACCGCCATGCGTCGCACGGTCGCCGGGCTGGTCGCAGGACTGCTCTTGCTGGGGATGGGTGCGCTCGCGGCCGGACCGGCGGCGGCCCATTCGACGCCGGTCAGCAGCGTGCCCGCCGACGGCGCGAGCATCGAAACCGGTCCGGAGCGGGTGAGCATCACCTTCAACGAGCCGCTGCAGGAAAGCTTTCCGGCACTCACCGTGGTGGGTCCGGACGGGAATCTGTGGTCCAAGGGCGATCCGAAAGTGGACGGCCCGACCGTGAGCGTCGCGGTCGGCGAACTCGGCCCGACCGGCGTGTACAAGATCGGGTACCGGGTCACCTCTGCCGACGGTCATCCGGTCAAGGGCGAGCGGACCTTCACCCTCACCAAGGCGGGCAACGGGACACCAGGCCCGAAGGCCGACAGCCAGCACAACTCCGGTGGCAGTGACGATTCCGGCGGAATTCCGCTGTGGGTCTTCGTCATCGGCGCGGTCGTCCTGTTCGGCGGTGGTCTGGCCTTCGCCCTGCTCGGCGGCAGGAGCCGCAAATCACAGCGGTGAGAAGAGCACACGGGTGAACAAGGTGCAGCGGACGACCGGCGGCGGAAATGCGCAAGCGCTGCTGCTGGTCGTCCCGGCCGGGCTGCTCGGGGTGGCGCTCGCGCTGATCCTGGCTGTCCCGGCCCCCGCGCAGACCGAGAGCGTCATCAGGGTGCTGGCGGACTGCACCGGAGCCACCGTGCTCGGACTGGCCGCATTGCCCCGACTGCACGATCGGCTCCGGCCGCCGTGGCGGGTGCTCACGGTACTGGCCGGGATCTGGTGTGTCACCGAATTCACAGTGCTCGTCTTCGAGGCGGCCGCCGTTGTCGGCGTGCCCGTCGGCAAGCTCAGCGCCAGGCAGTTCGGCAATTTCCTGGTCGAGATCAGCGGCGGTCAGGTCGGTATCGCGGTACTGATCGGCAGCGGTGCGGTCGCCTGCTATTCGGCGATGGCGTTCCGGCGACCGGAGACCGCGTCGGCCGATCTGGTGCTGGTCTTCGCCGCGGTGGCGCTCGCGCTGCGGCCGATCACCGGACATATGTCGCAGCAGCCGTTCGGCTCGGTGCTCGCGGCGGTGCATGCGCTGGCGGCTGCGTCCTGGTTCGGGCTGCTGGTCGCGCTGGCGCTGGTGGTGCGCACCCGTGGTGAGTGGGCGGTGACGCTGCCCCGGTATTCGGCGGTGGCGCTGCCGCTGGTCGGCATCGTCACGGTCACCGGCCTGGTCAACGGGCTGGTACGAGTCGGCGGGATCGCCCCGTTCGTGACGACCGGCTACGGCCGCATTCTGCTCGCGAAAACCCTTGTGCTGGTTGCGTTGCTGGCGCTGGGCTGGTGGTGGCGACGGACCTGGGTACCGCAGGCGACCGGACATCGAATGCCCGCCGAATCCTCACTGCGGCGCGCGGTCGTCGAGGTGGCGGTCATGGCCGTGGCCTTCGGACTGGCCGCGACTCTGGCGGTCACCGCCTGACGCTTGCAAATGCAAGCACCTGCGGCCGGGCTGTTAGCAACCCGTTACAGTTGTGCCATGACCGAGGTGAAGATCGTCGAAGACTGTGTGGCATCAGCCGAAACAGCCTTCGCGTATGTCAACGACTACCGGAATCTGTCGCGTTTCATCACCGAGGTCCAGGACTTCACGCCGATCACCGATCAGGTCGAGGGCGTCGGCGCGACCTTCGACGGCACCATCAAACTCGGTCCCGCCGCGCTGCATTCGCGCCTGCAGGTCGTGCGGTGGGAAGAGAACTACGCGATCGCGGTGAAGTCGATCAAGGGTTTCGAAATCGAATCCACCTTCCTGTTCCACGCCAAGGGCACCGATAACTGCACGGTCGACGCGATCGTCGACTATCGCGTGCCGGGCGGAATCGCGGGCAAGGTGCTCGGCAAGACCATCGAGCCGTTCGTGAAGCTCGCCGTCAAACACTCCACGCACAACCTGACCACCCAGATCGCCGAATTCCACGCCAGCAGGCAGGGCTAGCCAGAACTTGTCCGAGCCCATCCGGCCGGAGGATGCTGTGCACTATGGCTGACCGCACGACACCGACATTTCCGCAGCGCGTCGCCTACATCTGCGGGCGCACGCTGCCGGAGTCGATGTCGGCGTGGGTGGTCGAGGATCTCACCGGCCCCGGTGCGGCACGGCGCTACCTGATGCGCTTCCTCATTCCGATGATTCCGGTGTTGAGCCTGTTCCTGCTGGTACCCGGACCGAAATGGATGGGCCTGGCGATGATGGCCCTGCTGTATCTGCCGCTGATCTATTTCACCGCGGCGCTGATGTACGTGTATCGCAGGGCGCGTCTGGTCAAGCACGGCCTCGATCCGGCACTGGCAGACTCCGCGTCCAGGAAGCGCGCGGAGACCGAGCGGCTGGCCTATGAACGCCGCCACGGTCGCGCTTGAATTCGGCTGCCGAATATTCGCCGAACCTGGCGGTGGCGCATCTCACAGGCATAGCCTGAACATATGAAGCGCCCCACGTTAGGCCAACGGATCGCTTACGATCTCGGCCGCGAGCTCCCCGAGGAGCTGCACGAGTGGGTCATCCACGACCTCGTCGGGCACGGGGCCATGGAACGCTACCTCGTCCGCTTCCTCGTACCGTTCATCCCGTTCTTCGCGCTGTGGTTGCTGTTCCCCGGCCCGATGGGGTTGAAGATCGGCATGATCGTCATGATGATCGTGCCGCTGATCGTGTTCACGGTTTCGCTCAGTTACGTCTGGCGGCGGTTCCGGCTGAGCCAACACGGCATCGATCAGGGGTGGATCAACCACAACAAGATGCGCGAAACCGAGCGGATGAAATACGAGATGCATTACGGGCACCGCTAGCGACCGGATCGGCAGCGCGCGTCGGTGAATGCTGACCATCGGCATCCAGGCGACCACGACGGAGCGAGTCTTACCAGCGAGGAGTTCGCGGCCCGTCTCGCGTCCGAGTCGTCTGAGCGCATGCGACGAAGTCGCGAGTCTCGACGGCGCCGCTAGCGACTGGTTGCAGGTCGATCGAAATGGTCGGACGCGAGACACCAGGGGCCGCGAACACGCCGTGCCGCAGGCGCGGCAGAATGTCACCGTGAACACTATTGCCACCGCGGACCTCGCCGACGAGATCGGCCCCGAAATCCGTAGCTGCGATACGCAGTTCATCCAGTTCGGCGGGCGCGCGGAGTTCTCCGGACGGATCACCACGATCCGCTGCTTCCAGGACAACCTGCTGGTCAAGCAAACGCTGGGCGAGCCGGGTAATGGCGGCGTGCTCGTCGTCGACGGCGGCGCCGGCGTGCACACCGCTCTGGTCGGCGACATCATCGCCGGACGCGGTGTGGCCAACGGCTGGTCCGGCGTCATCGTCAACGGTGCGGTGCGCGACTCGGCCATCCTGCGCACGCTCGATATCGGCATCAAAGCGCTGGGCACCAACCCGCGCAAGAGCACCCAGACCGGCTCGGGCGACCGCGATATCCCGGTCGAATTCGGCGGTGTCACCTTCGTGCCCGGCGATATGCTCTACAGCGACCACGACGGCATCGTGGTCCGTGCCGAAGACTGAGCGACTAGACCGCCGCCACCCTGGCCCGGTGACCGGCGATGGCCACAATGTCGCCGACATGCAATTGCCGTCCGCGCCGCAGTTCCACCTCCTCGTTCACCCGTACCAGACCCGCGGCGATCACGGTCTTGGCCTCCGATCCGGAATCGATCAGATTGGCCAGCTTGAGGAACTGACCGAGTCGAATGACGTCGTCATCGATCGGCACATCGACTGCATCGGACATGGGATACATCCTTACTCCGTCGCCGTCGAACCGGAAATCCAACCCCCACTCGCGGTGTTCGCGACGGCCCCGGAGGCGGTAGCGCGGCGTAACCACGGAGGGACCCGTGAACACCGCAAGTCGGATACAGCACGACCGACCCGCATGAATGACGCGCCGATTACCGACATGCCCGGGTGGCCTTCGAGCACCACTACCGCGGCACCGTACACACTGGTGCTGTGACAACCACGCACGCCGGGCAACACATCGACACCGAAGCACCCTCGGAAAGATCGGCACCACCGGTTCCGCATCGCGGACACGGACGGTTGCGCGAGGTCCCGCACATCGCGGGTCTGCTCCTGGGAGTGTTCGCCGTGCTGTGCTTCCTGTGGAGCCTCTCGCCCGGACTGCGCTATCTGACGCACGTGCCGCGTCGCTACATCGACCTGTACTACTTCGACGCACCGGATACCAGCCTGGTGTGGGCGCTGGTGGTCGGCCTGCTCGCCGGGGCGACGGCCAGCCGCAAGCGAATCGCCTGGTGGTTGCTGCTCGGCTATATCGCGCTCTACGCCCTCGCGAATGTGCTCGAATTCGCCGACGAGGGCAATATGCACGCGCTGGTGGCCGCGGTGGTGCAGCTCACCGCGATCGGCGTGCTGCTCGCGTCCTGGCGGGAGTTCTACACCAAGGTGCGCCCGGGGGCGGGCTGGAAGGCGTTGGGCGTACTGGCCGGCGGTCTCGCGGTCGGCTGTCTGCTCGGCTGGGGTCTGGTGGAGTTGCTTCCCGGTTCGCTGCCCCGGGGCGTGCAGCGACCGCTGTGGTCGGTCTATCGGGTGACCGCCGCTGTCTTGGTCGACAACGAACACTTCGACGGCCATCCGCGCCCGTTCGTCAACTTCCTGCTCGGCCTCTTCGGCGCCATCGCGCTGCTGGCCGCGGTGGTCATCCTGCTGCGCTCGCAACGCGCGGGCAATGCGATGACCGGCACCGACGAATCCGCGATCCGCGGTCTGCTGGAGCGCGCCGATGTCGAGGATTCGCTCGGCTACTTCGCAACTCGGCGCGATAAGGCGGTGGTGTTCGCGCCGAGCGGCAAGGCGGCGCTGACCTATCGCGTCGAATTGGGCGTCTGCCTCGCCAGTGGCGATCCGATCGGCATTCGCGAGGCCTGGCCGCAGGCGATCGATGCGTGGCTGCAGTTGGCCGACGAATTCGGTTGGGCGCCAGCGGTCATGGGCGCGAGCGAACTCGGTGCGACGGCATACCGGCGGGCCGGACTTTCGGCGCTGCGCCTCGGTGACGAGGCAATTCTCGACACCAGGACCTTCTCGCTCGCGGGCCCGGAGATGAAGCAGGTCCGCCAGGCGGCGAATCGGTTGCGCAAGCACGGGATCACCGTGCGGATCCGCCGCCATCGCGATATTCCGGCCGAGGAATTCCGGCAGGTGATCGCCCGTGCCGATGCCTGGCGCGATACCGAAACCGAGCGCGGCTTCTCCATGGCGCTCGGCCGCCTCGGCGATCGGCTGGACGGCGACTGCCTGCTGGTCGAGGCGGTCAAGTCCGCCCGCCAGCCCACCACCACCCTCAACGGACAGCCTGCGGCGGGCTCATCCGAACCCGAGGTGCGGGTGCTCGGCATGCTGTCGCTGGTGCCGTGGGGACGCACCGGTGCGTCACTCGAACTGATGCGTCGAGATCCACACGGCCCCAACGGTGTCATGGAGCTGATGATCTCCCAGCTCGCGCTGACCTCCGAACAGCATGGCATCACCAAGGTTTCGCTGAACTTCGCGGTATTCCGCTCCGTCTTCGAAGAGGGCGGCCGCATCGGCGCCGGACCCGTGCTGCGGCTGTGGCGCGGTGTGCTGCTGTTCTTTTCGCGCTGGTGGCAGTTGGAGGCGCTGTACCGGTCGAACGTGAAGTATCAGCCGTACTGGGTGCCCCGGTTCTTCCTGTTCGAGGAGCGCAGGCAACTACCTCGGGTGGCCATCGCCAGTGCGCTCGCCGAGGGCTTCCTACCGCGCTTCGGCAAGGAACCCGAGACCATCACCCATACCGGTCTGCACAGTGCGGTACCCGCGGGTGTCAACGGACTGCACGCCGACGGCAGTCCGCCGGATCTGCCGGACAACGTCGGTGTGGAACAGCTTCCGCGCCGCCCGGAGCAGGTGCGGGTGCGCATGGACAAACTCGACCGGCTCGCGTCCGCCGGAGTCGACGCCTATCCGGTCGCCTATCCCCCGACGCATACCGTCGCGGCAGCCCGTCGTTCACCGCGCGGCACCACCGTGCGGGTCTGTGGCCGACTGCTGCGCATCCGCGACTACGGCGGTGTGATCTTCGCGGTGGTTCGGGACTGGACCGACGATATCCAGCTGGTCATCGACCGCGATCGAGTCGGTGCCGAACGCAGTGCCGAATTCGGCGAATTCTTCGACCTCGGGGACCTCATCGAGGTCAGCGGCCAGATCGGGCACAGTCGGCGCGGCGAACTCTCGCTGCTGGCCGCGGACTGGCGGATGATCGGCAAATGCCTGCATCCGCTGCCGGACAAGTGGAAGGGCCTGGCCGATCCCGAGGCCAGGGTGCGTCAGCGCTACGTCGATATGGCGATCAATCCCGAGGTCCGCGAGGTGCTGAGCAAGCGGACCGCGGTGGTGCGCGCGCTGCGGGATTCGTTGAACGCCTGGGGGTATCTCGAGGTGGAGACCCCGATCCTGCAGAAGGTACACGGCGGGGCCAATGCGACACCGTTCCTCACCCATATCAATGCCTACGATCTGGATCTGTATCTGCGGATCGCGCCCGAGCTGTATCTCAAGCGGCTGTGCGTCGGCGGTATGGAGAAGGTCTTCGAAATCGGGCGCAACTTCCGCAACGAGGGTGTGGACTTCAGCCACAATCCGGAGTTCACCAGCCTGGAAGCCTATGAGGCACATGCCGATTACGAGCGGATGATGCAGCTGGCCCGCCAGCTCATCCAGAACGCCGCACAGGCCGCCAATGGTTCGATGGTGGCGCTGCGACCCAAACCGGACGGCTCCTTCGAAGAGGTGGATATCTCCGGGGAGTGGGCAGTGAAGACCGTGCACGGCGCGGTGTCGGAGGCACTCGGCACCAAGATCACCCCGCAGACCACACTCGACGAGCTGCGCGAACTCTGCGATAAGGCGGAGGTGCCCTGTCAGCACGGCTGGGATGCCGGGCAGGTCGTGCAGGAAATGTATGAGCACCTGGTCGAATCCCATACGGAGAAGCCGACTTTCTACATCGACTTCCCCACCTCGGTCTCCCCGCTGACCCGCGCGCACCGCAGCATTCCCGGCGTGACCGAGCGCTGGGATCTGGTCGCCTGGGGCGTCGAATTGGGTACGGCCTACAGCGAACTCACCGATCCGATCGAGCAGCGCCGCAGGCTCACCGAACAGTCGATGCTCGCGGCCAACGGCGATCCGGAAGCGATGGAGCTGGACGAGGACTTTCTGCAGGCGCTCGAGCATGCGATGCCGCCGACCGGCGGATTGGGCATGGGCGTGGACCGCATCGTCATGTTGATCACCGGCCGCAGCATCCGCGAGACACTGCCCTTCCCATTGGTGAAGCCGCGCTGAGGATCTCACTATGAAATATTGCACCCCGGGGAAGTTCCCTATCCGGTAATCGCCCGGTAGCCTTGATGATTCGGCCCCGGGAGGAGGCCGGTACCTTCGACACTGGGGATGCTTATGTATCTTGACCTGCTGACCAATACCGCTCTGCTGGACCCGCAGGTGTGGGCGAGCGCGGACACTTGGACCAACTCCGACACCGTCACGTCGGCAATGGAATTCGCGGCCAAGAAAAAGAAGAAGAGCAGCAGCGGCCTGATCATCGGCGGCATCTGCTGCCTGGTCGTCGTCGCCCTGATCGTCGGCGGCATCTACCTGCTGACCCAGCGCAAGAAGCAGCAGTAAATCCTCGAAAACGGCCCGGCTCGCATCGCGAACCGGGCCGTTTCGGTATTTCGGACTAGATGGCGGTGCGTTCGGAGGCCACCTCGGCCTCGAGCAACAGTTCGCCATCGAGTTCGTCGTGCGGCTGCGCCGGCACCGACTTCAGCACCACCACCGCCGCGACCAGCGCGGCGACCACCAATGCGACGCCGATCCAGAACGCCAGGTGGAACCCGTTGGTGAGCGCAACATTTGCCGCGACACCGTCCTTCAGCAGATGTTCGGTCTTGCTCGCCGACAGTGTGGCCAGCACCGCCAGACCGAGCGCGCCACCGACCTGCATGGTGGTGTTGGCCAGACCGGAGGCCAGACCGGCCTCCTGCGGCTCGACTCCCGACATCGCCAGATTCATCAGCGACGGGAAGGCCAGACCCGCACCGGTACCGAACAGCACCATCGGACCGAAGATGTCGATCCAGTAGTTGCCGTCCACCGGCGCCTGGGTCAGCCAGAGCAGCGCGACGAGGATCAGCAGCAGACCGGGAATCAGCACCTTGCGGGCGCCGAAGCGCATCACCAGATGTTCGGAGTAGCGCACCGACAGCAGACCCATGATCGCCGCGACCGGGAAGAAGGCCGTGCCGAGCTGGATCGGCGAATAACCGAGCACCTGCTTCAGGTACAGCGAGCCCATGAAGAACATGCCGAACATGCCCGCCACCGTCAGCACCTGGATCACATTGGCGCCGGACAGATTCCGCGAGCGGAAGATCTTCAGCGGCATCAGCGGGGTGGCCGCCGTTGCCTCCCGCGCGATGAATCCGCCGAGCAGCACCAGCGCGGCCGCGCCGAGCCCGAGCGTGGCCGGATCGGTCCAGCCGTATTCCGCCGCCGGCTTGACGATCGTGTAGACGCCGAGCATCAGCGCCGCCGTGATCAGCACGGCGCCGGGCACATCCGCGCCGTTCTTCAGTCCGGCGCCCTTGTCCTTGTCCAGAATCTTCAGCGCGCCGAGGCCGACCGCAATGCCGATCGGCAGGTTGACCAGGAAGATCAGCCGCCAGTCCAGGGCGGTCAGGAAACCGCCGAGCAGCAGGCCGATCGCACCACCGGCCGACGCGACGAAGGCGTAGCGACCGATCGCCTTGGCCTGCTCGCGCGGATCCGGGAACATCGCGAAGATCATGCCGAGGATGACCGCCGAGGTCATGGCGCCGCCGATGCCCTGCAGGAAGCGGGCCGCGATGAGGGTCACCTCATTGACGGCCGCACCACACAGCGCCGAGGCCAGGGTGAAGACCACCAGACCGGACAGGAACATGGTGCGGCGACCGATGAGGTCACCGAGTCGGCCGGCCAGCATGAGCAGGCCGCCGAAGGAGATCAGATATCCGTTCACCACCCAGGCCAGACCCGATGCGGTGAAGCCCAGGTCGGTCTGGATATCCGCGAGCGCGACATTCACGATCGTCGCATCGAGCACGATCATCAGCATGCCGCCGCACAACACATAGAGGGCGAGCCAGCGTTTGCCGTCCGAACCGGCCGGGGCGTCCCCCACCTGTCTATGTCGTTCTTTTGCTTCCGTCACCACAGACGCCTTCCACCCGAAGATCGTTACTGTGGCACGCTAGCAATGGTTAGTCCTAAAAGACAACTAATTAATTCAGTTGAAGAATCGACTGATATGCTGTAGCTCATGACTGTTGCCCCGGAGCAGCGCGCCAAGCGCAGCTACCACGACGCCTGCGGTGCCGCCCGCGCGCTCGACCTCGTCGGCGAGCGCTGGACCCTGCTCGTGGTGCGCGAACTACTCCTGGGCCCCAAGCGCTTCACCGATCTGCGCGCCGGACTGCCCGGCATCAGTCCCAATGTGCTCTCGCAGCGGCTCGAGGAACTCGTCCAGATCGGCGTCGCGCACAAGCGCAAACTGCCGCCGCCGGTCGGCGCCGCGGTCTACGACCTCACCGATTGGGGTCGCGAACTCGATGACGTGATCGTCGCGCTGAATCGCTGGGGCGCCCGCACCCCCAACAGCTACAGCTGCTCCGATATGTCGACCGATTCGCTGGTGGTCACCCTGCGCACCTTCTTCCGGCCCGAGCGGGCAGCGGGTGTGCACGCCGACTACGACCTGTACTTCACCGGATCCGATTCCGGCACCGACGAATTCCACGCCGTGGTGTCCGACGGCGCCATCGCCATCAGCCGCGGCGCCTCCGGCACCGGCGCCACCGCCATTCACACCACCGTCGCGGCCTTCATCGCCGTCGCCATCCACGGGCGACCGCTGGCAGACAGCTTGGCATCGGGCGAGACCGAGATCAGTGGGCCGCCTGCTGCCGTCGAACAATTCGTCAGCTTCTTCGAGCCGCCCCCGGAGTGCACCGCGAATCCCCCGAAGTAAGCGGCGGCGAATCTACATCCGATCGATTTCGGCCAGATCGATGTCGATCTCGAACGGAACACTCAAACGCAGGCGCTCGTGATGGATCCCCGTGAGCGCGTATGCCTTTGTGGCGGGATCGAGTTCGTAGACATAGACCACCGGACGCCCGTCGACATTCTCGACACGCCAGTAGTGGGTGATGCCCGCCCGGGCATACAGCTGGGGCTTGCGTTCGCGATCACGAGTGCGAGATTCCGCCGACACAACCTCGACGGCGAGTACGACATCATCGGCCTGGTAGGTCGTCAGCTCCGGACCACCGTCACGGTCGGCATGTACTGCGATGATGTCAGGTTCTGGTCGCTGGTCACGCCCCAGCGTCACTGTCATCTCCCGACGAATCCGCAGATGTGCGGGAGCCAAGGGGTGCAGAGTGAAAGCGAGCAAGTTGATGACCTGCATGTGAAACTTCGCCTGCGGGCTCACGAAGACAAGACTCCCGTCGATCAACTCGGTATGCGGGGGCAGGTCGGGCAGGCGATCCAGATCTTCGGCGACGAACCCACCCGGCGGCGGGCGCAGCCACTGCGGAAACGGTTCGACGGTCATGGCTTCGAGTATGGCACCCATGCGTCGCTTACTCCCCCTAGTGCGAATGAACGGCCATCGTACGGCAGAGTGGGCGGGGTGCAGTTGATATTCGTTCGTCATGCTCAGCCGTTGCGGGTGCAAGCCTCCGGTGGACCAGCCGATCCCGGATTGGCGCCGGTCGGCCTAGAGCAGGCCGAACGGGTGCCTGCGGCATTGAGTCAGCATCGGATCAGCCGGATCGTGAGCAGTCCGCAGCTACGGGCGCGGGAGACGGCCGAGCCGACCGCTGCGAAGCTCGGGCTTGCGGTGGATGTGATCGACGATCTGGCCGAATACGATCGCGACCTGCCCTCCTACATTCCGATCGAGGATGCCAAGGTCGAATTCGCGGCCGTCTACGACCGGATCAAGTCCGGGCATCTGCCCGAACAAATCGACGCGGCAGCCTTCGGCACCCGGGTGCGCGATGCCATCACCTCGATCGCCGCGCACACCGATCCGGCCGATACGGTGCTCGTCTTCGCGCACGGCGGGGTGATCAATGTATTACTGCAGGAGGTGCTCGGCCTGGCCCGGCCACTGACCTTCCCGATCGACTACTGCTCGATCACCCGGATCCTGTTCTCCCGCAGCGGCCGCCGCACCGCGGCGACCATCAATGAGAACGGCCACGTGTGGGATCTGTTGCCGCGCAATATTTCACAGCAACCTTGATGGTTGTTCCCAGACTCGGTCATTCACAGTCGACTGCCAGAATGATCGCACCTCAATCCCAGTGACGGAGCCTTGTATTGGACCCGTGAGCCGCCGCACCAGCGACTCACCGTCCGAGGAAAGGAATCCGTTTTGCTCCCCAAGACATCGACGTCCGTCAAGCGCGGCTTCGCTCGTGTGGCGATCGCAGCCGCGCTGGCCGCGGTCCCGCTCAGCGCGCTCGCGGTCACCGCATCCGCGGCTACGGCCGATTCGTCCGTGCCGACGGCCCAGACGGTATCGGACCAGATTCCGTTGCAAGGCACCGAAATCGACCGCCACCACCATGGTGACTGGGACGGACAGCGCGGCGACCATGGCGATCGCGGCCCCGGTGATTGGCACAATGGCCCCGGGGGGGATTGGCACAATGGCCCGGGACAGCCACCGAACCTGCTGCCGCAGGCACCGTTCCTGCCGCCGACCGGCTCGGCTGGCTGACCAGTCGTAAAAGCGCAGGCCACCCCCTCCATTCGGACGGGGTGGCCTGCGCTTTTACGTGGGACGACCTCGGAATCAGGCCATGCCCGCGATCCAGTTGTGCATCCAGGAGATGGCGGTCTGCCCGCCGCCCACCGGGTAGCTGCCGTAGAGCGTATGCGCGTGCGAGTTGTAGAACCGCTCCAGATCCTTCGCCCGCTGCTGGTTGGCGGATTCGGTGAGCTGCGACTGCAGCGTCGGGATGCCGCCGAAGTTCATCAGATCGTTCATGATGGCGCCCGCCTCGAGCTGGTAGCGCCAGAGGTTGGCCGGATTCGCCTCGGAGGTCTGCGCGAGGAAGCCGGCGAACCGGGTCACGAAATCGTCGGTGGCGGTGGCGCAGTAGAGATCGTCGAGCGCGCAGATGGTGCGAGTGCGATCGCTGAGCCAGCCGAAGCCGCCGACCCGAGCGCCACCGGCGCCCGCGCCCGGCGCGACCGGTCCGACCTGGATGTCGGTGGGCGAACGGCGCGGATCGGAGATCAGGCCGACACCCGCGATCCGGTCCGCCGGAATCGGGCTCAGGCCGGTGCCGATTTCGGCGGCGAGGTCACCGGCCGCATCCGCACCCTGGCTGTAGCCGACGATCGCGATCTTGGTGCCGCCACAGCTCTGCGCCATCGCGGTGGCCAGGCCACGGGCGCGATCGGTCGCTTCCTTCTTGGACGCGCCGTAGACATCGCCTTCCCACGGGAAGGCGGTCGCGGCATACGTCACATAATCGACGTCCACCGACCTGCCCAGGCCATTGGTTACGCCGGACAGCATGCCGGGCTGCGGCGTCTTGTCCTTTCCGGTCTCCCAAGTACCGGGAATCGCAACCACATAGAGGCTCGGGCAGCCCGGATCGGCCGTTACCGAACCGCTACCAAGGACTACGCCGGATGCTACAGCCGCGCACGCACCGAGTGCGGCGGCCACCTTCTTCAACCGCATACCGCTCCAGTTCAAAACATCGCCCCTTGCGAGAGCTAGCTCCGACAGTCTTTTGCCAACCGTGCTGACCTCGGCGAATGTCGGTCCGGTGCATATCGGTTCACCCACCGGTATGACACACACGTCGCAACCCACATCCCAAGATCACACACCACGCCGCAGATCACAATAAGGCAACGCCTCGAGCTGCGCCATTCGAACTCGTTACGGTGTCCGATTCCCGTCAGCACACACACCGAAAACGGCTCCGCTCAGCGACCTTCCGCGTGTCTCGCCGAGATCGCACACGTACGCAGGGCAAACAAAATAAGGGCGCCTGTGGATCGAGATCCACAGGCGCCCTTTCCGCTCCGGTAAGAGAGGTCTAGCGTTGCGCGACTGCCGTCGGCGGGATCGGCGCGGGCAGCGCGGTCTCGCCCTCGAGGAACTTGTCGACCGCAGACGCGGCGGCGCGGCCCTCGGCGATGGCCCAGACGATCAGCGACTGGCCGCGGCCCATATCACCGGCGACGAAGACGCCGGGGATATTGGTCGACCAGTTCTTATCGCGCTGGACATTGCCGCGCTGGTCGTAGCCGACGCCGAGACCTTCGAGCAGGCCCGGCTTCTCGGGTCCGGTGAAGCCCATGGCGAGCAGCACCAGATCGGCCTCGAGGGTGAAGTCGGTGCCCTCGACCTTCTCGAAGCGGCCGTTGACCATCTTGACCTCGTGCGCCTCCAGCGCGCTGACCTTGCCGTCCGCGCCGACGAAACGCTCGGTGTTCACCGAGAACACGCGTTCGCCGCCCTCCTCGTGCGCCGAGGAGACCCGGTACATGAGCGGGTAGGTCGGCCACGGAGTGGAGGAGGCGCGCTCCTCCGGCGGCCGCGGCATGATCTCGAACTGGTGGATGCTGGCCGCGCCCTGACGGTGCGAGGTGCCCAGGCAGTCCGCGCCGGTGTCACCGCCACCGATGATGACGACCTTCTTGTCCTTCGCGTGGATCGGCGGCAGGCCGTTCTCGTCGGTGACATCGTCGCCGTGCTGCACCCGGTTGGCCCACGGCAGGAATTCCATCGCCTGGTGAATGCCGTCCAGATCCCGGCCCGGGATCGGCAGATCACGCGCCAGGGTGGCGCCACCGGCCAGCACGATCGCGTCGAACCGCTCGCGCAGCTGCGCGGCGGTGATGTCGACGCCGACGTTCACCCCGGTCTTGAAGATGGTGCCCTCGGCCTCCATCTGCGCGAGCCGGCGGTCGATGAAGCGCTTCTCCATCTTGAATTCCGGAATGCCGTAGCGCAGCAGGCCACCGATGCGGTCGGCGCGCTCGAAGACAGTCACGGTGTGACCGGCCCTGGTCAGCTGCTGTGCGGCGGCCAGACCGGCGGGACCGGAACCGACCACGGCGACCCTCTTGCCGGTGAGACGGGTCGGGTAGACCGGGCTCACCCAGCCCTCGTCGAAGGCGTTCTCGATGAGCTCGACCTCGACCTGCTTGATCGTCACCGGATCCTGGTTGATGCCGAGGACACAGGACGCCTCGCACGGCGCCGGGCACAGCCGCCCGGTGAACTCCGGGAAGTTGTTGGTCGCGTGCAGCCGGTCGATGCCCTCACGCCACTGGCCCTTGTGAACCAGGTCGTTCCACTCCGGGATGAGGTTGCCCAGCGGACAGCCGTTGTGGCAGAACGGAATACCGCAGTCCATACACCGGCTGGCCTGGGTCTGCAGGGTCTGGTGCGAGAAACCCTCCTCGTAGACCTCTTTCCAGTCCATCAGGCGCAGCGGAACCGGGCGACGCGTCGGCAGTTCCCGTTTGGTGTGCTTCAGAAATCCTTGCGGGTCAGCCACGTGCCGCCTCCATAATCGCCTCGTCGACATCCGTGCCGTTCTTCTCGGCCTCGGAAATCGCGAGCAAAACCTTCTTGTATTCGCGCGGCATAACCTTCACGAAGTGGTTCACCTGCTGGGACCAGTCACTCAGAATGCGTTCGGCGACAGCCGAACCCGTCTGATCGCGGTGCTGGGTGACGATGTCGCGCAGCCAGGTGAAGTCGTCACCGGCGAGCTGCTCGACCGCGTCGGCCTGCTCGGGGTTGAGCTTTGCCTCGAAGGTGCCGTTCGGGTCGTAGACGAAGGCGACACCGCCGGACATGCCGGCGCCGAAGTTGCGGCCGGTCTCACCGAGGATGACCACCCGGCCACCGGTCATGTACTCGCAGCCGTGGTCACCGACGCCCTCGACCACCGCGGTGGCACCCGAGTTGCGTACGGCGAACCGCTCGCCGACGACACCGTTGATGAAGGCCTGACCGTTGGTGGCGCCGAACAGGATCACGTTGCCCGCGATGATGTTCTGCTCCGCGACGAAGTCGGCCGGTGCGTTCAGCGACGGACGCACGATCAGGTGGCCGCCGGAAAGACCCTTGCCCACATAGTCGTTCGCATCACCCTGCACCCGCAGCGTGATGCCCGCGGGCACGAACGCGCCGAAGCTGTTGCCCGCGGAACCGGTGAAGGTGATGTCGATGGTGTCGTCGGGCAGGCCCGCGCCACCGTAGAGCTTGGTCACCTCGTGGCCGAGCATGGTGCCGACGGTGCGGTTCACGTTCGTGATCTTGGTTTCGAACTTCACCGCCTGGCCGCGCTCGAGCGCATCGGCGCTCTGCGCGATCAGCTGCACGTCCAGCGCCCGGTCCAGGCCGTGGTCCTGGGCCTTGGTGCAGTACCGGTCCTGGCGCATGAATGCCGTCTCGACATCGTCGAGGATCGGCGACAGATCCAGCTTGCTGGCCTTCCAGTGCGCCTTGGCCTGGGAGGTGTCGAGCATATCGACCCGGCCGATGGCCTCGTCCAGGGTGCGGAAGCCCAACTCCGCCAGCAGTTCCCGGACCTCTTCGGCGATGAACAGCATGAAGTTCTCGACGAATTCCGGCTTGCCGGTGAAGCGTTCGCGCAGCACCGGGTTCTGCGTCGCGACACCGACGGGGCAGGTGTCGAGGTGGCAGACCCGCATCATGATGCAGCCCGAGACGACCAGAGGCGCGGTGGCGAAACCGAATTCCTCGGCGCCGAGCAGTGCGGCGATCATCACGTCGCGGCCGGTCTTCATCTGACCGTCGACCTGCACGACGATGCGGTCGCGAAGTCCGTTGAGCAGCAACGTCTGCTGGGTTTCGGCCAGGCCGAGCTCCCAGGGACCGCCCGCATGCTTGAGCGAGGTCAGCGGCGAGGCGCCGGTACCACCGTCGTGGCCCGAGATCAGCACCACGTCCGCGTGCGCCTTCGACACACCGGCCGCAACCGTGCCGACGCCGGGCTCCGCAACAAGTTTCACGTGAATCCGCGCCTGCGGGTTCGCGTTCTTCAGGTCGTGGATCAGCTGCGCCAGATCCTCGATCGAGTAGATGTCGTGGTGCGGCGGCGGCGAGATCAGGCCGACGCCCGGCGTCGAATGCCGCACCTCGGCGACCCACGGGTACACCTTGTGCGCGGGCAGCTGACCGCCCTCACCGGGCTTGGCGCCCTGGGCCATCTTGATCTGGATATCGGTGCAGTTGGTCAGGTAGTGCGCGGTGACACCGAAACGACCCGAGGCGACCTGCTTGATCGCCGAACGCCGCCAGTCACCGTTCTCCTCGACCTCGAAGCGGGCCGGATGTTCGCCGCCCTCACCGGAATTCGAGCGACCACCGAGGCGGTTCATCGCGATCGCGAGGGTCTCGTGCGCCTCGGAGGAAATGGAGCCGTAGCTCATCGCGCCGGTGGAGAACCGCTTGACGATGGCGCTGGCCGGTTCGACCTCGTCGATCGAAATCGGCTTGCGCTCACCGGTCTTGAACTTGAACAGACCGCGCAGCGAGGCCAGCCGCTCGGACTGATCGTCGACCAGCTTGGTGTACTCCTTGAAGATCGAGTACTGACCGCTGCGGGTGGCGTGCTGCAGCTTGAAGACGGTGTCCGGGTTGAACAGGTGGTACTCACCCTCACGCCGCCACTGATATTCACCGCCCACCTCGAGCTCGCGGTGCGCGCGCTCGTTGCGGTTCTCCAGGAACGCCACGGTGTGCCGGGCTGCCACATCGGCGGCGATCTCGTCGAGGCCGATGCCGTCCAGATGCGAACGCAGGCCGGTGAAGTACTCGTCCACCAGTTCCTGCGACAGGCCGATCACCTGGAACAGCTGCGCGCCGGTGTAGGAGGCGATGGTGGAGATGCCCATCTTGGACATCACCTTCAGCACGCCCTTGCTCGCGGCCTTGTTGTAGTTCGCGACCGCCTTGCGGTAGTCGGCGGGCAGATCGCCGGTGCTTCCGGGCAGCTCGAGCCCGCCGCGCTCGAGCAGATCCTCGATGGTCTCGAAGGCCATGTACGGGTTGATCGCGGCCGCGCCGAAGCCGACCAACATGGCCATGTGGTGCACCTCGCGGGCGTCACCGGCCTCGACGACCACGCCGACCATGGTGCGGGTCCGCTCGCGCACCAGATGGTGGTGCACCGACGCGGTCAGCAGCAGCGACGGAATCGGCGCCAGCTTCTCATTGGACTCGCGATCGGACAGCACGATGATCCGCGCACCGCCCTCGATGGCCGCCGAGACCTGGGTGTTGATGGCCTCCAGCGCCTTGCGCAGGCCCTTGCCACCCTTCTTGACCGGGTACAGACCGTGCACGACCACCGAGCGCAGCTCCGGATGCGAGCCGTCGTCGTTGATGTGGATGAGCTTGGCCAGCTCGTCGTTGTCCAGAATCGGCTGCGGGATGGTGATCTGGTGGCAGGACTCCGGTCCCGGATGCAGCAGATCGGCCTCCGGGCCGAGGGCCCGGCGCAGGCTGGTCACCACTTCTTCGCGGATCGCGTCCAGTGGCGGGTTGGTCACCTGCGCGAACAGCTGGGAGAAGTAGTCGAAGAGCAGCCGGGGGCGCGAGGACAGCACCGCGATCGGAGTGTCGGTGCCCATCGAGCCGAGCGCCTCACCGCCGGTCTTGGCCATCGGCGAGATCAGCAGGTTCAGCTCTTCATTGGTGTACCCGAAGATCTGCTGGCGGATCAGCACGCGATCGTGTGACATGTGCACATGCGGGCGGTCGGGCAGATCGGCCAGCTTGGTCACGCCGGCGTCGAGCCATTCCTGGTACGGGTGCTCGGCGGCCAGCTGGCTCTTGAGCTCCTCGTCGCCGACGATGCGGCCCTGTGAGGTGTCGACCAGGAACATGCGACCCGGCTGCAGCCGGACCTTCTGAACCACCTTGGCCGGATCGATATCGAGGACACCGACCTCGGAGGCCATGACGACCAGACCGTCATCGGTGACCCAGATGCGGCTGGGACGCAGACCATTGCGGTCGAGGACGGCGCCGACCACGGTGCCGTCGGAGAAGCACACCGATGCCGGGCCGTCCCACGGCTCCATCAGCATCGAGTGGTAGCGGTAGAACGCCCGCCGCTGCGGGTCCATGTTCTCGTTGCGTTCCCAGGCCTCGGGAATCATCATCAGCACCGCGTGGGGCAAGCTGCGGCCGCCGAGGTGCAGCAGTTCCAGCACCTCGTCGAAGCGCGCGGTATCGCTCGCCCCCGGCGTACAGACGGGGAAGATCTTCTGCAGGCGGTTGTTGCCGGCCTCATCGATGCCGAAGACATCCGAGCGCAGCAGCGCCTCGCGCGCGCGCATCCAGTTCTCGTTACCGGTGACGGTGTTGATCTCACCGTTGTGCGCGACCCGGCGGAACGGATGCGCCAGCGGCCACGACGGGAAGGTGTTGGTGGAGAACCGGGAGTGCACGATGCCGAGGGCGGACTCCATCCGGCCGTCCTGCAGGTCCAGGTAGAACGCGCGCAGCTGCGGGGTGGTGAACATGCCCTTGTAGACGAAGGTCTGACCGGACAGGCTCGGGAAGTACACCGACTCCTTGCCGACCGCGCCCTCGCCCGCACCGGCCTTGCCCAGTTCGTGCTCGACGCGCTTGCGCACCACGTAGGCCCGGCGCTCCAGATCCATGCCCGACAGCTGCTCGGCCGAACCCTTCGGCGAGCCGATGAAAATCTGGCGGAAGGTCGGCATGGCGTCGCGGGCCAGCGCACCCAGGGTGGACTCGTCGGTGGGCACCTCGCGCCAACCGAGCACCGCGAGGCCCTCGGATTCGACGATGCGCTCCAGTCCGTAGGCGGCCTTGGTCGCCTCGCGGCGGGCCTGCGGCAGGAAGGCGATACCGGTGGCGTAGGAGCCCTCCGGCGGCAACTCGAAATCGACCACGGCACGGAAGAACCGGTCCGGAATCTGGATCAGGATGCCGGCGCCGTCACCACTATTGGGTTCGGCACCTGCGGCACCGCGGTGCTCCAGGTTCAACAGAGCCGTAATAGCCTTGTCGACGATGTCACGGCTGCGGCGGCCGTGCATGTCGACGACGAATGCGACACCGCAGGCGTCGTGCTCGTTCGCCGGGTCATAGAGCCCGATGGGTCCGGGGGACCTGTGGCCAGGAAGTTGCGTCATGCCTCTGCCTTCAAGAAAGTCGGCCTCGATGAATCGGCCTATGGGAAAGGGGCCTTTCGTCGATTGCCTCCGTCAAGACTGCGCCTGTACGTTGCGAAACCAGCCGCGCTGATGGTCTTCTTCGTGCAGTCACGTCTCCAGTTGTCCACCCGCTGCGATGACGTAGGGGTGCTCGTCGGTAACGGAACGCTTACGTGTTCCTTACCTCCGCACGGGTGCGCGCCCGCTACGCTTGGGCACCGGATTTCCGAGCCCGAGCGGGCGCTAGTGCCGAACATTCTGTGTTCGGCGTAAGAGCAAACGATAAGTCAGGTCCGGGGCCCAACCAACTTAGGTCGTGCTAATAACCGGGTCTAGCTGGGCTTCTGCAATCGGTCCTCCACGTGTGCGCGTTGTCCAGTGTAAAGCAGCGAACGCGGTGCGATCGATCCCCTTGGCACCGGGTGCCAGCAGCGAGAACGGGCGCCCAGGACCCGCACCACGCCACACCTCGCACCCCGAGAACCGGCGCTCACCTGCATCGAAGTGGATTTCCCCTGCTTCGCTCGAGGCAAACCCGATTCGCGGTGGCTAACTGACCGACGGACTGGATGAGAGATTTCCGACAGGGGTGTGACAAGCACACAACCCGATCCGACCGTCCGGACTCTTTTGCCCTATGTGGGATTCAGCACATTTTCAGCAATCTAATTCGAGTGGTTTACGACACATTTCCACCGGACGACACGCGGTGCCGACGACCTGCGGCTTGCAGCACACCATCTAGGGACCGCACAGCGCGGCGGCGGCACGGACCAGCGCCGCCTGATGCAGCGCATCGCGACCGGAGGCGAGCATCCCGAAAACGGGCGGTGCCAGGCGCAAGACACAGTTCGGACCGGTGAGCGCAGCGCGACGCAGCGCGAGTTGGTCGACGATTTCCACGTTCACCCGGTCGATTACCGGGCGCACCGACGCCAGATCGGGCGGCGTGCTCGGCGCCGCGGCCGGATCGAAGCGCCAGCGGGTGACCAGGCCGCGCTGGACGATCTTGTTGGCTTCGATCTGTCCGAAGAACACCTGGTGGATCCAGCTTTCCGGAAGTTCGCGATCGGCGCCGAGGCGCACCATCGCGTCGTATACCTGCGCTTCGCGCTCCGGATCGTCGATCGAGGGCCGGCCGCCGTTCTGCGCGGCCGCCGCCCACTTGGCCGCCGCGACGGCGTCAGCGGTATCCAGGCGTTCGGTCACCAAAGCGACGATGCGATCCAAGGCCGGATCGTCGTCGAGTGTTTGCGCCCGGCTATCGGGGGCGGCCATCAACAGAACCGCCGCCACACACACCAAAACCCTTGTCGAGCCTCGGAAAAACACTCGCAACACCTCGTTCGCCGGCTCGCTCTGGTGCGGTCATCCCTGCCAGATTAGGGGTGAGCGGGCGCACAAGTCCGGCAGCTATACCGATTCTGTGAGCCTGACCACATCCCCGGCTGCGTGCTCGGTGTGTCGCGGTCGCGCCTGTCACGCTGTGACAACGAATCAGTGACAGCTTCGGCGGGTTTTCGAGCGACCTGCAAGCAGTCGCTAGCGGGCCGCCACTTTGACTTGGGATGTAGAGGATGTGGGATCCCATGACAGTCACCGGCTTGCTCACCTGGCTCGGTGGAGGTGTCGGGCGCGAGCAGGGTGGGACCGAACTCGACTATCCGCATGAGCGGGCGGATTATGCCGTGAGCGGCGCCGTTGTACTGCTCTTCGCGGCGGTGGCCGGGATCGTCGGCACGGTCGCACTTGCCACGGCCGATGCCGTGCCGCTGTTCGCGATCGTGTTCGTCGCGGTGGTCGTCGCACTGTTGGCGGGTGCGGTGGCCCGTGCCCTCGCGACCGCGCGACCCGCCGGTGGTCCGGATCGCCGCGGCCTCGCCGGACGGATCGCGGTCGCGGTGCTGGCCGGGGTACTGGTCGCGGAACTCGCTTCGACGGTGCTCTTCGGCGGCACCATCGATCGGCGGCTCGATGAAAAGGCGCAGCGCGCGGTCGATTCCGCACCTGCCGTGGTCACCGCGCGGACCGAACTCGACCGTGCGAAGGCCGATCGCGCCGCACTGGACCAGTCGATTACCAAGGCGCAGGCCGATATCGACCACGCGCTGGTGATCGCGCGCTGCGAATACAACCCGACGCCGGAATGCCCGCAGACCAGGATCACCGGCGTGCCTGGTCGCGGCCCCGAATCGCAGACCGCCAACGCGATGCTCGACGACGCGCGCAAGCAGTTGGCCGCGGCGCAGGATCGGGTGGGCGGACTGGATCCGCGGATCACCGAGGACCAGAAGGCCCTCGACACCGCCGGTTCCGCCGCCTTCGCCGATGCCGATCGCGGCCTCGGCGCGCGCTGGCTGGCCATGAACGACTACACCACCGGTACGGCGGGCGCATTCCTGCTGCGGGTGCTGACCATTCTCACCTTCGTCCTGCTCGCACTGCTGCCGCTGATCATGCGGTGGTGGCGCGGGGAGACCTCACTCGATCGGCGCCTGGCCTTCCGCACCGTGCAGGACCGCGCCGAACGCAGCGCCGACGCGGCCATCGCGGTGAAACGCGCCGAGGTGCGGGCCGAGGCCGAAAACCTGCGCACCGAACAACAATTGACCGCCGCCCGACTGGCCGTCGAGGCCGATACCGCCATCGATCGGGAGCGTCAGCGCACCCGGATCATCGCCGCCATCGGCGGACTGGAAATCGGCATCACAGACCCGGGGCGCGGTGAACTTCCAGCCGGAACGGCTGGCGACCGAGAGGACAGCTCCGTGTCTCATGAGGTGACCCCCAATCTTCCGGCCACCGTGAATGCGGGCGCGCTCGCACCGACCGGCGGTGCAGGCGCGGTGGCGCCGCATACCGCCTCGGCCGCACCCGCCGCACCCAAGAGCGGCGGCCTGGAACTTCCGCTGATCGGCACCGTGCCGTTCTCCGATACCGCGGCCCGCTTTATCCGACCGCTGGTGCCCGCGTTCGTCGCCAATGCGATCGACACCGCCACCCACCCGCTGCGCACCGCACGCCAGGCATTCGAAGAGGTCGAGGAGATCACCTTCACCCTGCGCCGCACCCGCAAGGTGACCGTCGACTCCCAGGATTCGCACGCCCCAGCCATGACCCAGCCCCCGCACCCCGGCTACCAATTGCCGGCCTCCCCCGAGTCCTGGCACGCGCAACGCGTCGCAGCCACCGTCGTCGACGCGGACTACACCCAGAACCCCCACTACTCCGCCCTCCCCCAGGCCGCCCACCAGGGCTACGGCCTCCCCCAAGCCGACCGCCACGACGAACTCTCGACCCGCACTCGCAACGAACTCCCCGGCCACCGCGGCCCGCGCGAACTGCCACCCGCCAACTGACCAGTCACCGCCTCCGACTGACCTGTCACCGCCACTATCCAGCCGATTCGCGCGGCATGAAGCGCCGGCCACAGTCGCGGTCACGGTGTACGACGGCACCGAATCCGTTCCGCCACCGAAATCGTCGCATCCTGAACGGCTTTTTCGAGATCGTGGTCGAACGGTGCGGCGGCCTGCTCGACAAGTTCGAGGGCAACGCCGCACTCGCCGTGTTCGGCACGCCGGCACCGCTCGACGACGCGGCGGGCACTGCCTTGTCGTGTGCCCGCGCCATCTGAAACCGCCGACCGCCAAGGCCTCCGATTTCACCGCCGCCATCGGCGTTGCCGCGGGCCGCGTCGTCGCGGGCAATGTCGGCGCCCACCAACGCTACGAATTCACCGTCATCGGCGATGCGGTCAACGAGGCCGCCCACTCTGCAGACTCGCCAAAACCGACCCCAACCGCTTGCTGACCTCGTCGTCCACCATCGCCGCCGCCGATCCGTCCGGAGCAATGCACTGGCAGCTCGGCGAATCCGTCACTCTCCGCGGCCGCCTCACACCGACCGGATCGGGACGGCCGCAACCCGAATAGCCGGTCGGCACAACACACCCGTATCCGCACCAATTACCCGGTACTGGGCATATGCCCGGAACCGTACAACTGTTCCGAACCGGACAGATATCCCGGTGACTTGCTGAAGTAGCAGGTCAGCACGGTAACTCCGAGACAGCACGATACGAGCGCGCAGACCGGTTCGCACACGTCAATACAGACCGGTTGGCTTTAATACGACTTCGCCCCCACTCCGGATACGGAGCAGGGGCGAAATCTTCACCGAGATATGCCGTTATGTACGAGCCGTCCGCAGCCGGAAGGCGACCACAGCGGCGATCAGTAGCACCACGGCAGTACCAATGGCGGCCATATGAACGCCCGAGACGAACGCCTCGTGCACCGAGGTCAGAAATCCATCGGCCACCGATTCCGGCAGCTGCCGAGCGAATTCGGTAGCGCCACCGAGGGATTCCGACGCCGAACCGACCTGCGCGCTCGGTACCTGGGACAGGTCGAGCCCACCCCGGAACACCGCCATTGTCACGCTGCCGAGGACCGCGACCCCGAGTGCGATACCGCTCTCGTAGGCGGTCTCCGAAACCGCCGCGGCCGCACCGGCCCGCTCGACCGGAGCCGAACCAACAACCAGATCCGACGAAACCGTCAGTGCCACACCGACACCCGCCCCGATGAACAGGAACCCGAGGATGAACGGCACCGTACTGGCCGCCGCATCCGGGCTCAGCCACAGGAACAGCGTCGCACCCACCGCGGCGAGCACCAGCGCACCACCGAGCACCAGTCCGGGACGCAGCACCCGAACCAACCACGCCGCCGCCAGCGAAGCGAATACGCTCGCCGCGAGGCCGGGCAGCAGGAGCAGTCCGGCCTGCATCGGCGAATGCCCGAGCACCAACTGCAGATACTGCGAACCGGAGAACAGCACACCGGCCAGCGCGAACACCGCGAGCAGATTGGTGAGCACCGCGATGCGGAACCTGGGCAGTGCGAACAGCTTCAGGTCGAGCATCGGATGCGCGAGACCACGCTGCCTGCGCACGAACAGCACACCCGCGATCACGCCGATCGCACCGATTGCCAAGAGGCGCAGGCTCATACCGTGCGCCGCGGACTCCTTTACCGCATACACCACCGGCACCATGGCCAGCATGGACAGCACTGCGCTCGCCAGATCGAAGCGACCGGGCTTCGGGTCGCGGGATTCCGGAACGAGCACCGGGCCAACCGCGAGCAGCACCAGCATGACCGGCAGATTCACCAGGAATACCGAACCCCACCAGTAATGCTCGAGCAGCCAGCCGCCGAGCAGCGGACCGGCCGCCGCACCGCCACCGGCCATCGCGGCCCAGACCGAAATGGCGACGGTGCGCTGTCGCGGATCCAGGAACATCGACCGGATCAGACCCAGCGTCGCGGGCATCAGGGTGGCACCGGCGACACCTTGCAGCACACGTGCGGCGATGAGCATCTCCGGATTGACCGACCAGGCGGCGAGGACCGAGGCGAGACCGAATCCGACGGCGCCGATCAGCAGTAACCTGCGCCGCCCGATCCGGTCACCCAGATTGCCCATTACGGCGAGCAGCCCGGCCAGCACGAACGAGTACACGTCGATGATCCACAGCAGCTGCGGCGTGGTCGGCGCCAGCTCCGCGCTGATCGCAGGCACTGCGAGGTCGAGCACGGTCGCGTCGACGGCGAGCAGCAGCAGGGCCAATGCCAGCACCACCAGACCGGCCCAATCACGCGCCGTGGCACGCGGCACCAACCCGGTGTCCTTCTCGATCTGTGTGGTCATCGCCTTCTCGACTTCCATTGTCCGGTCTTCTTACCGTCCAGACGGTACAGTAAATCGACCTTACCGTCCAGCCGGTATAGTGACCGGAGTGACCGCGAACACCCGCGACCGGATCCTGGACGCGCTCGAGACCCTGCTGCTGGAAAAGGGCATGTCCCAGGTGACCCTGGAGAACGTCGCCGGGACCGCCGGGATCTCCAAGGGCGGCCTGCTGTACCACTTCAAAAGCAAGGACGCCCTGATCGCGGGCCTGGTGCGCCGACTGCGCGAACGTGCCGAACAACAGCTCGGCGCCGCCGTCGCCAAGGGCACATCCGTGGCCGAGTGGTATCTGCAGACCCCGAATCCGAACAATGCCTCGGACGCGCTCGAATTGACGCTCTACCGTTCGATGGTCGCGGCCATGCGCACCATCGACGCCAACTCCGGCCCGGAAACCGACGAGGTGCAGCAAGCGCTGTCGGACATGATGGACAGCTGGTCGGACGGCCTGGACAACGACATCGACGATCCGGTGCGGGCCGACATCATCCGTTTGGTCGGCGACGGTGTCTATCTGCGTGCGCTGCTCGGCCTCCCGCCGGTCGACCCGACGCGCTACCGGAAAGTCGTGGAACGGCTGCTCGCGCGCTGACCGGGCGCACCATCCGTATGTTGCGCCCCGCCTGGCGGGTCGCCGACGGCTAGACTCGGCCGCGTGTTACCAGCCGCCGAGCCGGCCGGTGCCGTCGGGGCGGGGAACGATCCGGTGCCAACCTCCCCTGGAACGACGGTGCCGATCCGCCCACTGAGCTTTCGCGAACTGCTCGACGAGCCGTTCGCGCTGATCCAGGCGAATGTCGTCGTGCTGGCGGGCACGACCGCGATCGGACTCCTGCTCGCCGAACTGCTGGTCGTCGCGATCACCGGCGGTATCTCCTATCTGACCGACGGCTCCGACGCGGGCACCGCGTGGGCGGCGATCCTCTCGACGGCGGCCGCCGCCTGGTTGCTGCGGTTCCTGCTGCGCGGAATGACGGTCGCCCTCGGACTCGCGACGGTGGCCGGATCGCCGATCGGCTGGCGCACGGCGCTGGGCCGGGTGAGTGCGGTCGGCGGTCCGCTGTTGGCCTTCCACGTGCTGTTCACGCTGGTCGGCATCGGCGTGCTGATCATCGGCAGCCTGCTGATCATCACGTATCCGTTCGCGCTGATCTGGCTCGGTTATCTGCGGGCCGGACGGTTTGTCGCGGTGCCGGTGATCTTCGTCGAACGGACCACGCACGCCGGAGCGGTCGCGCGCTCGAAACTGCTCGTCCAGGGAGCGCAGTCGTCGATAGCCGGATTGTGGATCGCCTGCCGTGCCCTGGTCGTCCTTGTTGCCGTGCCGCTGCTCGGCATTCCGTGGTACCTCTCGGATTTCACCGGCACTCATCGTTGGCAGGTCATCGTCTTGTTGTCGACGTCCGCGGTGTTGATCATCGCCTTCGGTGAGGTGGTCGAGTCGGCGACGCGGGTGGTCTCGTATGTGGATCGCCGGTGCCGCCGCGAAGGGCTCGATATCCGGGTCCCCGG
The DNA here is from genome assembly GCF_044465765.1 of Nocardia sp. NPDC049526. Lineage (NCBI taxonomy): Bacteria > Bacillati > Actinomycetota > Actinomycetes > Mycobacteriales > Nocardiaceae > Nocardia > Nocardia sp. NPDC049526. The sequence continues at coordinate 480,022 of NZ_JBITMA010000001.1, read as the reverse complement.
GGCGGATAAACGATGACAGAACCCACGCCCCCGCCACCACCACGACTCGGACCCGCGGACGCCCACCGCGACGCCGCCGAAAACGCCGCACTGCACCGGGATTTCGATACCGCGCTACGCGAGCGGTTCCGCGCGGTACTACGCGGCCTGGAACAGCGCGGCATGCTGGAGGTCCGCCGCTCGCGGACCGCGCGGGAAACCGCCGACGACGCGACCACCGCGCTGTCGCTCGAGGCTGCGAGCGAATTACACCCGGCCGCACACAGTTTCGACGAGGTCGTGTACGGCGGCCGCCGCGCTACCGAGGACGAATACCGCCGCCTCGAATACGCCGACCGCTACTCGCGCAGCGCCCCACCGCCCGCACCGGAACCGGTCGAAGCGACGATCACCGAGAAGACCAAGACCCGCAGACAACTTCCGCCGCTACCGGACCTGCTGCGCAACCCGAAATTCTGGGCCGCGCTGCTCGCCGCCATCGCGCTGGTCGTGCTGCTGTATGCGGTGCTGAATTCGTGTGCCGCCCCCGCGCCGCATAAGCCGACACCGCCGGATATTCCGCCGCCCAAACCGCCCGAGCACCATCCGGACGACAACCGCGACGACTCCGGCTTCGGCGCGGGCCAGGACTCCATCTTCGGCAGGCTGCCCGCGCCGGTCGCCTTCGGCGGCCTGCAATTCCTTATCGCCGCGGCGGTGCTGGTGTGGTGGCGGGCGCGCCGTCGCGGGGCGCTGGTCGGCGAACCGCGCCCCGTGGAAGTGGCCGCGAACGAGCTGCTCGGCGGCCAGGCGGCACTCTATCTCCGGTCGAAGGACCACGAGCATGTCGCAGCCCGGCTGCGCGCCGCCACCCTGCGCCGCATCCGCCCGATGCTCGGCGTCGGCACCGATGTCACGCCGGACCGGCTCGTCGCGACAGTCGCCGCGCGTACCAGGGCCGATCCGGCCATGGTCGGCGCCGCGCTGTACGGACCGGTGCCGGATGCGAGCACCCTGCAACTCGTTGCCACACAACTCGAATGGATAGAGGCGGAGGTCGGATGACCAGCACGGACACCAACCACACCCCGACCGCCGAAGAGGCGGGCGCCGCATTCGCCGCGCTGCGTGCCGAGATCGGCAAGGCGGTGATCGGCAACGACACCGCGATCATGTACCTGGTGCTCGCCCTGCTCTGCCGCGGCCATGTACTGCTGGAAGGCGTGCCCGGCGTGGCGAAGACGCTGCTGGTCCGTGCGCTCGCAACGGCCCTGGATCTGGAACACGCCAGGGTCCAGTTCACCCCGGACCTGATGCCGGGCGATGTGACCGGTTCGCAGATCTACGATCCGCACACCACCGAATTCACCTTCCGGCACGGCCCGGTCTTCACCAATCTGCTGCTCGCCGACGAGATCAACCGGACACCACCGAAAACCCAATCGGCGCTGCTGGAATCGATGGAGGAGCGTCAGGTTTCGGTGGACGGCAAGCCGCAGCCGCTGCCGGATCCCTTTGTGGTCGTCGCCACCCAGAACCCGATCGAACAGGAGGGCACCTATCCGCTGCCGGAGGCGCAGCTGGACCGGTTCCTGTTCAAGGTCGATATCCAATTACCCGGCCGCGACGACGAATTCCGCATTCTGCAGCGGCATGCCGGCGGCTTCGATCCGCGCGATCTGACCGCCGCCGGTCTGCGTCCGGTCGCGGGTCCGGCACATATCGCCGCGGCGCGGGCGGCGATCACCCGGGTCACCATCAGCCCGGAGGTGCTCGCCTACACGGTGGATATCTGCCGGGCCACCCGCAACTCCCCGGCAGTCCAGCACGGTGCGTCCACCCGCGGCGCGACCGCGTTGATGGCGGCTTCGCGCGCGTTCGCCTGGCTGAACGGGCGCGGGTTCGTGACGCCGGACGATGTGAAATCGGTTGCGGTAGCGGTACTTCGGCATCGGCTGCATCTGCGGCCCGAGGCGGAGTTGGACGGTGTGACGACCGAGGGCGTCATGTCGTCACTGCTGCTTTCGGTTCCGGTTCCGGTGTAGCTCGTGGTCGTTACCGGTCGGCTCGCCCTGACGGCGGCGGTGCTCGCACTGTTCGTCTGCTTCGTCATGCCGTCGTGGCTCGGTGTCGTCCTCATGACGAGTGTGCTTGCCGCCCTGGTACTTTTCGATCTCGGCACGGTCGCGCGAGCCCGCGACCTCACACTGACCAGGGAATCGTTGACCGTGATCCGGCTCGGGCGCAGCGCCGAGGTGGAACTCGGCGTGGTGAACAACGGAACCAGGACCGTGCGCGGACGGCTGTGGGACGACTGGCCCGGCAGCGCTCGCGCCGAAACCCGCACGCACCGACTGGATCTGCCGCCCAACACCCGCATACGAGTACAAACCGCATTGACACCGACCTACCGCGGCGATCGGGTCGCCGGACCGGTGACGGTGCGGTTGTTCGGCCTGCTCGGTATGGCCGGATGGCAGAGTCGCCACACCGTGCCCGCGCGGGTCCGGGCGCTGCCGGAATTCCGCAGTGAACGGCTGCTGCGCTCGAAAGTCAAACGGCTGCAGCATCTCGAGGGCCGCAATGTCGCGAATATGCGCGGTCAGGGCACCGAATTCGATTCCTTCCGCGAGTATGTCGCCGGTGACGACGTGCGGGCCATCGATTGGCGCGCGACCGCCCGCGCCACCGATGTGCTGGTGCGCACCTGGCGTCCGGAACGCAACCGGCACATGCTGATGGTGCTCGACACCGGCCGCATCAGCGCGGGCCGCGTCGGCACGGGCACCCGGCTGGACGCGAGCATCGAGGCCGCCCTCCTGCTCGGCGGATTGGCCGCGGCCGCAGGCGATTCGGTGGATCTGCTCGCCTACGACCGGCAGGTCCGCACCGAGGTCCGCGGTGTGGGCGGCCGCCGCCTGCAACTCAAACTCATGCACGCCATGGCGGGCGTCACCCCCGCACTTGTCGATACCGACAGCGCGGGCCTGGTCCGCGCTGCCATCCAACGCGCCCGCCGTCGCAGCCTGGTCGTCTGGTTCACCGGTCTGGACGGGGCGGCCGTCGAAGAGAACCTGCTACCGATCCTGCCGACCCTCGCCCAACGCCACCGCGTCCTGATCGTCTCGGTCACCGATCCCGACGTCGCCGCGGCCGCCACCAAACGCGACACCCTCGCCGACCTCTACCCCGCGGCGGCCGCCGAATCCCTGATCGCCGAACGTGCCCTGGTCCAGGAATCCTTGCGCCGCATGGGCATTGATGTGGTCGCGGCCTCCCCGGAGCGCCTCCCCGAAGCCTTGGCCGACGAATACCTGGAGCTGAAGCAGTCCGGCACTATGTGACTCCATGATCGCCCGGCGGCGGGTGCGATGCCGCCTTCGCATCGATGTCGATCCGAGGCGACGGCATCATCCGAATCCGGATCGCGATCTCCCGATCTCGGGCGGATAAGACCTTGGCGAGCAGCACAATCGGCACCAATCCCGGCCACAGGAGGGCAGGCAGAACCAGCACGACGACAAGCCAGGGTGCAGCACCAACCAAAAGAAGCTTTTTCGCTATTCGACCGCCAGCCAGTCGACATCCCCCGGTGCGGCAGTCCTGGGCCGACCCATCTAGCTCGACTCACGGCCGAATGACCGTGTTGCCGAGGGAGATCGACGAAACTCAGCTTGCCCGAGCGACCGGCATCGGCCGGGGGCCCGCCATCACCATCGGGGTGATGATCGGGGCGAGGGTGCGGCGTTGGCGTTCAGCGATGACCGCGCCGAGGATCTGTACGGGCGGATACCCGGCCGGTACCGGGATCTGCAGGCGGTCACAGACGGCGAGGAGCAGGGTGTGACCGAGGTTCGCTTGGGCGGCGGGGCTGAGGGTGTTGATGCGGGACAGGTACTGGCGTACCGCGAGTGCGAGATCCTCGGTGATGCCGGACAGGTCCAACTGTCCGGACCAGGCAACCAGCCACGGCGGTGCGACGGCCAGGAGCGGGAAGGGCACCCGGCGCTGGCTGTGCACGACAACAGTGCCCGCGAGCACATCGCCGACCCGGCGCGCATTCGGCGAGCACATCGAGGTGATCACCCCGACCGCACCGAATGCGCCCAACATCCAGAAGTCGACGATCACACCCGCCAGACCGCGCGTCAGGGCATGGCGGAAATCGATCGGCCCGCCGTCACCGCGCACCACCCGGAGCCCGAGCGCCAGCTTGCCGACGGTTCGGCCGCGCATGAGGGTTTCGCAGACCACCGGATAGCCGACCAGCGTCCCGACGATCGTGGTGATCGCCGCCGCGCTGTACCACGCGGAGTCGGCGCCGAAGTAGAGCAGCGCCACGCTGAGGCCGAGCATCAGCATGCTGCCCAGCATGAGTTGCACCAGCACGTCCAGGAGGAACGCGGTGGCCCTGGTCGGGATCCGGGCGATCGGCAGCTCGAGTGCGACCGCTTCGCCGGTGGTGAATTCAGCCATGTCGATAGCATTCTTGCGACCGGCGGTATGGGAGGCAACCAATGGACGTAGATGCCTACAGCTACGCACAACGGGGGGCATGGGATCGACTGGCCTATCTGTCCGGTCGGCGCAAGCTCAGCGGCGCGGAGGCCGACGAACTCGTCGCGCTGTACCGGCGCACCTCACAGCAGTTGGCGCGGCTGCAATCGCACAGTCCGGATCCGGAACTCATCGCCGGGCTCAGCGCACTGCTGACCAAGGCGCGCGGCCGGGTGCTCGGCACCAAGGGCGATGCGTGGAGCCAGGTCGGCCGGTTCTTCACGCACCGCTTCCCCGCGACGCTGTATCGGGCGTGGCCGTGGTGGGTCGCGGTCGCGGCGGTCTTCATCATCGTCTCCACCGGTCTGGCCGTCTGGATCGCCGGTTCCGGTTCGGCGCGCGATCTGTTCGGCATCTCCGATCACAACGATTGGCTCACCGCACCCGGCGGCGAATTCGAGACCTACTACTCCGAACATCCGCATGACGCGTTCGCCGCGCAGGTGTGGACCAATAACGCCTGGGTGACCGCGATGGTGCTGTTCACCGGGGTGCTGATCCTGCCCGCGGTGTACCTGTTGTTCGGAAACGCGCTCAATACGGCGGTGACCGGCGGGTTGATGGCCGATGCCGGTCGGCTCGATTCGTTCTTCGGATTCATACTCCCGCACGGCACGCTCGAGCTGACCGCGGCCTTCGTGGCCGGCGGGGTGGGCCTGAAGCTGGGCTGGACGCTGATCGATCCTGGACGTTCGAGTCGGCTGGAGGCGGTCGCGCGTCAGGGCCGGGCCACCGCGACGGTCGCGCTCGGTCTGGTCGCGGTGCTGCTGGTCTGCGGGCTGCTGGAGGGTTTCGTGACGCCGAGTTCGCTGCCCGTGCCGGTGAAGGTCGGCATCGGATTCATCGCGGAGGCATTGTTTCTCGGCTACGTCTTCGTGGTTGGTCGCCGGGCCGCACTCGAACAGGACGCACGAGCCGCGGCGGCACTGGGATTCGGTGGCGCTGAAGAGGATTCCGCGAAGCGCTGGCAGACAACGCCGAGCACACAGTGACCGAAATGGGTCCGGGCAATCGGTAGCAACGCTACGTAACGAATGAGATTGGAAGGCCCCCAATTGAGTTCCGCTGGCCGCAGCGAGTCCAGCTCAGCTGCGGCCAGCGTTACCGTCAACTCTACACAATCGTTATCCCGGCGCAACCCTCCTCGCCGAGGTCAGGCGTATAAAGCAGCGTCCCAGCAAACCCATGTGGGCGCATCGTTTTGCAGTCGTCCAGCAAACTTTCGGCGGTCATTCGACAGCCGAAACCAGACCTCGGAACCGACCTTCGGCATGCGATCCCAGATCACGATCCAGAAACCACGGGGCGCCGACTAACATTCTTCGTACGATTAGCTGCATTGTTAACATAGAGTCCTCAATGGTTACCAAATGCCACTCGGACCTGCGCATTCACCGTACGACAATTGGTGTTGCCGATAGTTGGATGGGGTAAAAGAAACTTCAGGTTGGTTTACTGCGTTATAAACGTGATCTACACCTAGCCGTAACCCATCGAGATGGACTTACATTCGGTCAAGATCATGATTAACCAGTTGCGCAAACGCGGTCACCGGAGTAGCGAATCGGACCGCGGTCAGCACCGCGGCCGCAACCATAACCGACTCTGTGATCTCTGCCACCTTCCTCGCTCGACCTAGCCGGATCGGGCGAAAACGACAGTGCGACAGCCGAACGCGGCCCCGCACTACGCATGCGGGACCGCGTGACGTACGTCTCGAGCTTCGGCCAGACCGAGCCGCCCGTACGCCGATCGCAACGGCTTCGGCGCGTACCAAGCCGCCCGACCGAGCAGTCGCATCACGACCGGCACCAGCACGCCACGCACCAGCGTCGCGTCGATCAGAATCGCCAACCCCGCGCCGAGTCCGAAGAACTGGATGAACCGGACGTCGCTGCTGGTGAAGGCCAGGAAGCTGATCGAAATCAGCGCCGCCGCGGTGGTCACCAAGCGGCCGGTGCGGGCCAGTCCCTCGATGACGGCTTCCTTCGTGGACGCACCGCGATCGTGCAGTTCCTTGATGCGGCTGATCACGAAGACCTCGTAGTCCATCGACAGTCCGAAGGTGATGCAGAACAGCAGCAGCAACATCGAGACATCCAGCGGCGCAGGGGTGAATCCGATCAGTCCGGACAGGTGCCCCTGCTGGAAGACGAACACCATCAGCCCGAGCGTGGCGGCCAGACTCAGCACATTCGACAGCAGTGCGCGCAGCGGCTGCACGATGCTACCGGTGAACAGGAACAGCAGCACGAAGGTCGTCACGACGATCCACCCGATGGCGATCGGCAGTTTCGCGCCGATCGATGCGAGGCTGTCGCGTAGTTCGGCCACCTGCCCGCCGACCAGTGCATTGGCACCGGCCGGACCGGGTACGTCACGTACGCGATCGACCAGATCACGGGCGGCGGACGAATTGCGGTCCAGATCGGTGAGTACGGTCAGGCGCTGCGCGTCCGGTCGGGCGAACCGGGCATCGGCGAGTGAACTCGCGATCAGCTCCCCGTGGACGAAGGTGCCCGCACTCGAATCGACCTGGGTGACGTGCTCGACCCGGGACAGGATGCGCGCGTAGTCCGCGAGCGGCGCTGCGGCAACACCGGTTTCGGTGATCACCGACAGCGCGTTGACATCGCCGCCGCCGAAATCGTCCCGCATCGCGTCACCGACCTGACGCACCTCGGTACTCGTCGGCAGCACCCGATCGTCGGGGGTACCGAACTGGACGTGCAACAGCGGCGCGGCGGCGAGCAGCAGCACAGCCACCACCGGCACACCCGCAAGCAGCGGCCGACGCATCGCGAATCCGGCCACTCCGGCCCAGAACGGCGTTGCGTCACCGCGAATCCCGCGGACACCGGGCACCCGCCACGCATCGGTCCGCCCGCCGAGCACCGCGAGCAGCGCGGGCAATACGACCACCGCGGCAATGGCGGAGATGGCGACGACGCCGATGCCGCCGTAGGCGAAGGACCGCAGGAAGTACTGCGGGAAGATCACCAGCGCGGACAGGGCCGCCACGACGGTGGCCGCACTGAAGGCGATGGTGCGTCCGGCCGTCGATACGGCAGCGATCACCGCATCGTCGGGTGCGGCTCCGGCCTCGCGGCGTTCACGGAAGCGACTGACCATCAGCAGCCCGTAATCCACCGCGAGCCCGAGCCCGAGTCCGGTGGTCAGATTCACCGCGTAGATCGACACATCGGTGACGGACCCGAGGATCGAGAGTTCGGCAAAGGTGCCGAGGATGGCGATGCCGCCGACCACCAGGGTGAGCAGCGCGGCGACCACATTGCCGAAGGCAAGCACTAGCAGCGCCAGAATCAGCGGCACCGCAACGGCTTCCGCGAGGCCGAGGTCCTTGCCGATCTGCTTGGTGATCGAGTGGAAGATCGCGGTGCTGCCACCGACCTCGATCTGCGCGACCGGACCGTCTGCGCGGTAGGTCTCGACGATCGAGGCGGCGGACTTCTCCTTATCGGTGGCGTCCTTATCGACATTGCCCGCCAGGACGACGGCCGCGGTCTCGTCCGCTGAGCGCATGGCCGATGATCCGGTATCCCAATACGAGACGACATTGGTCAGGCGCTGGTCGGCCGCGAGCCGCCGAGCCAGATCGCGGCCGATGGTGGCGACCGCGGTGCCGTCGACCGTCCCCTGTTTCGCCTCGATCAGGAAGACGTAGTCGGTATCGGCGCCGAACTTATCGGCCAATTGGGTCAGCGCGGCACTGGATTGGGCATTGGGATCCTGCTGGCCGCCGGGCTGCATCTTGCTGAAGGCCGTAGCGCCGACCACACCGCCCGCGATGAGGGCGAGCACGCCGACGACCAGGATCCAGCGGGCGCGGTGGACAACGAATCTGCCGAGTGTTCCGAACATATCGGGTCTCCGATCGGGCATGTTGTCATGCGTAAACTTTATGGGTGTTAACTTGCCACGCCATGTGTGCGGGTGTCAACATCGATGCGATGACAGATTCGGAATCCGCAGCGAAGCGCGCCACCCGCGACAGCCCGTATCACCACGGCGACCTGCGCAATGCCCTGGTGCGCGCCGCCGCCGAACTCGCCGAAACCGGCGGGCCGGAGGCGGTGACCGTGCGCGCGGCCGCCCGGCATGTCGGCGTCACTCCGACCGCGGCCTATCGGCACTTCACCAATCACGAGGAGTTGCTGAACGCGGCACAGGAACAGGCTCAGCACACCCTGTTCGGCGCGATGGCCGAGACGATGGCGAGCTCGGCGCCGCAAGCGGATGCGATCACTCGACTGGGCGCGGTGGGTCGGGGCTACATCACCTTCGCGCTGCGCGAACCCGGCCTGTTCCGCACCGCGTTCTGCGGCGACCGAATGCCGTCGCCCGCCTTCGATCTGCTGGCGGGCCTTCTGGACGAACTCGTCGACGTCGGCTTCCTCGACCCGGCGGACCGACCGGACGCCGAATACGCCGCCTGGTCAACGGTGCACGGTATGGCCTCGCTGATCATCGACGGCGTACTCGACGACCTCGACGACGCGGCCAGGGATAGCGCGATTCACCGGGCCCTCACGGTGGTCGAACGGGGTTTGGCCACCGGGCCGAATGCTCCCGACTTCAGCTGACGCGCAGGATTCCGGTGATCGTGCCCTGCAGAATCTTGCGGTCGTGCGTGATCAGCGGTGAGGTCTGCAGCGGGTCGTCGACGATGGTTCCGGCCAGCGGCCTATGCGAAATCACCGCGCCGGTATCGGGATTCACGACAGTGAACGCGTAACCGTCGAGCGGGGTGGTGATGTCGAGTCCGACGCGCGTCACGGTGTAGATGGCGCCGTCGGCGGTGGACAGATGCGGAACGGCCGCGCTGCGAACGGTGTTCTCCCACACCGTATGGCAGCCGGTGTCGTCGACATCGACCCTGGTCATCCCGCCGACGAACGGTGCGGAGGCCGGAACGGCCTGGCCTGCGCCCTCGGGGACCGCGGGGTACGGGTAGCCGTAGGTGCTGGCGACGAACAGGGACCGGCCGATGCCGATCGGCGAGTTCTCGCTGCCCGCACCGCCACGGGTGAGCACCGGTTGCGAGCACACCAACTGTCCAGTACCGGAACGGAAGACCAGCGCGTTGACCTGTCCGTCGGCATTGTCGACGATGGTCAGATATTCCGCGCCGGAGCTCGGCCCGAAGTAGGTCGGAGTGGAGCCGGTGCCCCAGCTGAGTTGGCCGGGCTTGCGCGCCGATCCGCGGTCGTAGGCCGCGCGCCACAGCACCTCCGGTCGCCCGGCGGCGTCGGCGCGCAACTCGTACAGCGCGTGCGTGGTGGCCACCGCGACCCGACCGCTCGGTGCCGAGGAAATGCTATTGGCCACCGACTCACCCGCGGGCAGCGCAACGGTGGCCGCCGCACCGGCACGCGTCACCAGACCGACGAGGCTCTTGCCGGTGGCGAACCAGACATTGCCGGACCAGTCCGGCACCAGCCCGGTCACGTTGTCGCCCACCGGAATTACGGAGCCGAGATCGGTGGACGAATCGATCGCCAGCCGCCATTTGCCCGCCGCGTCACGCGAGTGGCCGACGCGGAGCAGAGTGCGGTTGCCGTCCACGATGACCAGGCGGTCGGCATTGTCGAGATAGGCATAGACACCGCCGAGCAGACTTCCCTTCGCGATCTCCAGCGAAGCCAGCGCAGTGCCCACCGGACCGATGAAGGACGCATCGAGCAGATGGATCGTCGGAGTCTGGCCGATCACGGGTGTGCACAGCGCGACGACCAGATTGTCCGACCCTTGCAGCAGCGTTGGACATGCCGAAGCCAATGGATACCCGGCCACCGAAATCCCGCCGGTGCCAGGCCCGGCCAGCGGCGTCGCATCCGACGATCCGGCATCACCGTGCATGGTCGCGGTGCCGAGCGGCCCGAGGTAGGGATTCGGCGGTGCCAGCGGACCCCACGATCCCGCCGCCTCGGCAGTACCGATCGGCGCGAGCGCCAGGACGGCGGCGGCAAGGAGTACCAGCGGTGATCGCATCGGGTCAGCTTTCGGTTATCGGACAGTGGCTAGCATGACGGCATGAGTATCCGGACCCGCGTGCTGTCCACGATTGCCGGTCAACTCGGCAATCCGCACGGAACGCTCGGCAAGGGCTTCGCCTTCATGCTCAATCGCGGTAATAAGCGCGCCATCGCGGGCGCGGTCGATGCGGCCGGGATCGTGGCGAACGCAACGGTCGCAGATATCGGATTCGGCGGTGGCGCAGGGCTTTCGATACTGCTCGAGCGGGTCGGCACGAACGGGACAGTGCACGGTTTCGAGATCTCGCCGGACATGTTGACCAGGGCGAAGTCGAAGTTCGCCGAGGAAATCGGTACGGGCCGAATGCAACTCGCGCCGGGCTCGATGACCGATCTGCCGCTGGCCGATGACGCACTCGATGCCGCCATCACCGTCAACACCGTCTACTTCGTGCCGGATCTGGCGGCCGCGTTTGCCGAACTCGTGCGCGTCGTGCGTCCCGGCGGCAGCCTCGTCGTCGGTATCGGCGATCCGGACGCGATGGCGAAAATGCCGTTCACCGCATACGGTTTCACGCTGCGGCCGGTGGCCGAGGTGATCGCCGCACTGGAAGGCGCCGGCTGCACCGTCGACCATGAGCAACTGGCCAATCCGCCGATTCCGCATCACCTGCTCGTCGCCCGACCCGCCTGACTACATCAGTGCGCCGCCGTCGACGCGGATCTCCGTGCCGGTCATATAGCGGCCGTCATCGGAGGCGACCATGGCGACCACGCCGGCGATATCCTCCGGACTGCCGAGCGCGCCGCCGTTGAGCCAGCCGGTCAGGCGCGAGAACAGCTTCGGATCGAAGCCCTCCGGCTGATCGAGGATGGACTTGGTGGTGATCCCACTGGTGATGCCCGCGGGCACGATGTTCACCGCGCGCAGCCCCTGCTTGGCGTATTCCAGCGCGATCGCGTGCGTGAAGGCATTGACACCGCCCTTCGACGCCGCATACGACGCCAGATAGGGCGCGGCGCTGAAGGCCGCGGTCGAGGACAGGTTCACCACGACGCCGTGGCCGGACTCCAACAGCGCGGGCAGCGCACTCTGGGTCATCAGGAAGGTCCCGGTGAGGTTGACCCCGATCACCTGGTTCCACACCTCGAGCGGCATTTCCTCGGTGCGCGCGGGCCGCAGAATGCCCGCCGCGTTCACCAGCACATCCAGGCCGCCGAGGAACTCGACCGCCTCGCCCGTCGCGGCGCGCACCGACTCGATATCGGCGATATTCACCTGCACGGTGCGCACCCGCTCGGCCGCATCACCCGCCTTCGCCGCGGTGTTCTCCAGACCCGCCGCATCGATATCGGCGGCGACCAACGTCGCCCCCTCATCGAGCAGCCGCAGGGCGATCCCCTGTCCGATACCCGATCCTGCTCCGGTGACCAACACGCGGCGGCCGTCAAATCTACGCATGCCAAAAATTAGAACAGGTTCTCATAGGGAGTCAACAGGTTCTGACGGAACCGGGGTCAGGAGGCGGCGTTCGTGCGGACCGCCTCGAGGTATTCGGCGATGGCGTCGCGGTTGCGGGACAGACAGCGGATCCGGTCGGACATACGCTCGCGCTCGCGTTCCAGGGTGGCCAGCATTTCCGGGGTCGCGTCCGGGAAGTAGATGGTGCGCGGCTTGTCCAGGCAGGGCAGGATCTGTTTGATGATGCGGGTCGGCAAGCCCGAGTCGAGCAGGCCACGGATCTGCAGGACCCGGTCGACGAAGCGGTCGTCGTAACTGCGATAGCCATTGGCGCAGCGGTCGGCGACGATGAGGCCCTGCTCCTCGTAGTAGCGCAGCAGCCGCCGCGAGGTGCCGGTGCGCTCCGAAAGTTCTCCGATCCGCATTGGATTCCACCTCTGGTTTGACCTTCACATGTATGTGATGGTTCAAGCATAGGCCGCATGCACAACACACTCTTCGACTACAGCCCGATCGTCGACCGCGCACCGATTCGGTGGCCCGACGATGCCCGCGTCGCGTTCTACGTCGGGCTCAATATCGAGCACTACCAGGTGGACCGACCCTCGACCAGCATCTTCCCCGGCACCGCCGCCCTCACCCCGGATCCGCTGAACTACGGCTGGCGTGATTACGGTCCCCGGGTCGGCATCTGGCGGGTGATGCAGGCGCTGGACAAGTACGGTATCCGCGCCAGCGCCCTGCTCAACTCCGATGTCGCACACCATAATCCGCAGATCATCGCGGCCGGGCGGGAGCGGAACTGGACCTGGTTGGCGCACGGCAAGAACAACTCGATCTTCCAGGCCGATATGTCGATCGACGACGAGCGCGCCTACCTCACCGATATCGTCGAAACCATCGAGCGCGCGACCGGCCGCCGCCCGCGCGGCTGGATGGGACCTGCACTCACCGAGACCTTCCACACCCCGGAACTGCTCGCCGAACTCGGCCTCGACTACGTCCTGGACTGGACCAATGACGATCAGCCGTATCGGCTCAATGTGCCCGGGGTGCTGAGCGTTCCGTACTCGGTCGAACTCAACGACAACAGCCTGTTCCTCGGAACCGGTTTGCGCGGCGCGGATTTCGTGCAGATCGTCAAGGACCAGTTGGACCGGCTCCATGCGGAGTCCGGTCGTGTCATGGCTCTTGCATTGCACCCCTTTGTCATCGGCCAGGCCTTCCGCATCAAATATCTGGAGCAGGCCTTGGATTATGTGGCGAACCATCCAGGCGTATGGCTCGCCACCAGCGACGAGATCGCCGATGCCGCGGCTGTGTGAAAGCTATTGCGAGCAGCGCCGCCGAGGACCATCATTCAGCTATGAGTAAGGTAACCCTAACTACAGAGCTGCCGATCGGCGCAGAAGTGGCATGCGCACTGGCACGGACACCAGAGTTGTTCGCCTACGTTGTGGCACCGATCCTTTCGGTGCCACAACTGCAGATCCCGGACCACATCGAACCGGACGCCGAGGGTTCCGCCCGTCTCTGGTGGTTCGGCATCATCCCCTCCTGGCGCCATCACCTGCGTCTGGTGCGACTCGATGCCCGCGAGATCTACACCAACGAATGGGGCGGCCCCGTCCGCACCTGGAACCACCGCCTCACCTTCGAGCCGATCACCGAATCCAGCTGCCGCTACACCGACGAAATCGAAATCGAGTCCGGCCTGCGCGGCGCCCCGGCCCGCATCTTCGTCCACCTGATGTTCCGCCACCGCCACCGCCGCTGGCAGCAACTCGCCACCGTCCTCGCCAACAGCGCCGTCGAGCTCCGCGCGCCGACCGGCGACCACTGAGCGCTACAACCTGTCGCTGGACTGCAGGCTGGTGTGGACGAGCGCGGCGATCAGCAAGGCCGCGCCCACCAGACCGGCTGGCGTCAGCCGTTCACCGAGGATTGCGGCGGCCAGGATCGCGCTGGTCAGCGGTTCGAGGAGGGCGAGCACGGCGGCTGTGCCCGCACCGACTTCGGAGAGACCGCGCAGGTACAGCGTGTACGCCACTGCGGTGGATATCAGCCCGAACACGATTACCAGGACAACGGTGTGTGGCGTCGGGTGGAAGGTGAGGCCGGATATCGCCGCGAGCGGCATCAGCAGCACGGCACCGCCGGTGACGGCGAAACCTGTTGTGGTGATCGCGTCGAGGCCGGGCACCGGACGGGCGCTGATCAGGGTGAGGGTCGCGAAGGCGCAGGCGGATACCAATGCCATTGCGGCACCGGCGAGTATCCCGCCGGATGCCCCGTCATCGGCGGGCGCGCCGACCAAGAGGATCACCCCGAACACCGCGACTCCGATCGTCGCCGCGCGCCGACGATCAAGGATCCGCCTGCCGGTCAGATGTTCCAGCAGCGAGACGACCACCGGTGACATTCCGAGGGTGACCAGCGTCGCCAGGCTCACCGACGAGGCCGCGACCGCACCGAAGTAGCTCGCCTGAATGATCGCGACAAGGACCGCGACCACACCGATCCTGCGCCAGGCCGAGGTATTCCGCGGCAACGTCCGCCGTGTGAGGATCAGCAGAGCGATCAGCAGCAGGCCGCCGACGGCGAGCCGACAGGCGGCGACGGATACCGGCGAAAGACCGGTCGCACGAAGCAGCAGGATGCCGAGTAGACCGCCGGTGCCCGCGGAAAGTCCGGCGCCGACAAGGCAGACCAATCCGAATCGGCTGGCCGTGGATATAGCAGTGGACATTCGCGCTCCTGCGACAGGAATGGATTGGGGGTCGCGGAAGCGAGGTGCACAACCGAACTCACCTGCCAGATAGGACGCGCGGTCCTACACCTCGCTCAGGAGGCCGGCGGCGGGACAATCAGGAAAAATCGGTGCACCCGACCGATACTAAAGACCGCCCGAACAAGCTGTCATTCGATTTTCCGCCGCATTCACAGCGGGCTTCGAGTCATCGCCGGTTCCGCAACCGCGACCGAGTGGCGGGCGAGAATCGGACCGATGACGGCGGGTTGGTCAGTTGCGCATGGGCGTCGACTTCATGCTCGATCAGCTCGCCGGTCACATGGGGCGGCCACATCTCGACCACGAACAACCGTGGCGTCCGGCCATACCGTCCATGCGCCTACTCGGAAAAAGTCCACGGCTGAAAGATCCCCGGCAAACCTTCGGCATTTTCCTACACGGGATCGGCTATTGCCGCGGGTAACGGCGTGGCGGTTCGCCGAGCACTGTCGTCACCCCGGCTATTGCTGGATATCGCATCAGGTCACGGGGAGTATGAGGAGGTATGACGGTCACCACGGATATCCGATCTCGCCCCCTGCCACGCCCACGCGGCGCCCTGTCCGAGGCGGTGGTAGGGCTGTTGCGCGGAATACCTGGCAAACCGGTGCCGAAGACCCGATCACTCGACCCGTACAGCGAGGATCTGCAGCTTGCTCTGCACACCTGCTATGAGCTGCACTATCACGGATTCGCGGCGGTGGACCCGGAATGGGAATGGGATCCCGGATTGCTGACCCTGCGAGCTGCCATGGAGACCGCATTCCTGGACGCAATGCGCGCGGAAGTATCCGGAGGCGATGATCTCGAATCGGAACTCGATGAACTCCTGGTGACACCGATCGAATCCACCGGTCCGTCCCGGTTCCTTCGAGACGAGGGCCAATGGTGGCATATGCGCGAGTATTTCGTGCACAGGTCGATCTATCACCATAAAGAGGCCGACCCCTACGCCTGGGTGATCCCGCGCCTGCGCGGACAGGCCAAAGCTGCTTTCGTCGCGGTGGAATTCGACGAATTCGGTGGCGGTCGCGGTGACCGCATCCACGCGCGACTTTTTGCCGAGCTGATGGCGGGCGCGGGTCTCGACGCCGAATATCTGCATTACCTCGATGCCGTCCCGGAACCGATGCTTTCCCTGGTGAACATGATGTCGCTGTTCGGCTTGCACCGGTCGCTGCGCGGTGCGCTGGTCGGACATTTCGCGACTGTCGAGATCAGCTCGTCACCGGCGTCGGCACGCCTGGTCGACGCCCTGCGGCGACTCGACGCAGACCCGGCCTGCGTGCGGTTCTACCAGGAACACGTGGAAGCCGACGCGGTACACGAACAGTTGATGCGCACCGATGTAATCGGTGATCTGATCGCACATGAGCCTGCGCTGACGGAGTCCATGGTCCTCGGCATTCAGGCCACAAATCTGCTGGAGGACCGCTTCGCCGACCACATATTCGACGCCTGGCGTGCCAGAAACAGCTCACTGCTGCCCGATGCCGATGTTTAGGGCGATCCGAACGGATAACTCGGAGAACATGATGTTGGTCCGCGCTCCCGGCGTCTACCGACCCCAGCACGACACGCGGCTGCTCATGCAGGCACTGTCGCAGGTGAGCATCCCGCGCGGCGGTCGCGTACTGGACATCTGCACCGGCACCGGGGCGCTCGCCGTCGCCGCTGCCCACCATGGTGCCCGCACCGTCACCGCGGTCGACGTTTCCCGCCGCGCGGTGGCCACCGCCTGGTTGAACTGTCGGCTTCGCGGCCTGACCGTGCGAGCCCTACACGGCGACTTCGAGGCGATACTCGGAACCGATCGCTTCGATCTCGTCCTCGCCAACCCGCCCTACGTTCCCGCGCCTCGAAGCGCACCCGACCGCGGCGAAGCCAGGGCCTGGAACGCGGGAGAAAAGGGCCGGGCCATCTTGGATCGCCTGTGCGCGATGATGCCGCGCCTACTCGAATCCGGCGGCGTCGCGCTGACCGTGCATTCTTGCCTGTGCCATCCCGATACGACCGTTGCCCAGCTCCGGGAAGGCGGACTCGAGGCCGCCATCGTGGCGCGCTCGTCGGTGCCCTTCGGTCCCATCATGCGCGAGTTGACCCCGTGGCTGATCTCGACCGGGCTGATCGAGCCCGGCCAGAACCGAGAAGATCTGGTGGTGATCCGTGCCGACAAACCCCGACCGTGAACCCCGGCGGATCCGGCTCACGACCGATGGCCCGGCCCTCATCGAAGGGCCGGTCGAACTGGTGACCCCGGACGGGCGAACGATCCACTCCGACCGAGTCGTCGTCGCGCTGTGTCTGTGCCGCCGTTCGTCGAACTACCCGTTGTGCGATACGAGCCATCGCAAGCACCGACGACGCGAACCCTGAGACACGATTCAGTGTCGGTACCCGGAGGCCTGAGTGCTCTCGTCGGCCACCCGGACGCCGTAGTGGTAGGCGAGCTTGCCGCCGAGATAACCCGAGACGCCCAGCACGGCGAGGGCGACGATCGACAACACCAGCCGGCCGATCGGGACGGCGCCATCCGGTCCGCTCCCGGACTGCCGCCACCAGAAGTCGATCGCGAAGGCGACCGTCACGATCAGATTCAGGCTCATGTGGACAAGGCCGGTGCGAAACGCCGAGGTGCCGGTCGGAATCGCGAGCAGATCCAGCAGACCGACCACGGCCGCGACCAGCGCGCCGAGCACACCGACCGCGATGAGCCATGCCGAGCCACGGGCGAGGGACTGCGGGTCGCCCGCAATGTGCGAAGCGATATCGAATACCACGCTTGCCACCCATGCCCCGATCGGCACCGTTACCAGGATCGGGTGGAACGGATGTCCGTACGGACCGGCCAGCATCGCGCTGACCGGGCGCTTGGCCTGTTGCATGTCACCGGTCACGACAACCTCCTAGCGCCGCTCGGCCGAGTGGGACCACTCGGCCACACCGATCGCATACCCACTCGGTTTCGACCAACACGCCGACACGGAGGTACGGTTCGGCGTCCGGCGCACCACACCGACCCGATCCACCAAAACCGCTGACACACAAGGGAAACGCACACAAACCCCGCAGAAAACAAAAGCCGCAGACCGGGGAAGAATCCTCTGATCTGCGGCTTTCCGCGTATCTGTGGGCGAAGGGGGACTTGAACCCCCACGTCCCGAAGGACACTGGCACCTGAAGCCAGCGCGTCTGCCATTCCGCCACTCGCCCGAGCGACTGGGAGACAGTATCACGCGGGTCGGCGAGACACGAAATCGCCTGTTGACGGCACTCGAGTGCCGTCCGGACAGGCGCGGGAACCCGGGCTGGCTTCCGGGAGTTACAGGTGTGGACGATCGTGGATATCATGCAATGAACGTGGTCGATACGCGACACGCCATATCCGCGTGTCGTTGTTATGAATCAAGACAGACGCGCACCGAAGGGAGGCCGAGATGGGCATCGTTTCTCGATTCGAGCGTCGCCTGCAAGGCGCCGTCGGTGACGTGTTCGCCAGAGCCTTCGGGGGCAGTGTCGTTCCCCAGGAGGTGGAAGCGGCACTCAAGCAGGAAGCCGCCGACAATATCCAGGATCTGGGTGGCGGACATCTGTTGGCGCCCAACAGTTATGTGATCACCATCAACACCTCTGATCACCAACAACTCGACGCCGACCACGACCTCACCACCCGCGCGTTCGCCAAACACCTTCAGGACTACATCCGCGAGCAAGGCTGGCAGACCTACGGCGAAGTACACGTGGCATTCGAGGCATCACCTACGCTGCACACCGGACAGTTCAGGACGAGCGGTCGGGTCGATCCCGACATCGGCCGCCGAGCCACCCAGGCTCGCAGCCCCGAACCCACGCCACAACGACCTGCACACCCGCAACCAGGAGCTGGCCCCATGACGCAGAACTCAGGCTACGACCCAAGCCGTGAGCCCGCGGAGTCCGATCCACGCAACCGCGGGTACGCACCGCCGCCTGCGGGGCGGCCCGGGCCGCCGAACGGTGCGTACCGCGACGACTACGGCCGGGGCGGCGCGCCCTACGGCGGTGGCTCCGACTACCAGGCGCCGGACGCGCAGCAGGGTTACGGCGACTATCAGAACGGCTACGACTACCAGCAGGGTGGCCAGGGCTACGGACAGCAGGCCTACCAGGAGCCCGGTTACGGACAGCAGGGCTACGGCGAGCGCGGCGGCTACGGCCAGCAGCAGGGTGGCTACGCCGACCAGGACTACGGCCAGCAGGGCTACCAGGAGCCCGGTTACGGGCAGCAGGGCTACGGCGAACAGAGCTACGGACAGCAGGGCTACGGACAGTCCGGCTACGGCGAACAGGGCTACGCCGAACAGGGCGGTTACGGTCAGCAGCCGGGCTACGGCCAGCAGGGCTACGCGCAGTCCGGCTACGGCGAACAGGGGTACGCGGAACCGGGTTACGGTGAACAGGGCTACGCCGCGCCCGAGGAGCAGGGCGGCTACGGCCAGGCCTACTCGCAACAGCCCGGCTACGGCGCCCAGGGCGGCGGCTACCAGGCCCCCGCACCCGCGTATGGCGGTGGCGCACAAGCCGGTTCGGGCTACTCCGCGACGCTGCAGCTCGACGACGGCAGCGGCCGCACCTACCAGCTCCGCGAGGGCAGCAACATCATCGGCCGCGGTCAGGATGCGCACTTCCGGCTGCCGGATACCGGAGTCTCCCGCAGGCACATCGAAGTTCGCTGGGACGGGCAGACCGCGATGCTCTCGGATCTGGGTTCGACCAACGGCACGCTCGTCAACGGCTCCCCGGTTCAGGACTGGCAGCTGGCCGACGGAGACGTTATCCGCGCCGGGCACTCCGAGATCCTGATCCGTATCGTCTGATCCCGTAAGCTCGCGGTGCAGGTCACGACATGGCGTACAGGGATTCTGCGGCCGTATCGTGATCGAACTCGACCCACGGCCCTATGATGCTGCCTACACACGCGCGTCGCCAGGACCGGGGCTCGCGAAACCAGCAGGCCGGTGGGGGCGAACTCGCACCTACGGCACCGACGTACACGGTCGAACAGGAGGTGGAGCGCCGTGCAGGGACTGATCCTGCAATTGACCCGTGCGGGGTTCCTGCTGCTGTTGTGGTTATTCGTGTGGGCGGTATTGCGCACCCTGCGCAGCGACATCTACGCGGCATCCGGCATCCGGATCCAGCCCAGGGCCGCACGCGGTTCCGCGGTGCTGCCGTCTTTCAGCCGAGGCCAGAAGGGCGCCAAATTTCTTGTGGTGACTCAAGGTTCACTTGCCGGCACCCGCATCTCGCTCGGCACCCAACCGGTGCTGATCGGACGTGCGGACGACTCAACGCTGGTACTCACCGATGATTACGCCTCGACCAGACATGCGCGGCTCTCACCGCGCGGTGACGACTGGTACGTCGAAGACCTCGGGTCGACGAACGGCACCTACCTCGACCGCGCGAAAGTCACCACCGCAGTCCGAGTTCCACTCGGAACCCCCGTCCGTGTCGGCAAAACAGTGATCGAGCTGCGATCGTGACACTTGTTCTCCGCTACGCAGCGCGCAGCGACCGCGGTCTTGTCCGAGGCAACAACGAGGACTCCGTCTATGCGGGCGCACGGCTGCTCGCACTAGCCGACGGTATGGGCGGCCACGCCGCAGGCGAGGTGGCATCGCAGTTGATGATCGCCGCGCTAGCCCATCTCGACGACGACGAGCCCGGCGATGATCTGCTCGGCAAGCTCAATACCGCCGTCCACGAGGGCAATGGCGCCATTGCCGATCACGTCGAGGAAGAGCCCGAACTCGACGGCATGGGCACCACGCTCACCGCAATCCTGTTCGCGGGCAAGAAACTCGGTCTGGTCCACATCGGCGACTCGCGCGCATATCTGCTGCGCGGCGGCGAGCTGGCCCAGATCACCCGCGACGACACCTTCGTCCAGTCGCTGGTCGACGAGGGCCGGATCACGCCCGAGCAGGCGCATACCCACCCGCAGCGCTCGCTGATCATGCGCGCCCTCACCGGCAACGAGATCGAGCCGACGCTGATCATGCGCGAGGCCCGTGCCGGCGATCGCTATCTGCTGTGCTCCGACGGACTCTCCGATGTGGTCAGCGATGAGACGATCGCCAACACCATGCGCGAGGGCAGCACCGACGAATGTGCCGATCGTCTCATCGAACTCGCCTTGCGCAGCGGCGGCCCGGACAACGTCACCGTGGTCGTCGCCGATGTCATCGATCTGGACTACGGGCAGAGCCATCCGATCGTCGCGGGCGCGGCCTCGGGTCAGGACGAGGACACCCCGCCGCCGAATACCGCCGCGGGCCGGGCCGCCGCGATGCGGCCCCCGCGGGCCGAACCACGCCGAGCCGCCGCCACACCGGAGACGCCGCCGCAGAGCAAGTCGCACAAGTTGCGCTGGATCCTGCTCGCGGTCGCCTTGGTGCTGGCCGCGGCTGTCGGATTGCTGGTCGGCTACAACATGATTCGCAGCAACTACTATGTCGGGGCGGATAACGACCAGGTCGTCATCATGCGCGGGCTGCCGGGTTCGGTGCTGGGTTATTCGATCCACGAGGTCGAGACGATCGGCTGTGTCGACCCGACCGGCGCCCTCACCCTGAAGCAGCCGGACGAGACGCTGCCGCCGAAGTGCAAGGCGCTCAAAGTGTCCGATCTCAAGCAGACCGGACACGACCAGGTGGACAAGGGACTGCCGCCGGGTTCGCTGGACGAGGCGCGCAAGCAGATGCAGATGCTGGCGCGCAACGAGCTGCTGCCCGTCTGCGCGACCAAGGAGTCGGTGCCGCAGCCCGGCGTCGTGCCGCCGAGCGAGCCGCCCACGCAGCCCGGGGTCCCCGCGCCGACGACGGTCGCGCCGACCACCGAGAACCGGCCGCCTGCGCCCGAACCGCAGCCGAGTGAGACCAAGAGCCCGGACGCCAAGACCCCGACGGCGACGACGTCGCCGAACCCCCAGACGGCGGGGGAGCCTTGCCGGGTGACGGACTGATGTCCGCTCCGGCACCGCCGTCCGCTGGGGCCTTTCCCAGTCCACCCGGCGGATTCGCGCCAGCGCCGCCACCGTCGACCAAGCGCAATGCCGAA
Source organism: Nocardia sp. NPDC049526 (assembly GCF_044465765.1). Lineage (NCBI taxonomy): Bacteria > Bacillati > Actinomycetota > Actinomycetes > Mycobacteriales > Nocardiaceae > Nocardia > Nocardia sp. NPDC049526. Next base: position 458,136 of record NZ_JBITMA010000001.1, on the reverse strand, counting down.
CTCGTATTGCTCGCCGGTGCGACGGGCATCGTCACCATTTCGCTTTTTCTGGTCGAGGCGAGTCAGGAACAATCGGTCACCTGGGATATCGCCAAGTACGGTCTCGCCTATCTGGCCCTTTTCGCGATAGCGCATCTCGCGGTGCGACGCTTCGCACCGTTCGCCGATCCACTGCTGTTACCGATCGCCGCGCTACTCAACGGACTCGGTTTGGTGCTGATCCATCGGCTCGATCTCGCCGATGCGCAGACCGCCGCTTACAACTCGTGGCCGATCCCCTCCCCCGACGCCAATCAACAGATCCTGTGGACGGGTCTGGGGATGATCATCTTCATCGCGATCCTTGTCGTGCTGAGCGATTACCGCACGCTGGCCAAATACAGCTACACCCTAGGCCTGATAGGCCTTGTCGCACTGGCGATTCCGGCACTGCTGCCCGGGGCGTATTCGGAGACCAACGGCTCCAAGATCTGGATCAGGCTGCCCGGGTTGAGCGTGCAGCCGGGTGAATTCGCGAAGATCCTGCTGATCATCTTCTTCGCCTCGGTGCTGGTCGCCAAGCGCGATCTGTTCACCGCGGCCGGTCGGCATTTCCTCGGCATGGAGTTCCCGCGCGCCCGCGACCTCGGACCGATTCTGGTGGTCTGGATCGTCTGCATCGGCGTACTGGTCTTCGAAAAGGACCTCGGCACCTCGCTGTTGATCTTCAGCACGGTGCTGGTGATGCTCTACATCGCGACCGAGCGGGTCGGCTGGCTCGTCATCGGCGGCGCGCTGCTGACCGTCGGATTCTTCTTCGCCTACCAGGCCTTCAGCCATGTCCGGGTGCGTACCCAGACCTGGCTGCACCCGTTCGCGGACTACAACAACACCGGCTATCAGATCTCGCAGTCGCTGTTCGGTCTGGCCACCGGCGGATTGGCGGGCACCGGTCTCGGCAGCGGACGGCCCTCGCAGGTGCCCTTCGCCAAGACCGACTTCATCATCACCACCATCGGCGAGGAACTCGGCCTGTTCGGGCTGGCCGCAGTGCTGCTGCTGTTCCTGGTGTTCGTGGTCCGGGGTCTGCGGACCGCGCTCGCCGTGCGCGACAGCTTCGGCAAGCTGCTCGCCGCCGGGTTGTCGTTCACCATCGCGATCCAGCTGTTCGTGGTGGTCGGCGGTGTCACCAAACTGATTCCGCTGACCGGTCTCACCACCCCGTTCATGTCCTACGGCGGTTCGTCGCTGCTTGCCAACTACGCGCTGCTGGCATTGCTGATCAAGGTCTCCGACGCGGCACGTGCCCCGGCGCCGGTGCGCAAGAAGGATCCGGTGGCCCCGATCGCGGATGCGACCACCGAGCTTCTGCGCAAACCGGAAGCGAGGCCGCAGGAATGAACACGCCGCTACGACGGGTCGCGGTCGCGGTGATGCTCATGATCGTCGCCCTGCTGCTCAACGCCACCTATGTGCAGGTGATCAAGGCCGACGACTACCGCACCGATCCACGCAACTCACGCGTGCTGCTCGACGAATACGCCCGCCAGCGTGGACAGATCTCCGCGGGCGGCACTGTGCTGGCCAGTTCGGTCGCCACCGACGACCGCTACAAGTACCTGCGCACCTACCCCACCGATCCGGAGGCATACGCACCGGCCACGGGCTTCTACTCGATGCAGTACGGCAGCACGGGGCTCGAGCGCGCCGAGGATACGGTGCTCAACGGTTCGGACAATTCGCTGTTCGGACGCCGCCTGATCGATATGATCTCCGGTCGTGATCCGCGCGGCGGCAATGTGCTCACCACGCTGGATCCGATGATGCAGCAGGTCGCCTACGAACAGCTGACCGCGAAGGGCTACACCGGTTCCGTAGTGGCGATCGAGCCGAGTACGGGCAAGATTCTCACCATGGTGTCCACCCCCAGCTACGACCCGAACCTGTTGTCCGGGCACGACGGCGCCCAGGGCACCAAGTCTTGGGAAGAGCTGAGTGCGGACCAGCGCCAACCCATGTTGAATCGTGCTGTGTCGCAGACCTATCCGCCGGGCTCCACCTTCAAGGTGGTCGTCACCGCCGCCGCGTTGGCCAACGGCACCGCAACCCCGGACGACCAGTTCACCGCCGCGCCGACCATCACATTGCCGGGGACCACCACGACGCTGGAGAACTACAACGGCACCACCTGCGGCAGCGGCCCCACCGCGACGCTCACCGAGGCGTTCCGCAGATCCTGCAATACCGCCTTCGTCGAACTCGGCCTCAAGGTCGGCTCCTCCAACCTCAAGGACGAGGCCGCCGCATTCGGCATCGGCCAGCACCGCGGCATCCCGATTCCGGTGGCGGAGAGCACCGTCGGCACGATTCCGGACAATGCCGCACTGGCCCAGAGCAGCATCGGCCAGCGCGATGTCGCGCTCACCCCACTGGACAACGCGGTCATCGCCGCGACCGTCGCCAACGGCGGCGTTCGCATGGAGCCGTACCTGGTCGATCAACTGCAGGGACCCGATCTGAGCGAGCTCTCGAAAAATAAACCGGTCTCGGTCGGCCAAGCTGTCAGCGCCCAGGTAGCGTCGACGCTGACCAACCTGATGATCGCGTCGGAGGACAACACCGTCGGACACGGCCAGACCCGGTATCAAATCGCCTCTAAGACCGGAACCGCCGAACACGGAAGCAATCCGCGCAATACGCCACCACACGCCTGGTACATCGCCTTCGCGCCCGCGCAGAACCCCAAGATCGCCATCGCGGTGATCGTGGAGAACGGCGGCGACCGGGCGTTGGCAGCCACAGGTGGCTCGGTAGCCGCGCCGATTGCCCGCGCGGTGTTGGACGCCGGTTTGCGAGGGCGCTGAGAGATATGAACGTGCGAGTGGATGTACGGGGGCCGGGATGCTGAACAACGGTGCGATGATCGCCGACCGATATCGGCTGCAACGCCTCATCGCCACGGGCGGTATGGGGCAGGTCTGGGAGGCGCTCGACACCCGACTGGACCGCCGGGTCGCGGTGAAGGTGCTCAAGTCGGAGTTCTCGGCCGACCCGACCTTTCGGCACCGGTTCCGCAGTGAGGCCAAGACGACGGCCCAGCTGAATCACCCGGGTATCGCCGGAATCTACGACTACGGCGAGACCATGGATCCCAGCGGCGGGGAAACCGCCTATCTGGTCATGGAATTGGTGCAGGGCGAACCGCTCAATACGGTGCTGAACCGGCTCGGGCGGCTTTCGGTGGCGCAGGGTCTGGACATGCTGGAGCAGACCGGCCGCGCACTCGAGGTCGCGCACGCTGCCGGCGTCGTGCACCGTGACGTGAAGCCGGGCAATATCCTCGTCACGCCGACCGGTCAGGTGAAGATCACCGACTTCGGCATCGCCAAGGCCGTCGACGCCTCCCCGGTCACCAAGACCGGCATGGTGATGGGTACCGCGCAGTACATCGCGCCCGAGCAGGCGGTCGGCGAGGATGCGACCGCGGCAAGTGATGTGTACGCACTCGGTGTGGTCGGCTACGAGGCACTGGCCGGGCAGCGACCGTTCAGTGGCGACGGCGCGATCACCGTCGCGATGAAACATGTGCGCGAGGCCCCGCCGCCGATGCCGTCCGATCTGCCGCCCAATGTGCGCGAGCTGATCGAGATCACCATGGGCAAGGATCCGGCTCTGCGGTACGCCAGCGGCGGCGAATTCGCCGACGCCGTCGCCGCCGTGCGTGCCGGACGGCGCCCACCACCGCCGATCACCACCGCAGGACCGACGGCGACCGGTGCGACCCGGGTGCTGCCGCCCGGCCCGACCGTGATTCTGCCGTCGCATGACCACGATGGCCCGACGGTCCGGTACAACACCCCGGCCACCCCCATGGGGGTCGGGGGCGCTGCTTCGACCAGACAAACCCCCGCAGGCGCGCCCAGGACCGTGATGAGTTCCGGCGCCGCCCGCGCCAACCCCGGGCCCGGCCCGGAGACCTCGAAGTTCACCACCGGCCAGAAGGTCGGCGCGGCCGTGGCCGTCGGCGCGGTGCTGCTCGTCGGACTCGTTTTGTGGCTGCTGTTCGGCGGCGATACCAATCCGGATACCGTGCGCCCGGTCACCACCACCACGAAGGTCGCGCCGCCGCCGGTCACCACGCCGCCGCCGACGACAACCGAGGAGCCGACGACCGTCGTCACCACGACCAGAGCGGCCCCGCCACCGCCACCGACCGCAGAACCGACGACGACAACGCAACCACCGACCACAACGCCGAGTACCACAGCGCCGAGTACGACGAAGCCGTCGAAGACGACGAGTCCGTCCACCACCACAAGAGGCTCGTGGTTCCCTACGCTCGATTTACCATTTCCGGATAGTCCCGGTGCCCGAGGACCCTCGGCCACTCCAGGCGCTGCTACTCCGCAAGGACAACCATGACGACCCCGAAGAATCTCTCCTCCCGCTACGAGCTGGGTGAGATCATCGGGTTCGGCGGCATGTCCGAAGTCCACAAGGCGCGCGATCTACGGCTCAGCCGGGACGTCGCGATCAAGGTGTTGCGTGCCGACCTGGCCCGCGACCCGACGTTCTACCTGCGCTTCAAGCGCGAGGCGCAGAACGCCGCCGCACTGAACCATCCGGCCATCGTCGCGGTGTACGACACCGGCGAGGCGGAGGTGGACGGCGGCCCGCTGCCGTACATCGTGATGGAGTACGTCGACGGTGACACGCTGCGTGACATCGTGCGCGGTAGTGGTCCGATACCGCCGCGCCGGGCCATGGAGGTCGTCGCCGACGTCTGCGCCGCACTGGATTTCAGCCATAAGGCCGGAATCGTGCACCGCGACATGAAGCCGGCGAACATCATGATCAACCGGGCCGGTGCGGTGAAGGTGATGGACTTCGGCATCGCGCGGGCGATCGCCGACAGCTCCAACCCGATGACCCAGACTGCGGCCGTTATCGGTACCGCGCAATATCTTTCGCCTGAGCAGGCGCGCGGTGAGACCGTCGACGCCCGCTCGGATGTCTATTCCGTCGGCTGTGTGCTGTTCGAAATCCTCACCGGCGAGCCGCCTTTCACCGGTGACTCGCCGATCGCCGTTGCCTACCAGCACGTCCGGGAGGATCCACGGCTGCCATCGCATGTCCACAACGGAGTACCGCGCGAGCTGGATTCCGTCGTACTCAAGGCGATGAGCAAGAATCCGGCCAACCGATACCAGTCTGCCGCCGAGATGCGTGCCGATCTGATCCGGGTGCTCGGCGGCCAGAAGCCGAGCGCGCCGATGGTGATGACCGACGAGGACCGCACCACCATCCTCGGCTCGAACGAACCGGCGCCGCGCAGCTTCCGCACCGTCGAACGCAATGACGACACCGCCGAGCAGGAACCCGCCGAACCGGCGAGTCCGCGCCGCAATCTCTATATCGCGCTCGGCGCCGCAGCGGCGGTCATCGTCGCGTTCGCCCTGTTCTGGGTATTGATCGGACCGGGCGCGCGCCCGGATCAGGTCGCCATACCTGACCTTTCGAACAAATCCGCGCAACAGGCCCAGGACTCGCTGCAGAAGCTCGGCTTCACGGTGGCCATCCAGCAGAAGCCGGATAACAAGGTCGCCACCGGCAATGTCATCTCCACCCAGCCGCTCGGCGGCTCTCGGGTCGACAAGGGCAGCACGATCACCGTGCAGGTCTCCTCCGGACCGGCGCAGGTGCAGATTCCTCGGCTCGACGGCATGACCCAGGAGCAGGCGGAGCAGCAGCTGAACGCCAGTGGCTTGCGGATGGATCCGAACGTGCAGCGCAAGCCGTCGAGTGCGCAAGAGACGGACAAGGTGATCGGCACCGATCCCTCGGCGGGCTCGCGCGTCGATGTCGACCGGGCCATCGTTGTGATCCTCGGCTCCGGACCGGAGCAGATCCGGGTGCCGAATGTGGTCGGTCAGGACATCAGCGTCGCGCAGCCGAATCTGGTGGACAGTGCCGGTTTCAAGATCAGCATTCAGGAAGTGCCGTCTTCGAAGCCCAAGGGCGAGGTGATCTCGACCAACCCGGCAGGCGGCGCCAGCGCGGACAAAGGGTCGACGGTCACCGTGCAGGTCTCCAGCGGTGACGTCGTCATGCCGAGCCTGGTCGGCCTGACCACGGCGCAGGCGGTGGACAAGCTGCGGCAGGCAGGTTGGACCGGCACATCGGCACAGATCAGCCAGACCACCCAGGGCACCTTCGATACCAACAGCGTCGGCCGGATCGTCAGCCAGCAGCCCGCGGCAGGATCGGCGATCGGGAAGAACGGAACGGTATCGATAACCACCTACGTCCTCGGTCCGCCGTGATGCCGCCCAGGTCAACGGCCATGATCGACGGAGGGGCGGGCTACCGCAGGCCCTGATTCCGATCAGGAAAGATCCAGGTGGCGATTCATCGACATCGCCTCTTGGGCCAGCTCTGGCAATTCGACCACCTCCACGCCGTGCTGCCGCAATTGCTCCACCCCGACGCAATTGGTCACGAAGGTCGTCGGTTCCCGCCAGGCGATGACGACGCGCGGAATCCCGGCCCGCAGAATCCGGTCGGTGCACGGCAGCCGGGTCGCGGTGGCGCGCTGGGAACACGGTTCCAGGGTGCTGTAGATCGTCGCCCGCGCCAGCCGAGGATCGTCCGCATCGAGCTTGTCGAGCGCGGACTCCTCGGCATGGACCTTTTCATCGGTCTCACGCGAGTAACCGGTCGAGATCTCGAGGCCGTCTGCCACGATGACCGCGCCGACGGAGAATGCGGTCGGGCTGGGCGGGCACAGCCGCGCCAGTTCGATTGCCCGGCGCATGAATTGGATATCGGTCTGTTCCTCGGACTTGCGCGGCAGGTAGCGCAGCAATGCGATATCGCCGATCCGAGTGACATCGGCCAGGTGCATTCGGCGGGCCGGGTAGCTCGCGGGGCCGAGAAAGCGCGGCGCCGCGGCATGTCCGACGACGATCGGCGCGACCGCCATCTGTAATTCGTCGGCCAGGTCCGCCGCGAGAAACTGCGTGTGGATGCGGGTACCGCCCTCGACCATGAGCCGGGCGATGCCGCGGCGGCCGAGATCGTCGAGCAATGCTCCGAGGTCGATATCGGCACCGAGCGGGACCACCTGCGCCAAACCCGCCAACCGATCGCCGAGCTTCGCCGCACCGGCGTGTGTGGTGTAGACGAGTTTGTCACCGCCGTGGTGCCAGAACCGCAGCTCGGGATCCAGATCACCGCGTGCGCTCACGGCGATCTTCAATGGGTACTCCGGTTTTCCGGCCGCGATACGCGCGGCCCGCCGGTCCGCACTGTCGACCAGCAACCGCGGATTGTCGCGTCGCAGAGTCTGCGCACCGATCAGGATCGCGTCGGACTCGGCACGCACCTGGTCCACCCGATCGAAATCCGCGGCATTGGACAGCTTCAGTCGCTCCGGACTCGCATCGTCGATATATCCGTCGACACTGACCGCGACGGACAGCAGGACATAGGGCCGATGCGTCACTGGGTCACCAGTGCCGCGACCTCCGCCTCCAGCATCTCCACCAGCACCTCGGACGGACGCTCGCCGCATACCTCCAGCCAGTTCGCCAACATCCGGTGCCCGCCCTGGGTCAGCACCGATTCGGGATGGAACTGCACGCCGTGAATCGGCAGCGTCCGGTGCCGCATGGCCATCACGATCCCGGACTCGGTGCGCCCGATCACCTCGATATCCTCGGGCAGGGTGTCTTCGAGGACGGTGAGCGAGTGGTATCGGGTCGCGGTGAACGGGTCGGGCAGACCGGCCAGCACGCCCGCGTCGAGATGGAAGACCGAGCTGGTCTTGCCGTGCAGCAGCTCCGGCGCGCGAGTCACGGTGCCGCCGAACGCCTCTCCGATGGCCTGATGGCCCAGACACACCCCGAGCAGCGGAATGCTGTGCCGGGTGCACGCATGCACCAGATCAATGCTCGCGCCCGCTCGATCCGGAGTGCCAGGTCCGGGGCTGATCAGAATGCCGTCGTATTCGGTGACGACCGAGTCCAGATCGACCAGCTTCGGGTCGTCATTGCGCCAGACCACGGCCTCGGCACCCAACTGGCCGAGGTACTGCACCAGGTTGAACACAAAGCTGTCGTAGTTGTCGACGACCAGTACACGCATGCTGACGAGATTACGTGGCGACCCGGCGGACCGTCGCCCGCATTACCAGTTGGGATAGCCTAGAGGCAGACCGGAGGGGACCTGAGCCCTCACCCGGACCGTCTCGGCCCCCGCCGGGTCGGGTTCTGTGGTGCGCGAGCTCGGCCATAATTCAACCGAATCCCGCCCGCCGGTACCCGACCTGAACGCCGAACACGAGGACGACATGCCGAAGTCGAAGGTCCGTAAGAAGACCGACTACACGATCAATCCCGCCAGCCGCACGCCGGTGAAGGTGAAGGCGGGGCCGTCCCCGGTCTGGTACGTCGTGATCATGCTCGGCTTCATGCTGGCCGGGCTGGTCTGGCTGCTGGTCTACTACCTGGCCAACGACCGCATCACCTGGATGGCGGATCTCGGGGCGTGGAACTTCCTGATCGGCTTCGGTCTGATGGTCGTCGGCCTGATCATGACCATGCGGTGGCGGTGACCTGGCGCGATAGCCGGCCCTGTCGAGCGACCTGCAAGCAGTCGCTGACGGCAAGGATTACAGACGTGTCATTCATGCACACCTGTGGATAACCATGTGGACAACTCGAGGAACGATTGGGGAAAGTGACACGTGGATCCCGAATCCGATTCGCCTGATCCGCTTCCCGAACCACGCACCACCTGGACCACGCCGATGGCCGCTCTCGTTGCGGTCACCATCGGCGGTGTGGTGCTGGCCGGTGCCGCCATCCTCGCCGAGGATGGCCCGAGTCGGCTGCTGATCGGATTGGCGGCGATCGGCCTGCTGGCCTTGGCCGGACTCGGATTCCGACAGCGCCCGCGCCTGAGCATCACCGCCGATCCACCGCCGCGACTGGTGGTCCGCACGCTCACCGGACCGACCGAATACACCCGCGATCAGATAATGCGAGCCCGTGTCGTCGGCTATCGCCGCCTCGGCCGCAAGAATCCCATGCTCGAAATCGATGTCGAGCACCACGGCGACGAACGGCTGCTGATCTTCGGCCGCTGGGATCTCGGCACCAGCCCGGACGAGGTCTTCGAAACCCTTGTCGCACACGGACTGGCGCAGTAGCCGCGCGCCGAATGCGCGCGGCGACGTTTCACGTGAAGCATCTACCGCAGTGATATCGCCGCGGCGACGATGACGGCGAGTGCCGCCACGGCGACGGCGGCAACCGCGGCCCAGCCGATCAGCCGTGCGTTCTCTTGGGTTTTCGCGCGCAACCATTCGGGCAGGAAAAGAATGCCGAGTGCGGCGAGGGTGCCCGCGGCGAGGCCACCGAGGTGTCCGGCCAATGAGATACCGGGCAGCGAGAAGCTGATGAAGACATTGATGCCGATGAGGATCAACATCTGATTCGGATTCTGCCGCACCCGGATCAGGATCACGGTGATCGCGCCGAACAGCCCGTAGACCGCACACGATGCGCCCGCGGTGAGGCTGTCCCTGGCGAAAACCATCACGGCGGCCGCACCACCGAGCAGTGACACCAGGTAGACCATCAGATAGCGCACCCGCCCGAGCACCGGCTCGATACTGCGGCCGACCACATACAGCGCGAACATATTGAGCAGCAGGTGGATCGGACCGTAGTGCAGGAAGCCGGAGCCGATCAGTCGCACGTACTGACCATGTGCGACCGCGGGCGGATAGAGCACCCAATCGATGTACAGCGCGGAATGCCCGGTGTTCTCCACCAGACTCTTCGATTGGCCCGCGGTGACCCCGAAGACGATCGTGTTCAGCGCGATGAGCGCATAGGTGACATACGGAATCGGGGTCCGCGCGGTCTGCGCACCGGCGACGGTTCGCACCGGCCGGACCTCACTCTGCCCCTGACGGACACAGTCGACACAGTGCTGTCCGACCGCCGCGGGTCGCAGACATTCCGGACAGGCCGGCCGCCCGCACCGAGTGCAGGCCAGGCCCGTAGGACGATTGGGGTGGCGGACACACGTCGGTGCGGGCGGTTGAGCGTTCATCGGATTATTCGATAGTGATCTTGGCGATGGTGACGGCTTCCTTGGGACGGTCGTTGCGATCGGTCGGCGTGGTCGCGATGGCGTCGACGACCTTGCGCGAATCGGGGTCGACGACCTCCCCGAAGATGGTGTGCTTGCGGTTCAGATGCGGCTGCGAACCGACGGTGATGAAGAACTGCGAACCATTGGTGCCCGGTCCCGCATTCGCCATCGCCAGCAGGTAGCCGCGATCGAAGCGCAGCTCCGGGTGGAATTCGTCGCCGAATTCGTAGCCGGGTCCACCGCGTCCGGTGCCAGTCGGGTCACCACCTTGAATCATGAACCCGTCGATCACCCGGTGGAAGCTCACGCCGTCGTAGAACGGGCCGGAGGTGCCGCCGCTGGCGTTCTCCGTCTTGTACGGTGCCGATCCGTCGGCCAGGCCGATGAAGTTCCGCACCGTCTTCGGGGCGTGGTTACCGAAGAGCGAGATCTTGATATCGCCGTGGTTGGTGTGCAACGTGGCCACGGCGGTCTGATTCGGTGAGGTCACGCCGCCCATCGTGCCACGATCCTCGCAATCTTCGCTGCACCGGGCCGGGTGCGGCTGTGATCTGGGACTACTGCGCGATGCGCAGGTATGTGCCACAGTTGTCGAATGACCTTGGGGCGCCTACTCACCTCCGCACGTTTTCGTAACCGTCTGATCGCCGCGGTCGTCGTCGCGCTGGCCGGTGGCGTGGCCTGGTTGGTCCGCAGCAAGCGTCCACAACCGCCGAAACCGGCGCCGGCGCCGCCGCGAATCGGCTACTCCCGCAACGGTTCCGCGCCGACCCCCTTGGCAGGCGCCGGCGCGGACAACGGTCGCTGACGCCCCGCTCCGATGCCGGTCAGCGGCTGACGGTGCGCTTGTACTGCCGCAGCGCGAGCGGGATGAACACCAGCAGGATGATCACCACCCACGCCAGCGTGGTCGCCACCGGATGCTGCATGGACCACGCGTCCGATTTCGGCGCCATCGGACTGGTATTGCCGAACAGATCGCGGGTCGCCTGGGTGACCGCCGAGACCGGATTCCATTCGGCGAATACCCGCAGCGCCGTCGGCAGATTCTCGAGCGGCACAAAGGTATTGGCCAGGAATGTCAGCGGGAAGATCACCATGAAGCTGGCATTGTTGAACACCTCGGGCGCGCGGACCAGCAGGCCGACCACGGCCATGATCCAGGAGATCGCGTACGCGAACAGCAGCAACAGCACATAGGCCAGCACCGCGTCGAGCAGTGATCCGCGAATCCGCCAGCCGACGACATAACCGGTCAGCGACATCACCACCAGACTGACCACATTGATCACCACATCGCTGATGGTGCGCCCGACCAGCACAGCCGACGGCGCCATCGGCAGCGAGCGGAACCGGTCGATAATGCCCTTCTGCATATCCTCGGCCAGGCCCAATCCGGTGAACGTCGCGCCGAACACCACCGACTGCGCGAAGATGCCCGCGATCAGGAACTCCCGGTAGCCGCCCGACATGCCGGGCACCTCGATCGCCGAGCCGAAGATATATGCGAACAGCAGCACGAACATGATCGGCGACAGCGTCGAGAAGATCAGCACGTCGGGTACGCGCTTGATCTTGATGACATTGCGCTTGGCAATGGTGACGCTGTCGGTGCAGACGATGGTCAGACGTTCGCCGAGCGGCATGCGGATTCTGGTATCCACGGTCGCCGCGGTCATCGCTTGCGTCCTTCCGTTGCTTCGAGCCGATCCGCGGGCTTGTCGCCATTGCCGTTGATCAACTCCTCGGCCTCGTGACCGGTGAGCGTGAGGAAGACATCGTCCAGCGACGGACGACGCAGCCCGACATCGTGAATCTGCACATTGTGGGTGCTCAGCCTGCCGATGGCATCGACGAGCGCCTGCGATCCGTCACTGACCGGAACGGTGATCCGGCGCAGTCCGGGTTCGAGATGGATCTCCCCGTCCGCCAAGCCCTTCAGCGCCTCCTGGGCGGTCGCGAGATTGTCGGCGTGGTCGACGGTGAGTTCGATGCGGTCGCCGCCGACCAGGGTCTTGAGTTCATCCGCGGTGCCGCGGGCGATCACTTTGCCGTGGTCGATCACCGCGATGGCATCGGCCAGCCGGTCGGCCTCCTCCATGTACTGCGTGGTGAGCAAGAGGGTGGTGCCACCGGCGACCAGTTCCTCGATGACATCCCAGAGGTCGAGGCGCGCACGCGGATCGAGTCCGGTGGTCGGCTCGTCCAGGAACAGCACCGGTGGATTGGCCACCAGCGCGCCGGCCAGGTCGAGCCGTCGGCGCATGCCGCCCGAATAGCCCTTGACCGGTCGATCGGCGGCATCGCTCAGGCGGAAGCGCTCCAGCAATTCCCGCGCGCGCTCCTTACTGCGCTGCACGCCCATGTGATAGAGCCGACCGACCATCTCCAGATTTTCGAATCCGGTGAGATATTCGTCGACGGCGGCGTATTGCCCGGACGCGCCGATTCGTGAGCGCAGAGCCTGTGGATTGCGGAGCACGTCGATACCCGCGACGGTCGCGCGGCCGGCATCCGGAATGAGCAGGGTGGTGAGCACCCGGACCGTGGTGGTCTTGCCCGCACCGTTCGGTCCGAGCAATGCGGTGACGGTGCCCTCGGGCACCGCCAGGTCGAGTCCATCGAGGGCGACCAACTGGCCGTATCGTTTGACCAGACCCTCGGCGACGATTGCGTCGGGCATGATTCTCCTGAGGTTCGCTCGCTCCGAGCGAGGTGACCATTACCCGAGTCAGTATTGCCCTGTGCACCGACAATTTCCGGTGATTTTTCGTCGACCTGGGCTTTACCAGCGATCGATGGTCGCGAATTGCCACCGAACACAAAACGGTCGCATCCCGTCCCGGGCGGTGCTCGGGGGTGCCGGATCGGGATGCGACCGGTTTCGATCCTGCCGCCCGATCCCCGTCCGATCGCGCGTAGCGCACTACCCGATTCGGGCCCGGCCGGTACTCGGGTTCCGCGGGCCCGACATGCCCGTGCCCGAACGACACGCGACAAATCCGACCGAATCTGCCGTCCGGTCGATGAACCCCAGCAGCGATTCCGGACGCACAGCAACCGGTCGGCATGGTTTTCACATTCACCCGGACCGCTCGGTGAGCTCATGCTCCGGCCGTAAATCCCTGCGCGACAACATTTTTGACAACAGTCACCGAATCGGCGAGCCGGCCGACAACCGACCGGTCCGGCTACCTGGGCGGCGTCCGCGCCCGTCGCAGGTGAGCCGTCCCGAAAAATCTTGGAAAGTGGCGATCCCCACGCACACACAATCCCGGAACATCGCGTAGGATCATTCACGTCGGCCCCTCCCCCCCGGGCCGACCTTACGCGGGCCTCGGCTAACTCCCCCCCTTCGCCGAGGCCCGCTCCCCATTTCCGGGCAGGTCAGCCCCACTCAGCTATCTGTCGGCACCGCCGGATTCTCCGCCATGCCCACCGATAGCCAGGCCGCCGTCAACCGTTGCGCCCGTACCTTTCCGGCGGTCGCCAGCAACCGACGATCCCGCTCCCACCGCTCGCGAACGACCGGATCGGCCCGTGCCCACAGCGGCTCCAGTTCCGTAAGTACCTGTTCGAAATACGCGTACGCGCCACCCAGTGCGATATGCCCGCCCGGTGAGGTCGGCCGATCCAGATCGAGACCACGCACGAACGCCACCGCGGCGAGTAATCGCTGCAGCGTCGCCTGCGACCAACCGGACTCGCGCCCGACCCGCACCAGCCAGCCGAGGGTAGCCGCGAGCACATGGACGTCCTCGATGGTGCGGAACGGTTTGAGGTAATCCGAGTACCCGTCGCCGGCCAGCGGCTCGGCCACGGCATCGGTGAATGTCACCGAGGCGTGTGGGATTTCGGGTGCGAAAGGCACCGCGGGCAGATTCGTCACATCGACGCCGGGCTGTGCCGCATCGACGAGCACCGCGCGCAGCCGGTTGCGGCCGTCGGCCGCCGTGCCCGCGCTGGCGATCACCAACATCCGCCGCGCGAGTTCGCCCAATGTGGTGAAGGTCTTGGTGCCGTTCACCCGCCAGCCGCCGTCGGTCTCGGTCACCTCGGTCGCGATCGCGGACGGATGCGCGCCGCCTGCCTCGGTCGCGGAAACCGCGACCAGCTCATCGGCCGGGAGTCCGGGCAGCAACGCACGCAGCGCCTGCTGATATCCGGACAGGAATGCGAAACCCAGTCGGTCCGCACCGAATCCACCGGCGATCGCGATATCGAGCGTGGTGTCGAACCGCTCGGCGGCGTCCCGATGCCGCGCCCACGCGTCGGTGATCGACTCGAGCGGTGTCGGATCGAGCGCCTCGGTCAGCAGATAGTCGAACACAGAGTCCACTCGTGCACGCTAACCGAGAATCGTCGCCCGGCTCGCACCCAGGAAGACGGCGACTACCCAGCAATCCTTATCCGGAACGCGGCGATGCGACAGCAGAATCTCAGGATCACCAGGTATCACTGACTCGTCATCCCCCTTGTGAGGAGCCTGACCAGTGACGAAGCCAGATCTCGCGCGCCGAAGGGCGCTGTACGACGCCGAGGCACGACTGTCGTGGGTGCTCGCCGCACTGGCCGGTCTCATCGGAGCCGCGGCCTTCACGCATACCGAGGGCTACTTCGTCACGTTCATGACCGGCAATACCGAGCGCGCCGTTCTCGGCTACTTCCACGACGAACCCGATATCGCCGTCGCCGCGGCCCTGCTCATGCTCTCGTTCCTCGCCGGTGTCGTGGTGGCCTCCTGGTGTCGCACGCACTACTGGTCCGGTCATCCGCACGGCCCGACCCTGCTCACCACGCTCAGCCTCGCCGTGGCATCCCTGCTGGACGGCATCTTCTACTGGGCGACGAGCGCGACCAATATCGACCTCATCCCGATCCTGTTCGTCGCCTTCGGTGTGGGCGCGCTCAACACCTCGTTCGTCAAAAACGGCGAGGTCTCGATACCCCTCAGCTACGTCACCGGCACCCTCGTCAAAATGGGCCAGGGCATCGAACGCCATATCAGCGGCGGCGATTACGCCGACTGGCTCGGCTACCTCCTGCTCTATGCCGCCTTCTGCGCGGGCGCGCTGCTCGGCGGATTGCTGAGCCTGATCGTCGCGGGTTGGGCCATGCTCATCACCGCCACCGTGGTGTGCCTGATCACTACCTGCTTCACCTACCTGCACCTGGACCGCCACGGCCCGCCCACGACGAGCTGACCCACGTGCGCGCCGTCGAGGCGACGGATACGGTTGTCCGGTGGGGAGTTTCGAGGATCCAACGCCGGATCACCTTGCGGCACTTGCACAACACAGCACCTGGTCCGAAATCCGACCGCTATTGCGGCCGATTCTGCGTCCGACGACCTACAAACAGGCCGCACTCGACAACCTGCTGCACCGCTGGCCCGAGGCCGCCGAGATCGACACCCGGTTCGTCAGCCGCCCGGCCTTCCCGTTCGTCGACGAATTGGTCGCGATCGACCTGCCGAACACGCGAACGGTCATCACCTACTCGACCATGGCGCGCTGGCCGGTTTCGGCCGACGAGGTCTTCGCTGCGGCCCGCGAAAATCTGGAAGCCATTGCGCAGCCCCATGATCCGCGCGGCAATGCCATCCTCACCCGCACCGATCGCGACGGCAGCGCATACCTCACCTCCTGGCCGCTCGCCCAGGGTTGGTTGGCGAGCTTCAGTCAGCGCTACGCCGGCCGCCGCCCCGTCGTCTTCATGCCCGACATCGACACACTGATCGTGGTTCCCGATATCCCACACCTGCTCGGCCGCATCTACCGCCAGGTCGAGCAACAGTATGTGGATGCACGCCAACGCCTCTCGCCCCAGGGCTACACCCTCGACCAGGACGAGACCGTCGTCCCCTTCGATCGCGCAGGCCGACACCAACAACACCAGGCTGCCGTCCGCGCCGGATACCGTCTTGCCATGTGGGAGTATGCCGTCCAAGCCCACTGGCTCAACCAGGCGCTCGAACGCGACCTCGAATTCACCCGCTACGACCTGAAGATGGCCATCGTCGGCGACATAAAGCCGGCAGGCACCGACACCCATCCCTACACCTACACCGTCTGGGGCCAAGGCGTCGACTACCTGCTCCCCGCCGCCGACTACATCATGTTCGCCGGTACCGACGCCGATAACAACGCCGTTCCCGTCTGCACCGTTCCGTTCACCGCAGCCCTCGAAATAACCGGCCTCACACCGATTCCCGGCATGTCGCCCATCCGCTTCGAAGCCCGCTTCTGGCCCGATGAAACGATGCTCAGCCAGTTGAAGCGGGCCTCGGTCGCCCTGTGAATCAGGCCGGGACTCGGTCCGCATATCCGGCCGACCACGGCGAACCTGTGCAAAGATGGCACATCGCTCGAACCGCACGACCTTGCACGATGCAGGCCTAGTCGATTACGCGCAGAGCTTCACGCGCCGGCCGTCCGCCCACTTGGCGCGACGCCCGGCCCTATGGACGCAGCGACCACCGCATTTCGCGTCACTCAAAGCTGTTGACGAGCAAGAGATTTCGCTATGTCCAAGGGACGAAGGCCGAAACCGTTCGAACCCGGAGAGGATGTATCAATCAGTGAAACCCGCGGATGAGATCCTCGAGCTGACCGATGAGTTCTACCAACATCCGCACGAGGTCTACGAGGCTCTGCGTAAGCGCGGTCCGATCCATCGCGTGCGCTTGGACGGGGTGCTCGGCTGGATGATCGTCGATCACGATGTGGCGAAGCAGGCCTTCGTCGAGCCGACCATCAGCAAGAAGATCGGATCGCCGCGGGGCCAGGCCGTCATGGCCGAGCACGGCGCCGACGGTCAGTACAACGGCGCCATCAACGACAACATGCTTTTCGCCGACCCGCCGCAGCACACCCGCCTGCGCAGGCTCGTCGCGAGGGCGTTCGCGAGCCGCGCCATCCGGGATCTCGGACCGCGAATCGAGCAGATCGCCGACACCCTGCTGGATGATCTGACCACCCGCGAATCCGCCGATCTGATCGACAGCTATGCCTTCCCGGTACCGATCTCGGTGATCTGCGAATTGCTCGGTGTCCCGGACGCGGACAAGGACGAATTCCGAGCCTGGACGGCCGTCCTCGTCGACGACTCGGCCGACATCGAGAAGCGCACCAGCGCCGGCCTGAGCTTCTTCACCTACCTGACGGACCTGATCGCCGAGCGCAGCGAACACCCCCTCGACGACCTGCTATCGGAGCTCATCGTCGCGAAAGACGACGATGACCGACTCGACCAGCAAGAACTCATCTCCATGCTGTTCCTGCTGCTGACCGCCGGCCACGAGACCTCTGTCAACCTGATCGGCAACGCACTGCTCGAGCTGCTGATCGACCCCCGAGCGGCCGACCGCCTGCGCGCGGACCCGAGCAAGATCCCCGACTTCATCCAGGAAACCCTCCGCTACCAGGGCCCCGTCCACTTCGGCACGGCTCGCTACACCACCGCCCCGATCACCTTGGGAAACCAAGACATCGAAGCGGACGAATTCATCATCATCTCCATCGCCGCAGCCAACCGCGACCCGAACCGATTCACCGATCCGAGCCGATTCGACCCCAACAGCAGCGACGCCCGGAATATCGCATTCGGCCACGGCATCCACTACTGCATCGGCGCCGCCCTGGCCCGCATGGAAGCAACCATCGCCCTCACCCGCTTACTGGCCCGCATCCCAGCAATGTCACTCGACGTACCGGCCATCGACCTGAGGTGGCGCAAGAGCCTGCTCATCCGAGGCCTGACCACCCTCCCCGTCCACCTCTCGACCGCCACCGAGATCGATACCGAAGCCGCAAAGATTCCCGACACAGCGGATCCAATCGCCCCCTGGATCGAACCCGACAACCTGGGTGAGCCACAGTTTTCAACGGTCTAGCCAGGCCCCAGTCGGCCCTTGGTGGCACCCCTGAAGTGGCCACCCCACGCAACCACAACCGACGGGCTGGGGCCGGGCAGGCGAGCCGGATGTGACCATCGATGACAATGCCGCCTCGAACAGTGCGGGCCAGTGAGAACATCGTGGAGGCTAAATTTCGTCGAAGTGGAGGACCTCTTGAACCGTGCCATGCTCAGTGTGTTTGCCGCCGGGGCGATTTCGCTGACGATCGGTCTGCCGTCGGCAATAGCGGCAGCGTCTCCGGACGGGCTTGTGCCGGAATCCACACCGACAACCCACACCGAGGTGACAGCTCCTTTCGATCCCATTTGTCCCCTCTGTTTCCTGCGCGAACTGCTTGAAAGCGGCTCCAGCCACCCGTAACGATCTTGTCCGCGGTCGTCAGTGACACACTCCGGACGTCCACCGGTTACGGCATCTGGAAGGCGAGCGAGGTGCAGAGGCTGGGGGCAGTACTGGGCAAGCGAGCCAAGTGAGAGAACCCGGAGTTGGGCACGCCCATCTGGACAGGCGAACCAGAAGTGGGGATCCAGAGGACTCGGCGCGGCATCCGGGCAAGCGCGCCAGGTATGGGGTCCGGGGGGCGACGCCCTTCCGGTCAGGGGCTTAGGGGGCTTCGTCCCCAAAAAAAACACGCAAAACGAGACAAGGCTCACGCTCTGCGTGAGCGTGAGCCTGGCACCGAGTGGAGCCTAGGGGAATCGAACCCCTAACCCCTGCCTTGCAAAGGCAGTGCTCTGCCAATTGAGCTAAGGCCCCGAATCCCTACCGTCCGAAGACAGTTCAGCGGGTGGTGACTTCGTGCCACAGGTCCGCATCGTCACGCTTGCGCAGCCTGGTGATTCCGATGAGAACTGCGACCACGACACCGACCGTGAGAAGAATTTTCATGATTCCCACCCTACTGTGATGTTCGGGAGTGGGCCTAGGAGGACTTGAACCTCCGACCTCTTCGTTATCAGCGAAGCGCTCTAACCGCCTGAGCTATAGGCCCTTACTCTCGTTCGGATTACCCGCCGGAGCTGCTAACCGAACCGAGGCACGAGATTACCTTACCCGCCCGCCGATGACCAAAACGGCCGGTCACCGCCCTGCGCGAGGACAGTGACCGGCCGCGTGGACACCGTTTCTAGTCGGGGTCGGCCAGGGTCACCTGGATGCCGCCGACGAGGTCACAGCACTGGTTGTAGATGAAGACGCCGACGGTCGCCAATGCGGTGAAAAGCACCACATTGATCAGCCCGATGACACCCGCGTAGCCGAATACCGAACCGGCATCGACCAATCCGACCGAGCCGCTGTCGGAAGAGACCATATCGGTGAAGGTGCTGTTGAGCCGCTCCCACACACCCATGCCCTCGAGCACGATGTAGAGCAGACCGACCGCGAGCATCCACACGAAGAACATGGCCACGCTGATCACCAGCGAGATCTTCAGGGTCGACCACGGGTCGATCCGGCGGATCTGCACCGTGGCCCGCAATGGCTCACCGGAGGCGACGGCCGCCGCGACGGCGACCGGCACCGCGGGCGAGACCGGTACAGACTGCGGGCCCGGGGTGTCGACGGGCAGCGGGTGCCGGATGTCGGACAGGTCCGGCATGTCCTTGATCAATTCCGGGCGGGCGATGCTGCGGGTCGGTCCATCGATGCCGACGGACTTAACCATCGCCGCTTCCTTGCGTGCCGCCTTGGCCGCGAGATCCGCGGTGGTGCGGGCATTACCGCCACCGAGACCGCCGCCGCCACCGAGGCCACCGCCGCCACCAGCACCGCTGAGCCCACCGCCGCCGCCGAGCCCACCGCCGGTGGAATTCGGGCGACCGGTCACCGGTGACTGTCCGGGCCGATACAGGTTCGACTGCGGCTCCCGCTGCGGCAGCTGCGACCAGCCCTCCTGGAAGGGCGACTGGCCGCCGCCGTTCGATGCCGAGCGGTCGCCTGCTTCCGGCGCGGCCGACTCGCCGGATTTACCCGGCCGAGCCGCCCGCTGATCGAATGCCTCGTGCCCGTCCGCACCCGAGCTCGGCTCCGGCGCTTTGAACGCGACTTCGCCTTGCTGGCTGTGCATTTCGTGCGGCTGAGCCCCTCCCTGCGGGCCACTCGGCTGGCCGTTCTCGGCCGATGCGACCGGCCGTGGGATCGGCCGCGGCGGAATCGGTGACGGTGCGATCCGTTCGGTTACACCGTTCGTCTGGTGCCGCTCGTCGTTCGGCTGATTCGTGGTCAATGGGAATCCTTAGATCCGTTCGTTGCCGCCGCTGTGGGGTTATTGCTCAGAGGAACCGGTGTCGCCGTCTCCGCCGACGATCGAATCAGGATCGGGTTCGTCGGCATTGCGCGCGATAGCAAGCAACGTATCGCCATCGGCGAGGTTCATCAATCGCACGCCCTTGGTCTGTCGTCCAGCCTTACGAACCTGCTTCGCCGCCGTCCGGATAACACCACCGCCGGACGTGATCGCATACAACTCATCCTCGTCGTCGACGATGAGCGCACCGACCAGGGTGCCACGCTTGGTGTCGTATTGGATAGTCAATACGCCTTTACCGCCACGCCCCTGCGGGGTGTACTCCTCGATCGCGGTCCGCTTGGCATAACCGCCGGAGGTCGCGACGAGCAGATAGGTCTCGGCGCGAACCACATTGAGCGACAACAGTTCATCGTCGGCATTGAACCGCATGCCCTGCACACCGGAGGTGGCGCGGCCCATCGGACGCAGTGCCTCATCGGTGGCGGAGAAGCGGATCGACTGGCCACGTGCCGAAACCAGCAGCAGATCGTCATCGGCCGAGCACAGCACGGCGCCGACCAATTCGTCGTCGTCGCGCAGGTTCACCGCGACGATGCCGCCGCTGCGGTTGGAGTCGAAGTCGGACAGCTTCGACTTCTTGACCAGGCCGTTCTTGGTGGCGAGCACCAGATAGGGCGCATCTTCGTAGCCCTTGATCTGGATGATCTGGGCGATCTTCTCATCCGGCTGGAAGGCCAGCAGATTCGCGACATGTTGACCGCGCGCGGTCCGGCTGGCCTCGGGCAGTTCATAGGCCTTGGCCCGGTACACCCGGCCCTTATTGGTGAAGAACAGCAGCCAGTCGTGCGTGGAGCTGATGAAGAAGTGCTTGACGATGTCGTCCTGCTTGAGGCCGGCGCCCTGGACGCCCTTGCCGCCCCGCTTCTGGCTGCGGTAGAGGTCGGTCTTGGTGCGCTTGGCGTAGCCGGTCTCGGTGACGGTGACGACCACATCTTCGCGGGCGATGAGATCCTCATCGGCCATATCGCCGTCATTGGCGACGATCTTGGTGCGCCGCTCGTCGCCGTACTTCTCGACGATTTCGACCAGCTCGTCGCGCACGATCGCGCGCTGGCGCTCCGGCTTTTCGAGAATGTCCTTGAGGTCGGCGATTTCGGCCTCGATCTTGGCCAATTCGTCGACGATCTTCTGCCGCTCCAGGGCGGACAGCCTGCGCAACTGCATGTCGAGAATGGCGGTGGCCTGGATCTCGTCGATATCCAGCAACTGCATCAGGCCGGTGCGCGCGGTATCGGTATTGGCCGAACGCCGGATCAGCGCGATGACCTCGTCCAGCGCGTCCAGCGCCTTGACCAGACCGCGCAGGATGTGGGCGCGTTCCTCGGCCTTGCGCAGCAAGTACCTGGTACGCCGGACGATGACTTCCAACTGATGCTCGACGTAGAGCCGGATCATCTGATCCAGGCGCAGCGTGCGCGGCACGCCGTCGACGATCGAGAGCATATTGGCGCCGAAGCTGGTCTGCAGCTGGGTGTGCTTGTAGAGGTTGTTCAGCACCACCTTGGCAACGGCGTCGCGCTTGATGGTGACCACGATCCGCATACCCGCGCGGTCCGAGGACTCGTCGTGGATGTCGGAGATGCCGGCGATCTTGCCGTCCTTCACCTGCTCCGCGATGGAGTTGATGAAGTTGTCGGTGTTGACCTGGTACGGCAGTTCGGTGATGACGATCGTGGTGCGGCCGCGGTTGTCTTCTTCGATCTCGACAACACCGCGCATCCGGATCGAACCGCGACCGGTGGTGTAGGCATCCTGGATGCCCTGACCACCGACGATGAGGCCGTAGGTCGGGAAGTCCGGACCCTTGACCCGCTCCATACAGGCGGCCAGCGTCGCCTCTTCATCGGCGTCGTAGTTCTCCAGCGCCCAGTAGATCGCCTCGGCCAACTCGTTGAGGTTGTGCGGCGGAATATTGGTCGCCATACCGACCGCGATGCCATTGCTGCCGTTCATCAACAGGTTGGGCACGCGGCTGGGAAGAACGGTCGGCTCCTGTGAGCGACCGTCGTAGTTCGGCGTGAAATCGACCGTCTCGTGGTCGATTTCGCGCAGCAGCTCCATGGCCAGCGGGGTCAGGCGGCATTCGGTGTACCGCATGGCGGCCGCGCCGTCATTGCCGCGGGAGCCGAAGTTGCCCTGACCGTCGACCAGCGGATAGCGCAATGACCACGGCTGGGCCATGCGGACCAGGGTGTCGTAGATCGACGCGTCACCGTGCGGGTGGTAGTTACCCATGGTCTCGGCGACCGGGCGGGCGGACTTCACATAGCCGCGATCGGGCCGGTAGCCGTTGTCGTACATCGCGTAGAGCACGCGGCGATGCACCGGCTTGAGGCCGTCGCGGACGTCGGGCAGAGCGCGGCCCACGATGACGCTCATCGCGTAATCGATATAGCTGCTCTGCATTTCGTTCTGGATATCGACCGGCTCGATCCGGTCACCCGCTCCGCCGTTGGGTGGCAGCGTGGTTTCAGTCATCTAAAAGTCTCCTTTGGCACCGGACGTGGAATTTCGCGTCACGCCGGTTACACGTCGAGGAAGCGAACGTCCTTGGCATTGCGGGTGATAAAGCTGCGACGTGCCTCGACGTCCTCACCCATCAGGATGGAGAACAGCTCGTCGGCCGCGGCGGCATCGTCCAGGGTGACCTGACGCAGTACCCGCACCGAGGGATCCATGGTGGTCTCCCAGAGTTCCTTGGCGTTCATTTCGCCGAGACCCTTGTAGCGCTGGACACCGTCGTCCTTGTTGATCTTCTTGCCCGCGGCCAGACCCGCCTCGAGCAGGCCGTCGCGCTCGCGATCGGAGTAGGCGAACTCCGGATCGGACCGCTGCCACTTGAGCTTGTAGAGCGGCGGCTGCGCGAGGTACACGTGCCCGTGCTCGACCAGCGGCCGCATGAAGCGGAACAGCAGTGTCAGCAGCAGGGTCGAGATGTGCTGGCCGTCCACGTCGGCGTCGGCCATCAGCACGATCTTGTGATAGCGCAGCTTGGCGATATCGAATTCGTCGTGGATGCCGGTGCCGAAGGCGGTGATGATCGACTGGACCTCGTTGTTCTTGAGGACGCGGTCGATGCGGGCCTTCTCGACATTGATGATCTTGCCGCGCAGCGGCAGGATCGCCTGGTACATCGAGTCGCGGCCGGATTTGGCCGAGCCACCGGCGGAGTCGCCCTCCACGATGTAGATCTCGGACTTGCTCGGATCCTTGGAACGGCAGTCAGCCAGCTTACCGGGCAGCCCGCCGAGGTCGGTGGCGCTCTTACGACGCACCAGTTCGCGCGCCTTACGCGCGGCGACGCGGGCCTGTGCGGAGGAAACCGCCTTGTTCACAATGGTCTTCGCATCGGCCGGATTGGCCTCGAACCAGTGCGAGAGGTGCTCGTTGCAGGTGCGCTGCACGAACGACTTCACCTCGGTGTTACCGAGCTTGGTCTTGGTCTGGCCCTCGAACTGCGGCTCGCCGACCTTCACGCTGACGATCGCGGCCAAGCCCTCGCGGATGTCGTCACCGGTGAGGTTGCCGTCCTTGTCCTTGAGCAGCTTCTTGTCTTTGGCGTACTTGTTGACCACCGTGGTGAGCGCCGCGCGGAAGCCCTCCTCGTGGGTGCCGCCCTCGTGCGTGTTGATGGTATTCGCGAAGGTGTGCACCGACTCGGAGTAACCCGAGTTCCACTGCATGGCGACCTCGAGCTCGTGGCCGGTGCCCTTGCCGGTGAAGCTCACCACCGAGTTGTGGATGGGCTGCTTGGTCCGGTTGATGTGCTTGACGAAGTCTTCGAGCCCACCGGGGTAGTGGTAGGTGCGGGTCTTCACCTTGTGGGCGGGCGCGGGCGCTTCCTCGTCGGCATGCTTCGGCGCCTCGGCGGTCTCGCTGACCACTTCGTCGGTGACGTCGGTATCGCTCACCCGCTCATCGGTGAGGACGATGGTGAGGCCCTTGTTCAGGAACGCCATCTCCTGCAGCCGACGGGCCACCGTCTCGAAGTTGTAGGTCGTGGTCTCGAAGATTTCCGGGTCCGCCCAGAAGCGGATGGTCGTGCCGGTCCGCTTGGTCGGCTCACCCTGCACGAGCTTGCCGGGCTTGGCGTCCTTGTAGGTCTGGCTCCAGTGGTAACCGTCATGGTCGATCTCGGCTTCGAGCCGGTGCGACAGCGCGTTGACCACGGAAATGCCGACGCCGTGCAGACCACCGGACACCGCGTAGGAATCGGAGTCGAACTTGCCACCCGCGTGCAGCTGGGTCATGACCACCTCGACGGTGGGAATGCCCTGGGCGTGCATGCCGGTCGGGATGCCACGGCCGTCGTCGACGACCTCGACGCCCCCGTCGGCGAGCAGCGTGACCTCGACCTTCGTGGCGTAGCCCGCCATCGCCTCGTCGACAGAGTTGTCGACGACTTCCCAGATCAGGTGGTGCAGGCCGCGCTCGCCGGTGGAGCCGATGTACATGCCCGGACGTTTGCGGACCGCCTCCAGGCCTTCCAGAACCGTGATGGAGGAGGCACCGTAGTCCTGCTTGCCCGATGTCGCGTTGGTCGAGCCCGATGCGTTGGAGTCCATGGCAGCCACTGGTCGGTAGCTCTCCTTACTTGCTGATCCTTGGCGCAGCGGTCGGACAGCACGCGTTGGCCCCGGTCTGATTCTGGTCGTGAAGTACGGGGTCCGCGCGCGGGCTGTACGGAACGCGCCGAAGGTTCGCCGCTAGTTACCCCACCATCCTACTGGTAGACCCAAGCCACAATGCACCTACGACACCCCTGACGGCTCCGTGGATGCGAGAAATCGGTCGAGCATGGGTCGGTTCCGCCTTCAACCCCTTTGAGTCCATCAGATTCGGCCTGAGAGTTGCCTGTGTGGCGGAGTCGCAATCGCGGCCTCGTGAGCAGGTGGCCGGCCCATAGTTCAGCCTATGTGGGCGGACTCGCGCATGACGGCCGCGGCGTTCCACGTGAAACTGAGCGATCGGTCGGACTGCCGCTTATCCGTAGGTGTCCCGTGGACCTCGGCCTTTTATGTGCCGCTCCCCCTTGCGCCAGCTCGGCGCGGCCGGACCGGTGATCTTCAACGAGGTGACCACGCCCTGTCCCACCGCCGCATTGATCTTCGCCAGGATCTGGCCCTGCAGCATGCGCAGCTGGGTGGCCCACGCCGTGGATTCTGCGGCAATGCTCAGCACGCCGTCCTTCAATGTCATCGGGGTCGCGTGCGAGGCGATGTCCTCACCGACCACACCGGCCCAGCGGCCGAAGACCATGCCCTCGGCGACCTTGGCCGACCAGCCCCGATTCTTCGCGATGGCGCCGGTCAGGCTCGAAAGCAGTTGCGGGTCACGGTCATCGGGCCGCGCGCCGGACCAGCCGGTGCGGCGGCGGGCTCCGGTGCGCAGCCGACGCGGCGATGCCCGGCCCTGCCCCACCGATTTACCGCTCGCCTTGGCGGCAGCCCGCGCCTCCTCCAGCGCACGCCGCGCCAGATCTATACCGCGCAGCTCCGGTTCCGGCTCGGACGCGGAAGCATTCGACGCTGCCGAATCGCTCACGACTGCGCCTCGCTGACGCTCGGCTTCGTCGTGCGCGATTGCGCGCTGTGTTGATGGTTCACTCGCTGACGCTCGCTCACGACTGCGCCTCGCTGACGCTCGGCTTCGTCGTGCGCGATTGCGCGCTGTGTTGATGGTTCACTCGCTGACGCTCGCTCACGAGGTCTGCCTCTCTCCCCGCCGCCGTTCGCGCGCTGGTTGCCGACGCGTCGTACTGCAATCGGCGCTGATCTTACCGACGCGACAGGGATCCGACGGAGCCCGATCAACCGGTGGCGGCGTCGGATTCCCGGTCGGTGATTCGGGAGATGCGGCCGTCCGCACCGCCGTTCGTTTCAACCCGCAGCGGAACCGCGGAAAGTTCCACGGGCACATCCTCGGGGACCGCGGCGGTGATCAGCACCTGTTCGGCACCGGCCGCGACCTCGGCGAGTGCCGTGCGTCGGCGGCGATCGAGTTCGGCGAATACGTCATCGAGCAGTAGGACCGGTTCGGCACCGGTGGCGCGCAGCAGTTCGAAGGCCGCGAGCCGCAGCGCCAGCGCGAACGACCATGACTCACCGTGGCTGGCAAAGCCTTTCGCGGGAGCAGTGCCGAGCATCAGATCCAGATCGTCGCGGTGTGGGCCGACCAGGCAGACCCCCCGCTCCAATTCCTTCGGCCGCGCCGCCGCCAGTTCGCGCAGCATATTCGCCTCCAGCACCTCGACGTCGTCGGGCTGTGGTGTGCGCGCCGGATCCAGGAACTCCGGCGGCAGGCTCGCGCTGCGGTAGCCGATTGCGGCGGGGCGTGATTCGGGCGCGATCGACGAGTACGCCTGTGCGAGATAGGGATACAGATCGTGTACCAGGCGCAGTCGCTGTGCGAGCAGCACCGAGGCGTGCGTCGCCAAATGCCCGTCCCATACGTCCAGGGTGCTGAGTTCCGCCTTCGAGCGGGCTTGGCGCCCAGCGGATTTCAACAGTGCCGAGCGCTGTCGCAGCACCCGGTCGTAGTCGGCGCGCACGGCGGCCAGCCGCGGCAACCTGGCTGTGCACAACTCGTCGAGGAAGCGCCGCCGTTCACCCGGATCGCCGCGGACCAGGGCGAGGTCCTCCGGTGCGAAGAGCACGGTCTGCAGAATGCCGAGGATTTCTCGCGGCCTGCGCACCGGAGATCGGTTGATCTGCGCGCGATTGGCAGCGCCCTGGTTCAATTCGAGATCGATGCGCAGTTCGCGACCCGTGTTCACGACGGTCGCGCCGATCCTGGCGCGTTCGGTGCCGATACGGATCAGCGGTGCGTCGGCGGCGACCCGATGTGAGCCCAAGGTGGCGAGGTAGCCGACCGCCTCGAGCAGGTTTGTTTTGCCGTTGCCATTGGCCCCCAGGAAAACCGTTCGGCCTGGGGATAATTCCAGCTCGGCGTGCTCCCAGGAGCGGAAATCGCGCAGTGACAGCGTTCGGATGAACACCCGCCTACTCCGCTCCGGCCGTCGTCATCGCCGTTTTCTGCCGCTGCCGACGACAAATCGGGCGTAAACCACAACATCTTGTGGTCCATCCACTGTCTGTGGACGAACTGTGGATAAATCCCATCGCCGCCGATGCTCAGCCCGGCAACCGAACCGGCATCAACAGGTAGATGTACGGGCTCTCGAGTGCGATGAACGCACCCGACTCCGTCACCTTGGGTTCCTCGTCGCTCGCGGGCAGCAGCACCGCGGGACGGCTCGGCGTGGTGAAGCCGAAGGTAACCCGATCGGCGTGCAGCGCGGAGAGTCCGTCGATGAGGTAGCCGGGATTGAACGCGATTGTCAGTGACTCACCGTGGAATTCGGCCTCCAGCCACTCCTCGGCGCGACCCGCGTCATCGCCGCCGGCCGAGAGCAGCAGTCCCTCGTCGGTGAACTCCAGCCGCACCTGTGCACCGCGCTCGGCGACCAGCGCAACGCGCTTGATGGCGTCGGTCAGTGTGGCGACCGGGAGGGTGGCGATCGAGGTGTGCTCCTTGGGGAGCAATTGGCGGAACTTGGGGAATTCCGCATCGAGCAGCCGGGTAGTGGTCCGGCGGCCCGCATTCACGATGCCGAGCAGACCGTCCGCGCCACTACCGGTGCCGAGCGAAAGCTGTACGGGAGCATCGGAGGGACCCAGCGTCTTCGCGGCCTCCGACAGTGTCCGGGCCGGAATCAGCACCGAGGTCTCGATATCGGTGCGCGCGGGCTGCCATTCGATGTGCCGGACCGCCAACCGGAATCGGTCGGTGGCCGCGAGCACGACCTGCGGTCCCTCGATCTCGACCCGGATACCGGTGAGCATCGGCAGCGTGTCGTCACGTCCCGCGGCGACCGCGACCTGGCCGACCGCCTCGGCGAAGACATCGACGCTCAGCTCGCCGGTCTGCTGCGGCACCTCGGGCAGCTGGGGATAGTCCTCGACCGGCATGGTCGGCAGCGAGAACTTCGCACTGCCACAGGTGATGAGCACGCGGGTGCCGTCGATAGCGACATCGACGGGCTTATTGGACAGCGCCTTGGTGATATCCGCGAGCAGTCGGCCGGAGACGAGCACCTCGCCGGGTCCGGCGACCTCGGCCGCGACGCGCATCTGCGCGGAGACCTCGTAGTCGAAGCCGGAGACGGTCAGTCCGTCCTCGCCCGCCACGAGTAGTACGCCGCCGAGTACCGGGACGGGAGGCCGCGACGGGAGGCTGCGTGCCACCCATGCAACGGACTCGGCGAAATCCTCTCGGGCGACCCGAAATTTCATACTCGCCAGCTCCATCGCCCGATCTGTCCTCTCCCGGTTCCGTGATCCCTGTCGGCTTCGTCAGCGTTGATTCTCGAAAAGGGGGTGCTGTGCCTGCCGCCTTGCAGTCTGGCATAGGCGACCGACATTGAACCGTACTCGTCCGGACCAGCTGAACCTAGCCCGACCCTCCGGTTGTTCTGTGTAGCGAACACGATCCGTGCTGCGAAATATCGAGCAAGGAGAACAGGTGCGGGTGAATCGCGCGGATGTGTCGCGCCTCCTCTCCTTGCTTGTCTCGGCGAGTGGCTCGGGTGCCGATGCTTACTGATCGACTTTCCACACATCCTGTTTTGAAGAGAGATCTTCAAGGAGAAGAACTGAAGTAGTAGTAGGCACTGTGGAATCTGTGGACTGCCGCCGAATCCGCAGGTCCGGGGGCGTGGTGCGGTGGGGATGACCGTTGGGTGACTCGAGGATGAACAGATGGGGGTTGTGGACGTTGCGAGTTTGTCCCCCATCCATCCTCGAGTGCTCCTCGAGTTGTTCCACCTGATTCACCAGGTTGTTCACACATGTGCACCAAATCGTGGACAGCTCGAGGAATCCTCGAGGACTCCACACGGAATCCTCGAGGATTCCCCAAGCCACTGACCGAGCCCGTCGCTGGTCAGGGCCTGTGTGTGGATACAGCTGTGGACTCTGTTGATTCCACCCCTGTTAGCAACGGATCCACGATCATCCGCACAGCCTGTGGACGAACCGGTGCACAACTCGGAGTTTCCTCGAGGACTCCACAAGAATTCCTCGAGGAGTCCACAGGGCATAAAAAGGCACCGCCCCAGGTCAGGGGCGGTGCCGAGGTGTTAGTGCCGGTCAGCGCGAACGCTGTTTAATTCGGGCTGTTAGTTCTTGTACTTGGTCGTACACGCGGCGCCGCTCGGTCATCTCCTTGCGCACTTTTTTCTCCGCGTACATGACCGTGGTGTGGTCGCGACCGAAGGCCTGGCCGATCTTGGGTAGCGATAGATCCGTGAGTTCCCGGCATAGATACATGGCGATCTGCCGGGCCTGGGCCAGCGGCCGGGCCTTACCCGGCCCGGTCAGCTCCTCGAGCGTGGTGTTGAAGTATTCGGCGGTGACGGCCATGATCGTCGCCGCGTTGATTTCCAGCGTCGCGGTATCCGGCATGAGATCGCGCAGTACGACCTCGGCCAACGGCAGGTCCAGCGGTTGGCCGTTCAGTGAGGCGAAGGCCGTCACCCGGATCAGCGCACCCTCCAGCTCGCGGATATTGCGCTCGACCCGACTCGCGATCAGCTCCAATACATCGTGCGGCACGTCGAGCCGGTCCATCCGCGCCTTCTTGCGCAGAATCGCGATGCGTGTCTCCAACTCCGGCGGCTGCACATCGGTGATCAGGCCCCATTCGAACCGGGTCCGCAGCCGCTCCTCCAACGTGGCCAGCTGCTTGGGCGGCCGGTCGGAGGACACCACGATCTGCTTATTGGCGTTGTGCAGGGTGTTGAAGGTGTGGAAGAACTCCTCCTGGATACCTTCCTTGCCCTCGATGAACTGGATGTCGTCGACCAGCAGAATGTCGGTCTCGCGGTAGCGGCGCTTGAATGCCACCTTCCGGTCGTCCCGCAGACTGTTGATGAAGTCGTTGGTGAATTCCTCGGTCGATACGTACTTCACCCGCATGCCGGGGAACAGCCGCTGGGCATAGTGTCCGGCCGCGTGCAGCAGATGGGTCTTGCCGAGACCTGAGGCGCCCCAGACGAACAGCGGGTTGTATGCGCGCGCGGGCGCCTCTGCGATCGCGACCGCCGCGGCGTGCGCGAAGCGATTGGACGCGCCGATGACGAAGGTCTCGAAGGTGTACTTGGCATTCAGGCTCGCCGAGGAATTCGACGGCGCCGGATTCTCCTGCGACTTGGTGAAGTAGGTCGGCCACGAATTGCGGACATTGACGACGGGTTCGTCGTCATGCGAGTTGTCCGAGATCGGCTCGCGGACCGATTCGTGCGCGGCGGCGATGGCCGGATCGCTGCCCGGCCGGGATTCCCGTGCGGATGCCGTCTCCCGCATCGGCGCGCGGCCCTGTGCCCGCACCGGTTCCGGTGTCGGCTCCGGATTGAACAGTGACTCCTGTCCGGGTGGCACCGAATCGCGTCGCGGCGGGAGTCCGGATTCGCGGCGGGGCGCGGTCGGCTCCTGCCGTTCGCCATTGGTATGGCCCGGATAGTCGCCGCGGCTCGGATATTCGTCGGTCGGATACTCCCCCGCCACTTCGTATCCGGGCACCGGCAGGTACTCCGGTGCGCCCGCGTATTCGGGCGCGGGCTCGTAGTCCGGTGCCGCCGAGTAATCCGGTCCGGCCGCGTATTCGGGCGTCACCGGGTAATCGTTGGGCTGTGCATAACGCGGCGGGGCGTAGTCGTTGCGTCCGGGATAGTCCGGGGCGGGATAGCCCGCCGGACCGCGACCGCTGTCGCGGCCGCGCTCGGGTCGGCTCGTCATGCGCGCGTGACGCGGATTATTGCCGGGGCGTTCGGTCGGCTGCGTCGCCGGCGCCGCGATCCGGACGCCGAGACCCTCGACCTGCGGACCGAGACGACGGCCGAGTGAGCGCAGAATGGGTTCGCGCAGATCGCGTTCGATGGCCTCTTGGGCCAACGACGATGGCACCGAGAGCAAGGCGAATCCCTGGGCCACGGTCAGCGGCTTGACCAGTTTGAGCCAGGCCTGCTGTGCCCGGGATACCGGCGGGATGGCACCATCGGCCGAGCCGGTGGTGAGTTCGGCGACCACCTCCGGCCACACGGTGGCCAACACGTTCTGCTCGTCGTCCATGCAGTTTCCTCCCCGGAAGTAGGCGATAGGAGCAGACGGTCGGAGCCTGCGGAGTATCGGCCGTGACTGAGTCGATGTTGTGATTCCGCGTACGTCCGTAACCGGTTCGGACGCTGCCCGGGTCCCCCATCCGGGCGGCGGCGTGGCACCGTCGGCCCTACGAATATGCCACTCCAGGGGTCTTTCCACACAATTATCCACAGATGTGGAGAACCCTGGGGAAATGTGAAACAAGGTTGCGCTCCGCCGCTATACGGCCTGGACCTGCGGTTCTGCAGCAATCTTCTGGCTACGTACCTTAGCCGGTGCGCCTACCGACGGCTAGGGGTGTGGACGAACTCACGGTTATACCCAGGATGCGTGACTCCGGTGCAGGCCGCGGGGTCGAGTGGGCCGAGTTTGACCCGCACTTTGCCGATCAGTACCCTCGTACAGTCACCCCTTGGTGCGGTGGCGGTCCTGTGCTGACCGTGTCGGGTCGTATCGACCTCGTGCGCCAGGACCGACGCGCATCGATGATGACCACCTCGCGATTCATCGCGCAAAGACGTATCACTGACAAGCTTTGGGCGCCGAACGGCGCCCACCTACTCGAGGAGTGTTGACCGTGGCCAAGGGCAAGCGGACGTTCCAGCCGAACAACCGTCGTCGGGCGCGGGTCCACGGCTTCCGTCTCCGGATGCGTACCCGCGCTGGTCGCGCCATCGTTTCCGCGCGTCGCGGCAAGGGCCGCAAGTCCCTCACTGCTTGATCCTCGCTCTCGGACGCTCGGGTGTTGCCTGAGCCGTATCGGTTGCATCATCGTGCCGACTTCTCCCGGACGGTGCGCCGCGGCCAGCGAATCGGGAGGCGAGATCTGGTCGTACACGCGCTCGTGCACGGGTATGACGGAACTGTGGGCGCGAGTGGACGACGAAGCGATGCGGCTGAGGCCGGATCGTTGGTCCGCGTGGGCGGTCCGCGGTTCGGATTGATTGTCAGCAAGGCGGTGGGCAACGCGGTGATTCGACACCGCGTCGCCCGCCGCCTGCGTCATATGTGCGGCCAGGTGATCGCCGAACTGCCCGCCGATGCCGACATCGTGATCCGCGCATTGCCCGGCGCCGCGACCGCCGACGCGACGGAGTTGCTCCGCCAGCTGCGTGGCGCGCTGCGAAAGCTCGATATCGTCCGCCCATCGGCTACCGTGGCCGGTGTGGGATGAGTGCGCGCTCCACTGTTGCTCGGCTACCCGCGAACACGGTGATCTTCCTGATCGAGCTCTACCGGACGTATGTCTCCCCCATGCGCCTGCCGGTGTGCCGTTTCACCCCGACCTGTAGCGAATATGCGGTGACCGCGTTACGCACCCGTGGCCTGTTCGTCGGCCTCGGATTGACGGTCGTGCGATTGGCGAAATGCGCACCCTGGCACCCTGGTGGGTGGGATCCCGTTCCGGAGCGAAAAACACGCGAACGGAACGAGTCAGCCGCCGACCCGCAGGCGTCGGCGCCACACGCTTGTAAAGGATCAC
Organism: Nocardia sp. NPDC049526; assembly: GCF_044465765.1. Classification (NCBI taxonomy): domain Bacteria; kingdom Bacillati; phylum Actinomycetota; class Actinomycetes; order Mycobacteriales; family Nocardiaceae; genus Nocardia; species Nocardia sp. NPDC049526. Next base: position 425,122 of record NZ_JBITMA010000001.1, on the reverse strand, counting down.
CGCGTGCGGTGATCGGCGATACGAACGACGGGAGTGCATAGAGCCGTGCTCGACTTCATTTATTATCCGGTGTCCTGGATCCTCTGGTTCTGGCATCGGGTCTTCGGGTTCGCGTTCGGCGCGGACAACGGACTCACCTGGGCACTGGCCGTGGTGTTCCTGGTATTCACGTTGCGCCTGGTGCTCTACAAGCCGTTCGTCAAGCAGGTGCGCACCACCAAGCAGATGCAGGAATTGCAGCCCCAGATCAAGGAGCTGCAGAAGAAGTACAAGAACGATCGTCAGAAGATGGCGACCGAGATGCAGAAGTTGCAGAAGGATCATGGCTTCAACCCATTGATGGGCTGCCTGCCGATCCTGGCGCAGGTGCCGGTCTTCCTCGGTCTGTTCCATGTGTTGCGCTCGTTCAACCGCACCGGCACCGGCATCGGCCAGCTCGGCATGTCGGCCTACGACAATGCGCACACGCCGAACTACGTCTTCAGCGCCGCCGACGTCCAGTCCTTCCTGAGCGCCCGCATTTTCGGCGCCCCCATCTCCGCCTTCATCACCAGCCCGCCGAGCCAGCTCCAGGCCTTCGCCGATTACGGCGGCGTGCCGACCAAGCTGAGCATCGCGCTGGTCTCCATCCCGCTGATGGTGATCGCCGGTCTGGCGACACATTTCAACGCGCGCGCCTCGGTTGCCCGGCAGAGCCCGGAGGCCGCGGCCAACCCGCAGTCGGCCATGATGAACAAGCTCGCGCTGTGGGTGTTCCCGCTCGGCGTGCTGGTCGGTGGCCCCTTCCTGCCGATCGCCATCCTGCTCTACTGGGTGTCCAATAACATCTGGACCTACGGACAGCAGCACCTCGTCTTCGGCCGCATGGCGAAGGAAGAGGAAGTCAAGAAGCAGCAGAAGCTGGAGCAGCGCGCACAGAACGCGCCGAAGCCTGGTGCTAAGCCGGTCAATGTGAAGAAGAAACAGTCGCCTTCCGACGCGACGCCCGTCGATGCGGATGCCGATGCCGCCGTGGACGCGGTTGACGCCCCGCCGTCGACGAACGGTACCGCGAAGTCCCCGACCAAGGCGGGACAGCGGCGCTCGGGCGGGCAGAAGCGACCGGGCAACCGCGGGCGGCCCAACCAGAAGCGACGGCGCTGACACATCGCGCGCCTGCGGGATCTCTGAGCAACCCTGTTCGCGTTCTCCGATCGGCGCCGGTCGCCGGTCGCGCGCGATGAGCAGATGAAGGAAATCAAATGACTGTTGAAACCGACGGAGGGGACGCCACTGTGGCGACGACGACGATGGTGAACGGCGAAGCCGAAGCGGGGGCCGAATCCACCGAGGCGGCGAACGATGCCGAGGAAGCTCTCATCGAAGAGGGCGAAATCGCGGGCGACTACCTCGAGCAGTTGCTCGATGTGCTCGACTTCGACGGCGATATCGATCTCGATGTCGAGGGTGACCGCGCCATCGTGAGCATCGACGGCGGCCGTGATCTCTCGAAGCTGGTCGGCCGCAATGGCGAGGTGCTCGATGCACTGCAGGAGCTGACCCGCCTGGCCGTGCAGCAGGCAACCGGAGTGCGCAGTCGGCTCATGCTCGATGTAGCCGGCTGGCGCGCCAAGCGTCGCTCGGAGTTGAGTGCACTCGGCACCGCCGCCGCGCAGCGGGTGCTGGAATCCGGTAAGCCGGAGCCGCTGGCGCCGATGACTCCGTTCGAGCGGAAGATCGTGCACGACGCCGTCGCGGCTGTCGACGGTGTCAGCAGCGAGAGCGAGGGCGTGGAGCCCAATCGGCACGTTGTTGTGGTGCCTGCCTGAATCGCGCGCTGTGATTGGATTAGGGCCTCCGGTCTTCGGACCGGAGGCCCTCTTCATGTCTTGGATGCGTCCCCTGCCCCGGCCCTATCGCCGCACGATCGACTCGAGTTCGGAAGGATGTTTCACGTGGAACGAGATCTCGGTGGCATCACCGCGTTGCCGAATGAGCTGGAGCCCCCGGCCGCTGCTGCGGTGGTTTTCGGAGACCGGCTGGATCTCGCGCGTCGGTACTGTGCCGCCCTCGCCGCCGCCGGTGTCGAGCGCGGACTGATCGGTCCCCGCGAGGTGCCGCGGCTATGGGACCGACACATTCTCAACTGTGCGGTGGTCGGTGAGTTGATGGCGGAGGGCACCACCGTGGTCGATATCGGCAGCGGCGCCGGACTACCCGGAATCCCATTGGCGATCGCGCGCCCGGATCTCCGGATCACTTTGGTCGAGCCGCTGTTGCGTCGCACCATCTTTCTGAGTGAATTCATCGAGGCGGCCGGACTCGATGTGACCGTGGTGCGCGGTCGGGCCGAGCAGTCGGGCGTGATGAAGGAAGCGGGTGGCGCGGATGTGGTGACCTCTCGCGCTGTCGCCCCCCTGGCGAAGCTGGCGCAGTGGTCTCTCCCCCTATTGCGCGATCGCGGACGGATGCTCGCACTGAAGGGAGTCAGCGCGGCCGAGGAACTCGAGCGCGACAGTGAGGCTTTGGCGAAGGCGGGCGCGGGAAATGCGACCGTTCTGGAATGCGGCGCCGGACTCGTGTCCACCCCCACTCTGGTGATCAGCGCCGAGCGGCTGCCGCGTGCTGAGCGCCCCTCGCGTCGGGCCGGCAGGTCGGCGCGGAAATCGAAGTAGCAGTTCTCGATTCGCGACAATGTTTCATGTGAAACAAGCCGCCTAGGCGTTCGCAGCGCAGCAGACTTCGACCGAAACTTCACGTGACGTTTTGAATCCGGTGTCACCGGATGGGGAAATCGATGACCCCCATTGCGTGAGGCTCATTGGCCGCGAGAGGGCCTGGCGTGAGATGCCCGCGGCGCGGAGGCGTATCCGATGTTTCATGTGAAACAGAACTTCGGTGTCGGTCCGAGACTTCATGTTTCATGTGAAACGGCGAATCAGGTGCGTCAATCTTGTTCGCGGCGATGTGATTCGGTGCAGATTCGCGTGTCCTTTGCGTGATGCCGCGATTCAGCTTTCTAATCGCGCTGAGTGCTGGCAAGCTAGTGAGCGTCGGGCGTGAGCGTTGGTGCCACGGACGGATGTGGGTTTGTCGCAGCGACGAGAGCTCCGCTCGGTCGATCGGGCGCCGCGGTCCCGATTGAGCATCAAGTTCGATCCGACACAGCTAGTGATGACACGGCGTCGAATTCGGTCGGGCGCACGTGATCTGAGGTTCTCGCGTTAGGAGCTGTCTATGTCGAGCGGTCCGGCGAATGTTTCACGGGAAACAACGTCGCGCGTGCCGGGGATGCTGGACTCCAGCACCTTGGATGCGGAGGCATTCGGAAGCACACCGTTCGGGCACATCTCCCCCAGTGAGACCCCGATAGCGGCCGAAGCCCAACGTGCAAGCCAGATATTGCATCCAGGAAAGGTGACAGTGCCGAAACCGCACGAGCAACGGATCATCACCATCGCCAATCAGAAGGGTGGCGTCGGTAAGACGACAACCGCCGTGAATCTCGCGGCCGCCCTGGCGCACACCGGGATGACGGTTCTCGTGATCGACCTCGATCCCCAGGGCAATGCCAGCACCGCCCTGGGCATCGAACATCACTCGGGTGTCCCGTCGAGCTACGAACTCCTCATCGGCGAGGTGTCGGTGAAGGATGCGATTCAGCAGAGTCCGCACAGCGAGCGCCTGCTGTGCATTCCGGCGACCATCGATCTGGCCGGTGCCGAGATCGAATTGGTTTCCATGGTGGCGAGGGAGGGGCGGCTCAAGGCCGCCATCCAGGAAGCCAATATCGCCGGGTACGACATCGATTACGTGATGATCGATTGCCCGCCGTCGCTCGGCCTGCTCACTGTCAACGCGCTCGTCGCGGCCAAGGAGGTGCTGATCCCGATCCAGTGCGAGTACTACGCGCTGGAGGGTGTCGGGCAGTTGCTCCGCAATATCGGTCTGGTGCAGGCACATCTGAATCCCGAACTACATGTGTCGACGGTGATCCTCACGATGTACGACGGCCGGACCAAGTTGGCCGACCAGGTCGCCGAGGAGGTGCGCGGGCACTTCGGCGATGTGGTGCTGAAGTCGGTCATCCCCCGCAGCGTGAAGGTCTCCGAGGCGCCGGGCTACGGCATGACAGTGCTCGATTATGATCCAGGCTCCCGGGGTGCGATGAGTTATCTGGACGCCGGTCGCGAGATGGCCTCCCGGTCGGTGATTCGGCCGGGTGCGGCAGAGCGCGCGCAATGACGAACGAGGAAAGGGTCGGTAACCGATGACTCAGGCGAAGAAGGGCGGGCTAGGCCGCGGACTTGCCGCGTTGATTCCGACGGGGCCGGCGGCCACACCGGGACTCGGTGCCGCACCCGGACTCGGTAGCGCCGCAGCCAATGTCGTCATCGGCATCGATCCGATCGGACCGCAACCGGCTTCCGCCTTCCTGCACCGGGTCCCCGACCCCAGCGATGAACAGCTGTCGGATGGCGGTGCGTCCTATCGTGAGATTCCGCCGGAGCAGATAGAACCGAATCCCAAGCAGCCGCGCCACGTCTTCGAGGAAGAGGCGCTCGCCGAGCTCGTGCATTCCATCAAGGAATTCGGCCTGATGCAGCCCATCGTGGTGCGTCGGCTGGAGCCGGGGGTGGACAAGTATCAGATCGTCATGGGTGAGCGTCGTTGGCGCGCTTGCCAAGAGGCGGGGCTCGCGGCGATTCCGGCCATTGTCCGCGAGACCGCGGACGACGCGATGCTGCGGGATGCCCTCTTGGAGAACATCCATCGGGTACAGCTGAACCCGCTCGAAGAGGCGGCGGCCTATCAGCAGCTGCTCGAGGAATTCGATGTCACCCATGAGGAATTGGCCACCCGAATCGGTCGATCCCGACCAGTGGTGACGAATATGATTCGTCTGTTGAAACTGCCGATCCCGGTGCAGCGCCGGGTCGCGGCCGGCGTACTGTCCGCCGGACACGCTCGGGCGCTGCTCGGTCTCGAGGCAGGCGCCGACGCCCAAGAGGTACTCGCCGCTCGCATCGTTGCCGAGGGATTGTCGGTCCGGGCCACCGAGGAAGCCGTCACCCTGGCGAACCGGGATCCGGATACGGCCGCTCCCCCTGCCTCCCGGCGCAAGCCGATTCATATGCCGGGTCTGCAGGATGTGGCCGAGCGGCTGTCGGAATCCTTCGACACTCGCGTCACCGTGAGCCTCGGCAAGCGGAAGGGCAAGATCGTCGTCGAATTCGGTTCGGTCGAAGATCTCGAACGCATCGTAGGCATGATGGAGCAGCAGCAGCTCGGCAAGTGAGAAGTGGCAAAAATAGCCGTGTGTTTCCGATAGGCACGTGTTCGGCGTCGAAACGTCACTGTGACGGCGCAGAAAGTCGGCCTACGGAGGGGCTCCTTATCAACAGCACAGCGACGTGGAATGAGGCGGGTTCGCTTTGATCGCATATTCTTGCTGGCGAGTGAATGCAGCGTGAGTGTGGATGAATCGGATAGCTGGAGGCTGAGCAGAGCGGTGTCGACCAGCGTCACAGCACTAACCCTCGGCGGACTCGACAGACTACCCGCCCATGCGCGGCGTTGCGTGTTCTGGGAGATCGATCCGGCGGTGGCCGCGACCTCCCGTGAGTTCAGTGATCCGGTCTTCGAGAAGGAGGCCTGGCTGTCCACGGTCATGCTGGAGTGGGGTTCGTGCGGTCAGGTCGCGAATGTGGACGGCAACATAGCGGGGTGTGCGCTGTATTCGCCACCGAGCACCGTACCGCGTGCCGGCCTGTTCCCCACATCGCCGGTTAGCCCGGATGCGGTCCTGCTGACCACGCTGCGGGCCGAATTCCCGTATCAGGATGCCGACATAGCCCACCGCCTCATAACAGCCGTGGTGGCCGATTTGGTGCGTCGTGGCGTACGTGCATTGGAGGCCTTCGGGATTCGCACCGATCCCCCGGCGACCGCGATGTCGGATCGTTCGCTCGGCTCGATGCGGCTGATGGAGCGAATCGGTTCACCGGTCCGGGACGCGGCCTCGGCCGGTAAGGCGACCGGATGTTCGCCGGAGACCTGCATGATCGAGGCGGATTTCCTGGAGGACGTCGGTTTCGAAGTGGTGGCACCGCACCACCGCTTCCCCCGGCTGCGCTTGGAACTCGACTCCGATCACGGCTGGAAGGAAGATGTGGAGCGCGCGCTCGATCAGCTGCTCGCCGCCGCCTCCTTGACAGTCCCCTTCCGTGTCGGAGCACCCTGAGACTCCGCATACAGCAACAGTGCGCCCCTGCCGACGATCGGCAGGGGCGCACTCGTATCGGAAGTATTTGTTGTTCGTAATCTAGTGAGCCAGAAGGTAATTCACTACATCCGGTCGGCTGCGGCCAATTCCTCCGCCAGCAGTTCGGCGAAAGTGTATGTGCCCGTTGGCTGATCGTCCTGGCCGAGCAGATACAGCCGCTTCACCGAGATGAGGATGGCCTCGGCGATCACATCGCGCATGCGCGGGTTGGTGAGTACCGACGCATCGTATTCGTTTGTGAGATAGCCGATATCGACCTGTACCGTCGGCATCTTGGTGAGCCGCAATAGATCCCAGGTGCGCGCGTGAGTTCGGCAGTCTTGCAACGAGGTTCGCGCGACCACTTCACGCTGGATGAAGCCGGCGAGCACCTGGCCGATCATCGATACCGAACCGTGCGAATTGCCGAAGTGGAAGCCCGCGACGCCGTTGGCGGACGGGCTCGGATTGGTCGCGCAGCGCAGCGAGATCATCAGATCGGCGTCGAAGGCATTGGAGGTATCCGCGCGCTCGGCGTCGGTCGGATTGGCGCCCCACGGCCGCGACAGGAAGGTTTCCATGCCGGTGGCGGCCATCCGGCCCTCCAGCCTGCTGGCCAGATCCCAGAGGATCTCCGACTCGTAGACATCGCCGTATTCGGTCGGCACCGCGAAGCCCTTGTCCGGGCCGCCTAGACCCGGATCGATGACGATCCGCTTTCCGGTCAACTGCGGCCCGGCCCGGTGCACGACCTCTTCCTCGGCGATCCGATGCGGATTGCCGCCGGTGACGCGCGCGCCGAGCAGTTCCAGCGAGCGCAGCGTGTCCGGACCGCAGATGCCGTCCGCCGCCAAGCCGATCTCCCGCTGGAATGCGGTGAGCGCCTCATGGGTGTGCGGACCGAAGTAGCCATCGACGCGGTGCACATAGAAACCGAGATCCTGTAGCCGGCGCTGCAGGGTTGCCACATCGTCGCCGTAGAGCGGTGCGGAGAGCTGGTAGATCAACGTGCGGGCACCGAGGCGATAGGAGGCTTCCTTGAGCGCACGGTAGGTAGCCGGTCCGACGACCCCGTCGACCAGCAGTCCGCGGTGCTGTTGGAAGGCGCGAACCGCCGAGTCGAGCTGGCGATCGAAGGAAGCGTCGGTGTCCATCCAGTACTCTCGCGCATCAGCGTGATCTGTTGCGGCGGAGTGCGTATGCAGAAACCCGAGACTTGCCAGGGTGCTCCGAACCTCGGCGACGGCTGGACCGGTATCGCCGTGACGAAGTCGGTGCATGCGTGAGAGCCCTTTCCTTCCGTCAACCCGGGTACCCACTCGTGCGATGGCTCACACCCTCGCACGACCGGAGGTCGGTCGATTGTCTCAGACCCGGACCGGAATACGACAATTCCCGGCGTCCAGGCATCCTACGGCGCGTCGTCGATTGACGGCGTTCTTTGACGAATACGTCAGATGATGCCGTCGAGTTCACGCAGCAGGGCGGCTTTGCCCTTCGCTCCGACGATTTGCTTGACCGGTTTGCCACCGGAGAACAGCATCATAGTTGGCAGCGAGAGGATCTGATAATCGCGGGCGACGCCCGGATTGGCATCCACATCCAGCTTGGCCACGGTCAGCTTATCCCCGTGCGTGCCCGCGATCTCCTCCAGCACCGGGGCGACCATCTTGCACGGACCGCACCAGTCGGCCCAGAAGTCGACGAGCACCGGCTTCTCACTGAGCAGCACATCGTCGGCGAAGGACGCGTCGGTCACGGTGACCGTGTTTTCGGACATGGGTATCTCCTTGTAGTGCAAAAAGTGATGAGATCAGTTGGCGGGCACGGCAACCGAGTTGCCGGCGTGATCCAGGGTGTTCGAGGTGATGTCACCCTGTTCGGCCAGCCAGCGCTCGGCGTCGATCGCGGCCCGGCAGCCGGTGCCCGCGGCCGTGATGGCCTGGCGGTAGGTGTGGTCGACCAGATCGCCCGCGGCGAAGACACCGGGCACCTTGGTAGCGGTCGACGGATGCAGCACCTGCACGTAGCCCTCGTCGTCCAGCTCCACCTGATCCTTGACCAGCTCGCTGCGCGGATCGTGCCCGATCGCCACGAACAAACCGGTCGCGGCCAGCTCGGAGGTCTCGCCGGTGCGGGTATCGCGCAGTGTCAGGCTGGTCACGCTGGTATCGCCGTTGACCGCGGCGACCTCGGCGTTGAGCACGAACTTGATCTTCTCGTTGGCCTTGGCCCGCTCCAGCATGATGCGCGAGGCGCGGAACTCTTCGCGGCGGTGCACGATGGTCACGGTGCTGGCGAACTTCGTGAGGAAGGTCGCCTCCTCCATCGCGGAGTCGCCACCGCCGACCACGACTATGTCCTGGCCCTTGAAGAAAAAGCCGTCGCAGGTGGCGCAGGCGCTGACACCGCGGCCGAGCAACTTCTGCTCACCGGGGACGTTCAGATAGCGCGCGGCCGAGCCCATGGCGAGGATTACGGCGTAGGCCTGGTAGGTCTCATCGCCGACGGTGACCGTCTTGATCGGGCCGTTCAGATCGATGGCGTCCACATCCTCGGTCCGGATATCGGCGCCGAACCGCTTGGCCTGTTCGCGCATCTCCTCCATCAGATCCGGGCCCATGATGCCGGCGCGGAAACCGGGGAAATTTTCGACCTCGGTGGTGGTCATCAGTGCGCCGCCGAACTGGGTACCCTCGAACAGCAGGGGCTGGAGTTCGGCGCGGGCTGCGTAGACGGCGGCGGTATAGCCGGCGGGTCCGGAGCCGACGATGATCAAGTCGCGAACTGCGTTGCTCATGTGACCCTTCCGAGGGAGATTCGTTAGACGTGTCGGTCAACAACAGGGTAAACGGTGTTGTTCCCGACGTGATGTGGGACAACCGCACGACGTGACGTCGCCCACTCGTCAACCGATGTCGGTGAGTGCCAACTGTTGCGGATCGTCGGCGCCGCAACCGATTCCGACGACCAGTGCGGTGATCTTGTGCGGACGCGGCCCTGTGAGCAGGATCAGCACGGCGTCCCTGCCCTGGAAGGTGGTGTCGGTCGAACCGAGGACGGTGCGGTCCAGGCCGTTGGCATGTACGCAGCGGTTCAGAGCCGCCGGGGTGCCGAGTGTGCCGGTGACGTCGTTGCGACCGAGGGCGCTCAATGCGACGGTGGCGTCGAGTTCGTCACCGAGTTGGACATTGCTGCTGCTGGTGGTCGGTTGGGCGCTCGGGGCAACCTCGTGCCCGCGCAGTGCGTCGACCGCGACCGCCACGCAGGCCACGACCGCGATCACGGCGGCCGCGGCGGCGAGCCAGCGGAGTCTGCGTGTGCCGCGTCGCGTCAGCGGGATGGCAGCCTCGTGCCCGGAATGCTTTGCGTCATCGGTGGATTCGGGCCACACCGCAACCGACGATTCCGGCGGTGTGGTGGCCGAGGGCAGCCGATGGACGGTTCCGACCTGCTCGGTGGGCTCCTCCGTCCCATCGAGGCCTTCGACGAACTCCTCCAGCCGGGCCGCGATATCGGCGGGCATGGTGTGGATGACATGCTCGTCCCGGCCGAGTGCGCGCAATTCAGCGCTGACATCGTCGAGCGAGTTCAGGAACCGCAGGGCGTCCGGATCATTGCGGACCATCGGCCACAGCTGCTCGCTCAGCTCCGGCGCCACATTGTCGGCGTGTAGATCGGCGAGCAGTTCGGGTGAGAACGGAGGCTGCGGATCGGATCGGGTCGCCATCGCACCTCCGGATTCTCGAGTAGATGCCCGCCCGCATGTCGCGGGCGGCGCTGCCTGTACATCGTCTGGTTGTCCGTCACTATTAATGACGCATCTCGACTACTTCCGGTTCCCCGGATCACGCAGAAATTCCAAACGTTCTTGGAGCCGCTGTCGGCCGCGCGCACATCGGCTCTTGATGGTGCCCTCCGGAACGCCGAGCAGTGCCGCTGTTTCCGCGACACTACGCCCCTCCAGTTCCACCGCGACAAGCGCCGCCCGCTGCTCCTCAGGCAGTGTGAACAGCGCACGGTCGATGACAAGTGACATTTCCATTTCGGCGATATCGTCGCGGGTGTCCTTGGGTTCCGGCATGGTCTCCGGCGACAGCGATACCGCGCGGCGGGTCTTGTTGCGCCGGATCCGGTCCAGGCAGGCGTTCACCACGATGGCGTGCAGCCAGCTGCGCACCTCGGCCTCGGCGCGGAAGGTGGCGGCGGTGCGGTGTGCCGAGAGCAGGGCATCCTGCAGCGAATCAGCCGCGTCCTCGCGGGTATAGGAGGTGCGCAGGGCGGTCTGCCAGAGGTGGTCGTTATGGCGGCGCAGAAGCTCGGCGAAGGCATGCCGCTGACCGCGCACATGGGCTTGCAGCAGTTCGACATCGGTGAGCTCGGCGGGGACGAACGAACGCTCGCGGAACGCAACAGGCCGCGACTTCCCCCCGTGGGAATCCTCGTTCAGTTCGGACGGCAAAACCAACCCCTTGGACAGCTCTCACGGCGATGACGGACACGAGCGACCACCATCGAAATTTCGCAGCATCCAGGATCGAACAACCAGAACCCGGGGAGCTCCCCCTGAGTGAGAGCGCGGCTAGATCATATCGTCAGTAAAGAATTGGCAGCAACCAGACCAGTTGGAGCACAGAGGGATCCGAAACTGCGGGAAGGTGCCAACTGATTTCGCGAGTACATGGGTAACTCGCTGGGAACGCCCAAGACCGAGCCAGGCAGGCGACGCTGGACCTGAACGCAGCTGTCGCGGCACTTACTTGTATGGCCTGAAGATTCGGGGAGGCGGATGAGCACGGGGCGGACACGTGCGGCGAGAGGCAGAGCTGAGCGGCGCTTACGGCGCGGCGTCGAAACGCAGGTCGGCGATCGAGGTCTGGAACTGGCCACCGGAATTGCCGAGTCCGGTGATCCATACGAGCACGTAGCGGGCCGCCTGATCACCGCGGACCGGGATTTCGGTGATGCCGTTCTCTAGTCGCGCCGAGCCGATCAGCTGGGTCTGGTCCAGCGTGGGCGAGGCCGTCGGGGAGGTGCGGATCTCGACCGAGGTGCCCGCACTCGGCGATTCGATCGAGACGCTCGTCAGTTTGGCCGGACTCGGCAGGGTGGCCAGCAGCCCGACGCCCTTCTTGAGCGCCGGGAACTGCTGGAAGTACTGATCGGTGCGCCATACGGTGCCCGGATCGTGATCGAGCACCGCACCGGTACCGCTGACATTGTCCGGTGTGCCCTCCGGCGAGAACACCGACACACTCGTCACCGGAACCGGCACCCCGCCCGCGGCCGTCCCCGTCGTACCACCGAAGGTGGGCGCGGGCGCGGGTGAGCTGTTCGTGGTGAGGCCGATATTGCGCTGCTCGTTGAGCGGTGCGTCCGAGGCGCTCGGCGCGAAAACGCTGACCATCCACCAGATGATGATGCCGACCACGAGCGCGGCCAGAATGCCGAGCCCGACCATGATCCACATCATCCGCTGCGAGCGTTCCCGTTCCGCCGCAAGCAATTCCGGATCGGCGAGCGATTCCTCGGCACCGCTCGACGGACGCTGACCGAGGCGGAGCACCGGGATGAAATCGGTCTTCTGATCGACCACCGACGCCTGTTCGAGCACATGCTGCACGGTCGCAGCGGTGCGCACGCCCTTATTCGATTCCAGCGAACGGACCGCGACCGCCGAGATCTCGAACGGCACCTCGGGCCGGATCTGCCGCGGCTCGACGGGGGTGCCGTCGGAACCGAAATCGGCCAGCCGCAAACCGCCCACTGTCGCTGCCGTGCCGGTCATGCCACCGGCACGGATCGGCCAGCGAGCGGTGATCAGCGCGTAGAGCATGGCGCCGAGGCCGCGCACATCGGATTGCGCGTCGGAATCGGACAGCGTGCCCGGGAACGCGAGCACCGCATCACCGGTGGCACTGATCCGGACCCGGTCCGGATGGTCGATGGACAGCGAACCGCCGCCGCGATGGGCCAGTTCGGCGGCCGAGGCCAAAGCCCGGATGGCACGCGCGGCACCGATCGGCGACGGTACCGTCTCGGCCATTTCGCGCAGCGAGCGTCCCGGCGTCCATTCGGCCACCACGATGCCGCCGGAGCTGCCACGCACTACATCGAGTACGCGAGCCAGGCCCGGCGAGTTGATCCGGCCCAAGCGCAGCGTGCGCGACAGGATGGCCTGCGGACCGTCGTGACCGGAGTTGTCGGTCGCCTTCTGATCGGCGTCGACGAAGGTGAGCGCGACCTCGCGGTCGAGCTTGATATCGAGCGCCTGCCAGAACTTGAGTCCGCGGGATCCACCGTGACTCGCGAGCAGCCGGTAGCGGCCGCCCGCTACGGAAGCGCCCGGAATCAGCTTGGGGCCGCGCGGCGTTCTTCGACCCGCGTCGTCCATCGGCGGTAGCTGCGGCGGGATCGGGATCATCCCGGTGTCGTACATCGGATCGCGCTGCGGGGCCTCCCGCGGTTGCTCACCGGATCCGGACGCCGAATCGTGCTCCGGCGGACCGCTATCGGCATCCTGATTCGCGTATGCGGGATCGGAGGCCTCCGGAACATCTGTGGAGAGCCCGCCTGCCTTGGTCGCAGCAGATTCGGCGGCTGGGACGCCGCCCAGCGCCGCGTCGTCGCTCACCCTCGTTCCTCCTTCGCCCTGATATGTCGAAGTTCCGGCGAACTCGCCACTTGTGCTTCTCTGCCGAACAGGGTACGGGAACTCACCCATACCGGTGCTGTCAACGGTATGAGCTCGGATCACGGGTAGCACCATGGTTTGGGCATCCATGTACGGGTCGAAACCAGGGTATGCCACATACGGCTCGGGCCGCCGGAATACCTGTGTCGCGTACTCGTCCTCGACCGGCCCCTCGAGATCGAGATCGGGGGCGGGCGGGGTGAAGCCGAGGCGCCGAGAGACGGCGACGGTGATCGCGACGATCTCCGGGATACCGGCCAGGCGCATCAGCCCGAAGGCGACCGCGAACATCACGATTGCCGATACGATCACCCGGATCAGCGAGCCGGGTCCGCCGGAGAGGCGGTCGAGTCCGAGCACCTTGTCGACGATGAGCATGACCGCGCCACCCGCGATCGAAGACAGCAGGACGCGGGTAACCGTGCGTCCGACGTTGACCATGCGCAGATCGCCGAGGCTCTGGTGCAGCAGATAGCCGCCGATGACGGCACCGGCCAGGAAGCCGAGTCCGGTAGCGACACCGAGGATTTTCACGACCTGACCGCTGTCGCTCGCCAGCGCAGGCGCCAGTGCCGAGAACAGGATCTTGATCGTCGTGATGGCGAGGATGATCCAGGTCGGCGTCCATGCCTGCTCCCTCGCGTAGAAAACGCGCAGATGGATGAGCACCAGGGAGTACGGAATCAGCGTGAAGGCCGACCAGCTCACCGCCTCGCCCAGGCGCGCGGCGTCGCCGGTGAACCGCGCATAGCCGAACAGCGCCTCGCCGACCTGCGGTCCGGCCAGCGTGAGGAAGGTGACTACCGGAACGAGGGCGATCATCGTCAAACGGGTCGCGACGGACAGATCGTCCACGACGGCGGGGGTGTCATCGGCGGCCGCGTTGCGGCTCAGCCGCGGCATGATCGCGGTGAGCAGCGTGACACCGAGCACGCCGTAGGGCAGCTGGAGCAGCAGCCAGGCATTGGTATAGATCGCCGGGCCTGCCTCATCGGCCGTTGACGCGATGTGGTTCGAGACGATCAGACCGATCTGGCTGATCACCACGTACAGGATGATGGCCGAACCCATCTTGCCGAACTGCTTGAGTCGCGCGTCGACACCCCACAGCGGCCGCAGATCGATCTGGTTGCGCTTGATCGCGGGCAGCAGGCTCAGCGCCTGGGTGGCCACACCGAGGGTGATGCCGCCGCCGAGGACCAGCAGTTTCGGATCGCTCATCCGGACCGGATCCAGGGTGATCTCGCCCGGCGTCAGGGCGTAGAGACCGAGCACGACCAGCACGACGAGGTTGTTCAACACCGGCGCCCAGGCCCCGGGTTTGAAGTTCTGGCGGGTATTCAGGATCGCCGTGAGCAGCGCCGACATGCCATAGAACAAGATGGCGGGCACCAATAGATAGGTCAGCGCCGTGGTCAGTTCGGTATTGACCTTGCCGTCCGAGGAGACGAAGACCCGGGTCGCCAGCAACGGCGTCGCCGCCGCGGCGAAGAGCGTGGCCGCGGCGAGCACGGCGAAGGCGGCGGTGACCAGCCTGCGGACGAATGCGACGCCCCCGTCGTCGTCCTCCTGTTCGGCACGCACCAGCGTCGGCACCACCATCGCGGTCAAGACCGCGCCGAGGACGAGCTCGGTGATCATATTCGGGATCAGGTTGGCCGAGGTGTAGGCACTCGCGACGGCCGGGCCGAGCGCTGTCAGCAGCAACAGCTGTTTGCCGAAGCCGGTGACGCGGCTGATCAGGGTGGCGATCGCGATCGATCCGGAGTCGCGCAGCAGACGCGAGCTCGCGTTCTGTTTGGTTTCGGTGGCGACCGGCCCCGATGCGGGTGCGGCGGGCCATTCCTGGGTCCGTGGCCTGGCCGCTTCCCGGGGAGCGGGACGTTGCGGCTGTTCCACCGGTTGCCGCCGTTCGACCGGTTGCCGCCGTTCGACCGGTTGCTGGCGATCGACCGGTCGCTGTTGTTCGACCGGCGGCTGCCGCGTCGCCGGGGGCTGTGGTGGTGGTGTCTGATAGCTCGGTCGCGGCGCCTGGTAGTTCGGCGGCGGCGCGAAACGCTGGGGCGGGACCCGAGGCGGCGCGCCCGGCGGTCCCGGTACCGGTTGACCGGGCGGCATCTGCTGACCGGGCGGCATCGGACGGGGCCGGGCCGGGCCGGGCTGCTGTGGCGGCACCGGGTATTGGCGCTGACCCGGATGCGACGGCTGACCCGGATGCGGCCGCGGTTCGGGATATTGCTGCGGTTCCGGATATTGCGGAGGACGGGGTACCGGCCGCTGCTGTGGCCGGGGTTGCCTGGGCAATGCGCCGGAGGGCGGTGCCATCGGTCCGGTCGACGGCTGCGAGACGCGGGGTGTCGGGCGCGGCGGCGGCACCGGTCGCTGCGGCTGACCCGGACGACTCACCTGCGGTACGCGCGGCGAATCGCCGAAACGTTCATCGGGAGTCATCCCCGCGTCCTCCGGTTCTGCCGGCGGCTGCGCCAGTTGCCGTTCCCAGGGTGCCGAAGGCGCCCGGCGGGCCTGGGGTCCGTCGGGCCGATCAACAGGTGGTTGCCGATGAGCGGATAGATCATCGTCGCTCATCGTGCCTCCTGCGCCATGCCATCCCCCGCCGCCGGGCCGATGACGCCCAGGGTGTTACGCGATTGTCCTCCACGATGCCATGAGTGGTGCGGGGGTCGGTACCGATCAGAGGTTTCGATGACAGCCGAGCACGAGCGAGGTGTCCTCGTCCTCATCCCGCCTCCTGCTGCTCCTGCTGCTGTAATACGCGCCTGCGCGCCCGTCGGTACCTGTTCACCCGGCGTCGGGTGCCCGGATCGAAACCCTCGTCGGCCGGATCCGGCTGTCCGCGGAACCGACGCAACAACCGGCGCCCGGCCAACAGGAACAGCAGTATTCCGGCACACGCCGTAATTATTGCCAAGGTCTGACCGTAAGCGTTCGAACGCACCGAGACCGAGGTGGGATTGCCGAGTGGGACGCCGTCGGACGTGGTAAGAGAGATCGGAATGACCAGGTTACGGCTATCGGTGACCTCGGTCGGGATCTGGAACGACCGGCTTCCGGTGGGCGGCAGCGTCTCCTCGCCGGGATCGGTGATCTTCGTCTCCGTCGGTGCCTCGATCCGGAACCGGACCCGGATGGCGACCGGCAGATCATTGCGTGCGACCAATAGCAATGGGCTCTGTTCGGAGGCCAAGGTGTACACCCCACCGGGCGGCAGCACGGTGACCGAACCGTAGAGCCGGTCCAGTGTGCGTGTCGTCTGGTCGAGTCGGCGCTGGGCATAGGTGTCCGGCTGTGCGGAATCGCCGGAGCGCCGGTCCGAGAGGGTCAGTACGCGCAGCAGATCGTCGCGCAGCGGGGTCAGATATTGGTTCGGCGTCGGCTCGGTCTCGGGCACCTCGACCAGCGAACGCATGAGATCGGTGATCCGGCGGCCCTGGTCGCGGAGCGGGAGTACGAAGCGGTCCGGAACCGCGTCATGGGCGGCCTGCGGCAGATAGTCGGGTTCGTGGGGCTGCGCGTCGGGCGATTCGGCGACCAGCTCGGCGAGCGTGCGCGGGGTCGCGAGGTTGTTGTGCAGCAGCAGCTCGACCTGCTTCAGGATCGCGGTGGCCTCTTCCCGGTTCGCGCTCCACTGTTGCGGCGGCACCAGCAGCAGTGAGCGCGGGCGGCTCGGGTCCGGGTTCAGCGCGGACCAGGTGATGGCGCCGAGCGCGTCCTGCAGGCGGGCCATCCGGGAGTCGTTGGTGACGTCGTAACGGACGCGTGCGGGGGTGAACGACGGGGTGGGCGGGTTGGAGCCGACGGCGGCGAGGGCGGTCGCGGACCAGATATCGAAGGTCGCCGCGTGCAATGCCGGATCGGCGGGCGGGATCTGGGTGCCGGAGGGTGCCGCACCGGTGGTCGGGGCGGGCGTGCTCGGGGCGGATGTGCTCGGTGTCGCGCTGGTCTGTGGTTCCGGTGTCGGCTCCGGTGTGACGGACACCGGGGCGATCTCGGCGAGCCGGACCACATCCGGCGTGCTCGTCTCCGGCAGCGGCTGACTCGAGGTCGTCTGGTTGGTGGTGCTCTGATTGCCGGTGCCGCCGCGTCCGGTGGTGATCGGCTGCGAATCCGTCGAGGTACCGGCGGTGCCGAGCGGGACGGCGGCCGTATCGGCCAGTACGGCAGTCCCGAAACCGTGGCCGCGCAACAACATTCCCGCGCTCTCATCGATACTGCCGGAATCCGGCACGCTGACCCCGCGCACCGATTTGGTGGCCAGGATCGAATCGACGATATCGGCGGGGTCGTTCAACGCTCGCGTGGACAGTTCGGGATCGTCGACCGCGGCCAGTGCTGTTATATCGACCTGCGCGAACGGCAGCGCGACCGTACAGGTCGATGTGGCGACCGCGCGCAGCCGGTCCAGCCAGGTCTGGGCCTGATCGGCGCCGGTGCCCGCCCTGGTCGCACCGTCCGGATCGGACGGACTGGCCAGTACGCGATAACCCTTGGTCATCACCTGCGCGGTGATCAGCAGATCGGGATCGACGGCGATGCAGACCGCCGAGTTCAGCGTGTGATCGCGACTGGCCGGGTTGGTGCCCAGCACCGATTCCAAGGCGCCGAGCAATTGGTCCAGCCGCCCGCCCTTGCCCAGCGCTGCGGCCAGTTCGTCATCGGTGAGCTCGGCCTTCCCATTGAGCGGGCCGGTGACACCGGCGACCAGCCGAGGGCGGTCGGCCAGCGGCCACAGCAGTGTCGTCGCCACCGGGGTATCGGGCGCGGCGGGCACCGGCGAGCTGATATCGACCGCGGGCGGCACGCCGAGCACCGGCAGCAGGAACCGCGCGTCGTCGAGGCGGGCCTGGGTGCCGTAGGCCGGTTCCCCGTTGACATTCAGCAGCAGTGGATAAACGCCGGGTTTGGTGATATCGAGCGCGGCCGTACCGCCGCTGGAGCGCAACGCGATGCTGATCGTGAACTGTTTGCGCTGGCCGGGACTCAAGCGATCGGCAACATCTTCGAACGGACCGGTCACGTCGTAGTTGACCTGGTCCAAGCGCAGAGTCGAGCGCAGCGCGCTCGGTGCCGACACCGCGGCGGCGCGTTGGATGCGGACACTGATGTCCTCCACCGCCCGATCGCCGATATTGGTGACGGTGCCGGCGACCGTCAGTGTCGGATCGCTGGTGGTGGTCACCGCGGACGGATTCACCGAATCCAGGGTCAGCTTCAGGAATTTCGGCGACGACGAACTATTCGGCGTCGTCGGCTGGGCGGCGGCGGGCTGGGCGAGCAATACCGGAACTGCCGTCGCCGAGCCGAGAAAGGTCAGGACCGCCGCGATGATCCGGAACAGGCCCTCCCGTCGCCCGACCACCACCCCCCACGGAATCGCTGCGCGATGCCGGAAAGTCTGGGTCATCTCTTGCCGGTCTCCATCCGGTCGATCATCCGGTTCGCCACTTCGGCGAGGCGCCGCTCATCGGCATAGGCGAGCCGAGAATCCAATTCGCTCAACGGAACCCACGCCACCTGCGTGACCTCGACGTCGGCATCGGAAAGCTCACCACCGATGGAGCGCAGCAGATAATGATGCACGGTCTTGTGTACCCGGCGACCCTCGGTGACGAACCAGTAATCGATGCTGCCGAGTTCGGCGACCACTATCCCATTGATTCCGGTCTCCTCGGCGACCTCCCGGATCGCGGTCTGCTCGGGCGTCTCCCCCTCTTCGATATGTCCCTTGGGTAGCGACCACAGCAGTCTGCCACGCCGATCGGTCCGCCCGATCAGCGCCGCACTGCGTTTATCGCTCGGGCCGTCCAACCCGTCGACGACGAGTCCACCCGCCGAGGTTTCCCGTACCGTGCGCATGCGCGGTTTCGCCGCGTTGGCGGCCGAACCGCGGCGCCGGGGCTGGCGGCGTCGACTGTTCGCGCGATCGGCCGGAGACACCACGCAATCCTACTGTGTTGGATTTGCAGCGCCTGCGGCGCTGCGTGTTCGCGGCCCCCTTCTGTCTCGCGTCCGAGCGGCCGAGACTCGCGCCTGCGGCGCATGCGCTTCGGCCGCTCGGACGCGAGACGGGCCGCGAACGTCGCTCGTAAGACTCGCTCCGTGGTGGTCGGGTGGGTGCCGAGGTTGCGACCTGAGTGTTCGTGTCCGAGGGGGTGCTGGATGGCCGGCGCTCGGTACCTCCAGCTCGCCTCATGCGCTAGGCCTTATATATCTGTGGTGGCTGCGCGGGTTGCGCTGGAATATCGGTTGTGCGGGCTCGGTAAGCTGCTACTTCGTGGTTTCGCCCAAGTCCGAGGATGCAGCATTGGATCGACGTACCCGATTGCTGGCCGCGGCCGCGGTCACGCTGGGACGGTTGTCCGATGTGTTGACGCCGCTGGGCGAGTTGTTCACCGCGCGGGGGTATGAGTTGTACCTGGTCGGGGGCAGTGTGCGCGATGCGGTGCTCGGGCGGTTGGGGACGGATCTGGATTTCACCACCGATGCCAGGCCCGAGCAGGTACAGGAGTTGTTGCGCGGGTGGGCCGATCATCTGTGGGATACCGGGGGGTTGGCATTCGGCACGGTTAGTGCGTCGAAGGCCGATCAGCAATTGGAGATCACCACCTTCCGCAGCGATACCTATGACCGGGTGTCGCGCAATCCCGAGGTCACCTTCGGTGATTCGCTCGAGGGCGACTTGGTGCGACGCGATTTCACGGTCAATGCGATGGCGGTGAAGATCGGGGCCGACGGGTCGCTGGAATTCGTCGATCCGCTCGGCGGGATGGACGCGCTGCTTGCCGGAGTGCTGGATACGCCTGCGGCGCCGGAGGATTCATTCAACGACGATCCGCTGCGCATGCTGCGGGCGGCGCGTTTCGTCGCGCAACTCGGCTTCGAACTGGAGCCACGGGTGCGGGTCGCGATCGTCGCGATGGCCGGTGAGATCGAGCGGATCACCGCGGAGCGGGTGCGCAACGAACTGGATAAGCTCATCGCCTCCGCGCATCCGATCGACGGCATCAACGTCATGTGTGAGACGGGCCTGGCCCAGCTGGTGCTGCCCGAGGTGCCCGCGATGAAGCTGGAGATCGATGAGCACCACCAGCACAAAGATGTCTACTGGCATTCGCTGACTGTGTTGCAGCAGGCAATCGATCTGGAAGAGGGCGATCCAGATCTGGTGCTGCGCTGGGCCGCGCTGCTGCACGACATCGGCAAGCCCGATACCAAGCGCAATGAAGCAGGCGGCGGCGTCAGCTTCCATCACCATGAGGTGGTCGGCGCGAAGATGGTGCGCAAGCGGATGCGCGCGCTCAAGTACCCCAAGCAGTTCACCGAGGACGTGGCGCGACTGGTGTTTCTGCACTTGCGTTTTCACGGCTACGGCAAGGGACAGTGGACCGATTCGGCGGTGCGCCGCTACGTCACCGACGCCGATGACCTGCTACCTCGGCTGCACAAACTGGTCCGCGCCGACTGCACCACTCGGAATAAGCGTCGCGCCGCCGCGCTGCGCGCCACCTATGACGAGTTGGAGACGCGGATCGCCAAACTGCAGGAGCAGGAGGATCTGGATCGGGTGCGTCCGGACCTGGACGGTAACGCGATCATGGAACTGCTCGGCATTTCCGCGGGTCCGGAGGTCGGCAAGGCCTGGCGATACCTGAAGGAGTTGCGCCTGGATCGCGGACCGCTCAGCAGGGACGAGGCCGAGGCCGCGCTGCTGGAATGGTGGAAAGCCCAGGTCTGAGGGGGAATTCGCGGGTCGATCAGAAGATGATCAGCGTGGTGCCCGCCACGATGGCCGAGCGGATCTGTGCCAGATCGAACGATCCGGTGATCCCCGGCAGCTCCACCCGGAACCGGACCAGATCGCCGTCGCGGGTGGCGTGCACGATGCGTGCGTCGTTCGGTAGCCGATCCAGCAGGATCGCAGGCGCGGTGACCAGCTTGCGGGGGATCCGGATGCCCAACCAGTTCGCCCGGTGGATATCGACGGTCAGCAGGTTGTCGCGCACCTGCGCCTCCACCAGCGCGCTGATCCGGCGTTTTCGATGCTTCGCCCGGATCAATCCGCTCACGTCGACGTCGAGTTTCCAATCGCGCTGGTGGGTATCGAGCCAGCCGACGAGCGCCTCGGTGGTGACGGTTCCGTTCAGGTCCAGCTGCTGCACCCGCGCCTTCGTGGGCACACCGGGCACCAGCCGGACGCCGTGCGCGATCACGGTGACCTGTTCGATCGGGTGATCGTCCCAGCGCAGCCGGGACAGCACAGTCTTGGTCTGGAAATGCGCACCGCGCCTGCGCACCTTCAGCACCTGCAGGGTCGCGTGCAGATCGTGGCCGAGCAGGGTGGCGCTGACCTCCTGGCCGCCGAACCGGCTGAGAATGCCCTCGCTGAGCACGGTCATCAGCACATCCGGCATGAGCGCGGTCACCGTGCCCGCGCCGAAGTCGGCCAATGGATCCACCCAGGCGGTGGTGTAGGCGAGCCATTGCTCGAGCAATGATTGATCGAAGAGGCGTTTACCCATGTCGACGGCCCGCATCGGTGACCATGACGTCGGATCGAAGTACGTGGCCATGATTGCTCCGAGCGTACTTGGCGTCGGTGCACCCGACCACGTTCGCGGCTGTGACGAAGTGGGCAATTGTGCGCATTCAGATGAGGCGTCTATACCTGCTGGTCGGCGGCCAAGGCGCGCAGGCCGTCCGCGCAGGATGGGTAGCGGGGCTGCCAACCTAGTTCCGCCTTCGCCTTGGCGTTGGACACTCGCATATCGGCCTGTGTCATGCGGTAGGCATACGACATGGGCCGCATCATCCAGGCGGGTAGCGTGAACGGCTTTGGTGTGCCGAAGGTTTCGGCGACAAGCCGGACGTGTCCACTGAAGCTGAGCGGGGCGTCATCCACGATGTTGTATGCGGCACCGGGCTTTCCGCCTTCGACGGCCAGGGCCACCGCCGCACCCGCATCGGCAAGATTGATCCACGGCAGCACACGTCCGTGATCGTTCACCACGGGCAGCTGTCGTTTGCGCAGCATCCCGACAATGGCCTCGGTGCCGCCCGCGCCGTAGAACAGGCCGTAACGCAATGAGATGCCTTCGATCCCATCGGCATTCAGCACCAGCTCTTCCTTGACCCGCATGCCTTCGAGGTGCGGTTCCACCGCCTTGTCGCCGGTCGGCGCGAAGGCGTCGTCCTCGGTGAGTACGTGACCGTCGAAATCGCCGTAGCCGTAACCGAAGACCATGGATTCGGCGATGACCCGCCGGGCACCGACGGCGTGCGCGGCCTCCAGCAGGTTGGCGGTGCCGGTGATCCGCAGCGCATTGGTCGCGTACATATCCTTGTGCCGCATGGGCGCCTTGCGCAGTGCCGTCGCCGCGTGCACCACGGTGTCGACGGTGCGGCCCTCGACCGCGCGCAGCAGCTGGTCGCGATTCATCAGATCAGCCCGGACATCGGCCCCGGCGCCGCGGGACAGCGAAATCACGGTGTAGCCGGACTGCCGGAGAGCGGTGGTGATGTGGCCGCCCAGCACACCGCTCGCCCCGGCCAGCAATACGTTCTTGGTGTCGTTCATAGCCATCGGACAGCTGACCTCCTTCCGACGTGACACAGTCGAATGTGAGCTACCTCACTCTCGTGAGCTTGCCGGGGCGCCGCCTCGAACGTGATCAGTTCCCGTATCCGCCGCCGCCGGGCGTCTCGATGACCAGCACATCCCCGGGTTCGAGATGCGCCGAATCCGCCCCGCTCAGGTCCTGCACCGTGCCATCGGCACGTTCGATCCGGTTTCGGCCGAGGGCGCCGGGCCCGCCGCCCGCCATGCCGTACGGCGGCACCCGGCGGTGACTCGACAGCGTCGACACCGTCACCGCTTCGGTGAACCGCAGC
This sequence comes from Nocardia sp. NPDC049526, assembly GCF_044465765.1. Lineage (NCBI taxonomy): Bacteria > Bacillati > Actinomycetota > Actinomycetes > Mycobacteriales > Nocardiaceae > Nocardia > Nocardia sp. NPDC049526. The sequence continues at coordinate 402,278 of NZ_JBITMA010000001.1, read as the reverse complement.
CGACGCACCGCACCGTCACCACCGCGCCATCGACCGGTGCCCCCGCTCCCCGCGCGTACCGAGAACTCCTCGAGCAGTACCGGCAGCCGCCACTCCAGCACCTCCGGATCGGTGAGCCGGGAGTTGGTCATATGGGTCTGGACCACCGGTGCGCCGTCGAAGCCGTCGCCCGCACCGGATCCGGATCCGATCGTCTCGTAGTACTGGCTGCGTTCATTGCCGAAGGTGATGTTGTTCATCGTGCCCGACCCCTCGGCCTGTACCCCGAGCGCCGCGTACAGCGCGCCGGTAATCGCCTGGGAGGTCTCGACATTGCCCGCGACGACCGCGGCGGGCGGTTCGGGCGCGAGCATCGAACCGGGCGGGACGATGATCTGCAACGGTCGCAGGCAGCCGTCGTTGAGCGGGATATCGTCGGCGACCAGCGTGCGGAAGACATACAGGACCGCCGCGTTCGCAACGGCATAGGGCGCGTTGAAGTTACCGTCGAGCTGTGCCGAGGTGCCGCTGAAATCGATGGTGGCACTGCGGTTTTCCCGATCCACCGTGACCCGGACGCGAATGGTCGCACCCAGATCGGTCTGATAGGCGTACTCGCCGTCGTCGAGCGCATCGATGACGCGCCGCACCGATTCCTCCGCATTGTCCTGCACATGCCGCATATACGCCTCGACGACATCGAGCCCGAAATGCTCGATCATCTTCCGGACTTCCTCGACGCCCTTGGCATTGGCGGCGATCTGGGCGCGCAGATCGGCGAGATTGGTGGCCGGATTGCGGGACGGGTACGGCGCTTCGGTGAGCAAGCGCAGCGTCTCGTCCTCGCGGAACCGGCCGTCCTCGACGAGCAGCCAGTTGTCGAAGATGACGCCCTCTTCCTCGATGCGACGGCTGTTCGCCGGCATCGAACCGGGTGCGATACCGCCGATTTCGGCGTGATGGCCGCGCGCGGCGACATAGAAGAGGATCTCGGCGCCCGCGGTGTCGAATACCGGCGTGATCACCGTGACATCGGGCAGATGGGTGCCGCCGTGGTAGGGATCGTTGACGGCATAGGTGTCGCCGGGGCGCATTCCCCCGGCCTGCCTGCGCCGGATGACCTCCTTGACGCTGGTGCCCATCGATCCGAGATGGACCGGAATATGCGGTGCGTTGGCGACGAGGTTGCCGTCGGGATCGAAGAGCGCGCAGGAGAAGTCCAGGCGCTCTTTGATATTGACCGACTGCGCGGTCGACTCCAGCCGCGCGCCCATCTGCTCGGCGATGGACATGAACAGATTGTTGAAGACCTCCAGCAGCACCGGATCCGCTTCGGTGCCCGCCTCTGGTCCGGCCGCCGCCGCGACCCGTTCCATGATCAGATGCCCGAGGTCGTTCACCACGGCCTGCCAGCCGTCGTCGACGACCGTGGTGGAGTTGGCCTCGGTAATGATCGCGGGCCCGCGTATTGCTTTCTTCGGCACCAATTCCGCACGCCGATAAAGGAATACCGCACGCCGAGCGCCACCGGTGTGCAGTTGTACCGACTCCGGCTCGCTGGTGGCTAGGCGCGGACCGGCCAGGTCGGCGAGATCGGGTGGTTCGGTGAGCCCGGTCGCCTCGACCGAAAGCGCCTCGATCACGATCGGGCGATCCAGTACGAAGGAGTAGGTGCCGCGATGGCGTTCGACGAAATCCGTTGCCATCTGCGCCGGCTCGGTGAGCTCGACGGTGAGCGTGGTGTCGGTGCCGTCGTAGCGCAGCTGGGCGCGCCGCACGATACGCACCCGGTGCACGGGCACGTCCTCACCGAGAAGTTCGGCGCGAGCGATGGCCTCCAGATCGTCGGCGATCTCACCGACACGGTCCATCGACTCCTCGTGCAGCGGCAACTCCACCGAACGTTCGCGCATGGCGGTGGTATCGGCGAGACCGATACCGAGGGCCGAGAGCACACCGGCCATGGGCGGCACCACAACGGTGCGAATGCCGAGGGAATCGGCCACCTTGCAGGCGAGTTGGCCGCCCGCGCCGCCGAAGGTGGTCAGCGCGTACCGGGTCACATCGTGGCCCTTCTGCACCGAGATCCGCTTGATGGCGGCGGCGATATTGGCGACCGCGATTTCGAGATAGCCCTCGGCGACTTGTTCCGGTGTGCGATCGTCACCGGTGCTCGACGCGATTTCGGCGGCCAGTTCCGCGAATCGGCTGCGCACCAGCGCATCATCGAGCGGTTCGTTGCCATCCGGCCCGAAAACCCTTGGAAAATACTCGGATTGGATGCGGCCGAGCATCACATTGGCATCGGTGACCGTCAGCGGTCCGCCGCCGCGGTAACAGGCCGGCCCGGGTGCCGCGCCCGCGGAATCGGGTCCGACGCGGTAGCGGCTGCCGTCGAAATGCAGGATCGAACCGCCACCCGCCGCGACAGTATGGATATCGAGCATCGGCGCCCGCAACCTGACACCGGCGATCTGCGTAATGAACACCCGCTCGTACTCGCCCGCGAAATGCGATACATCCGTGGAGGTTCCACCCATATCGAAGCCGATGACGCGGTCGAATCCGGCGAGTTCGGACATTCGCACCATGCCGACGATGCCGCCCGCCGGACCGGACAGAATTGCGTCCTTACCGCGGAACTGTCCGGCCTCGGTGAGTCCGCCATTGGACTGCATGAACATCAGCCGCACACCGGTGAGCTGGTCGGCGACCTGTTGGACGTAGCGGCGCAGCACCGGTGAGAGATAGGCGTCCACCACCGTGGTGTCCCCGCGCGGCACCAGCTTCATCAGCGGGCTCACCTCGCTGGACAGCGAGATCTGTGGAAATCCGATCTCGCGGGCAACCCGGCCGATCGCCTTTTCGTGTTCGGGATACAGATGCGAATGCATGCAGACGACGGCGACGGCGCGAATACCGCTGTCGTACAACGGCTTCAGTTCGGCCGCCAGTGCGTCGAGATCCGGTGGGGTCAGCACCGTCCCATCCGCCGTGACGCGCTCGTCCACCTCGATCACGTGCTCGTGCAACAACTCCGGCAGCACGATCTCGCGCGCGAAGATCTGCGGCCGATTCTGGTAGGCGATGCGCAGTGCGTCGCGGAAGCCGCGGGTGATGACCAGCACAGTCCGTTCGCCCTTGCGCTCGAGCAGTGCGTTGGTCGCGACCGTTGTGCCCATCCGGACGGCATCGATATCGGCGGGGGCGCCCGCGTCGGCGAGGATTTCGCGAATGCCTGCCACCGCGGAGTCTGCATAGCGCGCCGGATTCTCCGAGAGCAGCTTGTGCGTGACGAGTTTGCCGTCGGGTCGACGGGCCACCACATCGGTAAATGTGCCGCCCCGATCGATCCAGAACTGCCAGCCCGGTGTCTCGCGCGTCACCGGAGCCGCCCGTGCGAAGTACGTATGCGCTGGTCGATCACATGCGCACCATACCGAATCACCGTCGGCGCGGATCCGAGCGCGATCAGTGCGGCGGATCGAGCTTCGCGTGCATGAGATACACGTTGTAGCTATCCCACGCCGAGATGGTGAAGTACAGATCCTCGCTAGTCGACCACGGATGGATGAAGCCGCCGTAGGCCTTCGGATAGTCGTCGGTGGAGACCAGCTGGACACCATCGGTCCAGGCGCCCTGCGGGCTCGCCGCGGTGCGCATCACGATCGCACCGCGCGCCGAATCCAGATAGACCATCTGCCACTGTTCAGCGTCCTTGTCGAAGCGCACCGACAGCTCGCTTGCCATACCGAGAACCAAAGGCGTGGCCTGGTTTTCGGCCGCGGGGGCCCAGGTGCCGCCGACCCAGTACTGGTATGCCGATTTGTTCAGCACCTCGGTCTTCGGCACCCTGGCCAGGCCGATCATGCCGACCCGCCCGTTGGGTGTGCCGAACATATAGACGTAATCGCCCTGCGACACCATGGCGGTCACCTGGAACCGGCCGAGCCCGAAGAAGTTGTCCCACCTGGCGTGCTGATCCTTGACCCAGGTGCGGCCGTTGTCGTCGGAGTACGCGAGTCCGCCGTAATTGGTCGACCACAGGCCGGGGATCCGGCTCCAGTGGTTCACCGACATGTAGCTCATGAACTGGCGCTGCCCGATCGCGAACCCGGAGGTCGGGATGGTGGTCGTCTCCCAGTTCTTGATCTTGCGGCTGGACAGCAGTTCGGTGGCGTGACAGCGGCTGTCCTGCACCATGGTGTCGATGCCGAGTCCGTCGGTGAGATCGTGGTCGGTGCTGTAGCCGAGCACATTGCTGCGCCAGTCGGGCCCGCCCACGCCGCCACTGGTCCAGCCGTCGCCGAAGGTGTCGCCGAAGGCCACCGCGACCTCGCCCGGTTTGGTCTCCCACATGATGCCGAGGTCGGTGCCGTCGACCTGCCAGCGCATATCGGTGCGGTTAGCTGAACCGTGCCCGGTCACCTGACCGACCAGATCCACCGATTCCACCAGCGGCGGGGCGATGGCGGCGGTCAGCGGTCCGGGTTCGGCCGGGTGCACGATCGGCGGTGGTGCGGGTTGCGGTTCGATTCCGTCGGGGCCGGGCACCGGGATCGGAATGGGTTCGATCTCCGGACGGAACTCTATGCGCGGCAGGCGGATCGAGCCGGAACCCGAACTCGAGCCGGAACCCGAGCCGGAACCCGAACTCGAGCCTGAACTCGAACCGGGTCCGGAACCGGAGCTGGACCCGGTGTCGGGCGCGCCTTCCGGTTCCGGATCGGTGGCGGGATCCGACGGTTTCGGTGTGTCCCGAATATCCGGGCACGGGTTGCGGCACGGGTCGGTGGGCAGCGGTTCCGGATCGATCCGGGTGTTGTCCGGCGGCGGATCAGGGACCGGAACCGGCGTGATCTCGGGAACCGGTACCGGGATATCGATCTGCGGGGGCAAAGGGGGCAGTGGTGGAGGAGGCGGTGCGTTCGGGTCCGGCGCCCGGTTCAACGGGTCGAATCCGATCTCACCACAGCTGTTCACCGGCGGCGGGGCCCACGGATGCTGCGCGGCCTGCGCGACGGGTGTCGGTACGTTCAGCGCTCCGGCCAGCAGCACGCCGAGGATTGCGGGAGCACAGATCGGCCGAAATCCCATCCGTTGTTGACTCCCTGTCGATTCGGGTCGATGGGAGATCAACTTACCCGACCGAATCGCGTGAAGGGTGGAACCGGATGGGGCGCAGTCGCGTCCAACCAGATATGAACGAGATCGAGTACGTGTTCGGAACCGGCGACGGCACGGTGCACGTCTGGACCAGCAAGGCGGATCTGGATCTGTCCGGGGCGGGCGTTGGCGATGCGGTGGCACTCGACTTCGACGGCGACGGCCTGGTCGACGACGTGCTGTGGGATTCGCACGGCACCGGCATTGCCGATGTGGCCGGGCTGGATCTCGACGACGACGGCGTACTCGACCATTTCTTCACCGATCCGACCGGCAACGGCACCTGGAATCACCAGATCACCGGCAGCCCGGCCGATGCGGACAGCGAACACCTGGCCTGGATCGAGCGCACCGAGCCCGAGCCGGAGCATCTCGCCGACGACCAATTCGGCGCGGCCTTGTCGAATCACGATGAGCCGATGCAGGATTCGCGCTGGTTCGATCCGCAGGCTCCGATCGAACATGTCGCCGCGCTTCGGGATCACCGGACCTGGTCGGGCGATGAATCCGCTTATCCGATAATGCCGTTCAGCGAGTAACCGGCACCCGCCGACTGTTGGCGGCAATGGCCACTATTCCGGCGCAATAGATTCCGGCGCCGACCAGCACCACGCCGATCGAGCGCCCATCCGCCGGTATCACCGATGCGGTGAGCGCGATCGCGAGCACGAACGCAATATTGAATACGGTGTCCTGCAGTGCGAACACCTGACCGCGCCTGGTGTCATCGATATCGATCTGCATGGTCGCGTCGCCGGTCAGCTTGATGATCTGCCCCGCGAGCCCGAACAGGAATGCCGCGACCAGCAGCAATTGATGCGCCCGATGCGCCGCGGTCGCCGCCGTCGCGATCGCGGTCGGGGTGACCAGCGCCAACTGCACCACGGTCGCGGTCGACAACCCGAGGACCACCGTGCGCGAGCGGCCGAGCCGCGGAATCAACACCGGTGCGACGACCGCCGCCACCAGCATCCCGGCGGCGGTACAGCCGATGGCGAGCCCGAACCGGGTCAGTCCGGTATTCGCGCCGCCGCCGTCGACGGGCGCCTGCCGCAGCACCAGCACCATGATCAGCGTATTGGTGCCGAATACGATTCGATGCGTGCCGATGCCGATCATCGCGGTGGTGACCTGAACCGCTCCCCAGACTGCGGCAGCACCGTGGCGTAGACCGGTCGCGATCGCCCGCACCGCACTGTCGCGCGTCGCGGTGCCCGGCTCCGGACCGAGCACCCCAGCCCCGAAGCCCGTCGCGAATACCGCACCGCAGACCGACCACGCCGCACTGATCGCCACCGCGACCGCCGACGCGAAATCACCCGCGCCGATCAACCCGATGATCGCGACCGCCGCCGCGGCGCCGACACCGGCACACCCGGACGCCACCGTGGCCAGCACCGAATTCGCGGGCACCAGCCAGTGTTGATCGAGCACTCGGGGCAACGCAGCCGACACGCCCGAGAGCACGAACCTGCTGATTCCGACCACGGCGAGCGCGAGCAACAACAACGGTGTGTCACTGGTGCCCGCCAATAGCCCGACACTCACCGCTGCGATCAGCACCGCCCGCAGCACATTGGCGACCAGCAGCACGGCCCGCCGATCCCAGCGGTCCAGCAGCGCACCGGCATACGGTCCGATCAGCGAGTACGGCAGCAGCAATACCGCGAACGCGGCCGCGATGGCGAGCGGATCGGTCTCCCGTTCCGGGTTGAACAGAATGGCACCGGACAGCGCCGCCTGGAACATGCCGTCACCGAACTGACCGGTAAAGCGGACCAGCGCCAAACGCAACACGCCCGGACTCTCGCGCAGCGCCGTCTGTAGCGAAACCGGCCGCGCGTCCGCGGGAGTGTTGCCGTCGGGGCGACCAGTAGACACGCCCAGAGGCTACTGTGTTCGACTTGCCGCGCCTGCGGCGCGGCGTGTTCGCGGCCCCCGGGTGTCTCGCGGCCGAGCCGTCGAGACTCGCGACTTCGTCGCATGCGCTTCGACGACTCGGCCGCGAACGTCGCTCGTAAGACTTGCTCCGTGGTGGTCAGCAGTGTGGCCCGTACGGATCAAACGCAGTTGACCAGGGTGGAGATTGTTTCGCGCATATCCGGTGCCATCGGGAGATCGGCGAGCGCGGCGGCATCGATCCAGGCGAAGGCGTCGTGTTCGCCCGGGGCCAGCGCGACATCGCCGGGCTCCACCTCGACGATGAAGCTGTACTTGCGCACTCTGGGCTTGGTCCTGGTGGCGTAGTCGAAGTCGCCGAGGTACTCGGTGATGGCGCGCACCCGCAGCCCGGTCTCCTCGAACAGTTCCCGGACCACGCATTCGGCCAGGGTCTCCCCGGATTCGACTCCGCCACCGGGCAGTTCGTACATGCCGCCGTGGTAATCGTCGGGTACGCGGCGCACTACCAGGAGTTTGCGATCGCGGAATACCGCGACACCGACGACGAAATCGCTGATCCCGTCGCGCTCTGCCGCATCGCGGAGTTGCTGCTCGATGCGTGCGAGCACCTCGGTTCGCATCCGTTCGTCACCTCCGATTCCGTTGTGGCACATGATGTTACGAAACCGCCCCGCACGCGTACAGACCTCCGTCAGGTGCTGGCGGGCCGTGCCGACCGCCGACTCGACTAACCGGTCGGTACTGCTCGCCTGCCGTTCACCCGCAGCCGCGAGTGACTACCTTGCACGTCACTCACGAAGATCAGCTCGCGTAAAATGCCGAGTGCAGGACAATTTACTAGGAATTCGGAGTACCACGTCGTAAGTGCTCCTACCCTGAAAGGTGATCGGTGCACGGTCCCGAGAGGAGGACCACGATGTCCACACTCACGACACCACACATCGATGTCCATCGCGGCGGCGATCGCATGAAAACGCGCGTGTCCTGGCTGGATTCGAAGCACTCGTTCTCCTTCGGGGAGCACTACGATCCCGACAACACCCATCACGGGCTGCTGCTCGTCAATAACGAAGATATCGTTTCCCCTGGTCAGGGCTTCGAAACCCACCCACACCGGGATATGGAGATCGTGACCTGGGTGCTCGGCGGCTCGCTGGTGCACCAGGATTCGCTCGGGCACAGCGGCGTCATCTATCCCGGTCTGGCACAGCGGATGAGCGCGGGCACCGGAATTCTGCATTCGGAAAAGAACGACTCCTGGCGTCTGGACCACGGCACCGAACACGACCTGCCGGTCCATTTCGTGCAGATGTGGGTGGTGCCGGACGAACCGGGCTCGGAGCCCGGATACCAGCAGCTCGAGATCGACGACGAATTGGCCCGCGGCGGCCTGGTGACCGTGGCCTCCGGCCTGCCGCGCTATCGCGATCGGACCGCGATCGCCATCGGCAGCAGCCATTCGGCGATGCATGTGGCGCGGTTGGCGGACAGCGGGGAAACCGAGCAGGCGATCGACCTGCCGGACGCGCCGTATCTGCATCTGTTCGTCGCAAGGGGCGAGGTGGAGATGGAGGGCGTCGGTCCGTTGTACGCGGGTGACGCTGTCCGCATGACCAGATCCGGTGGGCAACTGGTGACCGCCCACGGGCCGGCGGAGATCCTGGTCTGGGAGATGCACGCGCGGCTCGGCTCGGAATAACCCCCTCGGCATCAACATCCCGGGGAGTGCGATCAGAAGGCCACTGCAGCGCAAGCGCACCGGCTGAGAGGAAGTCCCATGGCGCAATATCCGCCGCCCGGTCAATATCCGCCACCGGGTCAGTACCCGCCGCCACCGGGCCAGGGGCAGCCGAACTACTGGCAGGAATCCCCCAAGCGCAAGGGCATGGCGATCACCGCACTGGTGCTCGGCATCCTCGGCTTGCTGAGTTGCTGGACGCTGATCGGCGGCTATCTGTTCGGCTTCTTCGCGCTGATCTTCGGCATCATCGCGCTGGTCAAGATTCGTTCCGGCAGTGCGGGCGGCACCGGCATGGCCGTCACCGGATTGATCCTGGGTGTGCTCGCGCTGGTCGCCGCCGTGGTACTCAGCATCGTCGGCTGGAGCTTCTTCGTCGACTCCGGCGGCAAGGACTATCTGGACTGTATGCAGAAGGCCGGCGACGATCAGACCAAACAAAACGAGTGCCGGGACAAGTGGCAGCACAGTATCGAGCAGAGCTTCAGCGTGACGCTCACTCCGCGCCCGACCCCTTGACAACACCCTTGATGCCCTTGACGACCGACCGGCCGCCGCTGTTCGCGCACGTCCGGGTGGCGGCGATGACATCGCCGAGTTCAGGGCGGTAGTCGCCCTCGGGCGGTGCGATCCAGATCCGGTAGCCGCTGAGTTCATCGGTCGGTGAGGGCAGCACGATCCGGCTGCCCGGCAGCGCCACCGAGGCGCAGAGTCGGAACAACTCCGGGAACAGCGTCATATCCAGGTACGAGTTATCGGTCGGACCGGTCAGGAAGGACCAACGGCTGGAGCGCGGATGCGCGATGATCGGTCCGGTCCGCCCGTAGTTGGCCAGGAGGTAGGCGTGCACCCGCTTGCCGAGTACGGCGGGCATGACGACCGCGCCGACCGCGCCGACTTCCAACAGAATTCGCCCGAGGCCCGGATCGACCACTCCGTAGAGACCGTTGTCCTTGCGATAGCGGCGACATCGCGCCAAGGCGTCCTGGGTCGCCGCGAAATCCTGGGCTGCCAGGTAGCTACCCGATTCCATTCGCGACGTACCCATGACGAACCTCGCCTCGACTCTGAGTGGATCGACGTAAAAACCGAAGTTGCCGCTGAAATCGACATTAGACCCGCACAAGTTCCTTGACAATAGTCACACGCCGAGTAAATTTCCGGCGTACCATCTCGGGCCATGGCGCCCGTTTCCCCGACCGTTGCCCGCTGGGAGCTGGTGCTGCGCCTGCGCGAATTGCGCGAACAGCGCGGCTTCGATTCGGCCACCTTCGCCAAGCGGGTCGGCTTCACCCCGGCCAACTGGTCGCATGTCGAGAAGGGGCGACGGGTGCTCACCACGAACACCATCGGCCCGGTGCTCGAACTGCTCGAGGTGGATGCCGAGGAACGCGGGGAGTTGCTGACGCTGCTCGAGGCGAGTAAGCAGCGCGGGTGGTGGGCCAAATCGTCGGCCTTGATCGGGCCGGAACTGCAGCGGCTGTACGGCATGGAGTTCGGCGCGCAGAGCATTCGCAGCTATGACAGTTTGGTTTTCCCGGGTCTGCTGCAGTCCGAGGACTACGCGCGGGCGCTCATCAGTGCCGATGTGATGATCCGGCCGGTTCAAGTCGAGCAACTGGTAGCCATTCGGATGCGGCGGCAGGAGCGGTTGCGCGGCAAGGGCCGGGTGGAACTGACCGCGGTCATCGGCGAGGGCACCCTGCTACAGCAGACCGGTGGGCCGGAGGTGCTGCGTGGACAGTTGGAGTATCTGGCGAAGACGATCGAGCAGCTCGACAATATCGAGGTGCGCGTCATCCCGTTCGCGGCGCGGGCGGGAGCGGTGCTCGGCGGGTCCAGTTTCCACCTGATCGACTTCGCCGGTGAACAGCTGCCGACCTTCGCGTGGGCCGAGAGCGCGGTCTTCGGTGGCGCGGTCGACGATCCGGAACAGGTGCGCGATTTGAGCTTCGCTTACGTTCGCGCACTGGAACAATCGTTGAATCGTGCAGCATCATTGGCCCTGATCAGCAGGTATGCACGAGTGTAAAATCCTGCCCATGGCCACCACCGCTACCCTCCGGTCGGTTTTCACTGACTGGTTCACGTCGAGTCGATCGAACAACGGCAATCAATGCGTCGAAGTCCGGTTCGATGGTGACGCGGTGCTCATCCGTGACAGCAAATACCGCCGCAACCCGGCCAACCGCCCCGCTGAAGAGCCCATCATCACCGTCACCGCGAGCCTCTGGACCTCGTTCATCAACCTTCTCAACAGCGGCCGATCGCATAACGAGCTGATCGCACAAACTTGCGCCGACGGCAGCGCCACCCTGCGCCACGGCGATATCACCCTCTCCTACACCCCCGAAGAGTGGGATGCGTTCATCGCCGGCGCGCGCGACGGCGAATTCGATCGCATCATCCTGCCCGCCTGACCGCCTACCCCGGCCGTGACGCGGCCGGGGCCAACCTCGGCGACGGCGGCCTTCGCCCTATCTCTGCATACTGGAGATCGTGACTTCCGATCTGAGCAGTCCCTCCGGTATCGATCTCTCCCACCTCGACCACGCCGTGCGCGTTCAGGACGATCTGTTCGCCCATGTCAACGGTGGGTGGCTGGATACCTATGAGATACCGGCGGATCGCGCGGTCGACGGCGCCTTCCGGACGCTGTACGACCAGGCGGAGCTGGATGTGCAGACGATCATCCGGCAGGCCGCGGACTCGGCGGCGCCGCACGGCAGTGATGCGCGCAAGATCGGCGATCTGTACTCGAGCTTCATGGATACCGATACGGTGGCCTCGCTCGGGCTGGCGCCCATCGCGGGGGAACTCACCGAGATCCACGAGGTCGCCGATCGTGGTGCCTTCGCCGCGCTTCTGGGTCGCCTGCAGCGCACCGGAGTCAGTGGCGCGCTCGGCTTCTATGTCGATACCGACGACAAGAACTCCAACCGGTATCTGGTGCACGCCACCCAGTCCGGGATCGGGCTGCCCGACGAGTCGTACTACCGGCAGGACGAATTCGCAGAGATCCGGGACCGATATGTCGAGCACATCGGCCGGATGTTCGCACTGGCCGCGGCCGAACCGCAGATCGCCGCGCTGCTGCCCGCCGACCTGGCGACGGTCGGACAGCGGATCTTCGAATTGGAGCGCAAGCTCGCGGCCGGGCACTGGGACGTGGTGCGCCGTCGCGACGCCGAGTTGAGCTACAACCTCACCACCTACGACGCGCTGGTCGCCGAGCATCCGGAATTCGATTGGCACGCCTGGACTGCCGCGCTCGCCGAGGGGATCTCGAAATCGGGTCCCGAACTGTTCGCCGAAGTGGTTGTGCGCCAGCCGGATTACGTGCGCACCTTCGCGCAGACCTGGGCAGCCGAACCGCTCGCCGACTGGCAGGCGTGGGCGATCTGGCGGCTGTTGCGTTCGCGGGCGGCCTATCTCACCGATCCGATCGTCGAGGAGAACTTCGACTTCTACGGCCGCACCCTCACCGGCGCGCAGGAGAACCGGGAACGCTGGAAGCGCGGTGTTTCGCTGGTGCAGGATCTGCTCGGTGAGGCGGTCGGCAAACTGTATGTCGGCGAACACTTTCCGCCGGAGGCCAAGGCGCGGATGGTCGAGCTGGTCGCCAACCTGCAGGAGGCCTACCGCCGCAATATCGCCGAGCTGGACTGGATGGGGCCGGATACCAGGGCGGCCGCGCTGGCCAAACTGGAGAAATTCACCCCGAAAATCGGCTATCCGGACAAGTGGCGCGACTACTCCGCCATCGTCATCGTGCCGTCCGACCTGGTCGGCAACTACCGACGCGGCTATGCCGCCGAACACGATCGCGATCTGAACAAGCTCGGCGGTCCGGTCGATCGCGGCGAATGGTTCATGACCCCGCAGACGGTGAACGCCTACTACAACCCGGGCCTGAACGAAATCGTCTTCCCCGCGGCCATTCTGCGGCCGCCGTTCTTCGATATGCACGCCGACGACGCCGCCAACTACGGCGGCATCGGTGCCGTGATCGGCCACGAGATCGGCCACGGTTTCGACGATCAGGGCGCCAAGTACGACGGCGACGGCAATATGGTCGACTGGTGGACCGATGCCGATCGCACCGAATTCGGTAAGCGCACAAAGGCTTTGATCGATCAGTACAACGTGCTCTCACCCAAGGCGCTAGCCGACGACCACACCGTCAACGGCGAATTCACCATCGGCGAGAACATCGGTGATCTGGGCGGACTGTCCATTGCCCTGGCCGCCTACCGGATTTCGCTCGAAGGCGAGGAGCCGCCGGTGATCGACGGTCTGAGCGGTCTGCAGCGCGTCTTCTACGGTTGGGCGCAGGTTTGGCGGACCAAGGCCCGCAATGAGGAGGCCATCCGCCGCCTGGCCACCGATCCGCACTCGCCGCCGGAGTTCCGTTGCAATGCGGTGGTTCGCAATATCGACAGCTTCCACGAGGCTTTCGATGTGAAGCCGGGCGACGAGCTGTATCTGGAACCCGCGCAGCGCGTCAAGATCTGGTGAGCATCCGGCGGGGCCGAGGACGCCGGGCGCTCAGCGCAGGCGCTCCTCGGTTTCGCCGTCGAAGAAGAAGATCTCGTCGAGTTTCGGGCGCAGGCGCAGGCGATCACGGAGTGCCACTTGGAAGCGGCGGTCCACCCGGGCCACCACCTTGCCGGAGCGGCTGTTCCATTCATCGGTGATGCCGTGGCTGTAGATGAAGGATTCGGCGCCGAGTTCCTCGAGCAGTTCGGCGGCCACGGCGAGGCTGTTATCGCTTTCGGCGGTGGTTTCCCAGGATTCCGGACGGATGCCGACAATGACCCGCTGACCGGTTGCGGTTCGGGGCAAGGGAATTCGCAGATCGCCGAATACCGCGGCACCGTCGCGAACCGGGGCGTCGAGCAGATTCATGCCGGGTGAGCCGATGAACCCCGCGACGAAGGTATTCACCGGATCGTCGTAGAGCTCACGGGGTTTGGCGATCTGCTGGAGTTTCCCTTCGCGCAGCACCGCGACCCGATCGCCCATGGTCATGGCCTCGACCTGGTCGTGGGTGACGTAGACGGTGGTGGTGCCGAGGCGCTTCTGCAGTGCGGCGATCTGGGAGCGGGTGCTCACCCGCAGTTTCGCATCCAGGTTGGACAGCGGTTCGTCCATGCAGAAGACCTGGGGTCGGCGCACGATGGCGCGGCCCATCGCGACGCGCTGGCGTTGTCCACCGGAAAGTTTCGCCGGCTTGCGGTCGAGCAGATGCTCGAGTTCGAGCATCTTCGCCGCCTCCTGCACCCGAACTGCGGTGTCCGCCTTGTTCATTCCGGCATTGCGCAGTGCGAACCCCATATTCTGCGCGACCGTCATATTCGGATAGAGCGCGTAGCTCTGGAATACCATCGCCACATCACGGGCGCGCGGCGGTAGTCCGGTGACGTCCTTACCGCCGATCAGGATGCGACCCGCCGCAACGGATTCCAATCCGGCCAGCATCCGCAGACTGGTCGATTTGCCGCAACCCGAAGGGCCGACGAGGACGATGAATTCCCCGTCGGCGATATCGAGTTCCAGGTTGTCGACGGCGGGCGCCGGCGCACCGGGATACAGATGCGTCACCCCGTCGAAGTGCACTGTTGCCACGGCGTCGATCTCCCTCTTCGTCGGTACTACTTGGGCAGCTTCGGCGTGATCTGCCGGTCGATAATGGTCTGCAGCTGGCTGGCGACATTCGCGAAAGCCGTTGCCGGATCGGCATTCTGCAGACCGATCTGCTCCAGCCCGGTGCCGATGATCTGGTCACCGCCCGGCACGAAGACCCGCGCGTAATCCTGCGATTTGGTCACCGCGAGCTGCTCGATGGCGACCTTCGCATTCGGATTCTTCGCCAGGAAGTCGACCTCGCTCGGATCGGTCACCGCGGACTTTCGCACCGGCATGTAACCGGTGCCCTGCGAGAAGTACGCGGTATTCGCGGCATTGGTGATGAACTCGATGAACTTCAGCGCGTTCACCTTCCGCTGATCCGAGATCCGCGACGGTATCGCCAGCCCGGCACCGCCGGTGGTGACGCCGGGGCCGTTGGGATGCGGCAGGAATGCGGTGCCGAATTGCAGTTTGCCCTCGGCATTCTTCTGGATGCCCCGCAGATCGCCGGTAGAGGCGATGGTGGAGGCGATGACGCCGGTGCCGAAGTCGACGGCGATCTGCGGTTTGATGCCCGCGTACTTCTTGGTATGGATCATATCGCGCAGGAATTGGCCCGCCGCAATGGTTTTGGGATCGGTGAACTTCAGCGTCCACTGGTCGGAGTAGGCGCCGCCGAAGGTCCAGTTCGGGCCCTGGAAGGTCCAGGCCAGGTAGTTCTTGGCGTCCCCCCAGCCGTGCGCGAGCTTGCCGTCGCCGACCACCGACTGGATCTTCGGGCCCCACTCGTCGAATTCCGGCCAGCTCTGCGGGCCACGGTCGGGCAGACCGGCCTTCGCCCAGACGTCCTTGTTGTAGTAGAACAGCGGCGTCGAGCGCGCGTACGGCAGCGCGTAATGCTTACCGTTGAAGAGATAGTCGGCCGCCAGCGAATCGACGTAGTCGTCGAGCTTGACCCCGGCGTCGGCGAAGTGTGAATCGAGCGGTTCGATGGTGCCGTTGAGCGCGTAGTTGAACCACCAGACATCCGACAGCACAACGACATCGGGCAGCTCGCCGCCGGATAGCGCCGCATTGAACTTCTGCGACACCTCCTCGTAGTTCTTACCCGCGTCGACCAGATTGACCTTCAGATCCGGATACTTCGCCTGGAACCGGTTGATCAGCTCGGCTTCGAGTTCCTTCGAGGTGCCAGGGTGATTCGACCAGAAGGTGATGGTGTTGGCGTCACCGGACTGCTTGCCGCCACCGCCGCTGCCCGCACATGCGGTCAGTGCGGTACCCGCCGCAATCGCACCGGCCAGGCCGATGAATCCGCGCCGCGACAGCGCCGGGAATTGTGGTTTGGACACTGGTTTCTCCTATCAGGGTTTGCATCGCGTAGCGATTCCTCGATGGGTGGGCTCAACCCTTGACCGCACCGGACGTGAGGCCCTTGATCATGTGGCGCTGTAGCAGCAGGAAGACGATGAGGATCGGCAGCATGGTCAGCAGCGTCCCCGCCATCACCGGTCCCCAGTTGGTGACGCTCGGATTCTCGGTGTTCTGCAGCAGAGTCAGGCCGACCGGCAGTGTGGCGACCCTGGTGTCGTCGGCCATCAGGAACGGCCAGAGGTATTCGTTCCACTCGTTGACCAGCGTGACCACCGCAAAGGCCACCATTGTCGGTCCGGACATCGGCAGCACCACCCGGGTGAGCAGGCGCCACCAGTTGGCACCGTCCATCCGGGCCGCCTCGATGACCTCCGAGGGCAGTGAGAGGAAGTGATTGCGCATCAGGAAGGTGCCGAAGGCCACCCCGCAGAGCGGAATGATGATGCCCTGGAAGGTATTTCGCCAACCCAGCTGGGCGATCAGCGCGTAGTTGGAGATCACCGTGATCTGGTTGGGCACCATCAGCGCCGCGATGATCACCAGGAACACCAGGGTCTTGCCCGGAAACCGCAGAAAAACCAGGCCGTACGCGCTGAACACTCCCAGCACGAATTTCACCAGCGCGATGATCCCGGTGATGATCAGCGAATTGCGCAGGAAGGTCCAGAACGGCAGCGTCGTGGTGGCGTCCTCGTAGTTCGCCGGATGCCAACTGTGCGGCCAGTACACCGCGGGCTGGGTGTAGATATCCGGACGTGCCTTGAACGAGGTGATGAAGATCCAGAACAGCGGAACACCGACGATGATCAGCACGCACGCCATCGCGGCGTATCCGAGCACCGTCACCGCCCGCTGTCTGCGGCGATACGAAAGAGTCTCCACGCTGTTTCCATGGCGGCCTGCATGGGTCGCTACCTGGTTACGCACGCTGCCTCCTCCGCGCCCGTCGCTCCGGCTGTGCGCGTTTCACTGCTCGCCCCGATCCATGATGCGTACCTGGACCAGCGTGACGACCAGCAGCACGAGGAACATGATGGTGGCGACCGTCGCGCCGTAGCCGGCCCGGAAGTTGCGAAAGGACTCTTCGTAGACCTGGTAGACCATGGTCGTGGTGCCGGTGCCGAGCGGCCCGCCGCGCGTCATCACATTGATGATGTCGAAGACCTGCAGCGAGTTCAGCAGCACCGTGATGGACAGGAAGAAAGTGGTCGGGCGCAGTTGTGGCAGTAGCACTTTGGTGAACGTGGTCCAACGGCCGGCACCGTCCATCTCGGCTGCCTCCATCAGATCGGCGCGGGTGCCCTGCAGCGCGGCCAGGTAGATGACGAAGGTGTAGCCGAGGTTCTTCCAGATATAGGTGACCGTCACCATGAACAGCGCCCAGTGCGGGTCCTGGTAGAAGTCCGGCACCTTGTCGACGCCGATGCGGTGCAGCACATCCTGGATCAGCCCGAAGCTGGGATCGAAGATGAACTGGAAGGCAACGCCGATGGCCGCGCCGGAGATGACGAACGGCGCGAAGATGGCCGAACGAACCACATTGCGGCCGAACAGCTTACGGTCCAGCAGCAGGGCCAGCGCCAGGCCGAGCAGCATGCTGCCGACCACTGCGGCCAGGGTGAATACCACCGTATTGGTGACGATCTGCCAGGAGTCGTCGCGGCCCCACCACTCCCGGTAGTTCGCGAACCCGATGTAGGTCACGAAGTTGTCGGAGATATTGAAGTCGGTGAGCGAGAGCCGGATATTGTCGGCCAGCGGGCGGTAGACGAACAGCGTCAGCAGCACCAGATTCGGCCCGAGCAACACCAGGAACAGCGCATAGTCCTGCCACGGCCGGTTGCGCAGGCCACGCCCGCGCGGTTGCGGCAGTACTCGTTCCGGCCTGGTTCGCACGGCCGAAGTTTTATGGCGCACAGCAAACGATCGGTTAATGCCGAGCGCCGATACGCTGAACTTCTCGCGCGCGCCCCGAAACTTATGCCGGTCGTCGGGTGCGAGGCCATCTTCGTCGCGGGCCGGCGGCCGTGCAGGTGGCTGGATGCTGGGCGTACCCATGTTCTCCCGCAATCAGTTGTAGCGTTGCGCCACTCGGGAGATTAACTGGCAACTGGTCCGTCGTCCGGGAATTCCCGAACACCATCAGTTGAACAAAACGAACTCGGCCCAGGCGATTGCGCCTGGGCCGAGCTGAGCTTGGAGGTCGGGTTGTCAGCTATTCGTTCCAGTCGCCGTAGCCGTCGCGGGAGTTGAGGGTGCCGCCCTGGGTGTTCTGGACGATGACCGGGTCGCCCTTCTTGGCGTTCTCGAAGAACCACTTGGCGTTCTCGGTGCTGACGTTCAGGCAGCCGTGGCTGGCGTTCGAAACACCTTGCTGCGCAACCGACCACGGGGCCGCGTGCACGAAGATGCCGCTGTTGGAGATCCGGGTGGCGTACTCGACCTCGACCTTGTAGCCCTCGGGATCGGTGGTCGGCACGCCGTAGGTGGACGAATCCATGGTCATCTTGCGCAGTTGCTCGCCGACGAAGTAGGTGCCGTTCGGGGTCTCGTGCTTGGTCTTACCCATCGAGGTCGGCATCGTCATGATCTCCTCGCCGTTGCGAGTGATCGTGATGGTGTGGGTCTCGTCGTCGGCGGTGGTGATGAAAGCGTCACCGATCCGGTATGCGGTGCGGGTGCCGCCTGCCTCCACGGTCACATCGGTATTGGCCGGCCAGAACTCGTTCGGCCGCCAGCGCACCTGCTTGTCGCTGAACCAGTAGAAGTGACCCGGCGCCGGATTCGAGGAGGTGATCTTGATGGCCTGCTCGGCGGTGCCGTGATCGGTCACCGGTTCCTTGAAGTTGATGATGATCGGCTGCGCGACGCCGACGACCTCGCCGTCCCCGGGGCTGATACTCGGCGGCGCGAAGTTCGCCGTGGCACCCGGATCGGTGGCGGTCGAGTTAGCGGAGCCGGTGCCGACACCCGGCAATGCCGGGTCGGCCTGAGCCGGCGCGACGGCGGTGATGCCGACCGCGGCGATCGCCGCCGACAATAGGATGCCCTGCCGGAGTCGGCGGGCTAGCGCTCCCCGACGAGGAGCAGTCGACGTCCCGGTGTGCAAAGCGGCATGCATAGGTTTCTCGTCCAATCCATCTCTCGCCTACGCCGGTGGCGCGGTGAGATCTCTCATCGGTGTGGAGCTCGCAGGGCGGTTTCACGAAGACTCTTCGTGGATTCCGTGCGAACGCCCACGGAAAAACGGCGCGGGGCACACGAAGCACCCCACGGGTATATGACGCACCCGACCCTGGGGTCCTTCCTACCGTCCGGGGCCATCCGCGGCCAGTGGCGTTTCGGATTGATTCGTGCCGACCGCATGATGTGGCGAGCAACACATATGCCGTTGGGAGTCACGATCTTTCGTGAAAGTGGCCGGTCAGGTCCGTGGGACTCGATGGCTCAGGAGGGCCGTCAAGTCGGCCGAGCCTCAGATGAGCCAAACTCCTTCGTGAGATAAATCACGAAATGACATCGAATGGGATCGACCGATGCGGCCCTGTCGCGATGTTGTGCGGCACCGACAGCGGCGCCCGCCCGCGCATATATCGCGGCGGCAAGCGCAGCCGCAGTCGGCCGAGGATGGTCGCGAGCACGATCCGCAGTTCGTAGTCGGCCAGCGATGCCCCGACACACCGCCGATTTCCACCGCCGAAGGGCGCGAACTCGTACGGCCGGTACTTGCGCTCGATGAACCGTTCCGGCCGGAAGAGCTGCGGATCCGTCCACACGGCGGGATCGGAATGCAGCAGCGGCAGCGCGATGCCCATGGTGTCGCCCGCCGCGAGCTCGACACCACGCAGCGCGAACGGCGCGGTGTTGTTTCGAGCGACCTGCGAGCAGTCGCCAGCGGCCAGCCTGCGCAGGACTATGGGCACCGTGGGATGCAGCCGCAGTGTCTCCTGGCACACCGCGTCCAGGAACGGCAGCCCGGCAAGCTCGAGCGGGGAGGCGTCGAGACCGGCCGTGTGCAGTTCGGCGCGCAGGCGCTGCAACGCCTCGGGTTCTCGATGCAGATGGAACAGCGCCCACACCAGACTGGTCGCGGTGGTCTCGTGTCCGGCGACGAGCAGGGTGCGCAGTTGGTCGCACAGATCGTCATCGGTGATCGAGGTGCCGTCGTCATAGCTCGTCGCGAGCAGTAGACCGAGAATGTCGGCGCCGACCGAGCCGACGGCCCGACGCTGCGCGATATCGGTCAGGATCAGCTCGTCGAGCCGCTCGCGCGCGGCGACGAACCGATCCCACGGCGCCCGGCCGAACAGCCCGTGGCGCAGGGCGGGCACCAGCATCAGCGGTCCGGAGTAGGCGGTGAGGAATTCCGCGACCGCGGCGGTGTATTCGGAGCGGCGCACGTGGCTGTCCACCCCGAATACCGCATCCAGAATCACCCGCAAAGTGATCGCCCTGGCTGCCGCCCGCGAGTCGATGCGTGTGCCCGGTGTCCAGGCGGGGCGGGATTCGCCTGTGCTGCCGGATATTTCGGCGATGGTGGACTCGCGGATGAGCTCGCCGTAGGCGCGGATCCGCGCGCCGTGGAACGCGGGAGCGAGCAATGTCCGATCGCGCCGATGTCGTTCGCCCGCGGCCAGGATCAGCGACGCGGAGCCGACCAGCGGTTCGATCGGATTCGGACGCGGCGGTTCGAGCAGATCGATCGGCGCGCGGAAGAATTCGCGGGCGCCCTCGGCCGTGCCGGTGAACAACACCGCGTCGAAACCGGGAAACCGCACGTAGAACGGATCGCCCTCGCGTTCGCGTCGCCAACGGAAGTACCGCTCGAAATCGATGCTCGCCGCCAACGCGTGCGCAATCACCATTCTCGGTGCACGCGGCCTCGAAGGCGCGGCGTCCAGCGCCGTTTCCTCTGATGCGTCCGCCTGCTCCATATCTATAGCTACGAACTCACGCGGGTCCCGGTTCGACCGCCCCTTTCGGGCGCACCCTGCGCACCGTATTGCCGGCGAGGGCGGCCAAGCGCGCGAGCCGGGCGTCCCCGAGGGCGGTCACCGCATTGCCGAGCCGGTTGGTGACGAAGGCGATCGACATGCCCAGTTCGGGATCGGCATAGGCGCCCGAACCGCCGAGTCCATAGTGGCCGAAGGCTTTTCGCGGCTGCTGCTTGGACATGACCACCGGACGGTGATAGCCGAGGGTGAATTTCAGCGGCACCCCGAGCACATAGTCACGGCTGTCGGCCCGCTGCGTCTCGTTGATGATCGCGATCGTCTCCGGTTTCAGGAACTGCACTGCGTCGATGGCGTGACCACCGCGTTCGGGATCCAACGCCTCGACCCGCCCTTCATTCGCAAGGGCCCCGTACATTCTGGCCAGCGCGCGCGCCGAGAAGACACCGTTCCAGCCCGGCATCACCGCATCGTGCACGCGCGGATCGCGGACGAGTTCGTCGAAGCTCTCCGGCATCCCCGCCTCGGCGAGTCCGCGCACCGGCCGCACCCAGGACAGCACCGATGACGCAGTATTCCAACGGATTCCGGGGGGATTCAGATGCGGAAAGATCTTGGCGATCCGGTAGCGCTCGGATTCCGGTACCCGGAACCAGAATTCGTCATAGCCGAGTGGTTCCGCGATCTCGCGCCGCACCACATCGGTGAACGGATCACCGGTGACGCGCTGCACGATCTCGGCCACCAGCCAGCCGAAGGTGATCGCGTGATAGCCCGATGTACGGATGCGGCGCGGGTCGGCGGGACTCTCGGCCAGCGCCGTCACCACGGCGTCGTAGTCGAGGATGCCCTCCCGGCCGGGGACCAGGCCGCGCACTCGGTGCAGTCCGGCGCGGTGCGAGAGCACATCGCGCACCGTTATGTCGTCCTTGCCGTGTGCGCCGAACTCCGGCCAGTAAGTGGCGACCGGGGCTTCGTATTCGATCTGCCCGCGCTCTGCCAGCCGGTGCACCACGGTCGCGGCGACGCCCTTGCCGGTGGAGAAGGTGAGCGCGACATTCTCGCCGTTCCAACGTCGATCCTTGGCCGCCCAGCCCGCCCAGATATCGACGACGGGTCGACCGTCGAGATAGATCGCGAGCGCACCGCCGCCACGCGTCGGCTGGGCGAACATGCCGAAGAAGTGATCCGCGAGGCGGACGAATCTCGGATCGACGAGCATCTCCAGTGGCGCGGCTGGCCATCGGTCCGGTGTGGGGAAGGCTGAAACCATGGGTCACACCTCCTGGTGGCTGGGGCCGAATTCTCAGCCTAACTCGGATCGTGGCGTTTGCCAGCGACCGAAAGGCGTGGTCAGACAGGTCGCGCCGGTTGCCGAATTCCACGCGAAGGCTGCCGTGCCCAGGCACACCACCGCGCTCTCGGCGGTCGCGACCTGTGCGCGCGAGCCGTCGAAGGCGATCGATATCGCGAACAGCGGGGTGGGCGGGCTCGGGTGGTCGGTCTCGGAATCCGTTGCCGGAGCGACGATCGAGGCCAGCGCGACGGCATCGGCGCCGTAGCCGAGCGCGATCGGAATTCCGCCGACTCCGTCGCTGGCGCCCACACCGCCTGCCGCGCCGATGCCGAAGGCGGCGGCCCCCAGGCCGGCACGGGCGTAGCCGACTCCGTCGTATCCGGCCGCCCGCGCCCGGCCGAGGGATTCGGTCGCGGCCCGGCATGCGGTGCTTCCGTCGATCACGGTGACATCCGTCCCGCCGTCGGAAGCACAATGCACATCGGTTGCTGAGGCCACTGCGGGGAGGATCAGCGCGGCGCCGAACGCGGCGGTGGTGCAGGTGATCGCGCTGATCAGCTTCACGGACGAACTCCTCTCACACCGGAAACCCCACCATACCCAGATCGGTTGCTGTGACACCGGTTCCGCTGGTACACCGCGGTGCCACAGTGATCGAACCAACATTTGGGCCGGCACTGTGCTTCTCCGATGCGGTTGCTGTCGACTCGACGCATCTGCGCTCGGTGGTGTATGCATGGCGTGGTATTTCATGCATTGCTAGATCACTTCGGATTCCGACGGGGGTATGAGTTCGGAGCGTTACAGCCGGGAGGACTGTAAGTGTCTCGTCAACCGATCTCGGGTCGCCTCGCGACGGCGGCCATCGCCGCGGTCGCCGTCGTC
This sequence comes from Nocardia sp. NPDC049526, assembly GCF_044465765.1. Classification (NCBI taxonomy): domain Bacteria; kingdom Bacillati; phylum Actinomycetota; class Actinomycetes; order Mycobacteriales; family Nocardiaceae; genus Nocardia; species Nocardia sp. NPDC049526. Next base: position 379,354 of record NZ_JBITMA010000001.1, on the reverse strand, counting down.
GCCGCGCTCTCGCTAGCGGGCTGCGGCAATAAAATCAGCGGCAATGCCCAGCCCGCCATAAACGGGACCATCGATGCGGTCTCGTCCACCAACACGCCGAAAACCTCAGGGGCCAGGCCCACCACCAGCGCCCGCCCGTCCTCCGGTAAGCCGACGGCGACCACCTCCGCGACCAAGGGCGGCAGCACCGATTTCCAGGCCAATGTCGGTGACTGCGTGACGCTCGGCGGCACCACCGATAACGCCACCATCGCCAAGGCCTCCTGTGGCAGCCGGGCCTCGAACTACAAAGTCATCGGCAAGGCGGCGACCAGTTCACAGTGCGTCGCCGACCGCGACTCCGCCTACTTCGAAACCCTGAACGGCGTGCAGCAGGGCGCGATCTGCCTGGATATCGACTGGGTCGTCGGTGGCTGCATGGATATCAGCGGCGAGGATCCCAAGCGCATCGACTGCACCGAACGCGTCAGCCAGGGCGTGAAGGTGACCAATATCCAGCAGGGCGCCGACGATGCCAGCGTCTGCGGGAGCAGCAGCGGCTTCGAGTACCCGACGCGGCGCTTCGTGGTCTGCGTCCAAAATCTCTGACACCCACGAAAACCGGCCGGTAGCGGCTAGGTTTGGTCGGTGAGTTCTGAGTTACCCCGGCTGGGTTCGGCCACCGGCCGCTGGATCCTGCTGGCCACCATCCTCGGTTCGTCGGTGGCCTCGCTGGATGCCACCGTCGTCAATATCGCGCTGCCGCGCATCGGCGAATCCCTCGACACCGATGTCGCGGGCCTGCAGTGGACGCTCAACGGCTACACGCTGACTCTGGCCTCGTTCATCCTGCTCGGTGGCTCGCTCGGCGATCATTTCGGCCGCCGCAAGGTGTTCGTCTGGGGCGTAATCGGTTTCGCGCTGGCCTCGGTCCTCTGCGGTGCCGCGGTGAATATCGAGATGCTCGTCGTCGCCCGGATCCTGCAAGGTGTGGCGGGAGCGATGCTCACCCCAGGCAGTCTCGCGCTGATCTCCTCATCCATTGATCAACGCGATCAGGGTGCGGCGATCGGCCTGTGGTCCGGCTTCGGCGGCGTCGCGGGCGCGCTCGGGCCGTTCCTCGGCGGCTGGCTGATCGAGTTGGCCGGCTGGCAGTCCATCTTCTTCATCAATGTGCCGCTCGCGGTGGTCGTCGTACTCGTCACGCTGCGGCATGTGCCGGAGAGCCACGACCCGAATGCCTCGGCGCGACTGGATATTCCGGGTGCGGTGGTGGTCGCGGTGGCCCTCGGCGCGCTGACCTTCGGTCTGATCGATGCGATGCCGCTACTGGTGGTCGTCGGTCTGCTGCTGCTCACCGTCTTCGTGGTGATCGAAATGCGCAGCGACCATCCGCTGGTGCCCCCCTCGCTGTTCGCTGGGACATTTTCGCCGGGCGCGGGGCCCTCCGTGGGTACGCAGGCTGCCTCCTCCGGGCCCGTCGCTTCCGGCGGGCGGGTCTTCACCGCCGCGAATCTGGTCACCCTCGCGGTCTACGCCGCGCTCGGCGGTGTCTTCTTCCTCCTGGTCATGCAGCTGCAACTGGTGGCGAAGTACACGCCGCTGATGTCGGGGGTGGCCACGGTTCCGGTCACCTTGATCATGCTGGTGCTTTCCGCGCCCGCGGGTCGTTGGGCGCAGGTGCACGGTGCGCGCATTCCGATGACGGTCGGTCCGCTGCTCGCCGCGCTCGGCCTGGTATTGCTGCTGCGCATCGGACCCGATACCACCTATCTGACCGATGTACTTCCCGGCGTGCTGGTCTTCGGTCTCGGCCTGTCGGTATTGGTCGCTCCACTCACCGGCGCGGTACTCGGCGCGGTGCCCGCCAGTGAGGCCGGCATCGCCTCGGGGGTGAACAATGCCGTGGCCCGTACCGCTCAGCTGCTGGCCGTCGCCGCGCTGCCCGGCCTCGCCGGCATCTCCGGATCGCTCGGCGATCCAGTGGAATTCGACCGCGGCTTCGGCGTCGCGATGTGGATCTGCGTCGGCCTGCTGGTGGCCGGTGCGCTGATCGCGGCAGTACTACTGCGCGCGCCACGCCGCGCGGCGACGCTGGACAATGTCGACTGCATGCTGCAGTGCGGGGTGGCGGGTCCGGCGCTGGCGCCGCTCCACAAAACAGAATGAGCGGGTCATTCGACCCGCTCATTCGGTATTCGACTGATCCTCGCTAGATCGGGTTGAAGCCCGCCCCGACGCTGCCACGGGCATTGATATCGCCCATGATCGAGCTCATATTGGTGCCGACCTCGGGTCCGAAGCAGGCGATGGCGAGATACGCGTTCACCATCCCGACCAGTGTGGTGCCGACGACGACCGGCGCACCGGAATCGCCCTCCACCACACACATCTGCGACCAGGTCTCCATATTCGTGCCGAACAGGTCACCGTAGGCGATGCCGCAGGTACTGCCGGTGGTGCGGCCTTCCTTGCAGACGATCATCGGGAACTGGGCCGGGCCGCCGATCCCGGTGATGGTGACATTGCCGATCCGGTTCACCGGGGTGATCCGGCTCGGATCGAACTGGATGATGGCGTAGTCGAGGTCGTGATTCGAGTAGACGAACCGGCCGATCACGCCTGCGCCGCGGTCGGTTTCGGCGTACACCTGAGCGCCCGGGTCGCCGCAGTGTCCCGCGGTCAGGCCGACCAGCCGGCCTCCGCCGTCGTAACCGACCGTCGTGACAGTGCATTCGAACTGATTATCGATAATGATTCCCGACCCACCGCCGATGACGGGTGGCCCCGGCGCGGCGTCCGCGGTCCCGGCCCCCGTCGCGACCAGTGCCGCACCAAGAGCTACGGCGAAGGCAGCGTTGGCCACCTTGGCGAGTTTGCTGAACATGTCCCTCCAGACGTCGGAAGTCCGCACGATATCAATCTGTCGCACCCATCGTGTCAGTATTCGGCTCCGGGCGCGTCCTGTATCCCTGGCGATCGCTTGCGGGTCGCTCGAAACGGTCGGCCTCCTGGTGTCGAACGCGTCGCACTTTTCGACATTTCAGATGCAGCGTCTCATTTTCTAGCGATAGCGAAAGTCTATTACTGAAATCATCACAAAGTGACTGATTGTGTTTCAGTTGTATGTTGATCGGTACCGTAGCGGCCATTCGAATCGTACGCAGATTTTATATGAATATTATCCGCGCAAATAGTGGAACAGGCCATATGCGAGCCTGATCGGAGCCGGTGGAACTGCAACTTGTTCTAGAAGTATCACCGTTAACTTTGGGACCGATCCCAAGCGCAGGGCCACTGCTCATAGCGTTTTCCCTACAGTGACTCCAATCTATGACTGCAATCACACGGTGATGGTGTGTTCCGCACTACTCCGTAGTAAGGTGCGTCAAGCAAACAAGTCGTCGGGGTTTGGTTACCGGCGTCGAGAGGGGTTAGCCAGTGCAGTCGACCAAGAGTCCACCAGCGCAGTCACGGATGAGTGACGCGGTCGATTGGACGAAGGCCTACTGGGAAGACCATCCGAAGCGCTCCTTGGAGACCTTCGGCAGGCAGATCACGATGGGGTTCGCGGCGGTCGCGGAGTTGTTCATCGCGATATTCCGACGCCGCTTTCCTTATCGTGAGTTCATCCGCCAGTGCGCGTTCATGGCCAGTGTCGCCGCGGCACCGACGCTGCTGGTCGCCATCCCGATCGGCGTGATCGTTTCCATCCAGGTCGGCGCGGTCGCGAGCCAGGTCGGTGCGACCTCGTTCATCGGCGCGGCGAACGGTCTCGGCATCATCCAGCAGGGTGCGCCGCTGGTCACCTCGCTGATGATCGCGGGCGCGGTCGGTTCGGCGATCACCGCCGATCTCGGTTCACGCACCATCCGCGAAGAGATCGATGCGATGCGGGTGATGGGGGTGGATCCGCTGCGTCGGCTGGTCGCGCCCCGGCTCGGTGCGGCCATGCTGGTCAGCGTATTGCTCTGTGGCTTCGTCGTATTCGTAGGATTTTTGACTGGCTACATTTTCAATATTTTCGCGCAGAACGGCACCCCGGGTTCCTATATCGGCACCTTCTCTTCGTTCGCCGTCACCATCGATCTGCTTGTCGCACTGGTGAAATCGTTGATCTTCGGGTTGCTCGCTGCGATCATCGCCTGTGATACCGGGCTCAATACGCGGGGCGGTCCGGGCGGAGTCGCCAACTCGGTGAACTCCGCGGTGGTCAGTTCCGCCATCATGTTGTTCGGCGTGAACTTGATCATCACCCAGATCTACAACGTTCTCCTCCCCCCACAGGTGGTCTGAGCAGGTGTCAACAACCTATATACCGCCGCTGCTGCGGCCACTTCGGCAAATAAAGAAGTCCGCGCAGGTCCCGGTGGATATGGTGGCGCGCCTGGGACACCAGGTGTTCTTCTTCCTGCGGTCGGTGGGCTCGATCCCGTTGGCGCTGCGGCACTATCCGAAGGAAGTCTGGCGGCTGCTTTCGGATGTCACCTGGGGCAACGGCAGCCTGGTCGTCGGTGGCGGCACCATCGGCGTCATCCTGATCCTCAGCGCTTTCGGCGGGATGACGGTCGGCATCCAGGGCTATACCTCGCTGAATCTGCTCGGCCTGAGCCCGATCACCGGCGCCATCTCCGCATTCGCGACCACCAGGGAGTTGGGACCGCTGCTCGCGGCGCTCGCCTTCGCCGCCCAGGCCGGCTGTCGATTCACCGCGCAACTCGGCGCGATGCGGATCTCCGAGGAGATCGACGCACTCGAGTCGATCGCGATCCGGCCGCTGCCGTATCTGGTGAGCACCAGGATGTTCGCGGCGATGATCGCCATCGTCCCGCTCTACTGCCTCGGCCTGGCCATGGCCTACATTTCCTGCTCGCTCACAGTGCAGCTGATCGGCAACACCTCCAGCGGTACCTACGCGCACTACTTCTATCAGTTCCTGATACCAGGAGACGTGCTCTACTCGCTGCTCAAGGCGATGGTGTTCGTCGCGATCACCACGTTCATCCAGTGCTACTACGGCTTTTTCGCCTCGGGCGGTCCGGAGGGCGTGGGTGTCGCGGCCGGTCGGGCCATCAAGATGTGCATCATCATCGTGGTTTTCGCGGACCTGTTCATGACATTGGCGATCTGGGGCGTCAATCCCGGCATCCGGATCTCGGGGTAGGACGAGATGATCATCGATCCCAGTGGGCGTGGCCCCACCATGCGACAACTGTTGGTCGCCGGCGTATGCGGACTCGTCGTCTTCGCGCTGATCCTCGGCTTCCTGATGGCAAGATACCAAGGCTATTTCGTGCCCAAGGTGCACGTGGTCGCCAATCTGACCACCACCGGTGACGGGCTGCCCAGCGAGGCCGACGTGAAGTTCCGCGGCGTGCTGGTCGGCGCGGTCGAGGATGTCGAGGTCGCCGCCAAGGGCGAGCTGCAGAAGGTGCAGATCGACCTGAAGCCGGAGTTCGCCGGCGATATCCCGTCGAACGTGACCGCCCGCGTGGTGCCGAGCAACCTGTTCGCCGTCACTTCGGTGGAATTGGTCTTCAACGGTCCGGCGGATCAGTACCTGCACGAGGGTTCGACCATCGAGGAGGACCGCAGCCAGGGCACCATCGCGCTGCAGGACACCCTCACCACCGTCCGGACCATCCTCACCAAGATCGATCCGGTGCAATTCGGCCGGGTCCTCGGCACGCTCTCCCAGGCGCTGGACGGCAGCGGCCGGATGCCGGGCTCCACCATCGAGCGGCTGGACAAGTGGCTCACCTCGGTGGACGAGTCCATCCCGAATCTCGGTGTGCTGCTCGATGATTTCTCGGCCTCGGCCCGCGCACTCAACGAGTCCGCCCCCGAATTGCTCGATGTGCTCGGCAGTTCGGTGAAGACCGCCCAGACCATCGCCGATCACCGGTCCCAGCTGGTCGCCCTGATCAGCGGTACGGCGGGCACGGTGGATTCGGTCAACTCGCTGTTCGCTCGCAACGGCGATGTCGGCAAGCAGGTGACCGCGGGTACCAGCGATATGTTCGGCGCGCTCGCCGCGGATGCGAATTCGATCCCGGACACTATTGCCTCGCTGAACAATTCGTTGCGCAAGCTCGGTCAGACCTTCCACTGGGGTCCGCAGCGGCAGATGGTCTGGAACGCGGGTGTCACGCTCACCCCGTACCGGCCCTACGAACAGGCCGACTGCCCGCACTACGGCAATCTGGCCGGACCGAGCTGTGCCACCGCACCGGCGGTCTCCGATCCCGGCTACCTACCGGACTCGATGAAGCCGCGTTCGCTGGAAACCGCGCAGGGTTTGGCGAAACTGCCACTGCCCGCGGGCTTCCCGGAGATCCCGGGTCTCACCTCGCCGGGTGATCCGCTCGCGGCGGCCTCGGCCGAGCCGAAGCCGGCCAGCCCGTTCGCGGGTACGCCACTGGAGGGGTTGTTCCCGAACCTGGCGCCGCCCGCGCCGAATGCGCAGCCCTCCGCCGACCAGCCCGCGGCTCCGGCCGTGCCCGTCCAACCGGCGAGTGCACCAGTGACCGCCGACCCGATTTCGTACGAAGGAGATGCCGCGATCGTGGCCCTGCTCGGTCGTCGGCCGACAGCGGCCGAATATCTGCTGCTCAGTTCGGCAATGCGCGGGGGTACTTTGCAGGTACGAGGTGCCGCCGAATGAGCGTTCGTAAACCACTGATCGGCTTCGGCCTCTTCGCGATCGTCTCGATCCTGGTCACCGTCGTCGTCTGGAATACGCTGGCGCGGGTCGTGGAAGGTGACACCAACACCTACACCGCGACCTTCAGCGATGTGCTCGGCCTGCGCGAGGGCGATGACGTCCGGATGGCGGGCGTGCGGGTCGGCAAGGTCGAGAAGATCGAACTCACCCGCGATTCCAAGACCAAGAAGTCCGTCGCCAACGTGACGTTCATCGTGCAGCGCAACCAGACGGTGTACGACGACACCAAGGCGCTGGTCCGCTACCAGAACCTGATCGGGCAGCGTTATGTCGCACTGGCTCCGGGCAAGGCGGCGAGTCCGGCGGCGTTGAAGAACAAGGCCACCATTCCGCTCGAGCGCACCGAACCGTCCTTCGATGTGTCCGGACTGCTCAACGGATTCCAGCCGCTGTTCCAGGTGTTGCAGCCCGAGCAGGTGAACCGGCTCTCGGAGACCTTCATCCAGGCATTGCAGGGTGACGGTGTTTCGTTGAGCGCGTTCATCACCCAGGCTGCCACCCTGGCCACGGATTTCCAGCGCCGAGACGCGATTCTCAGCGATGTGATCACCAACCTCAGCGGCGTCATGTCCGGGTTGGCCAAGCGAGGTGATGAATTGGAGACCCTGGTTACCCAGACCCGGGCACTGATCGGCGGCCTGTACGACCAGGGGCAGTCGCTGCAAGCATCCACCGTGCAGATCGCGGATGCGACCAGCGGTCTGGTGGACATGCTCGGCAAGATCCAGCCGAAGCTGGCCAGCGCACAGGATTCGACAAGCGCGGCGCTCACGCTGCTGATCGCGAATGGCGCCAAACTGGACCAGGCCGCGATCGACCTGCCCGCAGTGCTGGCCGATATCGGCAAGTTCACCCAGGACGGCGCCTATGCCAACGCCTACATCTGCAAGCTCGATATTTCGCTCTACGGCATCCTGCTCCCCCGCGGCCTGCTCCCAATGATCGGCGGTAACGGACAGTCGGCGGTGTGCCGCCCATGATGACCAAGATCAAGGACAGGTTCAACAACAACCGCTACTTCTGGCTCGGCGTGATCGGCGGCGTCCTCATCATCGCGCTGCTGATCGGGTCGAGTGCGTACAAGCTGATCGGCGTCGGTGAGAAGACGGTCAAGGCCGAATTCGCGCAGACCGCCGGGGTCAAGGTCGGTGACAAGGTCAATGTCGCCGGCGTGCCGAGTGGCCATGTCGCCGGTGCGAAGCTGGAGAACGGGCACATCCTGCTCACCCTCAGCGTGAACGACGATGTGAAGCTCGGACCGGATGCCAGGGCATCGATCAAGATGGCGACGCTGCTCGGTGCGCGCTACGTCGATCTCGATCCGGGTGACGGGTCGGGGTTGAAGGGCAGCCGAATTCCGTTGTCCAACACCTCGGTTCCGTACAACCTGGCCGATGTGGTCGAGTACGGCACCCCGAAGTTCGAGGCGCTCGACACCAAGCAGCTGGCCGCCTCGCTCGATCTGATCAACAAGCAGATGGGCGATTCGCCCGCGCTGACGGCGCAGGCGCTCGACAGCGTCGGCGCGCTGGCGAAGGTGATGGATTCGCGCAAACAGGAAGTCGACAGCCTGCTCAAGGATCTCGACCGGGTCACCCGGATCCTCGGCGACAACCGCAACAGCGTGCTGCTGGTGATCACTCAGGGCGAGGCCATCGCCAACCGGGTGATGGAGCGTCAGGGTCTGCTGCGCCAGCTGCTCGACAATGTGTCGACGCTGAGCCGCCAGCTGCAGGAGATCGGCGCCGCCAACAACAACCAGCTCGGCCCGACTATCGCGCAGTTGAACACCATGGCCGAAGGCCTGCAGAAGAATAAGGACAACCTCGACCGGCTGCTGCAGATCATGCCGGTGTCGGTACGCACCTTCAACAACGCGTTCGGCAATGGTCCCTACGGTGAGGTCGGCCTGCCGTGGGGCTTCCCGGACAACTGGTTGTGCTTCGCCCATGTGATCGAGGGGTGCCAGGGATGAAACTGATGCGAATCAACCTGCGGCGCCCGAATATCGGGCGCATCGCCAAACCACTGATGGTCAGTGCGGCGGCCCTGGCAATCGGCAGCTGCTCGCTGGTGCCGAGTTCGGTGAACAGCGCACTCGGCAATACCATGACGATCACCGCGGACTTCGAGAACATCGCGGGCGTCTTCGAGGGCAATCCGGTCACGGTGCTCGGTCTGCAGGTCGGCAAGATCGACAAGATCATTCCCAAGGGCACGCTGGTCGAAGTGCATATGACGATCGACAAGGACGTCAAGATTCCGAAAGACGCGATGGCCGCGATCGTTTCGCCGTCCATCGTCACCGACCGGCACGTCGAACTGACTCCGGTCTACACCCAGGGCGAGACCATGTCCGACGGTGCGCATCTGCCGAAGGCGAAGACCAAGACACCGGTCGAGCTGGATACGATGCTCAAGACCATCGATCAATTCGCCGCCGCGCTCGAGCCGAAACCGGGTACCGAGGGAATCGGTCCGCTATCGGGTCGGGTGCTCTATCCGATGTTGAACGGCAACGGCGAGAAGATGCGTGACACCCTCAACGCGCTCTCCAGCGCGTTGAAGGTCGGCGTCGACAATAAGGACGCGGTCTCCAGCATCATCGTCAAGTTGAACGAGCTGACCACGATGTTGGCCGAAAACGACCAGTCCGTGCGCGATTTCAGCAATCGGATGACGCAGATGACCGGACTGCTCAGCGATCAGGCCCCCGGTCTGGAGGCCACGCTGCAACAGCTCAACGACTTCCTGGCCAATACGAGTTCGGTCTTCGTGCAGTACCAGGATCAGCTGGGCAGTTCGCTGGAGGGTCTGACCAAGGTGACCGATCAGTTGCGCGCCAACGCCCGCGGCCTCACCGAGGTCGTCGACATCGCGCCGCTGCTCATGCAGAACCTGGACCGGTCGATGAACCGGGAGTTGGGTTATGTCCGGCTGCACGGCAACCTGCCGACCTTCCTCAACGGTGAACTGCTGAGTCTGTTCTGTGAACGGATTCAGATGCGTTCGGATGGCTGCCGCACCGGCAAGCTCGAGGATCTCGGTCCGGACCTCGGTATTACGGCGGCACTGCTGGGGATGACCAAATGAGCGACCGGTTCACGATGAAGGCCCGCCGCACGCTGATCGCGTTGGCGGCGGCATCCGGGGTGGCCATCACCTCCGGCTGTGGTTTCACGGTGGAGAAGCTGCCGTTGCCCAAACCAGGCTTGGCCGGTGAAACCTATACCGTGCACGCGAAATTCGAGAATGCGCTGAATCTGCCCGATCAGGCGAAGGTGAAGATCGGTGGCTCGGATGTCGGTGTGGTCTCCAATATCCAGACCAAGAACTTCGAGGCCATTGTCGATCTGAAGATCAGCAAGGACATCGAACTTCCGGTCGGCAGTACGGCGGAACTGCGCCAGGCCACCCCGCTCGGCGATGTGTTCATCGCGGTGTCCAAGGCCAAGGCGGATCCGGGGTCGCCGGTCCTGCACGACGGCGACACGCTGGGCTTGGACAAGACCTCGGCGGGCGCCACCGTCGAGGAGCTGTTGATATCGGTCTCCATGTTGTTCAACGGTGGTGGTGTCGCCGCACTGACCAAGCTGACCTCGGAAATGGACTCCATCGTCGGCGGTCGCGGTGATCAGATGGCCCATCTGATCACCGAAATGACCGGCGTGGTCGGCAGTTTGAACGAAAACAGCGCTCGGGTCGACAGTGTGCTCGCGCAGTTCGGTTCGCTGGCCACCACCATCGAGGGGCGGCATGCGGAATTGGGCCAGGTGGCCGATACGCTGCCGCAGATGATCGGCGCCGTCGCGGAGAACAACCGGGCGATCGGCGATCTGCTGCAGAAGATTTCGGTGACCAGCGCGGCACTCGGCGATTACTCGAACACCTCGAGCGGTCAGCTGAGCGATCTACTCGACAATGTGAAGAAGTTGATGGACGCGCTGTCGCAGACCGAGCAGAACTTCGGTCCGGCGCTGGACGCGCTGCACGATATGCGCGGTCCGATCGACGCGTCGTTCCGTGGCAACAGCCTCGCGGTCTACGCCACACTGACCAATATCCACAACTTCAGCTTGTTGTCGGATCCGGGGCAGGGCAAGTTCTTCGACGGCCGCGATCTCGCGGACTTCGCGGGCAGCCTGATCACCGTCTTGCAGGCGATTCAGGGACGACTGCAAGGGGGTCACCGATGAGCGAGCGAATCATGTGCCAGCGCGCGCAGCGCATGCCGGAACCGAGCGCCGGCGAGGTGCAGGCATGAGCTGGCTCGGCAAACTGATGCAGCGCAAGCTGCTGCTGTCCACCATCGGCCTGGTGCTGGTGTTCATTGTGGGCGCCACTTATCTGCTGGTGAGCGTCATGCGGGTGAACCCGCTGAAATCGACCTACGCCGTCACCGTGCATCTGGACCGCTCCGGTGGTCTGCAGCCCGGTAACGATGTGACGCTGCGCGGCTTCCGCGTCGGCAAGGTGACTTCGATCGAATTGGTCGACCGCGGACAGTCCATTGCCGCGAAGGCCGATATCGACTCGAAGTACAAGATTCCGGTCGACACCAAGATCTCGGTGGGTGCGCTCTCCGGCGCCGGTGAGCAATACATCGACTTCCGGCCGAATACCGAGCAGGCGCCGTTCCTGAAGGACGGTTCGGTCATCCAGTTCGATCCGGAGAAGATCAAGACCCCCACCCCGGTCTGGTCGGTGCTCGACAACTCCAGCGCACTGATCGCCCAGGTCGATCCGGATAAATTCAGTGTCATCCTGGCCAACCTGGACACCGCGCTGAGCGGTGGCCCGGATCAGTTGCGCGGCATGGTCAACGGCATCAGCCTGGCCATGGCCGGTTTGGACAATCTGCTCCCGCAGACCCAGAACCTGATCACCAACCTGCGCACCATCGCGAACACCACCTCGAACGCGCAGCCCGATCTGGGGACCCTGACCCGCAACTCGGGTCAGCTGTTCGATCAGTTCAACAATGCCAACGCCGAATTGCAGGCGATCCTGGAGAAGGCACCGGGACAGCTGACCAGTCTCGGCGCGGTACTGGACAAGACGGCCGATCCGATCACCAGTCTGGCGGCCAACTTCGCGGCGGTGACCAAGGCCGCGCAGCTGCGGATCCCGGCGCTGCAGGCGCTGTTCCCGGCGCTGAACCTCGGGTTGTCCGCCGCGGGTGTGCCCGCGCACGACAACGAGTTCTACACGGTCGTCGATGTCTGGATTCGGCCGATCTGCCAGTACAAGCACACGCCGATCCGCAATGAGGTCATCCAGGACGGCTCGCTGCCCAAGTGGAACTACTGCGAGAATCCGCCGCCCGGCCTGCAGATTCGCGGTTCGGCGAATGCCCCGCGGCCGAACGTGCCGGACAACGGCGCGCAGATGCCGCCGGGTGCGGATCAGAATGAATTGACCCCGCCGCCGCTGCGGTGACCAGCCACAGCGATACTCGCCCCCAGAGTGCGAACGGTTCGTCCGATGCGGACCGACAAGGCCATATCGGTGCGCTCGGGTGCGCCGGGAAAGTGCAGGATTGTATCGATGTCCACAGATGATGTCGGCGCCGAGAAGCAGAACTCGGATGCCGAGGAAGCCGATGCCAAGGTCGACGCGTCCGCCGAGGACAAGACGGTCGAGATCGGGAAGTCGAGCGATGCGGTAGCCGCCGCGCCGCCGGCGGCCCCGAAGCCAACCGCGGACAAGTCGGCCAAGGGTGCCGAACAACCCGTGGCCCAGGGCGGTGGCAAGGGTTCCGGCGCACTGGTACCGATCATCGGGGCGTTCGTCGCCGGTGTGCTGCTCGTCGCGGCGGTCACCGCCGTCGTGGTGTTCTACCGGCAGGCCGGAAATCGCGGCGACGAGTTGGACGCGCATGCAGACGCCACCGCGGCGGCGTGCGAATACGGCAAGCTGATCTCCACCTACGATCCGCAGACCATCGACGAGTACCTGAAGAAGGTGGATGCAGCGTCGACCGGTGACTGGAAGGATCAGTTCGCCAAGCTCGGCCAGGACCTCAAGGGTGTCGTCATCGATGCCAAGGCCACCTCGTCCACCTACGACGTGCAGTGCGGCTTCCAGTCCGGCGATACCGAGAACGCGAATGTGCTGGTGGTGATCGGTCAGACCACCACCAATGTGAATATCGCCGCCGCGAACAAGCCGCCGAGCAAGGTGGAGCTCGTGGTCGTGGCCGGTCTGAAGAAGGTCGGCGACAAGTGGCTGGTCGACAAGTTCGATCTGCCCATCCTGAAGCAGATGGGCAACTGATCGGATTATCTACTCCGAAAAGCGCCTCCGGGCGGGTGGGAATGGCACCACCCGCCCGGAGGTCTTTTCCGGCGGTCTTGCGCCCGGTCGCGCCCGGTGGACTCAGAACAAGGTCAATGCCTGAGGTGCTGGCGCGACCGGCTTCCCCGCTGACCGCGGCCGGGCGGATTTTGTGGTCTTGTCGGAGGAGTCCTCGAGCACCGGCTGCAGCTCGGGGAGTTCCGCGGTCGGGACCTCACCGGCCGCCGCGGAGGCCGCAGCCTGTCTGGCCGCCTCGCCCGCGAGGGTGTCGGCCATTTCGTTGAAGTAATTGCCGACGTGTCCACGCACCCAACGGAACCGGACCGGTCCCGGCCGGGAGGCGATGGCCCGGTCGATCTGTTTGATGAGTTCGACGTTCTTCACCGCGCCGCCGCTGGCGGTGCGCCAGCCGTTGGTCCGCCAGCCGAAGATCCACTCCGAGGCGCATTTGATCGCGTACAGCGAATCGCTCTCGATGAACAGCGGTTCCTCGCCGGGATGGGCGAGTACCGCCTCCAATAGCGCGCGCAGCTCCGCGACCTGGTTGGTTCCGGTGGCGGCTCCCCCGCTGCGTGAACCGCCCTGATGATTGACCCAAGCCCAGCCGATGGCGCCGCCGGGATTGCGGAGGCAGGATCCGTCGGTGCTCACGATGATCATAGATGGCACCCTACGCAATCCGACCGACAAGATCGGTACCGTGGAATTCCTCTATCTCCCTTCGCAACTGGGATTCGGTTCGGCGCAGTGCCGAGCGCACGGCGGAATCCACCAGGCGCAGGTACAGTCGACCGAACAGCCCACTCGGTGGAGCGTACTCCGCTTGCGAGGTCAGCACCGAGCGTCCGTAGCCGAGCGGGTCGAAGCGCAGCGTCAAAGTGCCTGACAACTGGCCGCGCAGTGTGTAGCCGATCACCACATTGCGCCGGTATTCGGTGATCTCGCATTCGATGGTCGGCCGCCATAGTCCCAGCCTGATCCGAGTCGTGAAGACCGCACCGAAACCCTGGTCGAGCTCACCTTTCGGCTCGAACGCGGCGACGGCGAACATCCAATCCGGCACGAACTGATGGTTGTCCGTATAGGTGAAAGCCACCTCGACCGGGGCTCCGACGTCGCTCGCGTACTTGATGTGGCCCATAGGGCCCCTCCCTGTTGGCTGCCGCTAAAAGTACTACAGCTCTCCTCTTTATTCGAGGGGTTGCCGGGAATTTGGTTGGCGGGCTTACCACATTGATGACCGGGCGGTCGCTTGGTTTGCTGGAACGCGCAACCCAGCTAACTCGGTGGGGTCACAGTTGGTCGACGATGTATTCGGCGATCGGCATCGCCGAGGTCGCCGCCGGTGACGGTGCGTTGAGCACGTGAATCGAGCGCGGTGTGCGTTCGATCAGGAAGTCGTGTACCAGGGTGCCGTCACGCAGTACCGCCTGCGCGCGGATGCCCGCCTCGCGCGGTCGCAGATCCGCGATCGTGAGCTCCGGGCAGTACCTTCGGCATTCGGCCAGATAGCCGCGTTTGAACAGGGAGTTGCGCAATTCGCGCAGTCCGGTGCGCATATGGGCGCGGGCCACTCGGTGGAAGCCGGGAAAACCGAGCACCGCACGGGCGTCGAGGGCGTCGAAGCTGCCCTTGCGGTAGCCCTCCCTGGCCAGGCCGAGCACCGCATTGGGGCCGACGGTCAGGGTGCCATCGATCATCGGGCTCAGATGTACCCCGAGGAAGGGCAGATTCGGATCGGGAATCGGATAGATCAGCGTGCGCACCAGTCCGGATCGGCTGGGCGGTAGCTGGTAGTACTCGCCGCGGAACGGCACGATGCGGAAATCGGTTTTCAGACCGGCGAGTGCGGCCATCCGGTCGGCTTGCAGACCCGCACAGACCACCAGGGTGCGCGCCGTCCAGGAACCCGCGGGACCCGCTGCGGTGACCGCATCGGCAGTTTCGGTGAGTGCGGTGACCTCGGCATTCAGCACGATTTCGCCGCCCGCGGCCCGGACCTCCTCGGCGAGTGCGTTGGTGACGCGGGTGAAGTCGATGATGCCGGTGGCGGGCACGAACAATGCGCCGACACCGCTCACATGCGGTTCGCGGCGAGTTAGTTCGGCAGTGTCGACGAGTTCGATATCGACCCCGTTGGCGACCGAGCGTTCGTGCAGCGCGAGCATCCGCCGGTATTCGGCGGCATCGGTGGCCACCAGCAGTTTTCCGCATACCTCGAACGGAATGCCCTGTGCCGCGGCGAATTCCTTCGTCCACGCGGCGCCCTTTCGGCACAGCCGCGCCTTCAGACTGTCCGGCGGGTAGTAGATGCCGGAATGGATGACGCCGCTGTTGTGTCCGGTCTGATGGGTCGCGAGTGCGTCGGCCTTGTCGACGAGCACCAGGCTCGCACCCGGATGACGTCGCAGAATCCGATGCGCCGTCGCGACTCCGACGATCCCGCCCCCGATGACACAGAAGTCGTACATGGGACGCAGCGTAGGCGGACTAGACCGCGATGGTGTGGTTCGCCGTCGTCGTGGTCGGATTCGGGGTCGTGTCGACCGTTCCCGACGTGGCCGAATCTTCCACGGTCGCAACATGTTCGGTGCTCGGCGCGGGATTGCGATCGAGGCGCAGGCCGTGTTCACCGAGGGTCGGATCCGAGAAGGTGAGCGTCACTTCGCCGTTGTGCGTATCGACCTCGGTGCGCAACTGGGTGACCCCGCCCGGATCCGCGTGGATACCGAGCCGGTCCCGAACCGGTTCGGTGAACAGGAAATCCGTCAGTGCCGTCAGCGCATTGGTATCCACCGTGAAGGTGACGGAATTCGCGCGCCCCGGTGCCACCTGCGCGCCGACATAGGCGGTGCCGAGGCGCAGTTTGCCGCTGATTCCGGCGGAGGCGGGCGAATCTGTATGGGCCTGAGAGATTTTCACGGTGCCATCGCTGGATTCGGCGGGGAAGCGGCCGAATAGTGCGGGCAGGTCGCGAGTTCCACCGGTCAATATGGCATCGGAGAGCACGGGTCCGTAGTCGGTGTCGACATCCGGAATCCGAACCGCGGGTGGTGCGGCCACGTCGTTGGTGGCGTGCTGGGTGTCGGCCATCTGGTGGACGATGTAGGCTCCCGCGGTAACGGTGAGACTGAGGCTGGCGGCGCCCGCGAGCACGATGGCGGTATGCCGAGCGATCTGGGCAGGCTTATGTGCCACGATGCGTTCCTTTCCGTCCGCCCCTGATCCCCTCACCACGCGGCCCGCATCGTTGAAAGCCGTACGCTTGTCCAGGTTACAGGGGTGGCGGCAGGTGGCACCGCATGGGGGAGATCAGCATCACAAAGCCGGGTGATGCCCGCATACCGAACTCGAGCCGAATGGCATCGTCAATGTTTCTACAAGCTGACAAGCGGGTAAATACTCTTAGCTGGCGAGCGTCATTCTCGACTGCCACATCGAGACACCCGGCCAACGGCGTCCGGCCGACACGAACGGCGCACCCAAGTGTGGCGCTCGCCCGCACCTAGAATTCCGGCCGGACCCGATGGTTCGGATGCGGCGGGTCAGGCGAACTGGCCCGCCGACCGCCCGTCACCCGTCGGTCCTGCGAAAGCCTGTGCGATGGTGAGCCATTCGGCGGCGTCCGCACCCATCGTTTCCAGCGCGAGATCGTCACGGTGCCGTCGCTGGGTAACCAGCAGGCAGAAGTCGAGTGCCTGACCGGTCACTTTCTGCGCGGCATCCTCGGGGCCCCAGGACCACACGCTGTCGTCCGGTGCGGTGAGTTCGACCCGGAATTCCTCGGCCGGCACAGTCTTTCCGCGCACTGTGTACGCGAAGTTCCTGGTGCGCACGCCGATATGAGCGACCGTGCGCAGCCGGGCGGTCGGTGTCCTGGTCAGCCCGAGTGCGTCGGCGATGTCCTGACCGTGTGCGAAGGTCTCCATCATGCGTGCGCTGACCATGGATGCCGGGCTCATCGGCGGTCCGAACCACGGCAGTTTGGTGCCCAACGGCAGCGCGCGCAGGGCCTCGATCAGACCGGCACGGCCGCGGCGCCATCGGTCGAGCAATTCGGCGGCGGGTGCGGTGGCCGCCTCCTCGGCCGCCTCGTCGACGAAGGTGAACGCCTTCGGGCCCGCTTCCTCGACCAGCTTCGCGAAACCGTCCGGATCGGTGGCGGCCAGCGCGGCGACCTCGTCGGTCCAGGCCAGATGGCCGATCTGATGGGCGATACTCCAGCCGGGCGCCGGTGTCGGCGCGGACCAGTCCGCCAGCGGGGCGACGATTCGTTCCAGTTCCGCGCAGTCGTCGGCGAAATCGCGCAGGAGCGCGTCTAGGTCGGCCATCAGATCCCTGTCCCGTCCAGGCGCACTGCTTCGTACACCGTCGTGGTTCAGCATCGCAGCGGACTCAAAAAAATGCAAGCATGCGTGCTTGTATTTGACGCGAGGGCGCCGGCGACCGGATTCGGGCCGGGTTACCAGCCGAAAATCGTCAGGTGGGCGGCGCCGACCACCAAACCGAGCAGCGCGCCGTGCAGATACAACAGCCAGGCATCCTGCTCGACGGAGGCGTAGAACATCTCCATGAACTCCCCCGGGGTGAGGTCCTGGAGCTTGCGTGCGGCGAACTCATCGATCTTCTCGGCCTGCTCGAGGGTGAATGCCTCGTCCTCGACCAGGCTGGGAGCCAGCCCGACCGCCGCGCCCGCGGCGCCGACCTTGAGATTGTCGAACTGGCGGCGGCCGAAGGCGACACGCACGATCGAGGTGGTCGGGCCGAGCTGGCGATGGATCTCATCGGAGACCAGCCGCTCGATCAGCTGTCTGGTCTTATCGCCGTTCGGACCGTCGAGCAGTTCCTTGGACAGGTTCGGCAGCGTCAGCACCTGGTAGGCGAGGATATGCGCGAGATCGGTCGCCGCCTGCGGCTGCCGCTTGGCCAGCAGCGCCTGCTTCCACAAGTACTTGTAGCGCGGCTGCGGATCACCCGGTTCGAAGACCATCTTGACCGCGATGACATTCACGATCACGCCGATCGCCGCCGAGGCAACCAGCACGATCACCCAACCCGGTACCCAGCCGAACACCGGAATGGTGTGGTGCACATGCATATACAGCGCGAGCAGCAGGCCGAACGGCGCACCGAGCAGCCCGATGCGCACCATGAAACGCAATTCGGGGGCGGCGATCGTGGTGGTCAGATCCTTGAGAATGTACGGGTTTTCCTGCAGATACCGGATGACGAAGGTTTTGATATCGATGAGCTGGTCGACATTGTCGCCGAGCGATTCGAAGGCCCGCCGGGTCAATCCGGGCAATTCCCGGTCCACCCGCTGATAGACGACCTGTTTCATCGCCTTCGGCACACCGCGCCACAGGTCCGGATTCTCCCGGTACATCACCTCGTCGACGAGCGGTTCGACCTGTTTGCTCGCGAGTATCGCGATGTAATCGGCAATACTCTCCAGATCCAGTTCGTGGATGAAATCGCGCGGACTGCCGATGCGCATCAGCGCCTTGTCCACGCAAATGCTCGCCATCTTCTCTGCGCGCGCCGGAATGAATCCCTGGAATCCGAGCCGGCGGCCGTCACCGGAGAATGTCGGCAGCACCTGGACCCGGCGCGGAAAATACGGATACAACACCTGGAGGCCAGGAATCCGGATTCCGCGAAAAACGACCGGCCAGAACAGCATCAGCACACCGGTCCAGTTGGTGAGCCAACCGGCGAGCGCACTGAAGATCGGAAAGGTGATCAGATCGACGGAGAACTTGGACAGGCCGGTCAGCTCTTCCCAATCGATGAACACTCCGGAGGTGAGTGTCGTCATCGTGGGATCCCCCTAAAGCCGCCCAAGTGGTGAGATATCTGGTTGCCAACATTCTCATTGGCTCCGACGGGGTGTCAATGCGGGACTAAGCCCCGAGGTTCTGCACCGCATCCAGCAGCATGCGTTGCCTGCGTTCCAGCAGACGGCGGTTGCGGCGGCCGTGCACATGCATTTCCCTACGAGCATGGCGTCGGGTGCGGCGCGTGATCAGACTGTGTAGTTCGGCCGGGGGTGCGATGGCCATGGCCTCGGGGCGGGCGATCGTCGTTGTGAACCAATGCCGTTCGCTGCGCAGCACCCAGGCGTAGACCACTGCGAATACCAGCAAATAGCAGATGGTGCGTGCGGTGGTGCCGACGATCGGCACATTCGCCGGATCCGGTGCGTCCCAACCGAAGTGCAGTGCGCAGCCGAGCAAATAGAAGGTGGCGAAGATGCGGACGCGGTGTGCCGACGACCAGTCCGATCGAGCCACGGCCGGCACGATGCCGATCCCCGCGATGGCGGTGAGCAGCCAGTGTGAGGTGATTCCGGTGATCAACCGGACGATGCCGACGAGCACCGCGTAGGACGCATCCCCCTGTGCCGACAGCAATCCCGAGTTGGCCTCGTAGGTCAGGTCTTCGATCACTTGAAAGCCCAGGCCGACGAATGCGCCGAGCAGCAGTCCGTGCATCGGCCGTTGCAGGAGCGGGCGACTCAGCCAGGCGACGGTGAATACGCCCGCACCCTTGATGCCCTCCTCGACAATCGCCGCGGAGATCGGGGCCTGCCAGTTGCGGGCGAACGGGTCACCGGCCAAATTCTGGATGACGCGCATGTTGTGGTCGTTGGCCCACATGGCGATGCCCGGTCCGGCCAGCGCACCCCACAGGAACCCCATGACCAGCGGCGTCCGAATCCGGTGGCGGGCGCGCAACCGGTCCAGATGCAGGATGACCCACCCGAAGATGACCAGCGTCGCCACCGTGAACGGCAAACCGACCAGCACATCACTCCAGGTCAGGCTGAGCACCGGGGCGATCTGCACGGCCAGTCCGAACGCACCGGCGACCAGCGTCGCGCAATATACCCAGAACAGTGCGGATTTCGGCTGCCACCACTTCACGACGTCACCTGCAGCGAATCCAGAATCGGCTGCAATTCGCTCAGCCGCGGATCGTCCCCGCCGAGTACCAGCGTGACCGCGAGATTGTCCTTACCGACAATCGCGCAGACCCCGGGCTCGGTCGGCCGACGGCAGGTGAGCCCGCCGAATCCGTTCGAGTTGTGCACCTCGCCGCCGTCGAAAACCGCGTCGAACCCCTGTACCCGCAACACCTTCAGCTGCCACTGGGCCGCATCGCGAAAATCGGTGACCCCGTCGACCACCGTCGCCACCAGTCGCGAGCCGCGCGGACTCGCCAACACTGCCGTAGCCGCATCCCCTGTCGGGCTGCGCTCCCAGCCGGAGACCCCCGAGAATTCGACCGTATCGGGCTTCTCTCCCGGCGCGGTCAACTCGACCTCGGCATCCACCGCAACCGCCGTCTCCCGCAGCGGAACAATCGCCGCGAGCACGGGCGGAATACCGATCAGTCCGCCGACAACGACGAGCACCGCCCCCGCCTGCTTCCAGTCCTGCCCGAACACCAACGTGCTCCTCTCGGATGCAGCGGTTCAGCGAATACCGGCACGGTCCGCCCAACAATAGGGCGGTCCCGCCCTTCTCAGCGCCGCAACACCTATGCCATTGCCGACGAGCTGCCCGAGGTGGACCATCTCGATCGACGGTGACCGGACTCGGACGTATCAGCCCGGGTCTGCAGTGAAATCGCGGTCGCCGATCGCGATTCGACCTCGGTAGATGTCGAGCTTGCGGTCGATGAGCGCGAGGTTCTCCTGGATCTCGGCGAGTTTGGCGACCACCTCGGCCCGGTGTGCCTCCATCAGCGCGATGCGTTCCGGTTCGTTGCCGTTTCCGGCGGCTACGAGTTCGGCGTAGCGACGGATGGTCTGGATGGGCATTCCGGTCGCGCGCAGCCTGGTGCAAACGTAGATCCAGTCCAGGTCGAGCTGGTGGTAGCGCCGCCGCCCGCTGGCGGTGCGGTCGACGGGGGTGGTGACCAGGCCGGCGCGCTCGTAGTAGCGCAGGGTGTGCACGCTGACCCCGGTGCGGCGGGCGGCCTCGCCGATACTCAGACCGTCCGGATTGTCGCAGCGAACAGGTCCGAATACCGGCCACGCATCGACTTCGAACACGCTCTGAATTCTAGGCCGCATCGAACGCTGATCGCTCTGAGCGAACGTGGGCAGCGGTGCGGAACAAACATGGAAGGCCCGGGGTTGACTGGACATCGCTCAACTTTTGGAAGGGTCGAACACGTGACTACACCACAGAACCTGCCGGTGCTGTTCCTGACCGATCCGATCGTGCTGCCGGGCATGGTCGTGCCCATCGAACTGGACGAATCGGCGCAGGCCGCCATCGACGCCGCGCGCGCCGCGAATACCGACGCGGTGCTGCTCGCACCCCGATTGACCGAGGGCTACGCCTCCTACGGCGTCGTCGCAACCATCGAACAGGTCGGCCGGATGCGCGGTGGCGCGCCCGCCGCGGTGCTGAAGGCCGAACGGCGCGCCAAGATCGGCCACGGGGTCACCGGGCCGGGTGCCGCGCTGTGGGTCGAGGCCGAACCGGTCGAGACGCCCGCCGCCGACGGTCGCACCAAAGAGCTTGCCGCCGAATACAAGAAGCTGGTCGTTTCGGTGCTGCAGCGCCGCGAGGCCTGGCAGATCATCGACGCGGTCAATCAGCTGACCGATCCGTCGGCGATCGCCGACACCGCGGGCTACGCGCCGTACCTGACCACCGACGAGAAGCGTGAGCTGCTCGAAACCCCCGATACCGCACAGCGTTTGACCAAGCTGATCGAGTGGACCAAGGCGCATATCGCCGAGGCGGAGGTCACCGAGAAGATCAGCGAAGATGTCCGCGAGGGCATGGAGAAGAGTCAGCGCGAATTCCTATTGCGCCAGCAGCTCAATGCCATTCGCAAGGAACTGGGCGAGGACGAGCCCGACGGCGCCGACGACTACCGCACCCGGGTCGAGCAGGCCGATCTGCCCGATGACGTGCGCGCCGAGGCGTTGCGCGAGGTCGGTCGACTGGAGCGGGCCAGCGATCAGAGCCCGGAATCCGGCTGGATCCGGACCTGGCTGGATACCGTCCTCGACCTGCCGTGGACCGTGAAAACCACCGACAGCACCGATGTTTCGGCCGCCCGCGCGGTGCTGGACGCCGATCATCACGGCCTCGACGAGGTCAAGGATCGCATGGTCGAGTACCTGGCCGTGCGCTCCCGCCGGGCCGCGCGCGGACTCGAGGTCGTCGGCGGACGTGGTTCCGGCGCCGTGCTCGCGCTGGTCGGCCCGCCCGGTGTCGGCAAGACCTCACTCGGTGAGTCGGTGGCACGGGCCATGGGCCGCAAGTTCGTTCGCGTCGCCCTCGGCGGTGTGCGCGACGAGGCGGAGATCCGCGGTCACCGGCGCACCTACGTCGGTGCGCTGCCGGGCCGGATCGTGCGGGCCATCAAGGAGGCGGGATCGATGAATCCCGTTGTCCTGCTGGACGAAATCGACAAGGTCGGCTCGGACTTCCGCGGCGATCCGGCCGCGGCACTGCTCGAGGTGCTGGATCCGGCGCAGAACCACACGTTCCGCGACCACTACCTGGATCTGGACCTGGACCTGTCCGACGTGCTGTTCATCGCGACCGCGAATGTCCTGGAGACCATTCCCGGTCCGCTGCTGGACCGCATGGAAATGATCACCGTCGACGGATACACCGAGGACGACAAGGTCGCCATCGCCCGCGACTTCCTGGTGCCACGGCAACTGGAACGCAATGCGCTTACCGCCGAGGAGGTTTCGATCACCGACGAGGCATTGCGCGAGGTCGCGGCCAACTACACCCGGGAAGCCGGTGTGCGGCAGATGGAGCGGTTGATCGCGAAGGCACTGCGCAAGGCCGCGACTCGGCTGTCCGAGGACAGAACTGGTTCGGCCGACAACGTGGTGTCGCTGGGTTACGACGCCGAGCTGGGATACGACGCGCTGGAGTCGCTGACGATAGACCTGGAGAACCTGAAGGACTACCTGGGTCGTCCGCGCTTCACCCCGGATTCGGTGGAACGCACCGCGGTCCCCGGTGTGGCAACGGGTTTGGCGGTCACCGGTCTCGGCGGCGATGTCCTCTACATCGAGGCCAACGGCGCCGAGGGCGAGCGCGCGCTCACCCTGACCGGTCAGCTGGGTGATGTCATGAAGGAGTCGGCGCAGATCGCCCTCACCTACGTGCGCTCGCACCTGGCGGAGATCGGCCTCGAACCGTCCGTGCTGGATCGCAATATTCACATCCACTTCCCGGCGGGTGCGGTGCCGAAGGACGGGCCGTCGGCGGGTGTCACCATGGTCACGGCCCTGGTGTCGCTGGCGCTCGGGCGGCAGGTGCGCGCGGATGTCGGCATGACCGGTGAGGTCACGCTGAACGGCCGGGTGCTGCCGATCGGCGGGGTCAAGCAGAAGCTGATGGCTGCGCAGCGCGCGGGTCTGAAGACGGTGTTCATTCCGGCTCGCAACGAGCCGGACCTGGACGACGTGCCCGCCGAGGTGCTGGCCGCCCTGGATGTGCGCCCGGTCGCCGATGTGGCCGACATCCTGGCCTACGCCATCGAACCGGTCGCCGAACCGGCCCTGGACGCCCCCGCCTTCGCGGCGAGCGCCTGATATTCGCCTCGAACGGGCCGTACCCGCGGGTACGGCCCGTTTCGTATGCATGGTCGCCGTGACCGCGACGCAAGGGCGGTGCAAGCCCGCGCGCACACGATCGGTGCATGACTCCTACCCAGCGGATTCCCGTTCTCGTTGTCGGCGGCGGCCTGGTCGGACTATCGGCCGCGCTGTTCCTCGAATATCACGATGTCCCTTATGTTCTCGTCGAAAAGCGGACCACGGCATCGGCGTTGCCGAAGGCTCGCGGCCTGCACACCAGGACCTCCGAGCTGTTCCGTCAGGTCGGTGTCGAGGAGCCGGTCAAGCGGGCCGCCGTGACCGCATTGCGGGCGGGCAGCTTCGGCGGCGCGAGCAGGGGCACCAGCCTGATCACGGCTGAGCCGCTCGACCTTAGTCACTTGCGGGCGGCAATGGCGGCGGCCGATCCCAGCCCATCGCAGTTCTGCTTCCTGCCCCAGGTGCTGCTGGAGCCGGTGCTCGCGAAGCAGGCACGCGAGCGCGGTGGTGATCTCCGATTCGGGGTCGAGCTCATCGACTTCGAAACCGATGACGCGGGTGTCACCGCAACCCTGCGTGACGAGTCGGGCCGCAGCTCGGTTATCCGGGCCGACTACCTCATCGCGGCCGACGGTGCGGCCAGTCCGGTCCGTCGGGCATTGGGTATCGCCGGCTGGGAGCTGCCGCCGACCCGGCACTACATCAATGCCTTTGTGCGGACGGATCTTACGGGTGTCCTGGGCGGTCGCACCTTCAGCCAGTGCGAGATAAGCAACGACACCATGCGCGGACTCGTCTTGTCCAAGAACAACACCGACGAATGGTCCTTCCAGCTCGAATACGATCCGACCCGTGAGACGGCCGCGGACTATCCGGACGAGCGCTGCATCGAGCTGATCCGCGGCGCGATCGGCGTGCCCGATATCGAGATCGAGGTGCTGGCGCGAAGTGCTTGGGACACCGGCAGTTTCGTGGCCGACGAATATCGGCGCGGCCGGGTCTTCCTCGCCGGTGACGCCGCCCACCGGCACGCGCCGTGGGGTGGTTTCGGCGGCAATACCGGTGTCGCCGACGCACATAATCTCGTTTGGAAACTGGCCGCGGTGCTGTCGGGTACCGGCGGCCCCGCACTGCTCGATTCCTATCAGGCCGAACGGTGGTCGCGTGCGATCATCGCCGCTGAACAGGCCAATCTGGGAGACGACTTCGAAACCCGCTACGGCATCGAAACCCCTGACAACGCAGAGATTTTGGCGCGTCGGTTGGATTTCGGTGCGGTCATGTCGCGCTTCCGGTACGCGTCGAGTGCGGTATCGCGCAAACCCGCGGATTGCATCGAATGGGTCGAGCCGCATGTCGATCGGCTGACCGGACAGGTCGGAACGCGACTGCCGCATCTGTGGCTCGATGCCGAGCACACCACCTCGACCTTGGATCTCTGTGGACCCGGTTACGCGATTCTGATCGCCGGAAACTCGGCTGCCTGGCGCGATGCTGCGGCCGATGCGCAGCGCGCGACCGGTGTCGAGATCGCGGTGCACGGCTTGGGCGCCGAATGGGGTGCCCGCACCGATCTGCCGGAGGGCGGTGCGCTGCTGGTGCGCCCGGACGGACATGTGGCCGCGCGCTCCGATGAGGGCCTGTATCCCCGGTCGCTCGCCACGACATTGCGGTCGCTCATGGGCTGGTCAGCGGATGCTCAGCTGCCGAGTGCACGCTCGACCGAGCGCGCATTGCCCTGGGCAACCGCACGCAGCACCGGTTCGGTGTCCGGGCGCTCGGCATAGATTTCGGATGGACGACGGCTTGGCGGCGCGTCGACCCGGTGACGGTGGTCTCGGCGCGTAGCCGGGTACCGGCGACAGGCCACTGGTAGGTGATGGTGAAGCCGTTGCTCAGCAGCGGTCAGACGGTCGGCCGAGGCCGGCGCAGCAGCCAGGCAAGGAACGATCGCCGTGGCGGGCGCGGATACTTCGCCACCACGGCCCCGGAGCCGATCTCCCCGTCGACTCGGAGCAGCGGCGATCCGGGCAGACTGGTCTCGGTCACTTTGTTCTTGACGGTGCCGCTGCTGGCCTGCACCCGATCGAGGTCGACCCGCCAGCCGCGCGGCACGATCAACTGGACTGTGCCGGAACCCACGGCGACATGGACCACGACCTCGCGGTGTGGGCAAAGTGCCTGCGTGAAGTCGATTTTGATGCCGCCGGAGCTGCATTCGGCCGTGATCTCGGCCGGGACGATCCACGCGCCGGCTTCACCCGCGCCCCACTGCCGGTGCGCAGTTCGATGGGTTCGCGCGCGGCGGCGATCACTGGCAGATCGGCGGTGATGGCGACGAGTTCCTGCGCCGTCTGCGCCGAATAAACCGCGACCAGCCGTTTATCCAGCTCGAGCAGATCGAGTTGCCCCTCGTCGACAGCGAGCTGCAGCTGCTTGGCCGCGACCTCGCGATCGATATCGCCGACCCGAACCGCGGGCAGATTCTCCGGTGCGTCGGTCATGCGGCATCTCCCCTGGCTTGTCCTGACCGAGATCGTACGGACGGCTCGTTTCCGAGTCGACCGCGGACGTTCGTGGCCAATTTCCGCTGCTTGTCATGGTCATGCGGTAAGACCTATATATGCCCAGGTGGCTGCTGCACGTCGATCTCGACCAGTTCCAGGCGGCGGTGGAATTCCGCCGCCATCCGGAGCTGCGCGGCCTGCCGGTCATCGTCGGCGGCAATGGCGATCCCGACGAACCACGCAAGGTGGTGACCTGCGCGTCGTATCCGGCCAGAGCATTCGGGGTGCGCGCGGGGATGGCATTGCGCTCGGCCAAGCGCAAATGTCCCGACGGAATCTTCCTGCCATTGGATATGGCCACCTATGAGGAGGCTTCCGACGAAGTGATGGCGCTGCTGCGGACCTTTCCCGGCAGCGTCGAGGTATGGGGCTGGGACGAGGCCTTCCTCGCCGCCGATACCGACGATCCGGAGCAGCTCGCACGCGAAATCCGCAGCGCCATCGCACAATTGGAACTGACCTGTGCCATCGGCATCGGCGACAACAAGCTCACGGCCAAGCTGGCGACCGGCTTCGCCAAATCCGCGGGCAAGTCCTCGGCCGCGCCCGCAGATACCGTTGGCGCGGCGGCGGGGATCTTCCGGCTCACCGCCGCGAGCTGGGTCGAGGTGATGGCGCATCGTCCGACTAATGCGCTGTGGGGCATCGGAAATCGGATCGCCGCGCGGATGGCCGAACTCGGCATCGAAACCGTCGCCGATCTGATGGCCGCCGATCGCCAGCGCCTCGCCGCCGAATTCGGCCCGAATACCGGCCCGTATCTCTGGGTGCTCGGCCACGGCAAGGGCGATACCGATGTCACCACCGAACCACGAATTCCGGTGGGCCGCAGTAAATCCGAGACCTTTCCACACGATCTGACCGATCCCGAGGAGATCCGCGCACAGGTGGCGCGACTGGCTACCGAGGTCGGCGAGGAGATGGCGGCCGCGGGCCGCACCCCGTTGCGCGTCTCGGTGACCGTTCGCAGCAATACCTTCTACACCCGTAGCAAACAGGAGAAACTCCCCGAGCCGACCACCGATATCGCGGCCATCGTGGAAACCGCCCTCCGCATCATCGATCGGTTCGAATTGGATCGGCCGGTCAGGCTGCTCGGCGTCCGCCTCGAACTCGTCCCGCAATAGCCGGCGCCAATAGCCGGCGCCGAAGATCCACCCCGGCACCGGCCGACGCTCGTATGCTCGTCGGCATGGAGTTCTGGGCGATGGTGGCACAAGAATCGGACAGCGGGATCGTGCTCACGCGGCAGCAGGTCAACGAGGACTTCCTCGGGCCGGGTGAGGTCACGATCAAGGTGCACTACTCGAGCGCGAACTACAAGGACGGGCTGGCGATCACCGCGGGCGGTGGCGTGGTCCGGAATTATCCGATTATCCCCGGCATCGATATCACCGGTGAGGTCGTCACCTCCGAGGTCGACGATTTCGCGCCCGGTGATCAGGTGGTGGCGCACGGCTATGACATCGGCGTTTCGCATCACGGCGGGTTCGCCGAATACGCCAGGGTGCCCGCCGACTGGGTGGTCGGGCTCGACGGCCTCAGCACCCGTGATGCGGCCGCGCTCGGCACCGCCGGTTTCACCGCCGCACTCAGTGTGCAGGGTCTGCTCGATCACGAACTCACCCCGGAGAGCGGCGCGGTGCTGGTCACCGGAGCGACGGGCGGTGTCGGCAGCGTCGCCATCGATATCCTGTCGGGCCTCGGTTTCGAGGTGATCGCCTCCACCGGAAAGACCGATGCGGGTGATCGGCTGGCCGAACTCGGCGCGAACGAGGTGATCGGTCGATTGCCGGAGGATCCGGATGCGAAACTGCGTCCACTGTCCAAGGCCACCTGGGCCGGCGCGGTGGACAGCGTCGGCGGCAAATCCCTCGCCTATATTCTCAGCGCGATCGGCTACGGCGGTGCGGTCGCGGTCAGCGGCCTCACCGGCGGCCCGGATCTGCCGACCACCGTCCTGCCCTTCATCCTGCGCGGCGTATCGCTGCTCGGCATCGACTCCGCGTACGTCCCGATCGACAAGCGCCGCGCGCTGTGGGCACGACTCGCCAATGAGCTGCGGCCCCAACATCTTTCGACCATCGAGAACTTCGCTCCGATCACCGAGGCCGAGCAGGTCCTGCATGCCATTCAGCACGGCAGCCACTCCGGCCGCACCGTATTCGGCGTCGCCGGGGAATTCTGACGGTACCCGCCGAAGCCCGGAACGAGCCGGGCTTCGGCGGGTAATGGCTCAGGCCGCGACCTCGACCGGCTCGTCCGCGAACTGCGTGCGGTACAGCTCCGCGTAGCGTCCGTCGGCGGCGAGCAGTTGGGTGTGCGTGCCGCGCTCCACGATGCGTCCGTCCTCGAGCACCAGGATCTGGTCGGCGGCCCGAATTGTGGAGAGGCGATGTGCGATGACCAGTGCGGTTCGACCGTCCAGCGCTTCGGAAAGCGCCTCTTGGACAGCGGCCTCCGAGGTCGAGTCCAGTGAGGCGGTCGCCTCGTCGAGGATCACCACGCGTGGCTGCTTGAGCAGCAGCCGGGCAATGGTCAGTCGCTGGCGTTCACCGCCGGAGAGGCGGTAGCCGCGTTCGCCGACGACGGTGTCCAGCCCGTCCTGCAGTGACGTCACCAGCTCACGCAACCGGGCCCGCTGCAACGCATCCCACAGTTCGGCCTCGGTGGCCTCGGGTCGGGCCAGCAGCAGATTGGCGCGGATGGTGTCGTGGAACAGGTGGCCGTCCTGGGTTACCAGTCCGACGGTGTCCCGGATCGAGGTCGTGGTCAGCTCGCGCACATCGGTACCGTTGAGCCGCACCGCACCGCCGTCCACGTCATAGAGCCGGGAAACAAGTTGGGCCACAGTGGATTTCCCGGCACCGGAGGAACCGACCAGCGCGACGAGCTGACCGGGCTCGGCCCGCAGCGAAACATTGTGCAGCACCTCCACCCCGCCGCGGGTATCCAGCGTCGCGACATCCTCGAGCGAGGCGAGCGACACTTTGTCGGCCGACGGGTAGCCGAAGGTGACATCGTCCAGTTCCACCGCGACCGGACCCGCCGGCACCGCGACGGCATCCGGTGCGTCCTCGATCAGCGGTTTCAGATCCAGCACCTCGAAGACCCGCTCGAAGCTCACCAGCGCGGACATGATCTCCATCCGCGCGCTGGCCAGCGCGGTGAGCGGTGTGTAGAGGCGGGTCAGCAACAGCGAAAGCGACACCACCGCACCGGCATCCAACTGACCGCGCAGCGCATACCACCCGCCGAGTCCGTAGACCAGGGCCAGTGCCAGCGCCGAAACCAGGGTCAGCGAGGTGACGAACACCGTCTGCAGCATCGCCGTGCGCACCCCGATATCGCGCACCCGACGTGCGCGGAGTGCGAATTCGTCCGACTCCTGCTGCGGCCGTCCGAACAGCTTCACCAGCGTCGCGCCGGGTGCGGAGAACCGTTCGGTCATCTGGGTGCTCATCGCCGCATTGAGGCCCGCGGCTTCCCGCTGCAATCCGGCCAGCCGATTGCCCATCCGTCGCGCCGGAACGACGAACACCGGCAGCAGCACCAGCGCGAGCAGCGTGATCTGCCAGGAGATGCGGACCATGACGGCGAGGGTGAGCGCGAGGGTGACCAGATTCGTGACGACACCGGAGAGCGTGTCGCTGAACGCGCGCTGCGCGCCGATCACATCGTTGTTCAATCGGCTGACGAGCGCGCCGGTGCGGGTCCGGGTGAAGAACGCGACCGGCATCTTCTGCACATGATCGAACACGGCTGTGCGCAGATCCAGGATCAGCCCCTCACCGATCCGCGAGGACAGCCAGCGAATGATCACCCCGAGCGCGGCATCGACCACCGCGAGCCCGCCGATCAGGACGGCGAGGGCAACCACGACGCGCGGCGCCGAGCCACCGACGATGTCGTTGACCACCCGCCCGGCAAGCACCGGCGTTGCCACCGCGAGCAGTGCGGACACCACGCTGAACAGCAAGAACGCACCGATCCGGCGGCGGTGTGGCCGCGCGAACCGCAGAATGCGCTGCGCGGTCGCGAGCCGGAACGGCCGCTGCTCCTGCGGCGCGTTCGCCCGCCGATACATCTGGCTCCAGGCCACCGATTCGATACTCACCGTGCTGCTCCCTCTCGCTCCCCGCCCATCGAACACCTGGCCACCGACACTAAGACCTCAACAAAGGTTGAGCGCAAGCCCATTCCGTATCGATTCCGCGCACAGCGAACAGAGTGCTGATCTTGCGTCCGGCGGGTGCATAGGCTGGCAGGGTGGGTATGCAGCGGCTGGCGGCGGCGTTGGGGCGCGGGATTGCGGGCGAGGTCGATGCGTCCGCGCGTAGGCGTGCGGAGTACTCCTCCGATGCGTCGAACTATCGGGTGCTCCCGGCCGCGGTCGTCTTTCCGCGCGGGGCCGAGGATGTGGCGCGCACGCTCGAATTCGCCCGGGGTAATGGGCTGTCGGTAACCGCGCGGGGTGCGGGGACGTCGGTGGCCGGCAATGCCATCGGGCCCGGGATAGTGGTGGACTTCAGCCGATATATGAATTGCATCGGTGAGCTGGACCCGGACCGGCGCATCGCACGCGTCCAGCCCGGCGTTGTCCTCGCCGAATTACAGCGCGAGGCCGCGGTTCACGGGCTGCGGTTCGGGCCCGATCCGTCGACGCAGAATCGGTGCACGCTGGGCGGGATGATCGGCAACAATGCGTGCGGACCGCATGCGGTGGCGTGGGGGCGCACCTCGGATAATGTGCGTGAGCTGCGCATTCTCGATGGGACGGGAGCCGAGCGGGCGCTCGCGGCCGACCCGTCCGTCATTGCGGGCCTGACCGAATTCACCCGCGCCGGTCTCGCGGTGATCCGCACCGAACTCGGCCGATTCGATAGGCAGGCATCGGGCTACGGTCTGGAACATCTACTGCCGGAACGTGGTTCGGCGGTCGCGAAGTCGTTCGTAGGGACCGAGGGGACCTGCGGGTTGCTGCTCGATGCCACGGTTGATCTGGTGCCGCTACCGCGGGCCACCGTGCTCACGGTGCTCGGCTATCCCGATATCGCCACGGCCGCAGACGATGTCGCGGCGGTCATGGCCTGCGACCCGATTGCGGTAGAGGGTATCGATGCGCGACTGGTCGATATCGTGCGCGTGCACCGCGGAGCCACCAGCGGTGTGCCGGAACTGCCGCGCGGTAGCGGCTGGCTGTTCGTCGAGTCCGCCGGTGATACCCCCGCCGAGGCGTATGCCACAGCGGAGCAGCTCTGCCGGACCGTCGGCGCGCTGGACTCCAGGATTGTCACCGATCCCGGTGCCGCCGCGGCACTTTGGCGCATTCGAGCCGAAGGCGCGGGCCTGGCCGGTCGCACTCCGGCGGGTCATCCGGCCTGGCCGGGTTGGGAGGATGCGGCCGTCCCACCGGAGCACCTCGGTGCGTATCTGCGCGATTTCGCCATGCTGACAAAGGACCACGGCGTGGACGGACTGCTCTACGGTCACGTCGGCGACGGCTGCATTCACGTCCGCCTCGATCTGCCGATTCTCGATGCGCCGCAACGCTTTCGGAGTTTCATACAGGATGCGACCGAGCTGGTGGTCCGCTACGGTGGCTCGCTGTCCGGCGAGCACGGCGATGGCCGGGCCCGCTCGGAATTGCTCTCGATGATGTACTCCCAGGACGCCCTCGACGCATTCGCCGGGTACAAGGCGCTTTTCGATCCAGATGATGTGCTGAACCCGGGTGTCCTGGTTGCGCCGCGCCCCATCGATGCCGACCTACGGCTGGTCGGAGTGCGGCCGATCGGAGCGGGTGGTTTCGCGTTTCCGCACGACGACGGCGATATCACCACCGCCGTCCATCGCTGCGTCGGTATCGGCAAATGCCGCGCCGACACCCGCGCGACCGGTGGCTTCATGTGCCCGTCGTATCTGGCCACCGCCGACGAGAAGGACAGCACCCGCGGCCGAGCGCGTGTGCTGCAGGAGGTGGTGCGCGGTGCACTCCCCTGGTCGTCCGAGGCGGTCGCCGAATCGCTCGATCTGTGCCTGTCCTGCAAGGCATGTCGCTCCGACTGCCCGGCCGGGGTCGATATGGCTACCTACAAATCCGAGGCACTCTACCGTCGCTACCGGCACCGCCTGCGTCCCATCGATCATTACGCTCTGGGTTGGCTGCCGCGCTGGCTCGGTGTCGCGGGTCGCATGCCGCGAGCGGCGAATGCGCTGGCCGAAATCGGGTGGTTGCGTCGAATCACCTTGCGTGCGGGCGGAATTGATCCGCGACGTGCGGTACCGCGACTCGCCGACCGCAGTTTCCGCAGGAGCTGGCACGACCGCGGGCATTCGGACGGGACACCCGAAGTGCTCCTGTGGATCGATACTTTCACCGACGCCTTCGACCCCGAAATAGCCCAGGCCGCAGTGCAACTGGTGGAATCTCTCGGCTACCGAGTCCGCATACCGCGGCGGCGCGTGTGCTGCGGCCTCACCTGGATCAGCACCGGCCAACTCGACGGCGCTCGGGCCCGGCTGCGCGCGACACTGACCGAACTGGATGAGCATGTGCGTGGCGGCGGCATCGTCGTCGGCCTCGAGCCGTCCTGTACGGCGGTCCTGCGCTCGGACCTGCCGGAACTGCTACCGGACGACCCGCGCGCCGCCGCGACCGCCGCTGCCGTGCACACACTCGCCGAATTCCTTGCCGAACAGCCGAACTGGCGGCCGCCAGCACGACCGGGACAGTCTGCGGTCGTCCAACCGCATTGCCATCATCATGCCGTAATCGGCTTCGACGAAGATCGCCGACTATTAGCCAGCATGCAGATAAATGTGACAGAGGTCACCGGCTGCTGCGGCCTGGCCGGAAACTTCGGAATGCAATCCGACCATTACGACATTTCGGTCGCGGTCGCCGAGAATGGCTTGCTTCCGGCGCTACGGAATGCCGACGACGATTCGATCTTGATAGCCGACGGCTTCTCGTGTCGAACTCAGGCTATGCAGCTGAGCGGCCGTCGAGGCCTACACCTCGCGCAATTCCTGCTCGGCGAATGAGTCTCAGCTGCCGAACGGCAGCGTGCCGGACGGAATCTGGTAGCCCGAGCTGCCCGCGGAAACCGCACCCCAGGCATTGAGCAACCAGTTGAGCGCGTTGGTGATCATTTCGTACCTCCGTTATGGCGACTGCCAGCTGTTTGCCGAACGCATCAATATCGCCACACCAATTCTTCGCGTTACAAAATAACGGGGATCAGCGATTATGCCGAATCCGTATGGCAAATCGCACATTCGGACCGAAAAAATTGTGAGCCGGGCAACATTCGAGGCCCGCGCGCCCGCCGCCCACCTACCGGGGCACAATGGGGCGGTGCGCAATCAGATGGCCGAGCCGGACCTGAACCGGACCGGCCTGACCAGGACGATCACGGCCGAGCGGCCGATCGATCTCGCGCCTACCCTCGCGCCACTGTCTCGCGGCAGCGGCGACCCGTGCCACCAGGTCACCCATGACGGCGCGCACTGGCACGCCTCCCGAATGCCGACCGGCCCGGTCACCTACCGTCTGATCCAAGCCGATCGCCACACCGCCGACGCCCGCGCCTGGGGTCCGGGCGCGGCCGAATTCCTCGACGGACTCGACCACATGCTGTGCCTGGACGAGGATGTTTCCGACTTCGCCCCCGAACATCCGAAGATCGTCGACGCGCACCGCCGCTTTCCCGGACTGCGCATGCTGCGCACCGGTCTGGTCTTCGAGGCATTGGTCCCCGCCGTGCTGGAACAGAAGGTGCACACCGTCTCCGCCCGCGCGTCCTGGCGAAAGCTGGTGCGACAGTTCGGCTCTCCCGCACCCGGTCCAGCACCCGCCGGACTGCTGCTGCCACCCGACGCCGATACTTGGCGCAAGATCCCGTCCTGGACCTGGCACCGCGCCAATGTCGGGCCGCAGCGCGCGCAGACGATCGTGCGCGCGGCCCGGGTGGCGGGCGCGCTGGAGCGGGCGTCGGGCGAAAGTCCGGTCGAAGCCGCCCGCCGCCTGCGCACGGTCCCCGGTATAGGGGTGTGGACCGCCGCCGAGATCGGGCAGCGCGCCTTCGGTGACGCGGATGCCCTCTCGGTCGGCGACTACCACCTGGCGGCCATCGTCGGCTGGACGCTGCTCGGTGAACCCATCGACGACGACGCGATGGTCGAATATCTGGAACCGCTACGGCCACATCGCTATCGGGCCGTCCGCCTGCTGGAGATCAGCGGTTACGCGCACAAGCCGAAGTTCGGCCCGCGCACCCCGCTCACCGATCACACCTGGCACTGAGCGGATCCGCCGGACAACTCGCTTCGGCAGACCGTATTTCGTCTGCGCGACAGCGTGACGTCGATGTGCCAGGGACTCGGCGGTCACCCAGCGCAGCACCCGAATGCAGTCGGCAAGCACCTCCGGGACGCCCGGTGACTCGGCAGCGGGCCTCATAACGGCAGGGCGCGCTCGTCCAGCACACATTTGCCCGCATCGACCAGCGTGGTCCGCGCCGCACGGCGGACCCGGCACCGGTCGACGGTGCAGTCGATATGCAACTGCATTGCGGCGTGGGCTTGTTCGATTGTCAGCACACCAGGGTCGTTTCCGCAGGCCAATAGCGACGCGACGGGCATGTGCAGGTTGGTGAGTTGCATCAGGCAACCTCCGCCCGGCGACGCACCGAGCGGACATGTCGGGTGTACCGGGAGATCGGTCCCTGGTCCCACGGGGCCTGTCGAACCGCCATACCCAGCGCCTCGAGTACAGTCAGGCCGACCTCGTCCGCGAGATCGCCGACCGCGGCGAACAGCGATGGCACCACCTCAGCAACTTTCAGCGCGGCAACCGCCTGGTCGCAGGTCAGCGTGCGTCCGGGCAAATAAGAAACCACCCAGTTCTCCTGCCCGACACTGCGGGCACGATGCGGGGTCAAATCGCTGGTCATCAAGGACGACGCTATGACACTTACAGCCATGACTCCTCGTTCCTATGTGCGATTCCTGCGACGCTCGCGACGCGCCCGCAGGCGGTAGCTAGCGTGACCACGGAGGGCGCCGCGAGCGTCGCCATCGAATCCTGCGACGCTCGCGACGCGCCCGCAGGCGGTAGCTAGCGTGACCACGGAGGGCGCCGCGAGCGTCGCCATCGAATACTGTGCGCGCCCGGAGGTTTCACAGGAGGAGGGAAAGGCGCCTGTTCCGCTCCGGGCACACTCCCAGCACACCATCGCGGCAGGTCACGAACAGCGTCCTTCGTGGATATCCAAAGTTTTGAGGCGAATTCCCAGCACAAAACCCAGCAGGGAAGGGAGGATTCTCCATAGTGGACGAAAGAGCCCTCTGCCCAAGCGAAGTGCCGGGGAACCGAGCTTGTGGGGTCGCCCCGGAGCAACCGTTGGGTTTGCATCCGAGCCCGTGACGTGCGCGACGGGCCCGGAAGCGGAACCCTACGCGCCCACGTAGGGACCCGAGAACGTCGCAATTGAATACAGAACGGAGCGTGCTGTGTCAGCGAATTCGGCAAGAGCGTCGGAAACCCCGGACCGGCTATTCCCTGAGAACGCCGCCTCCACTCTACCCAGACGCCAGCTCGGCAGGTATCTCCGGGACTGGCGCACCCAGTCGGGTCTCACCATCGCGGAGGCATCCAGGCTGATGGAGTGGGGTGCAAGCACGTTGCAGCGCTTGGAAAAAGGCCACGCCGACCGCATCCGAACGATCGACATCCAAGAACTGTGTCGTATTTACGGCATACCGGACGAATTGTCCGATGGTCTGAAGGGCCTGGCCCAGCAAGCCGCTGTCAAGAGCTGGTGGCATGCCTACGGCGATCTCATCCCCGAAAACTTCGACGTCTATGTCGGTTTGGAGGCATCGGCTCAAAAGCTCACTTCCTACCAATCCGAAATCGTACTCGGCCTACTTCAGATTGCCGATTACGCCAGGGCTCTCAATCGCCTTGGCTATCCGGATGATTCGGACGCGGAGATCGAGCGCCGGGTCCAATTGCGTATGCAGCGACAGGCTTTGATCACCCGCAAGGTCGCACCGGCGACGGTGAACGTGATCCTGCACGAGTCGGTTTTGCGTCGGGTGGTCGGTGGCGCCAAAGTGATGGCGGCGCAGCTACGTCATCTTGCCGATATCAGCACCCAACCCAATATCTCCTTGCGTATTCTGCCGTTCGCGGCCGGCATTCCGCTCGGAGTGTCCACCGGACCGTTCACAATTCTCGAATTCGGGATCGACAGCAAAGGCCAGCCGGTCGAGCCGCCGGTGGTGTACGCAGAGGGCTTCACGGGGGATCTCTACCTCGAAAGACATGCTGATGTACGGCGGTACGATCGTGCGCACGAGTGCCTCCAGCGCTGCGCGCTGGATATTCAACCCAGTAGACATCTGCTCCGGCAGATAGCGAAGGAGTATGTGGCATGAGTATGGATTTGGTTGGCGCGCAATGGTTCAAGAGCACGCGCAGCGGTGCGGGCAAGGACTGCGTCGAGGTCGCCTTTCTCGCGGGCGGCCGGATCGGCGTACGCGACAGCAAAAATCCCGGTGGACCTGCCCTCGTCTTCGGTACGGGCGCATGGCACGCTTTCACCGCAGGTGTTGCGGGCGGCGAGTTCTGAGGAGTTGCGGGCGTGAGCATCAATGAGGGCGCGAAAGTAGATTTGACCGGTGCGGTCTGGCGTAAAGCCGGCGAGGGCGCGGGTAAGGACAGCGTCGAGGTGGCGCTATTGGATGCCGGGCATGTCGCGCTGCGCGACGGTAAGGACCCGGACGGGCCGGTCCTGGTCTTCACCCCCGGTGAGTGGGCCGCCTTCACAGCGGGTGTGCACGATGGTGAGTTCGACCGGCCCAAGTCCTAGGGCGAGTGACCCGGCGGGTGTCGTGCCCGCCGGGTTCGGTCACGTGACCGCAGACTGAGTCCCTCCATTGATCAGATCTGCTCGGGAAGATCACGAAATAGCGCAGATTCGACAACGAAACCGCGTTTGCCGAGGGGCATTACGGGTAGCCCACATCTTGTGGACCGTGGGCTCAAGAGTTCCCATCCTCGGTACAAGAAACTGCGGCCGGGCGATTGGGTGGAATGGCTGATCGTGGCACTGCTTTTCGCGGTGTCCGCGGTCGGCGTGTTCGTCCTGACCGGCTCGTTCCTCTCGGCACTTTTCGTCGGGGTGCTCGTGTGGGTCGTCGCCGTCGGGGTAGTCGCGTTGTTATAAGGGTGCGCCGACCGGCCGGGCATTCCTACCCCGGCCGGTCGTCCAGTATCGGTTGATCAGCGCCGGAAGAGCTTGTTGCCCAACCAGACCAGCGGATCGTATTTCTTGTCCGCCACCCGCTCCTTCATCGGAATCAGGGCATTATCGGTGATCTTGATGTGTTCCGGGCAGACCTCGGTGCAGCATTTGGTGATATTGCAGAGCCCGAGCCCCTGCTCTTCCTGAGCCAGATCGCGACGGTCGGCCACATCGAGCGGATGCATCTCCAATTCGGCGATCCGCATCAGGAAGCGCGGACCGGCGAACGACTCCTTGTTCTCCTCGTGGTCGCGGACCACGTGACAGGTGTTCTGGCACAGGAAACATTCGATGCACTTGCGGAACTCCTGGGAGCGCTCCACATCGACCTGCTGCATCCGGTAGTCACCCGGCTTCAGATCATCCGGCGGTGTGAAAGACGGTATCTCCCTTGCCTTCTGGTAGTTGAACGACACATCGGTCACCAGATCCCGGATCACCGGGAAGGTGCGCATCGGTGTGACCGTGATCAGCTCGTCCGGCTGGAAGGTCGACATCCGGGTCATGCACAGCAGCCGCGGCCGACCGTTCACCTCGGCCGAACACGAACCACATTTGCCCGCTTTGCAATTCCACCGCACCGCGAGATCCGGCGCCTGGGTGGCCTGCAGCCGGTGGATGATGTCGAGCACCACCTCGCCCTCGTTCACCTGGACGGTGTAGTCCTGCAGTTCCCCGCCGTCGATATCACCGCGCCACACGCGGAATTTGGCGTCGTAACCCATTCTTACGCCTCGCCTTCCGTGGCCGAAACCGAACCTGCCGGATGGGAGGCGAGATCGGCTGAGTTGTAATACTTTTCGAGCTCACCCAGATCGAAGAGCGCGAGCAGATCGTCTCGCATCGGGATCTGGTCCTCCGGGGTGACCCGCACGCCGGGCACCGGTCCGTCCGCATCGGCGGAATCGATTGCGCACACCAGCAGCTTGTTGCGCCAATCCGGATCCATGGCAGGGAAGTCGTCGCGGGTGTGTCCGCCGCGACTCTCGGTGCGCAATAGGGCCGCTTGCGCGACACATTCGCTGATCAGCAACATATTGCGCAGGTCGAGGGCGAGATGCCAGCCCGGGTTGAACTGCCGGTGCCCCTCCACGGTCACACTGTCGAAGCGGGTCCGCAGTTCGGCGAGGCGCTCGATGGCCTCCTGCAACTCGTGTTCCTTGCGGATGATGCCGACCAGATCGTTCATGGCCTGCTGCAGATCGGTGTGCAGGGTGTAGGGGTTCTCCCCGGTCCCTTCGGCGGGCGGATCGAACGGCGCCACAGCGGCTTTCGCGGCCGCGTCGATATCCGCATCGGCCACCGCGGGGCGCTCCGGCAGTTGTTCGACGTAGGTCGCTGCGCCGAGTCCGGCCCGCCGACCGAATACCAGCAGATCGGACAGCGAATTGCCGCCGAGCCGGTTCGAGCCGTGCATACCGCCGGAACACTCACCCGCGGCGAACAATCCGGGCACGGTCGCCGCGCCGGTATCCGGATCGACCTCGATTCCACCCATCACGTAGTGGCACGTCGGGCCGACCTCCATCGGCTCCTTCGTAATGTCCACGTCCGCGAGCTCTTTGAACTGATGGTGCATCGAGGGCAGCCGCCGCCGGATCTCCTCGGCGGGCAGTCGCGAGGCGATATCCAGATACACACCACCGTGTTCGGTGCCGCGTCCCGCCTTCACCTCCGAGTTGATGGCGCGGGCCACTTCGTCGCGCGGCAGCAGATCCGGTGTGCGGCGGGCGGAGTCGTTATCGCGCAACCACTGATCGGCCTCTTCCTCGGTTTCGGCGTACTGCCCCTTGAAGACCGGCGGAATGTACTCGAACATGAACCGCTTGCCTTCGGTGTTCTTGAGCACCCCACCGTCACCGCGCACACCCTCGGTGACCAGAATGCCCTTCACACTGGGTGGCCAGACCATGCCGGTCGGATGGAACTGCAGGAATTCCATATTGATCAGCGTCGCGCCGGCCCGCAGGGCCAGCGCGTGGCCGTCACCGGTGTACTCCCACGAGTTCGAGGTGACCTTGTAGGACTTGCCGATGCCGCCGGTCGCGACCACCACGGCGGGCGCCTCGAACAGCACGAACCGGCCGGACTCGCGCCAGTATCCGAATGCACCGGCGATACGGTCGCCGTCCTTGAGCAATTCGGTGATGGTGCATTCGGCGAAAACTTTGATGCGCGACTCGTAGTCGCCGGTCTCCGCGAAATCCTCCTGTTGCAGCGAAACGATCTTCTGCTGCATGGTCCGGATGATCTCGAGTCCGGTGCGGTCGCCGACGTGCGCCAGGCGCGGGTAGGTGTGGCCACCGAAGTTGCGCTGGCTGATCCGGCCGTCGGCGGTCCGATCGAACAGTGCCCCATAGGATTCCAGTTCCCACACCCGGTCGGGCGCCTCCTGGGCGTGCAGTTCGGCCATGCGCCAGTTGTTGAGGAACTTGCCTCCCCGCATGGTGTCCTTGAAATGGACTTGCCAGTTGTCCTTTTCATTGGCATTACCCATCGAGGCGGCGCATCCGCCCTCGGCCATCACGGTGTGCGCCTTGCCGAACAACGACTTGCACACCACCGCGACGGAGAGACCGTGTTCGCGTGCTTCGATCACCGCGCGCAGTCCGGCGCCCCCGGCACCGATGACGACGACGTCGTACTTGTGCCGTTCCACTTCTGGCATGGCCGCGAAACTCCTGGTTTGTGAGGGCGGTTAGTTGATGAACCGCAGATCCGAAATCGTGTCGCTGGCAACCAACATCACGTAGAAGTCGGTCAGCGCGAGCGTGCCGAGGGTGGTCCAGGCCAGCGCCATGTGCCGGGTATTGAGCTTGGAGACCTGGGTCCAGAACCAGTACCGCACCGGGTGGGCGGAGAAGTGCTTGAGCTTGCCGCCCATGATGTGCCGGCAGGAATGGCACGACAGCGTGTAGGCCCACAGCAGCACCACATTGCCGACCAGGACGATATTGCCGAGACCGAAGCCGAAACCGCCGGTCTTGCCGTGGAACGCGGTGATCGCGTCATAGGTGTTGATCAGCGAAACCAGCACGGCCACATAGAAGAAGTAGCGGTGCGCGTTCTGGATGATCAGCGGCAGTTTGGTCTCGCCGGTGTACTTGGCGTGCGGTTCGGCGACCGCGCACGCGGGCGGAGAGAACCACACCGCGCGGTAGTAGGCCTTGCGGTAGTAGTAGCAGGTGAGCCGGAACCCGAGCAGGAACGGCAGCACCAGGAAACCCAGCGGCAGGATGGCCGGGATGTGGCCGAACCATGCGCCGAAATGGCTGGAGCCCTCGACGCAGTCGCTGCTCACGCACGGTGAGTAGAACGGGGTCAGGTAGTGGTACTCCGGAACCCAATATGCCGTTCGCACATACGATCTGATCGTCGCATAGATGACGAAAGCGGCTAGTCCGACGGCGGTTGCCAGCGGTGGGACCCACCATCGGTCGGTGCGCAGTGTGCGCGCGGAGATGGCGGCCCTGGTCTTGCTGAAGACGCCGGTGCCCGTTTCCGGGGCGGCGGTCGGTGCGGCACTCACAGGTGGATGCCTCGCTGATCTGCTGTGCGGATGGTCCCCGTGACCTCCGCAATCGAATGTGATGCTGAGCACCATACGACACCCCCGCTATGGCTCGAGCGGGGTCCCGGCAAAGCCGACCCGCCTAGGGGGCCGTGATTTCTGCCACATTCGATCCAGGTTTGGTCGCCACACAGGGTGGTGAACCCGTTACACCGCGCAGATCAGAGCGGTATTGCGAGCAGATGCGGTCGCGGGCCCGCTCGGCGTCGAGCCGGGTCCGCGAACCGGATTACTTTGTGCGCGGGCGGGAATGGAAGCCGAGGCCCTCGTCCTGTGCGCCCATCCACGCGGCTTCGTCGGATTTGCTGTCCGGTACGTAGATGGTCTCTTGCGGACGGCGCGTGATCTCCTGCGGTGGCGACTGCTCGAGTTCGTCGGCATCGATGACGAGCCGCTCGAGGTCGTTTTCCAGTCGTCGCACCGAATTGGCGTCGCCGTAGTGGGAGCGCAGTGCGCCGATGGATTGCCGGAGCTGGCCGACCGCGTAGCGCAGTTCCGCTATGTCGCTGCGTGTCATCGATACCTCCTGTGTTCCTTGGCGGACAGACGAACTCGATGGGTAGCGATGGGTTCCATGGTCTGCCTGGAACGCGCTCTACCGAGTCGTGTGACTCACCACACAACGTGATCTTTAACACAGTACGTGAGGAATCCGATTTTGGCTCGTCGTGCCCACAATTCCGGTGGTTCGCCCGAATATCGCCGAGGGTTGGCTACCGGCCTGTTGTGGGTTCCGACGAACGGTTCGTCAGCTGGCGGTGGCGTACTCGGGGCCGTGCCCGTGCATGGCGGTGACGGCCCGGTCGACCAGCGCGACGATGGACAACGCCACCTCCTCGGCCCGCTCGAGATGCACGCTGTGCCCCGCGCCCTCGAGCCGGACCAACTCCGAGCCCGCCAGTTGCGAGGCGAGTACCACCGAATGTGCGAAGGGCACAACGATGTCGGCCGAACCGGCCAGCACCAGCGCCGGAATGCCGCCGAGGTGGTGCAGCGATGCGGTCTCGTCGAAGGTCATCAGCGAGGTCAGGAAGCTCGACATGGTGAGCAGCGGGGTGTCGTTCATCATCGCGGCGGCCACCGCGACCATGCGCGGATTCGTCCGCTTGGTGCCCATATTCGCCTCGCGGGCGATCGGCTCGAAGATCCGGCGGGAAAGACGCTTCGAGGCCTGCATGAATCGGGGCGCTCGCAGCACCGCGAGCTGCAACGAGTTCACCGCGCGCCGATTCAGGAAACGGCCGATCCCGACCTCGGTGATGCCATTGGCCGCACCTGCGATGAGGCCGACGCCGACCACCCGGGTGCCGATGGTCGCCGGGAACAGCCGGGCGTAGGCGAGGGTGACCATCGCACCCATCGAATGTCCGATGAGGATGATCGGGCCGGTCGGCACAACCGACCGCAGCACGGCGTCGAGGTCGTGGCCGAGTTGATCGATGGTGTAGGTGGAGGGATGGGCAACGCCGGATTCGCCGTGTCCGCGGTGGTCGTAGAAAACCATCCGTATGTCCGAGCTGCTGTACTTACCCGCCCCGCCGGCTTCCCCGGCCGCCATCCCCAATTGCCGCAACAGTTGATCGCGCAGGAATGACCAGGACTCGGCCCGCAGGCAGTGACCGTGCGCGAAGACGACGGTCAGTTGAGCATCGTCGGCGCCGAAGGTACGGACCGCGATCGGGGTGCCGTCGTCGGCCGATACCGTGATCCGGTGGCCGTCGTAGTCGGCGGCTCGGCGGGCAGTCGTCGTGGACATGACGATTCTCCTGTGTCTGGTAGGACACCCGGTTCGGAGCGTTCTTGCCCGGTTGTCGGGCGGAATTCCCGCCCCGTTAGCGCGCCATACCGTCCGTTATGTACGCGTTGTCCAACTGACGCCGCTGATCGACCTGGCCCGGGCCCGCTAGCCCGTGGATCGGTAAATCTATGAATGGATAGGTCAAGCGCTAGATTCCGGTAGACGCCCATGATCGACCCGTGGCATTGCCGTCTATCGGGTAATCGATCGGATCTCCTAGAGTCCGCTATAAATTGTTATGGGACCGTAACCATACGTCGAGTATCGGAAATATGTCTATATCTAGAAATTTTCCGAGATATGTGAATAATCATCACGCAACGAGCCGCCACCCACACATGGGTGACGGCTCGTCGCGGCCCCCGCGCCTAGGTGCCCACGTGGCTACGGGTCGATGGGAGGAACGGCCGCAGCAGGTTGGTCTCGGTCGACGGACCCGTCTGCCATTCGGCGATCCACGGTCCGGTGCCCTCGCTCGGATCGAAGACGCCATCCTCGAGCCACTCGTAGCGGCCGTCGAGGACGTGGCGGGTCAGGGTGCGATCGTCGTCATCAGTGTTGTCCCACAGCGCGTCGAACAACTTCTTCACCCGGATCCGCGACTGCCTGCTGAAGGTATCGGCCAATTCTTCGGCGGCCTCGGCCTCCGGTGCGCCCGCGGTCCGCAGTGCCTGCGCGCGCACGCAGGCGGCCGAGATCGCGAACAACTCCGCGCCGATATCGACGATGCGACCGAGGAAGTTCTGCCGGTATTCCAGTCCGGCCTGCCAGCGCGCCATCGCGTACATCAGCGATCTGGCCTGCTTGCGGGCGTTGCGCTCGACGAAGCGCAAATGCCGTGCCAGCGGCCCGAATTCGGCATAGGTCGCGGGCACGGTGCCCGCGCCGACGGCCAGCTGCGGGAACCACTTGGCATAGAAACCACCCGCGCCGACCGCGGCCTTGGCCTTGTCCTTGAACTCCGCATTCCGATCGACCAGCGCACCAGCCGCGGCCATATGGGCATCGGCCATCTCCCTGGCGATCAGCAGTCGCATGATTTCGCTGGACCCCTCGAAAATGCGGTTGATCCGCAGAT
The DNA here is from genome assembly GCF_044465765.1 of Nocardia sp. NPDC049526. NCBI lineage: Bacteria > Bacillati > Actinomycetota > Actinomycetes > Mycobacteriales > Nocardiaceae > Nocardia > Nocardia sp. NPDC049526. Next base: position 335,437 of record NZ_JBITMA010000001.1, on the reverse strand, counting down.
CGCGGACCAGCTGTTCGGCCCCGACCGCGCGCTCACCGCGGGACCGCAGCGACGCCGCCGTCTCGTAGCCCCGACCGCCGCGGATCTGCACGAGTTCGTCGGCGATCTGGCAGCTCATTTCGCTGGCCCAGAGCTTGGCAAGGGCCGCCTCGATCCGGATATCGTTGCGGGCTTCGTCGCACATGGTGGCCGAAAGGTCGAGCGCGGCCTCGAGTGCGTAAGTGGTGGCCGCGATGAAGGAAATCTTCTCCCCGACCGCCGCGTGCTCGCCGACCGGCCGACCCCACTGCACCCGCTGCGTGCACCACTGCCTTGCGATCTTCAGCGACCACTTCGAGGCGGCCGTACACAGCGCAGGAATGGCGAGGCGGCCCGCATTCAGCGTGGTCAGCGCGATTTTCAGGCCGTCGCCCTCGCGACCGACGAGATTGCGCTTGGGTACCCGGACGTTGTGCAGCCGCGTGACACCGTTCTCGATGCCGCGCAGGCCCATGAACGAATTGCGCCGCTCCACCGTGATGCCGGGCGAATCGGCCTCCACGATGAAGGCCGAGATGCCACCGCGGTGGCCCTCGCTCTTGGGAATCCGGGCCATGACCACCAGCAGTTCGGCGACCACGCCGTTGGTGGTCCACAGCTTCACGCCGTTGATCTCATAGGCCTCGCCGTCCGCGGTCGGGGTCGCGGTGCTGGCCATGCGGGCCGGATCGGAGCCGACATCGGGTTCGGTGAGCAGGAACGCGCTGATCGCGCCCGCCGCGCAGCGGGGCAGGAATTCGGCCTTCTGCTCCGGGGTGCCCGCCAGCTTCAGCGGTTCGGGCACGCCGATCGACTGGTGTGCCGAAAGCAGGACCCCGAGGCTCGGGTGCGCGGACCCGACCAGCATCAGGGCCCTGTTGTAACCGACCTGGGATAGGCCCTGGCCGCCGTACTCCTCCGGGATCTTCAGGCCGAAGCAGCCGAGTTCGGCCAGACCCTTGACGTACTCGTCCGGAATCTTGGATTCCGCCTCGATGACGCTGCCGTCGAGCGATTCGCAGAACGGCCGCAGCCGGGCCAGATAGGCGTCGGTGCGCGCGGCGTCCTCGTCGCTGGGCTGGGGATAGGGGTGGATCAGATCGAGCCGGAATCGTCCCAGAAACATCTCCTTGGCGAACGATGGTTTGGCCCAACTGGTTTCGCGGGATTCCTCGACCAGTGCGCGGGCCTGTTCTTCGGTGGCGTCGACTTTTGCGGTAGTCGCCATGATGTCCTCCTCGGACGTGATCAGGATCACATAAGAGTGTAGGAGGGTTTGTTACCAGCCGGTAGATGTCGAGGTAGAGCGTTATCTATCAATCTCTAATGATCTTGATAGACGGGCAAGTGGGGTCGTAGCGATTGCTTGCAGATCGCTCGAAACGGTCAGCAGCGATTGCTTGCAGATCGCTCGAAACGGTCAGCAGCGATTGCTTGCAGGTCGCGTGTAAGGGTCAGCAGCGATTGCCTGTAGATCGCGCGAAAGGATCAGCCGACCCTTGCCGTGCGCCGGGGTGCCGGAGTTCTTGACAACCGAGCCTCGGATGTGGGGTAGTGGGCCGAACGCGCCAGACGACATGGTCCGTATTCCCTTGGAGGGGAGGGGTGTTGTTACGGCCCGGGCAGGTGTTCGCGGGGTATTCGATCGTGCGGCCACTCGGTTCCGGCGGGATGGGCGCGGTCTATCTCGCCGAGGATCCGGTATTGCCGCGGCAGGTGGCGCTGAAGGTGCTGGCCGAGCAACTCGGCGCCAACCATCGTTATCGCGGCATATTCCGGCGTGAGGCCGATCTGGTGTGCCGCCTGGACCATCCGAATGTCGTCTCGGTCTACAACCGGGGCGAGGAGGGCGAAGCGCTGTGGATGGCGATGCAGTACGTCGACGGCACCGATGCGGGCGAACTCATGCACAAAGAACCCGGTGGATTGGCGCCCAACCGGGCGGCGCGCATCGTGTGCGAGGCCGCGAAGGGGCTGCATCACGCGCATGAGCAGAATCTGCTGCACCGCGATGTCAAACCGTCGAACATCCTGGTCGCCGACGGTGCCGACGGTGAACGCGTGCTGGTCGCCGATTTCGGGCTGGCCCGCACCGTCGAGGATGCCGCGACGGTAACCGAAACGGGTTGGCGCGCTTGCACTCCCGCCTTTGCTGCGCCCGAGGTGCTACGCGGTCTCGCGGTCGATCGTCGCGCGGATGTCTATTCTCTCGGCGCCACCCTGTCGGCGCTGTTGACCGGCGCGAATCCGAATGGGGCTGCGCCGTCGCCGGCCGGCACGCGAACGGTGCGGGATACGCTCGCGCCGACTCGAGTGCGTCCGGATGTGCCGCCGGCGCTGGAAGAGGTCATCGCGCGGGCGATGGCGGCACAGCCGGAGCAGCGATATCAGACCTGTGTGGAGTTCGCGCGGGCCGTCGAGCTGGCTGTCAGCGATACCGAGCGCTGGCCGTACCGATGGGGGTTGTCCGGCCTGGTGCGTCGTCCGCGTGGCCGCATCGCCGCGCTCGGGGGGATCGCTGTCGTTGTTGTGGCAGCAGTGATGACCGCCGTCTGGCCGACTCCGCATCGATCCGATGGCGCGACCCCCATGACGGTCCCGCGGACGAGCGCTGCGAAGACGGGCCTGCTGCGGTGCTATTGGCGGGTGCGGGTACCGATCGGCACCGACTTCTATCTCGAATTGCCCAGCGGGGCAGCCGATCACGACGATTCGCGCTGCGCGCTCGATGACGGCGATCGAGGCGATTCGGTCATGGCCTTGCGGCAGGCGCTGACCATCTGCCACGGCATCGAACTGGATGCGACGACGGTGTACGACACTCCGATGAAGCGTGCCATTCGGCATCTGCAGGTCGACCACGGCGCCGCGGTCGATGGCATCTACGGACCGGAGACGCGGGCGAAAGCCATCCAGTGGCCGGTATTTCGGGTCGCCGACGGTGCCTTCGACGGCCGATGCGTACCGGCGCCATGACACTCGGTGCCGAGACGCCGCTCGATGTACGCATCCTCGGTCCGGTCCGGTGGTACGTCTCGGGTCGTCCGCTCGTCGTCGGCGGACCGCTGACCAGGGCGATGCTCGCGGTTCTGGTAGTCAACCGGCGCAATGCCATCTCGCCGACGCGGTTGGCGAACACCATCTGGGATGGTGATCCGCCGCCCAGTTTTCGCGCGAACCTGCACAATCGCATCGCCGAACTGCGGGCCACGCTGCAAGCCGCCGACGTGGCCGCGACCGCGATATTGCGCACCGACAGTTCCGGCAACTACTGCCTCGACATTCGCGACGAGCAATGCGATCTCGGCCGTTTCGAACAGGCCAGGACCGAGGCGATGGCCTCCTTCGGCAGCGGTGATCACGAACATGCCGCCGAGCACTTCCTGCGGGCACTCGGGGAATGGAGCGGAGCGGCGCTGGACGGGCTGCCGATGTCCACCTTCGTCGAGGCGTTCTGCGCACATATGGACGAGGAGCGACAGCGCACGCTGGAGGCGCGGCTGGATCTGGAGATCGCCGCGGGCCGTGCCGCCGAGGTCATCGGGGAGCTGCGCGCGCTGACCGCACGTCATCCGCTGCGCGAAACCCTATGGGCCCAACTGATCACGGCGCTGTACGAATCGGGGCGCAACGGTGATGCGCTCGAAGCATGTCGGGCCGTGCGCCGAATACTGCGGGACCAGGGTATCGATCCGAGTGACCGGTCGACCGGGCTCGAACAGCGGATCCTGCGCCATGAACCGAGGCCGAACCGAGGCCGAATTCGCTTGCGCCTCAATGTGGATACCGATGGATCGACGCTGCTGGAGACGCTCGGCCACGTGCTGTTGTACGTCGATGACGGCAGACGCTTCGAGGTGACCGGGGCGGGTATGACGATCGGTCGCAGTGCGGACAACGACATCCGGCTCGAGGATCCGAAGACCAGTCGGCATCACGCGAGCGTTGTGTTGGACGGTGATGCGGTCCGGATCGAGGATTGTGCGTCGGCCAATGGCGTGTACGTCAATGACCAGCGCATTCGAGGTCGGGCCGCGCTGGTGCACGGGGACCGCATCCGGATCGGGTCGGTGACACTCGAGGTGCGGCGGCCACTGGCCTGAGCTGCGGGCGTGAGTACTTCGTTGGTCTGTCATTGGTCGCGGTTCCTAACTTGGCGCTACCAGCTTCGCCAGCAGGGGTGAAGCTTCGCGCACCACGAGGAACATCATGTACGCAGCACAGCTTTCCGGCGCTCATCGGATTCGCCGAGCGATTGCCGCGGCGGCCATCGGGGTCGCCGCAGTCGCCGGAACCGCCGCCATCGCGGCGCCCGCACATGCCGAGGTCCAGTACCCGGCGTCGATCGATCAGTGTCTGGCGGCCAAGCCGACCCTGCAGGAGGGGGTGCGCAACCAGGGGCCGTGTGTCGCGGCGGTCCAGGCCTTCCTGACCTTCGGCTATGGCAACGGCCAGGTCGATGTCGACGGAAAGTTCGGGCCGAAGACCAAGGCTGCGGTGCGGAACTTCCAACGCGCCGTTGGTATTTACGACGACGGCGTGGTCGGCCCGGCCACTTGGCGGTCGCTGCAGAATGCGTGCACGTCGCAGGGGAATTGCGACTACCGCTATCCCTTGCCGTTCTGAGCCTTCGACTACACGCTGCGCAGATAGCGACCGAAGTGCGGCACCGTGAACCCGATGGTGCCGCGCTCGGCCGAATAGATCAGTCCCTTCTTGATCAAACCGTCGCGGGCCGGTGACAGCGAGGCGGGTTTGCGGCCGAGCTCATTGGCCACCGCCGCGGTCGGCACCGGACCGTCGTCGCCCGCCAAATCGGCCATGGCGCGCATATATTCGCGTTCGGCGGGGGTGGCTCGCTCGTACCGGGAGCCGAAGAATCCGACGGCCAGTTCCTCTTCGGCGCTCGGTGCCGCCACCTCGACATCCTCGGCGGTGATCGGGCTCTCCGGCGCCTGATCCCAGGCGGCCTTGCCGTAGGCCTGCACGAAATACGGATAGCCATCCGCCCTCTGGTACAGGGCATCCAGCGCTTCCTCGGTGAACTTCACCTCTTCGCGCTCGGCCGGTGCGATGAGGGCTTGATCCGCCGATTCGCGGTCCAGCCGGTCGATGCGGTGGTAGCTGAACAGTCGCTCGGAGTAGCTCTTCGAGGCGGACAGTACCGCCGGTAGGTGCGGCAGCCCGGCGCCGACCACGATCAAAGGTGCGGTGTCCTGGCTCAATTCGTGACAGGCGCCGCAGATCGCGGAGATATCGGCGGGTCCGAGATCCTGCATTTCGTCGATGAAGACGGCGATGCCGACGTTGATATCGCTGGCCAGTGCGGCCGCCTCCTTGAGCAGCTCGATCAGATCGATCTCGATATCGCCGGAGTCGGCGCGACCGGTGACCGCGGGCACGTCGATCCCGGGCTGCCAGCGTTCCCGCATCCCCTTATCAGCGGTGGAGCGCAGCGCGAAAGCCTTGAGTATGCCCAAGAAGTCGTCTACGCGCTCCTGGTTGCGGTGTGCCATGGCGATCGCACGGACGGCCATATGCAGTGCGGACGACAGCGGGCGGCGCAGTTCCTGATCCGGGCGGGCCTCGATTTTGCCTGTGCCCCAACCGCGCGAGCCCGCAGCGGAGCGAAGTTGGTTGAGCAGCACGGTCTTTCCGACCCCACGCAATCCGGTGAGCATCACACTGCGTTCCGGCCGACCACGCGCGATCCGCTCCAGCACAATGTCGAAGGCCTTGAGTTGCCTATCGCGCCCGGCCAATTCGGGTGGGCGCTGTCCGGCTCCGGGAGCATACGGATTCCGCACGGGGTCCATGCCCAGACACCGTAGCGCGTTTCGTCGGTCAAATCTGGCGATATATAAGGCGTGTCCTAGATATTGCTAGCAAACTATCGCATGCTGAGGGCATGCCCACGGAACCACTCCCCACCCTTGCCGATTTGGTCGAGTCCTGGAAAGTTCCCGCCGAAGCCCCTGTGGCCGGCCAGATCCGGTCCAACATTCTGGAGGCGATCGAAGGCGGCCTCGACGATCCGCAACTCGTCGCGGATATCGCGGTGGGGCCGCTGGTGGTGGCGCTCGGTCGGCTGGAGGTCGGCTTGGCCGATGCGCGGCGGCGGATCGATGAGCTGGAGCGGGCGCTTGGTCAGCGGAGTGCGGGATCCGACGGGTAGCAGTCGGTGGATCGCGAATCCGGTGGGCGCGGCGTCACTTCCGATCGGGACTTCGGTTCGATAACGCGCAGTGCGCCGCCGATACCGTGTCGTGACCATCTGGGCGTGTCGCAATTGCGCCGCTCGTCCTGGGATTATTCGATCATCCGCGAAGAGGCTGGTCTGTGCGCTGGACAACATCGCGTCCTGGCCGTAATCTCTTCGTGACCCAGTGGAGTCTGTCGGTTCGGAAGAGAAGCGGCGCCACTGAGTTACCGCCAAAACGGCTGTCGGGGCCACCAATTCCGGCTGCCGTACCGGGACCCAGAGATTCAACTGGGAGTTGGGGCCGTTCTGCCGGTCCGAACCGACAGCTGACCCGGTCGGCGGGAGAGCAGAAAGATCGGAGACTCGGCTCGGTGGGTAAACACAGCTTGCAGCGGGAATCGCGGCTACCGAATTCCGTCAAGGGTGCGCTCGTCATGGGCGCGGTCGCCGCATCTACTGGTGCGATGCCCGCGATCCCCGCGATGGCAGCCACCATCAACATCCCGGGGATCGGCGATTTCGACGTTCCGGTTCCGCAGGAATTCGACCAGCAGGCCCAGGATCTGGGTAAGCAGCTCACCGAGGCACTCGCCTCGATGCCCGCCGCGCCCGCCCCGGAGGCCGTTGCCCCGCAGGCCGCGCCGTCGCTCCCCGGCTTGTTCGCCCCGGCCATGCCGCAGATGTTCCACAACACCGCCAGTGACGTCGCGCTGGACGCCGCCAAGTCCAAGGTCGGCGCGCAGTACTCCTGGGGTGCCTCCGGACCGTTCAGCTTCGACTGCTCGGGTCTGGTCCAATGGGCCTACAAGCAGGCCGGAATCGAACTGCCGCGTACCAGCTTCGAGCAGTCGCACGTCGGCGCTCCGGTCGCCTTCGAGGATCTGCAGCCCGGCGATATCGTGGTGACCAACGGTGGCGGCCACGTCGGCCTGTACGCCGGCGACGGCAAGCTGCTCAATGCGGTCCAGTCCGGTCAGCCGGTGTCCTACACCCCCCTGCGCCCCGACATGGTTGTGACGGCACGCCGTATGGTCTAAGGGTGGCACCCGCCCAACCGACTACCAAGAACACCGCCCCGACCCAGGCCCGCGTGGACTCCTGGACGTGGGCGGTGCGTCTTTTCAAGACCAGGTCCGCGGCTGCGGAAGCCTGCCGCGGCGGCCACGTCCGGGTGAATGGTGTTGCGGCCAAACCGGCCCAACCGGTTCGCCCCGGTGACGAGGTCCGCGTCCGAGCCGGTGGCATCGAACGCATTGTCATCGTGGAGCGCGTCATCACCAAGCGCGTCGGTCCGCCGATCGCCGCACAGTGCTTGATCGACCGCAGCCCTCCACCGCCGCCACGGGAGATTCTCGTGGCCGTGCCGCGCCGCGACCGCGGCTCCGGTCGGCCCACCAAGCGGGAACGTCGCGAGACGGATCGTCTGCTCGGCCGCACTGATAACTGAGGCGCTAATGCACGCCGGATTTTGCGGTGCGGGTAGCGATTCGGCCGGCCGCTAGGGCGGCGGCGGCGATGGTGCACAGGGCGCCGAGCATCATCGCGGATGCTTCGCCGGGCACCAGGGCGTGTAGTTGCGAGCCGACGGTGACGGCGGCGACCGGGACGCCGACCTGGGCCGCCGCGAGGGTGCCGAAGGCGATCGGCTGTCCCGCGACACGGGTGCTCAGGTGCACCAGCACCGCGCCGATGCCGAGTGCGAGACCGAGCCCGATGAGCCGCGGGTGGTCGCCGAATTCGCGCAGGTTGAGTCGCGCGCCCAGCCAGACGAAGAACAGCGGGCCGAGGAAGCCGTCATTGATGGCGAAGAGTTGCCGGGCCACGCGCCGCGGCTCCCCGATTCCGGCGACCGCGAGTCCGGCGGCGAATCCGGCGAGCATGATCGACACCCGGGTCTGGGTCGCCAACGCGCACAGGGCGAACAGCACCGCGAGGCTGACCCGCAGTTCCAGGGCGAATGCGCGCTTCTCGGACAGTCGATGCACTCGCCGCCGCCGACCCGACAGCTCCAGCTTGCGCAGCACCAGGAACAGCACGGTGGCGGCCGCCGCCACCGCGACGGCGCCGAGTGCCGCGCGGCCCGCATTCGCCGGATCGATCACCAGCGGCAGCGCCACCACGCAGGCGGTATCGGCGATCGCGACCTGGGCGGTGAGGGCAAGTACCGGCTTTCCCCGCAGACCGACCGAGTCGATGATCGGCAGCACCAGCGCCGCCGATGAGGACGCCATCAGCACCGCATAGACCGCACCGTGTCCGGTTCCGAACCAGCGGGCCAGCCCGAATCCGGCTGCGACGGCGAGCAATCCGACCAGGGCGGCTCGGACCGCGCCTTTGTCGAGTGCGGAGCGAACCGCCGGATCACGCACCGGGACATGGGTGCCCGCGACGAACATGACGACCGCGAAACCCATATCGGCGAGAAAGGCGAAGATCGGGTCGGCGGGGTGCAGGATGCCGAATCCGGTGGTGCCGAAGACAATGCCGGCGAGCAGTTCACCCAGGATCACCGGGATGTGCCAGTTCTGCCGCAGTGCGAGCAGCGGTCCGCACAGTCCGAGCGCGATGACCAGGGCGAGGGTTGCGAAGGTCATTGCGGCATGGCGGCTATCTTCGCCGGGATGGCGATATTCTCGTCGGCCCAGTGGACGGCGCACACGCGGTGGTAGCCATCGGCGATCACCATGGGCACGCCGGTGCGGAAGTCGCCGCGCACCAGCAGGATCGGCGATAGCGACTTACGATCATTGATCTTGATGAGATCGCGGCGGACATACGGATTCTCGGCCGACACCAGTTCGAGTCCGGCCGCCCGCAGGATGTCCTTGGCCTTCTTGTGCACGACCGGTGCGGCGCGCAGTTCCGCGATCACGGCGTCGACCACGTCCGGTTCGGCGAGCAGCTCCAGATAGTCCGCTGCTGCCGGGTAGTCGTGTTCTTCCGGCTGGTCTTTCCACGTTACGGGGATGCTTGCGGTCGCCATCGGCCCATCATCGCGCCCGATGTGGGCGAGCTGGGGGAGGTCGGCGGGTGTTTCCGCTATGGCTGGGTCAAGTGGCCTGCGCGGTAGAGCGCTCGGCATTCGCCGCGGCGCAATTTGCCGCTGGAGGTCTTCGGAATCCGGCCCGGTTCGACCAGGACGACGGCCCCCGGTGTCACCTCGTGGGCGGCCGCGATGGCATTGCGGATGCGGCGGGCCAGTTCCGCCGATCCGGTGGCTGCCGAGTCCGCGAGTTCGGCGACGACCACCAGATCCTCGCGGTGGCCGTCATCGTGGCCGAATGCGGCTATGTGGCCGATGCGCAGCTCGGGCGCGCAGTCCGAAACAGTGGATTCGATATCGGCCGGATAGTGGTTGCGGCCGTCGATGATGATGAGGTCCTCGAGCCTGCCCGCGATATAGAGCTGGCCCTCGTGCCGGAAGCCGAGATCGCCCGTGCGCAGCCAGGATTCGTCACTTCCGGACAGGGTGGCCCGGAACGTCGCCGCGGTGGCGATCGGATTGTTGTAGTAACCGGCGCAGACATTGGGGCCGCAGACCCAGATCTCGCCGACGGTGCCCGCCGCGACCTCGGTGTGCTCGTTGGGCTCCACCACCGCGACTCGCTGGCCTGCGGGTACGCCACAGCCCACGAGTGGAACGCCTTCTTGTGCGGTCTGTGCGCGGCCCTGCGCCAAGGCCGTTCGGTCGAATCGATGTGTGACGGGTTCGGTCGACTGATCGCATACGGTGACCGAGAGTGTGGCCTCGGCCAGACCGAAGCCCGGTGTGTGGGCGCGGTGCCGGAATCCGTAGGGGGCAAAGGTTTCGGTGAAGGCGGTCAGTGCCTCGGCGCGAATCGGTTCGGCTCCGTTGAGGAGTGCATCGAGGTGGGATAGGTCCAGGCCCGGGCGTTCGTCGGCGGTGGTTGCCGAGACCGCGAGTGTCAGGCCGAAATTGGGGCAGCCAGTGGTGCCGGCACGGTAGTCGCTGAGGGCACGCAGCCAGCGGATGGGGCGTTTCACGAATTCGGCCGGCGCCATGGTCACGCCGTGCACGCCGGAGTAGAGCGGTAGTGAAAGGGCCAGGATCAGGCCCATATCGTGGAAGAACGGGAGCCAGGAGACAATGGGTTCGGTGCGCACCGCGGGCACTGCTGTCCACAATTGATCCAGTGCCGCAGCGAGATTCGCATGGGTTACTTCGACGCCTGCCGGGGTCTTGGTCGATCCGGACGTGTACTGGAGATAGGCCGTCTCTGTTCGATCGATAATCGGGTCGGCCGCTGGTGTGGTTTCCGGTGCGAGTATCAGTACTCGGCCCAGGGCCGGACCGAAGATCTCGCTGGTAGTGGTGTCGGTCGCCGAGATCAGGCTCGATGCGGGTCGAGCATCGGCGAGTACACCGTCGAGTCGGGACCGGTTTCTATCGCCCGTCGGTGGAAATAATGGCACCGCAATGCGATTGCTGTAGAGGCAGGCGAGAAAGGCTATGACGTAGTCGATTCCGTGGGCGCACAGGATCGCCACTCGATCGCCGGGATCGGTTGTTGCCCTCAGTCTTTGCGCCTGAACGCCCGCCGCGAGGTGAAGTTGTTCGTAGGTCAGTGTGACGGGAGTGCAATCCTGTCCGCGATAACGCAGTTCGGTATACGCACTGTCGTTGGGCTTGGTTCGTGCCCACTCGGCGACCCGGGCGGCAAGTGCATTGGCCGGGTGTGTCGCATTCGGAGAAGTCACAGCACCCCATCGGATTTCGCGGCGGCGACTCGGTCGGCCAGGGCTGCGCCGAGTGCGGTGATGGTGGGGTGTCGGAACAGTTCGGCGGTCGAGATGCGAATATTGAGGCGCGTTTCGAGGTGTCGGCGCATTTCTATGCCGAGCAGGGAACTCAGGCCCAATTCGTTGAAATCGGCTTCCGGATCGACATGGTCGGAGGTCAGGTCGAGGGTGGCGGCGAGCGCGGTGCGGATAGTCGTGGTGAGTGGTTCGGTCGGATGCGGCGGTATCGGGTTCGGCGGCGCGGGGACTGCTGTCGGCTGGTCGGTGAGCAGATTTCGCAGGCGGGTGGCGACCGGGTCGGCATCGGCGGTCGGCGTGTAGTCGAGGGCGAGCAGGTAGGGCTCGTTGTAATACATGGTCTGGGCGAGTAATTCGGTGCCACGTGGGATATCGAATGCGGAGATTCCGGCGCTTCGCAGATGTGCCGCACCACCCGCGCCTTCGGCGAGGCCCGAATCCCATATGCCCCAGCCGATGCTCAATATGCGCCGACCCGGGTGTTTGTGAGCGAGTGCGTCCATCGCGGCATTCGCGCTGGCGTAAGCGGCCTGCCCGAGTGCGCCGAGTGCACCGGTGGCCGAGGAGAACAGCAGCACGAAGTCGGTTGGATCGGTGGCGGTCAGCTCGATGAGGTTGTTCGCGGCGATGGGTTTCGGTGCGAACATGCGGGAGAGTTGGCGGGCGGTTATGGCTTCGAAGGCGGCGTCTTCGAGTGCGCCCGCGGCATGGACGATGCCGCGGATGGTGGAACCGCATTCGCGAACATCGTCGAGCGCGTTGGCGAGATCGCTGCGGTCGGCGGCGTCGCAGCGCACCACGACTATCCGGTCCTCGAGTCCGTCCAGGAGTGCGGGCACCGGTCTGGGTGTGCGGGTGAGCACCACGACATCGTGGGCACCGGCATCGAGCAACCAGCGCACCGCGACCGAACCGAGCGCACCCAATCCGCCGGTGACCACGTAGGTGCCGTTGGGGTCGATCGACGTTGGGGCGGTCGATCGGGGACGGGCGGGGATGAAACGGCGTGCCGTGATGGCGTCGGCGCAGATGCGGAGCTCATCGGGGAGTGCGTGGGTGGTGGCGATGAGTTCTCGCAGTCGCGACACTGCCGACGGTGATGTATCGGTCCATACGAGCCGCACTTGGCGGCCCGATTCGAGCTGCATCGATCGCACCAAACCGGCTACCGCCATCGTCATGATCGTTTTGTCCGGCGAGCTGTACTGTCGGTTTCTGGCGGTCGGTTGGCGGTCGGTCGCGCTGGGTTCTGGGAGGACGATCGTCAAAGATGCCGTGGTGTCCTCGGATTGGACGCGTTGGAGCAGATCCAGCATGCGTCCGGTTGTGGCGGTGGCATTGATCGCGGACTCGGTGTCGTGGCCGGTGTGAGTCGCGCCGGATTCGGTGGGCCAGACCACGACGACGGCCGTGTTCCCGGTACCGGTGCGCCCGGCGAGTACGGCCGAGACGATCGGACCGGCGGCATCCGGTTCGCGGGCGACGCGTTCGGTGGGCAGGATGCGGTCGAGTTCTCCGGCGAGCCGGATGGCGAGCTGGGATTCGCCGATAACCAAGGCGCGTTGCGGATTCGTGGTTCTGTCGCGCTGGCCGTTGCTGTCGGCGTGGCGAAGGTACGGGATCCACGTTTCATGGCGGAAAGGGCCGGCCTGCGTTGTGGATTCGACCGTCGCGAAACGTATGCGGACACCCGACAGCGCGAGCACCGGGACGCCGTGCTGATCGGTGCCGATGATGTCGCCGGTCAGTCCGGTCGTCGATCGATCACGCACGAGCGCATGGGCTTCCAACAGCACCAGGTCCGGTTCGGCGGACAGCCAGGCGGATTCGATGCCGATCGGCAGCGGAATGGCATCGGCGGGCAGGTGGTCCCAGTTCGCGGCGGCGAGCAGATGCAGGCAGCTGTCGAGGGTCGCCGAGCGCTGCAGCGGGGCGGACTCGAACGACCCCACCGCACAATCGGGCCCGGCCTCGATATCGCGCAGCGCGCGGAAGCCGGGACCGTAGTCGAGTTGCCGCGCACGCAACGAGTCGTAGAAAACACCTGGCGTGAGCACTCGCATCCGCCGACGCGCGGCCCGATTTGCATCGACCACCCGCATCCATGCGACGATATCCCCGGGTGTGGGGTCACCGGCCAACCGTGCCGAAGCCAGCGTCCCGGCGCCTGTGACCTCCGCCTGCAACCTTCCAGCACCACCGGCTCGACAAGTGACAGCGGACAGCACGGCAAGCCCGGTCCGCTCATGCACCACGAAATCACTGATCGCCCGCCCGGCCCCAGCCAGGCCGATGAGCCTGAGCAGCCAGAAGACCGCGGGGACAGTCGGGACACCCTGCACCACGTGATCGTGGAGATCGTCTGCGGGGAATTCGGATTCAGCGATGAAGACGCCGGATGTGTTCGAATCGACGGCATCTCGGCTGCGATTGATGCTGAAACCGCTCGTTGTGTTCGTGGCGTCGATGTCTCGGCCGCGAGCGGTGCCGAAAAGGGCGGTTGTGTTCGAGTCGAGAGCGTCTTGGCCGCCATCAGTGTCGTGCCCGATGGTCGTGTTCGCGTCCTGGGCATTTCGGCCGCGCGGAGCCTCGAGTTGGGTGGTTGTGTTCGGATCGTGCGTGTCTCGACCGCGCCGGACGATATCAACTCCGATGTCTGCGCCGATGTCGGAGACCGAGGAGCCGTTGACAGTGTGGCCGTTGACAGCGGGAGCGGTGGCACCGCGATAGGCGGCACCTGGTTCAGTCGCAGCGACGTGGGTGGTGCTGGGTTCGATTGCGGCGTCGCGGATGGTGCTGGATTCGGTTGTGGCGTCGCGGGGCGTGCTGGGCTCGGTGGCAGCGACGTACGAGGTGCGGGGCTTGGTGCCGGCGACGTCGGCGGTATCGGGCTTGGTGGAGTGGGTGGGGCCGGGGTCGAGGGTGGTGATCAGGGGGAACCGGCGGTGGGACCATCGGCGCGGGGGCGGGGGTGCGGTGCAGGGGCCGTTTGCGGCCCAATTCAACGGGCGGCCTTCGAGGTAGAGCTTGGCGAGGCAGGTGAGGAAGGTTCCGGCCTCGTTGCCGCGGGTGGTCGCGGTGTGGGTGGCGTCGGCGAATTCGGGGAACTCACGGATCGCGGGTGTCAGGACCGGATGGGGTGCGATTTCGAGCACCGTCGTGAATCCGTCGTCGGCGGCTTGCTGGAGCGCGGCGGCCAGTTCGACGGTTCTCGAGGCATTTTCGGCCCAGTAGCCGGCATCCATCACGGCCGTGGTGATCGTTTCGCGTCGACGCGCCGTGGAGTACACCGGGACACGCGGCACCTGCGCGGTGAGTCCGCCGAGCGTGTCGACGAATTCGGGGAGGAGCGCGCCTACCTGGGGACTGTGTGCGGCGAAGTCGACGGCGATCCGTTGCGCGAATATCTGCCTGCGTTTGGCTCGGCGGACGAGCGCATCGATATAACGCGGCGCACCGGAGATCACCACCGAACGCGGTCCATTGACCGCGGCGATCGCTACCGTCGCGTGCAGTGGCTCGACCAGTCGCGCTGCCTCATCCGCTGTCGCTTCCAGCACTGCCATCGCACCGTGCCCGTCGAGACGTGCCAGAATCCGGCTGCGCTGCACCACGACTCGGGCCGCATCCGAAAGCGATAACGCACCGCTGACCGCGGCCCCGGCCACCTCGCCGAGGCTGTGCCCCACCACAGCATCCGGTTCGATCCCCCACGAGGCGAGCAGTTCGGCGAGCGCCACCTGGAATGCGAAGATCGCCGGTTGCACGAGTTCGGTCGCACTGCTTCCGTTGCTCGCCGCACCGCTGAGCGTGAACCCGTTGCGCGGCGTCCATACTCGCCCGCCATCCGCCGCCGCAATTGCATCCGCGGCAGCGGTCACCGCCTGCGCGAATACCGGATAACGAGCCGCCAGACCCCGCCCCATCTTGGAATACTGCCCACCCTGCCCAGAAAACAGGAACAGCACGCCACCCCGCCGCCGCACCGAACCAGCGCCGATCACCCCACCCCCGGACTCCCCACCCGCCAACGCCCGCAACTGGTCCACCGCATCGTTCAGATCCCGCGCAACCACTGCGGCCCGGGCATTCTCAGGTATCAACCGCGCCGCAGCAGCCGCGAATTGCCGGAGAATTTCGCGATCGCCACTCCCCGCGCCCGAGTAGCTCGTCACAATCGCGTCGGTCGCCGCGCCCATGCCCTCGCGCGAACCGCCACTAGCGCCCTCGCGCGAACTACCGCTGACGCGCTCGTGTGAATCGCCGCTTGCGCCGTCGCCGAAACCGCCTTGCGTGGCCTCGCTCGCGCCGGCACCCTCGAGCAGCTCGGCCCACCGCAGCGCGTGCGACCGCAGCTCCGCAATGTCGCGACCGGTGACCGGAAGCAATACGGGCGGTTCATAACTCCGGTGGCCCGCTGCCTCGAGACCGCGTAGCACCACGTGCGCGTTCGTCCCGCCGAATCCGAATGAGCTGACTCCGGCACGTCGCGCACACACCGGTGTGTCGGTCCAGTCGACAGGCTCGGTCGGTACCCGCAGTCCGTGTTCGGTGAGCTTCAGCAGCGGGTTCTCGGTGTGGAAATTGATAGTCGGCGGGATTACACCGTGTCGAATGGACAGCGCCGCCTTGACCATTCCGGTGATTCCGGCGGCCGCCTCCAGATGTCCGATATTGGATTTGAGGGAGCCGATCCAGGTCGGTTCGGCGTCGCTGCCGACGACCGCGGCGAGCGCACCCACCTCCACCGCATCACCCAATGGCGTTCCGGTGCCGTGGCATTCGACGTAACCGACATCATGTGGATCGAGTCCGGCCCGTGCCCAGGCAGTACGAACAACCTCCTGCTGGGCCCGGCCGTTCGGCGCGTACAGCCCGTTGGACCGCCCGTCCGAACCGACTGCCGTGCCGAGGATTTCCGCATACACCCGATGCCCGTCGCGCAGCGCATCGGCGGTGCGCCGCAGCACCACGACCGTGCATCCGTCGCCGCGGGCATATCCGTCGGCCGCGGCATCGAATGGTTTGCATCGCCCGTCGGGCGCGAGAAACCCGCCTTCGGCCAGGTACTCCGAGGTATGCGGCAGCAGCGTGAGATTCACCCCGCCGACGATCGCGAACGGCACCGCCTCATCGGCCAGCAGACGCACCGCGAGATCCACCGCGGCCAGCGAGGACGAACAGGCGCTGTCCACCACCAGACTCGGTCCGTGCAGGTCGAGGACATAGGACAGCCGGTTGGCGATGATGCTGAGCGCCGATCCGGTGACCGCGTACGGCGCATCGTGCCCGTCGCGGCCGAGCACCGCGATGCCGTGATCGTAGGCGCACGCACCGAATACCACCGCCGCCCCGGAACCCCTGGTGCGATAGCCGATTCCGGCATCGTCGAGCGCTTCGATCGCGACCTCGAGTGCCAGCCGCTGCTGCGGATCCATCAGCGCGGCTTCGCGACCGGAGATCGCGAACCAGTCGTTGTCGAACGCGTCGACATCAGTGAGATATCCGGCGTGGCGCGTGCCAGGTCGACCGGGCGGAGGCGCACCGGTGGCATCCCGGCCATCGCACAGCATCCGCCAGAACTCGGATACATTCGGCGCGCCGGGCACCCGGCAGCCGATGCCCACGATCGATACCGGCGGATTCGGCCGGACGGAGGCGGTATCGGCGGTGCTCATCGCATCGCGAGATACTCGACAAGCTGCTCGATGTCCGGATGGTCGTAGAGGGTGGTGAGCGAAACCTCGACTCCCATGGCATCTTCCAGATGCGCCGTCAGCCGCGCCAGTTGCAGCGAGCTGAGGCCGAGATCGCTGAACGGCGCATTGGTCGAGACCTTTGCGGCATCGACATTCAGCAGGTCGGCGATGGCGACGGTGGCAGCGCTCAGTAGCGCGGCACGTCGCGAACCGGTTCTATTCGAAATACCGTCGGCGACTGTTCGCAGGTCGCTCGAGACAACACCCTGCCCGTCCGGAAGATCAGGCCCCATCCGTCCTCCTCCCGTCGCCGGAGGGCTGGTGCCCCCACGCCGGTACCCCCTGCGATTATGCCGTAGATATCGGCGCGATCAAGGTGTCCCTCAGGCGGGTGGATTGTCCGGAATTGTCCTGCATACCCGGCTCTTTCGCCGTTTACCGTGATCGCCTACGGTGGCACCGTGCCCGAATCCGGAACCGAGCGGACGCCCACTCTGTCGACCGTGCTGCGTTGCTGCACCGCATTGGCGGCCACGCCTGGTCGATTGCTGCGCCCGCGTCGCCCCGATACCGCGTTGCTGGCCGGTCTGGAGCCGGTCCCGCTGCCGCGGACCGAGGTGACCGTCGGGCTCACCGTCCTGATGCAGGCCCGCATGGCCGCGCCAGCCGCGATCGTCGCGGAGGGCGTGCGCAGCCTGCGCGAACTGCCGATGACCATGTCGGCCTATCTGATCGAACATCCCAAGGCGCGATTCCTGGTCGATCCGGCCCTGTGCGCGGGTGTGCACGATCGCGTGCTGCCCGAGCTGCCGTTCCCGATTCCACTGCTGGTCGCGCCCGATAAGCCGGTGCTCGGGCTCTCCGACGCGCTGGCCGCCCGCGATATCGCCGTCGACGCGATCGATTTCGTCCTGCCGACCCACCTGCACTGGGATCACATCTCCGGCCTGCTGGAACTGCCCGATTCCGCGACCATCCGACTACCCGCCGTCGAACGCGCCTGGGCCCTCGACGGCCCGCATGCGCCGGTCGGCGTTGCCCGAGGCCCACTGCGCGGGCGCACCTTCGACACCTTCGAACTCGACGGCCCGCCGGTGCTCACATTCCCGCGCAGCCTGGACCTGTTCGGTGACGGTTCGGTGCTGCTCGTCGACCTCGCCGGACATACACCGGGCAGCATCGGCGTACTGCTCGCGGTCGACGACGGCACCCGGGTATTGCTCGCGGGCGACGCGGTGTGGAACAAACTCCAGGTCGAGCTGATCCGCGAGAAAGCACCCATGCCCGGCCAACTCTTCGATGCCGACCGCGATGCCACCTTCGCCACCATCCACCGCCTACACGCCCTACCCGACGGCATCGAAATCGTCGCCGCCCACGACTACGCGGCGGTCGAGGCGCTCGCAGCACGGAAGCGGTAACCGGCCTGGTCGGGTCGGGAATTCAGTCGATGCCCTCGTCGAGCTGCTGCCAACTGGCGTGCACCTCGAACGGCACCAGCGAATCGATCGCACTGGCACAACGATCCGATCGGGTGTGATGCCCCGCCGAGACGTACTCCCCGGCAGAGTTGAGCGTCAGCATTTCGATCGAAACCGCGGGACCGTCCTCATTCGCCATCCGGACGATCCAGTAATGCTGGATACCGAACCGGGCATACTCGGCACGTTTATCGACCAGGTCGGCGGTGATCGTGGTCGGTGAGACAACCTCGACCACGAGCACCGTGTCCGCGGCTGTCGGCTTCATCCGCCACTTCGGCCGAGGCTCATCGATGCAGCGGTAGACGATGACGTCCGGTCGCTTGTAGTGAAAGGGGACTTCCGAGACCAACATGTCCACATCCCGGTTGACCCGCAAGCAGGGCTCGGCCGAACCGCGTTTGGCATGGCCGTCGAGCAGTGCACGCTCGATATTTCGGGCTATCGCATTGTGATTCGGCGGGGCGGATTCGCAGTGGATGATCATTCCGTCTCTGATCTCGACATTGCGCGCCATGTCCTCGGGCATGGACAGGTAACCGTCGATATCCACCGGCAGGATGTAGGTCTTCGGCAGAGACCAGTCGAACGCTTCCGACACGGATGACCGTCCTTTGGTTGGTAGTCGAGGTCATCGTAGGTCAGCGTCTCGCTCGACCTCGGTCGCGGTCACCCGTCGATGGACTGCGCTGGGTCTGGCTCGACTATCGGACGAGCCCTGGGCGGCCCGGCCCAGAGCTCGCAACGAACAGCTAGGCGACCACCTTCTCCGCGAGCCGCGCGGTGATGAGTTCCTCCGCTTCGGCGACCATCCGGCCGATCAGTTCGGCGCAGGACGGGATGTCGTGGATGAGGCCCTGGGCCAGGCCTGCCGACCAGATGCCCGCGTCGAGATCGCCCTCGTCGAAGACGCGTCGTCCGCGCGCACCCGCGACCAGATCGCGGACATCGTCGAAAGTGCCACCGGCCTTTTCGATTTCGACGACCTTGCGGCTGATCTCGTTATCCGCGACGCGCGCGGTGTTGCGCATGGTCCGGAAGATCAGCTGGGTATCGAGTTCGGAGTTGGCGACGATCTGTTCCTTGACCTTCTGGTCGATCGCCGACTCCTGCGTGCACAGGAAGCGGGTGCCCATGTTCACACCATCGGCACCGAGTGCCAGCGCGGCCACCAGACCGCGGGCATCGGCGATGCCGCCCGAAGCGACCATCGGAATGTCGAGCACCCGTGCGGCGGCCGGGATCAGGATCAGGCCGGGAATATCGTCCTCACCGGGATGTCCCGCGCATTCGAAACCATCGATGCTGACGCCGTCGACGCCGATACGCTGCGCCTTCAAGGCATGCCGCACGCTGGTGCACTTGTGCAGCACCTTGATACCGGCCTCCCGGTAGTACGGCAGGAAGGGTTCCGGATTGCTGCCCGCGGTCTCGACGATCTTGACGCCGCTGTCGATGATCGCCTGCACGTATTCGGCGTACGGCGGTGGATTGATCGACGGCAGGATCGTGACGTTCACGCCGAACGGCTTATCGGTCAACTCCCTGGTCCGCGCGATCTCTCTGCGCAGGTCGTCGGGGGTGGGCTGGGTCAGCGCGGTGATGAAACCGAGCCCGCCCGCGTTGGCGACGGCCGCGACGAGGCCGGCGCGGCCGACATGCATCATGCCGCCCTGCACGATCGGGTGCTCGACGCCGAATGTCTCGGTGAACCTGGTACGCAGCATTGCGCTTCTCCTATGCGTTGCGGGGCGTGCCAGTGGCGCCCTTATGCAGTGATGGTGACACGGGAATCGTCTGCTGATCAACTCGTAAGTGAGCCGGGATTCGCATCGCATCGGCCTCTGTATGCGCGCGAAGTCGCGAGGCAACTATCGAGATAGCCAATAAATATGCAGCTAGAGTCAATCTTTAGTCCGCAGTCTTCATGTCGAGATGATTAACAGCGATTCCCATCGCGGTCGCTTGCCGCCGGATTAAGTTAGTTGTTATTCTGCTCTCAGTTCAGCCCGTCGACGCCGTCGGATACACCGGCGCACGGTTGGCGGTTCGAGAGGAGTGGCATGACCACCGGTGCACAGGCGCTCGACGAGCCGATCAGGTCGCGGCGCAACCACTGGAACAACCAGATCGCATCGCATGCGCAGATGCGCCCGGACGCGGTCGCCGTGCGGTTCCGTGGTGTGGACACCACCTGGCGGCAGTTGCACGAGCGTTCGCTGAAGTTCGCCGACGCGCTCGCCCGCCGCGGCATCGGCTTCGGTGACCGGGTGCTTATCCTCGCGCTGAACTATCCCGAATACCTCGAGGCCGTCTTCGGCATCAACGCACTCGGCGCCATCGCGGTCCCGGTGAACTTCCGGCTCACCCCGCCCGAGGTCGCGTATATCGTCAGCGACTCCGGCGCCAAGGCGATCGTCACCGATGCCATGTTGCAGCCGTTGGCCACCGCCGTACAGGGCCAGGCGCCCGAGTTGGCGACCTGCGTCGTGATCGGCGGCCAGACCACCGAATCGGTACTCGGCTATGACGATGTGCTGGCCGAGGGCGGCGAACCGCATACGCCGCTGGACATTCCCGAGGACACCCCCTCGCTGATCATGTACACCTCGGGCACCACCGGCAGCCCGAAGGGCGCGGTGCTTTCCCACGCGAATATGAATGCCCAAGCGGTGACCAGTATTCGGGCCACGGATATCGGTCCCGATTCGGTCGGCTTCTGCACCTCACCGCTGTTCCATATCGCCGGACTCGGCAGTCTCGCACCGTATTTCATGCTCGGCGGCAAGATCGTGCTGCATCCGCTCGGTGCCTTCGATCCCACCGAATTCCTCGATGCCGTCGAGCGCGAGCAGGCCACCACCGCCTTCTGCGTGCCCGCGCAGTGGCAGCTGATCTGCGAGGAGCCGACGGTCAAGCAGCGCAAGCTCGCGCTGAAGGTGCTCAGCTGGGGTGCGGCCCCGGCTTCCGATACCGTGCTGCGGGCCATGGCCGACTGCTTCCCGGACGCGGTCAATGTCGCGGTCTTCGGCCAGACCGAGATGTCCCCCATAACCTGTGTGCTCGAGGGTAAGGACGCGATCCGCAAGCTCGGTTCCGTCGGCAAGCCCATCCCGACCATCCAGGCCCGCGTCGTAGACGATGAGATGAACGATGTCGCGCCCGGTGAGATCGGCGAAATCGTCTATCGCGGACCGAATCTCATGCAGGGCTACTGGAACAAGCCGGAGGCGACCGCCGACGCCTTCGCCGGTGGCTGGTTCCACTCCGGTGACCTGGTCCGCGCGGACGAGGAGGGCTTCCTCTGGGTGGTCGACCGCAAGAAGGACATGATCATCTCCGGCGGCGAGAACATCTACTGCGCCGAGGTGGAGAATGTGCTCTTCGCACATCCGAAGATCCGCGAGGCCGCGGTGGTCGGGCGGGCGCACGAGAAGTGGGGCGAGGTGCCGGTTGCCGTTGTCGCCCTTGCCGATCCGGATGCCGAGCTCACCCTCGACGAGCTGGCGCCGTTCCTCAACGAGAACCTGGCGCGCTACAAGCACCCCAAGGATCTGGTGATCGTGGCCGAGCTGCCACGCAATGCCAGCGGCAAGGTCGTGAAAGTGCAATTGCGCAAGGACTATTCGTCCTGAGCTTTCGCCGAATCGAAGACATCGGCGGCGCCGATGCGTCACGATCACCGCATGGCGATCCCACGCATCCGCGCCGCCGTACTAGCGGTGCACTGGCAGGTGAATGTCATTCGGCCCGAGGGGTTCTTCGGGCCGATGCTGGCCGGTCCGGTCGCGGCGAGCGGGGTGGTGCCGCGGGCCGTGCGCTTCCACGACGCGGTGGCACGGACCGGATTACCGGTTGTCTTCGTGCGGTTCGTTATTCCGGTCGGTGAGGGCGGGTTGGTCCGCAATACCGGATTCATGCGCTCGGTGGCCGCGGCGCAGACCGAATTCCGGCCCGAAGCCTCCGGTTCCCGGTTGATTCCCGAGATGGTCGAACAGCCGACTGTGGTGTTCGACAATCAGAAGCTCTCCGCGCTAGCGGGTGGTGCCTTGTCCGAATGGTTCGACGAACAGGGCGTCGATACCTTGTTCATCACCGGTGTCGCGACCAATCTGGCGGTCGAGCAAACCGCCAGGAACGGAACGGATCTCGGCTTCGCCGTGCATCCGGTGGCGGACTGCGTCACCGCGGCCGACCCGCAAGCCCACACTGCCTCGCTGGCGAATCTCGAACTGACCACGGCAGGCTGCCGCACCGCCGAGCAGGCGCTGGAGCTGATCGGCGCATCGGTGTGAAGGTTGTGCCCGCAGGCCGACCTGCGTGGATCAACGGCCTGCGCGGCTGACCCGTTCGGTGTGCGACACCCGGTTCGTCAGGCCGGGCCCGACCAGAACTTCGAGCCGACGGTAGGTTTCGGCTGCGGGCAGCGGCGGCTCCGCATCCGCGATCGAGCCGAGCAGGCCGACGACGCCCCAGGACAGAAACGTCATCGTCACCGCGAATTCTTCGTCGTCCATATCCAGGCGACCCGAAAGTTGTTCGGTGAGAATCTCTTCCACCATGCGCCGGGTCGAGCGCAACAGCACTCCGGTCGCCCTGCGACCCAGCAGCGCCCGGTAGACCTCCGGATTCGCCGATGCCAGCCGGAACAGCGTGTACAGCGGTGCGAGTGGTTCCGAATGTTCCGGTGCGTCAGGATCATTCGCGGCCGATTCGACATCGGCGACCGCTGCGCGCAGGTACTCCGTACTGCTGACCAGTAGCAGATCGTCTTTGTCTCGGAAGTGCGCGTAGAAGGTGGAGCGTCCGACATCGGCGCGATTCAGAATGTCCTGCAACGTGATCCGGTCATAGCCACATTCGATCATCAGCTCGATCAATGCACGGTGCAGCAGGCTCTTGGTGCGCCGCACCCGGCGATCGGTGCTGGTCATCGGCATCCTCCGAACGCGAATACCGCGTTTCCGTACAGATAGTGCGAATCCGTTCGCAATGGCACGATATCCGCACTTTTGCTTCTGGTCTATCCGGTCATCTGGTCCGATTATGAACTCATGACCGGAAACACACAACAGTCCACTAACGCACATGCTGACCGGAACTCCGAGATCGGCATTCTTATCACCAAACCGCGCGGCTACCTCGCCGTGAAATCGGCCTTCTTGCTCGGCCGGGTCGGCAGCCTGAACACGCGAATCGTCGAGCTGAGCGGTGCGGCTACCGGGGATCATGTCGTCGATATCGGTTGCGGCCCGGGCCAACTCGTCCGGGCGCTCGCCGATCGAGTCGGACCGGCCGGGCGAGTGATCGGTATCGACCCGTCCCGGGAGATGATCGACTACGCGACCGGCCGTGCCGGCTCCGCCAACTGCCGTTTCGAAGTTGGCGCCGCCCAGTCGCTGAACCTGCCCGACGGTTCGATCGATGTGGTCACGTCGACCTTCGTCATGCATCACATTCCGGAGGCACACCGCACAGCGGCGCTGAAACAGATGTTCCGGGTGCTACGCCCCGGCGGCCGACTGCTGCTCGCCGATACCCACCCGACCGGAAAAGTTCTGCCCGCGGCGGTTCGCATCATGTCCCGGTTCGCCGCGCGCCGCACCGATGACCCGCACGCGCCGGGACACCACGCGGACCCACTGGCGGCCATCGATATTCGCCGCTATCGAGAAGCGTTGCGGGCAGCGGGATTCGGAGCGATGGACTTCACCGCGATCCCACCGACGACCGGCATACTGGTGGCGACCAAGGACGCCTGAGTCAGATCATGTCCTTCGATGTCATCCAGCGCATCGTGAACCAACCGCAGAACACCGGCAGCCAGCAGGTGAGCACGCGGTAGAGCAGTACCGACGGCACCGCGATGGTCGCGGGCAGGCCGAAGGCGGCGAGACCACCGATCAGCGCGGCCTCGACGGCGCCGACGCCACCGGGTGTCGGCGCGGCCGAGGCCAGCGTGCCGCCGATCATGGTGACGATGGTGACGGTGATGAACGACGCGCCACCGCCGAACGCCTCGACGCTGGCCCACAGCGCGAGTGCCTGACCGATCGTGATCGCACCACAGCCGAGCACGATCACCAGGAAGCGCTTCGGATCCCGGGCCAGATCGCCGAGTTCGCCGAGCACCTCCTGCAACTGCGGACGCACCGAATTGTTCAGCCAGCGCCGCAGTTTCGGCACGAACATGAAGGTGCCGATAATGCCGACACCCACACCCGCGGCCAGATAGAGCACGGTGGCGTCGGGTACGAAATGCGACAGATTCGCCGAGGTGCCCGCCGCGACGCTGAACAGGATCAACAGGCTGATGTGGGTGATCACCTGCACCGCCTGCTGCAACGCGACGGCGGCGGTGGCGCGCACCGCGCCGAGTCCGCCCTTCTGCAGGAAGCGCACGCTCAAGGCCAATCCGCCGACTCGTGCGGGGGTGGTCGTGGCGGCAAACGTATTGGCGATCTGCATGATCACCAGATTTCGGAAGCTGACCAGGCGCGTGGCGCAAGCCCAGAGTGCTGCCGCCGCACCGATATACGTCAGCGCCGAGACGGCCAGCCCGAGCAGCGCCCACCACCAGTTGGCGGTCCGCAGCTGCGAGAAGAAGGTCGGCACCGCGCTGATGAACGGATAGGCGACATAGACCAGCCCGATCAGCAGCACCAACTGGATGATCTGATTGCGGCTGAACCGGGTGATCTGCTCGGCCTCGATCTTGTCCTGTCCGGTCTGCTTGCGCACCTCGTCGCGCGCCGCGGCGACCACCTCGCCCCAGTCCGGGATCGACTTCTTGATGCCGGCGGGCATGGCGGACTTGGTGAGCCGGCTCGCCGCGGTCAGTACCGTCTGCTCGCCGAGCGTTTCGATGGCGGTGCGCACCGCGGCTTCCTTGCCGAAGACCGCGGTGGTCGAGACCAGCAACTGCGCGACATCGGACTGTCGCTGCTTATCGGACGCGCCGAATTCCGCATTGACGAATCCGCTGAACAGCGTTTCGCCGTTCTCGATTCGGATCTCGGCGGGCCGCAGATCGCCGTGCGAGATCTGGCCGCAGTGCAGTGCGGCGAGCGATTTCCATACCCCGGCGAGGTCGTCATCGGAGGTTTCGTCGAGCGGCTTACCCCGAGGCATGGTGTGCGCGTACAGCATCCAGCCACGTTCCAGCGCCGCGACGGCGACCTGCTGCAAGGCGGCCAGGCCCATTTCGCCGACGGCGATGGCCACCAGCGCACGGTGCTCGACGGCGCGGTGCATGGAGCCGTGCAGCGCCGCGGTTTCACTGCTGCGGAAGGTGAGCCAGCGCCACAGCTGACGCAGCGCACCGAAGCTGCGCTGATTCTTGCCGAACAGCTCGACGGTCAACTCGCGCTCGGGACCATCGATGGCCGCCGCGAGCACCAGCGGACCGCGACCGGCGGGATGCACCACGGTGAACGCGGTGACGGTATGTCCGCGCCTGGCCAGCACCCGCACCGCCGCATCCAGCGGCACCTCCAGCGCCGGGGTGCCGACCACCAGCACGATCACCGCGCCGACCAACCAGCCGACCGCGAGTCCGAACATGGCCCGCGCGGGCACGACCGTGCTGACCACCAGGTGGATCGGTGCGAAGGCCAGCAACAGGAACCACAGCCAGCGCCGCGGCCGGGTCGGCAGCCACGGACTGGATACGGTCAGCACCGCCGCGAGCATGGCGATCCAGCGCGGATCGTCCAGGAACTGCGACAGGAAGGTATCGAGCCGATCCGGTACCTGCAGATGCCATTGCGGCGCGGACAATCCCGTGCCGGTGATCGATAGCAGCAAGCCCGCGACCAATCCCGCGGCCGCGTAGCCCGCGAGTAGCTTCCACTGCCTGCCGATGATCAATTCGATGAGGATCGCGAACGGCAGCGCCAGAATCGCCATGCCGTAGACCAGGTACACCAGATTGGACTGGTCCGGGTTGAGGAAGCCGACGATATTCGAGACCGAGCGTTCCAGCGCCAGCCACTCCGGCCTGGTGATCAGCGAGGCGGCGACGACCACGCCGACCCACAGTGCCGCGAGTACGACGCGGATGATGTCACTGGTCCGCCGGATCAGCGGTTGCAGCAGGCTCCCCGTGACCGGGATATCCCGCCCGTCAACTCGCATCTCTGGCTCCGCTCGTCCGCCTCCCCCGGGCCTCTGCCGGTGTTGGGTGTGCCTAACTTACCGTTGCGGGCCAGTAGTTCCCCGGATGGCTGGGCCTGGGCGTCCTGGCGAGTTCGCCCCGCCGACCTACCGGTCAGTAGTCGGTCTTGCCGAATCCGTCCCAGCCGATGAGGATCAGGACGAATCAGCCGACGGAAGGCAGGACATGGCAGCACAGGATCTATCCGGGAAGACGGTGGTGGTGACCGGCGCCAGCTCCGGCATCGGCGCCGAGGCTGCGGCGAAGCTGGTGGCGCGCGGCGCGAGCGTCGCGGTGGTCGGGCGCTCGCCGGAGCGCACCGCCGAGGTGGCGACGCGGGTCGGCGCGGAGCCGTTCATCGCCGATTTCGCCCGCTTCGACGAGGTGCGCAAACTCGCCGATCAGCTCCTCGATCGCTATCCGCGCATCGATGTGCTCGCCAATAACGCAGGCGGCGCATGGGCGAAACGCACCGTCACCGATGACGGCAATGAGCTGACCTTTCAGGTCAATCACCTGTCGCCGTTCCTGCTGACCGCCCTGCTGCTGGACCGGCTGGTGCAGTCGCAGGCCAGGGTGGTCAATACCGCGAGCATGACCTACCGGATGGCGAAGCTGGACCTCGACACCGTCAACGCTTCGACCGGCTCGTTCAACCAGTTGGGCGTCTACGGCACTTCCAAGCTCGCGAACATCATCTTCACCAGGGAACTGGCCCGCCGCACCGAGGGCACCGGGCTGGTCACCGCCGCATTCCATCCGGGCGCGGTCGCCACCCACGTCTACGACAATGCTCCGCTCGGGCTCGGCGCGTTCATCCGATCGCCGCTGTCGCGGCCCTTCTTCATCAGGGCAGACAAAGGCGCGGATCCGTTGGTGCACTTGGCGACAACGCCGGACGAGATCAACGGCAAGTACTTCCACCGGTTCAAGGTGGAGGAGCCGCGGAACAGGCAGGCCGTGGATGCCGAACTCGCGCAACGGCTCTGGACGATGTCCGGAGAGATCACCGGAACGGCATAGGTCAGTGGGCGTCCTGGTACGTGACGCCCTGGGCCTGCGCTCCGACTGTGAAGATTTCACCGCTCATCCGGCCTCGATCGAGCTCGACAATGGCCCGCACCACCTGTTCGGTGGACACGGTCGCGGGAAAATCATTGGGCGCGATGGCATTAGCCCGCATGCCGAACTCCTCGAATTCGGCCGCGATATGGCGGGTCAGGTGGTTGAGCGCCGCCTTGGACGCCGCGTAGAGCGCCTGCCCGCCGGGGTACACCCGCGAGCCGGCAATGCTGGAGACATTCACGATATTGCGATTGCGGGCCCGGTTCTCGTCCCCGGCGTGCACCCAGCTCCGCTGCGCCAAGCGAGCCGACAAACGCAGCGGCACACCGACATTGACCGCGAAATGCGGATCGAATTCGTCGAGCGCGGCATCGCCGTCGACGATGCCGCGCGGCTGGAATCGGCTGTGCGCGGCATTGTTGACCAGCAGATCGATCTGCCCGAAGCGGGCAAGTGCGATATCGACGACACGCTCGACTTCACCCGCTTCGGCCAGGTCGGCCTTGATCACGAAGATCCGCGAATCGTTCTCCGGCACCGGCATTTCCGGTTCGAAGGGATCGACGAACCATTCGAGCTGGGACGGTGCGGCCGGGGTGCGATCGCGGCAGACCGCGATGATGTCGTAGTCGGTGTACAGACCCCGGCAGAAGGTGTCACCGAGGACGCCTCCGGCTCCGGTGAGCAGACATACCCGGCGTTCAGTGCCACTGCGCAATGCTGTCTCCTCCCCAGCGCCGCACTGCATCTTCTTTCGGCCGGTGCAGCCACATCACCACGCTATTGCGCGCTGCGGCGTTATTGCCGACGAACGTGTGCCAGGAGCGCGGTGTGCACTCGAACAGCAGCAGCGAATTGTCCAGTGGCGGAATCGTCAGTGCGGGAACCGGATTCGTGCCGATATGCGCATACAGCGCGGTCTCGCCGCCATCGCCCGGCTGCCAGTCCGGATTGCCGAAATAGAACAGCACCGCGACGGCGCGCACCGTCTCCCGCGCGAAGACCTCCGGCGTCCGCGGGCCGGTCTTCGGATCCACCTCCGGATCCACGGTACCGACCTCGCCCGGCTCGGGCGCCGATCCCTTGAACCACGCCGGATTCAGATCATTGTGCGGTGATCCCGACGGACTACCCGGCGGATGATGGTGCACCGCCCCTTCGACATCACCGGTCGTCGCCACCCCCGCCACCCGTGCGATCAGGTCATGCCATTCCCGCGAGAGGAACAGCGCCAACGGACCGTCCCGCAGCCCCGCCAGCGAGGCACCGACCGCACCGTAATCCGCCGCCACCGCCCCGAACGCCTCCGGCCGCTCCCGGCGCACCCGCGCCAACTCATCGGCCAGCCGCCGGTAGAACTCGGGCACGAACACGTCCCTGGCATAGATATGCGGAAACGGTTCGACTCGGCGAATCCAGCGCCTGTGCGCGAATAAATCTGTGAACCACGGCGGCGCCGCGGTCACCGCGGATTCGGCTACCCCTGTCAACTTCAATCCCTCCCGAATGACCACAGCGATCCTAACGGGCACGACCGGAATCCGTGCCCCGGCGGTGGCCGGGACCTGGTCCACGGTGAGTAATTGCGAAGATCACCAGGTGTGGAACGACCTACGTGTGTGCTTCATCGGTGATTCTTTCGTCGCGGGTGTCGGCGACCCGCAGTGCCTCGGCTGGGTCGGCCGCCTGGCCGCCCAGACGTATGCGAACGGCCAGCCGCTCACCACATACAACCTGGGTGTGCGGATGCAGACCTCGACCGAGATCCTCGGCCGGTGGCAGACCGAATGCGCGCCCCGATTTCCGGACGGCTCCGATGCTCGCTTGGTTGTCTCGTTCGGCATCAACGACACCACGCTCATCGGAGGACGGACCCGAGTCGCACCCGAGCAATCGGCGGCCAATCTGTCCGAATTGCTGACACAGGCCGCCGAGCTTCCGGTCCTGGTCGTTGCGCCGCCGCCCATCGATGACACCGAGCAGAATGCCAGGACCGCCGCGCTCGACGAGCACTTTGCCGAGATCTGTGCTGCCGCAGCGGTCCCATACGTGCGCGTCCATCAACCGCTGCGCGACAGCGCGGTATGGATGCGCGAGGTGCGCGCGGGTGACGGCGCACATCCCGGGGCGGCAGGTTACGACGAATTGGCCATGCTCATCCACCCGTATTGGCGAGAGTGGTTGGCGCGTTGAGCAATCCGGGGAAGTGCCCGACAGCCGGGCGGTGATCGGCCGATCGAGGCCCCGCGTTGATAGGCATCCACCCATCGCCGAGAAGCCGGAATCGTCGGAGGTGAACAGGTGGGCCGCGAGCCCAGGGAACGCCGGAGGTTCATCGACGCCGGAATGCCCCGGTCCGCGGACTGTGGCGAAACTGTCTGAGACGTGATGTCTCGGGTATTCCGCCCGCGGCGTCCGAGCAGGTCAGCGCGGTTGTCCTCAGCCGACAGACATCCGGCGTGCATCCGATTCGGCGCGCTTGCGCCGAGCCGCCGCCAGATCGACCGGCACCGCGCCCTCCTCGACGGGCCGAGTAACCAACTCGTGCAGCGTCGGATGCCAGCGCCCGACCTCATCGCGGAACGAACCCTCGGTCTCCAACTGGCCGATCGCACCGATCAGCGTCAGCATCGATCGCGCGAACGGCGTGAAGCGCGCGGGCATGGTGCCCTGACGCAGGGCATTCGACAGCCGCGGATTCGTCACTCGCAGTACCTGTTTGCGCAGCCAGCGCATGGTGAACCGGTAATTCGCATGCCGGAAGGGTTCGACGCACGGCGCGACCACATGGAACAGATCCTCGGCATCGAGTACCCGGCCCGGTTCGCAGAAGCCGTGCCGACGTGCCGCCGCCTCCAATTCCGCGGGCCCGCCGTTGAACAGCGCATCGCAGTAGTCGAAGGCGAATTCCTCGAAACCCTCGGTCGGCCACGGTGTGCAGGCCCCGAAGTCGACGACGCCGAGTCGCCCATCCGGCAGCACCCGGAAATTGCCGGGATGCGGATCGCCGTAGAGCAGACCGCTGCGGATCCAACTGGAGGCCATGAACCGAACCAGCTGCATGCCGACCCGATCCCGTTCGGCGCGCGTACCGGCGGCGATGACGCGCGGCAGCGGCGTACCTTCCAGCCATTCGGTGACGAGCACATCGCCGCGCTGTTCGATCACCCGCGGAATGTAGAAATCCGGATCCTCGGCATAGGCCGCCGCGAAGATCCGCTGAGATTCGGCCTCGGCCGCATAGTCGAGTTCGTCGAGCACACAGGCGCAGATCGCCTCGGTCACGCCTTTGACGTCCGCGCCGGGCACGAAAACCGTTGCCAGCATGGAGATCCGGCGCAGCTGATCCAGCTCGTTCGCGACCGCCTGCTTACCGCCGGGGTACATCACCTTCACCGCGACGGGCGTACCGTCGCGCCACACCGCGCGATGCACCTGGCCGAGCGAGGCCGCGGCCGCGCGCCGATCGTCGAATTCCCGGAAATGCGAACGCCAGTTCTCCCCCATACTGGCGGCCATCGCCGCGTGCACCGAGCGCGGGAGCATCGCGGGCGCGGAATCCTGTAGCCGACTCAGCGCGATCTTGTACGGCTCGGCGAGATCCGACGGAAGTGCGAGCTCGTAAATGGCAAGCAGCTGACCGAGTTTGGCCGCACAGCCCTTCAACTCGCCGAGTACCTCGAAGATGTGCTGGGCGGTGCGCATCTGGATTTCGCGATTGACCTCACCGGCCGGTCGGCCCAGCGCGCGCTTACCAACGCCCGCGGCCTGACGGCCCGCGAAAGCGACCGGCAGCGCGGCCAATTTCGCATTGCGAACCGCCGTGCGAACTGGAGGTTTACCGTTCGACCTCATCGCGAAAAGGCGTGCACGTCTAGTGGTCGAACTTTCGGCCGATCGACCGTCGCCACGCGGAATTGTCATGACTCACCTCACACCGCACGCTGACCAGTGTTACACAGGTGCAGTCTCGCACAGGAGAGCATAGACTGTCTGGGACGTATTCGGAACCGAGTCGAAAGGTGGCATCTCGATGGGATCCCAAACGGTAGTCGCCGACGTTGCCGATGAGCTGGCACGCCGGGTTGCCGCAGGGGAATATCAGCCGGGGGATTTGATGCCGTCGGTCCGTCAGGTCGCGGAGGAGTTCGATATGAACCGCGCGACCGCGCAGTTGACCCTCGGTCGGCTGGAGTCGTACGGATTCGTCGAGGCGCGACGCGGCAAGGGGTTCACGATCCGCGATGTCCGTGAGGCGGGCGGCATCGATGTGTATCGGCACCTGTTCCGGTTCTCGGTTCCGATGCCGGATGTGGCCATCGAGATGTTCCACGACATCGTCGAGGTGGAGCGCGGCATCGTCATGGAGGCGCTGCTCGCCTACACCAGCAGCGAACAGGAGATCGATCCGGCCGAACTCAAGGCCGAGATCGACGAACTGGAATCGCTTGCCCGACAGGATGTTCCCGATTTCCAGCAGATCCTCGCCATCGAGATCGGCCTGGTCCGCCGACTGCTCACCGCACTCGGGCTGAGCATGCAGCGCGCGATCATGAATTCCATCGGCGAGATGGTGCTCGAGGTACCCGAGGCCGTCGAGGCATTCTTCGCGGGCGCGGCGGATCTGCATGTTCTGGTATGGCGTGCGCTGGTCGCGGTGTGGGATTCCGGTTCCGGCCCATCCGATGCGCAGCTCGCGCTGTTCGAGGATCTGTTCGGGCTGTATCACGACAAGGTGATCGCCCGGTTCGAGGAATTGCTCGATGTCGGGGCCGAGGGCCATGAGGATGCGGAGCACGCGGCGACCGCCTGATCGCTCCTCGATTCTTCCGAATTCACTGTCTGGGCCATTGCTGTCTCCGTGCCGCTCAACATCGCCCGAGCGGTGTGACGTTGCCGCGGTCGGACAAGATCGCGGCGAATGACCGCCTGTCTGAGACGATTTAAGGTAGGTCGCATGCGCTCAATGACGAGCGCGGCTCCGCGGAGGTCACCATGGCCGGCCGCAGCCGTGAGGGATCGGCGCGCTCGGCGAAGCTCGCGGGTATGCCGACGGGCATCATGGCGCGCCGGGGCACCGCGACCGGGCGGGCCATCATGACCGGCGTGCCGCGCGGTGAACTCGACGACGCGCTGATCGACCGGGCGGCCGACAAGGTGTTCGCGCTACTCGGCGAACTCGGGTGCGGCGCCATGAAGCTCGGGCAGTCGCTGAGCGTCGCCGAAGGCGCCGACCGGGCTCCCGGAGCTGGCCATGCGCGGCCGGGTGTTCGGTGGCATCGTCGGATCTGCGCGCAGCTCGATGCGCAGGGCCGTTCGTCGAGTTGGTCGACGGATGGCTGCCCGGCTTCGCGCGCGATGACGAAGCGGCCTAGCTCAACCAGGAGTTCTCTGTGAAATCGGTACCAATCCTGCCGCGCCGCTGGACGATTGCGGATATCGCGGATCAATCCGGCAAGACCGTCGTGGTGACCGGCGCCAATAGCGGCCTCGGCCTGCGCACCGCCGAGGCATTGGCGAGCAAAGGCGCGCACGTGCTGCTGGCCTGTCGCAATCCGCGGAAGGCCGCGACGGCACTGGATGCGGTCACCGTGGTGGCCACCGGGCCGAAACCCGAAGTGCTGCAGCTGGATCTGGCCGATCTGGCCTCGGTCGGGCACGCGGCCGCACAGATCAACGACACCGTCGGGCGGATCGATCTGCTGATCAATAATGCGGGCGTGATGGCGGTGCCGCGCTCGCGCACGGCCGACGGGTTCGATGCTCAATTCGGTACGAATCACCTCGGGCACTTCGCATTCACCGGTGCCGTACTGCCTTCACTCCTGCGCGCCGAACGGCCGCGGGTGGTGACCGTATCGTCGGTGGCCGCGTGGGTCGGCGTGATCAACTGGCTCGACCCGAATTGGCAGCGGCTCTATCTGCGCTGGCCCGCCTACAGTCAGTCCAAGTTGGCCAATCTGCTGTTCACCGCCGAACTCGAGCGCCGGTCCCGCGCGGCGGGGTCCGACCTGCGCGCGGTGGCCGCGCATCCCGGAGTGTCGGCGACCCATCTCTACGACCGCAACGGTGAGAAGGGCGTGAGTGGCGTCTTGGCGGCGATTCCGCAGGCGATCCTGTTCGCGCTGGCCCAGTCCGACCGCATGGGTGCGTTGCCGCAGCTGTATGCCGCCACGGTGCCGGAGGTGCGCGGAAACTCTTATGTGGGACCGGGTTTCGAGTTCGCTGGATATCCACGGCGGACACTGCGCAATCCACTCGCCTACCGTCGCGCGACCGCGCGCAAACTGTGGGAGCTCAGCGAGCGGTTGACCGGTGTGCGTTACGACTTCTCGGTGACCTAGTCGATATCAATGCGGCGCAGCGGCGAAAGCGGCGAGCACGAGGGAGCTGACGATCGCGACGGCAAGTACGGCCAGCACCACCAGATTTCGCCGTTGCGGCAGATCGGCATGCATCAGATTCGGACACTCCTGCTCGATATGTCCGCGACTTCCGCACCGAGGGTTGGTGCAGGGATACATGCCGACCTCCCAAAACTGACGCGAGCGCTCGCACTGTAGCAATGCGAATCATCTGTATACCGCGTGCGCCGACGAACGGCTACCCAGCCACGGGAGGACGAAGACGCCGCCCCAACCGGTCGGCCGGGGCGGCGTCGGCGAGCTTGCTACAGCGCGCTATTGAGCTTGTTCAGGCGGTCGCACGCCTCCACGTACTCGTTGATCAGCCGGGCGATCACATCGGCGGAGCGCTCCACCTTGTTCATCATGCCGACGACCTGACCGACCGGATTGAAGTTCACATCCTTGGCGGCTTCGGGATAGCGGTGCCCGCGCTTGACGCCGTCCAGGGCCACCATCATCTGCAGCGGCATGGGCAGCGGATCCGGATTCTCCGGCGCCTCCCAGGCCTCGGTCCAGTCGTTCTTCAGCATGCGGCACGGCTTACCGGTCCAGGACCGCGAGCGCACGGTGTCCTGGCTGGTGGCTTCGATGTAGGTCTGCATCTGTGCGGGCGGCACATTCGCCTCCTCGACGGTCAGCCACAGCGAGCCGGTCCACGCACCCGCCGCGCCCATCGCCATGGCCGCGGCGACCTGCCGACCGTTGCCGATACCGCCGGCGGCCAGCAGCGGCATATCGCCGATGGCATCGACCACCTGCGGCCACAGCACCATCGAGGAGATCTCACCGCAGTGCCCGCCGCCCTCGGTGCCTTGGCAGACAACGAAATCCAGGCCCGCGCGCTTGTGGTTGAGCGCATGCTTCACCGAACCGCACAGCGCGCCGATGAGCCGTCCGGAGCCCTGGATCTGCTCGACCACATCCGGCGGCGGGGTGCCGAGGGCATTGGCGACCAGCTTGGCCTTGGGATGGCGCAGGATCACCTCGATCTGCGGTGCGACAGTGGTCGCGGTCCAGCCGAGAAGTTGGTTGTGGTGCTCACCGTCGGGCAGATGCGGGACATTGTGCTCGTTGAGGAGCTTCTCCGCGAAGTCCCGGTGCCCCTGCGGAACCAGTTCCGCCAGTTTGGCTTCCAGCTGTTCGGGGGTCAGGTCATCGATCCCCTTGCCCTCGTACTTCGACGGGATGACGAGGTCGACGCCGTACACACCGTGCACATGGTCGTCGAGCCAGGCCAGCTCGACCTCCAATTCCTCGGCGGTGAAACCCACCGCACCGAGCACGCCGAGTCCGCCGGCATTGCTGACCGCGGCCGCCACATCGCGGCAATGGGTGAAGGCGAAGATGGGGAATTCGATCCCCAGCCGGTCGCAGATTTCGGTACGCATGGCGTGCTGGTCTCCCTACTTGCTCAGCAGCCGGATCACAACGGCTGACGAGTGCTGGAACGGGTTGCATATTTGGTCACCGGCCCGCGCTGCCGATTCGGCCGACTGCCGCAGATATCGCCATGACGCGGCGGTAGCTTCGTCGACAGGCGCGGACGCCTGACATCGAATGTAACACGTTCTAGTTTTCTCGGGGTAGCCGTTCCGGTCGACCGGATCAGAGTTCGGCGGTGACGAGGCGGTAGCCCAGGTCGAGGTGGGATTTTTCGAGCAGCTCGGCATGCCGGGTGGACCATGCGTCGGTGGCGAGATCGTTGCGGAGTCGGTTCAGTCCGTCCCGGAGTAGTGCCGCCGGTGTCATCGCCAGCATCGACATTCCCGCGCGCACGGTTTCGTCCAGATACGCCTCGGGTCGCCGCCAGTACGCGCCGCCGAAGCCGTCGACACAATCGTGCGGGACCGGGATCGGAGTGATCGATACGTCGCCGAGTAGGGCGATGAGGCGCGGTAGTGGGACGGCCAAGCGCGCATCGGTATCGGCCGCGGCGGGCAGATATTCGCGGACCAGCCAGAATTCGCGGTAGACGGTGTGGTCCCAGGTGAGGATGACGATGCGGCGGCGGGCGATCCGTTTCAATTCGGCGATGCCGCGGTCGAGGTCGGACCAGTGGTGCACGGTCAGGATGGCCAGGGCGGCATCGACGGCATCGGTGCGGATCGGCAGCTGCTCGGCGACCGCCGCTACCGCAGGTGCGGCGGCGGGCGGACGTTGCGCGATCATCACCTCGCTCGGCTCGACCGCGATCACGGTGCCGGTCGGTTCGTAGGATCCGCTGCCCGCGCCGATATCGGCGATCGAGTCCATGCCGCGCACGGCGGCATCGATGACCGCCCCGATGCGCGGATCCGGTTGCCTGGTCCGCGCGTACGTCTGCCCGGTGTGGTCGTAAAGAGTCATCGTCGCCTGCCTCCCATAGACCAGCGTGGCAGGTGATTCGACGGTTCAGGAGGCTGACTGCTCCAGTTCGGCCAGCGAATTCTCCAGGTGGTCGAGCAGGCTGTGCAGTCGCGGCACGCTGCGACGGCAGCCCACGAGCCCGAAGTCCAGACTGTCGACATTGGTGGTGAGGGTGATGTTGACGGCCTGCCCGTCGAACGGAATCGACATCGGGTAGGAGGCGTCCAGGCGCGCGCCGTTCCAGTACTGCGGTTCCTTCGGGCCCGGGACATTCGAGATGACGATATTGAACGGCGGGTTCGTGAACGACAGCATGCCGGGCAGCAGGGTCAAGGCCAGCGGGCTGAGCATCAACCCGGATAGCGCCATGGTCTGGATGGGCGAGAGCGAGTTGTACACCTCTTTGCTGCGGCGCATCGATTCGCTCACCACGCGCAGCCGTTCGATCGGATCGGCGATATCGGTGCCGAGATTGCACAGGATCGCGCCGACCTTGACGCCACTTTCCTCGGCATCCTCCTCATCGGACCGCAGCGAGACCGGAACCATGGCGATCAACGGCTTATCAGGCAACGCATTCTGTTCGATCAGGTACGCGCGCAACGCACCCGCCGACATCGCAAGCACCACATCGTTCACGGTCGTGCCGGTAGCCTTCTTGACCTGCTTGACCCGCTCCAGCGGCCAGGACCGGACCGCGCACCGGCGGGCGCCGCCGATCGGCACATTGAACATCGAGCGCGGCGCCTCGAAGGGCATGGTCAACTGTTGCTGCACCAATGCGGCGCGCGCGACCCGCAGCGCGGCGGGCCCGGAATTGGCTGCCGACAAGAGATTTCGCGCGAGCCCGCCCAGCACTGAGCCCGACGGCTCGCTCTTGCGCTTGGACCGAGGCAGATTCCACGGCACGCGTGTTTCGCTCGCCGTGGGATCGTTGGTGAGCGTTCGCTGCAGCACTCGCTGTGCGGTGACGCCATCGATCAGCGCGTGATGCATCTTCGAGTACAGCGCGAAGCGGCCGTCGTTGAGCCCCTCCACCACATGGATCTCCCATAGCGGGCGGTGCCGGTCGAGTAGGGCGCTGTGCAGGTCGGAGGCGAGTTCGAGCAGTTGATCGAAGCTGCCGGGACTCGGCAGTGCCGATCGACGCAGGTGATAGCCGAGTTCGACGTCCTCGGCCTGTGTCCACGCCAACTGCGGTGCGCCGAGCCAGGTTGCCGGGCGCTTGCGGAAGGTGGGGTGGAATTCGTTGTCCGCCAACAACTTCTCGTGGGTCAGCCGCGCGAAATCGGGCCCGGCGTCCTCCGGTGCCTCGAATAGTTGTAGCGAACCTACGTGCATCGGATGCTCGCGGGATTCGGCGAGCAGAAATACGGCATCGATCGGAGAAATGAGCTCCATGGTCTGTCGCCCCCTGACGACGGTGTGGTGCTTAGGTCTTTGGTGAAAAGGAAAACGACCACGATGTCGATAAGGGCCCGCACAGCCATGTCCCCTGTGCGCTGTCCCCAACCTTACTGAAAGGTGCTGATCCGCGTTCGCCGAATCAGCGATCCTTGACCAGGAGCAGGTACGCCTGGCGGCCTCGCTCGCCGGGATCCGGTTCCCGGACCAACCGGGCGATCGGCGTGAAACCGGCCTGTTCGGCCAGCGTGGCGAGCCGATCCGGCGACCATCGGTAGGCGGTTATCACTTTGTGGTCGAACGGTTCCATATCCTGGACATCGGGTGCGTGGAAGAACGCGAGCAGTGCGTGCCCTCCTGACTCGAGTACCCGATGAAACTCTGCCAACACAGCGGGCATTCGTTCGGGCGGCAGATGGATGAACGAGTACCACACGAGAATTCCCGCGAGAGTGGCGTCGCCGATATCGAGGTGCTCGAGCGAGCCCTCCTCGAAGTCGAGTGTCGGATACTGAGCCCGCGCCAATTCGAGCAGCCGCGGTGACAAGTCGATCCCGAAGATATCGAGGCCGAGCCCGGACAGGTGTGCGGTCATTCGGCCTTCACCGCACCCGAGGTCGGCCACTCGACCGTCGTGCACCAGTTCCGCGAATATGCCGAGCATGGCGCGGTCGAACGGCTGTGTTGCCAGGTGATCCTTGGCGAATTCGGCGTAGCGGATGGCGATATCGTCATAGGCGGCGCGGGTGTTCGCCACGTCCGCGGGATCGGTTCGACTGTTCGCTGTCACTCCGACATCATTCCACTGCGAAGCCCCGCGACAGGTATGCGGCGCAACAGTTTGTCGAGGTGCAGGGCCGTATCGCAGGTGCCGAGAAGCGCAGCGCCGCCCGCCACGACAAGGACGCCGTACGAACACATTTCGTCGAAACCCACCGAGGTCCACATTGCCGCCGCGAAGGCGATCAACACCACGGCCGCGGCGCGTGCGCTGAGTTTCGCGGCGATACCGAGGATCAAGCCGATGGCCAGGAGGGTTTCCGATGCGGTCGCGATCGCGGCGAGCGCGGGCACCGACCAATCCAGGGCCTGCGGTGTGAGCGTGCGAGTGTAGTCGGTGAAGGCCGAATAGCTGCCCCAGGAGACACCGTCCGCGCCCGGCGCGCCGAGTAGCCCGAACCGGTCCGCGACCGAACCGGCGAATAACGCGCCCAACAGGATTCGCACCGTCGTATTGACGACCACGAACCGGCCGGTGGTCACTGTGAGCACCGCAATGCTCGCGAGCACCACCGCGGTGATCGCCCCGACCGATCCGCCCGCGAAGGCCAGCCAGCCGAGTTCGATCACGAGGGCCAGCGCTGCGAGTCCGACGACAGTCATGTGCACCATCCAAAAGTAGTAAGGTTCCTGACTAAAGGTACGAAGGAGCTCCCGAATGGTCAAGAGCCTTACTAATCCATTGGCCGATCGGCCGCCGCCGCTCGGGAATCTGCTCGGGGCCGCCGCGCGAACGCTCGCGGCCGAGTTGGATGCGGGCTTGGCGGCGGCCGGGTTCACCGATCTGCGGGCCGCGCATGCACCCGTGTTCCAGGTCATCGATCCCGAAGGCACGCGATTGATCGATCTCGCCGGTCGCGCAGGCATGACCAAACAGGCGATGGGTGAACTCGTGCGGCATCTGGATGCGCGCGGCTATGTCGAGGTGACGCCCGACCCGACCGATCGGCGGGCGCGGCTGGTTCGCCTCACGCCGCTCGGCTGGTCCGTGGTCGAGGCGGGGTTGGACGTGATCGAACAATTCGACGCGCACCTCGACACGATCGTCGGTGCGACCGAGGTGCAGCGGCTGCGCGCGGTGCTGCTGAAAATCATCGGCGGCGCCGGTCTGACCTTCAGCGCGTGAGGGTGCTCAGGACTGGCTGACCGGAGTCGCGGCCGGTTCCTCGGCGGTGCGGGCGCGGGCGGTGCCCAGGATCGAGCCGAGAATGACCAGTGGGAAGCCGATGCCCATGCCGATGGTCAGCGGTTCGTCCAACAGGGTCACGCCGAGCAGGATGGCCACCGCGGGGTTGATGTAGGTGATGACCGTGGCGCGGGCCGGGCCGACCTCGCTGATCAGCGCGAAGAACACCAGGAACGCCGCGGCCGTGCAGATTGCGGCCAGCCCGAGCACCGACCACGACGCATCGGCGGTGAAATGTGTCGGCCGGCGGAGTGCGGCGAACGGTGTGTAGATCACCGCGGCCAGAATCAGTGATCCGGTGACAACACCGAGCGGCGGCAGATCGGCGAGTGCGCGGTTGATGATGATCGGGCCCAGGGCGTAACCGATGGTGGTCAGCCCGATGGCGCCGATGGCGGCGGGCTGGGTCAGATCGATATCGAAGCCGACCAGTGCCGCCACACCGGCGAATCCGGTGATCAGGCCGGTAATGCGGCGTGCGTCGAAGCTATCGTGTGCGAAGGAGTACTTGGGCCACACTTTTGCGCCGAGACCCTGGATGGGTTTGGCCAGGATCACCACTCCGACCAGCGGAACCGCGGCGATCAGTAGGCCGACGGTCGAGCTGTTCAACGTGGTCTCCGCGTACCCGATCAGAAACCACGGTCCGGTGATCTCGACCAGCGTGTACAGCAGCAGCGGGCGCCAGCGCTCGAGCACCGGGGCGAGCGTCTTGGTGTAGAGCGCGATCGGCAGCAGGATCAGCGCGCCCAGGAAGGTCCGGCCGAATGCCACCACGATCGGGTCGAAATCCTCGACCGCGATTCGGATCATCGCGTAGGGCACGCCCCAGATGACGCCCATCGCCAAGAACAGCACCCACCCGCGCTGCGTCATCGCTTCACCATCTCGCCCTGCTCGCTTCCGATCGAATCGGAGCCTATACGAATACATCCCATCACGGGATGGTTGGCAGCGCGATGAATTCGGCGATCAGATCTCGGCGCAGGCCCGCGTCGGCACCGGCCGTGCGGACCTGCGCTCCTGGCCCTGGTCAGGGGTGAGTCGACCCGCTGGTGGTGGTCGGCGCCGCGGATTGCGTTGTCGTGGTGGTGGATTCGGTGGTGGTCGGCTTCGGGGGCTGAGTGGTCGTGGTTGTCGAAGCCGGTGGAGTCGTCACTGCCGGTGTGGTCGGCGGCGGCGGTGTGGTGGTGGTGGTCGTCGTCGGCTGGCTGCTGACTTCCGTCTTCGCGGGGGCGGCTGTGGTGGTCGTCGGTGACGTGGTCGTGGTCTTTCTCGGCTCGGGCGTCTTGGTCGTCGAGGTCGCTGCCTGGTAGGCGGCGGCGAGATCGGCCGACTCCGGCTTGGCGGTCGTGTCGACCGGCTGACCCGCCTGGGCCTGCTTCGCCAGATGGGTGAGCCAGGCGGCCGCGTACTCGGCGGATGTCAGCGGCTTACCGTTGGCCGGGTCGGCGTCGCGCCAATAGTCGAAGTGGTGACCGGTCGCATTGGGGCCGAGTGTCTGCTGGTACGGGTCGCTCATGAGCACCGGGATGGTGTTCTGGTTCGTCACGATGAGACCGATGATTTCGTTGAACACCTTCTGCGGCAGATAGGCCAGCGGCGACATCTGACCGGTCGAGATCGCTTCCGCCTTGGCCGGAGTCTGCGACGTCTGTCCCGGCTTGTATTCCGGATCCGAAACCCTCAGCAGCACTTGCAGAAACGTCTCATCGCTCTGCATCCAGTTCGGCTGCGACTGGATATCCGCGAATGCCGCCAACGCGATTCGGCCGAGGACAACGGCGACGTCCTGTCCGGTCGCGGGGGTGAGCCCGTCGCGTTCCAGTGCATCGACATTCAACTGCCGACCCACATTCACCACCAACTGCAGCAGTGAAATGTTCTGCGGCGCCGAGCACGTGAGGTCGCCATCGGAGCAGAACGACGCGATCTTGCCGTTCAGCGCACCGAAGTCACCACTGGTGCCGGGCAGGGCGCCCTGGCCCGACGTGGCTTTCGTACCGTTCTGATACTTCTGGTCGAAGCCGTCGGGGTTGCTGTACGGATCCTTCGAACCCGGGAACGGACCGTCGCCCGCCGAACGCCCGGCGTCGGCGAGGATGACGACACCGACGACATCGGCCGGATCGACGATGCCGTAGCCACCATCCCCATCGGCGGTCTGATGCCCGATCGTCATGGCGACGCGGCGCACCACATCGGCGCCCTCGCTGTAGCCGACGATCGAGAACTTGGTGTCCGGGCAGGCCTGCGAGATTTCCCGCATCACCTGTTCGGTATTCGCGACACCCGCGTTGACGGCGTCCTCGTAGGTGTCCATATTCGCCGGATAGGCGATGTAGACGGCGGCATACGAGCCGGGATCGACGTCGTCGGCCGGTGCGTTGACTACCGGATCGACCCATTCGCTGCTGTGATCACCGGACAGCGCCGCGGGCAACGCGTTGCCATTGGCATCGACCAGCATCTTCGTGGTCGCGGCGTCCGGCGTATCCCGACGTCCGGCGACCGAAATGGTCACCATGTCGTGACACTCCGTGACGGACGCCCGCAGGCGCGTATCGACGGTTTCGTGCGTCGATGTGAGCGCCATGGACGCGGCGACAATCGCCACCACTCCCAGTGACGCGGGCGCGACGATGGCCGAAGCCATTCGATGGCGCGCGAAGAACTCCCGAAGAGCCATGTCCCGTTCCCCAATCCAAAACCGACAAGTGGACGGACAGGCCCCCCGACAGGCCGTGTGTCACGAAGAACGTCGGGCTCGAGGGCCGAATCGTTACGCGGGCGGAGAAATGGTTACGCTCGAGCGGAGTTATATATCACTATTTAACGGCACGCTTGCTATAGTTACGTCAGTTAACGGCATGGTCGATGTGGTGGTTCCGCGGTGTCAGCGCCGATCCGCTCACTCATCGGGAAACTGCAGGTGAGCGATGCGTGTGGAACTCAGGGGGCCCGGAAACTGTCCGCCGGAATGGGCGACGATGGCGGACGCGGCCACAGATTTCGCAGTGACCGGCCGATGGCTGGAGACCATGGGGCCGTTGCTGCCGGGGCAGCCACGCTGGCTGATCGGCAGTGTCGACGGCAGCCCGCAGGTCGGGTTGCATGCCCGATTGCTGGAAACCGCACCCG
Source organism: Nocardia sp. NPDC049526 (assembly GCF_044465765.1). NCBI lineage: Bacteria > Bacillati > Actinomycetota > Actinomycetes > Mycobacteriales > Nocardiaceae > Nocardia > Nocardia sp. NPDC049526. The sequence goes on along the minus strand of NZ_JBITMA010000001.1, from coordinate 292,774 downwards.
CGGAACCTCGCTACGACATCGGCGCCGTGCTGCGCGGTGAAATCCCGGTGTTCGAGCCGCGATCGGTACCACTTTCGGCATTCGAACCAGAGACGTTGTACCCGGCCCTGCTTTTCGTATTGCCCGGCTACACCTGTGTGCCCGCCGGGCCGGGTGCCGCCGACCCGGCGGTAATGGCCCGCACGGTGCAGGCCATCCACGACTGGGCCGGGCGGCACGGTGTCCGGTCGGTGTCGTTCCTGTATGTCCCTGAGCGGCAACGCATTCTGCGGCAGGCGCTCGCCGAGTTCGGGGCGCGGCCGGTTCAGTTGTATCCGACCTGCGTCCGGGCGGTGGACTTCGCCGATATGGACGGATATCTGGCACAGCTGTCCAGGCAACGCCGCCAGGACCTGCGGCGACTGTTGCGCCGAGGCGGTGAGAGCGGGATCACCTTCGGCGAGGAAGACCTGAGCGAGGTCCGCGACGAGGTACTGGAATTGCGCATGGGGTCGCTGCGCAAATATCACTCCAGCGACGACCGGGCCGCCCAGACCGCGACGCTCGACCGAATGATCCAGCATTATCCGGCCGAGGACCGGGTGGTTACCACGGCACGGCGCGACGGCCGAATCGTCGGTTTCGTCTTGTCGCTGCGCCACGGTGACTCGTTGCGCGGATTGTGGTCCGGCAAGGACGGCGATGCCTACGGCACCTACTTCGTGCTGGCGTTCCACGAACTGGTGGCGGCAGCGTTGCGGCGGGGCGTCACCGAGATCGACTACGGCACGCTGAAGTGGCCGGAAAAGATCTCGTTCGGATGTCGGCTGGAACAGTTGACGGGCTACACATGGACGCTCTGAACCGTCCAGGGGGTAGTCGGCTATTCATTCCAGGTCAGATCGTTTCGCTGTTCGGCGACGGACTGGCCGTGCTGGCAATTCCACTGCTGGTGGTGCATCTCACCGACAATCCGACGGCCGTGGCGCTGGCCGCCGCGCCCCGCATGGTCGGCTACTTGATCGCCGGGTTTCCCGCCGGTCCGCTGGTCGACCGGACCAACCCATGGCATGTGCTCATCGTGGCCGATGCCGTGCGGGCCGGGATTTTCATCGCTCTTTTCGGCTTTACGCTGACCGGAACCGGTTCGGTCGGTGTGGTGCTCGTGCTCGCATTCGCGGCGGGAATTGCCGGGGTGTTCTTCGAGACCGCGCTGACTGTCGCGGTGCGCGATGTCTACCGTGATCGAGAATTGGTGCGCACCAATTCACGGCTCGAAACGGCAAGCCAAGCGTCGCTACTGATCGGTCCCGCGATTGTCGGATTACTTGCCGCTGCAATGGGTTTGAGAGCAGCACTACTGATCGATGCGGCGACGTTCGTAGTGTCCATGCTGACACTGTGGAGAACCTACCGGCGCATGCCGGGTTCGACCGCTGGTGCTGACCGGATCTCGTGGCGCCGGATCGGGGCCGAATTCCATGCTGGGCTGCGCTATCTCGGCGCTTCTCCGATTATGAGCTCTTTGGCGGTGCTGCAGGTGGTTACCAATCTCTGCCTGGCAGCCACGACGCTGGTCGTCTTCTTCGCTCACGATTACTTCGGCGCATCGCCGGGCCTCGTCGGCGCGGTGGTGGCGGCCGGCGGCATCGGCGGAATCCTCGGTGCGGCAACTGCTCCCGCCGTCATCGCCCGGTATCGCCCGTTGTCGGTGTGCGTGGCGGGGGTGCTACTGATCGGTATTGCCTTAGCGGCTGCGAGTTTCGCGCCCGACATCTGGTGGCTCGCGGTGAGCAATGCCGTACTGGTGTGGGCCGATGTGCTCGCGAGCATTGTGATTCGCACGCTCCGGCAACAGATCGTGCCGCGCGAAGTGCTCGGCCGGGTCACCGGTACGACCCGTTCACTGGTGTTCGCGGCCGGGCCGGTGGGTGTGGTACTGGCCGGACTGATCACCCAGCTCGACGGCAATAATCCGCGTCCGGTCTTCCTTGCGGCCGCGGTGGTCATCGGGGTATCGGCACCGGTCGTCTGGGCGACCGGTCTGCGCCGCCACCGCGACATTCCACTCCACCGCGACGATGAAATGGTGACCGCATGAAGCTCTATACCGGCGAGCGGTTGGCCGAATTGGCAGGTGCCCGTGGCCTTTCCGACGACTACCTGCGTGAGCTGCGGATCGTCTCGGCGGTACTGCCGTTTCGTGTCAACGACTATGTCGAGCGAGAATTGATCAATTGGGCTGCGGCGCCGGACGATCCGATCTTCCGGCTCACTTTTCCGCATCGGGAAATGCTGCCGCCCGAAGTCTTTTCCGGCGTCGCCGAACTCTACGACGCGGGCGCCACCCGGGAGGTGCTCGCCAAGGCGGGCGCGCAAGCCCGTCGCTTGCTCAACCCGCATCCCGGCGGCCAGATCGAGGCCAATGTCCCTGTGCTGCACGGTAAACCGGTGCTCGGTCTGCAACACAAGTATCGCGAGACGGTGCTGGTGTTCCCGTCCCAGGGGCAGACGTGTCATGCATACTGCGGCTACTGTTTCCGTTGGGCCCAGTTCGTCGGCACGGAAACCCGCCAGGCGCTGTCGGATCCGGCGACCATGCTCGCCTATCTGGGTGCGCATCCGGAGGTCACCGATGTGCTGTTCACCGGTGGTGACCCGCTGATCATGAAGACGGCCGTCCTACGTCGGTGGGTCGATCGGATTCTGGAACCGGGGCTGGACCATATCCGCACACTGCGTTTCGGTACCAAGGCGCTGTCGTACTGGCCTGCGCGGTTCACCGAAGACGACGACGCCGACGATCTACTGCGCTTGTTCGAGCAGTGCGTGGCTGCCGGTCGGCACGTTGCCGTAATGGCGCACTTCTCGCATCCACGGGAGTTGTCGACCACCATGGTGCGGCAGGCCATCTCCCGGATTCGGCGCACCGGTGCGGTGATCCGGGCGCAGGCGCCGCTGGTCGCCCATGTCAACGACGACGCCCGGGTCTGGGCGGAGATGTGGCAGCAATTGGTCGGGCTCGGGGTGATCCCGTACTACATGTTCGTCGAGCGAGATACCGGTGCCCGCAACTACTTCGAAGTGCCTTTGGCCCGAGCTTACGACATCTACACCGATGCCATTCGCGGCGTGTCGGGGTTGGCGCGCAGTGCCCGCGGTCCAGTCATGTCCGCCCATCCCGGCAAGGTCCTCATCGATGGCATCACAACTGTCCTGGGCGTCAAGGTTTTCGCCCTACGCCTACTGCAAGCCCGAAACCCGGCCGATGTGGGCCGCCAATTCTTCGCCCGTTACGACCCGACTGCCCGTTGGTTCGACGACCTGATTCCGGCGCTGGGTTCGCACTTTCCGGGCACCGTGCACTAGAGGTTCTGGTCGCTCATTGCGTGAAACGGGCGGCTTCGCTCGATACGGCTCCGGCGATGATATCCGCCAATTCATCGGGGTGTGTCAGTTGCGGGTGATGGGCGGCTCCGTCGACTGTGCTGAATTCGGTTCGCGGCGAAAGTGCTTCGACCAGGGCGGGAGTGAGCGGGTCCGCGCTTCCGGTGATCACGTGGACCGGTCCGGGATATTGCGCGAGCTTGGTAGTGAGTTCGTTGCGCCAGCCTGCGTTCGTCGTTGCGGCGAATAGTGTGGCGACGTTGGCCGCGACCTTCGCGCGACGCAGATCCTGGACGCTCGATTGCAGCACCGCCGCGTGGTCGGGCGAGCCGGTGAGCTTGTCGGACAACGTGTTCGGACGCTGTCGACGCAGATACCAGCGAGTCAGCGGTGCGATCCGTGCCGAAATTCCGGCACTCGGCTGGAGAAAGAACGGAGCGACCAGCGTGATCGACCCGACCCTGTCGGGATGCGCGGCCGCGGCCTCTACCACCGCGGCGGCGCCGATGGAGTGACCGACCAAGTGCGCGCCGGCTGTTCGTTCGAGCAGTGCCTCGAGCCATGCGTGCCAGTGATCTCGATTGCCCGCGGACATACCGAGCCCGGGTAGGTCCAGAACCTGGGCGTGGCCGATGGCCGCCGCGACCGGAGCCCAGGTGTCGGCATTGACCGGCAGGCCGGGCAGCAGCACGGTGGGCGCGTCCGGCTCGCCGATCCGGAACGTTCGCACACCGGCGTATTCGTCGAAAGTCCTTGCGGCACTGCCGGTTGGCGCAGCGCCGAACCGGTGCGCGGCGAGGTGGTCGGCCCATCGCAGGATGCTGCGTGTGGTGTCGGGCAGGTCCAGACTGTGCTTGCGGGCGAGTTCGTGCGCCGAGCCCGTGGGATACCGGTCGGTGGACAGGAAGGTCAGGGTCTCCGGATCGGCCTTCGTCAACCACTGCGGAAGGCGCTGCACCAGCGCGACCGGAATGCGCGTGCGCGGCACCGGCACTCGATAGTGTCGACCGACTTGTGTCAGCAGGGTCGGCAGTGCGGGCGTAGTGTCGTCGAGCACCCAGTACGCCGCACCGGCGGTGGCCGGATCGGTTGGGAGCAGGGTCATGAAGCGGGTCAGGTAGTCGACCGGGATCACCGGCACGAAGGTGCGGGAGTTGCCCGGCAGTGCCGCCGCAGTGCCTCGCCAAATCTCTTTCAAGCTCGCCGCGAGGCCCAGTTGCTGATCGGATTCCCCGGTGCCGCTCGGCCCGATGACGGTGGGCGGGTTGACGATCGACCACGGCACGCCGAGTTCATCGGCGGCGGCCTGGAATACCGCATCGCTCTCCACCTTCGACGCCTCATAAGCGCCCAGACGACGATGGGTTCGTTCCACGCGCTCCGGGCTCCACGGAACGGTGGTCGGGTCCTGACCGCCGACACGGTAGCCGGAGACGTATACCAGCCGGGACAGCTGTGGCAGCCGCGCGGCGAAGGACACCACCGAGCGGACGCTGTCGACATTGCCGTGCCGCGCCTCGTCCTTCGTCATCCCGAATCGGTAAGCGCCGGCGCAGTTGTAGATCTCGGTGGCATCAGCCCACACCGAATCCTCGCCCTGGACAAAGGGATCGGCGTCGAAGTCGACGATCAGCTCGGCCGGAGCCGTCCGGCATCCGTGATCGGCCACCCATGCGGCAAGCTGTGTGAACGATTCTCTGCTGCGCACCGCGGCGGTGACACGGACCCCGGCCTGGTCCAAGGTGAGGATCAAATTGCGACCGATAAAGCCGGTGGCGCCGAATACCAGCGCGTGGCGGGTGGTCATCACGTCAGCGCCCCTGGCTGGTCGAGCAGGGCCGCCAGCAGCTGTGCCGTGCTGTGCAACGGCTCCACATCGCGTTTGGCGCGCGCCACGATCACCGCACCCTCGACCGCACTGACCGTCGCTGTCGCCAGCGTGCGCGCCGCCGCCTCCGAATGCCCTGCCGCGACCAGGTACGCACGCACCGGCCCGATCCACGATTCGAACGCCGTCGCACACGCGGCCCGCAGTCGTTCGCTGTGTGCGCCCATCTCCAGCGTGACCACCGAAACCGGGCAGCCGAGCTGAAAATCGCTATCCGCGACCAAACCTGCCAGCACCTCCACAACCCGCCGAATCACCTCCCCCGGCGACGCCCCCGCCCCCGCCGTCTCGTCCAGCAAGCTCCGGAATCGCTCGGCCGCCAACTCGATCGCCTTCTCTCCGAGCTGCTCCTTCCCCTCCGGAAAGTGGAAGTACAACGACCCTTTCGGCGCCCCCGCATGGTCCACAACCGTGTTCAACCCGGTACCGCTATACCCCCGAGCCTGGATCAACTCCAGCATCGACTCCACCAACTGCCCACTCGTCTGAGCGCCTTTGGACGTAACCATGAACCTCAGAATAGACCGGTCTATAGATTTTGCAACCGCGCGCCAATCGGCCTCGCCAACCGCAGCGGCGATGTCATCACGAGCCCTGAAGCCGCCGTCCAGCTCCCCGGACCATGTTGCCGGGTCATGCTCGCGCGCTGTCGTTGGAGAGAACCGGGTCTTCATGTGGCGGAATCGGTTCGGGCGTGGCGACTTGCCGCGGCAGCAGGAAGGGCGTGGCGAGCAGGAGAACTCCGGCCAGCGCGATTGCCGCACGCGGGCTGGTGAGTTGTGCCAGCAGACCCCATGTCACGGTGATTGCCGCGATGCTGATGCTGCTGGTGATCGACCACGCGGCGAGGACCCGGGCGTGGCGATCGGTTTCGGTGTTGTTCAACCGATAAGCGGCGAAGACGGCGTTGAAAATGCTGATGCAGATGATGAGCCCGAACTCGGTGACCATCACGATCACCAGCCCGCCCAGGCCCGGCCGGATGAACGCCAGCCCGAGTGGCCAGCAGGCACGTAGCGTGCCGAAGACCCGCAGCACCGTCTGTTCGCCGTAGCGGGAAGTGATGCGACGAGCGAGTCGTGACCCGATCAGGCCACCGATACACGGAACAGCGAAGGCGAGTCCGTACTCCCAGACCGGGAACTGCAGGTGCGCGAGCATCAGCACCGACAACAGCGGCTCCCCGGCCATGATCAGCCCGTTGACCAGCATGGTGTTGACGAAGAACCGACGCAGCGTGTGGTGGGTGAGGATGTAGCGCCACCCCTCGACGATGTCGCTCGCCCGGCGCGTTCGGGTCTGCCTCGGGCGCGAGGCCTGCTCGGGTTCCCTGATCGCGGTGATGCCGAGCGCTGAGAGCAGGTAGCTCACCGCATCGATGACAACGGTGGTCACCGGCCCCAGCAGCCCGATAGCCACGCCACCCAGCGGCGGTCCGATGACCGTGGCCGACCAAGTAGTGGACTCGAAACGACTGGTGGCCACGAGAAGCCCGTCGGCGGGGACGACGGTCTTGAGGTATGCGCCACTGGCCGCGGTGAACGCGATCTTCGCTGCCGCAGTGCCGATGGAAACCACCAAGAGCTGCGCAAAGGACAACCCGCCCAGGCAGTAGGCGAGCGGTATGGATGCCAGCGCTGCGAAGCGGATCAGGTCCATGGCGATCATGACCGGCCGCTTGGCACGAAATTCCATCCACGGCCCGAGCGGAACCGCCAGCAGTGCCCCGATCGCGAGCCCGGACGCCGACAAGGCCGCCACTTCCGCCGAACTGGCGTTCAGAACGGTGATGGCAACAACCGAAAATGCTCCGAACCCGAGCCCGGTCCCGTAGGCGCTGACCGCGTAGGCGGCCCACAACCACCCGAACGTCCGACCCGGTTTCGCGCTCCGCCACATAATCCGCACTCCCTCTGTTGTCAGGGAGATTGAAGCCGGTTGATGGGTGCTGTCACCAACAACGAATCGAGCGGAGTGTCACAACTTTTCGTTGTGGGAGTAGGTTTCCGTTGGTGGATCTCGATGCGGTTCGTACCTTCGTCGCGGTTGCCGAGACCGGCCAGTTCCAAGCCGCTGCCGATGATCTGCGAATCACCCAGCAGGCCGCGTCGAAACGAGTAGCCACGCTGGAGCGAGAACTCGGAGTTCAGCTTTTCGCGCGGATCGCCAGGGGCGTGCGGCTCACCGTCGACGGGCAAGCATTGCTACCGCATGCCCGCGAACTACTCCGTGCCGCCGAACGCGCAACCGCGGCCGTGACTCCGGGGCGCAGGGCCCTTCGGATCGACGTCGTGGCCCGCAGGATCGCGCCCTCCAACATCCTGCATGCCTTCTACCAGCAACATCCAGATATAGAGCTCGATGTGGTCACCCTGACCAACTTCGACGCGGAGTCTGCGCTGGCCGAGATCAGCGCGGGCACCATCGACGCCACCTTCAGATCCCTGCGACACCGCGAAGTCCCGAGCGGACTCCGGGCATCCCGCGTTATCGACGACCGACACGAACTGCTCGTCGGTCCACGGCATCCACTGGCGAACGCCAAGACGGTGACGCCGGCCGAACTCACCGATCACCCGATTTGGATGCTCGGTATGTCCGACGCCGAACCAGTCGGCTACTACAACGATTTGGCGACCGCGTTCGGACTCACCATCGTCACGATCGGCCCGAGCTTCGGCATCGAAGCGCTCCTCGCCGAACTCGCGGATTCCACCCGACTCGCCACCTTCGTCGGCGAAGGTTCCCGATACCTCTGGCCGGAAAGCTACGACCTCCGCCGCATCCCCGTCGTCGACCCGACCCCGGTCTACCCACTTTCCGTGATCTGGCGAGCAGACAATGCGCATCCCGTCCTCGCAGACTTCCTCGAGTACCTACGCACCAGATACAAGACGACTTTCGACGACGGCGTATGGACCCCGGACTGGGCGCCCTATCCGAAGAAGTCGCACAGGTGAGCTGCGACGAGATCGGGCTGTTCCTCGGCGAGATAGTGGCCGCTGTCGGGGATTTCGATGGCGAGCACGTCGGTTGCTCGCTCGGCGAGACTGTCGAGGATGTCGGTATGGCCCGGAAAGTACAGTGCGGCAACGGGTATCGTCAGTTTCGGGTACGTCCGGCCGTCCTCGATGTCCTGGGTGAAACTCTGATACCAGCCGTTGGCGGCGCGGATCGACTCGGGATGCGAATAGGCGCGTGCGTACACCGCGCGGGACTGTTCGTCGATGGCGTCGGGATTGCGCAGATTTCGATGGCACAGGTAGTCGACGAGGTGCCTGCCGCGCCCGGCCAGGAGCTGTTCGGGTAGTTCGGCGACCTGATTGAAGGCGAACCACCACCGCTGCCGGGCCCGTTCCGCGGGGCCGGGCAGTAGGCGGAAGTCGTAGAGCCGATCATCGGGATGCGGCTCCTCCAGCAGCGCCAGCCTGCGCACGGTCTCCGGATGGTTGGCCGCGAGGCTGAAGGCCACCATCGAGCCGATGTCGTGACCCGCGACATCGACCGTCGAGTAGCCCAGATGTCGGACCAGTTGGTGGATATCCTCGGCCATCGTCTTCTTGTCGTATCCGTGGTCCGGAGTATCCGAGGAGCCCATACCGCGGAGGTCGACGGCGATGACTCGGTGATGACGCGCGAGCAGCGGCATGATCTTGCGGGCCTGCCACCAGGTTTGCGGCCATCCCGGCAGAAGTATCACCGGCGAACCCGTCCCGCCCGCGACGTAGTGCAACCGAATGCCGTTGACCTGGGCATGGTGGCTGCGAAAGTCTCCCGAGAGTGACTGTGCCAGTTGCATATCCGTGACTTCGTCGGTCATGTGAACCACTTTAACTAGTTCCGCTTCGAACCGGTATAAGTGGTTCCATACACTGGGATCGTGCGTCTATTTCGTGAAGGATCCGGTCGAATCTGCCTCGACTACGTGCGGACGTTGCGCCACCGCGGCTCGCCCGCCGAGGCCGAGGAGTTGACCGATCCGGCGGCGCTGACGGCATGGGTTGCGCAATTCGGCCCCTGGGACCGGGTCGCCGCGACACCTGACGTTCGCGCCGTCGAGTCCGCGCGAACGTTGCGGGAGGCCATCTTTCGGGTGGTCGACCTGGCGCGCACAACTAAGGGCCCGGTACATCCGACCGACCGGGACCGAGCCGTCATCAACAAGGCGGCGAGCCGGTCTGTCCCGATCCCGAGTCTCGACCGGCGCGGGGAATTGCAGTGGACCGCGCCCGACCCGATCGCGGCGGTCCTGGCGACAGTCGCCCGGGACGCGCTAGATCTGGCTACCTCGCCGACCGCCGCCCGAATACGGCGATGCGCGGGCGAGAGTTGCCAGGCCTACTTCGTCGACCTGTCCCGCCCGGGAAACCGACGTTGGTGCTCGATGGATACCTGCGGCAATCGCGCCAAGAAGCGAAACCTGCGGGCCCGGGAGATATCGGCGGAGTAGCGGCACCGCTCGAGCAGCTACGTTGCGCCGACCGGACGGAGCGTGCTCGCGGCTTCGACCGCGTGGCTGCGCCGCAACAAGGCGATCGGGAAGTAGCCGATGGACAGGGCGACCACCGGTGCGGCGAGCACCGCACAGTAGAACGCCATCGTCGCTGGCCAGTGGCGCGCGGCAACGGTGGCACCGAATACCGCGAACGGCCCGGCCATGGCCGCGCCGATCATGAAATCGCCGTCGAAGCTTTCGCCGGACACCGTCAACAAGAACCTGCCCGCCTCGATCAGGGGCTCACCCGACCGGGAGAGCCTCGACTGCTCAGCGACAATTCATTGCGACAGCAACTCACACCAGATTGCTCGACAACAGCTCGACCTGCGGTTCAGCTGCCGTTATCGCTGGCTATCCTGCCAGAGTCCAATCGCGATCGCGCGGATTCGCGGACGAGATGATCAGGGCTCTCGCGGGTCAGATGATGTGGTCGGGCTCCTGGGCGCGCGCAGGGTCCGGCGGATGGCGTTGCGGAGCCAGCGGTGGGCTCCGTCGGCTGTGTGCCGGGGGTGCCATGCCATGCCGATGGTCAGTGGCGGCAGCGTCAGGGGGATGTCGAGGAGGCGCAGTCCGAGGGCGGTCGCGTCATCGGTGAGGGGCGACGAGCCGGCACCGGGGAGTGCGGCAGGTACGAGGCAGACGATGTCGCTGCGGGCGGCGAGGGTCATGGCGGCCAGGTGGCTGGGGAGGACGATGCTGACCCGCCGTTGGAGGTTCTGCTCGGCCAGCGCGGTGTCGAGTGGGCCGGTGAACCGGCCACGGCGGCTGACTGCGACGTGTTGGGCGGCAGCGAGCCGGGCCGGGGTCAAGGGTTCCTCGGTGAGGTGGTGGCCGGGCCGGACGGCCGCCATCATGCGCAGACTGACGAGTTCTTCGACCTGGGTTTCGGGATCTACGTGGTCGATGGACCCGATCTCCAGATCGATCCGGCCGTCGCGGAGTGCAGATCCGGCCTCCAGCTCTTCGGCCCGGAGCCGGAACGAGACCCCCGGCGCCTCCTGCTGGGCCAGTCGCAGCAGTCGGGGGGCCAGTGCCGCCCCGACCAGGTCGGCGGCCTGGAGGGTGAAGGTGCTGGTCAGGGCGGCGGGGTCGACGCCCGTGCCGGGGCTGAGCAGTGCTCCGAGGCTGCGTACCACTGCGGCGGCTTCGTCGCGCAGGGCCTGGGCGCGCGGGGTGGGGACCATGGTCTGGCCGGCCCGGACCAGGAGGGGGTCTTGGAGGATGCGGCGCAGGCGGGCGAGGGTGCGGCTCATGGCGGCAGGCGAGGTGTGCAGGCGGGCGGCGGCGCGGGTGACGCTCTGCTCGGCCAGCAGGGCGTCCAGCGCGATGGCGAGATTGGCGTCGAGGACCGGATCCGGGCGGTTCACCTGCATCATTCCATTTCAGTCAATGATTCAGTGCTGAAGTTCCCATTGTGGCAACGCTTGGTTCTCCGCAGGATGACGGGTGTACCGATCCATCACGACCTGCGAGGCTTTCATGATCGTTATTACTGCCCCGACCGGGAACATCGGCCGTCCCCTGCTCTCCCAGCTCCTGGAGTCCGCCCCCGCCGCGGGTGAGGAATTGCGGGTGATCGTGCGCGATCCCGCGCGGCTCCCGGACCCGGCGCGCGGACGCGTCGAGGTGATCACCGGCTCGCACGCGGACGCCGAGGTCCTCGACCGGGCCTTCGAGGGCGCAGACGCTGTCTTCTGGCTCGTTCCCCCGGACGCCTCCCAGCCCCCGCAGGACGGCTACAGCGGCTTCACCCGCCCCGCTGTGAAGGCGCTCGCCGCGCACGGCGTCGGCCATGTCGTCGGGGTCTCCGCGCTCGGCCGCGGTACTCCGGTCGCCGACCGCGCCGGCCTGGTCACCGCCTCCCTCGCCATGGACGACCTCATCGCCGGCGCAGGCGTCGCCTACCGGGCCCTGGCCAACCCGTCCTTCTTCGAGAACCTCCTGGAGGAGTCCGACTCGATCCGCGACAGGGGCGTGTTCACCGACGTTGTCGACGCCGACCGCAAAGCCCCCCTCGTCGCTGTCGCCGACATCGCGACCGTCGCCGCCGGCCTGCTGCTGGACCGCTCGTGGACCGGCATCGACAGCGTCCCCGTCCTCGGGCCGCAGGACCTGTCCCCCAACGACCTGGCCCGCATCATGACCGAACAGCTCGGCCGCCCCGTCCGCTACGAACGCCAGTCGCTCGACGAGCTGTACACCACCCTCGTCGGTTATGGCCTCGACGAGGCGTTCGTCCAGGGTGTCGTCGACATGAAGCGGGCCAAGGACCAGGGCCTCGACGCCGGAGTCGCCCGCACCCCGGACACCGCGTCCCCCACCAGCTTCGAGCAGTGGTGCGCCCAGACCCTCGGGCCCGCTGTCCGCTCCTGAGGCCCACCATTCGTCGCCCGGAACCCATGGTGCCCAGCGCACCAAGACCACCTACACCTTTGGAGGCACCCTGATGCCCACTGAAAAAACCGAACCACCGGTCACGGCGTTCATACTCGTCAAGACCACACCCGAGTGGCTCGCTCTGACCGTCCAGGAACGTGCGGACGCCTTCACCACCCAGGTCCTGCCCGCCATCGAGGCCAAGACCACCGGCGTACGGTCACGCTTCTACGACACCGAGTTCTACTCCGCACGCATCACCGACGTCTGGGTATGGGAAGCAGAAGACCACCACGCCTACCAGCTCCTCATCGACGCACTGCGCGAAACCCCGTTCTGGGATCGCTATTTCGAGGTCATCGACCTCCTCGTCGGCACCGAGAACGGCTACGCCCGAACCTACGGCCTCGAACCCGTCGCCACCATCACCACCTGAACCCCGCGAGCCCCGTGCGACCGGGCCGATGTCAACCGGCCGGAGGACACGATTTTCGAGACCCGACACGTACGGTTTCAACCACGGGCCATGTCGACAAACCGAGACAGATGCAACTGGTGTGCGACAGTGATGGTTGCTGTCGGTCCGTTACGGTGCTTACCGACAATCAAGTCCGCCTCACCGCCGCGCGGGTCGTCTCGTTCGAACGCATCCGGCCGATGCAACAGAATGACCATATCCGCGTCCTGCTCGAGCGATCCGGATTCGCGAAGGTCGGACACCATGGGGCGCTTATCGGTTCGCTGTTCGGGACCACGGTTCAGCTGACTGATCGCGATTACCGGAACCTCGAGTTCCTTGGCGAGGAGCTTCAGGTTTCGCGAGAAATCCGAGACTTCCTGCTGTCGGGATTCGACCTTTTTACCCGAGGTCATCAGCTGGAGGTAGTCCACCACAACGAGTTTCAGGTCATGGCGTTGCTTCAACCGCCGCGCCTTGGCACGAATCTCCATCATGGTGAGATTGGGCGAATCATCGACGAACAGTGGCGCTTCACTGATCTCACTCATCCGCCGTGCCAGCTTCGTCCAGTCGTCATCACTCATCCGACCCGACCGCATATCACCGAGCTTGATCTTCGCCTCCGCCGAAAGCAGCCGCATCACGATCTCGGTGCGACTCATCTCCAGCGAAAAAATAACGCTCGCCAAACCATGCTTGATCGAGCAACTCCGCATGAAATCCATACCCAGCGTCGACTTTCCGACGCCGGGGCGAGCGGCGACGATGATCATTTGGCCGGGGTGCAGGCCGTTGGTGAGTTCGTCGAGTTCGGTGAAGCCGGTGGGAACGCCGAGGGAGATGCCGCCGCGGGAGGCGATGGAGTCGATTTCGTCCATCGTCGGTTGCAGGAGTTCCTCGAGGGGGAGGAAGTCTTCGGTGGTGCGGCGTTCGGTGACCTCGTAGACCTCGGCCTGGGCGCGGTCGACGACCTCGGCGATGTCCTGGCCGTCGGCGCCCGCGTAGCCGTATTGGACGATGCGGGTGCCTGCCTCGACGAGGCGGCGCAGAATCGCCTTCTCGGCAACGATTTCGGCGTAGTAGCCCGCATTCGCGGCGGTGGGGACGGTCTGGGTGAGGGTGACCAGATAGGGCGGGCCGCCGATGCGCTTGAGTTCGCCGCGGCGGTCCAGACCCGCGGACACCGTGACCGGGTCGGCGGGTTCGCCGCGGCCGTAGAGATCGAGAATGGTGTCGTAGACCGCTTGGTGGGCGGGACGGTAGAAATCGCCGGGGCGCAGCACCTCGACGACGTCGGCGATCGCGTCTTTGCTCAGCAACATGCCGCCGAGCACGGACTGCTCGGCCGCCATATCGTGCGGGGGCTGCCTGCCGAAGTCTTCACCGGGCGGTTCGGGCGGATAGTCCGTATGCCCGCGGTCATCGGTGGTGGTCACCAGACTCGACCGTCCTCTCTCGCCACATGCAGGCCGCTGAAAACGCCTACCCGCCGACCCTATTGATCACTCGTTGTACTCCCGGGCTCCGACACATTCGGCAGCGGACCGCGGTCGAGTGACCTCCTTAGAGGGTCTCACCTGCGGTTCCAGCAAACCGCCGCGACAGGTGCCGAATCATGCCGTTCCGGGTGGTGCGTGCATGATGTTGCGACGAACCTAGGCGACCCGATGGGCAGTCGCCAAACCGCAATGTGCACACACCTGTGGATAAGTTGGGGACTGTTTACCTGGCGTTGTGCACCCCCTGTGTACAACTTGGGGAAAACCCAGGTCACGCCGTTCAAACACGCTGATAGATATCGATTTCTTGATCTATCCACGTGTGGATGAATCGAGTGCGGCGTGTCGGTCTAGTTGAACAGCCGGGCGTGTTGTAGGTAAACAGCGTGTTCTGCGGCTATGGCGTAGATCACATTGCGTCCGGTTGGTTTTCTTGGCGATCCACAAGCTGAATAACCGGTGGTAGAGCCGATAGCAGCGAGTTGCCGAGAATGGTCCAGATCACCGTTTCGACCTTTCGCAAACAATTGGCTATTTCACCGAAAGGTATAGCTCATCGAGGCGCCGGCCGACATGGGATCGATGCCGCACAGTCGAAAGCCACCCTTGTGCCGAAACACAAGAGTGGCCTTCGAATGAACTCAGTTTGCCGCGACCTGCAGGTCGAACTTCGCGACCACATCGGGGTGCAGGTGCACCACGACGTTGTGCTTGCCGACCGTCTTGATGTGCGACTTCGGCAGCTCGATGCTGCGCTTGTCGACGACCGGACCACCGGCCGTCTTGATGGCGGCGGCGACGTCCGACTGGGTGACCGAACCGAACAGCTTGCCGGTGCCGGCGGTCTTGACCGACAGCGAAACCGCCGCCAGGCCCTCGATGGCCTGCTTCAGCTCGTTGGCGTGATCCAGGTCGCGCACCTTGCGCGCGTCCTGCGCCCGACGGATGCCCTCGACCTGCTTCTGCGCGCCACGGCTGGCCACGATCGCCAGGCCGCGGGGCAGCAGGTAGTTGCGGCCGTAGCCGTCCTTGACCTCCACGGTGTCACCGGGGGCACCGAGGTTGTCCACATCAGCAGTAAGAATCAACTTCATTGCGATGCCTCCCTTCTCAGCGAGCCGTCGACACGTAGGGCAGCAGGGCCACCTCACGCGAGTTCTTCACGGCAACGGCGACGTCGCGCTGGTGCTGCACGCAGTTGCCGGTGACCCGGCGAGCGCGGATCTTGCCGCGATCACTGACGTACTTCCGCAGCAGGGCGGTGTCCTTGTAATCGATATTGACGGTGCCGGACTTGGCTTCCTTGCAGAAGGTGCAAGCCTTCTTCTTCAGCACCTTTTCGCGCGCGGGCGCTTTAGGCATGGTTACTCCGTAATCAAATGATGGGCTGATCGTTTCGAGCGAATGCAAGCAGTCGCTACGGAATCAATTCAGGCCGATGTGAGCCGTTCTCAGAACGGCGGTTCGTCGTCTACGCGGCCGCCCCCGAAGGAGCCCGCCGCGGGTGCGCTGCCCCACGGGTCGTCGTCGGCGCCGCCGGAACGGCTGCCGCCACCACCACCGGCCGGAGCGAAGTTGCCCCCGCCGCCACCGGAACCGAAGCCACCCCCGCCCCCGCCGCCGCGGCTCGCCTTGGCGACCTTCGCGGTGGCGTAGCGCAGCGATGGACCGACCTCGTCGACCTCGAGCTCGACGACCGTGCGCTTCTCACCCTCGCGGGTTTCGTAGGAGCGCTGCTTCAGTCGTCCGCTCACGATCACACGGGCGCCTCGGGTCAGGCTTTCGGCGACATTCTCCGCAGCTTCACGCCAGATGTTGCAGCGCAGGAAAAGCGCTTCGCCGTCTTTCCATTCATTCGAATTACGGTCGAACACGCGGGGAGTCGATGCGACGGTGAAATTCGCCACCGCCGCGCCCGCGGGCGTGAATCGAAGTTCGGGATCGGCCGTCAAGTTTCCGATGACGGTGATGACCGTGTCGCCTGCCATGTGGTTCCTCCTGCTCGGTATGCAGTCCGCAGTGCACTCGCTTTGCGCTAGAGCCTAGAGACAGGCACCGACGCAATCGAGGGTCACTTGCCGTGGCGCAGAACCTTGGTGCGCAGCACCGACTCGTTGAGACCCAGCTGGCGGTCGAGCTCGCTCACCGTGGCGGGCTCGGCGGTCAGATCGACCACGGCGTAGATGCCTTCGGCCTGCTTGGCGATCTCGTAGGCGAGCCGGCGGCGGCCCCAGATGTCGACCTTGTCGACCTTGCCGCCATCGGTCTTGACGACGCTCAACATGTTGTCCAGCGACGGACCAACAGTGCGCTCGTCCAGGCTCGGATCGAGGATGACCATCACTTCGTAATGACGCACGGACCAATCACCTCCTGTGGACTAGGAAACGGCCACGGACGGTCCGTGGCAGGAGGGTCGTTGCGTCAGCAACCCGACAAGGCTACATGAACGCCCGTTGAGCAGCGAAATCGATGCTCGAGACAGTGCCCGTATGGTCATTGGTGGGGGGAAGCACGGGCGTCGTCGCACGGTGCGGCCTAGGGTGGTGCCCATGCCGACCGGACTCGCCACCCGCGACAGGATCGTCGGGGGAGTGACGCGCAGCGCGGCCTTGGCCGCGGTGGTGGTGTTGCTGTGCGGGCTCACGTTGGCGCTCGCGTATGCGAACAAAGCGCGGTGCGCGGGTGCGCCGTTCGCCGAGAACGGTCGCAGTGCGGTCTTCGATGTGATCAAGGATTCGGACGTCTGTTATTCCGATATCCAATTCCTGTGGCTCGGTCGTGATATCGATCGGCACGTCTTTCCGTACATCGATGGCGGCATCACCGATGACGGCACGCTGACCGGTGGCGCGGTCGAATATCCGGTGCTCAGCGGTGTGCTGATGTGGCTCGGTGCGGTCGGCGCCGATAACGACGCGGAATTCCTGCTGCATTCGGCATTGCTGTTGGCGCCGTTCGCCTTGTTGACCGCCTGGCTGCTGGTCCGGCTGGCCGGGCGGGCGGCGCTGCTGTGGGCGGCCGGCCCGCCGCTGGTGCTCTACGCATTCCACAACTGGGAGCTACCCGTGGTCTGCATGGCGGTCGCCGCGGTGTACGTGGTGACCGCGCTGACTCGATATTCGTTGCGTACCAGGGGAATTCTGGCCGCGGTGCTGCTCGGTATCGGGTTTTGTCTCAAGCTTTATCCGGGCATCTTCGTGCTGCCGTTGCTGGCTTATGTGCTCACCGGCGGTCCGCGCGATATGGATGATCCGACGCCGAATCGATTCGATGTGCGCGGTGCGCTGCTGACCGCCGCCGCGGCCGTCGGCACGGTGGTCGTGGTGAATCTGCCGTTCGCACTCGCCGGTTACGACGGCTGGCGCGCATCGATCACCTTCCAGCAATTGCGCCAGGCCGATATCACCACGAATTCCATTTGGTACTGGGGACTTCGGCAGCTGTTCGGCCAGGATGCCGACGGCGAGAGCGCATTTCAGCATGCGGTCTCGATAGCCTCGCCGGCTCTGGTACTGACCTCCTTCGCGCTGGCAATGTGGTTGGGGTGGAAGCGATTCACGATGACCGGCACCTTCCCGTGGATCGGGGTCAGCGGGGCGATGCTGTGCGGATTCCTGCTGTTCCATAAGGTGCATTCGCCGCAGTACACGCTGTGGTTGGTGCCGTTCATGGTTCTGCTCGAGGTGCCGTGGGCGGCGATCGGCGCGTATCTGATCGCCGACGCCGCGATCGGTATCGGCGTATTCCGGTATTTCTATTCGATCGGATCCGGCAATTCGGTGGATTCGATGGAGAACGTCGTGCAGTTCGGCGTCTGGGGACGTGCCGCCCTGCTCGTGGTGTTCTTCTTCCTGTTCGTGCGTGCGATACCGCGCGGATTCCGACCCGAACCGCCGCGGATACCCCGATTCGAACCCGGCAGCCTGGTACCGGTGGGCTAGCACGAACCTGGGTCAGTCGGCGTGTCTGGCGCGGAAGGCTGCGCTTTTGGCGCGGTTGCCGCAGATGGTCATATCGCACCAGCGGCGCGACTTACCGCGTGAGGTATCGAGATACAACCGCGTGCATTCGACGCGGCCGCATTCCTTGATCAACCTCCGCTCCGGCCCGCCGAGCAGTTCGATTGCGGACCGGGCGATTGCGGCGAGTGCGGCGTCCGGAGCACCGTGGCGGGTGATCGTCGCGTCGGATCGCAAAGTGAGCCGGGGGAGTTCGCCGGCTGCGAGTTCGTTGACGATCTTGCGGTCGGCTTCCGCGAACGGTTCGTCGTGGACTGCGGCCGAGGCCAGTCGATAGCCCGCCTCGCGCAGGCGTATGGCCCGGTCGAGTGTCGCCGCATCGCAGTGCGGTGCGGTGTCGAGCAGGTCGGCGGCGAGCAGCCACTCGTCCAGATCCTCCGGAGTGGTGAGGAAGTCGTCGAACATCGTGGCACGGGCCTTGACCGTGCCTGCGAAGTCCAGGGCGAGGTTACCGCTCACGAAAGCGAACACCCTCCGATAGTAACCACCTTGACAGGTTACGTGCAAAGATGCGACGGTTGGTAACCGCCTCAGATGGTTATCAGGCCTGTAGGAGTGGAAGTGAAGACGCAGCTCTTGGACCCGCTGTTCCGAGCGACCGACAAGTCCTCCCTTGCGGCAGGCATGCAACCACTGTTCGTCGTGCTGTGGAGCAGCGCCTTCATCGCCGGGGTCATCGGTGTCGGCGCGGCACCGCCGATGATGGTGCTGTTCGCGCGCTTCGCCATCGCGGCGGTCCTGCTTGCGGTGTACGCCACCGTGATTCGCGCGAGTTGGCCGAGCGCGGGCCAGCTCAAACATGTCGTCGTCGCGGGTCTGCTGATGCAGATCGTGCAGTTCGGCGCGTTCTACACGGCGATGAGCCTGCATGTTTCGGCCGCCATCATCGCCCTGGTGCAGGGACTAAATCCGGTCGTCATCGCTTTGCTGGCCGGATTCATCGGCGAAACCGTCACGGCGCGACAGTGGTTCGGCTTCGGTATCGGTGGTGTCGGCGTCGGCTTGGCCGTACTCGACCAATCGAGCATGTCACTGGTCGGACTGCTGCTGTGCGTGATCGGCTTGCTCGGCCTCAGCGTCGGCACGATCTACCAGAAACGCTTTGTACCGCAGGTCGACTCGCGCGCCACCACCGCCATCCACATGGCGGCGAGCGCACCGATTGCGGGCATATCGGCTTGGGGCACCGGCCAATTGCACATCTGGGACGCGACGCGATTCGCGGAATCGCTCACCTGGATGGTGCTGGTCAATTCGATGGTTGCATTCCTGCTGCTGAACGCGATGCTGAAGCGTTGGGAGGCAACGCGAGTCGGGCGTCTGTTCTTCGCGACTCCCGCGGTCACCGCCGTGCTGGCCTGGCTGTTCATCGATCAGCCGCTGCGGCCCCTCGCCGCCGCCGGACTCGGCGTCGGACTGATCGGCATGGTGTTCGCCTCGCGCCGCCCGACGCCCGCGATCGATCAGCGGCAGCCGGTACCCGTGCGCTGAATTACTTCCTGGCGGCGTGCCAGTTCATGCCCCAGTTGTACGCCTCGTCGATCGCGCGCTGAGCACCGTTGATGTAGTTCACTTCCCGGTGCACGGTGATGCCCGAGCCCTGATTCTGCAGCAGGGCGATCGCACAGGACCGCGCACCGTCCACGGCGGAGTCCAGCCGGACCTCGATCTGCGGACCGGAGGTGGGGAACAGCGTCACCACAGCGTCGGCCGCGGCCCAGTTCGGCACGCCCTCGTAAATGAATGCGAAGATCAGAATGCGCCGGAACACCTCGGGCCGAGCGAGATTGATGTGCATATTCTCGCCGCCGGCCGATGCGCCGCTGCGATCGTCGCTGTCGAGCTGGATGAACGGCTCGGACTCCAGTGCGCCGAAATTATTGCCGACGGCCTGCACCGCACCCTTTGCGCCGCTGGACAATTCGTACAGACACCCCAGGTCCAGATCGACGGCCTTGGAGCGCCGGAAAAAGCCCTTCGGACCACTGGACCAGTTCAGATTGACCCGCATCGTGCCCTGCTGATCACCGGGTTTGGTTAGGGTTGTGCTCGGCGTGGCCTTCGACAAGGTCACCTTGGACAGGTTCACGCCCGGAGTTTCGTTCGACATCGCCATTCCCCCCTCGGGAAAAGAAAAGCGGCAGCGGCTGGGGCCGCTGCCGCTCGAGTTCTTCGGCTACCCGCCGGAATTCAGGCTACCGGGGTGACCTCTCGTGCGCTCTCCACTTCATCGGCATCGTCGCGCCGATTCCGAATGATGCTGGTAATGAACGCCGCGCCGATGAACGCCACGCCGACGAGACCGGTGACGACTTCGTTGATATGCACGCCGATCGAGACGAACAGGATGACCGCCAGCGCGCCGATCGCCCAGTGCGCGCCGTGCTCCAAGTACACGTACTCCGACAGCGTGCCCTTGCGCACCAGGTACACGGTGATCGAACGAACGAACATGGCGCCGATCAGACCGAGGCCGAGCGCGATGATGATCGGGTCGGAGGTGATGGCGAAGGCGCCGATGACACCGTCGAAGGAGAACGACGCGTCGAGCACCTCGAGATACAGGAACAGGAAGAACGCCGCCTTACCCGCGGCCTTGACCAGCTGCGACGGACCGCCTTCCGCGGATTCTTCGAACTCCTCGGTGTGGAACAGCGAACCGAGGCCGTCGACCACGATGTAGGTGATCATGCCGAGCAGACCGGCGACCAGAACGGTGGCGCGCTCCTCGTCGCCCGCGATGAATTCCGCGGTGAGCACCAGGCCGACGCTCGCGACGACCACCGAGAGCATATCCAGCTTGCCGAGCTGGGCCAGCGGCTTCTCCAGCCAGGACAGCCAGGTGATTTCGCGTTCCTCGAAAATGAAGTTCAGGAACAGCAGCAGCAAGAACATGCCGCCGAATGCGGCGATCTGCGGGTGCGCGTCGGTGAGCAGCTTCTCGTAGCTGGGGCTGCCGTCCGGGAAGACCAGCGCGTCATCGGCGGGCGGATTCAGCGCCAGGTCGAACGCCTTCACCGGGGTCAGGCCCGCGGTGATCCAGACGATCGCCAACGGGAAGACCAACCGCATGCCGAAGACGGCGATGACCACGCCGACGGTGAGGAAGATCCGCTGCCAGAACTCGTTCATTCGCTCGAGCACGGTGGCGTTGATGACCGCATTGTCGAACGACAGTGAGACCTCGAGGACACCGAGGATGGCGGCCAGCGCCAGCGCTGTCGGCCCGCCGTACAGGAATGCCACGATGAGTGATATCACCGTGACAACGATGGACATGCCGAATATGCGCAGGACCACGCGGAGACCCTTTCCGTGCGGCGGTCGAATGTCTGTCCGAGCGCGCCTTTGCCGATGTAACCCGAGGGCCGTACCAACCCGCGGTCGCGATGACGATTCCAGCGTGGTCGCGGAACCGTCGATTGTCCAACGGAGCGGCGAGGCAAATCGTTCCGTGTACATGCGAGCAGGGGGCCCGTCGCCGAGCCCCCTGCATTGACCAGTACGTCTTAGACGTTCACGCCGTAGTCACGGGCGATACCCGCCAGACCCGAGGCGTAGCCCTGCCCGATGGCGCGGAACTTCCACTCGGCGCCGTTGCGGTACAGCTCGCCGAAGACCATGGCCGTCTCGGTGGAAGCGTCCTCGGACAGGTCGTAGCGGGCCAGCTCGGTGCCGTTGGCCTGGTCGACAACGCGGATGTAGGCGTTGCGCACCTGGCCGAAGGACTGCTGCCGGGTGTCCGCGTCGTAGATCGAGACCGGGAAGAAGATGCTCTCGATGGTCGGCGGGGTGTTGGCCAGGTCGACCTTGATCACCTCGTCGTCGCCTTCGCCCTCACCGGTCAGGTTGTCACCGAGGTGCTCGATGGAGCCCTCCGGCGACTTGAGGTTGTTGAAGAAGATGAAGTGCTTGTCGGACACGACCTTCTTGTCCCCACCGGTCGCGATCGCACTGGCATCGAGATCGAAGTCGGTGCCGGTGGTCGTACGAATATCCCACCCGAGCCCGACGGATACAGCGGTAAGGTTCGGCGCCGCCTTCGTCAGCGAGACATTGCCGCCCTTGGACAAACTGACACCCATGCGGGGTTCCCTTTCAATAGACGTCTGTGGTTCCCAGCATTGTCCGAATCGCCGGGTACGCCTTACGACAGTAGTAGGTTTCGGCAATCTTGCGTAGGAACTGGTGTATCCCCGGCGGACTAGTCCACCGCCTAACATCGGGGCGTGGCAGGCCGTAGGCGTGGATGGTTCCGGTCGTCCGGGAACAATGAATGGATTGCACAGGCCCGGTCGACGCTGGCGGCCGCGTTCCTGGATATGGATCGGCGCCAGAGCGCGGCCGAGGCTGCGGTGCACGCCTGCGAACAGGTGTTTCCCGAGCGACGGATGAGCGGGAAATGGGAACCCGTGCGCAGCAGGTGCTACGACGCCGCAGGCGCATATCTGACGTTCACCGAGGAACTGGATAACGCCGAGCGCGACGACACGCCGATGCCACAGGGACAACCGCGGGTGGACACCCTGGTACGGCAGCTGACCGACGCGGCCCGTGCCGTCGACGAGTTCTATCGCGGTAATCAGTCCCAGCTCGAACATGCCGTCGCGGTGCTCGGCACGGTGCCGCAATTCGCACAGCAAGTGAAGATCGCGGCCGCCGGTGTGCGCAGGCAGGCCGCCGAATCCGAATATGCCGGCTACCCGTCGGTGCGCCAGTACGCGGCGGCGGTGGATGAGTCGCTGCTCACACTGGAGGCGCTCGGTTCCGAGGCGCCCGCGGCCAATGTCCGGGAGGCCGCCAACCGTCTGGAATCGGCGACGAAAGCGCTGGCAGAAGCGTTGGCGCAGGCGCCATCTCGGGCCGCGGCGGCGGCCAACGCAATTACCTCGGTGGCCACCAGATCGGCCGCGGTGCACACCCGGGGCGAACGGGTGGCACCGGCCTACTCGGAGTTGCTCCGCGAGTTCAATGCTGCGAGTTCGGCGGATCTGGCTAACAATGGGCAGGAAAGCAAAAAGGCAATCGATGCCGCGGATGCCGCCCTGGTGCGGGCGCGTGCGGCGGCGGCCGAAAACAATCCGGAGTCCGCACTTGATCTGACCACATCCGCACGGGGGTACCTCACCGAGGCCGAACACTTGATCGACGCCGTCACCAAACGGCTGACATTGCTGCGTGAAGTCCGTGAGAATCCGCAAGAGAAGGCCAAGGCCGTACGATTTCGGCTGCGGGACGCACAAATGCTCGCGGTGAGCCGCGGGCTCGTCGGCGAATGGGGATCTGTGCTCGATGCACAGGTGGACCGGATCGATCGAATCACCGAAAACCTGTCGGGGCGCCATCCCGACTACTGGGCCTATGTGGCCGAATTGGATACCGTCGCGGAGTTCGTAGCCGGGGTAGTGGATCGAATGAGAAAACAAGCAGGACCACGACGAGAATGAGGCCAGGGTTATGCGGCCACCGCAATCAGGGATGAGGACAGGCAAGCGATGACCGCGGGCATCGTCGTCCAGCAACAGGTCTCCCTGCGAAAGCAATTGCCGCTGCGCCATTTTCGCCAGCTGCACGGTCCCGAGGCGCGGCACCTGTTCCATCGACAACCGGAACCGTTCGGCGATGACGCCGACCGGGAAATTCTGGCGTTCGCCCTCGGCGCCACGCTGTATGCGCCGGCGACCCGCGCCGACCTCGCCTTGACGATCAGTAAGCGGGCCGCGCGCGGCGTGTGTTCGATGGTCATCGATCTCGAGGACGCCGTTGCCGATCACGAGGTGGAATTCGCCAAACGGCAGACCGTCGCGACGCTGAATCTGCTTGCCGACAGCGAGGATCCGAATCCGCTGCTGTTCGTCCGGGTCCGGGATGCGGATACCGTCACCGAAATCGTCGAACAACTCGGCACCGGGGCGGTGGCACTGACCGGCTTCGTCTTTCCGAAATTCGACGGTGCGAGCGGTCCGAAATATCTCGACGCGCTCGAGGCGGCCGCCGAGCGGTTGGGCAGGCCCGTTTACGGCATGCCGGTGCTCGAATCGCCCGCGCTGGTGCATCGCGAGACCCGGGATCAAGAGCTGACCCAGATCGCGGCGCTGTTGGCCGAGCACCGGGAGCGGATACTCGCGGTGCGCATCGGTGCGACGGATATGTGCTCGACCTTCGGCATCCGGCGGGACCGGGATCTGACCATCTACGACGTGCGGGTGGTCGCGGATGTCATCGCCGATATCGTGAATTACCTGGGGCGTTCGGACGGTACAGGTTTCGTGATCACCGGACCGGTCTGGGAATACTTCGCCGACCACGAGCGGATGTTCCGGCCGCTGCTGCGGACCGCGCCGTTCGAGGAATCCGATGCGGTGCCGTTCCGGCGCTATCTGGTCAGTCGCGATCTGGACGGGCTACTACGTGAGATCACACTCGACCGGGCCAATGGGATCCAGGGCAAGACGGTGATCCATCCGTCGCATGTCGCGGCGGTGCATGCGCTATCGGTGGTGACGCACGAGGAGTATTCGGATGCGCTCGACATTCTGCAGGTCGATGTCGGCGGGGTGGCGGCATCCGGATATCGGAACAAGATGAACGAGATGCGGCCGCATCGCAGTTGGGCGCGTCAGACGCTGCTGCGGGCTCGTGTTTTCGGCGTCGCGAATAAGGGTGTTTCGTTCGTGGATCTATTGACGGCGTTGGTGACCGAGTGAGCGTTGATCCTTGGGCGACGACGAATTTGGGTATCGAGTTGCGGCACGAGCGGTCGCACGGCGGTGGAGCGGTGGATGTGCTGCCCGCCGAATTGCCCATCGCCACATTGATTCAGCCCGGGTTGCGGCGTAATCCACGTCGTGCGCACCTACTGGTTTCGACCGTGCTCGGGAAGCATCTGCCGACCGATCCGCGGGTGGTCCTCGGCGCGGGCAATCGGCTGGGCGATCTGGTACGTGACGCACTGGGCGAGCGTGCCGCCGTGGTGCTCGGATTCGCCGAGACCGCAACGGGTTTGGGTCATTGTGTGGCGGCGCGGATCGGGGCGGGATGCTATCTGCATTCGACCCGTCGCGAG
Source organism: Nocardia sp. NPDC049526 (assembly GCF_044465765.1). NCBI lineage: Bacteria > Bacillati > Actinomycetota > Actinomycetes > Mycobacteriales > Nocardiaceae > Nocardia > Nocardia sp. NPDC049526. The sequence continues at coordinate 267,599 of NZ_JBITMA010000001.1, read as the reverse complement.
GTGCCCGACGTGACTACGCTGACCGGCTTCGAAGAGGGGCATTCGCACGCCACCTCGCATCTGCTGCAGCCCGCACCCGCGGATATCTTCGTCAACGATCTGCCGCTGGTGCTCGTCGACGACGAGATCTCCACCGGTGATACGGCGATCGATGCGGTTCGGGCATTGCACGCGTTTTCGCCGCGTTCGCATTATGTGCTGGCGTCACTGGTGGATATGCGGACCGAGGGCGATCGCGCGCGGTTCGAGGCGGCGGCCGCGGAGTTGGGTGCGCGGATCGACACGGTGTGTTTGGCGTCGGGGCGCACCTTGCTGCCCGAGGATCTGGTCGAGACGGTGTCGTCCATGCCGGATCCGATCTTGAATCCGACTGCGGCGCAGCGTGGTTCGTTCGATCGAGTCGAGTTGCCATGGCCTGCTTCGGTTCCCGAAGGAGGTCGGCACGGGATTCTGCGGTCCGATACCGATGCATTCGAGGCGGCGGTCGTCAAGGCCGCCGAGGCGTTGCGGATCCGGCTCACCGATGATTTCGCTGGTCGGCCCGCGATTGTGCTCGGGCATGAAGAGTTGATGTATCTGCCGTTGCGGTTGGCGGCCGAGCTTGCCGATGCCGGGATTCCGACGCGGTTTCAGACGACGACTCGGTCGCCTGCATATGTGCTGGATGAGCCGGGGTATCCGTTGCGGCGTGGGTTTCGGTTCGTTGCGCCCGAAGCTGGTGAGACGCAACCGCGTTATCTGTACAACGCGCACTGGATCGAGGATGCGCTGTCGGAACTCGTCGCGCTGGGCGAGGGCCCTGCGATAGGCGATGACGTGGGCGTGTCCAACGGCGCGGCGTTGGCTCACGATGGGGCGCTGGGTGACGGCGCGGGGCTGGGTGACGGCGCGGGGCTGGGTGACGGCGCGGCGCTGAGTGATCGTGCTTGCCCTGCAGCGGAGGTCGTGGGCGACTCGGAGCTGACGGTCGCTGCCGCACCCGCGCGGCCGATCGGCGGTGAGCCGGTTCTCGTCGTAGTCATAGATGCGCCGGCGGACACCGCTGAACTACGCGCCGAAGGCGGTCTGATCGACGTGCTGACCGCATCCGGGGACGATGTCGTCCTGGCAGTGCTTCCGGGTGCGGATCCGCGGCTTTTGCATGCGGAACGGACCGATGCCGAACCGAGGGTGTTATGAGGTCGAACGCTGTGCCGGAATCGAATATCTCTCCGCAATCGGCCTTGGAACTTCCGGTTCCGCTGCACGGCCCGGCCTTCGGATCGTATGCGGCCGACGAGGTTTCCTGGCTGCTGAAGGATCTGTCCGACGTCGACCTCGAGGCCGATGTAGCCGAGCGGGAACGCCGGATCCAGTCCGGTGCCGCGCATTACGCGGAATCGCTGCCGATCGAATATCAGCCCGATGCCGCCTATCGCTCGCTGTTCGACGAGGTGCTGGCCGAGAGCGCCGAACGGCTCGCGCTCGCCGTGGCGACGGTATCCGAACTCGTTGTCGCCGAACGCGGTACCGATATCGTGCTGGTCTCGCTGGCGCGAGCGGGAACGCCCATCGGGGTTCTCATGCGGCGCTGGTTGCGGTCGCGAAGTCTCGATGTGCCGCACTATGCGGTATCGATCGTGCGCGATCGCGGTATCGATGCCGTCGCACTGGATTACCTTGCTCGGAATCATGATCCGGCCTCGGTTGTGTTCGTAGACGGCTGGACAGGCAAAGGTGCCATCACTCGCGAACTCACCGAAGCGCTGGACGCCTATCACGCCGCGGGCGGTGCCCGATTCAATGACGAACTCGCCGTGCTCGCCGACCCGGGACATTGCGTGCGCACCTACGGCACCCGAGACGACTTTTTGATCGCGTCGGCGTGCCTGAATTCGACAGTCTCCGGTTTGATTTCGCGGACCGTGCTCAATGACACGCTGATCGGACCCGGCGATTTCCACGGCGCGAAGTTCTATCGCGAACTGGCAGCCGACGATGTATCCGGTCGCCTGCTCGACACCGTGACCACCGCTTTCGACGCGGTCCGGGATCGCGTGCCCGCCGAACTGGCCGCCGTGCGCGCCGACGACCGGACACCGACCTGGACCGGCTGGGCCTCGGTCGACAAGGTGCGCGAGGAATACGGCGTCACCAGTGTGAATTTCGTGAAGCCGGGTGTCGGTGAGACGACCCGGGTGTTGCTGCGGCGGCTGCCGTGGCGGGTGCTGGTGCGTGAGGCGGACGCACCGGAACACGCGCATATCCGTCTGCTCGCCGCGGCCCGCGGTGTTCCGGTCGAGGTCGTACCCGACCTGGCCTATTCGTGCATGGGATTGATCAAGGACGTACAGCAGTAATGCATCTGAGAAAACTACGAAGACAGGCTCTGATCGCTACCGATCTCGACCGAACGATGATCTACTCGCGCAACGCTTTCCACGCCACCACCGACGTGCCGACGGTTTGTGTGGAACACCTCGAGGGCGCGCCACTGTCGTTCATGACGACCACCGCCGCCCTGCGCATGCAGACTCTGACCGAACCCGCCGCCGTCATTCCCACTACCACGCGAACCATCAAGCAGTTCGAACGTATCCAATTACCCGGCGCTCCCTGGCGATACGCGATTACCAGCAATGGCGGGAACATCCTGGTCGACGGCGTGCCGGATATGCGCTGGCGCATCGATATCGACGCGCAAGTGCGGGCGGGTGGCGCGACGTTGTCGGAGGTGAATACCGAACTGCGTGTGCGGATCGACGATTCCTGGGTCACCAAATTCCGGGTCGCCGATCATCTGTTCACCTACCTGGTGGTCAAGCCCAAGGAAGTGCCCGACGGCTTCGTCGCCGAATGGGATGCCTGGTGCCGCCCACGCGGCTGGTCCGTCTCCCAGCAGGGCCGCAAGATCTACACGATGCCCCTGGCCGTCTGTAAGAGCCACGCGGTACGTGAAGTCCGTCGCCGCCTGGTCGAAAACGGTGAACTCACCGCTGCGGCGATGACCCTCGCCGCAGGTGACGGCGCTCTCGACGCCGAAATGCTGCGTACCGCGGACTCCGCCATCCGTCCGCGCCACGGCGAACTCGAACAACTCAACTGGACCCACCCGAACCTCACCATCACCCGCGCCTCCGGAATTCTCGCGGGCGAGGAGATCATCAACTGGTTCTTGACTTCCTCCCCGCGGCTGAAGCCAGGGGATTCCAACCGGTAAGGGATGGGGTTCCTGCTTCACAGACCACCCAACAGCGAAGTCTCCACAGGCCGTACCAGCCGGTGAATCCCGTACTGCGGACCGCACTCGACCAGTAGTTGTACGTGGTCGGGCATAGTTTCCAGTTCGATGATCCACCCGCCCTGCTCGGCGGCGGTTTCCCGGATGAGTTCTTTGAGTCGTTCCTCCATCCGACCGCCGATGACGCGTCGACGGAACTTCGGGTACTACGTTTCTCCGATTACGCGCCGGACGCCACATAGCGACCCTTGCCTTGACACCGGCGACAAGGTTTAGCGTTGCCCTGACGGGTCGTGAAGGAGGTCGAATGCTGATCGGTGAGCTGGCCGAGCGTGTCGGGACGAGTACCAGGACGCTGCGCTACTACGAGGAGCACGGTTTGGTGCGGGCGCGGCGCTCGACCAGCGGCTATCGCGTCTATGACGAGTCGGAGTTGCAGGTTGTCAGCAAGATCCGGACGTTGCTGGACGTAGGCTTCGATCTCGACGATATCCGCCCGTTCGTCGCCTGCATCCGTGCCGGAAATACCTCAGGAGATGTCTGCCCGGATTCGGTGGCGACATTGCGGCGCAAACTCGACGAAGTCGAGGCGGCCATCGATCGGTTGCATGCGGTGCGATCGCAACTGCGCGACCAGCTCGACGCGGCGGCGGTGTCGCAATGAAATACGGAATCAATTACAGCACACCGTATTACGGTACGGATCCGGACCGGCTGATGGCGTTCGCGCAACATGCCGAAGCGTGCGGCTTCGAGTCGATCCTCTTGCCGGATCATATTGCGCTCTATCCGGGTGCGGCGATCGGAGCGTACGAAATGCCACCGACAACGCCGTTTCCCGATCCGCTCGATTGCTTGAGCTTCGTCGCCGCGGCCACCGAGCGGATTCTGTTGGGCACCGGTGTGCTGCTGCTGCCGTATCGGCATCCGGTGGTGCTCGCCAAGCGGCTCGCTACCATCGACCTGCTGTCCAAGGGCCGAATGCGGCTGCTGACAGTGGGACTCGGCACCTTGCCGGGTGAGGCCGCCGCGGTGGGGGTGGACTTCGCATCCCGTGGCCGCCGGGCCGATGAGGCGATCGATGTGATGCGCCTGCTGTGGGCCGGTGATGCGGATGGTGTCGACTACCACGGCGAGTTCTTCTCGTTCGACAAGCTGTGCCTATACCCGAAACCCCATGGGGGAGACCAGTTGCCGATCCATATCGGCGGATCGAGTCGGGCCGCGGCGCGGCGGGTGGGACGACGTGGCGATGGGTATTTCGCGGGCGGGATGCTGATGCCCGCCGAACGTGCGGAGCAGTGGGATCTCGCCAGGTCCACCGCCGACGCGGCGGGCCGGGATTCGGGCGCGCTGGAATACACCCGCTGGGGGTCGATGGATATGCAGCAGGATCGGGTAGACGGCTTCGCCGCACAAGGCGTGACCCGGATCATTGTCGGCGCTACCGCCTCGGACCAGGCCGTGCAGCTCGACGAAATGTCGGCCTTCGCGGCGCGTTTCGGGCTGGCGTCGAAGTTCTGACAGCACTGAGCAATACAACCGAGGCCATCTGCTCAGGACGGCCTCGGTTGTATTGCTCGGTGTCGAGGTCGGAGCGGCGGCCAGGCGTCATGCCTCCCGACACGATGTCTGCTGTTGGGAAGGCTATTCGCCGGTCCCGGCGTGCCGAGCCGCCGAAGGTAGGACCTCGGGACGATCCTCAGGTCATCCGGTTCAGTATCCGGACTGCTGAGCGCCCAATTGCTGGGTGATGACGCCGTGCAACCGCTGCAGGCCGCCGACGGTCATACCGCTCTGCAATTGTCCCTCGATGGTGCGGACCAGGGCGGAATCGCTGAGGATCTTCTCACTGGATTGAATGAGAACCGTTCCGGCGCCGGTGAAGTCGAACTGGCGCTCCTCACCGGAGTTCACCCCGAAGCGCGCCGCCCCGGCAGCGAGGAAATTGGAGACCCAGCGCTGGTCGTAGTGGTGGCTGGGCGACGGGCAATCCGCCCAGCCGACAAGGGCTTCCGGATCGACGCGCAGCGGCGGTTCGGCGAACATGACCGGGCCGTTGGAGGAGGCCAGGAACTTGCCGGTGCCGATGAGGGTGAGAAATCCGGGCACGATGGACTGATTCAGCGATAGTCCCGGCTCGAAGGCGAGCAGGTTGGCGGCACGGATGGTGAGGTTGCCGTTGTCCTCGAGGTCATAGGAATTGATGTCGTAACCGCGGTCGCCGATGATCAGCTTGCCGTGGCCCTCGGCGATCACATAGTCGCCGGTGAACAGCGGCGCGGAGAACTGCTGCGAGACCATGTGCAGCAGTCCGCCCTGCAATCCGTGGGTGAGCATCTGGAACCGCATATCGCCGTAGTAGGCGATCATCGCGCCCTTGCGCATGAACCACGGCTTGTTCAGGTCGATGCAGTAGGCGTAGCTGTTGCCCGGAAGGTTGTCGCTCTCACCGAGATTCAGCGGATTCAAGATATCGGTCATGGCTGCAACTCCGCCTCGCCGGCGCTCGGCTCCGTCGAGCCATGGGGCGCTGTGTTCATGGTTCGTTCGCTCACAACTTCTCTTCCGAGGCCTGTACGTACACGACACCCTGTCCGACGCAATGCAATTGCATCGCCTCGCCGGAACCGCGACCGACGGCATCGCGCCAGCTCAGCGCCGTCTTCAACTCGGTCTGCACATTGCCGTAGGCGGCGACGAAGGCCTGCGGATCCACCACGATCGGATTCGGCCCGCCTACCGGCAGTTCCAGGAATCCGCCGTGTGCCAGCAGCACCGCCGCGCCCTGTCCGGAGAGCTGGGTGGTGAACATGCCCTGACCGGTCAGCGCACCACTGGCCGCACCGCGCAACGCGCCCATCAGTCCGCCGCCACCACCCCCGCCGCCCGAACTCATCACGGACACAATCGAACTCTGCAGCGCGGCGGTATTGGCCAGCAGCCGCGAGGCCTCGACGCGCAGCACCGCGCCCGGCTGCATCTGCACCACATGCACTTCCAGCCCGGCGAATCCGTAGTGCACCTCGCCGTTACCGGAGGCCAGCATGGTGCGCTCGTGCTCACCGGCCATCATCCGGCCTGCCATCCGCATAATGCCGCCACCGCCCATACCGGGCGCCGCCCCCGGAATCTGGTGCGGCGCAAAGGAAATATCGCCGGTGTAGAACAGCATCGCGCCGTTGCGCGCGACCACGCCGCCCGCCATCCCGACGTCGACCTTGACGACCTTGCCGTTGACCTTCTCGAACATCGCTGGCTCCCTTACCGTTCCGCCGGCTGGATCAACACCAGGCCCTGGCCGTCGAAGCGCAGCGAGAACGCCTCCCCGGCATCCTGGCCGACGAAGGTGCGCCACGAAACATCGGTCACGAACGACTGATTCAGATTGCCCCGGCAGGCCACGAAGGCATCCGGATCGACGACCAGCGGATACTGCGGTGAAACCTCCAGGTGGATCAGCGGCCCGCCCGCCGAGAGCAGTGCGACCTGACCCTGTCCGGTCACCGTGGTGGTGAACAGACCGGCACCCGACGACGCACCGCGCACGCCGGCGAAACGCACGTCGGTGCGCAGATTTCCGGCGAAGCACAGCAGTTGCTGCGATTCGACCTGCAGTGTCTCGTTATTCAGATTCACCACGGTCACATGCTGACCATTGACCGCGAAGAAGACCCGGCCGTTGCCGCTGCATTCCATCAGCGACAGTTTCTCGCCCGTGGCACGCCGCTTGAGCCCGGCGAGTACGCCGTCGCCGCCGCCGAAACCGGCCGACTTGAACTGCACATTTCCTTCGTAGGCGACCATCGAGCCGGAAATCGCCCGGATACTCGATCCGGCGAGGTGTGCCTCGATCACCTTTTTCGACTGCTCGAACAGTTGCGCCATAGGGAGTTTGCCTGCTGTCTCGTAGGGGAACACGGGTTTATCGCCCGCCATTCCGACTGCGTTTCGCCACCCTAACCGATCTTGGAGTACCTGTATGGGCCACGGCGAGGAGTTACTTCGGATCGTGTTCGGCACGTTTCTCGTAGAGTGGCACCGTACGCACCGACAAGCGAAGGGTCGAACTTGTCCGCAACACTCGCCAAGGGTCAGAATGGCCCGCTGGCCGCCAATGACGTGGTGATCTCCGTCCAGCTGACCGCGCCCGCGGATCTGTCCGCGCTATTGGTCACCGAGTCGGGGAAGGTCCGTTCCGACGCGGACTTCGTCTTCTTCAATCAGCCCAATGGCCCCGGGGTGAATCTGCTGCCCGCACCGGCCGGGCAGTCCGCGTCGCTCGCGGTATCGCTGAATGCGGTGCCCGCGGATATCGCGCAGATCCGCGCGGTGATCACCCTGGACGACGCGACCAGCAATTTCGGCCGCTTTCCCGCGCCGACGGCGATCGTGTCGGATTCGGCGGGCAATCAGTTGTACGAGTACCGCATCGACGGTTTGAACTCCGAGTCGATCGTTATCGCACTCGAGCTGTACCGGCGCCAGAGCGAGTGGAAGGTGCGCGCGGTCGGCCAGGGCTACGCGGGTGGTTTCGCGGCGCTGGTCACCGATCACGGCGTCACCGTCGACGAGTCTCCGGCCGCGACGCAGGTCCCGCCGCCACCGGCCTACCAGCCGGCCCAGCCCGCGCCCGGCTACCCGCCGCCACAGCCCGCGCCCGCGACGCAGCAGCAGCCGCAGTACCCGCCGCCACAGCAGGGCTACCCCCAGGGCGCACCCGGTTACCCGCCGCCCGGCCAGGGGTACCCGCCCCCGCCCGGACCCGGTGGTTACCCGCCGCCCGCGCCCGGCCAGCCCGGTCCGGGGCAGGGCTATCCGCCGCCCGTCCAGCCCGCCGCGCAGCAGCAGCCACCCAGCGAGATCAGCCTCAGCAAGGATCGTCCGGTCAGCCTGGTCAAGGGGCAGCGGGTCACCCTGCGCAAGGAGGGCGGCGCCGCGCTGACCTTCGTGAAGATGGGTCTGGGCTGGGATCCGGTGCGCAGCCGCGGCATGTTCGGCAACCGGACCGTCGATATCGACCTCGACGCGTCGGTGGTGATGTTCGCCGATATGAACGTGGTCGATGTCGCCTACTACGGCCAGCTGACCTCCAAGGACGGCTCGATCCGGCACCAGGGCGACAACCTCACCGGTGAGGGCGAGGGCGACGACGAGGTGATCCTGGTCGATCTGACCCGCATCCCGGCGCACGTCAGCACGCTGGTGTTCATCGTGACCTCCTATAAGGGCCACACCTTCGAACAAGTCCAGAATGCGTTCTGCCGCTTGGTCGACGGCGCCAACAACGGCGAGCTGGCCAGGTACACCTTGGCAGGCGGAATGCCGTTCACCGCGATGGCGATGGCCAAGCTGTTCCGCGTCGGCAGCGATTGGAAGTTGCAGGCACTCGGCGAAGGCTTCCAGGCCAAACATCCCGGTGAAGCGGTGCCACAGCTGGGCCGGTTCCTGGGTAATTGATACTGCACGAAATAGCGGGGCGGACAACGTGATTCAGCTGAAGGCCGGTCAGAATATGGTGCTGACCGGCGATATCGTTCGATTCAGCGCGAAAGCCGGGGCTGCCCTGGACGTTTCGGCGCTGGTGGTGGCGGAGAACCTGCGGGTCTTCGATACCGGCGATTTCGTGTTCTACAACCAGGCCGAGACCGCGGGGGTGACGCTGTCCGAGGACGGCGTCACCATCCGGCTCGCCGAGGTGCGCGCCGACGCCAAGGCGGTGCTGCTGGTGGTCAGCGCCGATCCGGCCGCGCCCGCGCGGGCGCACGGGCTCGGTGCGGTCACCGCCGAACTCGCCGTGCACGATATCGCTACAGCGGAATTCGCGATCAGTCCGTCCGCAGGGGAGACCGCGCTGATCTGCCTCGAGGTGTATCGGCGCGGAACCGACTGGAAGCTGCGCGCGGTCGGTCAGGGCTATGCGGGTGGGCTCGCCGTGCTGCTCACCGCGCACGGCGTCGAGGTCGACGAACCGGCGACGCCGCAGTCCGGGCAACACAGCGCGGCCGATCTGCGGGAAGCCGAACCGGTCGGTACTGCCGGGCGGGCCAGCGGTCAGGACACCATCAGCGGTCCCGGCGACTCCCGTGCCGCCGGCCCGGCGCCGCTCGAGGTTGCGCACGGACTCGAACGACTGTGGATGATCTTCGAGGATGCCGCGCGCTCGGCCGCCGCACTCATCTCCGCGCGTGATTACGCCATGCAGCGGCTGGATCAGGAACTGTCCGCGGCGGTTTCGGATCCGGCGACCAGGAACACCCCCGCAGCCGAGGAGGCCAGGCAGACCGCACAGCGTCGCTGTGACGATCTGATCGCCACCGCGGAAGGTAGTCACCTGCGCGATAGCGAAGCGCTCATGCGCGAACTCGCCGATGCCGATCGGCAACTGCCGCCGTCACTTGCGTCCTGGGATTCGCCCGCCTGGGACGGGGCGCCGATGCCGAGCGACGGCATCCGACTCGGCGAGCTCTATGCGAATGAGCGTGGGCCGCTGCGGATTCCATACTGCGTACCGGTTCCGCTGACCCGTCCGCTGTGGATCGATACCGAATCCACCGCCGCGGCGACCCCGGTCGTCGGCGCGGTGCTCGCACGGCTGCTCGCGGCCGATCCCGGCCGGCGCACGCTGGTCGACATGATCGATCTGACCGGTGCGTTCGGCCAGCTCGTCGGTCCGCTGACCCCGGTGCTGAACGGACCGCCGATCACCGATTTCGGCGATATCTCGGCGCGGCTGCAGACCCTGGTCGAGGCCGCCGACCTGGCCGATTTGGCCTATTCCAGCGGGAATTTCACACCGCCGGTCGAGCACCGGGTTTTGCTCGCCGCGGACTTCCCGCACGGGTACCAGACCGCGGACGCGCAGCGCATCGCGACACTGCTGGTGCGTGGCGATCTGATCGGACTGTCCACGGTGATCGTCGGCAGCGACGAATCCGAGTCCAGCGACGGCACGGTGGCGATGCTGTCCCAAGCCTGTCGTCATCTGCCGACGGTGGACGGCACCCCGCTGTTCGATCCGTGGACCGGCAGCGCGTGGCAGCTGGATCTGGACCTGCTGCCACGGGAACCGGCCAGGCAGGCGCGCTTCCTGCGCACCAGTTGAGCCGACCCTTTCGAGCGACCTGCAAGCAGTCGCTAGCGGCCGAGCACAGCCCGCGGCCGCAGTGCCTCCGGCAGCCAGGGCAGGAGCGGGTCCGGTGCGCGATCGACGACGCCGCCGACCGGATCGTCGACGAAATCGCGCCGGACCAGATCCTCCTCCGGACGGTAGATCTGCCGAATGATCAAGGCGCACAGCGCGAGTACCGCGATATCGCGCAGCAGTACAGTGCCGGTGAACCACTGCTCGGGCAGACCCTTGCGGTCCAGGCCGAGGTAGTAGAACATCCGCGGCACCCAGACCAGTGCGTCGATGGTCATCCAGGCCAACAGAATTCGGCGATGCGGCAGCGCGAGTACCGCCAGCGGCACCAGCCACAGCGAATACTGCGGGCTCCACACCTTATTGGTGATCAGGAAGGCGGCGACGACCAGGAAGCACAGCTGGGCCAGGCGCGGTCGGCGCGGGGCGGTGAGCGCGATATAGGCGATCGCCGCACAGGCCGCGACGAATACCAGCAGCGACACCAGATTCAGGACGGTCGGCTGTTCGGAATGTCCGATCTCGCCGTCGAATCCGGCCCAGCCGGTGAACGAGGTGATGACGTTGTAGATGGAATCCGGGTCGGCATGCCGAGTGGTGTTGAGCCGGAAAAACTCCCGCCAGCCATTCGGGTACAGCAGCGCAATCGGCAGATTCACGACCAGCCAGGTGCCCGCAGCGGCTGCGACGGTCAAGGCGGCCGCGCCCAGCGGTCGGGCGCTGAGAAACTGCATGCGATACGGGGTTTCGCGCAGCCAGGTCATCGCGGTGCGCCCGCTGTCGATATCGCTCAACCGGAGTCCGAGCCGGGCGCTCGGCACCCGCTGCAGTGGATCGGCGCGCAGGCACAACACCACGATCGGCCCGAGCAGCAGCAGCGGATAGAGCTTTGCCGCGCCGCCCAGTCCGAGCAGCAGGCCCGCGAGCAGCGGTCGTCGGCGGGCCCAGGCGAGTAGGCCGGTGGCGGCGAAAGCCGTTGCGAGCGCGTCGAAATTGGTGAACGCGTGCACGATCACCAGTGGCGAACAGGCGACCAGCGCGGCATCCCAGATCCGTCGCCCTGCCAATTGCGCCGAGGCCCACACCGTGACCAGCCAGGCGAAGGCCAGACCGGCCGCGACCACGTTGAAGTAGATGACCACCTGCAGCGCACCGGGCAGCGGGGAGGCATCCCAGGTCTTGGCGACCTGCATCGACGCGTACTGATAGAGCCCGGACAGCACCGGGTACTCCATGTACCGGGTCTCGCGGCCGCCGTCCGAGGTCTGCTCGGTCCATTCCTTCTTGTACGGGAAGGCGCCCTCGTTCAAACGCTCCGCGCCGTAGAGCGGCACGGTATCCGAGTAGCACATGGCGATGTACTGGCGGCCGTTGTTCCAGTCGAGGGTGAGCGAACCGTCGGACGTGGTCGTCTGCTGGATGCAGCCCGCCTTGCTCGCCCAGCCGAGTGCGAGGAAGACCAGCGCGAAGGCGAGCAGCACCCGCATCGGGGTCCAGAACCGGACCCGGCCGATGAGCGCGTGGTCACCGACCGGGCCGCCGACGACCGTGCTGAGCTGCGCGGTCAGGGAATCGTTGCGGCTGGGCCGATCTCGGCCGTCGGCCGAGCGCAGATCCGGCGCCAGCGGCGCGGGCGCGACATAGTGCCCACGCGCGTCATATGCCGGTGTGCTCTGCGCTGCACCGGACTGCATCCCAGTGGGCTGCGGCGCGCTCCCGTTCGTCCGCCCGTCCGCGAGGTGCTGTTCGGTCACGCCATCCGAGAGTACCGGCCGCGAGGTGCGCCGCCTGGACCGAGTGGTACTGAGTGCCCAATGCGTATCGTTCTCGATGCGGCTGCTGCAGCTGATCGAACTGCTATGCGGCGTTTTTAGCGGTGATAGCATCGTATTGATCAACTGTCGGAGGGGCAGTTGATCATCACAAGAGGGGTGGGAATGTTCACGAAAGTCATGGCTACCGTGGCCTTGGTCGGCGCAGCGCTCGTCGGATTCGCGGGTAATGCCTCAGCGGGGTACCCGTCGTATTCGGAATGCTTGACCTGGGCCGGGGTCCGCGATAGGTGTGTTCAGATATCGGACGGCTCATATGTCGTCTTGAAGGGCTACGGTTCCTACACCGAATGTCTCAGTTGGGCTGGGGTGCAGGACAAGTGCTACCAGGATCCGAATGGGTTCTGGTACATCACGAGCGTCTGATCCAACAACGTCGGGAAGCTCTGGCCAGCCGCAGTGAGCTGGCCAGAGCTTTTCGCTCTAGCGGCTCCGGGTCGGTTGACTGCCGTTACCGGTGCCACCGGATTGGGGCGATCCGGTGGTCGTCGGCATCGAACCGTCGGAGTTCGCCGTCGGCTGTCCGGGCAGCGGCGTCGACTCCGGCTGCTGCTGTTGTTGTTGCGGCTGGCGCTGCTGCGTCTGTGGTTGCACGCCGGGTACCTGGATCGGTCCGAAGGGGGTGTCGATCGTATTCGGGACGATCTGGATCGGCGGCAGTAGCGGCGCCTCCGTGGTCGACGGCGGGGTGAACGGTGCGGACCATGCGGGCACACCGGCCTGGCCCTTGATCGGGGCCGGCTTCGGGAAGGTTTCCTTGGGGGTGCCGTCCAGGGCGCCGTCCATGGTGGCTTTCCAGATATCCGAGGGCAGACCGGAGCCGTAGACCATGCCTCCGCTGTAGTTGCGCAGCGGCGAGTTATCGATCGAGCCCACCCACACCGCGGTGGACAGCGATGGGGTGTAGCCGACCATCCAGGCGTCCTTGTTCTCGCCGGTGTCGAGCAGCTGGGCGGTACCGGTCTTGGTCGCCGACTCGCGGCCGTTGGCCAGGTTGTGATTGCGCGACCACGCTGCGATCGGCTTCATCGCGTCGGTGACGTTGTCCGCGACCGCCGACGAGACCCGCTGTTCACCGGCCACATCGCCGCGGTCGAGCAGCACCTGTCCGTCGGCGCTCACCACCTTGGTGACGAAGTGCGGAGCGTGGTAGACGCCGGAGGCGGCCAGCGTCGCGTAGGCCGAGGCCATATCGAGCACCCTGGCCTGGTACTGACCGAGCACGATGCCGTTGTTCGGCGCGGAACCGTCCGGCTCGACCAGGCTCTTGCCGACGCCCGGAATGGTCTCCGGAATGCCGAGCTTGTGCGCCATATCAGCGATCTTCTGCGGACCGTTCTGCATATCCAGCTCCATGCGGTAGAAGCTGGTGTTCAGCGAGCGCTTGAGCGCCTCGGCGATGGTGCAGGTGCCGCACTGTTCGCCTTCGACGTTCGTGATCTTGATGCCGTTCACGGTGATCGGCGAACTGTCGTACATCTCCGACAGCGGTTTGCCCAATTCCAGGTTCTCCGCGAGACCGAAGACCTTGAACGAGGAGCCCGGCTGCAGACCGGCATTGGCGAAGTCGTAGCCCTGACCGTCGTCGCCGCCGTAGTAGGCGCGCACCGCACCGGTCTTCGGATCCACCGAAACCACTGCGGCGCGCAGTTTTTCCGGTTCGCCCTGCATCTTCTTCTGCGCGGCGTCGACGGCGGCCTGCTGTGCCTTCGGATCGATCGTGGTGGTGATCGACAGACCAGCCGTGTTGAGCTGCTGCTCGCTGATGCCCGCGGCCGCCAACTCCTTGAGTACCTGGGTCTTGATCAGGCCCTCGGGGCCCGTGTCCAGGCCCTTGTCCTTGGTGGTGTTCACCGGGACCACCTGCGGGTACTGCTGGCCCTGGCGCTCTTCGGCCTTCAGATTGCCGCCGGAGACCATGCCGTCGAGCACATAGTTCCAGCGGAACTTCGCGCCCTCGGGATTCTTCTCCGGATCCAGGCCGGAGGGCTGCTGGATGGTGGCGGCGAGCACCGCGCCCTCGGCCACGGTGAGCTCCGAGACCGGCTTGGCGAAGTAGGCCTTGGCGGCGGCATCGATGCCGTACGCACCGCGACCGAAGTAGATGGTGTTGAGGTAGGCGGCAAGGATTTCGTCCTTGCTCCACTGGCGCGCCATCTTCGCCGAGATGACCAGCTCGTGCAGCTTGCGAGACAGCGAGTGTTCGTCACCGACGAGCGCGTTCTTCACGTACTGCTGGGTAATGGTCGAGCCACCGCCCGCGCTCTCCTTGTTGAGGGCTTGATCCCGGGCCGCGCGCATGAAGCCGGAAACCGAGAAGCCCGGGTTGGTGTAGAAGTCCCGGTCCTCGGCCGCGATCACGGCGTTGCGTACGTGCGGCGGAATCTGATCGATGGTGACGTCGGTGCGGTTGCCCTCCGGGGGTACGACCTTGCTGATCACCGTGGTGCCGTCGCTGGCGAGGATATTCGCGACCTGGTTGGTTTTGAGGTCACCCGGCTGGGGTACCGAAACCGTGGTGTAGGCGATCAGGAAGACCGTGCTCGGCAAAATGATGGACAGGGCTAGCAGGACGTAGATGACCCGGCGCACGATCCGCCACGGCGACTTCTTCTTCGCACCGGGACGACGACCGCCCGGTCCGCCCGGACCACCGTTACCGCCAGTGCGGCGCGGCGGCGGTCCCGAGGGCGGCGCGCCCGCGGTCGCCCGGCGCTCGCCGGTGGTGGGGCCGGAGCCGTTGGGGCGCCGCGCACCAGGGCGATCTTGACCGGGGCGATCCTGGCCGGGCCGCGGGCTGGCCGGTCGGGGACCGGTGGGCGGGGCCGTGCGGCGGTTGCGCTCGGCTACGGCGTCGGTCAGCGAACCGGGCTGCCGATTCGGGCGCGCGATCTTCTGCGTGGACTGCGCGCCGGGCGGGGCGTTATCGGGTAGTGGCCTGCCCTGCGGCGGACGGCCCTGCGGCGGCGGACCCGGTCGACGCGGCGGCTGCGGACCGCGCGGCTCACCGGGGTACCCGCCCTGCGGTGGCCGCGGACCACCGGGACCGGGGCGACCGGGTGGGGGACCGGCCGGTCGCTGACCGGGATACGGGTTCGGAGGCTGAGGTGAACTTCGCTGAGTGCGGCCGCCGTGCGGTTCATCGCCGTAGGGGGAAGTCTCGTAGGGCGAATTCACTGACAAGATCTCCATAACTCGTAAGGGTCTGCGGGGCGCGGTGCGGCGATTATCGCCGCGGCGGACGCGTCGAGGCTCCGCGTGTCACCCGACGGGCAGATGACCTGGCACATCATTCGGCTGCGCTGCGCCGGTTGGCCCTGGTGCCCGAGCGCCGCCGCGTGGGCGACGGAGCGGTACCGAGCACATAGGACTGCACCAAATGATTCCAGCTGCAGCTCCGGCATACCTCGACGACATGGACCGAGAACTCCTCGCGAGTCTCGGCGAGGCGTATCAATTCCTCTGGTGTGCGAGCCGAACCCGCCATCGGGCCGACGCCGTCGCCGTAGACCCAGGATACGAGCGTCAATTGCTCTTTCCGGCAGATCGGGCATGTGACCTCGCTCCCCCGACCGTGGAACTTCGCCGCACGTAAAAGGTAGGGATTGGCATCACAAACCTCGGCGACATCGACACGGCCCGCATAGACGTCAGCGAGCAGCGACCGACGCTTGAGAGCGTAGTCGACCACCTGTCGCTGAATTCGCACGAGAACCAGAGTAGCGGGGCCGCGCGCGGGCCGCGCTGGGCTGTGCGGGATCGACCGACCGGTATTCATGGTTGAACTGGGTCGTTACCGGCGTCGGCGGATTACGATTCTCCCGTGTCCCCCGCTACATCCGGGCGGTCAACGGCAGCATCCGGACGTATGCGAGCGCGTGACCTCGACCGTGCCAACGCGTCCAGTGTGCTGGATGCGGCCTATGCCGAAGGGCAGCTCGGCGCCGATGAATACCGCGACCGTACCGCGCGGGCCGAGACCGCCAAGACCATCGCCGATCTGGACCGGCTCACCCGCGATCTCCAGGTCCCTTCGGCGGTGCGCGATCTGGTGCCGGGTGCACCGACACCGACGCGAAACCCCTTGCGCCGCCCCGGATCCACGGGCCGTTATCCCGATCACACCCGAGCCCGCGACGCCGATCGCGACACAACTGGGCAGCTACTCGACAGCGCCCGCCGGGATGGTCAGCTCACCGAAGAGGAGCATCGGACTCTCGGCGAATTGGCGCAAGGGGCCAAGACTCTCGGCGATTTGGCCGATCTGGTCGATGACTTGCAACGGCCGACCGATGCGCCGTTGCCGCCGGCGCCACCTCGATCGAATCGCCGGCGCTGGTATGTGATCTGTGTGACCGCCGCGTCGGTCTGTGCCGCCGTTGCCGCTTTCGCGCTGACCAGCGGTGCCGCGGCGTCGGATGCGCCACCCGTCGCGCAGGTCGGCGCCGCGGTGCCCGATCTCGGTGCGGTGCAACCGGTGGTGGTCGCGACGCCGAATCTGCTCACCCGCGAAGGGGTTACGCACTTCCTGGCGAAGTACCGGGAGAAGTTCGGTGATCTGCAGGCCGATGAGCTGACCATGTTCGGCGATTACGCCACGGTTGCGCGCGCGGTACCCGGTCAGTCGAATCGGCAGGTCCGCTACGACTACCGCGGCGGATTCGCGCAGAGTGGTGGCCCCGTCAGTCGCAAGACCGATACGCCCGCCGCCGATCTGGCGCAGCTGAACGTCGCCGCTCTGTCGGACTTACTGGCAACCGCGCCCACCGCGTTGAAGGTGCCGAACGGAGTTGTCACGCATATGGATATGGAAGTCGACGCCACCGGTACCTATAGCTCTTTCGGCATCGCGAAGGGTGCGACCATCGTGCGGATCTTCGCGGGCAACCAATTCAACGAATCCGGGTACTACCTGCTCACTCCCGCGGGGCAGGTTGTTCGCGCCTGGCCGTTCCAGGGGTGATGGTCGATGACGACGACGCGCTATGGCGGAATCCGGGCCCGCGATACCGATCGGGCCGATGTCTGCGGACTGCTCGACGCGGCGCTGGCCGACGGTCAGCTCATCGATGACGAACACGCCGAACGCACCGCGCGGGCCATGCGCGCCAAGGCATTCGGTGAGCTGGACGAGCTGATCGGCGATCTGCAGATTCCACGGAATCTGGTCGATGCTCCGGTGATTCGAGTCGATCGCCGTCGACCGCGGCGCTGGCTCGCGCCGGTGGCGTTCATCGCCGGTGCGGCGGTCATCGGTGCGGCGGTGGGCGGCATCGCGAGCTGCGCTTCGGGCGGCTCCGGACCGCTCGGGTGGTCGGAGCATGTGCCGGTGCTCACCACGGGGAGCGGCCTCGCGTACTTCATCGATGAATATCGCGCCGAGTTCGGCGATACGAAGGTGGACGAGGTCACCCTGTATCCCGACTACGCGCTCTTCGAGCGGCAGGCGGCAGGCGATCCGACCGAGACCGTGCGATATCGCTACGACGGCAGATTCCACGACTACACCACCAACAATGGGCGCAAGGCCGATGTGCGCACCTTCGATCTCGCGAGCATCGATCTGCGTGCCATCGCCGGGCTGCTGGCCGGTGCGCCGCAGTCGATCAAGACGCCGGGCGGCGTCATCACGCACGCCTCGATCGAATTCCCGCCGGGTCGTAGTGATTCGGACGCCGCTGTGTCGATCTACGCGAAGAACCAAGCGGGTGCGACTGGTTATCTGACGGCGACGGTGACCGGGGAGCCATTGCAGGTCTTCCCGCCCAGTCGCTGACGAGGCGCCGCGACCCGGTGCGGAGGTAATTCATTGGCCCGCCGCAATCGGGCGCGCTAGCATCCCTTGTTCGAATTCGACCTGATGTGCAGCCCGAGGAGGTGGGGCGGGATGACCGCGCCGAAGACCGCCGTCACGCGCGACGCCTGGACCGTTCAGTTGTCCCGGGTCCCGGTCTGATCCCTCTTCGTCCGGCGTTCGTGCCGCGAGCCGCATGGTTCGCGTGACGGTGGTGTCGTGTCCGAAACCGGGCCCGAACCATACGAATACGGAGAATCCGAGTTGAATTCCCCCATCGATTGGCGCACGCGCGCCGAAACCGATGCCGATATTCCCGCGGTCCACGCGATCAACCAGGCGGCCTTCGATCGAGCCGATGAGGCCGATCTGGTCGACGCACTGCGCGTCGATCCGGCATGGATCGACGGACTGTCCATCGTCAGCGCACTGCCGGACGACACTCCGGTCGGCTACGCGCTGCTGACCCGCTGCCATGTCGACACCACGCCTGCGCTGTGTCTGGGACCGTGCGCGGTGCTGCCCGAATATCAGAAGTCCGGCGCGGGCGCCGCCGCGATCCGGGCGGCGCTCGCGACGGCGGGGCAATTGGGCGAAGCATTTGTCATCGTGCTCGGGCATCCGACCTACTACCCGCGTTTCGGCTTCGGGAGGGCATCCGAGTACGGCATCGGCCTGAGCATCGAGGTGCCGGACGAGGCGTTGATGGCATTGACGCTCGATTCGGCTCAACCGCTACCGCACGGCACGGTTCGCTACGCCGCGCCATTCGGTATCGACTAGTGAGAGCGGTCAGCGCCCAGCGCTGACGGCGCCGAGGTGGGGCGAGTCGAGTTTCGTCCCACCGTCGGCCAGCCGGTACCAGCTACGTCCGCGCCCGCAAACGGGCAATGGTGGTGTTGTCTGCTGTCCGGTGCGGGCGTGGGGTAGTCGCCTCTACCTGCGCAAACAGTGGTATGTATCGCCGACCACTATGCACGTTTATATCGCTCCGATATAGTGGGCAGTCGCATCCATCGGTTAGGTCTGCACACACAGTCAGGGGGTGAAGCCCGATGCTCGAGCTGGCAATCCTCGGGCTGCTCCTCGAAGCGCCCATGCACGGATACGAGCTGCGCAAGCGGCTGACCGGATTGCTCGGGCCGTTTCGGGCCTTCTCCTACGGATCGCTCTATCCGACGCTGCGTCGCATGCAGACCGATGGGCTGATCGCCGAGGAGAACGTCGCGGGCGTCACCCGTCGTGCGCGACGGGTCTATCAACTGACTGCGACCGGGCGGGAGCGGTTCACCGAACTGCTCGCCGACACCGGACCGCAGAACTACACCGACGACGGCTTCGGCGTCCACCTGGCGTTTTTCAGCCGCACCCCCGCGGAAGCGCGGATGCGGATTCTGGAGGGCAGGCGACGGCAGGTCGAGGAGCGCCGAGAGGGTCTGCGGGAGGCGATCAAGAAGGCCAGTGGCTCATTGGATCGCTACACCCGCCAGCTCCACCAGCTCGGTCTGGAATCAAGCGAGCGCGAAGTGCGCTGGCTCAACGAGTTGATTGCGGCGGAGCAATCGACGAAGGCGGCACCACAGAAAGAGGGAAATAACGGCCATGAGTGAAGACAACAAGGCTGACAAAGCCACCGAAGTCCGCGTCGCCATCGTCGGCGTCGGTAACTGCGCTTCCTCGCTGGTCCAGGGCGTGCAGTACTACAAGGACGCGGACGAGACCGCGACCGTGCCCGGTTTGATGCACGTCAAGTTCGGCCGGTACCACGTCCGCGACGTCAAGTTCGTCGCCGCGTTCGACGTCGACGCCAAGAAGGTCGGCTTCGACCTGGCCGAGGCGATCTTCGCCAGCGAGAACAACACCATCAAGATCTCCGACGTGCCGCCGAGCGACGTTGTCGTGCAGCGTGGTCCGACGCTGGACGGTATCGGCAAGTACTACGCCGAGACCATCGAGCTGTCCGAGGCCGCTCCGGTCGATGTTGTAAAGGTGCTGAAGGACAACAAGGTCGACGTCCTGGTCTCCTACCTGCCCGTCGGCTCGGAAGAGGCGGATAAGTTCTACGCCCAGTGCGCGATCGATGCCGACGTGGCCTTCGTCAACGCGCTGCCGGTGTTCATCGCCTCCGACCCGGTGTGGGCCGAAAAGTTCACCAAGGCAGGCGTTCCGATCGTCGGTGACGACATCAAGAGCCAGGTCGGCGCGACCATCACCCACCGGGTGATGGCCAAGCTCTTCGAGGACCGCGGCGTGCAGCTCGACCGCACCATGCAGCTCAATGTCGGCGGCAATATGGACTTCAAGAACATGCTCGAGCGCGAGCGGCTGGAGTCGAAGAAGATCTCCAAGACCCAGGCCGTCACCAGCAACCTGAAGAAGGAACTGGGCGCCAACGATGTGCACATCGGTCCGTCCGATCACGTGGGCTGGCTCGACGACCGCAAGTGGGCCTACGTCCGGCTCGAGGGTCGCGCCTTCGGCGATGTGCCGCTGAACCTGGAGTACAAGCTCGAGGTGTGGGATTCGCCGAACTCGGCGGGCATCATCATCGACGCGGTGCGTGCCGCGAAGATCGCCAAGGACCGCGGCATCGGCGGCCCCGTCCTCCCGGCCTCGGCGTACCTGATGAAGTCCCCGCCGAAGCAGCTGGCCGACGACATCGCGCGTCAGCAGCTGGAAGCGTTCATCATCGGCGCGGAGTAATCGGGCGCACTGACAAGTAAAGCCGGGCCGGGTGCACAGCTCCGGCCCGGCTTTGCGTATCGAATCAGCCCGGTCGACCGGCCGCGGTTGCATTCTCGAGCGTCTGTCGAGGGTAGTCGAATGGCGGTTGTGGCCGGGGCTGCCAGCCACCATTCGACTACCCTCGATGGGGTGAGCGCTCAGTCGAGGGAGACGTAGACCTCGACTGAGGTCGGCCCCGTGTAGCGCTCGAGTTCCGCGGTGTGCGACCGGGTGATGGTGCCCGCGCTCTCGGCCTTGCGGACCTGTGCCCATGCGGTGCGCAGCAGATCATAGGGCTTATCGGAGACAACGAATTTCGCGTAGCGTCCGGTCGGGACCCGGGTCAGCACATCACCGGCATCCATATCGTCCATCTCGGCGACTTCGTAGCCCAGAATCGCGACGGCGTGATCGTTCTGGCCGATATAGGCCGCGACCCGCGGCACATTCTTCTCCCGCGCCAGATACCGGTCCCAGGTGAAGTTCACCAGGTCCAGGTCGCGGGCGGTCACCTCGCGTCCGGCCAGCGGGACCGTGAGTCCGGCGACCAGGCTTTCGTCCAATGTGACAATTTCGAAGTCCACAGCTGTTCCTAACCGTCGACCGGTTCGTGTGCCAGCGCCACGAATACTTCGGCCGTGCGCGCGTCCGGATAATGTTCCACGTCACCGGTATAGGCGCGCACCAATCGTCCGGCGGCCTCGGCATCCCATACCGCCCGCCAGATGGTCACGATGGTGTCGCCGAGATTGTCGCCGCTGAGCGTGAATCGGGCGAACCGTCCCGCGGGTACTCGGGCGAGCACATCGCCCGGTAGCAGATCCGCGAGGGTGTGGCAGCGGTAGCCGACGATATGCGTCAGGTAGGAGTTGATCTCCGGCGCGTGGTCCACATACGCGGTCGTCGGCGGGCCGGGCAGCTTGCGGGCCAGATTGCGTTTCCACGCCTCCTCGACCTTGGCG
The DNA here is from genome assembly GCF_044465765.1 of Nocardia sp. NPDC049526. Lineage (NCBI taxonomy): Bacteria > Bacillati > Actinomycetota > Actinomycetes > Mycobacteriales > Nocardiaceae > Nocardia > Nocardia sp. NPDC049526. Next base: position 245,923 of record NZ_JBITMA010000001.1, on the reverse strand, counting down.
CGGCGCGGTCCCTCGACCGCGAGCGCCGGGCTGCGCAGCACTGTGCCCGCCACGAGCGTCTCGGGACGGTCAACGACATTGAAATCCACCGGCGTGCCCCTATGTCTAGTCTGTCTCCAATTGGCGGCGCTCCCGGGCCCCCGTGGCCGCGGAAGCTACTTCCGGGCCTGACGCTCGCGCCGCGTGTCGTCGCTCGAGCGCATATCCTTCCTCATCGATCTCGCGGCGTCGGCGTCGGCCTGGTTTCGGTTCCGGCGCGCGCGCTCACTTCACTCTGGCAAACGATGCTGCCACGTCATCCGTTCCCATGGCCCCGGTCGACGCACATTCATAGCGAACCGAACCCGGCAAGTTGGAAGCTGCGGCCAAGCCAGACGGAGTGAGTCTTACGGCGACCCGTTCGCGGCCCGTCTCGCGTCCGGGTCGTCGATGCGCATGCGACGACGCAGGTACGGGGCCCCGCCCGCTCGGCGCGTGCCCGTCAGGCGCCGAGTGATCCGTCATCGGCGATCAGCGCGGAGTGAGTCTTACGAGCGACCTGTTCGTGGCCCGTTTCGCGTCCGGGTCGTCGAAGCGCATGCGCCGCATGCGTAGGACTCGACCATCCCTCGCGCGTGCATCGGTGGCCGAACGATCCGCTACCGGTGACCACCACGAAGCGAGTCTTACGAGCGACCGTTCGCGGCCCGTCTCGCGTCCGAGTCGTCGAAGCGCATGCGCCGCAGGCGCGAGTCTCGACGACTCGGACGCGAGACACCAGGGGGCCGCGAACCCGCCGCGCCGAAGGCGCGGCCAAAAACTCAGCCCGGCACCGGAATGCTGAATCCGGGGAAGATTTCGACTTCCTTCGTGGGCTCTGGGGCGGGTGGGATGATGATCACCGGTGCGGTGGAGGTGCCGGACGGCGGATTCAGGATGTCGTAGCTGCCGCCGGAGGGTTTGCTCGCGGTCGGCGGGCTGCCTTGCGGTCCGGCCGCCGCGAACTGCTCGATCGGGGTGCCGTCGAGCGCGCCGTCCATCACCTGTTTCCAGATATCGGCGGGCAGACCGGAGCCGTAGATGTCGGTGCCGCGTGTGGTTTCGATGGGCTGGGACTGTTCGGTACCGACCCAGACCGCAGTGGACAGCGACGGGGTGAAGCCGATCATCCACGCGTCCTTGTTCTCTTTCGACTCACCGAGCTGGGTTGTGCCGGTCTTGGCGGCCGAGGGGCGTCCGCCGGACAGGCTGTGCTCGTTGGAATATGCGGCGATCGGGATCATCGCGCCGGCGGTACTGTCGGCGATGCCGCGCGGTATGCGCTGCTGGCCGGGCGGGAGTTGCTTGCCGACCTGTTTGTCGGGTCCGCCCCGATCCAGCAGGACGCGGCCGTCGCCCGCGACCACTCGCTGCACAAAGTAGGGCTGGTGGTAGACACCGGAATCGGCGATGGTCGCGTAGGCCGATGCCATATCGATGGGGCGAACCAGATACTGGCCCAACACGATTCCGTTGAGCGGGTGCCCGCCGTCCTCGGTGAGCGTCTTACCGGCCACGCCCGGGATCTCTTCGGGGATACCGGCCTGATGGGCGGCATCGGCAATTGCCTCCGGGCCGTCGGCCATCGACATCGTCAGTCGATAGAAGCTGGTGTTCAGCGAGCGCTTCAGCGCCTCGGCCATGGTGCATTTGCCGCACGATTCGCCGTCCACGTTGGTGATCTCGGTACCGTGATCGGTCACCGGTGAACTGTCGAGCATCCGGGTGAGCGGAATGCTCTGCTGCAGTGCCGCGATCACCGCGAAGACCTTGAATGCGGAGCCGGTCTGCAACGGCGCCTGCGCGAAATCGAAGCCGATACCGTCGGCCCCGCCGTAGTAGGCGCGCACCGCGCCGGAACGCGGGTCGATCGAAACCACCGCACCACGCAGTTCCGGTGGCTGCGGGTCGAGTCGATCGTGGATCGCGTCGAGTGCGGACTGCTGTGCCTTGGCATCGATGGTGGTGGTGATCTGCAATGCCCCGGTATTCAGTTCCCGCTCGCTGATGCCCGCGCTGCGTAGTTCCCGCAGCACCTGGCTGCGAATCAGGCCTTCCGGGCCGCGGGCCGCGTTGACGTCCGGGATTTCGGTGATCGGGACGATCTGCGGGAATACCGTCGCATCACGGTTGCCCGGCGCGAGCGCACCCATCTCGACCATGCCGTCGAGCACGTACTTCCAGCGCGCGGTCAGATCGGAGAGGTGGGTTTCCGGATCCAGGATCGATGGGGTGCGGATGACCGAGGCCAGTACCGCGCCTTCGGCGAGCGTCAGTTCCGGCACCGACTTGTTGAAGTAGGCCTTCGCGGCCGCCGAGATCCCGTACGCGCCGCGCCCGTAATAGATGGTGTTGAGGTAGGCGGCGAGGATGTCGTCTTTACTCCATTGCCGCGCCATTTTGGATGCGATGATCAGCTCGCGCATCTTCCTGGTCAGGGTGCGTTCGGAGCCGAGGAAGGCATTCTTCACATACTGCTGAGTGATGGTGGAACCGCCGCCCGCATCCTCTTCGCCGAGGATATTGTTCCGCGCGGCGCGCAGGAATCCACTGGTCGAGTAGCCGGGATTGGTATAGAAGTTGCGGTCCTCGGCCGAGAGCACCGCATCGCGCACCGGTTTCGGCACCTGCGACAGCGGTACCGGAATCCGATTGCCGTCGGGCGGAACAACCTTCGCGATCACCGTGGTTCCGTCGGCGGCCAGGATGGTGGCGATCTGATTGGTCTGCACCGAATCAGGATCCGGGATTTCGGCGCTCCAGTAGACCAGCACGAACAGCAACGACGGCACCGCGACGAAGGTGATGAACAGAGCGAGCAGTAGTCGTCGGAAGCGTTCGCCTCTGCTGCGCTGTGGTCGATTCGCCGGGGTCGGTTGCGGCCTGGACGGTTTCGAAGAGCCGGGCGGCCGGGGCTTGTCCCTGCGTCGTGACGTCCCGGTGTTGTGCTCGCTGAATCCCGCGACGGAGGCATAGGGTGCCGGTATCGGTTGGCCCCGGCGACTGCCGCCGCGTCGCCGCTTGCCGAACGAGCTCACGATCATCTCCTCCCGGAGCGTCGGTAAAACTCACCTGCACGGACACGATCGGAAATGACCAGAGATCGTATACACCGAGTATTACCGCCGCAACGGGATTCAACCGATGCGACAGGCGTACTAGCTCTTCACGCCACCCGCCGTCAGACCAGAGATGATCCGGCGCTGGAACAGCAGCACCATGATGACCAGCGGAATCGTGACCATCGTGCCCGCGGCCATGATTGCGGCGTACGGCTGCACGAGCGGGTTGTTACCGGAGAAGCGCGCGATCGCGACGGTCACCGGTTCGGTCTTATCGCTGGAGAGCAGCCGGGCCAGCAGATATTCGTTGACCGAGGCGATGAACGCCAGGATCGCGGTGGTGAATACCGCGGGCGCCGCCAGCGGCAGCATGACCAGCCGGAATGCCTGCATCTTGGTCGCGCCATCGATGCGGGCGGCCTCTTCGAGTTCCCACGGCAGTTCGGCGAAGAACGAGGCCAGGATGTAGACGGTCATCGGCAGCACGAACGAGATGTTCGGGATGATCATCGCCTGGTATTCGCCGATCCAACCGAGGTTGGTGAACAGCTGGAACAGCGGGGTGACCAGCACGACCACCGGGAACATCGATGCGGACAGGATGAGCCCGGAGACCAGGTACTTGCCCTTGAAGGTCAGCCGGGCCAGCGCGTAGGCGGCGAGCACGCCGAGCACCAGGGCGACCGCGGTGGTCACCGCGCCGATGATGACGCTGTTGAGCAGTGCCTTGCCGAAGTCGTTGCCGCGGCTGGTATCGAAGGCGTTGCGGAAGTTCTCCAGGGTGACGTGGGTGGGCCACGGGGTGTTGTCGAAGGTGTATTCCGGATCGCGGAATGCGGTGACGGCCATCCAGTAGAACGGGGCCAGGCCCCACACCAGCACGATCAGCGCACCCAGATACAGCCGAACCGGACCCAGGCGCTTGGTCCAAGGTGCCTGTGCCGCGGGCTTTTTGGTGGTCACGGTGGTCATCAGTGCGCCTCCCGCTGTTCTTCCTGGGTCCGAACGGCATTGGCGCCCAAGACCTTTACCAGCAGGAACGCCACCGCGAAGATCAGCAGGAAGGTGATCGTCGACAGTGCCGCCGCGCTATTGGGACCCTGGCGGACCTGTTCGACCACCAGCGCCGAAATCGGGCGGGTGGACGGGTTGCCGAGCGTCATGATCGCGGGCAGGTCGTACAGGCGCAGTCCGTCCATGGTGCGGAACAGCACCGCGACCAGCAGCGCGGGCCTGAGCAGCGGCAGCGTGATCTGAGTGAAGCGCTGCCAGGCGGACGCACCGTCGACCTTGGCGGCCTCGTACACATCGGCCGGAATCACCTGCAAACCGGCCAGCAGCAGCAATGCCATGAACGGCGTGGTCTTCCAGACATCGGCGGCGATAACCGCGAACCGTGCGGGCCAAGCCTCCGAGGTCCACAACACGTGGGTGCCGAAGACTCGGTTCACCACACCGTCGTACTGGAACATGAACTCCCACAACCGGGCGGTGACCGCGGTCGGAATCGCCCACGGCACCAACACCGCCGCGCGCAGCAGGGCGCGGCCCCGGAAGGTCTTGCCCATCACCATGGCCATGCCGAGGCCGAGGGTGGCCTCCAGGGTCACCGTGATCACTGTGAAGAACAACGTCACGCCGATGGCCAGCCAGAACTGCGAGCCGAGGTTGCCGGTCGGGCAGGAGACCGTCTCGCCGGCCGCCTGACACTGCTGCAGCAGCCAGTGCGTGTAGTTCGCGAAGCCGGCGCTGCCGCCCTCGACGAACATGCCGGTCGCCGGGTCGAGTCCAGGATCCTTCTGGAACGACATGTACAACGCGCGGAAGACCGGATAGCCGACGACCACTGCGAGGGTGATCAGCACGGGCGTGACGAACAACCACGCCTTACCGGAACGCCGCAACTCCAACGCCAAGGTGCCACCGAATCCGCGCTTTGTCGGCTGAGCGCCGTCGCTCGGCACGCGAGTGGCCGTTCCCGAAGGATCCGACACCGTTTCTCTCTCCTACGGGGTGGTCGGGTCCGCTCTTGTACTCGCTACGACCCGGCTGTCTCGATGCCCTTTTGCATACCGGTGATCGCGTCGTCGACGGACTTGGTTCCGTTCAACGCAGCATAAGCGTTGTCCTGGATGGCCTTCGACACCGCGGGGTAGAACGGGGTGACCGGACGCGGCACCGCGTTGGCGATCGAATCCTTCAGTGCGGGCAGGTACGGCATCTTCGCGATCAGCGCCGGATCGTCGTACATCGACGCGCGCACCGAGGGCAGCGCACCCGCCGCGACGATGTGCTGAGCGTCCTCGCTGATCAGGTAGCGCAGGAAGTCGAGCGCGGTGGCCTTGTTCTTGGAGAACGCACTGATCGCCGCGTTGTAGCCGCCGAGGGTCGATGCGCCGACGCCGTTTTCGCCGGGCAGCGGCGCGACGCCGAACTTGTCCTTGACCGCGGAGGATTCCGCGCCCGCGTCACCGAAGGTGGACGGCCAGTTGCGCATGAAGAGCAGCTTGCCGGTGTTGAAGGCGTTGGCGCTCTCCGGCTCCTTGAAGGTGATGGCTTCCTTCGGGATATCGCCGCTCTTGTAGGCGTCGACGAGCACTTTGAGTCCGGCGCGCGCCTGCGGGGTGTTCACGGTCGGGGTCTTGCCGTCCGCGCCGACGAAGGTGCCGCCGTAGGCATTGATGGCCTCGGCAGCGTTCACCGTCAGGCCCTCGTACGGTGCGAGCTGGCCCGCGTAGCAACCCATATTGTTCTGCTTGGCGATCGGGCACTGCGCCAGCATCTCGCTCCAGGTCTTGGGCGGATTCGGCACCAGATCCTTGCGGTAGAACAGCAAGCCGCCGTTGGTGTTTCGCGGCGCGGCATAGAGCGTGTTGTTGTAGGTGGCGCTGGCGACCGTCGGGGACAGCAGTGCCGAGGTGTCGATCTTGAAGGTGTCCTTCAGCGGCTGGATCCAGCCCTTCGCGGCGAATTCCGCGGTCCACGGCACGTCAAGGGCGACCACGTCATAGGTGGACTGCTTGGAGCGCATGTGCTCGACCAGGTCGTCGTACTGCTGCGAGGCATCGTTCGACTGCTCTTTGAAGGTGACCTGCTCGTCCGGGTGCGAGGCATTCCAGCGCTCGATCAGCTGCTTGACCGCGCCGGTTTCGGTGGTGTCCTTGCCCTCGACGTAGGTGATCGGGCCGCGGCCGGTGAGGTTCTGGCTGGATGGATTGCCGCCGTTATCGCTGGAGCAGGCACTGGTGAACGTCGCCGTCAGCAGCGCAACAGAGGCGGCTGCCAACGCCGCTCGTGGTACGAGCGACGAACGTAGGGACGTCACCTTTTTCAAAGCCATCGCGAACACTCCAAGGGGTCGAGACGTGAGCAGCAGCACACCCTGCCGGTGCACAAGGCAAGATACATGGTTGTTATATGCGACGCAGCGATTGTGCCCGTAACAGGGGCACTTTCCAGCCGGGGCGGACGCCGGCGCTGCAATGTCATAGTCGCTCGTAGCCTCGATATTTTGCCGGGCAGACGGTCCGGGCGATCGGCTGACCGGATATGCCCGCGGACAGCAGCATCTGTGGCAGCTGCATCCCAGCCTGCATCCGCAGCAGCAACTCTTCACCCCGGCGGACGCCCCAGCGCTGCTCGGTGACGCCCGTCGGTTCGTCGCGTCGGCCTACAGGTGGCTGGCCGCACGACCCGTCGCGGCACCGGACCTCCTGCGCACCATCGAGGAGTTCTCCCACGCATGATCAGTTCGGATCAGGTGGGTGTGGTCGACGGGTCGGCTGCCGGGTTCCGCGGGCCCGGGGATGGTCGCTCGCGATGCGGTTAGGCTGACTGGCGATGACTTCGCCGAATGCGGTCCCGGACCGGATGCTCACCCGGATCGGTGGGTTGCTGCGCCAAGCCGAATCGACCGATAACGAGCACGAGGCCGAGGCATTTCTGGCCGCGGCCCAGCGGTTGGCGACCAGGTCCTCGATCGACCTCGCGGTCGCCCGCGCGCATATCGCCGGGCGTGAGCGCAGGCCGACGCCGATGCAGCGGATGATTCCGATCGGCGAACCGGGCAAGAAAGGTTTGCGCACCTACGTTCAGTTGTTCGTGGCGATCGCCGCGGCCAATGATGTGCGCTGCGATGTTGCGCGCACTTCCACGCAGGTTTACGCCTACGGCTTCGAGTCCGATATCGATACGTGTGAAGCCCTCTACACAAGTCTGCTGGTGCAGATGGTGCGTGCGTCGGATCAGTACATCAAATCGGGGCAGTATCGTTCGGCCACCGTCGACAAGATCGTCACGGAGAAACGCTGGGGCCGAAAGGTGCAACGACGCGTACAAGCGCCGGTCGCGGCGGTTACCGCGCGGCTGAACTTTCAGATGGCATTCGCCGCACGGATCGGCCGCCGCCTAGCCGAGGTGAAGGCGGAGGTCGTGGCCGAGGTGGTGCCCGAAACCGTGGCGGCGGGTACGGCATTGGCCCTGCGCAATAAGGAAATCGAGCTCACCGACTTCTATAAGAAGACCTCCGATGCCCGCGGCAACTGGCGCGGCCCACAAGCCTCGGCCGGGCATAGCGCTGCGGCCCGGCGTGCAGGTGACCGGGCCGGGAAGGCGGCGCGGCTAGGGACATCTCCCGAACTCAGTGCTGCGCGTGGGCAATTGCCGGGTGGGTCGAAATGAGCGAATTCATTGCGCGACATGCCAATTGCCCGACTCGGCGTGAGCGACGATGGGTGTGAACCGTGAGCGGGGCCAATGAGTGCACGAGATGCCCAGCGCGCCAAGGTGTATGACGCCGAGCAGTTGGTGCGGAGTGTATTCGATCGAGCCGATGAAAACGGTGTCCGCACGGTGGAGCTCTACGGTTCACACCTCACGCTGCCGATCGAGCGCCGCTTCGCCTCGGTCGAATCGGTGCAGGTCTACACCGATAAGGTGCTGAGTCTCAATTGGATTCGGGCGCAATGGGACCGTGCCGCGACGCCCGTCCGGGTCCGCTCTCGCGCCGGAACCGCCGCCGCGCACTACGAGGCCGCCGATGCGGTGCTGGCTGTTCCGCTGTACACCGGTGCGACCGCATGGGCACTGCGCGAATTGGTGATCCTGCACGAACTGGCCCATCACCTAGAGCCCGCCGCCGGATCGGTAGCCCCGCACGGGCCCGAGTTCTGTAGCCGCTACTTGGAACTCGTCGATGGCATTATCGGGCCGGAAGCCGGGCTGGTTTTGCGGTCGAGCATGCTCGGGTGCGGTGTCCGCATAACCTGAGGCCGCTGCTGCTTGTGGTCGCGCCGTGTCTGCGGCCGCCGGTGGCTGATTGTCGGGCTAGGCACGCGAACTCGCGATGCTCGGCTGTGGTGTCCGCCTCCGCGTGTCCAACGCGATCGAAATCGCGCGACCGCGGTTGCGCAAACGCCGAACTTTGGGAGGTGCGGGGTTCGGTGGTCCATTGCTCGCCGTTGTCGACTTCCGTCGCGACACGGTCACTTGGGCGGCCCCAGTGCACGGACCCGGGTAAGTCGGTCCTCCCACCAGCGGGTTCGTACTGGGTCGGGGTGGCGGTAGCGCTCCAGTAGGGCCGGGTCGGGTGTGGGGGGTGACTTCGGGACCGGCATGAAGCCGTCGACCGGGCGGAGTGATTCCTGCACGAGGTCGCCTTCGAGGAGTGACAAAGTGCCCAGGCCGCACGCGAATTCGAGTTCGGGGAGGGCGGCGGCGAGGGCGAGTTGGGCGGCTAGGCCGACGCTGGTTTCCAGGGCGGAGGAGACCACGCACGGCAGTCCAGCGGCCTCGGCGACCTGGAGTGCGCGGCCGACACCGCCCAGCGGGGTGCATTTGAGGACCGCGATATCCGCGGCGCCCGCTACCGCGACGTGCAGGGGATCCTCGGCGCGGCGGATGGATTCGTCGGCGGCGATTCGGACGTCGACACGGCGACGCACCGCGGCCAGCTCCTCGATGGTGCGGCACGGTTGCTCGACGTACTCCAAACCACCGGCGGCACGGTCGATCTGCTCGATATGCGTGACGGCCGTCTCGACATCCCAGACCGCGTTGGCATCCACCCGAACCGAGCCATCGGGCCCGAGCGCATCCCGGACCGCCTCGACCCGCGCCAGATCCTCACTCAGCGAATCCGGGTGATCTGCGATCTTCACCTTCGCGGTGCGGCATCCGGACCCGGCCACGATCGCGTGCGCCCGCTCCGGATCGACTGCGGGCACTGTGCAATTGATCGGAATCCGTTCCCGCACCGGTTCCGGCCAACCGACCGTCACCTGTTCCATCGCGGTCGCCAACCAGCCGGCGGCCTCCCGATCGTCGTACTCGGGAAATGGACAGAACTCGCCCCACCCGAGCGGCCCCCTGATCAACATTCCCTCGCGCACCGTGATGCCGCGGAACCGGGTCCGCATCGGAATGGCGTAGACGAAGGTTTCGGGCATCACCGTGCAGCCTAGCGAGCCCGGTGCCCCCGCCCGCGCTGTGCGTCCGCCGCCGCTGGCAAGGACGCCCGAATCGGCGAATCATTCGTGCACGGGGTTGGGCTGCCGCCGGGTTGTCGTCGGGTGCGTCTGCTGCGGCTGGTAGGGCTGTGGGGATTGGCGAATTTGTTCGTGCACGGGGTTGGATTGCCGCCGGGTTGTCGTCGGGTGCGTCTGCTGCGGCTGGTAGGGCTGTGGGGATTGGCGAATTTGTTCGTGCACGGGGTTGGATTGCCGCCGGGTTGTCGTCGGGTGCGTCTGCTGCGGCTGGCAGGGCTGCGCGGATCGGCGAATTGTTCGCGCGGAGTTGGGCTGCTGCGCGGCTGGCTTCTCGTCGGCCGCGTTCAGTGCCCCTGCTGCCGCTGTGACGGTGCGCTGGTGCGGGTGGTTGGTGCTGGAGCGGAGTGGCACCGGGATGTGCGAGTCCGATGTAGCGGTCATGCTGGGGTATGGGGTCGAGTCGGTTCGAGCTGCGGTTGGCGAATGCGGTTCGGGTGGTGCTCGGGTCGGTATTCGCGGTCGGGTTCGGGTGGGTGGTCGCCTCTTCTGTGCCGCTGTACGAACTCCTCGGGGGTGATGCCGATCCCGATGGGGGTATGCGCTATCTGGCGGTCGCGTATTGCGTTGCGTGGGTCGGGATTGCCCTCTCCGGGGTTGCGGTGGGCATCAGGGTGGTGGAGAAGATCCGCAACCGACGCCGCATCGCGTGGACTCCGTTGGTGGCGGTGCCATTGATTGCCGAGTCGTGGTTGCTCGGTTTCTTGATTGCAGTGGTGCTGGTTTCGATCTGAGCCCGCGGCACCGATACGGGACCGGTGCCGCGGTACTCGGCGACTCAGAGCCGTTCGATAATGGTGGCGTTGGCCAAACCGCCTGCCTCACACATGGTTTGCAGACCGTAGCGCGCGCCGCGCTCCTGCATGGCGTGCACCAGCGTGGTCATCAGGCGCGCGCCGGAAGCGCCGAGCGGATGTCCGATGGCGATGGCGCCGCCGTTCACGTTGACCTTCGACATGTCCGCACCGGTGTCGTGCGCCCAGGCCAGCACCACCGGCGAGAAGGCCTCGTTGATCTCGACCAGATCGATATCGGAGAGCTGAAGTCCGGCGCGCTGCAACACCTTCTGCGTCGCCGGGATCACGGCGGTCAGCATGAGCAGCGGATCGTCACCGGCCACCGCGAAGCTGTGCAGCCGGGCCAGCGGCTTCAGACCGAGTTCCTCGGCGCGTTCGCTGGTCATGATCAGCACCGCGGCGCTGCCGTCGCTGACCTGGCTCGCCGTCGCGGCGGTGATCTGCCAGCCGATTTCCGGGAAACGCGCGGCCATGGCCTCGTCGTAGTAGGCGGGACGCAGTTTGCCGAGGGTTTCCAGGGTGCTGCCGACCCGGATGCCCTCATCGGTTTCCAGTCCGGCGATGGGGGCGAGCTGAGCGGCGAACGAGCCGTTCTTCGTTGCCAGCGCCGCCTTTTCGTGGCTGCCGAGGGCGAATTCGTCGAGCTGGTTGCGGGTCAGTCCCCAGCGGGCCGCGATCAGTTCGGCGCTGATGCCCTGGGATACCAGACCCTCCGGATAACGCTCGGCGAAGCCGACACCGGAGAAGTCGTCGGATCCGATCATGTTTGCGCCCATGGGAACTCGTCCCATCGACTCGACACCCGCCGCGACCACGATGTCGTACGCACCGGCGATCACGCCCTGTGCGGCGAAATGAATGGCCTGCTGGCTGCTGCCGCACTGGCGATCGACCGTCGTCGCCGGTACCGATTCCGGATAGCCCGCGGCCAGCGCCGCACGCCGGGTCATATTGGCGCCCTGTTCGCCGATCTGGGTGACGATGCCGCCGATCACATCGTCGATGAGCGCCGGATCGATGCCGCTGCGGTCGACTACCGCGCGCAGGCTGTGTGCGAGCAGGTCCACCGCGTTGACATTGTGCAGTGCCCCGTTCGGCTTCCCCTTGCCGATCGGCGTGCGTACCGCTTCGACAATCACCGCGTCTCTCATGGTGGTTCCTTTCGAACCGTGAGCCGAGCTCCTCCGCCTGGCTCTATTGGCTTATAGTCAGGTTAACGCCTGGGTATAGGCGACTCAAGCCAGATATCGCTATGATGTTCGTCATGGCAGCCGTGATGGAAGGACCGTTGGCAGATCTGAGCGCGTGGAAACCCACGGAATGCTCGATCGCGAAGGCGATGGACCTCATCGGCACCCGCTCGGCGATCCTGATCCTGCGCGAGGCCTACTACGGCACCACCCGCTTCGACGGCTTCGCCGCCCGGGTCGGCATCACCGACGCCGCGGCCTCCGGCCAGCTCCGCAAGCTCACCGAGGCGGGTCTGCTCGCCAAGCGGCCGTATCAAGAGGCGGGCAGGCGGACTCGCCACGAGTACGTGCTGACGGATATGGGTCGCGATCTACTGCCCGCGGTGCTCGCACTCATGCAGTGGGGCGATGCCTACCTGCAGCCGGGGCCCGCGCCGCTGCTGCTGGTCGAGGAATCCAGCGGTGCGCCGGTCCGGGTGGAGGTGCGCAGCGAAACGGGTCGCGAGATCGACCTCGAAGAACTCGGCGTCCGGCTCAACCCCGAATATTCGCGCGCCGTCCGCTCGGCGAAGTAATCCGCTCAGGCGGTGGCCACCGCGTAGTTGATGTCCTCGGTGCCGAACTTGTTGTAGAGGTGAACCCACAGCAGCACAAGGGGTTCGGTACTCCGCGCGGTCACCACGCCGCCCAGATCGATGATCTGCGCATCGGACCAGCCGAAGGATTTCAGCAGCGCCGCCACCTCGACCTTGGCCGATTCGTCGTCGCCGCTCAGAAAGACATTGTGCCGCCCCGGAATTCGGGACGGGTCAACCATGAGCTGGTTGTTCATGGTGTTGAGGGTCTTGACCACCCGCGCGTCCGGGAAGGCCTGCTGGATCGCCTCGGCGACGCTGCCCCCCTCGGGGGTGGCCAATTTCGGTGGGAATCCGCCGGAGAAATCCAGTGCATTCGACACGTCCACCAGCACTTTCCCGCTCAGATTCGCCGCGCCCGCCGCGGTGAGCGCGGCCAGCGAGACGGTGCCGGAGGTCGCGTTGAACACCAGCTCGGCATCGGCCGCGGCGTCGGCGAAAGTGCCGTGGCGGCCCCCGGTTTCGTTCGCCCACTCGGTTGCCGCCGCATTGTCGGCTGTCCGGGATCCGAGCGTCACCGCGTGCCCGAGTTCGACCAGCTTGCTCGCGAGCCTGCGTCCGACCTGCCCGGTACCGAGCACCGCTATCTTCAACGTCCACTCCTCACGCAGATCCCGTTCGAGCGTCGAGTTTATGAGTGCGGCGTGGTCTTCGCGTGGCCTTCCGCCGTGGGCGAACGCCGATGGCGGCGACTCGGCGCGGGCGTGAATCCGCGCGCAGCGCGCTCGCCGCACAGTTCCACGCTGCGAGCGGTCTCGGGGACGCGGCCTGCGCTGCCTTCCACGACGAGGGCAAGGACGGCACCTTCGTTTCTGCGCGTGCACTTTCGCTGGTATCCGGTAGGAAGTTTCGGATTGGCGAAAGCGCACGCGCAGCGGTCTCAGGACAAGCGGCGACCGTCGACGGCGGAGAAGAAGTAGGTGTGTTCCGGTGTGGGCGTCAACTGCACCCGGGTGCCCTTCTCCGGCGGGTTGCGCCAATCCGCCCGCGCCACAATGGTTTCGCCAGCGCCGTTCGTCACGCCCTCGGCAACCGTACGGCCGTAGATGTAGGCGTCCGAGCCCAGCTCCTCGACGACGTCGACTTCCATCTGGATGCCCGACTTGTCCACCGCCCCACCGATTTCCAGATGCTCGGGCCGTACCCCGACCACTACCGAACCCTCTGCGGCATCCGCGACCGACCGCGGCACCGCCAGCTCGGCGCCGCCGAGCTCCACCGCGCCGTCGGCGACCGGCAGCGTGAACAGATTCATCGCGGGCGAACCCATGAATCCGGCGACGAACACATTCGCCGGATCCCGGTACAGATCGCGCGGCGTCGCGCACTGCTGCAGCAGTCCGTCCTTGAGCACCGCAACCCGATCGCCCATGGTCATCGCCTCGACCTGGTCGTGCGTGACGTACACGGTGGTGGTGCCGAGGCGACGCTGCAGCTGGGCGATCTGCGTGCGCGTCTGCACGCGCAGCTTGGCGTCCAGATTCGACAGCGGTTCGTCCATCAGGAAAACCTGCGGCTGGCGCACGATCGCCCGGCCCATCGCGACGCGCTGACGCTGACCGCCGGACAGCGCCTTCGGCTTGCGTTCCAGATACGGCTCGAGGTCGAGCAGTTTGGCCGCCTCCAGCACCCGGCGCTCCTTCTCCGCCTTGGCGACCTTGGCGAGTTTGAGCGCGAAGCCCATGTTCTCCGCGACGGTCATATGCGGGTAGAGCGCGTAGTTCTGGAACACCATGGCGATATCGCGTTCCTTGGGTTCGGCGTGCGTGACGTCGTTGTCGCCGATCAGAATGCGCCCGTCGTCGACATCCTCGAGCCCGGCGAGCATCCGCAGCGAGGTCGATTTACCGCAGCCGGACGGACCGACCAGCACGAGGAATTCCCCGTCGGCGATCTCCAGATTCAGCTTGTCGACGGCGGGTTTGGACGAGCCGGGGTAGAGCCGGGTCGCGCTATCGAAGGTCACGGTGGCCATGACAAATCACATCCCATCACCGGCAGGAACGTGCCGGACGATCCGAGTAAGGGTTGAGCGGCGATATTACTGGATCTGCTCGATTCGTGCTCGAAATGATCGAGTTCGCGCGCATTCCGGGCAGGAGTTGTCGATGTGCGACAGAAGTTGGATCGGCGCGGTTGGTGGCAATCACTGGGTCCGGCCGAGGTGGTGGGCGTCGTGGCCCGTCCCCATGAATGACACCGCTCATCGTCATCTGGGACCGGTCAGGGGCGCTTGCCGGTACACGCAAACCTCCGCTCCGGCGGCTTGGACGTCGGCGGGCAGGGTGACGAAAGTGTCGGCCGTGCCGTCGCGGAATGCCATCACCCGGTCGCCGGCCCGCAGGTCGTGCACTCCCGGACCGACATCGGTGAGCCTGGCGATGACCGACTCCGCAGGGGCGGGCAGCTAGGACCGCGGACGGATCGAATCGGTCGGAATTTCGATTCTGGTGTCGTGCTTGTCGACTGTCCAGCGGTCCGCGTCGTAGAGCCACCAACGCTCGACCTGCAAGAGGTAGAACCGTCGCGGCCCGTCGCCATGGAACTCCTCCACCGGCAACAACCACTCGGCACGCACACGCGGGTCAGGGAAATTCGTCTCGTAGTAGTACCGGTGATACTCCTCGACTTGGTCGCGGTCGTGGATCGCACGGCAGGAGCCGCTGAATTGAGCGCCGTCGATCGGGATTCCCGAGGGCGCCGAATCGCCGGTGAGCCCGGTCAGGAACATGGAGCCGGAAACCTGTGTCGAGGCCACGATATCGAGCGAGTGCTGAGCGGAGCGCAGCGAATACCACAGTAGCCTCACCGGGGCGTGCAGCGCGACGAAGTTCACCGGCGCCGCCCACGGACCGGCCGACCCGTTGGTCGCGAGGGTCACGAAACGCGCTGTATCAAGGAGCCGCAGGGCCCGGTCGACCGGTGTCGGTGCGGCAGGGCTGGGTAAGGGAATCGGCCGCGGCGGGTCGGTCAGGATGCGGGAATCGAGGATTTCGTACCATTCGTCTTGACTCGTCCGCCTCTGTTCCCAGTCGGGATCTTGTGACCGTCGGCTGATCTCCGCGCGATAGCGACCCCACGCGGCCTCGTCGGCGAAGCTCACATGGTGTTCCAGGCAGTGGACATCCGAGCCGATGGTGACGGTGTGCCAGCGGGTATCGATGATCATGTCCAGATCGCGGTAGAACCACAACTGTCGATCGGCGATCCAGTCCCAGAACGCCCGGAGATCGCCGCGTGCCTTGGCTGTGGGCCGGAATCGGTAGACGAGATGTAGCAACGGGTGACTCTCCTCGGGTTGTCATAGTGTGGTGATCGGCCAGGTCGGACTCAGCGACCAGGGATAGGTCGAAAATCGTTCGCGATAGGACGCGGCCACCCGAAGGTTGTGGGCCGCCACGGCATCCCGGCTGGGCAGCCGCTTATCGTCGGTCAGCACCACCGCGGCCAACGGCTCGAGGGTGGCACCGCGGCGGACCTTCGCCTCCAACGACGAAATCGACAGATCGACCTGACGGAAGCCGGCCGACACGGCATGGTGCAGCGGGGCGTGGAAAGTCGCGACGAAATACGCGTTGGCCCGCCGAGACTGGGCGTAGTCGGCCCCGAAGTACCTGCCGTGCAGACGATCTCCGTGCGGATAGCAGATGGCTACGGCCGCGAGTTTGCCCGCGCGCCGGCAGGAAATGGCCACCGCACGGTCGAGCAGACCCGCCCGCCGCTGCGCCGCGAACACGTCCCGCATCCAGTCCACCCCGTCCCGGCTGCCGTGCTTGTGCCGGGTCTGGGCGATCAACATCGCCGATTCCTCGGCTACCGAGTCCGTCAGTTCGGTGTATTCGACAGCCAGCCCGTGCCTGGCGAAGTCACGAAGCTCATGGCGGCGCAACTTCCTGTTGTGGCTGCTCGCCCGCTGCCCGAGTTCGTGCCAGCCATCGGACGGGACGGTGACGACAGCCTCGGCTGAGTGCACGAGCACACGCGCATCGGGGTGCGCCGCACCGAGTTCCACGGCCGACATGAGAGGCAGGTAGGGCATGATCACTCCGGCCAGGCCGTCGTCGGTGGCGCCGTCGATCGCGGCGCTCAGCAGCATCCGCAACACCGTCGTCCGCTCGGCCCCCGTTGTGCTTGCGAGGGTGTTGTGGGTCGCACGCCGGGCTCCGAGCCAGCGGTACCGTTGCGACCACAGCCCATCCAACCCGGGAAAGAAGTCGGGCAGATGAAACAGCCCCTGCCTGCCCGACTCCCCATCCCACAGCGGCAGCACGCCCACGACCTCACCGTTCGACTGGCAGGCCAGCACGGGGGCCGGTCCGAGCACGTCCTCGAGATGACGCACCCACGCGTAGCTGGTGTACAGGTCACCGGGAGCGACGAGCGCATCCCAGGAAGCCCTCGAGATATCGGCCACTGCTTCGACCCGCCGCACCACGCACGTCGCGCGATCCTCGACGAGCCGACTTGTCATCCCAACCTGCTGCACTGCACCACTTACCTGCCAGCAACTTCTTTGCATGCGAAATTGGCGTATGACGTTCGCCTACGAACCCGGCTCACGGAACAAACCGGAGAGTATGTGATCAACCTAAGGCGAACGCTCGGCCGAAACATCCGCCGCCACCAACCGCAATATCCGCATCTCGCGCCCGGACCGAGGACGTCCGGCATCTCCCCAGCCAGGATGGGCCCCGTTTTCACCGATATCACGTCACGATGACGAATCCCGGGAAGGTCGATGAACCCAAGGGGTCGGCCAAGAGGGGCCGAATCCAGCAATCGGATCGCCCACAGTAGGGCGAATTCGCAACAGAATCGTGTTGCCTATCCATCACCCCGGCAGGAACGTGCCGGACGATCCGAGTAAGGGTTGACCGGCGATATTACTGTATGTGCTCGCTTCGCACGCGATGCGCTCGAGTTCGCGCGCACGCCGGGGCTAGACCTCAGTCGCCGGTGCGCTCATGGGGTACTTCGCAAAGCCCGAACAGGTGTGAAAACGACGGGCAGGGAGGTCATACCGCGCAAGAAGGCCGACGGTCGCCGGACCAGGTTCTGTGGGGGCACGGCCAGATCCAGGTCGGGCAGCCGGTCCAGCAGCACCTCGATGCTGGTGCTCGCGATGATCTCCGCGATCTGCTGCGCTGGAAACGGGCAGCGGTATTCGCCGTAGCTGAAGGCGAAGTGCGCACTGTTGCCGGAATGGGCATCGGTATCCACACCGAGATGCTGGCGGACGTGTGGATCGGCATTGGCAGCGGCCAGTCCGAGCAACAGCAAGTCGCCCGCACGAATTGTTTTTTCCCCCAGCCGCGTATCGCGTGCCGCCCAACGTCCCGCGTGGATCTGCGACGGTGTGTCCTCCCACAGCACCTCGTTCATCGCCTCCCCCACGCTGGAGCGCGCGCCGCCGAGCGCCGCGGCGAAACGATCGTCGGTAAGCATCAGCCGCACCGAGTTCCCGATCCAGTCCGCGATCGGCAGGTGCGCGACGGCAGTGATCGTCATCAGGTCCTCGACATACTCCTCATCGGTGAACGGGATCGGATGAGCCAGCATGCGTGACACCAGATCGGCGCCGGGCCGATCCTTCTTCACCGCCAGTAGATATCGCATGCGCTCTTGGAACAGCGCATACGCCGTCGGGGATTCGAGCCCACCGTCGGCTATCTCGTTCATCGCCCACGCCAGCTGCGGCCCCTCCTCGGCGGGAAAGCCGATGACCGAGGCGAGGGTCAGTACGGGTAGTAGCGCGGCGAACTCCCCGATCAGATCGGCGCTGCCTCTGCCACAGAAGCCGTCGATCAGCCGATCGGTCAATTCCTCACAGGTACGCCGCAATTCGAACGGATCGACCGACTCCAGGGCGGGTTCCACCATCGCCACGTGCCTGCGGTGCTCCGCACCCACGGTGAAATAGATCGACGGCCGCCTCGACCCGAACATCGGCCGCAAGGGCCAGTCCTCGGGGATATTCGGCCACTGGTTCCACAGGCCGACGTCGCGGGGGAACAGCTCCGGGTCGCTGGTGACCTGGTGCAGTTCGCGGTAGCCGATGACCAACCAGGCCGGTACGCCGCCGGGCAGTTCGACAGCGACCACGGGGCCGTGGTCGCGGCGCATTTCTCGATAGAGATGATGCGGATCGGTGTGGAAGCGCGGGCCGGCCAATGGCACGGCCGTGGTGTTCGGCCGCATCGGGCAGCCGGTGCTCGCGCTCGATTCGGCGCTGGAGGTGGTCATGACGCGATCTCCGGGGTGGTGCGAGTATGCGGGACCGCGAGGTTCGAGGCCGCTGCATAGATGTGCTCGACGAGCGTGATCAGGACACGTTTGGCGGAATCGCGGGAACGAGCATCGCAGTCGACGAGCGGCACCAGAGGATCCAGATCGAGGGCGGCACGGATCTCGTCGGGCCGATTCGGTGCACCGAAGTTGTTGCAGGCCACGATGAACGGGGTCCGCTGATGTTCGAGCCGGTCGATGGCATACCAGGAGTCGGCGATGCGACGCTGGTCCACCAGCACGATCGCGCCGAGCGCTCCGGTGAACAAGCGGTCCCACAGGAACCAGAACCGTTCCTGCCCCGGGGCGCCGAATAGGTACAGCACGTTTTCGGCGTCGATGGTGATCCGCCCGAAATCGAACGCTACTGTGGTCGTCGACTTGCCCGGTGCGCCGCTCGGGTCATCGATACCCAGGCCGGCGTCGGTCATCGTCGCCTCGGTGTCGAGCGGGCGAATCTCGCTGACCGAGCGGACCAGAGTGGTCTTACCGACGCCGAAACCACCCACTATGACGATCTTCAATCCGCGCTGAGTTGTGCTGTCCAGCGGTGCGTCGGCACGCGAGGGCTTGGCGTTCGGCGTGGCGGTGTCAAAGATTGCGGAGTCCAACGAGCACCTTCTCGAGGGTGGTGGAGTCGGGCACCGAATTCCACGGTGCGCCAGGAACTGTGGGGCTGACGTGCGGATGCCGCACGGTGATCTTGCCCGCGTGCAGCAGGTCGGAAAGCAAGATCGTGGCGATGCCGACCGGCAGCCGCAACTCGGCGGCGATCTCGACCACTGCGGTCGGCGCCCGGCACATATCGAGGATCGCCACGTGCTCGGACTGCATGCCCGGTATCGGATCGCATTCGCTGACCACCAGGGTGACCAGGTCGAAGGCGTCGGAGTCCGGTTTGCTGCGTCCTCCGGTCAAGGTGTACAGCCGGTCCGGTTCATCGTCGCGGCCTGCCCGGACCACAACTACCCCTGTACCCCGGCGCGCGGCGCGGCCGCGAGGTGCTCACTCAGTTGTTCCACCAGTTCCCGCATGTTGTGGCCGATCAGGCCGGCGTCCGCGTCCTCGGCGGCGACGACGGCTATATGTGCGCTCGCACCGGCTTCGACGACGAACAGGATGCCGCCGTAGAACTCGATCATCGATTGACGGACCCCGCCGCGGGCGTCGCCGAACTCGACGGAGGCACCGTGGGACAGGCTCTGGATACCCGCTGCGATCGCAGCGAGCTGATCAGCGCTGTCGGTGCCGAGTTCCGGTGTGTGGCACATCTTCAGCCCGTCGCTGGATAGCAACAGGGCATGCCGGGTTCGGGGCGTACGGTCCAGCAGTTGTTCCAACAGCCAACCCAACTGCGAGGGCACAGACGTTGTCATCGATCGTTCTCCACGGCATAGGAAAGGGAAGGTGATTGCGGGGTAGGGACCTCGGTACTTTCGGCGGCGAAAGCGCGTTGGAATGCACCGAATGCGGCGGGATCCGACGCGGGCGGGGGTACCGCCGCCGCAGGGCGCTGCGGCGCGGACAACCCGTCGGGGTGGACCGCAGCCAGCGTGCTGCCCCGCTGCCGCTTCGGCAGTACTGATTCCACATCAGCGGGCTGAGTTTTCGGCGGCGCGGCGGCGGGCACCGGAACCGGCGTCGGCAACGTGAGTACGGCCGTCGCGCCAGGAGCACGATCCAGGCGTGTGGTGAGATCCCGTGGGACAACTACCACCACTGCGGTTCCGCCGATCGCGGAAGGGCGATACGACACGGTGAGACCGTGCTTGCGGGCCAAATGGCCGACCACCGCCAGGCCGAGCCGAGTTCCGCTCAGCGACGACAGATCCAAAGCGCCGTCGGGTCCGTTCCGGCCCGCGCCGGACACAGCCTGTTCGGCCCGCTGCAGCGCCGATTCGCTCATCACCAGACCGCTGTCCTCGATGGTGATCACGACACCGGCAGGAACTTCGGCCGCGTAAACGTGCACTTCGGTGGTCGGCGGGGAGAAGTTGCACGCGTTATCGATGAGTTCGGCCAGCGTGTGCATCACGCCCTCGGCGGCATGTCCGGCGATCGCGATGACGGCAACGGCGCGTAGCCGGACCCGCTGATAGCCCTTCACACGTCCCAACGCGCCACGCAGAATTGATTCCATCGCAATCGGTTTCGCCCATCGGCGCCCCGATCGCGCACCGCTGAGCACCGCGATGCTGTCGGCGAGACGGCCCGCTTGCGCAACGCGGTGATCCAAGTGCAGGAGGTCTTCCAGGACGCGGGGATCGCTGTGCCGGTTTTCCATCTCGCGCAACTCCGCCAGCATGCCGGTGGTCATCGCCTGTATGCGGCTCGCCGCACCCGCGAACGCCGCCATCGCTGCGGCACGGCGGGTTTCGTTGTCCTTGGCGTCGCGTGCATGCGCATCCGCAGCCTCGTTCGCGGCCGCGATGCGTGCCGCCGCATCTCTATCGGATTCCTGCGTTCGCGTGGCCGCGGCCTCATATGCGGCGATGGCCAGGCGGGCTCGCATGGCTTCGCCGTGGAAGTACACCGTCGCGGTTACCGTGGCGCACAACGCGATCGAGGCCACAATGCTGCCGATCGCTACCGGGGTACGGAACTCTGCAGGCGCGGAGGACAGCGCGGCTACCGCAACTGCCGCAGTCACAATGGCGCACGTCACGAACGCCGAGATAGGAAGTAGTTGTCGAACCGGACGTCCTCGGTGCTGTCCATTCGACGGATTCGATGATGATGACAAGTTCCGTACTTCCGCATCCACGTTCACCGCCGGGAACCTCGTCGTTTTCCCGATATTCTCTGCGTAGCAGCATGTTCTATTTCTCACACCACCACGCGGCTTAGAAATCTCGCGGCCGAGCATAGCTGGAGAATGACGAATCCGCCCGAGTTGGGGCCCTTAAGTCGATCTGTCCAGCTTGTCGATGGCTTCTATGTTTGCTGCAGTGTGACGCGTTGCCCGGAGTCGACCACTGCCGGGACCGGGGAACATCCGATGTGCCGGACATCGCGCTGATCGAACCGGCCAGATCAGACGGCTGGCAATCCGGAGCCATTGCGGCTCAGGACGCCGGCTGGATCCGTAACACCGACCGCAAATTGTCCGACGGTCTGTCGGTCCGTAATTTATTGCGGCACAGGATGTTTGCATTGTCGGTGGAGTTCGAGGGAAGATATGAGGATCAAGCCATCAGCATTTGTCCTGCTCGCGGCGAGCATGTGATCGGCACTGTCGGATCTGGCACGAGTTCGTCGTCAAGTGTCGGCACCGGCACTTGCGGTCCCGTCCGAGTGCGGCACTGGCGGGTTACGTCCGGAACTCGCTGCCACGCACGACGCTCCGGAGCCCGCGGCAACGTGGTGACCTTCACCCTCAACCCAAACTCGGTCCAGGCGAGTGGCCAATTCCCGCCGGACAACTGAGCCGCCCTACACGCAGTACGGAAGTCCTGCGGGCCAGCGAAGCCGCTTGCCCGTCGCGGGAAATCATGCGGGTGAACTCATGGGCGCTCACCAGGAACGGGAAATACTGCATCCGACGGTGTGCGCGCAACTCCTAGCATCAATCTGTGAAATTTGGAATGCTCTCCGCCATAGGTGCTCTCACCCTCGCCGCGGTGTCCGTGGCAGCTCCCTCCGCCTCCGCCTTTCCTACGGGCTCAGCCGGGAATGGGGACGGCCGAGAAGTGGTGATCATCGACGGCACTCTGGAGCTGAGCAACTTGGACTCGTGCTGGGCTAGTGGCTTCGCGCGCGACATTCGCTTCGAGAACCGCAGCACCCGCAATTTCCTGGTGTATGCATCCAAAGACTGCACAGGTGAGCCCACCGCGACCGTGACTCCGGGCGGATCCGCGACGTATTACGGCTGGTCGGCCATGGCGGCCCAATAGCTGGCGTCGACCTGGGACCCCGGTAATAGCTGCGCTGAAGATCTCGAGGCCGGTAGCCTCGATCGGGGAACCAGATCCAGCGACGAGGAGCAGGCTAATGACGCGACCGGTTCGAATCGGTGTACAGCTACAGCCCCAGCACGCCTCCGACTACGGACTCCTGCGCGACGCCGTGCTGCGCGCGGAGGACGCGGGCGTCGATATCGCCTTCAACTGGGATCACTTCTATCCGCTGACCGGCGACCACAACGGTGCGCATTTCGAATGCTGGACCATGCTCGGCGCCTGGGCCGAGCAGACCGAACGGATCGAGATCGGTGCGCTGGTCACCGGCGGTGGTTACCGCAATCCCGATCTGCTCGCCGATATGGCGCGCACGGTGGACCACATCAGCAATGGCCGGCTCATTCTCGGCATCGGCGCGGGGTGGTTCCAGAAGGACTACGACGAGTACGGCTATGAATTCGGTACGCCGGGAACCAGGCTCGCGCTGCTGAAGGCGAATATGGCCCGGCTCACCGCCCGGCTGAAGAAGCTGAATCCGCAGCCGACCCGCGATATCCCGATCCTGATCGGCGGCGGTGGCGAGAAGAAGACGCTGCGGCTGGTCGCTCAGTACGCCGATATATGGCACACCTTCGCCGACCTCGACGCGATCGCGCACAAGAACAAAGTGCTCACCGACCACTGCGCGGACGTCGGCACCGATCAGGCGAAGATCGAGCGCTCGGTGCAATGGCCGGGTGCGGAGCGGGCGGCGACATTCGTCGACGCCGGGGTGAATCTGTTCACCATCGGTGTGAGCGGGCCGAAGTTCGACCTGAGTGAGGTCGAGCGGGCGGTCCGTTGGCGTGACGAAGTGAATCCGGAGCCGGTCAGAGGTCTGGCCTAGCCCTGGGCCGGACCGCCGGTCGGAGATGGGGTTCGAATCACCGTGATTCGAATTCCGGGATCGGGCCATAGTGCCGCATCCGTGCACGCCCGGCGGCCGTAGGCCTTGCCGGCGAGGTGTGGCCGACCGCACGCGCCACGGGGTAGCTGCCTTTCAGCCCTGAATCGGACGTTAGGGTTCCTCACCATGGCTGGTCTGCCCGCTGTGCGGTCTCGTGCGTTGATCGCCGTGCTATTGCTCGCCGTCGGCCTCGCCGCCACGGCCTGCGGTTCCGGCGACGATTCCTCCGATCGAGACCAATGCAGCCCGCCCGGACTCAGCGCGGCATCGGCCGCACCGACGAACCTCGGCTCGGCGGCCGCGGCGGGTGCGGACAAATACACCACCGCGAGCACGTTGCCGGTGTCGGCGATCGATACCAGCAAGCTGCGTTTGATCACGCCGGGCAAGCTCACGGTGGGCACGCTCTCGGATGCACCGCCGAGCATCTGCTTGAACTCGGCGGGCTCGTTCACCGGCTTCGACAATGAGCTGCTGCGGGCGATCGGTGCGAAACTCGGGCTCCAGGTGGAGTTCTCGGGTACCGAATTCGCACCGCTGCTCTCGCAGGTTTCCGGTGGACGCTTCGATGTCGGTTCGTCGAATATCACCACCACGGCGGAGCGGCGCGAACGCGTCGGATTCACCAACGGTTACGACTTCGGCTACTTCTCGCTCGTTGTCCCGAACGGCAGTGCCATCAAGGGCTTTTCGGATCTGGGACGCGGTAACCGGATCGCCGTCGTGCAGGGCACGGTGCAGGACGATTACGTGGTCAACCAGCTGCATCTGGATCCGGTGAAGTTCCCGGATTACGCTACCGCGTACGCGAATCTGAAGTCTGGTCAGGTCGATGCCTGGGTCGCGCCGTCGGCGCAGGCCGAGGGGCAGGTGAAGTCGGGTGACGGCACCACGATCATCCAGAACACCTTCAGCCTGGACAATTTCGTCGGCTACGCGGTTGCCAAGAACAACCAGCCGCTGATCGACGCGCTCAACAGTGGTCTCGACGCCGTGATCGCCGACGGCACCTATGCCAAGCTCTACGCCGACTGGGTGCCCAGGCAGTTGCCGCCCGGTTGGAAGCCCGGCTCGAAAGCCGCACCCGCACCGCAACTCCCGGACTTCGCAGCCATAGCCGCGGAGCAGAAGACCACCGACAGCGGACAGGTCGCGCCGAAATCGACGCTGCAGCAGTTGCGGGAGACGTTCTTCGACTGGTCGCTGTACCGCAAGGCATTTCCCGATCTGTTCAAGACCGGTCTGCCGAATACCCTGATCCTGGCGCTGGTTTCGGGTGTGCTCGGCACCATACTCGGCATGCTGCTCGCGGTCGCGGGCATTTCCCGGACACGCTGGTTGCGCTGGCCCGCAAGGGTTTACACCGATATCTTCCGCGGCCTGCCCGCCGTCGTGATCATCCTGATCATTGGACTCGGCATCGGCCCGGTCGTGCGCAATATCACCGGCAACAACCCGTATTGGCTCGGTGCGATCGCGCTGGCATTGCTTGCCTCGGCCTATATCGGTGAAATCTTCCGCTCCGGCATCCAATCCGTGGAAGCGGGTCAGCTGGAGGCCGCGCGGGCCATCGGCTTCGGCTACCGCCAGGCCATGACGCTGGTAGTGATTCCGCAGGGTGTGCGCCGGGTACTGCCCGCGCTGATGAACCAATTCATCGCGCTGATCAAGGATTCCTCGCTGATCTACTTCCTCGGACTGCTCGCGACCCAGCGCGAACTGTTCGCGGTCGGGCGAGATCTCAACGCGCAGACCGGAAATCTCTCCCCGCTGGTCGCGGCCGGCCTGGTCTACCTGCTGCTGACCATCCCGCTGACGCACCTGGTGAACTACATCGACCACCGGATGCGCACCGGCCGACCCGACCAGCCCATCGACCAGGTCGAGGCGGCCACGATCACGGAAGGGCGCGGGTAATGAGTGCATCTCTCACCGGAACCGGTCTGCATCTGACGCTGGGCCAGAACCATGTGCTGCGCGGCGTCGATATCCATGTCGACGCGGGAAAGACCACGACCGTCATCGGGCCGTCCGGCTCCGGCAAGTCGACGCTGTTGCGGGTGCTGAACCGCCTGCACGAACCCGATCAGGGTGATGTGCTGCTGGACGGCGAGTCGGTGCTCACCGAGGATCCGGATCAGCTGCGCCAGCGCATCGGCATGGTGTTCCAGCACTTCAACCTGTTCCCGCACAAGACGGTCGCGGAGAATGTGGCGCTCGGCCCGCGCAAGCTCCGCGGGCTGTCCAAGGATGCCGCTCGGGCGCTGGCCGTCGAGCAGCTCGAGGTGGTCGGGCTGGCCGAGAAGGCCGATTCCCGGCCGGCGAATCTGTCCGGTGGGCAGCAGCAGCGGGTGGCGATCGCCCGTGCGCTGGCCATGCAGCCGGAGATCATGTTCTTCGACGAGGCCACCTCGGCGCTGGATCCGGAGTTGGTGAAGGGCATTCTCGCGCTGATGGCCGAGCTGGCTACCCAGGGGATGTCGATGATCGTGGTGACTCACGAAATGGGTTTCGCGCGCAGCGTCTCCGACAGCGTGCTTTTCATGGACGCTGGTCAGGTGGTCGAAACCGGCACCCCCGACGCTCTGTTCGACAACCCGGGGACCCCGCGCCTGCAGCGCTTCCTCTCCCAGGTTTTGTGAACATCAGCACACCTCTAGTAAACTCGATAGATGCGCACCTGTTAATGTGTCGTCTCGCTTCGGCGCCGCAAATCCAGCAATGGGAACGAGGAGGTCCGATGACCACAGCGCATCACGAGCACGTCGAACACCAGCACACCCACGGCCCCGGCTGCGGCCACACCGAAGTCCCGCACGGCGACCACACCGACTACGCCCACGGCGGCCACCTGCACCGTGAACACAACGGTCACTGGGACGAATGCGAACCCACCGGCCACACCGAACATGTAGGCCACGACCACACCCACGGCCCCAATTGCGGCCATGAAGCCGTCCAACACGGCGACCACGTCGACTACCTCCACGACGGCCATCACCACGCCGCGCACAACGGCCACTACGACGACCACTGAGTTCGCCGCGCCCGAGCTGCTGACCGACTCGGCCGCAGCTCGGCAACCGGAAATCGACTCGCCGGGGGACTCGGATTCGAGTAGAGATGGTGGATGGGGATTGTCGATCCACGGGTTCGGCTGCTGACGCCCGAGGACTGGGCGGTATTTCGGAGCATTCGCCTGCGCGCCCTGGCCGATGCGCCACAGGCCTTCGGCTCGACGCTGGAGCAGGCGCGGAGCAGGTCCGATCAGGATTGGTCGGACCTACTGACGCAGCGTGCGCAGTTCGTGGCGAGCGTCGACGGCACTGACGTCGGGACGGCTGCCGGGCTGGATGATCCCGAACGGCCTGGGGCGCACTTGATTTCGATGTGGGTTGCTGAAAAGTCCCGTGGGACCGGGATTTCGGATCGTCTCGTGCGATCGGTGATCGACTGGGCGGTCGATGTAGGGCATCGCAAGGTGTGGTTGGAGGTTGCCGCGGGCAACGCGGTGGCCGAGCGGTTGTATCTGCGGCACGGGTTCGTGCGGACCGGGGTGCAGGGGACGATCGCGCCCGGCGATCCACGGCCGGAATTCGAGATGCTCTTGAACCTGTGAGCCGCGCACGGTCCTCGGCACGCTGACCGCATACGTATGCGTCGGCGAAAAGTACTTATAGATGACTGATTCGGCACCCATGGCTCTGCTCATAACGTAGTTCCTGTCAGTAGGAACGACAGCGAAACCGCAGATCAGAAGCCTTGGAGGCCATCATGAACGAGCTCGTCGCACAGTACCTGGAAGTCTGGAACACCACCGATGCCGCGGCCCGCAAGGCCGGAATCGAAGCCGTGTTCACCCCCGAGGCCGGCTACATCGACCCGCTGGCCGCGGTCGCCGGACACGACCAACTGGATGCGGCCATCGCCGGTGTCCAGGCCCAGTTCCCGGGTTGGGTTTTCACCCTTGCCGGACCGGTGGATGCCCACCACAACCAGGTGCGCTTCACCTGGCAACTCGGCCCCGTCGATGCCCCCGCCGTGGTTGTCGGCTTCGACGTCGCGGTCATCGAGGACGGTCGTATCGCGAACGTCTACGGCTTCCTCGACAAAGTTCCCGCCACGGCCTGATCCGAACTCGTTATCCCAGAAGGAAATACCAGTCATGACCACGACAGCCCCCACCTACATGTCCACCCTGCTCGCCCCAGGCCAGAATCTGCTGCGTACCTCGCTGCGCCTGGACTCGGTCGTCACCACCGTCAACGGCCTTGCCTACCTGGCACTTTCGGGTCCGCTGGAATCTCTGCTCGGCCTGGACAGCAGGATCGGCATCCCGATCGGAATCTTCTTGACCCTCTACGGCATCGGTGTCGCCCTGGTCGGCATGACCAAGACCATCAACACCAAGGCCGCCGCCGTGGTCGCCGCGGGTAATGCGGCCTGGGTCGTGGTGAGCCTGGCCGCCCTCGTCGAGGGCGCACTCGAGCTGAATCTGGTCGGTTCGATCTGGACCGTCATGCAGGCAGCCACCGTCGGCGGATTCGCGGCCCTGCAGTATCTCGGCATCCGCAAGGCCCGCTGAATATTGGATCCAGTCGACCAACCCCGCGAAACGCGGCATCGGCACCGTCCGATGCCGCGTTCGGCGTTTGTGGTCGGTGCCTGCCTCTAGAGTCGAGGCCGTGCTCGAGGCAACCAAGATCCCGACCGAGTTCGGCACCTTCGACGCCCTGACCAGTGGCGAACCCGGTGGGCGCGAAGTAATGCTGTTGCACGGCTTTCCGGAATCGGCCATCGCATGGGAATTCCAGCTGACTGCCCTCGGGGGCGGCGGTTGCCATGTGATCGCACCCGATCAGCGCGGCTATTCATCGGGCGTGCGACCCGACAAGGTCGCCGACTATCGCATCGAGGAGTTGGTCGCCGATGTCATCGCCATCGCCGACCAATTGGATTGGCAGCGTTTCGATCTCATCGGCCACGACTTGGGCGCGCACGTCGCGTGGGCGGTAGCGGCCGACCACCCGGCGCGAATCCGAACTCTGACCGCCGTATCGCAGCCGCACCCCGCCGCCTTCCTGCAGGCCCTGACCGAGGACGAAGACCAGGCCCGACGAGCCCAACACTTCACCTACTTCCGCCAGCCCCGCACCCCCGAACGCGCCCTGCTCGCCGACGATGCCGCCGCCCTCCGCAAGATCTTCGACTGGAAGATTCCCGAGGAGCGCATCGACGACTACACCCACCGCCTCACCCGCCCCGATGCCCTCACCGCGGCCCTCAACTGGTACCGAGCCTTCCCGCTCGCCGGCCCGACCGCCCCGATCACCGTCCCGACCCTCTACGTCTGGGGCACCGAAGACCCCACCATCGGCTCCACCGCCGCCCTGGCCACCGCCGCCCACGTCACCGCCCCCTACCGCTTCGAAATGCTCGAAGACTCTTCCCACTGGCTCCCCGAAGAAGCCCCCGAATCCCTCACCCGCCTCATCATGGAACACCTCCTCGCCCATCGGACTTAGTCGCTCAGGTGCGGACTGTGGCGAAGGCGGACCAGAGGAGGGGGGAGTGTTCGATGGCGTGGGTGGTGCGCCAGGCGGTCAGGCGAGATCGTTGCCAGGTGGCGAGGGCGGTTACCGGGTCCGGGTGTTCGTGGGCGGCGTCGATGGCGCAGATGGCGTCTTGCAGGGGGTGGGCGTCGGGGGGCGCGCCGGCGAGGCGTTGGAAGGCGAGGTCGGTGGGGAGCGGCCAGCGGCTGGCGGTGACCAGTTCGGCGCCGCCGTTGATCATGGCGGCGACCAGGCCGAGGGCCTCGCTGAAGCGCATATCGCCGCCGCTTTCGCAGGCGATCAGGGCGACTCGGCTCGGAATGGGCCAGAGTTGTGGTCCGGCAACGGGTTCGGTGGTCAGGGTATGGGTGCCGAGCAGTAGGTCCTTGGCCGAGAGCGGGCGGTGCGCTCGGACGGGGGTAGCGAAGCCGATGGATTCGGCGTCGCAGGCGAGATGTAGTTCGGAGGCTTCGCTCTGGCCGGATTCGGGGGCTGCGGCGGTTACGTGCCCGACATAGGTCAAACGGCTGGCACCGCCGCGTAGCGCCTCGCTCAACCAGCTGCGATCGATATCCGTGCGGCGGAATGCGTCGATCGGATCGTCGACCGCGGGCAGGAGACGGCCCTTGGCCGAATATTCGGCAACCCGTCGGGCGAGTGGGGCTTCGGGGTCCATGCGGCCGAGGACCGAGCCGAGCGCGGAATCGGCGCGAAAGCCCGGGATACGCGGGTCGAGTACGGCCACTACCGGAAGGACACCCGTCTCGGACCAGGCACGCGCCGTGCGGTCCGGACCGTGCACAATGCTGGCGGGAGCGAGCAGACTGATATCGGCGATATCCACCAGGCGCAGCTCCGGGCTGGGAGCGATGACCTCCCACGGGATCTGAGCTACCCGGGGCGAGGGTTGCAGTCGAATATGTGGACGCACACCGCGCACGTGCAGGTCGTACAACTGTGCTGCCAGGCCATAGGGCAGCAGTGCGCGGGAAAGCGACTGCGCAACGAGATATTCCGCGTCGTACGAGGCGAAAGCGCCAGTGGTCATGGCACGTTCGAGTCCGCCGGGCACCGCCGGATTCGGCAGCGCCTGCGCGAACCGTTCGACGGCATCGGTGATCGCATCGCCGGGCAGCATGCTCGCACCCTGGGCGTATTCGTTGCGCAACCAGCGCCATGACATGTACAGATCGCCCGCATCCGCCATCCGCACAATGACGGTCGGTTGTTCCGAGAGGGTCATGCGGGCAGCACCCGGCTGTCCCGCACCGGATGCCCGTACCGCAGCTCGGCGGCCTCGATATACCCGGCCAATGCGATATGTCCGTCCGGTGCGACGGCCACCCGCGGCGGTGGCACCACCGGCAGTCCGGCGCTCGCCGAGACCGAGGCCAGCGCCGTGCCCAACTGCGGGGCCGACCCACGTTGCGGTCCGGTCCCGACCTGCACCGTGGGTTGGGCCGGCTCAGCCGGTGGATCGAATAGTTCGAGAGGCAGCCGCGGCGGCACGCCGACCGCGGATCTGGCGATATCCAATGTCGTACCCGCGCACTGTGTTTCGATGAGGTCCACGATCAGCGGACCATTGCCGGAGAGATAGGCGAACCGGAATGCCATCCGCATTGCCGGATCGGCGATCTGGCGGTTCCATTTCTCGCGTTGATTGCCATTGGGCAGGGTGTGGCGCACGGCATCGATCGCCAGCGCCGACGGCACCGCGAGACCGATTGCCCGCCCCAATAACTCGGCATCCGGGGATTCGGCCGCCTCGATGACCGACTCCAACAGCGCCGCATGCCAGAAATCGATTTGGGCACAGTGCAATCCGAGACCGCGCTCGGCATACGCGGCGAAGGCCTCGCCGATGAGGATTTCGCCCTCGTCGTATTGTCCGTTCGAGTACGCCAC
Source organism: Nocardia sp. NPDC049526 (assembly GCF_044465765.1). Classification (NCBI taxonomy): domain Bacteria; kingdom Bacillati; phylum Actinomycetota; class Actinomycetes; order Mycobacteriales; family Nocardiaceae; genus Nocardia; species Nocardia sp. NPDC049526. The sequence continues at coordinate 215,086 of NZ_JBITMA010000001.1, read as the reverse complement.
GGTCGCCAGGCGCACTCGCACATCGGCGGCATCGAGCACCGCACCGGATTCTTGAAAATAGTCGAGGCCGCGGCGATAGAGCTGATGCGCCGCATCGGTATCGCCACGGCCCTCGGCGAGAAAACCCATGGTCTTCAGCCCGACGCCCGCGCGATATCCGAGTTCGGCGCGCTCGAAATACTCCTGGCTGGACCGCAGCGGCGGTTCCGCCTCGTCGAACCGATCCAACCTGACGTACATGACCGCCAGATTCTGTTCCGTCTCGGCGACGGCATTGCGATCACCGGCGGCATCGAAGGCCGCCAGCGCCTGGCCCATGAAGTCGACGGCGAGTTCGCGCCGTCCGGTCTCGAAGTAGATCCCGCCGAGCGTCGAGAGCGGATGTCCGGCCAGGTGCGGCGCGAAACGTACTGCCGCATCCAATGATTCGGTGGCGAGTTCGATTGCGTAGGCCCAGCTCTGGCGATGGAATGCCACCGCGGTCAGCGATAGCAGACAGGCCACCCGCTGCATGCTCTCGTCATTGTGTTCGGTGAGCAGTGCGCGCGCCTGCTCCAGCGCCTCCTGCGCACCATCGAGATCGCCGACGTGCTGCAATGCCTGGGAGAGGTTGATCAGTGCGGCGGGCCGCTTTTCGATCGCGTCTGCGGGCATCTCCGCGAGCGCCTCGCGGAACAGGACGATCGCCTCGGCATGATCGCCGAGTTCATCGGACATGCTCGCGGCATTGACCAGCGCGCTGACCCGCAGGCCATCCGTGCTGGTCCTTGCGATTTCCTCGAACAGCCGCCTGGCCTCGGCGACATCGCCGCGCTGATAGGCGGCCGCTCCTTCGGCAAGTCGCTCGCGACCGTCATCCACCGGCATCAGAAGTCCGAATCCGATGCGGCGGCGGCGATTTCGGCAAGGAGCGGCGCATCGACGGCATCGTCGGCCGCGGTAGCCCGACGCAACCGGGCGGCCGCGAGCTCACGTATCTGTCGCCGGATCTCGGGACCACCCAAGTCGGGTTCGCCGGGCGCACCGACACCGGGCACATAGACATCCACCGTCGAAACGGAATCCGACGGCGTGGTGGCCGCGCCGGTCCACAGATCGCCGACCAGATCCAACTCGGCCTCGGCGGTGCCGACGGGGGTGGTGATGACGGCGCGCGGGCGCAGGTGTGCTGGTGCGGCCGAGCCCAATTGGGGCGCGGCCACCGCGGTGACGCGGACCGTCGTAGTGCCCGAACCGCGGGTCGAGTCCCAGGACACCGCCCGTTCGGACGCGTCGATGAGGCCGGGCGGGCACCGTCGCCAATCCCATCCGCCGGTGCCGCGTCCGAGGGACAGTGCCTCGGCTGGACGGTCGGCTCCACCACCGGCGGCGAGCGCATAGTCTTCTGCGCGAGGGGATATTTCGACCGATAGTGCCGACTCGTCGGCCGAGGCGGGCTCCTCGTCATCGAGGAGCGGTTCACATCGCATGCGCAGGATCGATATCTCCTGGTCCAGCAGCCGGTCGTCGAGCGCGGCGATGCCATCGATCGTCGATGCGGGCCACCAGCGTGCCGCCCAATACGCGAATCCGAGCCGCCAGGCGGCGGCCACCAGATCCGGCACCACGGGTTCGGCCTCGTCGGTGAATTCGGTTTCGCCGCTCTCGGTATCGGCAATGGCAACGGCGATCCGCTCGCCGTATACCGCCCACAACCAGTCCTGGGCGAGCTCGACATCATCGATCACCGCGGCCGGAATCGTCTGTCCGGCAAGCAGACTCCAGGACAAATGACCGCCGACGACCTCGAGCACCAGAACGTCTATCGCCGCGGCATCGTCGAGCACCGTCGGCGCGCCCTCGGGCGCGATAATCCAGATTCCGTCCCCGCCCGGTTCGATCCGCACGGTCGCACTCATCAGCTGGCCCTCGATTCCGCCGGATCCGGCTCGGTGACAAGGGAACGCACACTGAGCGCCTGTTTGACCCGCATGCGATGGTCCAACATAACCGAGCGCGCCACCCCATCGAGCAGATCCCACAGCTCGTCCGGCTCGTAAACGCCGAACTCCCGGACATCACGGCCGTGCAGACGAACCCACAGCCGCCGCAGATAGGGGCGCCATGGCGTGCGCAGTTCGGTGGCGATGGCCCCCAGTGGGCCGCTGGGCATTTCGATATCGGTGCGCACCGCGAGCCGCCGCGCCTGCAGGACGTATGCCTCTCGCTGCCAGCGGCTATTGATCACCCGATGCGCCGCAGTCGATTGTGCGCCACCGGTGTCGGCAGATGCGATCGGCCGCAACCCGAGCGCCAGCGCGGCCCCCGCCGTCGCCGTGACCCGCAGTGATTCATCCAAAAGTGCCCAGGGCGAACAACTTCGGGCGATCTCGGTGGTCACCAATTCCGGAATGGGCGGCAGTTCGGCCCGTTCACTCGACGCCTGCAGCACGGTGAATACGCGCTCGTAGATGGTGCGGTCGAACGGCAGCCCGAGACTGGCCTTCGAGGCCGACGAACCGAGCTCCGGCGGCTGCGGAACCGGCACGGCGGTCAGCCCGAGCTGATGTGCGGTCGGCTCGAAGCTGTTGTCCCATAGTCGGATTCCGCCGTGCGTCCCAGCATGGACGGCGACCAGTAGATCGAATGTCCGCTGCCCCTCGGCGCTGCGACCGTCGCGAGCCGCGGATGCATCGAGCAGCGTCGCGAACAGTTCGGCGTGCTCGCCGGTCGGTCCGCCCACCGGACGCCGTCCCCATGCGATATCGATCAACGAGTCGAGTTCGGCGGTCCGCGCACCCGCGGTGATGTACTCCTTGAGCGCTTGCGTCGTGCGCCCCGCCGCGAATTCGTGGACGTCGCGCAGTGTCGCCTCGGCTGTCGCCCGGTCCCGGTTCGGATCCGGCATACCGGATGTGGTGGCGAGTTCGAAGGCGCGCTGGAAATACAGATCCTGCGGATTGCCCTCGGTGATCCGCAGCCCCCGCCGGACCTGTTTGAGCAGGGAAAACCAGGCCGCCGTCGCGCGCAGTACATCGGCGGCGGCATGGATTCGGGTGGCGAGCAGGACCGCGCCGTCGGCGGTGAGGATCGGGCCCGCGCACAGCGGATTCTGCACAGGGCGAATGACCAGTGGATCCAGGATGAGCTTCACGGTCCGCCGCAGCGGTCCGCCGTGGGGTCCACTGAGCGGTTCGACGCCCTCGAGTCGGCGCCAAACCTCGTCCAGCACCATCGCGCGCGGGCGTCGCATTCGACCAGGTTAACGGAACTTCGTCCGTTTCAGACTCCGAAAAACCTGGGATCGGTAGGGCGCGTTCGATTCCTACCTTTCTCGTATCGGCCCAACACCGGAGCCGAACGAAGCAAAAGGAACAGATCATGAACACCAAGCCGGTCCGCATCTCCGCCGCCGCCCTCGCCGCCTCGGCCGCCGCTTTCGCCCTCTTCGTCACCGGATGCAGCGACGACTCGGGCAGCTCGCCGACCACCTCGGCCAAGCCGGGCACCTCGGCCGCCCCGGCGCCGGCATCGGGCAAGTCGACCGCCTCGGTCGACGGCAAGGCGCTCGACGGCAAGTTCGACACCACCTGCGCCAAGCAGGGCGACACCCTCGCCCTCGCGCTCAGCGACACCAATAACGCCACCTACGGCACCCTGAGCGTGAGCGCCTCCATCACCGGCACCGACAACGTCCAGGCCGTCGCGGTCGCGGGCAGCAAGGGCGGCGCCAGCGGCCTGCCCTACGCCCTCGGCTTCGGTAACGGCATGCCCGGTGGTTCGGCCAAGGTCGTCAAGGACGGCAACACCTACAAGGTCACCGGTGAGGGCGTCGGTGCGCCCGACCTCACCAATCCGACCGCCGGCCCGAAGAGCTCGAAATTCGACATCACCTTCGCCTGCTCCACCGTGGTCGGCGGCTGACCCGCGCCATGACAAACCCGCTTACGCCCCTTGATATGAGGGGCGTGAGCGGGGCAAACCTCTTCATACACAAGGGAACATCATGAAAAACATCGCCCGCTCGCTCGCCGCCGCGTTCTTCGTCCTCTCGATCGGCTACTACCTCTGGCACGGTTTCACCTACACCAGCGCAGGCCCCTTCGACGATGGCGTGCTCGCCTGGGTCGGGCCGCAGATGGCGCTGCCGATCATTGCCCTGACCATCGTCCCGATCGTCTTCGCCTTCACCGGCGAGGGCATCATGGCGGCCTTCACCGGCAACAACAGCTCGGCCTTCCGTGATGGTCTGGTCGGCATCGGCACCATCAAGTCCTTCCGGCAGACCGGCCTCACCGTCAACGATCAGCCGCAGATCCGCATCGACTTCAGCGTCGAGGGCGCCGACGGCAAGATCTTCGACTCGCACGCCAAAATGATCGTTCCGCTCACCGAACTCGCCCTGCTGCAGCCCGGTGTCGTGCTGCCGGTGCGCTATCTGCCCGATCGCACCGACAAGGTCGAGGTCGACCGCTCCGGCGATATGTCGGCAGCCCAGCGCGCCATGAACGAATCCATGATCCGAAAGGGCTTCACCACCAAGGCCAAACTCGATATCGCCGAGCGCGGCATTACCGCTCAGGCCGTCGTGCAATCGCTTGCGGTGCCCGGCGAAATTCGCAACGGGTATTCCAAGATCGAGCTCGGCCTGGTCGTCACCCGGCCCGATGGAACGACTTTCACCGCGAGCGTGGACAAGTTCCTGCCGCCCGCCAGCGTGGCCCAGGTGCAGGTCGGTCGGATCATCCAGGTCCACTATCTGCCGGAGAACGAACAAGAGGTCGTGATTGCACTGCAAGTCAATGCGTAGCCCCGGAACAGAATGTTGCTCTCGTTCATCACCGAACGGGAGCAATATTTGTTTGCGCGTCAGAAGACGCGGTGGCTGAAGAAGCTGTGCCGGCAGGTGGGGCGCTTGCAGACCGCACCACCGCCCGGGATGAACCCGACACAGGTGGGGTGGGTACACCGGTTGCAGCCGCCGTCGCCCTCTTCACCCATGTGTTCGTGGTCGACGAGTACGACGCGGGCCTCCGCCACCGCGCCCGCGAGGATCGAGTCGAGATAGTCCAGCGCCTGCGGGGTGAGCTGGGATTTTCCTTCGGACATAGTCATCGCACTACTCCTGACTCGGTACTCATGTCCTTGTGACCGATCCTCCTCCTGGGAGGGGAGTCGCACATGAGTAGCGCGTTACGTGACTCAACCGAAATCCAGGGTGTTCGACCAGCTAAGAGCGGTAGTACCCGGTCAGTGCCAGGATAGCGGGCAGACGCGGCCCGATCGCTTCGCAAATTGAGGGTTACCTAATTGGTCGCACGTTCATCTGACTGTTTCCTGTGGATTGCCTGAGCGGCTTACGGTGCGCCGGTCAGCACTATGTCAGGAGTTCATCGTGACACCGAAGCCCCTCGCCCTGTTCGTGAAGCACGACGGTCAGCCGAAGCGCTCGGCCATCACCTGTCAGTACAAATGCGGCAACGCCTGCTTCCATGAGGTTCCGAACACTTCCGAGAACGAATACTTCGGCGATATGGTGCGCGCGGCGCTGACGCGGCGCGGCATGTTGAAGGGCAGTGCGGGGGTCGTGGTCGCGGTCGGCGCGGCCGGTATGCTCGCGGCCTGCGGAGACGACAAGGTCGAATTGGCGGCGGGCGGCTCGCTGGTCGACGGTGTGCCGGTCGGCACCAACTTCAAACCCGTCGCGGCGAATTCCGATGACGCACTGGTCATTCCAGAAGGGTACGAGCACAATGTCGTGATCCGCTGGGGCGACCCGCTGTTCGCCGACGCACCGAAGTTCGATGCAAGTGCTCAGTCCGCGGCCGCACAGGCCGAACAGTTCGGCTTCAACAACGACTTCGCTGCGCTACTGCCCATCGAAGGGCAGGCGAATACCTACCTGCTGGTGGTGAATCACGAGTACACCACCGAACCGCAGATGTTCAAGGGCTACAACAAGGAAGAGCCCGCACTCGAGCACTACCAGACCGCCATTGCCGCGCACGGTCTTTCGGTGGTCCAGGTCAAGGGCGAATCCGGAATCGGCAAGCTGACACCGGAATTCGGCAAATACAACCGTCGCATTACCGGCACCACCGAATTCATGGTCACCGGGCCCGCCGCGGGCAGCGCCTTCCTGAAGACGAGCGCCGACCCGTCCGGCACCAAGGTGCTCGGCACTCTCAACAACTGCTCGGGCGGCCTGACCCCGTGGGGCACAGTGCTTTCCGGTGAAGAGAACATCAACCAGTACTTCGCCAACGGCGATAAGGTCACCGACGAGGCCGCCAAGGCCAGGCTCAAGCGCTACGGCTTCCCGAACGGCGCCTCCGAGCGCAAATGGGAGCGGCACGAATCGCGCTTCGATCTGGCGAAGGAACCCAACGAAGCCAACCGATTCGGCTGGGTCATCGAGGTAAATCCGTGGGATGCGGCGGCCGCGCCGATCAAGCACACCGCGCTCGGCCGGTTCAAGCACGAGGCCGCGACCATTCATGTCGCCAAGGACGGCACCGTCGTCGCCTATATGGGCGATGACGAGCGCTTCGATTACATGTACAAGTTCGTCTCTTCGCGAAAGGTGCAGTCCGGCAATGGCCAGGCGAGCATGCGGCACAACCTGACGATTTTGGACGCGGGCACGCTGTATGTCGCCAAATTCACCGGCGATCACCCGGACAAGATCGACGGCAATGGCACGGTGCCATCGGATAAGGGCTTCACCGGTACCGGCCAGTGGATTCCGCTACTGGTCACCGGCGAGGACGGCAAGGCTGCCTCGAAGGTGGACGGCTTCACCGCCGAAGAGGTTTCGGTTTTCACCCGGTTGGCCGCCGACAAGGTCGGCGCGACCAAGATGGACCGCCCTGAGGATTTCGAGGCGAACCCCAAGTCAGGCAAGGTCTATGTCGCGCTGACCTACAACGAGCAGCGCGGCGCGCAGGGCAAGCCCGCCATCGACGAGGCGAATCCGCGCAATATCAATAAATTCGGGCAGGTGCTCGAACTCGACGATGATCACGCGGGCACCACATTCACCTGGAATATCCTCATGCTGTGCGGTGATCCGAAGACCACCGATACCTACTTCGCCGGCTTCGACAAGGCCAAGGTCAGCCCGATCGCGGCACCGGACAATCTCGCCTTCGACGATTACGGCAATCTGTGGATCTCCACCGATGCCTCGCGCGCCAACGGCGCCAATGACGGGCTGTTCTCGGTGGTGCTCGACGGGCCGAATCGCGGTGAGACCAAACAATTCCTGACCGTCCCGTTCGGCGCCGAGACCTGCGGTCCGACGGTGTCGGAGCAGCGGGTCACCGTGTGCGTCCAGCATCCGGGCGAGCGCGATGACGCGACCGCGGAAAAGCCCGCCTCGCATTGGCCCGATGGTGGCGATAGTCTGCCAAGACCCGCCGTTGTCTCGGTGTGGAAGAAGGGCGGCGGGCGAATCGGCGCCTGATCGATTCCCCCGCACACACGAAACCGCTACTCGACAACCTGCAGGGAGTAGCGGTTTCGTGCTGTGTTCAGCCCATATTGGCGTAGCGCGCGAAATCGCCTTGGGCGCCGCCGTATACGTTGACATCGGTGCCGCCCGCGATACCGGGAATGCGGCCGCTGTCGGTGGTCTGCCAGAACGTCCACGCCGGCCAGCCACCCGGGACTTCGGGTTGTTCGTTGCCGCGGTAGTCGGCGATCCAGAGCGGATACCTGGTGAATTCATCGGTATTCGCCATGGCCGTCTTCCAGAAATTCGGATAGGTGTAGACGATCGGCACCCGTCCGGTCAGGGCCTGCACGGTATTCAGATACCGGTGCGTCCAGTTGATCAGTCCGGCCGGATCGAGTCCGCCCGCATTCTCCAGATCGAGCACCGGCGGCAGATCCAGCGGCCCGTTCTGTCCGAGCACGACCGTCGCGTACAGCGCCGCTTGCGGCTCCGGCGGCAGATTCGGTCGCGCGTAGTGATACGTCCCGCGCGCGACGCCCGCCGCCCGCATCAGAATGCTGTCCGGCACGAAATACGGATTGACGTAACTCACGCCCTCCGTCGCCTTCAGCATGGCGAAAGCGTGCCCCGCGCCTCGCACCGCGAACCAGTCGATGAACCGGCCGTCGACATGCTGCCACGACGACACGTCGGGCCCGCTCGGTTCGGCCACCGCCGTGCCCGCCGAAGTAGCCATCAGGATGCTGCCCACCGTGATCGCGGACAACGCCACAGCGCGAGTGGATCTCCAACGAGTGCTATCCATGCTGTTCGACGATAGCGACAATCGCCCGATGTGACCAGAGTTACATCTGAGGCATTTGCACAGCATTCACTCGCCGCTTTGCCGGGGCCGCTCACATCAACAGCGGCCCCCATTGCCGCGACCGGCCCGGATGCGTCAGCCGAGCCAGTCCAGGACCGAGGCCGCGGTCCAGGACTGCTGCATGCTGCCGAGGGGTTCGCCGGTGAACGGCTCGTAGTACTCGGCGAAGCTGCCGTCGCTGGCTTGGCGCAGACCCTCGGCGCGGAGCATGAAGGAGCGTTCGGCCCAGCCGCGGCGGGCGAAGACCCAGGAGAACAACCAGCTCATCACCGGCCAGACCGGGCCGCGCCAGTATTCGCGGGAGCGGAAGTCCTTGGAGACCGGCGAGGTGGACGGCGGCAGGGCGTAACGCAGGTCCGGATGGCCGCAGAAGCGCGGGCCCTCGAACAGGCGCAGCAGACTGCGTTCGGTGTCGCGGGGCAGGCCGCCGCACAGCAGCGGGGCGAACATCGAGAGGGTTTCGGTATTGATCCAGCGTTTGAGGCGCACGTCGAAATCCCGGGCCGCACCGGTGCGTGCGTCGGTAGTCGCGACCACGCCCGCGCGGAAGCGTTCCGCCCACGAATACAGTTCGCGGACATCGGCATGCGGCTGCTTGTACTCCTCGCCGATATTGGCGAGAACCTCACACGCCAGCGCGAAGATCGCGGTGACGAAGACATCCTCCACCGCGAAGCTCATCGTCGAGGCGAGCTGGTAGTCGTCGTATCCGGCACGACGCATCTGCTCGACCAGCCACAGATAACGGTCGTATTCGCGATCGCTCGGCCGCTGCGATGTGTCCGAGACCACCAGCAGATCCTCGCGCTGATACGGCGGCAGATCGCCGGGCGTCACATTCGCATAGGCCCGATCCCAGCGCGGCGAATTATCCATCCCGGATTCCCAGCCGTGATATAGCGTGATCCGGCCGCTTTCCTTGGGGTCGCGGGCATGGGCCAGCCAGCGATGCCAGCGCACCAGATCGGGCCAGCGCCGATTCAGGAATTCCTCGGCCACCGCCCTGGTGCTGCGGCCGTGGCGGCGGGAATGGTCGAGGATGCGCTGCACCGCGATGGCGTGTACCGGCGGCTGGGTGATGCCGGAGGTGTCCGGACCATCCGGTGCATTGGCGGCCAGCTTCTTGCACTCCCAGCGGGCCGGGCCGGGGAAGTAACCGTCCACACCATTGGCGAAGACGATGTGCGGGATCATCCCGTTCTTCCACTGCGCCGAAAGCAGGGTGTCGAGTTCGATGACCGCGCGCTCGACACTCAGCGGGGCGAGACCGACCGCGACGAAGGCGGCGTCCCAGCTCCACATGTGCGGATACAGCCGGGGTGCGGCACTGGTCATGGTGCCCAGATCATTACCCCGTAGCAGGTAGGCGGCGCGCGCCGCGAGCTGTGTTGGGGTGAAACCCGGGTGTGCCATCCCCCTATTTTGCGATGACACCGGCAAGTACGCCCGCTCAGTGACTCGTGTCTCGTCCTGGTGCGCCCTGGTGGCCAGCTGTTGTGCGCCGGATCTCACTCTGCATGCCCCGTCCGTGAATTCCACTTATTCGCTTTATGCATCCATCGCCGCGCGTGCGGGTAGTGCTACTGCCCGTTTCGGTGGCCGATACGGTGACTCCATGACCACCGCCGTGACCAGCACACCGAAGCCGACCGCGCTGATCACCGGCGCCAGCCGCGGGCTCGGCGCCGCGATCGCTCGCGAACTCGCACCGACCCACGATCTGTTGCTCGGCGCCCGCTCGGCCGAGGCGCTGCGCGCGATACTAGGCGAACTGCCCGGCGCCACCGGATGGCCGGTCGAGTTGACCGACTATTCCGCAGTGGCGGAAGCGGTTTCGCCGATTCAGCGCCTGGATGTGTTGGTACACAACGCCGGTATCGCGGACCTGGGTTCGATCGCCGAATCCTCGGTGCAGCAATGGCGAAACACCCTGGAAGCCAATGTGATTGCCGTCGTCGAGTTGACTCGGCTGCTGCTGCCCGCGTTGCGCGCGGCCAACGGTCATGTGGTGCTGATCAATTCGGGTGCCGGATTGCGGGCGAATGCGGGGTGGGCGTCTTATGCGGCGAGCAAGTTCGGTTTGCGCGCTTTCGGTGACGCGCTGCGGTTGGAGGAGCCGGCGCTGCGGGTGACCTCGATCCATCCCGGCCGCATCGATACCGATATGCAGCGGGAGATCATCGCGGGTGAGGGTCGCGAGTATCGCGCGGAGGAATTCCTGAGCCCGGAGACGGTTGCGGGGACCGTGCGTTCGGCCATCGACACACCGCGCGACGGCCATCCGACCGAGATCGTGCTGCGGCCCTACTGATTCGGCTCACTGTGATTTCGTCCGAATGTGCGGCCCGGATGGTGTCGTTTTCTTGACATGTTGTTCCGAGGTTCAGCTCGGGGACAGTTTCGCTCGGTACCGTCGCGTCTGTTACCTGCGCGTTTGCGTCGACGGGGCGGCGGTGCGCTGATAGAGCGAAGCTAGAGGGTTCGAATCGTGGATAGACGTCGGCTGCTGACAATGCTTGCTACAGGCACCGCGGTGGCATTGACCGGCTGTGTGCGGGCCGAGGGGGAGCCGTTCGACAGTGGTTCGGCGGGTAGCGGGCCGATACTGCCCGCACCGCTGCTGCCCCCGCCGCCGATCGGACCGAAGACGCCGATTCCGGCGCAGACCATCACCGCACTGCCGGGCGGTGGCACCAATATGGCGCTCACGATCGATGACGGTGCGAGTCCGGAAGTCGTCGGCGCCTACATCAAATTCGCCAGGGATACCGGCGCGCGGTTCACCTTCTTCGTGACCGCCTACTACGACTCGTGGGCGATTCACCGAGACGCATTACGGCCCCTGGTCGATTCCGGGCAGATCCAGCTCGGCAATCACACCTGGGACCACGCGGATCTGACCAAGCTGTCCGCGTCGGGCATCTCCTCGCAGTTGGAGCGGGCGAAGTCCTTCCTGTGGAACAACTTCGGTGTGGACGGCACGCCCTACTATCGCCCGCCGTTCGGCCGGCACAACAGCACGGTCGATCGGGTCGCCGCAGATCTCGGCTACAGCGTGCCGACCATGTGGTACGGCTCGCTGTCGGACTCCGGTGTGATCACCGAGGATTACCTACTGGAGTGCGCGCGTAAGTATTTCAATCCGCAGACGATCATCATCGGGCACGCGAATGCGCCCGCGGTTACGCACGTCTACGGGCAGTTGGTGGACATCATCAAGGGGCGCAATCTCTCCATGGTGACTCTCGACGACGTGCTGCTCCCGCCGCACTGACAGCGGTGCGGCAGCAGAACGCCGACGCGCTGACGCGCACGGATTTGCCCGCTGGACACGAAATAACCGGGCAAATGCGTGCGCGGCGCGCCGATCCCGTAACGCGGGACGGGCGCGCGGTCAGGCGACGATATTGATGAGCCGCCCCGGCACCACGATCAGCTTGCGCGGCGCGTTCCCGCCGAGCAGTGCCGCGATCTTCTCATCGGCCAGCGCGGTCGCCTCGATGGTCGCGTTATCCGCGTCGGCGGGCACCTGAATTCGGCTGCGCACCTTGCCGTTCACCTGAATCGGGTATTCCACCGACTCCTCGACCAGCAGCGCCGGATCCGCCACCGGGAACGGGCCGTGGGCCAGGGACTCCTTGTGCCCCAACCGTTCCCACAGTTCCTCGGCGATATGCGGTGCCATCGGCGCCAGCATCAGCACCACCGGCTCCACCACCGCGCGCGGTGCGCCGGCGGGGTAGCTCTTGGTCAGATGGTTGGTCAGCTCGATCAGCTTGGCGCCAGCGGTGTTATCGCGCAGCGCGGCGTAATCGTCGTCCACACCCGCGATCGTCTTGTGCAGCAGGCGCAGCGTCTCCTCCGACGGCGCCACGTCGGTGACCCGGACCGAGCCGGACTCCTCGTCGACGACCAGTCGCCACACCCGCTGCAGGAACCGGTGCGCACCGACGACATCCTTGGTCGCCCACGGCCGCGAGGTGTCCAGCGGTCCCATCGACATCTCGTAGAGGCGGAAGGTGTCGGCGCCGTACATATCGCACATCTCGTCCGGCGAGATGGCGTTCTTCAACGACTTTCCGATCTTGCCGTACTCCTGGAACGCCTCGATCTCGATGCCGGTGGTCGGATCGGGGAAGTAGTGCTTGCCGTCGCGCTCGATGATCTCGGCGGCGGGCAGGTACGCGCCGCGCGCGTCGGTGTAGGCATGCGCCTGGATGTAGCCCTGGTTGAACAGGCGGCGGTACGGCTCGTAACCGCTCACATCACCCAGATCGAACAGCACCTTCTGCCAGAACCGCGCGTACAGCAGGTGCAGCACCGCATGTTCGACACCGCCGACGTACAGATCGACGCCGCCCGGATCGTTCGGGCCGTGCTCCGCGGTGCGCGGGCCCAGCCAGTACTGCTCGTTTTCCTTGGCGCAGAACGCATCCGCGTTCGTCGGGTCCGCGTAGCGCAGCTGATACCAGGAGCTGCCGGCCCAGTTCGGCATGACATTGGTGTCGCGGCGGTACTGCTTGGGGCCGTCGCCCAGATCCAGTTCGACATTCACCCAGTCGGTGGCCTTGGCCAGCGGCGGCGACGGTTCGGAATCGGCGTCGTTCGGATCGAAGGTGACCGGCGCGAAATCGTCCAGCTCCGGAAGTTCGACCGGCAGCATCGATTCGGGCAGTGCGTGCGGTGCGCCGTCCTCGTCGTACACGATCGGGAAAGGCTCACCCCAGTAGCGCTGGCGGGCGAACAGCCAGTCGCGCAGCTTGTACTGGACGGTGCCCTTGCCGTGGCCGTCGGCCTCCAGGCGCGCGATGACGGTGGCTTTGGCCTCCTCGACGGCCAGGCCGTTCAGGTAATCGGAGTTCACCAGCGCGCCGTCACCGGCGTAGGCCGCGGTCGAAATATCCCCGCCGGAAATGACTTCCACGATCGGCAGGCCGAATACCGAGGCGAATTCCCAGTCGCGCTGATCGTGTCCGGGCACCGCCATGATCGCGCCGGTACCGTAACCGGCCAGCACGTAGTCGGCGATGAAGATCGGCACCTGAGCGCCGTTCACCGGGTTCGTCGCATAGGACCCCAGGAAGACGCCGGACTTCTCCTTGTTCTCCTGCCGCTCCAGATCCGATTTGGCCGCGATCGCCTTGCGGTATCCGGCAACGGCTTCCCGAGGGTCACCGGCGTCCTCGAAGGTCCAGCGCGGATCGACGCCCGCGGGCCAGGCCTCCGCGGTCAGCCTGTCGACCAGTTCGTGCTCGGGCGCCAGCACCACATACGTGGAACCGAACAGGGTGTCCGGCCGCGTGGTGAAGACCTCGATCTGCTGACCGTCGGCGTCGAATTTCACCTGCGCGCCACGGGATCGCCCGATCCAGTTGCGCTGCATGGCCTTTACGTTCTCCGGCCAGTCCAGCCGGTCCAGATCGTCGACCAGCCGGTCGGAGTAGGCGGTGATGCGCATCATCCACTGCCACAGCCGCTTCCGGAATACCGGGAAGTTGCCGCGCTCACTGCGGCCGTCGGCGGTGACCTCTTCATTGGACAGCACCGTGCCCAGACCAGGACACCAGTTGACCACCGAATCCGTTTGGTACACCAGGCGATAGGAGTCCAGCACCTCGGCGCGTTCGGCAGCGGTCAGATCATTCCAGGCGCGACCGTCGGGGGCCGGCCGCGCACCCGAATCGAACTGTGCCTGCAGTTCCGCGATCGGGCGGGCACGGTCCAGATCCTTGTCGTACCAAGCGTTGTAAATGCGCAGGAAGATCCACTGCGTCCACTTGTAGTAGGCCGGATCGGTGGTCGCGAACGAGCGTCGACGGTCGTGGCCCAGGCCGAGCCGGTCCAGCTGACGCTGCATGGTGGCGATATTCGACTCGGTGGTCTGGCGCGGATGCGCACCGGTCTGCACCGCGTACTGCTCGGCGGGCAGACCGAACGCGTCATAGCCCAGCGCGTGCAGCACATTGCGGCCGTGCATCCGGTGATACCGCGCGAAGACGTCGGTGGCGATATAGCCCAGCGGATGCCCGACGTGCAGACCCGCGCCGGACGGGTACGGGAACATATCCTGGACGAACAGCTTGTCCGCAGGCGTCGCACCCGCGAGCGGGCCTACCGGGTTCGGCGCGTGGAAGGTGCCGCGCTCATCCCAGGTCCGCTGCCATCGACGCTCGATGCGGCCGGCGAGGCCGGCGCTGTACCTGTGCTCCGGTACATCGCTTTCGGTTGCACGAGTGTCCGCCACGGTCCTGCCTTCTTGTTCTCGCCGATCCCCGTCATAGATGTGCCTATCAGGGTAGAACGTCCGGGCTTATACACCGAAAATCGGGCCGGGCTGGATCCGGCGTGGCGGCGGTGCGCTAGCCTCCTTGGGTGTTCGTCGTCGCTCTCACCCTGTTCGTGCTGGCCATGGTCGCCATCGCAACCGGCGTGCTCGGACTGACCGGCCGGCTGCCACGCAACCGCTTCGTCGGGGTGCACACCGAGGCGGCACTGCACGACGAGGAAACCTTCCGCATCGCCAACCGCGTGGCCGCCCCCACCTCCGTGGCCGCAGGCGCACTGCTCTTCGCAGGCGGTCTCGTCGCCCTCGCCGCAGGCGGAGTCCCTGCGCTGATCGTCGCGGTAGTCACAGCGACGGTCGCGCTGTTCACTCTCGGTGCGGGCGCGAATGCCGCAGCTCGTGCGGTCGAGGAGTTGGTTCCCGCGCAAGAGATCGGCGGCTGCGGTTCCTCCTGCGGTGCGTGCTCGTTGCGCGACGCTTGCGCACCGACCAACTGACGCGCGGTCGCGAACAGACCCCAGCGCGACGTCGTGCGCGTCGCTATTCGCTCCATTTCCGGAGGTGCTCGGCGAGCTCGGGCACGGCCATGTCCCGACCGTCGGATACCGGATTACGCGAGCCGTTCCAGCGATTCGGCGTGCCGGTTCATGGTGCGGGCCGGTATCGCCTCGAACGCTATCGGTCGGCGCACTCAGGCGGATCGACATGACGCGATAGCGGGCTGCCGGTCGGGTTCAGGTACAGCACGAACAGCGTCACCGGTGTCGTCCCGAGATTGCGTGCCACATGGGGATAGGACCGACCACTGGGTTCCCGGAAGATTCGGCCGCGGCGGTAGGTGACCGGGACACAGTCCGAGCCCGGATGGTCGAGCGTGCCGCGCGCGACCAGTACGAGCAGCGTGCCGTCGTGATAGTGCCAACCACTGGTCCCACCCGGTTCGATGACAGTCTGGCGACCGATGACCGCACGCCGCCCCAGCGTGAACCGGAACAACACCCGACTCGCCGTCCCGCGCGCCGGCGCCGCGTTCACCTGGAACTCCCGCCACCGCATCACCACCCCATCGAACCACTGCCCGATCACGAGAAGTTCGTAGACCGGCAGGTGTCGGATCAGTCGAGCCGTTCCAGCGGTTCGGCGTGCCGTTCTGTGGTTCGAGCGGTATCGCCTCGAACACTTCCTCGCGCAGCATGCGCTCGTCGTCATCATCGAGTCGCATGGTCATCGCCGTAACCGGCATGGTGCCCGGTGGAGGCGGCGGCGCCGTGGAACCACACAGGTCCCGCGAACGCCGCCGCTCCAACACCACCTACCGCAGTGATTCCAGCGCCTTCAGCACCGCGTTGTCCGCCTCGGTGTCCCCGACTGCGACGCGCGCGCTGCCGTCGGGATAGGCCTTGGCCGCGATGCCGGCCCGGCGCAGCGCCGTTGCTACGCCGGGGCCCGGCAGGTACAGGAAGTTGGCGTAGCTGCGCGGCACGGCGATGTGTCGGTGTAGCAACGCACTGCGCAGGGTCTCGCGTGCGGTGGTGATGCGCAGGATGCGCGCGGCCAGTTCCGGTTCGGCGGCGTAGGACGCGGCGACCGCGGCCACCGCCGCCGAACTCACCCCGAACGGCAGCTGCAGCCTGCGGACGCGGCTGATCAACTCGCTGCGGCCGAAGGTGTAGCCGATGCGCAGACCCGCCAGTCCGTAGGCCTTCGAAAAGGTGCGCAGGACCAGCAGATTCGGATGTCTGTTGAGCAGTTCGAGGGTATCGACCCGATCGGCGGGACCGAGGAATTCGGTATATGCCTCGTCCAGGATCACCGGCACCCGGCGCGGCACCGAGCACAGGAATGACTTCAGCTCGCCGGCCGAGATCACGGTGCCCGTCGGATTGTGCGGACGGCAGACCACCAACAAACCGGTCCGCTTGTCGATGGCCTTCGTCATCGCCCAGAGATCCTGATTGCCCGCGGCATCCAGGGGCACCGGAACGACCTCGAGATCGGCCATCTCCGCCATGATCGGATAACCGTCGAAAGTTGGTGCACCGTAGACGATTCCGTCACCCGGCTTGGTCAATGCCTGGATGATCTGCATGGCCACCCCGGTCGCACCGGAACCGACGACCACCTGATCCGAATGCACCCCGACGTGCCCCGCGATCAACCTCGGCAGCCGGCGCGGAAGGAACTCCGGATAGCGATTGGCCTGCGCCAGTACGTTGTTCACCGCGATAAGTACCGAAGGCAGTGGGGGGAACGGATTTTCGCTCAGGCTGAGATCGAACCGCGCAAACGTCCGTTGACTTCGGTGCTGTTGCGAGGGCCGAGATTCATCGGCCACCCGCATGCTCATCTGGCCGCACCCCAGCGCACCGCCGCGGCGCCGGCGAAATCACCGGCGTGCGCGAATGCCGACAACAGCACCACCGAGCCGTTGCGCAGCCGACCCGCCCGATTCTCGGTATCGAGGGTGACCGGAATGCCTGCGGCGAACAGGTTTCCGCACTGGTCGAAGGTGTCCGGATGCCGCTCCGGCGGCAGTTCCAGCGCATCGTGCCAGTTGCGCAGGAACAGCCGGTTCGGCTGATTGGTGACGAAGGTGTCGATATCGCGGCCCTTCACCCCGATCCGATCGCACACCGCCAATGCCACCTCCGGCACCAGCCGATTGCCGCGTGCGAACACCTTGGTGATCTTCGATTCGGTGAAACTGACGCAGCCCTGCCCCTCGCCCGGCTCCCAGTACTTGCGCTCGCCATTGGTCGAGAACTCCATATCACCGGCGAATTCGGGATAGGTGCGGCATTCGATATCCAGGATCGGCGCGGAATCGTCCTTGACCAGCAGTCCGACACCGCAGGCGTCACCGGGCACCGGTGCCTGGGCGAGTTTGCGGATCTCGGTCTGGGTGAACACCGGGCCCGCGCAGTTCTGGGTCGCCGCGATGAGCGCGGAGCGGGCGTCGGTGGTCTGCAGGATCATCCTGGCCATGGCCATCATGTGCACGAAGGCCGCACAGCCGCCGTTGTGCACGTCGTAGACGAAGCGGGGCTTCATTCCGAGGCGGCGAGCTGTCTCGGGTCCGCAGCCCATCACCGGATTGTCCGGCAGCTGGGTGTGCGTGATCAGCACATCGATATCCGAGATCGCCTGTGCACCATGGCGTTCGATCAGCGGTGCGACGGCCCGCTCGACCATATCCACCGCGGTTTCGTCCCTGCCCACATGGTGGCGCGCCTTGGGTGAGCGGAACATGACGTTCTTGGCCATCCGATCGGATCGGCTGTACTGCGTGAAGTATTCGGTGCCGACCGGCTCACCCGGCAGATAGCTGGCCACATCGACAAGGCTGACCGTCGGCAGTCCAGCGCCGTTCGGATTGGTGAATGCTTCGGAGTTCATGGCGCGGCCTCACTTCATCCAGTCGGGCTTGATCGGAAGACCGTTTGCCGCACGGTATTCGCAGATCGCCTTGAGGTTGTCCATCTCGAGCTGGTGCCCGGCGGAGAACATCTCCCAGAAGTCGCCCACCCATACCGGCCGCTTCTCGGGAGCCGTTTCGGGATAGGGATTTTCGTCGTAGAACGGGTGACGGCAGTTCACCCACAGCACCACCGAACCCGGCTTGTTGAACACCACCTGGGCATCGATCACCCGCAGCAGATAGATCATCCAAAGGTGCTGACTCTGATCCCAGGCGCAGTGGTAGTCGACGGTCATGCCCTCGCGGTGCGCGACGGTGCGGGTGAAGATTTTGGTCTCCGGGCCGAGCCGGTCCCAGGCCAGCCACAGACCCGGTTCCTCGGTCTCGACGAAGCCGCGCAGGCTATAGGTCCACTCCTCCAGGCTGCGGGTATCGGCCAGGTATTCCCACACCTCATCCGGCGGCGCGGCGATATACGCCTGCACCGGACAGTATTCGCCGAATATCTGGTCGTGCGGATACACCGACCGCAGCATGTCCATGATAATCGGAGTGGTTGCGTCCTTATCTGAGTTCTCGATCCGCAGCACGCCGGGGATTACGTCTTCCGGGATGTCGCTGAGGGCGGGGAGGGCGCTTGTTGTCACGGCTTCTTCTCCAATGTCGCGAGAAACGGGATGAAGGGTGGAACTTCGTCGGGGTCGACGTCGATCGAGATGAATGCCGGCCCTTCGGATTCGACGCATCGCCCCAGTGCGATGGCCAGCTCTGCGGTAGTACGGACGGAGTACGCGGACAGTTCAGGGAACATGGCATCGATGCCCGCTCCCAGTTGTGTGGGCCGAAATCGGTTGAAGCTGTAGCGATCTTCGTAATAGAGCTGTTCTCGAGTGACACACATCGCGTGCGCGTTGTTGTTGAGCACGATGAAGATGACCGGCAGCTGATGTTCGATCGCGGTGTGCAATTCCATGCCGTGCATGTAGAACGCGCCGTCACCTGCGACGACAATGGTGCGTCTGGTTCCGGACGGTCCGCGATGGCGTGCGAATGCCGAACCTATCGCGGCGCCGAACGCATAGCCCATCCCGCCCATGCCGAGCGCGACCACGAATCGGCCGCCGCGCGGCACCCTCAAATGGTGCACCACCGCGGCCCCGGTATTGCCCGCATCCGCGAAAACGTCCGTACCCTCGGGCAATGACGTCTCGATCGTCTCGACCAATTCGCGGTAGCGCAGACCGGGACCGGTCGACTCGGGCACCCGCAATGGCGTCAGAGCATGCGGTGGATACGGAGGGCTCTCTTCGATGCCGTCGGTGAATTCGTCCGCGAGTTCGGCCAGATCCCGCGCGAGATCTGTGCTGGTGGCGTGGATCGCAGACAGATACGGCGCGGCGACACCGATATGCGCGACGGTACGGTCGGCCAACAGCTCGTCCAACCCGGTGCGCGCGGTAATCGGCATCGGTGTGCCGACGATCAGGCACAGGGCCGCCGAGCGCAATGCCGCCGACAACTCCGGATGTCCCATACTTCCGGCGACACCGCAGAACGCCGGGTCGGCATTGTCATAGGTGTCCTTCGCATCCGGGGCGACTCCCACCGACGCATCCAATGTGCGCGCCAGCCGAGCTAGTTCGGCGCGGGCGTCGTCGCGCGCGATTTGGTCGCCCACGATGATCACGATCTTGCCGACCTTGCGTGCCGCGGTCAGCGCGGCGCGCACCCGGGCCAGGCCGCTTTCGTCGCGCCGATGCGTCGGCGAAGTCGGCCGGAACGTCGGGGTATCGCCGATATCGCCCTGCTGTACATCCTTGGGCAGCAACAGGACCGAGGGCCCGCCGCGCCGGGCGGCGTCGACCGCCCTGGACAACTTGTCGGGCAGGTCGGCGGCGGTCTCCACCCGTGCGCAGTACTGGGTGATCTCGCCGAACATCCGGGCCGCATCGATGGTGCCCGCGAGCCCGCTGGAGTCCTGGAACGCGCCGTTGCCCTCCAGGGCGGTCGGCGGCTGCCCGACCAGCGCCAACACCGGCACCCGAGACGCGAACGATTCGGCAAGTCCGGCAACGAGATTCATCGCGCCGCCGCCGGAGGTGGCGGCGACGACGCCGAGTCCGCCGGTCGAGCGGGCATAGCCGTCGGCCATGGTCGCGGCCGAAAACTCGTGCTTGGCAACGATTCCCGCGACGTCGTAGGGCGCATCGAATAGCGCGTCGTACAGATCCTCGATATTCGCGCCGTCGACACCGAAGATGTGCCGCACCCCCAGGGTTGAAACCGCTCGAACCAGATAATCTACGACCCTGCTCGGCATCGGCCCTCCTTTCGCAGTGACCTGCCGTGCGCCGAAGGCGAGCACAGGCGCGGTCACAAATCGCGTACACGTGAACTACGAGTTGGGCTGCTGAGCGGTTCAATCCCTCGTGCAAGATGTACTTCGCGCATGAAGCGGCCGGGAGATTTTTGTGCTCCGCCACCACTTGCGTGTACGTATACATCTACGTATAGTGAGTTCATGCCCAACAAAACGATCTACGTCGCCGATGACGACCTGTCACTGTTCCAGCGTGCGCAGGAGCTGGTCGGCGGCAACCTTTCGGGGGCGGTGACCACCGCGCTGCGGCGGTTCATCGAGCTGGAAGAGGGCAGGCTGGAGGGCTACGACGAGGTAGTGCTGCGGGTCGGCCACAACGGCGTGCGTCAGGTCCGCTTCTCCGGCGCCTTGCTCGGCGAGCATCGCGACGTGAACGAAGAGCGCATGGAACACGTCCGGGTGTATCGCAGTCGGAAGGGCAAATTCGTCATGCATGCCCAGTATTCGAACTGGGACGAATACCCGCAGAGCGTCAACTGGGTCAAGGATCTGACGAACTGGCGTCGCATGCTCGGCGTCGGTGATCAGGACTGGGGCGATTTCATTTTCGAGATCGTCGATTCGCTCGGCGAATTGAAGGGAAAGATTCCGGACAAGCTCTACGAGCGAGTGGCCCAGATCGCCGACCGTCCGCCGGTCGAGGAACTCGACATCTAGGGGGATGGTAGTCGGCGGAGCCGACGGGGCGGGTTAGAACAGCCGAACTCGACACCAACCGAATACCACCTCTCATAACGCCGCACCGGACTCCGGGCGCGGTGCGGCTGAATCATGCTGTCATTCGCATAAATTTATGAAAATCCCTCGAAAGGAAGACCATGACCAACGGTCATCGCGCCCCCGCCATTTCGGCGCTGGGCCTGCGTAAATCGTTCGGTGAGCACGTGGTGCTCGACGGCATCGACATCACGGTTCAGGAGGGCACGATATTCTCCCTCCTCGGCCCGAACGGTGCCGGCAAGACCACCACCGTGCAGATCCTCACCACGCTGCTGCGCCCCGATGCGGGGGAAATCCGTGTCGACGGCCACGATCTGGTCACCGAACCCGATGCCGTGCGCACCGCGATCGGTGTCACCGGCCAGTTCTCCGCGGTCGACGAATTGCTGACCGGCCGCGAAAACCTGGTCCTGATGGGCGATCTGCACCATCTGCCGCGCCGCGAGAGCAAGCGCCTCGCCGCCGAACTGCTGGAACGCTTCGACCTGGTCGAGGCCGGCGACAAGACCGCGGCGACCTACTCCGGCGGCATGGTGCGACGGCTGGATCTGGCCATGACGCTGGTCGGCGATCCGCGCATCATCTTCCTGGACGAGCCGACCACCGGCCTGGATCCGCGCAGTAGGCGGGCGATCTGGGAAATGACCCGCACGCTGGTCGACGATTACAGCGTGACCGTCTTCCTCACCACCCAGTACCTCGAGGAGGCCGATCAACTGGCCGACCGGATCGCGGTGCTCGATCACGGCCGGATCGTCGCCGAGGGCACGGCCGCCGAATTGAAGCGGCGGATACCCGGCGGACATATCCGACTGGAATTCGCCGATCAGCTCGGATTAGCCGCCGCGGCAACGGCATTGGGGCCGGAGGCCCGCGTCGTCGACGACGCGGCCGAGGAGGAGTTCACCCTCGCGGTCCCCAGCGACGGCGGCGTCAAATCGCTGCGCGCGGTGCTCGACCGGCTCGACTACGAGCAGATCGAGGTTGCCGGACTTTCCGTGCACACCCCCACCCTCGACGACGTATTCCTCACCCTCACCGGACATCCCACCGCCGAAAAGGAGACCGTGCGATGAGCAGCAGCACGATGGCCTACGCACTCGCCGACTCGAAAACGATGTTGCGGCGCAGCCTGCTTCATGCGAAGCGGTACCCGAGCATGACCTTCAGCATCATCCTCATGCCGATCATCCTGCTGCTCACCTTCAACTTCGTTTTCGGTGGTGCACTGGAGAAGTCGTCCGGCGGTAACTACATCGACTACCTGACCCCGGGCATGCTGCTGATGATCCCGGCGTATATGACCGCGGGTGTGGCGGTCTCGGTCTGCACCGATACCACCAAGGGCATCGTGAATCGCTTCCGGACCATGGCGATTTCGCAGTCCGCGATTCTCGCCGGGCATGTGGTCGGCGCATTGATCCAGGCCCTGCTCGGCATCGCCGCCATGGTCGGTGTCGCGGTACTCGCGGGTTTTCGGCCGTCGGCCGATGTCGTCGAGTGGATCGCCGCATTCGGACTGCTCGGCATGCTCGTCTTCGGACTCACCTGGATCGCGGTCGGCATGGGGCTGGTCGCGCAGACTCCGGAGAGCGCGAGCAATATGCCCTTCCCGCTGATCATGCTGCCGTTCCTCGGCAGTGGCCTGGTCGGCACCGACACCATGCCGGTCGGCCTGCGTCAGTTCGCCGAGTACCAGCCGTTCACGCCGCTCACCGAGACCATCCGCGGCCTGCTCATGGGCACGGAGATCGGCAATAACGGCATCATCTCCATCGCCTGGTGCGTCGGCCTCGCGCTGGTCGGATACTTCTGGTCGACCTCGGTCTTCCGCAAGCAAGCCCAGCGCTGAATCACCGAAAGCGATCCCCCCGCCGAGTTCGGCGGGGGGATCGAGCCGTGTCAGACCGTGCCGGACAGCAGCGTCTCGCCCGTCGACGCCTTCCGGATCTGCACCGCCTGAATCTGATCCGGCGTCTTATCGAGAGTCCGGTCGATCGTCAGCTCGGTGCCGGGTCCGGCGGGCCACCGGTCGAGTTTGGCCTGGCTGCCGTCGGTGCCGATGACGTACAGGTCGAGATCCCAGTTGTACTTCTGGTCGCTCGGCCCATAGCTACAGGTCATCACGATCCGAGTCTTGCCATCGGCTTGCACGACCTTGAAGCTGGCCGTCACCGGATTCGGTGTGATCGGTTCCATACTGCGTTCGGCCACAACCTGTTCGGAGCTCGGCTTATCCGCCGCGGTGATCGCGGTGACCACCGGAACCGCGATGGCCACCGCCGCGGCGGCCGCCGCAATCGCGGCGCCGGCGGCCGCCCACCGGCCGCGCCGCCTACGCCGCTCGGCCGCATCGGCGAGCCGGGGCAGCAGTTGTGCGGGGGGCTCCACCACGGCCGAGGTCGGCCCCGCCGGCTCGATCATGGCGAGCGCGGTGTCGGGTTCGACCATGGCGAGCAGACCTGGGAGTCCGGCGAGATCGGCCACCGCCGCCCGGCAGACCGGGCAGCCGGCCAGATGCTCTTCGTACTCCCGCCGTTCGATGCGGGTCAGGGAGCCGAGAATGTACGGTGCATCCCACGTCGAGTAGTCGTCGGCGATGTCCGTCATTGATTCGTCACCCCCATCTCCTGTAGTGCCAGCCGTAGCGCCCGCATGCCGTAGTGCATGCGGGATTTCACCGTGCCCGCCGGGATATCGAGTTCCTCGGCGATCTGGTGGGTGGAAAGGCCTCGATAGTAGGCCCGCACGATCACCTCGCGATGATCGCCGCTGAGTCTGCTCAATGCGTCCGCGACCAGCCAGCCGTCCAGGGCCCGGTCGGCCTGATCCGGTGCGGCCTGCTCCGGCGGGTTGTCGGTGCGGAATTCGCGCCGATTGCGGGCGCTGCGGTGCTCATCCACGGCGAGATTGCGCGCGACCGTGAACAACCACGCCCGCGCCGATGTCGTCGATTGATCGAGCACGTTGGGGCGCTGCCACGCCCGCAACAACGTCTCTTGCACGATGTCCTCGGCCCGACCTGGATCGCGAACCAAACCGAGCGTGTATCGCCATAGCGCCGAAGCATGTTCCTGATACAGAACCCGCATGAGCTCGGCTTGTTCTTCGGGCATTTGTCACCTCCCGCTCATCCCACGAATCAGGGGGGCCAAAAGGTTCAATGCGCGTAGGCATGTCAATTGCGTTCTAGTTCGATCGGATGTGTCGCGAGGAGAGACAGGGGCAGTGGCTGGCGGCGCAGCACGTGGGCCCACAGGTCGGGGCGGCCCGTGCTGATCGGATCCGAGGGCAGCGCCGAAAGGACGATCCAGTCGTTGTTCTGCAGTTCGCCCTCGAGTTGGCCGAAGGTCCAGCCCGCATAGCCCGCGAAGATCCGCAGACCCTCGATCAGCGGGGTGATCTGATCCGGGTCGGCGTCGAGATCGACGAGCACCACGCGGCCATCGATGCGGCGCAGTCCGCGGACGCCCGCGATGGACGCGCCGACTCGGATGGTGCCCAGACACAGTGCCGCGTCCCGCTTGACCGGGCCGCCGATGAAGAGCGTGCGCGGCGCGGCGGCCGCCTCGGACCAGCGTGGCAGCACTTCGTGCACCGCGGTATCGCTCGGTCGGTTGAGTACGACCCCGAGGCTGCCCGCCTCGTTGTGCTCGATGATGTACACGACGGTGCGCCGGAAGGTCGGCTCGACCAGTTCGGTCGCCGACACCAGCAGGGTGCCCGCGCGAACCACCTGCTCGCCCTGGGGGAAATCGCGTCGCCTGCGGTCACCGTGTCCGCCGCGAGTTTTCCG
This sequence comes from Nocardia sp. NPDC049526, assembly GCF_044465765.1. Taxonomy (NCBI): domain Bacteria; kingdom Bacillati; phylum Actinomycetota; class Actinomycetes; order Mycobacteriales; family Nocardiaceae; genus Nocardia; species Nocardia sp. NPDC049526. The sequence continues at coordinate 190,189 of NZ_JBITMA010000001.1, read as the reverse complement.
ATCGTCCGGGTCATCTCCGCGTGCCACTCCGACATCATCGCACTGGCGCGTGCGGTTCGTCGGTCAAGCGGCGTGGCGGATTCTCGGACCGGCGGCGAGCTGACCTTGCGAGCGACCTGCCAGCAGTCGCCGGCGACACCTCGATCACCCCGAAAACAGACCGGTTAGGGTGTGGCCATGGAACGGCCCGAGGTCCTCCTCGACAACGCTGACACTGTGTACGACTTCTATCGCGACCACCGGCAGAACCGGCTCGAGGCATGGGGGGCCTACGCCATTCTCGGACGTCGATACCATCCGCGCGTCACCTATGCCGAGGGTGCGCAAAAGCTGCTGCACCAGGTGATTCGCCAGCGCAGGCCGTTGCTCGTCGCGATCGACCACCTCTCCGAATCCGACCCGTACACCGTCGCCGCCGCGGCGTGGCGTAGCGAATTGCGTTCGGTGATCGGGCGTGTTCGCGTACTGGCCAAGGACGAGCTGTTCCTCGATCCCCACCAGCGCCGCAAGATCGACATGATGGGCGGGATACCGGTATTCCGCGGTAAGGACCACGGCCTGCGGGCGGTGAATGCGGCCGGACAGCGGATGATGGATATCTGCGCGCAGCGGATGGCAAACGGTGACGGCATCGCGGTCTTTCCGGAGGGCACCTGCAACGAGGTCGACCACACCGAGGTGCAGCCGGTGGGCAGCGGGATCGGCCATATCGCATTCCGCGCGATGAAATTGGGAGCGCAGCCGGTGCTGCTCAGCCTGGGTTTGAGCTATGGGCCGCGACCCGATCCGAGCGTGCCGCTCACCAAGGAGGAAGCCAAGTCGGCCAGCTTCTATTTCGGGGTGCCGATCACGGAGCTGCCGACCAAACCCGCGGAGATCGCGCGGCTGGTGCGCACGGATCTGCAGCAGGCGCTGGACGGAGCCGTCGCCGCGTACTGACTACAGCGGCAGGCCGAGCTTCTGACGCGCCCACTGCGGAACCATCGCGATGTATTCCGGCCTCGATTCGACGACGTGACGCACCATCGGGCACATCGGCAGAATGCCGAAACCCTCCTGACGTGAGGCGTTCAATGCCGCCTGCACCAGCACCCGGCCGCATCCGCGACCTTCGTACCCGGGGTCGATCTCGGCGTGGATGAAGGCCCGCTCGGCGGCGGTGTCCTGATATTCGGCGTAGCCGGCGATGGCACCGTCGACGTAGATCTCGAAACGTTCCAGCGCGAAGTTGTTGCGGACCTCAGTCGACATGGCTCGACGCTACTCCGGTGGGTGTGGATGGCTGTGCACCGCAATACCAATCGCACCCGATCGCCCGCTCGACTTGTCTACCGGTGCCAGGCTGACCAGAATGCTGATGGTCGCGCCGAATCAGCGATGGGCCCGGCGGAGGTACGAAACATGATGAGGACGCCAGGTTTTCCACGAGCGCTGGTCGCTGTCGCCGCCGCGAGCCTGATCAGCGGATCGATCGTGACGGGTTGGGCCGAGGCCGCACCCGCGGCGTCCTTCGGCGCCTGCCCGGACTCGTCGGTCACCGAGGGGCGCGGTGTGCGGTGCGCGGTGATCTCCGTCCCGATGAATTACGCCGACCCCGGCGGCGCGCGTATCGAACTCACCGTCAGCCGGATCGCCGCAACCGGGGAGCGTCGCGGCGTCATTGCCGCGAATCCGGGCGGACCAGGCGCGGATGCCCTCGACTACTGGGCTCGTCGGATCGATTCGATGCCTGCCGAACTCAACGAGCATTACGACCGGATCGCGGTGCAGCCGCGCGGATTGCGCTGGGCCACCCCGCTGCGCTGCGATTCCCAGACCATCAGTGCGGCGTCGAAATCAGCTGACAGCGAACAAGTTTCGCTGGGCGGCGGTAACCGCGACGATATCAAGAAGGCCTGTGACGCGGCGCTGCCCGGCTACCTCGACACCATCACAACCGAGAGCACGGCCCGCGATCTGGACGAGGTGCGCGCGGCGCTCGGCGTGGATCGGATCAGTTACCTCGGTACGTCATACGGCACCTACCTAGGCGCGGTGTACGCGTCGTTGTTCCCGAGCCGGGTGGATCGAATGGTATTGGACTCCAACGTCAACCCCGATTGGGTCTGGACCGAGGAATTCGCTCAGCAGCAGGTCGCCGGTAAGCAGCGACTCGACGATCTGTTCGCCTGGATCGCCGACCACAGCGGCGACTACGGGCTCGGCGATACCGCGCTGCAGGTCTACCAGAACTGGGTGCGGCTGGTCGCCGACCAGGGCGGCGGCTGGTACGCCAACCTGACCCCACCACCCGCGAGCGTCGCCGACCTGCCCGGTGCGCTGCCCGAACCGCTCGCCGAAATCGCCCGCGACGGTTTCAACGACAGTGTCGAGCAAGCGGGCAAGGTGCAGAATCTGGTGCGCCTGCTGGTCACCGGTGGCGCGTCCGCGCAGGTGCCGCTGGTCGGCGCGACCGCGGTCGCCACTTACACCCGCACCTTCTGGCCGACCTTCGCCAGGGCGATGGCCGACGCCAATATCGATCCGAAGAATGTCCGCCAGCTACTCGCCATCGAGGGCGCGACCAGCACCGATCCCACCGGACGCTTCGTCTTCTCGGCCATCACCTGCAACGAGAACAATGTGCCCGGCCGCTCCGAACTGATCGGCTCGGCCGTCGCCACCATCGCGACCGGTGGCAATGCCATGGACGCCCGCGCCGATCTGGTCCGCTCCGGAACCGCCTGCGGCAGTTGGAAACCGGTGGCCGAGCCGGTGCCGATCACCGGAAAGGATCTGCAGACCCGCCCGCTACTGCTGCAGAGCCGCTGGGATGCGCTGACCGCCTACGCAGGCGGCCCGGCCATGGCACAGGCGCTCGGTGGATCGCTGATCACGGTCGAGGGCGGCGACCACGGCGCATTCGGTCGCGGCAACACTGCCGTCGACGATGCCGTGATGACGTATCTGCGAACGGGTCAGGTCACCATCGACCACGCCGACCAGGCGCCGTTGCAATAGGTGGTATCGGCATCCCCGCACGGCCATGCGGATCGGCCTGTGCTCCCTGCGCTGATCCAGCGCATTCGATTGGCGCTCAGGCCAATCCGTTCCGGCCTAGGCGGTCGCGCCGATCAGTTCGTCAGCGACCCACTGCGCGATCCCGGCCGGGTATGGCGCGGGCAGTCCGAGGACGATGTGCCCGAACCCGGCGTCGATCGCCCCGCCGATCATGTCCCGGGTGCTGCCGGGCTCATCGTAGGAGACCGGTAGGTGGATGGAGCGGGTGATCGAGGCGGGGTCTCGACCGATCTCGGTGCAATAGCGGTCCAGCAGTGCGCTGCGGCGGATGACGTCGTCGATATCGCCGCCGGGGATGTTCCACAGGTCGGCGTGCTCGGCGGCCACCCGCAGTGTCGCGGCTGATCGCCCACCGATCAGGACCGGCGGGTGGGGGCGCTGGACGGGTTTGGGGTTGCCGAACGCTCCGGTGAGTTGGATATGAGTGCCGTGGAAGTCGAACGGTTCGGCCTCGGTCCACAGCCGCCGGACGACCGTGCAGGCCTCGGCGAAACTCCCTACAGCACTCGCGGTGTCATGGAAGGGCAGGCCGTGTGCTTCGTACTCGCGCCGAGCCAGCGGATGGTCGGGTCGTGAGCCCACACCGATACCGAAGTCGAGTCGCCCGCCGGAGACGATGTCGACGGTCGCGGCGATCTTGGCCAGCATTGCGGGCGGCCGGAAGCGGTTGCTGGTCACGAGCAGACCGAGGCGCAGTCGCCGGGTCTGTGCGGCGAGGGCCGAGAGCAATGTCCAGCCTTCGTGTGTGGGTCCGTTCGGGTCGCCGCCGATAGGCATGAGGTGGTCGAACAGCCATGCGTGTTCGATCTGCGGGATGGCGTCCGCCTCGCGCCAGACCCGCAGGATGTCTTGGTAGTCGACCTGCATCGGGGCGGTCATGATTCCGAAACTGGGCCGGGGTGGGTGCGGCATCGGTCGATTCGTCCTTTCGGCACGGGGTGGGATGCGAATCGCTTGCGACGAAGCGGGCGGCCGGGGTGCGCAACGCCCGCTTACTGCTCGGCGGTCGATGTGACCGGCGATGAGCGACGTCGCAGGGACGGATCGAGCAGGGCAGGTGGCGTGTCGTGCTTTTCGTCGGGGGCCAGGTCGACGCCGGGCGCGACGATCGCGTCGATCGCATCGAGCACGTCGGCGGAGAGCACGGTGTCCGCGGCGGCGAGCTGCGAGCGCAGGTGGTCGATCGTGCGGGGGCCGATGATGGCGCTGGTGACACCGGGGTGTGCGGTCACGAAACCGAGCGCGAGCTGGATCATCGTCAAACCGGCCTGGTCGGCGACCTTTGCCAGTTGCTCGACAGCATCCATTTTGGCCCGGTTGACCGGGATGGTGGTGTCGAAGCGTTGCGGCATGAATTTCGAGCGGCTGGTGGTGATCTCTCGACCCGCGCGGATCGCGCCCGACAGCCAGCCCGAAGCCAACGGGCTCCACACCAGCACGCCGAGTCCGTACTGTTCGGTCACGGGCAGCACGTGGGATTCGATGTCGCGCTGCAGGATCGAGTAGCCGGGCTGTTCGGTGACATAACGGCTCAGGTGGTTTTCGCGAGCGGCCCACTGGGCCTGCACGATGCGATACGCGGGAAATGTCGACGAACCGAAGTAGCGAATCTTCCCGGCGCGCTGCAGGTCGGTCAGGGCCGACAGCGTTTCCTCGTCGCTGGTGTTCGGGTCCCACCGATGAATCTGGTACAGATCGACGTGGTCGACGCCCAGCCGACGCAGGCTGTTGTCCAACTCGGTGACCAACCAGCGGCGCGAACCGCCCTGATGGTTGCGCTCCGCACCCATCGGCATGCTCGCCTTCGTGGCCAGCACGATGTCGTCGCGGCGGTCCGCGATTGCCTTGCCGACCATCTCTTCCGACTCGCCGTCGCTGTACCTGTCGGCCGTGTCGATGAGGTTGATCCCGGCCGCCAGGGCAGCGTCGACCATGGCGGTGGCCTCGTCCTGGGTGGTGCGCCCGATCCGGCCGAAGTTCATCGCGCCGAGCGCGAGAGTGCTGACCTGCACACCGGTGCGACCCAAAATGCGGTACTGCATGAGGTGTTTCCTCCATGAGAGGGGTGAATTGGTTCCGGCTCGGCTGTTCTGTCATCCTGAACAAGCGGAACCTTGTTCCGGAACCCAACATACGGAACATTGTTCCGTTTGACAAGCGCTGTGCCGGAGGTGGTTGATATCGACAACGAATCGGGGTCGTCAGCCCCGCGAAAACGGGCCGACGCCCGGCGCAACCAGAAGGCGCTGCTGGACGCGGCCGCCGCCGCTTTCGTCGAGTCCGGCGTCGATGTGCCCGTGCGCGATATCGCCGCCAAGGCCGGTGTCGGCATCGGCACGATCTACCGCCACTTCCCGACGCGAGCCGATCTCATCGTCGCCGTCTACCGGCACCAGGTCGAGGCATGCGCCGAGGCCGGTCCGACACTGCTGGCGCACAGCGACACGCCGCATGCCGCCCTGGGCCAGTGGATCAACCTCTTCGTCGACTTCCTGGTCACCAAGCACGGCCTCGCCGAAGCGCTACAGTCCGGCGATCCCACCTTCGAGACCCTGCACGCCTACTTCCTCGACCGCCTCGTCCCGGTATGCGCCCAACTCCTCGACGCCGCCGCAGCAGCAGGCGAGATCCGCCCCGACATGGACCCCTACGAACTCCTACGCGGCGTCGGCAACCTCTGCATCGGCGCCGGCAACACCCCCCGCTACAACGCTCGCCGCATGGTCGACCTCCTCATCGCAGGTCTGCGTCACCGGTAGGGAGTCAACGGCACGTCCCTCATGTAGGCGCGCGCCTCAGGCGACGATCCAGCTGAGATTCGAGCAGTTTCAGCGAACCGGCGAGAACTACGCCACCGGTTCCGGCAGGGACTCACCCGTCTCCAGCAGGGTCTTGAGGCTCGACAAGATGCTCGGCCAACCACCGCTGATTCCGGCCAGGACGGCGCTGCCGGGCTCGAAACCGTCGTGGATGACAGTCAGTTTCACGGTTTCGCCCTGGGGTTCGATTTCGAACGTCACCTTCGAGCGGGGCTCGCGTGCCCAGGCCGCCACGTCATCCGGGTTCATTTCGAAGGTGGTGGCGAAGGCGGGGTCGAAGGTGTGCCAGGTGTAGGACAGCCGGGTGTACGGGTCCGCCTCCAGGACAACCTGTTCCGAATCCCTGCTGGTCCAATCCCGCTGGTGCCAAACCATTTCCGAGCCGGGCTGCCAATCGGTATCGAAGCCGGCACCCCAGTAGCGATTGGTGAAGGCCGGGTCGGTAAGGGCTTGCCAGAGTCGCTCCGGAGTCGTCTTGATGTAGGTGGTGTAGACGAACGCGTTGTCGGCTGTGTTGATTGTTCGTTCGCTTCGTTCGCTCATGGGGTTTGCCTCCAGTGCTCGTTTCAGATCGGCCAGCGCGTGGACGCGGGCGCGGTGGTATCGGGTGATCCAGCGGTCGGCGATGGCGTTGATGGGTTCGGCATTGAGGTAGTGCAGTTTTTCGCGGCCGCTGCGACGAGTGGTGATCAAGTTGGCGGACTCGAGGACCGCGAGGTGCTTGCTCACCGATTGGCGGGCCATATCCAGTTCGGCGCACAGTTCGCGCAGGGTTTGGCCGTTGCGCGCGTTGAGGCTGTCGAGCAGCCTTCTGCGGCTCGGATCGGCGAGCGCTCGGAATACCTCGTCCATGTCACCTTCTATGTGATATGCAGCCATCTAGCTGCATATCCTCACGGTAGGCAGCTATTTGGCTGCATGTCAACCGCGACGTGGGCAAGAAATAGCATTGTCGTAGCGCAATATAGTAGATATGCTACGAATCATCCCGATCTCACAACGGGAGGATGAGATGACCATGGGTGACGGCGTTGCGCTCGACGTCGAAAAATTGCGGATGCGGTACGGGACGATCGACGTCCTGCACGACGTGACGTTCCAAGCTCGGCCGGGCGAAGTGCTGGTACTACTCGGCCCGAACGGCGCGGGTAAGACCACGACCATCGAAATTCTGGAGGGCTTCCGCATGCGCTCCGCGGGCCGCGTCGAGGTGCTCGGCGCGGATCCGGCGCACGGCGACGAAGCCTGGCGGGCGCGACTGGGTGTCGTCCTGCAGTCGTGGCGTGATCACGCCAAATGGCGTGTGCGCGAACTGCTTTCGCATCTGGGCTCCTATTACGCGCCGTACCGCACGGATAAGATCCACCGGCCTTGGGACACAGACGAACTCATTGCCGCCGTCGGACTCGCCGAGCAGGCCAACAGCAAGATCGGATCGCTGTCCGGCGGTCAGCGCCGTCGCATGGATGTCGCGATCGGCATTGTCGGCCGCCCGGAACTGCTGTTCCTCGACGAACCGACGGCGGGCTTCGACCCGCAGGCCCGCCGCGAATTCCATGATCTGGTCCATCATCTCGCCGACGACCGGACCACCATCCTGCTCACCACTCACGATCTCGACGAGGCCGAGAAGCTCGCCGACCGCATCATGATCCTGGCCGGTGGCCGAATCATCGCCGACGGCTCGGCCGACGAACTTTCGCGCCGCATCGCGGGCGAGGCCGAAGTCCGTTGGACCCACGACGGACAACGATTCGTGCACACCACCGCCGAGTCGACCAAGTTCGTCTACGAGCTGTTCAAGCAGCACGGCGACGAGATCGGCGAACTCGAGGTGCGCCGCGCCTCGCTCGAAGACACGTACATGGCGCTGGTGCAGCAATACGAGTCCGGCCGGCTCGAAACCGAGGTCCACTCCCTGGAGGAGGTCGCGCGATGAATCCGATCGATGCCGCCGTGCGGGCCGGAACCCGGCGCGGACTGATCGAAATACGGCAATCGCTCACCAATGTGCAGGACCTGTGGGGCATGCTCTTCTGGCCGGTCGCCATGGTCATCGTGCTGTTCTTCATGCGCAATGCGACCTTCGAGGCGAGCGGCTTCGCACTCGGTTCGCTCGCCCTGCCGAGCATCCTCGGCATGCTCGTCGCCTTCAACGGCATGTTCGGCATTGCCCAGATGCTGACCCTGGAACGCGAAGACGGAACACTGTTGCGCGCCAAGGCAACTCCGAACGGCATGGTCGGCTATCTGACCGGCAAGATCGTCACTACCGCGGGCTGGGTGGTCATCCCGTTCCTGATCGTGCTGATTCCGGGACTGTTCCTGGTCGACGGCACGGCAATGGGCAGCATCGGTTCCTGGCTGGGCCTGATCGGCGTCGTCGCACTCGGCATGCTCGCGACCATGCCGATCGGCGCGGTGCTCGGATCACTGTTCAGCAACCCGCGCAATATCGGGTTCGTCTCGCTGCCGATCATGGGCATCGTCGCGATCTCCGGCGTCTTCTACCCGATCACCTCGATGCCGGGCTGGCTGCAGGGTGTCGCGCAGGTGTTCCCCGTCTACTGGGTCGGACTCGGCATGCGTTCGGCGATGCTGCCGGGCGATGCGGTCGCCATCGAGCTCGGCCATTCCTGGCGGCATCTGGAAACCATTGCCGTGCTGGGTGTCTGGGCGGTGGCCGGGCTGCTGCTCGCGCCGATCGTGCTGCGTAGGATGGCACGTCGCGAGTCCGGGTCGAACGTGGCGGCGCGCCGCGAGAAGGCGATTCAGCGTGCCTACTGAGGTCATCTACAACCGCATCGCGATGTTGCGGGCCGAGCGCGGCATCTCCCGGCGGGAGCTTGCCGAGGCGCTCGGCGTGCACTATCAGACGATCGGTTACCTCGAACGCGGCGAATACAGCCCGAGCCTGCATCTGGCATTGCGGATCGCGGCGTATTTCGAGGTCGCGGTGGAGGTGATCTTCTCGACCACCCCGTTCCCGCGCCTCGGGTCCGTCGATTCGGCGCGTGCCGCGGGGGACTGAGATCTACCGCGACCCGGTGAACAACTGGTACACCGGAACCGGCTGGCCCGCCTCCACACTGGCCGCGATCGCACGCCGCCACAGGCCTTGCACCGCGTGCGACAACGTCGCGTCGACACCGACCTCCTCGCTGGCATCGATGATGTGCTGCGCTCCGGCATCCATCATCTTCAGACTCGCCAGGGTGCCCCAGCCACCCGCCTTCGCGGCGGCCGCGAAATCCTCGATGAAATATGGGTACGCGCCGGTCGCACGCAGCGCGAAGGGCAGGAACTGGTCGATACTGTGACCGGACTTCTCGATCACCGCGAGCGCCTGATCGAAGGCGAGCATCCAGGGATGGAAAATGATCAGTCCGGCCTGGTAGAAGATTTGCGCCAGACCATCATCCGCACCGAGGTATTCCTGCGGGCTCAGCGGACGCAGTAGTTCGGCGTGCGCGTCGAAGACCTCCTTTGGGCCGCTGTAGAAGATGAACGATGACGGATGGGCAATATTGTCGCCCGCCGACATGACGCCGCCGGAAATGAATTCCGCCCCGTGCGAACGCACCCACTCCGCACCCTTGCGCGCCTTCTCCGGTGAATCCGAGGACAGATTGGCGATCACCTTGCCCGGCAAGCGGTCGGTCGCCTGGCCCAATACGTCGTACATGGCGGCGTAGTGGGTGAGGCTGAGCACGGTCAACGCATTGGCGTCCAACGCTTCGGCGACCGTGGCGGCCCGCTTCGCGCCGAGTTCGACCATGGCGTCGACCTTCTCGGTGCTGCGATTCCAGACCGTCACCTCGATACCGGCGTCCAGGAAGGCCCGGACCATGGCCCGGCCCATCGGGCCGAGGCCGACTACGGAGACGGAGCCAGCGGTGGTCTGCTCGGACATGTTGTGTCCCTTCGGTTCTCGTTGCGATTGGTGGTCGACTGACCCTTTCGAGCGACCTGCAAGCAGTCGCTGCGGCCGAGATCCATGGTCGTTGTCGCAGGTAGCGTCGGGAAGACCGAACGTTCAGGTGTGGTTGCTTACGTCGAGGTTCGAATTCAGGTCAGAAGGAGTGCGGTGGGCATGAGCAGTGACGCGGATCACGATGTGTGCGGCATGTCGGTGGCGATCGACGTCGTCGGCGGTAAATGGAAGCTGCACCTGATGTGGGTGCTCGCCGCGGGCCCGCAGCGCTTCGGTCGGATACGTAAGCTGCTCACCGGCGTCAGCGAGAAGGTGCTCGCGGAGAATCTGCGGCACCTGGAGGCCAGCGGTGTGGTGCATCGCGAGGTCTTCCCCGAAGTCCCGCCGCGCGTCGAATACTCGCTTACGCCGCTCGGCGAAGAACTCGAAATCGCCCTGCGCCCGCTCGAAGCCTGGGGCGATAAGCACCGCGACGAACTCCTCGGCAATCTGCTCGCCGCAGCGGGCTAGTTCTCCAGCCGGGCCGGGTGATTCGCCGCGCCGGACGGATCGTCCCAGTCCAGCGGGACACCGAAGGTCGTGTGCAAGCCGGTGCGGCCCGCCTCGGTGAGTTGGACCACTCGTCGGGCGCGGCCCCTGCGCAGCCACGCCAGCTCGAATAGCCGATTCGCTATGGCCGCGCCGAGCGCACCGGCGAGGTGGTGACGGTTCTCGCCCCAATCAACGCAGTACCGGATCGCCGGTCGGCGTCGGGAGAACTCCGCGACGTCGATGCCGAATGCTCCCAGTTCGTCGAGTCCGGTCGGGGTGATCCGGTAGGCGCCGGCGGTGTTGGCGAGAACACCGCGGTCCACCAGCGCGGCCAGTAACGCGACGCCGAGCCGACCGGCGAGATGGTCGTAGCACAGTCGGGCACGCAGCAGTGCCTGCGCGCGCACGCCATCGCGCAGTGATCGGACCGGCAGTGGTCGCGCAATCCTGGCCAGTTCCTCCAGCGCCCGTGCCACATCGCTGCTGGCGAGGCGGTAGTAGCGGTGCCGGCCGTCATGCTCGACGGTGAGCAGCTTCGCCTCGCGTAGCCGAGTCAGGTGAGCGCTGATCGTGGACAGGCTTACGCCCGCCTCCGCGGCCAGTGCGCTGGCCGGCAGCACCCCGCCGTCGGCGAGCGCGCGCAGCACCTTGGTCCGTGACGGATCCCCGATGGCCGATGCGACCTCGGCGATATCGGTCTCGGTTGCGTTATTCCACATGCCACCAGGTTATGACGACGACACTTCGGCGATCACCGTAGTAATCCCGCGCGAGACTGGCCTCATGACGGTCACCATGCGGCAATCGAACGCGTCCGACGCGAAACCCGGCTGGCTGCCACTCGGCGCGATTTGCCTCGGATACTTCCTGGTCATCCTGGACGTCACCGTGGTTGCGGTGGCGATTCCGGCGGTCGGCACCGACCTGCGTGCCGGGCTGAATGCTCTGCAATGGGTCGTCGATGGCTACACGCTGACGTTCGCCGGGTTGCTGCTGTTCTGCGGTGGACTCAATGATCGGCTCGGCGGAAAATCGGTGTTCCTGACCGGGCTGGTCGTATTCACGGCCGCCTCCGTCGTGTGCGGGCTCGCGCCGTCCGCCGGTGCGCTGATCGGCGCCCGGCTGGTGCAGGGTGCCGGCGCGGCGCTGATGGTCCCGGCATCGCTCGCCTTGCTGCGCAATGCCTATCCCGACCGCGGGTCACGGGCGCGGGCATTCGGAGTGTGGGGCATGGTCGCGGGGATCGCCGCCGGTGCCGGTCCGGTACTCGGCGGTGTGCTGGTGTTCACGGTCGGCTGGCGGTGGGTGTTCTTCCTCAATATTCCGTTCGGCATGCTCGGTTTCCTGCTGACGACGAGGTACGTGCCCGCACCAGCATCGGGCGGTAACCGGACCGGGCTGGACTTACCGGCTCAGGTCACCGGTGCGCTGTGCCTCGGCGGGCTGGTCACGGCACTGATCGAGGCCGGCGCGCGGGGCTGGTCGTCGCCGGTGGTGCTGGGTGGCATCGGCCTGTTCATGCTCGCGCTGCCGGTTTTCCTACTGCTCGAGCGCCGGTCGCGGGCGCCGATGCTGCCACTGGAACTGTTCGGCGGTCAACGATTCTGCGCATCGGCGGTTATCGGCGTGCTGCTCAATCTGGGGTTCTACGGGCTGCTGTTCGTCGTGCCGCTGTACTTCCAGCGGATACAGCATTTCAGCGCGTTGATGATCGGAGTGGCCATGCTGCCGATGGCGATGATGCCGATGATCTCATCGCCACTCAGCGGCTGGTTCGCCGCACGCACCGGGCCATATCTGCCGATGGCATTCGGGCTGGTAATCGGCGGGATCGGGCTGCTGAGTTGGTTACTGGCCGGCCAGGATTCGAACTACTCGGCGCTGGTCGGGCCGATGGTGCTCACCGGGTTCGGGACCGGTTTCACCATGCCCGCGGCTACCTCGTCGATTATGGAGGAGGCACCTGCCGAACTCGGCGGAGCGGCGTCGGCGGTATTCAACGTCGCTCGCCAGACCGGCAGCGCGATCGGAGTGGCACTGGCCGGCACGCTGGTCGCGGGGAGTGGACTCGTGGCCGGACTGCACGCCGATGTCATCGTCGGCGGGCTCAGCTTCCTGGTGGCCGCCGCGCTCGCCGTGATCATCGTTCGACCCTGATTCATCTCATAGGTTGTCGGCACCTATTTGTTCGCCGACACGAGTGAGTAGCTGTGCCGCATCGGCGATGGAGCGGGCAGGGTCCGGTTCCAGATCGGCAAGGGCGTAGCAGGCGGTGAAGCCTGCCGCTCGGATCTCGTTGGGCGTCAATTGCGTTCGGCCGACGGCGGCCACCACCGGGACGCCCGCCTTGCGCGCCGCCTCGCAGACACCGATCGGGGCCTTGCCGTGCAGGCTCTGGGTATCGAGGGCGCCCTCACCGGTGACGACCAGGGTGGCTCGGTCGAGAAGTACTGGGAAATCGAGGAGTTCGAGTACGACCTCGATGCCGCTGCGGACCTGCGCGCCGAGCACCGCGAGTGCGCCGAATCCGGTGCCGCCTGCCGCACCCGCGCCGGGGGCCTGCGCGAATTCCGGCGCGACAATCGTGGCCCAATTAGTCAGCGCCGCTTCGAGAATGGACAGATCCGACGGTGTCGCACCCTTCTGTGGCGCGTATACCGCGACTGCCCCGGTTGGGCCGAGTAGCGGGTTGTCGACATCGCAGGCCAGGGTGAAGGTGGCCGCCGCGATCCGCGGATGCAATCCGGTGCGATCCAATCGCGCGGCACGCGCCAAAGTCGCTCCGCCTGTGGATAGTTCAGCGCCATCGGCATCGAGGATTCGCGCACCGAGGGCCCGCAGCATGCCCGCCCCACCGTCGGAGGAGGCGCTGCCGCCCAAGCCGAGCACGATATCGGTTACCCCTCGATTCAGCGCATGTGCGATGACGACGCCGAGTCCATAGGTATCAGCTCCGAGCGGATCAGGTTGTCCCCCTGCCAGTTTCGTCAGTCCGACCGCTGCGGCCAGTTCGATCACGGCCGTGGTTCGGTGTACCGCATAGGCGGCGGTGCCGGGCGCGCCGGTTGGTCCGGGCGCATCGACCTCGATCCGCTCCCAACCCGCGGCCACGAATGCGTCGACGGTTCCGTCACCGCCATCCGCGACCGGCACCTGTCGGATCTCGGCATCCGGACAGGCGCGCATGATGCCCGTGGCCAAGGCGGCCGCGACCGCGGGAGCGGTCAGCGAGCCCTTGAATTTGTCCGGGGCGAGCACCACCCGGGGCGCGGATGTCATCTCCACATTCTCGGTGGTGGTTCCGAAGGGCGCACGTCGGCGACATCGACCCCGCCGCCGCCGCCGAAATCGCCGCCCGCCTCTCGCTCACCCTGCTCCTCATCCCCGACAGCATCTTCCCCCTCGACACCGACGACGCCGCCCGCACCTTCGCACGCAACCACCTCATCCCCACCGGATAACCAGAACCCGCCGCATCCGATTCATTCGGTGGTTCTCGACCACACCTTCGGCGAAATCCCTGCCGAAAACGGCGGCTTAGTTGTACGTGTCCAAGACTGGGCGGGGATGCCGAGTTCGTCGAGTAGGCCGCGGACGCGTTTTTCGATGTCGTCGCGGATGGGGCGGACGGCATCGATATCTCGGCCCGCGGGGTCGTCGAGTTTCCAGTCCAGGTACTGCTTGCCGGGGAAGTACGGGCAGGCGTCGCCGCAGCCCATCGTGATGACGACGTCGGATCCTCGCACGGTGTCGGCGGTGAGGATTTTGGGGATCTCGGCGGAGATGTCGATCCCGATCTCGCGCATGGCGCCGATGGCGGCAGGGTTGACCTGGTCGGCGGGCGCGGATCCGGCAGAGCGGACTTCGACCAGGTCGCCGGCGAGGTGGGTCAGAAATGCGGCGGCCATTTGGGAGCGTCCGGCGTTGTGTACGCAGACGAACAGCACGCTGGGTTTGGATGTCATCGGCGGAGTGTGTCTTTTCAGGCGGGACCCGTGACAGGGTGCGGTGTGACGATGTTTTCGGCTGGTGCCGGGTCGGGGTAGAGCAGCCCGATCAGGGCGAATCCGATACCGGCGCCGAGGATTTGGGCAGCGATGAACGCGGGCACCGAGGCGGGGGCGATACCGGCGAAGGTGTCGGAGAAGCTCCGGCTGATCGTGACAGCCGGGTTGGCGAAGGAAGTGGAGCTGGTGAACCAGTAGGCAGCACCGATGTAGGCGGCCACCGCCGCAGCCGACATCGCGGCCCGGCCGGTGCGGGCCAGGGCGAAGATGACCGCGATCAGCCCGGCCGTGGCCACCACCTCTGCGACCAAGTGCCCGGTGGTAACACGGTGATGGGTGGAGATCTGGACGGCACGCTGGTCGAACATGATGTTGGCCAGTACCGCTCCGGCCGTCCCGCCGAGGACCTGCGCGCCGATGTAGGCGGCGAGGTCGGTAGCGGTGAGTCCGGTACCACGGCGGCGTCCGGCCCACCAATCCGCGACTGAGACAACGGGATTGAAATGTGCTCCGGAGACCGGGCCGAGCATCAGAATCAAAACCCCGAGCCCGAAAACGGTCGCGGTCGAGTTCTCCAGTAGCTGCACGCCGCTGTCGTGCGGCGAGAGCTGTTGGGCGGCGATACCGGAACCGACGACCGCGCACACCAGCAGCGCGGTCCCGACGAACTCGGCCAGCAGCCGCCGCGGCAGCGCACTCATCGAGCGAGCGCCTCGGGCAGCATGACGTCCAGAAACCGCGAAAGTTGGTGCAGGGCGGCGGGTTCGACGCGGTAGTAAACCCACGATCCGCGCCGTTCGCTCGACAGCAGCCCCGCTTCCCGCAGCACCTTCAGGTGGTGGGAGATGGTGGGCTGGGAGACGTCGAATCCCTCGGACACATCGCACACGCAGGCTTGCTGGCCGGTATGGCCGGCCACCACCGACAGCAGGCGCAGCCGGACCGGATCCGACAACGCCTTGAACACCGCCGCCAGGTCGGCGGCGGTCTGCGCGGTCACGGGTTGCCGAGCCATGGGCGTGACCTCACACGCGGGTGAGGTCACGTCGGTCAGCGGGAGCTCTCGATTCGACACGCATCGATATTGATGGTTATCGAATCCGAGGGCAAACGAACAACGGATGAACGAACCCGCGAACGGTTAGTTGCAGCAGGATGCGCCGGAGGTGACGGCGTCCTTCTTGGCGTCGCCGGCGCAGCACGCCCCCTCGGCGGCAGCATTCTCGGCGGTGCCGCAGCACACCGACACCGCCTGCTCGTCATCGATCTTTTCGCCGGTGGCGAGTTGCGGTGCGGTGCCGAAGGTTTCGCTATCGGCGAGCACGGTGTAGACCTCCCAGCGTTCGGCATCCGGGGCGGTGACCCACACCTTGTCCTGGGTGGCGAAGCAACAGGTGGTCGCGATCTGCTCCTCGGTGAACAGTCCCGCCGTCGACAGGCGCGCAATCTCGGCGTGCACCTGATCGCTGGATTCCACCTCGACGCCGAGGTGATCGAGGCCGCCACCATGGCCGGGATGCTCGATCAACACGAGCTTGACCGGTGGCTCGGCGATGGCGAAGTTCGCGTAACCCGGCTTGCGCTTGGCGGGTTCGGCATTGAACAGGGTCGAGTAGAACTGCACCGCCTGATCGAGGTCGTCGACTTTGAGGGCGAGCTGAATGCGGGACATGAGAACCTACCTCCACTTGTGAGACATATATCGAAAAGCTGACGAGGTCGAGTCTGCACCACCTTTTCGACATATGTCAATAAGGTGGTTAGAGTTGATTGCATGCCCAAGGCACTGCCCGTGATCGACATGTCCGCTCCCGTCTGCTGCGCCCCCGTTGCCGCCGCACCGATCGACGATGCTGCCGCGCTGGAAATCGCATTGCGGCTCAAGGCCATAGCCGAACCCGTCCGCGTCAAACTGCTGTCCCTGCTGCTCACCAGCCCTGCCGGTGCGGAGAACACCGGTGATCTCGCCCAGGCGATCGGACTGGCTGAATCCACGACCAGCCACCATCTCGGCCAGCTGAGAAAAGCGGGCCTGGTCGAGACCGAACGCCGCGGCATGAACACCTACCACCGCGCACTACGCGACGCCCTGGCAGCGCTGTGCCTGGTTCTGGACCCCAACTGCTGCAGCTGAACCCGGCCTTTCCGGGAGGATCCAGCGTCCATTGATCGCGACATCGTGGCCGGTGAGCAGGTGCTCGGTGGGCGTCCAAAGAAAAGAGAGCAGTGCTCTTGACTTGGCGCGAGCCGGTGTGGAACACTGATCTCAACAGAGAGCAGTGCTCACAAAGGAGTAGGAAATGGACGCCAACACCCGCTACCTCGGCCCCACCGGCATGGACCCGATCATGAACAAGATTGCCAACTGGCTGCCTCGCCTCGGCATCAGCGTTATGGGGTCGCGGCTGTTGGCTGTGCGCGGACGTAAGAGTGGCGAATGGCGCACCACCATGGTCAATCTGATGACCGATACCGATGGCACGCGGTACCTGGTCGCGCCGCGCGGCCACACCCAGTGGGTGCGGAATCTGCGCGTCGCGGGCGACGGTGAGCTGCGGCTGGGCCGCAAGGTCGAGGTGTTCACGGCAACCGAAGTGGCCGACGAGGACAAGGTGCCGCTGCTTCGCCTCTACCTGCAGAAGTGGGGCTGGGAGGTCGGCAAATTCTTCGAAGGTGTCACCAAGGACGCCACCGATGCGGAGCTGGCCGAGATCGCCCCGGGCTTCCCGGTCTTCCGACTCGCCTAGTGCGACAAGCCGATCCGGTCGGCCGATCCTTTCGAGCGACCTGCAAGCAGTCGCTAGCCGACCCTTTCGAGCGACCTGCAAGCAGTCGCTAGCGATGGATCAGGAATTCGATGGCCGCGGCATAACCCTGAATCCCCATCCCGGCCACCACCGCGGTGGCGATGGGGGAGATGTAGGAGTGGTGCCGGAACTCCTCGCGCGCATGCACATTGCTGATGTGCACCTCGACGATCGGGAGTTCCGGAATCACCAGCGCATCATGCAGCGCGACCGAAGTATGCGTGAGCCCACCGGGATTGATGACAATGCCCGATTCGACGCCGCGCGCCCGGTGGATCCGATCGATCAGCGCTCCTTCGGAATTCGATTGGAACGCATCGATCTCGCGGCCGTACCGGGCGGCGGTCTGTCGGCACAATTGGACGACATCGTCGAGCGTGGCCGACCCGTAGACCTCCGGCTGGCGGGTGCCGAGCATATTGAGGTTCGGGCCGTTGAGAACCAGGATCGGGCCAGGTGTCGACATGGCTTAGACACTAGCCCGCCCTGTTCAGAGTCCCTGCGGACCTTCCGATCGCAGGTCGTCGACTTTCCGCATGGCGGTGCGCAACTCCTCGAGCCAGGCCTCGGCATGTTTGCCCGCCAACTTCACCGTCCAAGCCAGCGCATCCGCGCGCGAGCGCGCCACACCGGAATCGACGAGCGTGTCGAGCACCTTGCGCTCCGGCTGCCGCAGTCGCGTCATAACCGGAACCGCCAAGTGCGTGAACATGATTCGTTCGCCGTCCACCGAGACGCCCCACGCGACGCTGCGGCCGTAGCGGCGCTGGGCCTCGTTCGCGATCTGCATGCGGGCCGGACGGGTGGTCTCGCGGAAGCGGGCGACCGCGCCCTCCTTCGTCGCGGCCGGGACCTCCTCGGCGGGAGTGTCTTCCTTTTCCGATACCGGGGCCGGGAGCTCGCCGATAACCACGATCTCGTCCCGGTCGATTTCGATGACGGGCGGCCCGGCGAACCAGTCGCTCGGCAACCTTCCGGCGAACCAGTCCGGAGCGTCCGCGGGATCCGGTAGATCGGCCTGCTGCCAGCCGCCCGGTCGTCCGAAGCCCCGTCCCCGATGCTCATGCCTCATTGGGATTCACCTACTTACTGTGGTGCCTGTATTTCATTGATTACAAGATTACGTCGCAAACTGCGCGAGTGGTTCTGCTCTGTGCGAACGGTTTCGGCCACCGCCCGTGCGGGTACGCCAGATAAAGGTGTGTGCTGGTCAACGAGGCCCTGCACGATCGAAACGCCAACGCGGGCCGCCGAAACGCCGACGTGGGCCGTTTTCTGACAAGTTCGTGTTCCGGCCGGTACGGTTGCGGCGCCGGGTGTCGCAATGGGACCGGGGGACGTCCATGATCGACCAACCGAAGCACAAGCTTCGGGAACAATTGGAGATACTGAGCATGGGTAACGTCCGGCTGGCGCGGCGCGGCGGGCAGCTAATTTCAGGTACGGTGGTCTTGTTACTGGAGTGACAAGAGTAAAGAGTGGGCGACATGGATGTGTGGGGATCCCGCCGCTATCGCGTCCGGGGCGCAATCGCACTCTCGGGGGTGGTGGCGCTGGCTATCGCGATCGGGGCGTGTGGTTCCGACGCGAAGCGCAATGAAGCCGAGTACGTCGTCGATCGCTTCACCGCACTGCTCGACGAGCAGAACTATACAAAGGCCGCGGAGCTCACCTCTTATCCCACGGCCGCATCCGCAACGCTGAAACAGATGTTCGCCGGATTGCAGCCGGGCAAGGTCGACTACCAGAAAACCCAATTCATCGGCCTGGACCGTGAGGCGGGCCTGTTCAGCATGGACGTCGCCTGGAACTTCGGCGAGAACAAGACCTGGCGATACAGCCTGCAGGGCAACGTGCGGAAGTTGGCGATCGGCTGGCGCATCTCCTGGGATCCCGCCGTCGTCATGCCGCAGCTGGACCACAACCGGACGGTCCGGCTCGTGCGCACCACGCCGACCCCGCCGCCGCGGGTCAAGGACATCGTCGGCGATGCGCTGATGACCGAGCAGGTCATCAATGTGGTCAAACTCGATCCCGCCAAGACGACCGATCCGGTGGCCTCGACCGATGCGCTGGCCAAGGCCATCGCACCGGTCGCGCCGCTGATCACCGGACCGTCGCTGATGCAGCAGCTGTCGACCTCACAGGGCAAGCCGATCATCGCGGTGAATCTGCGCGAACCCGATTTCGCGATCCTGGAATCCGCGCTGGCCAGGGTGCCCGGCGTGGTCATGGAGAAGCAGCCGCGGCTGATCTCCGCCGACCGCCGGACCTGGTCGCCGATGCTGGACGCGCTGCGCAAGGTGTGGCAGGACGGCCAGGATCTGCACTCCGGTTGGGGTGTGCAGATTTTCGAACAGGACGGACGTTTCGTCGGCCAGATCGCCGGTTACCAGGGCCCGCCCGGTCCGGATATCGCGGCCACCATGGATCAGCGCCTGCAGCGCGCCGCCGAGGATGCCGTGGTGAGCGTCGGGACGCCCGCCTCGATCGTGGCGATCCAGCCGTCCAGCGGCGCGGTCGTCGCGGTCGCGCAGAATACGCAGGCCAGTGAGCACGGTTCGGTCGCGTTCACCGGGCTCTATCCGGTCGGCACCAATATCGATCTGTTCCGCAATGTCGCCGCGGTGCTGAAGAACAAGGCACCACAGGATGTCTCGGTGCAGGATGCGGCCGAATCCGCGCCGAACCTCGGTGTCGGCGTCGATTACAAGGTGCCGGGATTGGACGAGGTCACCGGCCGGGTCGCGGTCGCGGGGCGCAGTGCCGAGCAGGTGCGCCAGGGCGGCGGTACGGATGCGGTGCTGGCCAGCCCATTCGGCATGGCGATCGCCGCGGCCGCCATCGCACGCGGGCAGGTGCCGCCGCCGATGATCGAGGCCGGACACCCGAGCGCCACGGACGCACAGGTCCCCGAGATGTCACCGCAACTCACCGATCGGCTGCGCGCGATGTTGCGCGACGGCGCGGGCCGACCGGAGTTCGCGCCGCTGCGGCCCTACCGCGATGTCATCGGATTCATCGCAACTGCGGGCAATGACGGTTGGCTCATCGCGAATGCCGGGGATCTGGCCTTCGCGATTCACATCAATGACGCTGACAGCGGCGACGCGACCGCGCGGATGGCGGCGAGGTTGTTCCAATCCCTGGCCACCCCTGAGCCGTGATCAGTTGATGGCTTTGATGGCCGCGCGCCAGCCGAGCAGGAACAGTGCGAGCACACACGCCGCGACGATGATGAAACTGAATGCCGTGCCCTGACCGCTGATCACGCGCAGCAGCATGCCGCCGCACAGGGTGCCGAGCCAGACCAGAACTCCGGTGGGCCACAAGGCGGTTCCGTCGAATTGCGCCGCTCGCTTTTCGCCGGATGCACGGCCGGGCACGGCGACCGCAAGCAACCAGCCGATCGCGAGCCCGATCGCGAACGGCCACACCGTCTTCAGCAGTCCGGCGAGTACCGCCTCCTCATGGCTGCGCCGCCCGATCGCGCAGAACAAGATCACTAGAAGTGCGTCCACCGCCAACGGCACCAGTTTTCTCACCCGGGCCAGCGTAGTAGTGCACCAATCAGCCGTGGGACGGCACACCTGCTGGTCACGTCCCGGACTTACTCGACTCGCGCGGAGCGAGTCTTACGAGCGACCTGTTCGCGGCCCGTCTCGCGTCCGGGTCGTCGAAGCGCATGCGACGAAGTCTCCGGCCCGCCCGCCCGGCGCGTGCCCGTCAGGCGCCGAGTGATCCGTCATCGGCGATCAGCGCGGAGTGAGTCTTACGAGCGAGGAGTTCGTGGCCCGTTTCGCGTCCGAGTCGTCGAAGCGCATGCGCAACAGACGTCGGACTCGACCATCCGTGGCGTGTGCATCGCTGGCCGGACGATCCGCTATCGGTGACCCCAACGGAGTGAGTCTTACGAGCGAGGAGTTCGTGGCCCGTTTCGCGTCCGAGTCGTCGAAGCGCATGCGCAACAGACGTCGGACTCGACCATCCGTGGCGTGTGCATCGGTGGCCGGACGATCCGCTATCGGTGACCCCGACGGAGCGAGTCTTACGAGCGAGGAGTTCGTGGCCCGTTTCGCGTCCGAGTCGTCGAAGCGCATGCGCAACAGACGTCGGACTCGACCATCCGTGGCGTGTGCATCGGTGGCCGAGCGATCCGCTATCGGTGACCCCGACGGAGCGAGTCTTACGAGCGAGGAGTTCGTGGCCCGTTTCGCGTCCGAGTCGTCGAAGCGCATGCGACGAAGTCGCGAGTCTCGACGACTCGGACGCGAGACACCAGGGGGCCGCGAACCCGCCGCGCCGCAGGCGCGGCCAAAATTACAGCGTGCGGCGCTGTTCGAACTCCTTCTCGAATTCGGCGTCATCGGCCTGCGGAGTGCGGAAGAGGAAGGCGAAGACGATCCAGCCGATGATCGCGACCAGGACGAAGCTCACCAGGCGGTAGACGAAGGCGGCGGCGACGGCCTGGGAGGCGGGCAGGGCCGCACCGGCGGTCAGGCCGTAGATGAGGGTGGCGTCGACGTACACGATGCCGCCGGGTGCAAACGGGATCGAGCCGACGGCCTTACCCACGGCGAATGCGATCAGCAGACCGGCCGGCTTCGGATCGGCACCGATCGCGTAGCAGGCGGCGCCGAGACAGGCCACATCGGCGAAGCGGTGCACCAGCGCCCAACCCGCGACCATGGCCCCGTCGCGCTTGCCGAGATCCACCGATTCCAGCTGCGAGAGCATATCGGCGATCTTGTTCATGCCCTGCTTGGCGGGGCGTTTGCGGATCCGGTTGAGCAGCGCGAGCCCGCGGCGCAGCACGGCCTCCAGCGCGCCCGGATTCTTCGACAGGTGGTTGCCCGCCCACACCAGTGCGACCACACCGGTCAGCGACAGTATGAGCTTGAACGGCCCGACCCGGTCGCCGACCAGCAGCGCACCGCCGACGCCGAGCAGTGCCAGTCCGGCGGTCGCGATCACACCGGACATCACCAACTGCCAGGAGGCGACAATCGGATTCGCACCCCACCGGCGGGTCTGGCGATAAGTGAAAGCGGTGGAGAACACCTGTCCGGCAGGCAGCGTCACCGACATGGCGGTGGCGCCGTAGACGACGGCGGCGGATTTGTGCTGACGAACCTCGACACCGCCGGCATGCAGCAGTTGCTTCTGCACCCGGCTGAATCCACTCATCGACAGTGCCTGCAACCAGATACAGGCGGCGACCCAGCCCCAATGAATTTCGGTGAGGTTATTCCAGGAATCGTGTAATCGTGGCCAGAGGTAGTAACCCTCGCCGATCAGCAATGCCAGTAGGGCGATGCCTGCGACCCACTTGACCCACCAGAATTTGCTCCGGCGACCACGTTTCGCCGGTCTATCGGGGTCGTCGGACGGCTGCGGCGCAGGCTCGCCGGCTAGTTCCCCATTGGCCGTCACGCGGTCAGCCTAACGAACCGACTGTTTCGCTGTCTGCATCGACGTGCGGAGCCAGTATCTAATCGGCGGTGCTTCCGAGGCCCTCCGTGGTTACGGAGGCTGCCTCCTCCGGGCCCGGCCGCTAGCGACTGCTTGCAGGTCGCTCGAAAAAACCAGCTCGCACGGCGCCATCCTTCGGCCAGGCCAACCTGGTCTTTCGTCGCCGCCCGCGCAGCTGGACTTCCTCGCCCGTCAGCCAAAAGTCCTGCTCGCTTTCATCGGCGAAATACAGCGCGCTGCCCGAGGCGAGTACGCGGCCGGGTTGATCCTTGGCCAGTTCGGTCAGGCGTGATGCCTCGTTCACCGGATCGCCGATCACGGTGTATTCGAAACGGTTTGCGGCGCCGATATTTCCGGCGACGGCCAAGCCCGCCGAAACTCCGATGCCGATATCGAGTCCGGGCACCTCGCGCAGGACTTCGCGTAGTTCACGGGCGGCGGCCAGGGCGGCGGTCGGTGCGTCCGGGCGGTCCAGCGGGGCGCCGAAGATCGCCAGTGCGGCGTCGCCGACGAACTTGTTGACGAAGCCGTGATGCCGGTCGATGACGTCGACCACGATGCGGAAGAACTCGTTGAGCAGGCTGACCACCTCGGTCGGCGGTCGCTCCGCGGCGGTTGCGGTGGACCCGACCATATCGACGAACAGCACGGCCACGAATCGGGTCTCGCCGCCGAGTTCGGTGCCGTAGTCGAGTGCGCGCTGCGCCACCTCCTCGCCGACATGCTGGCCGAAGAGTTCCTGCAGCTGGCGGCGCTTGGCGGCCTCTTCCATCATGCGGTTGAAGCCGACCTGCAGCAGTCCGATCTCGCTGCCGTCGAACACCTCGACCTGCACGTCGCGGGCGCCTTCCTGCACCCGGTCGATGGCCTGGCTGAGCTGGCGCACCGGGTCGGAGATGCTCGATCCGGTCAGCATCGACAGCGCCAGCGCCTGCATGATCACCACGCCGCACAGCAGCAGAATGGAGATGGCCAGCGACTGCGCGGAGAACTTCACGTCCGACGAGATCTGGGTGACGCACAGCAGCACGATGGCGATGGTGGGCGCGAAGGTGCCCATGCCCCAGGTCATTCCCATCCTGGTACCGACACCCGGTGTCAGCGTGTGGTCGAACGAGCCCTCGGTGAGGGCCTGCGCGGCGACCGGGCGCAGAATCCGTTCGCCGAGCATGTAGGTGAATCCGAAGACGATCGTCGCGGCCATACATTCGGTGACGATGACCGCGCCCGCCAGCTCCGGTGCGTCCACGATGATGGTGGCCGCCAGAATGGCGCCGCCGATCAACCACAGCACCAGATGCAGGATCGCCTGACGCAGCGGCGCGTGCAGTGCGGCCATCTGCTCTTGGTGGCTCGGCGGCCCACCGCGCATCTGCCAGCGCATGACCGGACGCAGCATCAGCGCCGAAGCGGCCAGGCTCAGCAAACCACCGGTGGTGAAAACCAGGCCGGGAATCACCAGGCCGGTGCGTCGCGCACCGGCCGCCTCACCTTCGGGAACCGGGAGTCCATATTGGATGAACGCCCACACCAGGACCGCGCCGAAAGCATTGGCCAACAGCATCGATGTCAGGTACAGCGGCCAGCGCGTTCGCATGGTCTGTTTGACCGCTTCCAAAGGGTCGCGTCCAGCAGTCATGTTTTCCCCAGGGGGCGCGCGTCCAGCCATGTAGGTACTGTGGCTGGACTTGCTTCCAAGGGCGCTGACACGATCACCAATCTAGCGTTCAGCTCATCCGAGCATGTCCGCGGCGCTCTGCGGCCATTAGGCTCGCGGAGGTGACCGACCAGAAGGTTAGTGCTCTCGGAAAAGCCACTGCTGCGCGGTCGGCTGCTGATTCTGTACATCCGTTCGTCCGAGTTTCCGCCGAGTGGGCGTGGCGGCTGCTGGTGATGTTCGCCGCGCTGATCGCGATCACGATGGTCGTGCAGAAATTGGCGACGGTGGTGATACCGCTCGCCATCGGCCTGCTGGCCGCCGCATTGCTGGCGCCGCTGGTGGATTGGATGCAGCGGCTCGGGGTGCCGAGGTCGGTGGGGGTCTTCGTCGCGCTGGTCGGATCGCTCGGGGTGGTCGCGGGAATCATGACCTTCGTCATCGAGCAGTTCATCGAGGGCGTACCGCAGCTGTCCGACGAAATCACCCACAGCGTCCACGAGGTTCAGGACTGGCTGATCAATGGTCCGCTGCATCTGAGCAATGAGCAGATTCGGAATGCGGGCGACACGATCGTCAAAACGATCCAATCGAACAGGGAAGGTCTGACCAGCGGGGCATTGACCACCGCGACGGTGATCGGGCATGTTCTCACCGGCGCGTTCCTGACCCTGTTCATTCTCATCTTCTTCCTTTACGGCGGCGATCAGATCTGGCACTTCATCACCCGGATCGTGCCGACCCCGCATCGGGAAAAGGTGCGCACCGCAGGGCAACTCGGCTTCGGCACGCTGGTCGGATTCGTCCGCGCGACGGTGGTGGTGGCGCTCGTCGATGCCATCGGCATCGGTGCCGGTCTAGCGATTCTCGGGGTGCCGCTGGCATTGCCGTTGGCATCGCTGGTGTTCATCAGCGCGTTCATCCCGATCGTCGGTGCATTCCTGGCCGGGACCATCGCGGTATTCATCGCATTGGTGACCAAGGGCTGGGTGACCGCGGTGATCGTGCTCGGCATCATCATCGCGGTGATGCAGCTGGAAAGCCATGTGCTGCAACCATTGCTGCTCGGTCGGGCGGTGAGCATCCATCCGCTCGCGGTGGTGCTGGCCATTGCCGCGGGCCTCGTGCTCGGCGGGATCGCGGGCGCTCTGTTGGCGGTTCCGTTCGTCGCGGTGATGAATACCGCGATTCGGTCGCTGCTGTCGGAGAGTCCGGAGGAGGCGTTCGAGGAACTGCACACCGGTGACGGGGGTCGATTTGCGGTGGAGCCGGATGAACCGGAGCCCGGCCGGTTCGATGTGGATGCGGTGCTGACCAAGGAGATGCACCGGGAGGACCGGTCGGATGACTCGGCCGGGTCCGACTGAGGTCGGCGCAGCCGAGCTGAGCGCGGACGATGCGGCGACCGCGCCGCTGTGGCGTGCCGTGCAGGCATTGCGGCTGGTCACGCTGCTCTATGCGGTCGGTCAGCAGATCGCCTCGGTGCAGTACTACCAGAATCAGCAGCTGAGCTGGGTACTGATCGCCGTGATGGCGATGTGGTCCGGTGCGTCGGCATTCATGTTGTCGCAGTGGCACTTTCCCGATGTCGCGCGGCTGCGGTCGTGGGTGGTGATCGGTGATCACGTGGTGGTGATCGCATTGATCGCTTCGACCCGGTTGGTCGCCGATTACGGCTGGTACCACGGGCATCAGACGCTGCCGACCACGCTGTGGGTCGCCAATGCCGTTGTCTCCGCGGCGATTCTGCGCGGGCCGCTCGCCGGTGTGCTCTCCGGGCTTCTGATAGCGGCGTTGATCGTGACGGTCCGCGAGCAGTGGGGCCAGGATGTGTGGGCCGATGCGACCGCGCCGGTGCTCGTCTCCATCGGGCTGGCGCTCGGACTGGCGGCCAACACCGCGCGTCGGGCGCAGGGGCAGCTGGAACGGGCCGTTCGGTTGACTGCGGCGGCCGAGGAAAGGGAGCGGCTGGCCCGTGAGGTGCACGACGGCGTGCTGCAGGTGCTCAGCTACATCAAGCGGCGCGGTAACGAGATCGGCGGTCCCACCGAGGAATTGGCGCTGCGGGCCGCGGAACAGGAAGTGGCGCTGCGGGTTTTGATTTCCGAGCAGGGTAGGCACAGGGATACCGGTGGTGCGGATGTCGATCTGCGGCCGCTGCTGACCGTACATGCGACGCCATCGGTGTTCGTATCGACGCCGGGTGAGCCGGTGCGGGTCGGGCGTTGGATGGCGGGGGAGATCGCGGCGGCGGTGGCGAACGCGCTGTCCAATGTCGCGCTGCATGCGGGGCCGGATGCGAAAGCTTATGTGCTGCTGGAGGATACCGGCGACGAGCTGATCATCAGCGTGCGCGATGACGGTGTCGGGATTGCGCCGGGGCGCTTGGAAGAGGCGGAAGCCGAGGGGCGCATGGGGGTTTCGCGATCCATTATCGGTCGTATCGAGACATTGGGGGGAACGGCGGTATTGCTGACCGAGGAGGCTGGTGGGGTTGGCTTCGGTACCGAGTGGGAGTTACGGGTGCCGCGTTCGGGAGGTGTGGCGTGAGTGCTTGCGCGACGACTCTTGCCGGCGCAGGTTTTGTCGTGAATAGCGACCGGCGTGCGGACGCTGCCGCGTGAACGCACCCGCGGCTGCGCTGGCCGGAGTCGGTGTCTCCGGGCGTTCGAGCGTGGAGGAGGACACTGTGACCAGTGGTAGTGCGGCCGAAGCGATTCTTGCCCCCAGGTGCTCGAGCGCGCGGAGGAGTGCGTGGTGACCAGTGATGATGTGGCCGAGGCGGTCCGGTCATCGATGGCCCCTGGCTGCCCAGGTGTCCGCGCGCGGAGGAGTGCGTGGTGACCAGTGATGATGTGGCCGAGGCGGTCCGGTCATCGATTGCCCCGAGCTGCCCAGGAGCCCGAGCGCGTAGGAGGACGGTGTGACCAGCGATGATGCGGCTGAGGCGATTTCAGTGATGGTGGTCGACGACCATCCGATGTGGCGGGATGGGGTTTCCCGTGATCTGGCCGAGGCGGGGTTCGTGGTTGCCGCGACGGCGGATGGGGTGGGGTCGGCTACTCGGCGGGCGGCGGCGGTGCGGCCCGCAGTGGTGTTGATGGATATGCAGTTGCCCGATGGGAATGGGGCCCAGGCGACTGCGGAGGTACTGCGGGTATCGCCGGAGAGCCGGGTGCTCGTGTTGTCGGCATCGGCCGAGCGCGATGATGTGCTGGATGCGATCAAGGCGGGGGCCTCGGGCTATCTGGTCAAGAGTGCGTCCGCGAGCGAGTTGATCGAGGCGGTGCGGGCCACAGCGGCTGGGCAACCGGTGTTCACGCCGGGGCTGGCCGGGCTGGTGCTCGGTGAGTATCGGCGGATGGCGACCGCGCCGGTCGAACCGGATGAACCGCATCGGCCCGCGCTCACCGAGCGGGAGACCGAAGTATTGCGGATGGTTGCGAAAGGCTTGTCCGCCAAGCAGATTGCGTCGCGGCTCGGGCTCAGCCATCGAACCGTGGAGAACCATGTGCAGGCGACCTTGCGGAAGTTGCAGTTGGCCAACCGGGTTGAACTGACTCGCTATGCGATCGAGCAGGGGCTCGAGTAGGTACGCAAGGGTTCTCTAGCAGGTGCGCAACGGTTCTCGAATACGTGCCCGCAACGGGTTCTCGAGCAGGTGACGGCAACGGGTTCTCGAGCAGGCGCGCAATGGTTCTCGTTTAGGTGGCGCAACGGTTCTCGGGCTCCTGCGCGGCGGTTTCGGTCCCCAGAGGTTTCATCGCGGCCCGATCATCCTGCGGGGTCCATGTGTCGGGCGGCGCAGTAGGAGACATTCGCCGTGCTCCACCGGGCACCCCGTCTCGCTAGTGGACACCTGTACACGGGGCCCGGCAGTGGGCCGGTGTACCTGGTGTGTGGGTTCTTCCTCCGCCACGGGGTCGTCTTCGTGCCGGTGGTGCAATGGAGTCCCCAGTGGCTCAGGTGATGTGCGGGGTTTGGCTGGCTGACGTACTTGTGTGATGTGTGGGGGACGGTTCGGGTGTGTGCGGAAGTCGGTGGGGGTGGAGCAGGGTGTCCGGTGGATCGTGGTGATGTGCGGGGTTTGGCTGGCTGACGCACTTGTCTGATGTGTGGGGAACGGTCCGGGTGTGTGCGGAAGTCGGTGGGGGTGGAGCAGGGTGTCCGGTGGATCGTGGTGATGTGCGGGGTTTGGCTCGCCGATGCACTTGTGTGATGTGTGGGAAACGGTCTGCATCTGTGCGGAAATCGGTGGGATCGGGGCCAATGGGAGTGGGGAATCGGGGATTGCCCTGATGCGTGGTGGGTGCTGGGCTCGGTAATCTCGGATTCATGGGTGGCCCCGAATCGGTATCCAACGGTGACGGCTCCGGTGACGTGGTCGGCGGTCGTGAGCTGCGTGTTTCCGATGCCGAACGCGAACATGTCGGTCAACTGCTCCAGCGCGCCGTCGGGCTCGGCATGCTCTCCCTCGGGGAGTTCACCGAGCGAATGGATACCGCGCTGGCCGCCAAGACCCGCGGTGAACTGAATGCCGTGCTTGTCGACCTGCCCGGTGTGCGACTCGTCGGCCAGCCCGCCGCGCCGCCCTCGACATTCGTGAATTCCTCGCCCGCCTTCACGAAGCGGGTCTCACCGCCGCCGTCGGTCCCGTCGCAGGTCACGCCGGGGAATGTGATCCGCAGCCGCCTGTCCGGGGTCAATCGCCGCGGTCCCTGGCAGGTCGCGCCCGCACTGCATCTGAACAACTGGCTCTCCGGCGTCACCCTCGATTTCACCGAGGCGATCATGTCGACCCAGGTCGTCGAGGTGCACGTCGACGACTACCTCAGCTCACTGACCCTGATCGTCCCCGCCGAGGCCACCGTCGACCTCAACGCCGTCGACCTGATCGGCTCCAGCGTCAACAACAAAGTCCGCACCGGCCCACCCCTCGGCCCACTCCACATCGTCGTACAAGGCCGAATCCGCTTCGGCTCGATAACCGCCAAACACTCTTTGCGCGCCCAGTGGCGCAAGTTGATGGGAAGCTAGCGCGGACCGACTCGGGGAGGTCGGTCGCCGGGCAGCTCGAACGGTGCAGGCGCATTGCGGGGAGCTGTTGCGGGCAGTGCGGATTCGGTGTGTTCGGCGGTCCAGCAGCGCGGATCGCGTGAGTCCGATGAGTGAGGCGCAATTGCTCGGTACAGCGGCCAGGTCTTCGCTGCACACGCGGTGGCCGCTGAGGCGCAACTCGCCGACGGCGCCCGCGGCGATGCGGAAAGCACCCGCGGCTGAGGCTGAACTGCCGTTATCGAGCGGATCTCGACGCCGATCAGGTGTTGACGCCGATGCGGCGGGCGAAGGCGCGCAACGGGACTCGGCGGTCGTGGTCCAGTAGTTCGGAGACGATGTGCCGGGGCAGGGACTGGTATTTGATCCAGTCGGCGCCGCCGACGCGTTCGGCATCGAGCAGGGCGGCGAGGGCGCGCTTGTGCTGGCCGGTGCGGGTCAGGGCGACGGCCGTATCGGTGAGGTGGCGGGCGCGGGAGGCTTGGGGCAGACCGCAATTCGCGGGCATGTCCTGCGCGGCGGTCAGCGCCTCCGGATAGCGTTCGGAGCTGATATTCACATCGACCGTCTGCATGACGACTTGTGAAGGGCCGAAATAGGTTTCGTAATCGTGACGATCGACGCCGAGGCGCAGCGCGACCTCACCCGCCGCTTGGACCAGCGACAACGCTTCGGGAACGTCCTGCGATCGACCGGCCGCGGTTGCGCCCTGCAGGACCAGCGATCCGTACGCGGACAGGTGTGCCGGAGCTGCGTCACCCTCGGGCTCCAGATCCGCCGCCGCCCGCAGCGCGACCTTGCGCGACTCGTCATAACGGCCCTGCACCAGCAGCTGCCAGGCGACCGAGCCGCGAATAGTGGCCAGCAGCAGCGGATCGTTGCCGAGCTCGGCGGCGGCAAGTGCCTGCCGGATCGCGAGGAACGCCGGATCGGTCTGCCCGAGATGGACCAGGGTGCAGCCGGTGACCCAATACATCCGTGCGAGTAGTTCATTCGCGGATGCGACCGCGCCGTTGCGGGCGGCGTGCACAGTTGCCCGCAGCTGGGTGAGTCCGGTTGGCAGGATAGAGGTCAGCAGTTCGTAGTGGCCGGTCCAGTAGGCGCCCCACGCGTAATCGACTGCGCGACCGCCCTCGTCGAGGCCGATCGCATCCTCATCCGGGATCTCGCCGAGCAGATCGTCGACCGGGGTCAGTGCGCGTCGGATCGCGACGATACCGGCATCGGGATTGCCGGAGGGGATGCCGTGTCGCTTGCCCACCAGGTCGGAGATGTCGACATCCAGTGCGCGCGCGAGTTTTTGCAGACTGGCGATAGACGCGGTCTGGCGGCCACCCTGTTCCAGTTTGCGCACCAGATCCACGCTGACACCGGCTTGGTCGGCGAGTTGGCGCTGCGTGAGCGCCTTTCCGCGGAACAGCCTTATCCGCACGCCGATCGACGAATCGTCCATTTAGCCAAGTCCTTTGTTACATCCTTGTTTCAGGGTACGACGTTAAGTGATCGCGCTCACCCGAAGTGGGACATTACGTACGACTCGTTCCTGCGTGGTTGGAATACCTTTGCCTTTCTGCAACTTTGAGAATGCAAAGGGCGGCGGCAATGATCACCATGCCGAATACCACCGTGCGAGCTCTCCGCGCCGATCGCGCGTTCGAGCCGGGTGTCCAGACCAGTCGATCCGCGCGCCACACCCAGCGCGTGCGCGAACAGCACGGTCCGCTACGTAGCGGGGGCTGCCCGGTCTGCGGACGTGGGGAGGGGTAGGCCATGTTCGAGCGCTGTCACTCGCCCCACGAAATCGCGCACATGCTGCGACATCGGTACGGACTGCCGGTCCAACTGCTGGCCGGTCGCCCGACGATCACCACCGGATCCATCCTCGGTGCCCTGATGATGCCACCGGATCTCGGCCGCAAGGTCCTGGCCACGCTGGACCGGACCTACACGGCCCCGGTGGTGGCCGAACCCGGCGAACGCACCTGGACCTTCCTCGTCGCGCCGCCGAGCCCGGCCACCCCGGTCGAGATCAGTGTGCGCCGCTGCCTGGCCGGACATTACGTGACCGTCATCCCCCCTGGCCGCCACGTCCTGCTCCCCACCACCGACTCCCAACTCGGCTGGCACTGGGCAGGCGAACCAACCCCCGGCGTCCTGCGCATGCCACCCCGCTCCGCGGTGATCAATGCGGTCTACCAGGTCACCAACATGCGCTCCCACACCCTGTAGTCAGCGCCGACCCCCGCCCTGCCACGACCGGGCGGGGGTTGATCGGCAAGGGTGACCTGGCGATTGTTCACGACCAATCCGAATGACTACGGCGGCTTGGCGAAGCTGTTGACGGTAATCCGTTGGAGCGCTGCGGCGGTAGGCATCTTTGTGCTGGGTGACTCGGGCGCGCAGCTGGAATTCGAGTAGATCCCGGATGAGTACCAGTGGTTTCTACTCATGTTCCGGTGGGCTCGGGAAATCAGCATTGGGATATGACTACGTCTATCGATCCCGCGCTGATTTCGCGGTTGTCCGGGGAGTTCGCTGCGTTGGGAACGCAGATGGGCGTCCTCGGCCGAGATCTGGATCTGTTACGAGCGCAGGTTGTCGCCGATTCGGTTGCGGCATCTGCGGTTTCGCAGGAGTCGACCGGAGGTACGGCGCCACAGCAGTCAGCTTCTGCCGATGTTGCGGGCGCTCCCGCCATGCCGGCGGCGGGGGTAACCGCCGCGGGGGCGGTACCTGGCGCGCCGATGGCGGGTGCGGTGCCGTCGGCACCAGTTCCGGGCGGGGTGGGGCGGATTCCGATGCCGCCGGCCCTACCTTCGGGATGGGCGCGGCCGGTACCTGGGTATGGCGCACCGGGCGGTGTCGGGATGTCCGGGTGGGCTGCGGGACCGGGTGGGGTGCCGGGGCCCTCGGGTATGCCCGGCGGGTTTGTGCCGACGATGATGCGGGGGCCGGGAGGTGGGGCGGTTCCGCCGGGGGTGCCGCCGCGTCCGCCGGGGCGGAGTGCGCCGAAGACGCCGTGGTGGCAGCAGGAGGGGATGATCAGCCGGGTCCTGGCGGTGGCCGGGGTGGGGGTGACGCTGATCGGGGTGGTGATGCTGTTGGTGCTCGCCGCGCAGGCCGGGTTCTTCGGGCCGGTGCCGAGAGTTGTCGCCGGGGCGGTGTTCTCGGCGGCGCTGGTGGGGGCCGGGGTGCGGGTGTTCGGACGGGCCGGTGGTCGGGTCGGTGGAATTTCTCTGGCTGCCACCGGTATTGCCGGGGCGTATCTGGATATGGTCGCGGTGACGGCGATCTACGAGTGGTTGCATCCGGTGGCCGGGCTCGCAGTGGCGCTCGGTGTTGCGGCGGGTGGGGTCGGTTTGGCGATGCGGTGGCAGTCGCAGCCGCTTGCGGTGCTCGTGGTCGCGGGTGCGGCGTTGTTGTCGCCGTTCGTCACTTCGGAACTGGTGCTGTTCGCATTCCTGATCGTGTTGCAGTTGACCTGTGTGCCGGTGCAATTGGTTCGCGATTGGCCGTTCCTGCATGTGGTGCGCACGGTGCCCGTGACTTTGGCGACCTTGCTCGCCATTGCCGTCGCCGTCGCCGACGATCCGGCGCAGGGCCGGGTGTACTGGCTGCTCACCGCCGCGCTGGCGATTGCGGCGATCGGCTTGGTCGGCGGTGTTCTGGTGGTACGCAGGCGACCCGGCGATATCGTCGCCGTGCTGAGCTTCGCGCTTTCGACGGTTCCGCTCTTGGTAGCCCCCGCAATGTTCGAGCGGAACTCGGCCAGCTTGGTCGCGGCCGTTTATGCGGCAGTCCTGTTGGCCGTGTCGGCATTGCCCATGGTGCCGAAATTGCGTGAGCGGGTACAGATTCCGGGTTCGATCGCATTCGTCTCCGCGATCGCCGGTTCGTTCGCGCTGCTCGAAGCGTGTGTCGGCGTGACACGACCGCAGACCCTGCCGATCGCGCTGTACCTGGTGGCGCTCTGCTACCTCGGGTTGGCCGGGCAGCGGCGCTCCCGCATTACCGCCGCCATCGGCGCGGCATTCACACTGGTCGGCTCGGTAGTGTACTTCACCATCGTGGCTCCGGAAGCGCTTGCGACACAACGGCTTGCACACCTCCGCCTGGGGGTCGCGACCGCTCTGGGAGCTGTCCTTGCGCTCGCAGTCTTCGCCGTGGGCGTCTGGTGCGCCCGAAGACTCCCCGGCATGGCGAAGGGCGGAACCGACGAGTCGACGCTGTTCGTCGTCGCGAGCATCGCGGGCTTGTATGCGGTAACCGCCGCGGCGGTCTCGATCGGCATCGCGACCGGCAGCGCCGACGGTTTCATCATCGGCCACAGCGCCGCCACCATCCTGTGGATGGCCGCCGCCACGGCTGCGCTGTTCTTCGGCCTGCGCAACCTGTCCCGCTCGGCCGCCGTCGCCAAACTGGCACTCGGCTCTGGATTGCTCGTCACCGCAGCCGCCCTGGCCAAACTGTTCCTCTTCGATCTGGCCACCCTCGATGGCCTGGTCCGAGTAGCAGCCTTCCTGGTAGTCGGCGTCCTCCTGCTCCTGGCAGGGACCCGCTACGCCCGAGCTTTCGCCGAAGCCGGTGCCACAGCTCCGGATTCAGCAGAACGCTGAAAATTGCAGTATCAGCCGAGGACAACCTGAGCCCGACGCCGATCCGGTGAGCCATCGGGTTCGCACCGAGCGGCCCGCAAAACCGCTGGCATCGCAGCTGCTCAGTGTCGTTCAGCCGTCACCGACGAATCCGCCACCGGTACCCGGGGAGGAACCGATTTGGCTCGAGCCGCACGCATGACCGGCTTGGCGGACCGCCCACGTCGCCGCACCGGGCCTACTCGCCGAGAATGCGTGCGACATGACACCAGCGTCTGGAGAAGCGACACCTACCTGCGCCTGTTGCTGCTTCCGGAGATGTGCTGAAACGAAAGCCGCAGCCGCGCAAGGCGTTACTCGCGATCCCGCCGCCGCAGCAGCTCGTTCACACTGACCGTCCGCCCGTCCGCGCTGTGGTGCCGGCCTTCGTCGGGCTGGCCGATGCGGCGACGATTGGACCGCAACTCGGCCATCCAGTTTTCGATGCTGCTCCGGTTCTCGTCCGAGGCATCGTCATTCGACGGGGCGGGCCGTTCCGATGCCGCGTGGTGGGTCGGCTGGTGCGAAGCCGGGATCGGCGTCTGCTGAACCGGTGGAGGGGGAGGCGTCGGTGTGGGCGCAGGCGGAATCGGACGAGTCGGTTCGGACGCTCCCGAAATCGTCGGAATCGGCCGCGGCCGAATGGGCTCGGGTGCGGGCGGCGCCGACTGGCCGAGCGGCCCGGCAGGCGACCCCGGTGCAAGCGGCAACCCCGGCGCAGGCGATGCCTGTCCGAACGGCGGCACAGGCGGCCCAGGCGGTGGCGTGTGCAGCGGCGAATTCGCCCGCGGCCGAGTCGGATCGTGCGGCGTGACAACCGGCCGCGGCGGCACCGGTGGTTCGGGCGGGAGCTTCGCGAAATGCTGGGTCGGCGCCTCCGCCTCGATCTCCTCGACCGTGCGCGGCCGCCGCGGTGACCGCGTCCGAGTACTGGCGTTATCGGTGAGCGCGGGCATCTGCATCGTGACCGGATCGGTGATCGGCGTGGTCTTCACCAGGTCGACGACCTCACCCCCGCCGGGACGCTCGTCGTCCAGAATGGGTTCGCCGAGCCCGACCTTCTGCTGCACCTTCTTCATCCAGGCCGGTGCCCACCAGCAGTCGTCGCCGAGCAGCTTCATGGTGGCCGGGACGAGCAGCATGCGCAGAATCGTCGCGTCGATGAACAGCGCCGCGATCATGCCGTAGGCCAGATACTGCATCATGACCAGATCGGAGAATGCGAACGCGCCGGTCACGACGAGCAGGATGAGCGCGGCGGCGGTGATGATGCGCCCGGTCTGCGCGGTACCGATGCGCACCGCCTCGGTCGTCGAAGCCCCCTGCGTACGCGCTTCGACCATGCGCGACAACAGGAATACCTCGTAGTCGGTCGAAAGACCGTAGATAACTGCGATGATCAGCACCAATACCGGCGACATGATCGGCTGCGGCGTGAAGTTCAACAGGCCCGCGGCGTGCCCGTCGACGAAGATCCACGTCAAAATGCCGAGCGTGGAACCCAATCCGAGCGCGCTCATCAATGCGGCCTTGATAGGCAGCACCAGTGAGCCGAAGGTGAGGAACATCAGCAACGTGGTCACGAACAGGACCAGCGCGATCATCCACGGCATCCGGTGCAACAGCGCGTCGATGCTGTCCTTCTGGATCGCGGGCTGTCCGCCGACATACATCTGCACGTCGTCCGGGATTTCGAGGGAGCGCAGATAGTCGATGGTCGGATCTGGATTCTCCGAATCCGCCAGCGTCGCGCTGGTGCGGAACACTTCCTTGTCCGTGTTGGACTGAGCAGGCACGTCGAAGGTGCCGTTCAAGCCGGGCGCCTGCTTGGCCGCGGCCCACAACTTGCCGACGTCATTGCTGCTACCGGAGACGAAAACCAGCTGGATCGGATCGGACTTGCGTAGCGGGAAGATCGAGTCGAACTTCGCCTGCGCGAGCCGGGTCGCGTTATCCGGCGGCAGATACCGCTCGTTGATACCGCCGAAGGCCAGATTCTTGACCGGAATGATCAGCAGCAGCAACAGGATGCAGATCGGGATCGCGATCTTGAGTGGATGCTGCATCACCCACCGGGTCGACTTGCCCCAGAAGCCGTTCTCGACTTCCTCCGCGGTCTTGGTCTTGCGGAATCGCTTGAGCCCGAGCAAATCCACCCGCGACCCGAGAATGCTGAGCATCGCGGGCAGGATGGTGATGGCGGTCAGCGCGGCCAGCGTAACGGTTGCGATGGAGCCGTAGGCGATCGATTTGAGGAAGCCCTGCGGGAACAGCAGCATGCCGCCGAGACTCGCGATGATCATCGTCGCGGAGAAGACCACGGTGCGACCCGCGGTCATCACCGAACGTCGCACGGCCGCCCGGGTGTCGTAGCCCTCGGCGAGTTCCTCGCGGAACCGACTCACGATGAACAGGCCGTAGTCGATGGCCAGACCGAGACCGATCATCGAAACGACCGGCGAGACAAACGAGTTGACCTCGGTGAATTCGGTCACGAACCGCACGATGCCCCAGGCGCCGATCACCGTGAGACCACCGACGATGAGTGGCAGCGCCGCCGCGACCACACCGCCGAAGATGAAGAACAGCAGCACCGCGACCGCGGGGATGGCCAGGATCTCCATCCGCTTCTGGTCGGCGGCCATGGTGTCGTTCAGCGTGCCCGCCACCGCCTGCAGGCCCGCGACCTGCACATCGATGCCCGGAATGGCGAAGACATCCTTCACTTTCCGGAAGTTGCGCACCATATCGGTGTCGTTATTGCCCTGAATGGCGATCGAGGCGAAGGTGTACTTCTTATCCTTCGAACCGAATGTCAACGGTGACGCCGGACCGGTCTCGGTCTGCCAGTAGGCGCCGTTGATCTTGGAGATCTCATCGGGATGTTCGCGCGGCAGCGAATTGAGGCTGTCGACGATCTTCTGCCGGAATTCGGGATCATCGATCGTCTTACCGTCCGGTGCGGTGTAGAGCACGATCACATCGCTGTTGTGATCACGTCCGAACGCCTCGTCGGACAACTTGGCCGCCTTGGCCGATTGCGACGTGGGATCGTCCCACCCGCTGGAGCTGAGATGGTCTTCCAGGCCCAGGCCGTAACCGCCGAGTGCCAAGAGCGCGGCCGCGACCATGCCGATGACGGCGAAGCGCAGCCGATAGACCAGATCGCCCCAGCGTGTGAACACTAAGCGACTCCTTGGGCAGGGCGAGAGGTGAGCAGCGCCGACAGCGGCCGGAACGGCTGCAGCCAGGCTCCCTCGTCGGGCAGCGAGTCGAGGCTGACCCTGGGCAGCGGTTCACGGAACACGCCCGGGATGTCCTCGAGATCTACGAACTCGAGGGTATCGGATGTTACGGCCCAACTCGCATGCTCACGGAAGCCGAGTATCTGAACAGGGATTCCGTTGGCGGCCAATCGTTCGAGCGGTTCGCGGAATGCCTGGCCATCGGCGGAGGCGACCATGATGCCCGCCAGCCCGGCACCGCGGCTGCGTAGCTCGATGTGCGCGAGCATATCCGCGTCGACATCGGAGTCCTCATCGATCTTGGGCTTGGCGAAGACCGCATAGCCGACATTGCGCAGCGCCTCCACCCACGGCCGCACCACATCGGCGGTGCCGGGCGCGATATTGGTGAAGACGGTCGCTTCCGGTTCGACCCGGGTCACGCTGCCCACCGATAGTTCGGCGGTGCGCGCGAGCAGCCAGCGGCCGAGCGCGTCGAAGCGCGGTCGATAGGCGGCGGTCGGGCGGCCGCCGAGGATCGCGCCCAGTCCCATATCGAGGTTCGGGGCGTCCCAGACCAATAGCACCCGACGCACATCGGGCGTAACCGCGCCGATCACCTCGGATCCGGTTCCGTGCACCTCCCCGGCAACATCCACGACCTCATGGGCCATCTCACCGACACTCATCATCCGATCTTCCCCCATATGAACTCGTTGATGGCGCTTCCGGCGCGATGTGCCTTGCCTTCGAATTTCGTGACGGGCCTTTCGAAGCCGATCGGCGCGCTGTCGCGATGCTCGGCGCTGACCCCGCCCGTGGTCTCGTTCAGGCCGATGATCTGCGGTTCTGCGGCGCCGACTTCGGCGATGAATTCGGCGTAGTCGGCGTGGTCGGTCGCGACGTGCAACACACCGCCGGGCCGCAGGCGATTGGCGATCAATGCGAATGTCGCGGGCTGCAACAGCCGCCGCTTATGGTGTCGCGCCTTCGGCCACGGGTCGGGAAAGAAGACTCGGACGCCCGTGAGCGACTGCTCAGCAATCATGTTTTCCAACACATCCACGGCGTCGCCGCGCAGCAGTCGAATGTTGTCGATCTGCTCGCGCTCGATGCGCTGCACCAGTTGCGCGAGACCGGGCTGATAGACCTCGATGCCGATGAGATTCAGATGCGGTTCCGCCTGTGCCATCGCGGCGGTGGCGGTGCCTGTCCCACAACCGATCTCGATGACGAGCGGGGCGTCGCGGCCGAACCAGGCGGGGGCGTCGAGTGGTTCGTCGGCCACATCGCGACCGATCTCGGGCCAGGTGCGATCCCAGGATTGCTGCTGGGTCGCGGTGAGTGCGCCCCGGCGCGAGCGGAAGCTCGTCACGCGGGGGTACAGGCGAGAGCCCGAGCCCTTTCGGGATCCACCGTCCGCCGGAGCCGGAGCTGTGGACGGCGGTCCGGGAACTGACTCGGCAGTATGGTTCGCGGCGTCGTTCACGCGCTCCATTGTCCAGCATCGCAGGATGCGGGCAGCAAGCGGTCGTAGCGGATCGCTTGCGGGTTACCCGCGACGGACAGTTATGCGGCGCGTACGCGGGGGATTCGAGCCGCGGGCTCGGTCTCCTGACGCAGCGGCTTGCCCAGCGCCACCTTGACCGCGGTGCCGAGCATTTCCCACAGTCCGCGCACCCCCGTGGGCGAGGCGGCGACCGACCACACCGTGCTGTCGCCGACTTCGTGCACCGGTTTTCCCGCGAGCCGATCGCTGAGCCAGTCCAGGCTGATCGGGGTGGCCAGCGGGAGCAGCGAGAAGTGCTCGCTGAGCCGGTCGCGCACATAGGTGACCTGTGCGCCGCCGCGGCGATATCGCTCGACTTGGCCGTCGACGCCGTCCACATGGATGATCTGGTCGTGCACCGGCTGCACCACCAGCAGCGGGCAGGTCGGCGTGGAGTGGCCGAGGCGCAGGTCGTCGAGCATGGCCTGCATATCGGGCGCGGCGAGCACCTCGGCGAGCGGACGGCTCAGATGGTGGCCGACATCTCTTTTGACGAGCCCGAGAACCGCCGCTAACGGTGTCGACCGTTCGGCGCGTTCGATGAGCCGGAGCCCCTCGTCATCGCAATCGCTGTCGAATACCGCGGCCAGTGCCGGGTAGAGCCTGCGTAGCGCAGCGATCACGATCGCGGGCAGTCCGGCGTAATGCCCGCCGTTGAGTCGGGTGAATACCTGGCCGGGATCGCCGACCGGCGCGCCGAGCACCGCGCCGACGATATCGAGCTCCGGTGCGTAGGTCGGCGCCATCTCGACCAACCACGAACTGGCCATACCGCCACCGGAATAACCCCAGACCGCGATCCGGGTATCGGGGCGCAGACCCAGCGGCGCGAAGCGCAGCGCCGCGCGGATCCCGTCGAGTCCGCGGTAACCGGGCTCGCGCGGCGCGCCGAAATTCCCGTGCGGGCCCTCGTGATCGGCGATGCTCACCGCCCAACCCCGGCGCAGCGCGTTGGCCACCAGCATCCATTCGAATTGGGTGACCGAGCCGAGTGCGTGGGAACCGCGGCGCAAGGCGTAAGAGGGGGAACATCGCTCGGCGACCGCGTCCATGGCGGTCTGGAAGGCCAGCAGCGGGCGGTCTTCGTTCGGGTCGGCGTCGAGCGGCAGCAGCACTGTGGTGACCGCCGCTTCCGGGTTGCCGTGCATGTCACAGCTGCGGTAGAGCAGCTGCCAGGCCGAGACCTGCTGCGGGACCAGACCGAACAGTGCGAGTTCGACGCGACGGCTGCGCAGGATGGTCCCCGCCGGACGGGCCGCGAAACCTTTCGGTGGACGGAGGAATGGATCGCTACTGGGTAGCAGTGGCTTCCGATCGCCGGACGCGTCCGGCTCAGCACCGATGACATCGACGGTCACGGCAACCTCCTCATCGAGACCAGCGGAACGGATTCCGCCTGGTCGGCTTGCCGTGTTCGATTGCGGCGCTCCCGGGGCCCTGCGTGGTTACGCAAGCTACCGCCTCTGGGCCCGTCGCTCGCACCGCATGTTCGAAAAGCGAAGCTGCGCACCGTCTATGGTGCCGACCATCCCGCCAGATTAAGTGACCATGGCATCTGTGGGAACCCCGAGGTAGGGGGCTTGCCGCCGCACTAGACTGCGCGCATGAGCAGACCGACTGTGTTCATCACCGGTGCGGCGGCGGGTATCGGCCGGGCCACGGCCCTACTTTTCGCAGCACAGGGGTATCACGTCGGTGCATACGATATCGATGAGGTGGGGCTGACCAGGCTCGCGGCCGATATCCACGCCGCCGACGGCAGTGTGCGCACCGGGGTGCTGGATGTGACGAACGACACGCACTGGACCGAGCGTCTCGCGGAGTTCAACGGTGACGAGAACCGGCTCGACATCCTCGTCAACAATGCGGGCATCCTGCGCGCGGGTTCGTTCGAATCGATCGATCTGGCCACCCACCAGACAATCATCGACGTCAATCTCGGCGGGGTCATAGCGGGTACGCATGCGGCGTTCGGTTATCTGCGCGATACGCCCGGTGCCCAGGTGGTGAATCTGTGCTCGGCGTCGGCGATCTACGGTCAACCCGAACTCGCCAGCTACGGCGCGACCAAATCCGCGGTCAAAAACCTCACCGAGGCACTGGATCTCGAATGGGAGCGCCACGATATCCGGGTGATCGCGGTGTGGCCGCTGTTCGTGGCCACCGCCATGGTCGACGGAGTCGAAACCGGTACGACCAAATCGCTTGGCGTGCGCCTGACCGCCGAGGATGTCGCGCACGGGATCTGGGACGCGACCCGCAAGCGCGGACGGCTGCCGCGGGTGCACTACGAAATCGGAGCGCAGGCAAAGGTACTGGCGGCCGCCGCGAAATACGCGCCGAACTGGGCCGTGCGGACCGCGAACAAATACTTCAGCGGCAGCTGATCCTTTCGACCGACCTGCACGCCAGCTGATCCTTTCGAGCGACCTGCAAGCAGTCGCTACGGCCCGTCCGCGCGGTATGTCTGCAAGAATGGCGCACCGAAAAGGGGGTGCGAAGCTTTGCCGACAGCCACCGAATCCGAGGGGCCCCGGATCCGACCGGGCGGACCCGCACGGGAATTGGACCAACTCGACCACCTGCTCGCGACGCTGCGCTCGGGTGCCGATCCGCGGATCGTGGGCCAGGTGGGGACCGCCATCGCGCGGTGGCGTCGGCCGCCGCGCATTCAGGTGACCGGGCGGGCGCATACCGGGCGGACCACCGTGCTGCATGCGCTGGCATTGATGTCGGCGGTGGAGACGGCGCCGATCGATGAACCGGGCGTGGCCGATCCTGAACTCGACGCCGACATCATCGTCTACGTGCTCTCCGGTGCGCCACAGCCCGCGGATCGGCGGATTCTGTCGGAACTGCCGCCGGAGCGCACGGTCGCGGTGCTGAACAAGGCCGATGCCATCGGATCCCGGTGGGGTGATGCGGTCGCCGCCGCCGAGCAGTACAGCGGCAGCCTCGGGTCGGTAACGCTGCCGGTGGTCGCGTCGCTGGC
This sequence comes from Nocardia sp. NPDC049526, assembly GCF_044465765.1. NCBI lineage: Bacteria > Bacillati > Actinomycetota > Actinomycetes > Mycobacteriales > Nocardiaceae > Nocardia > Nocardia sp. NPDC049526. The sequence continues at coordinate 148,448 of NZ_JBITMA010000001.1, read as the reverse complement.
CGTGCGCACCAGGGCCGGTGCGATGAGCGAGGCCGATATGGCCACGCTGCGCCGCCTGGCCGAAACCGCGGATCCGGCGCTCACGCTTTCGCCCGACCTGTTCGTCTCGGCAACGGCTGGACCGGATGTCGCCGAGCGTGAAGAACTGCTGCAGCGCTGGGATCTGTACGGCGTGACCTGCGCGCTGTCGGCGTTGCGGCAAGACCCCGAACTGGGTCCGCACGCACTGCTGCAGATCATGCATGCGGCCAGCGGCATCGATCCGCTGCACCGCTTATTGCACCGCCGCTATGAACAGGTCTCCGCACTGCGCGGCGGCGAACTCCTCGACGAACTGGCCCGTCTCGCCGCCCGCGCCGTCCCGGCCGACGGCACGAACGCACGGGACATGCTGGAGGACTACCTCTTCGGCGACGACGCCCTCTGGCTCGGCCTCTGCGCGGGCCTCGCCTACCCGGAGGTCGCCCACCTGGCCGCCGGATATCGCTCACCCGCGCCGTCCGATGCCGACGACGCCCTCGCCCGCGCCGCCCGCTGGCGCGCGGTGGTCTCCAGCGATATGTCCCCTGCGGCTCGCCGCGCCGCCCTGCGCGTGCACAACGGCTACATCCGGCTATGGGAACGGATGAGCAGTGCCGGACTCTGAGCAACCGAGTTCCGCGGGCACGGAGCCGTCGGCCTCGGGTGCGCCCGAGCGTGATGAATCCGCCACTGCTCCACGCCGATCCGCACCCGAGAAGGGCTCGCTGGCTCCAGAGGTCGAGGCAGTCATCGCGCGGTGGAACCCGCAGGGGACGGCGCTGTTGCGCGCGGTGCGGGGGACCGGGGTGGCGTCGGCGGTGTCGTTGATCGGGCCCGATGACGCCAATACGAGCCTGTTGCGCACCGAGCTGGCTCGGTTCGAGCCGCGGATACCACTCTCGGATCCGGTACCCGATGCAAGCGCGGCGGTGGAGACCACGTCGCCGTCGGGTAATGCGCCGTCGGCGGTTGCGCTGATGTTGTTGGACGCGGGTAGCGCCCTCGGCGCGGACACTGTGCACGTGGTGCAGCGCCTGCGCGCCGACGGCACCCGGATCCTGCTCGCCATGAACGGCATCCACGCCTATCAGGATTGGCGCGCGGTGCAGGCGCACAACCTCGAACTGCTCGCCGCCCAGGGCATCGACGATCTGGAGATCGTGCCGGTATCGGCGCGGCTCGCGGTGGCGGGCCGGGCGGCGGGGGATGCGGGCCTGCTCGATCGCTCCGGCCTCGGCGCGCTGCACGCGGAACTCGCGGCGGCGACGGCCGGCGCCGAATCCGACGACCGGGTCGCCGCCGTTACCACGCGCGTGTTGACCGATACCCGCCGACGGGTCGCCGAACAGGTCACGGTGCTGCGCTCCGGCGCGGAACCGATCCAGTGGCGCGAGGAACGCGCCGTGCTGCTCGCCGGACGGGACGGCGGCCGCGCCACCGCCATGTCCACCCTGCGCGGCCAACTGCACCTGGCCAGGGTCGATCTGATGACCGATGTCGGGGCCCGGGTCCGCGCGCTGCATGCCGCCGCCCGGGGCGACCTCGACCGTTTGCGCCGCGCCGAATTCGGCGGCTATCCCGAACGTTTACAGCAGGCGGTCAACGAGCTGACCAACGCCGTGGACGGAACCATCGACCAGCGGCTGTCCGAGCTCACCGATCGCCTCGGCGCAGCGCCGGAACACGACCGCGGCATGCCGCCGCGTTGGCGCGATCCGGCTCCGCGTGTCGGTCCGGATCCGGAGCCGAGGCACCGAGGTGTCGAAGATCACCTCATGATCGCGCTGGGTGCCTCCGCGGGGGTCGGCATCGGCCGCCTACTGGTCGCCCCGTTCTCGCTTGTGCAAGCCCTCAATTTCGCGGTACTACCCGTGACGCTGCTGCTCGGAGCGGGTGCGGCGGCGTGGGTGGTGCGGGCCCGCGGCCAGGTCGCCGATCGCGCGCACCTCCGTCAATGGGTCTCCGACGCGCTGGTCAATGTGAAGGCCCAATTGGAGCAGCGGGTCGCCACCGCGCTGGTGGAATCGGAGACCGCGCTATCGGACCGCGTCATGCGCGCGAGCACCGAGCGAATCGTCGAAATCGACCGTCAGGTGGCCGAATTGGAGGCCAGACTGCGCCGCGCCGCGGCCGAGCAACCGGGGCAGCTCGCCGCCTGCGAACGCGATATCGCCATCCTCGACCGGTATCGGACTTCTTTTGATTAGGTAACTTAGTGGGTACTCCTGGGGGAACCCGATTCCGTACTGGTCGTCACATCGCGTTAACCTCTTAAGCAGGAACCTGGGCGTCCGCTTCGTCCTTGTACGCGGTCCAGCCATGACGCGCTTTCGACTGGTCGTAGCGGGTGCCTTCCCGCCAACGGTGGCGCTCGGTGTGTTCGCGCTGGTCATGGGCCTTGCCGTAGCGACTGCTCGCAGGTCGCTCGAAAAGGTCAGCCTAGGCGGAAACACCGTGAACCGCCCATCTCAGGAGAGTTTTCATGACCTCAGCGACCATTCCTGGTCTTCGCGATTCCGACGGCAAGCAGCCGACCGAGCACAGCGAACTACTCGCCTGGGTACAGGACGTCGCAGAACTCACTCAACCAGAGCGAGTGGTCTGGGCGGACGGTTCCGACGAAGAGTGGGATCGGCTGACCGCCCAGCTCGTTGCGGCGGGCACATTCCAGAAGCTCAACGAGGACAAGAAGCCGAACTCGTTCCTCGCCCTCTCCGACCCCTCCGATGTGGCGCGTGTCGAATCCCGCACTTACATCTGTTCGAAGACCGAGGCCGACGCGGGCCCGACCAACAACTGGGTCGACCCCACCGAGATGCGCGCCACCATGACCGAGCTGTACCGCGGCTCGATGAAGGGCCGCACCATGTACGTGGTGCCGTTCTGCATGGGCCCGCTCGGCGCCGAGGACCCCAAGCTGGGTGTGGAGCTCACCGACTCCGAATACGTCGTGGTCTCGATGCGCGTGATGACCCGCATGGGCACCGCCGCGCTGGAGAAGCTCGGCACCGACAAGCCGTTCGTGAAGGCGCTGCACTCGGTCGGCGCGCCGCTCGCCGACGGCCAGGCCGATGTGCCGTGGCCGTGCAACGACACCAAGTACATCACCCACTTCCCCGAGGACCGCGAGATCTGGAGCTACGGCTCCGGCTACGGCGGCAACGCGCTGCTCGGCAAGAAGTGCTACTCGCTACGCATCGCCTCGGCCATGGCCCATGACGAGGGCTGGCTGGCCGAGCACATGCTGATCCTGAAGCTGATCTCCCCGGAGAACAAGGCGTACTACATCGCCGCGGCCTTCCCGAGCGCCTGCGGTAAGACCAACCTCGCGATGATCCAGCCGACGGTTCCCGGCTGGCGCGCGGAGACCCTGGGCGACGACATCGCCTGGATGCGTTTCGGCAAGGACGGCCGCCTGTACGCGGTGAATCCGGAGTACGGCTTCTTCGGCGTCGCGCCGGGCACCAACCGCAGCTCGAACCCGAACGCCATGGCGACCGTCGAGGCGGGCAACACGGTCTACACCAATGTCGCGCTCACCGATCACGGCGACGTCTGGTGGGAGGGCTTGGAGGGCGAGCCCGATCACCTGATCGACTGGAAGGGCAACGACTGGTACCTGCGGGAGACCGAAACCCTTGCCGCGCACCCGAACTCGCGGTACTGCACGCCGATGTCGCAGTGCCCTATCCTGGCTCCGGAATGGGACGACCCGCAGGGTGTGCCGATCTCGGCCATTCTGTTCGGCGGCCGCCGCAAGACCACGGTCCCGCTGGTGACCGAATCCTTCGACTGGCAGCACGGTGTCTTCATGGGCGCGACCCTGTCGTCCGAGCAGACCGCCGCCGCCGAGGGCAAGGTCGGCACCGTGCGCCGCGACCCGATGGCGATGCTGCCGTTCATGGGCTACCACGTCGGTGACTACCTGAACCACTGGATCAATGTCGGCAAGAACGCCGATGCGAACAAGCTGCCGAAGATCTTCTACGTGAACTGGTTCCGTCGCGGTGGCGACGGCCGCTTCCTGTGGCCCGGATTCGGTGAGAACTCTCGCGTGCTGGAGTGGATCGTCGGCCGCATCGAGGGTTCGGCGCAGGCCGAGCCGACCGCGATCGGCAATGTGCCCACCGCGGCTCAGATGGACCTCGAGGGCCTGAAGGTCGACCCCGTTGACGTCGATGAGGCACTCGCCGTCGATGCCGACGAATGGCGCAAGGAGATCCCGCTCATCGAGGAGTGGTTCGAATTCGTGGGCGACAAGCTGCCCTCCGGCGTGCGCGACGAGTTCGAGGCGCTGAAGGAGCGCTTGGGCTCTGTCTAATTGCAGCGCCTGCGGCGCTGCGTGTTCGCGGCCCCCTTGTGTCTCGCATCCGAGCGGCCGAGACTTGCGACTTCGTCGCGTGCGCTTCGGCCACTCGGATGCGAGACGGGCCGCGAACCTCGCTCGTAAGACTCGCTCCGTGGTGGCTGAGTAATCGATCTAATTGCAGCGCCTGTGGCGCTGCGTTCGCGGCCCCCTTGTGTCTCGCGGCCGAGCGCCCGAGACTTGCGACTTCGTCGCGTGCGCTTCGGCCACTCGGATGCGAGACGGGCCGCGAACCTCGCTCGTAAGACTCGCTCCGTGGTGGCTGAGTTA
>NZ_JBITMA010000001.1:0-143695 GCF_044465765.1 Nocardia sp. NPDC049526 | reverse complement strand
CTAATTGCAGCGCCTGTGGCGCTGCGTTCGCGGCCCCCTTGTGTCTCGCGGCCGAGCGCCCGAGACTTGCGACTTCGTCGCGTGCGCTTCGGCCACTTGGATGCGAGACGGGCCGCGAACCTCGCTCGTAAGACTCGCTCCGTGGTGGCTGAGTAATCGATGAAACCTGCGTTGTCGCCCGCACCGTCTTTCGGGACGGTGCGGGCGGTTTCGTTTGTGGCTATTCGGAGAACGGCGCGCGGCTGATCAGCTGACGGAAGCCTGCGGTTCGGATGAGCCATCGGGTGCGGCCGTCCGGTACCGCGGCCGCCTCGTTCGTGAACGCTTGTGTCATGTGCTGTTTGAAGTTGTGCCGCGGATGACGGCGCAGTAGTTCTTCGACCCAGTTCGGATCGAGATCGGACATTCGAGCCCCGAACACGTCCACGCCCGCACCGGCGGAAACGAAGCCGAGATCGTCGACGTTGTCGGCGACCCCGATGGTGAGATGCGCGGCGATCGCGGCGCCGACCGTCTCCGCCTGCTCCGGTGTCGCACCTGCGCCGAGGACGAAGTCGACGGCGCGCTCCGCCCCGGTCACTGCGAAACATCTTCCGGGCGTTGGATGTTCGAGCTGCAAATCGTGCAGCAGGCAGGAGACGTAGGCCAGTTCGTCGTCGTATTTCGTGCCGTCGAATTCAGCGAGCGCACGCCCGAAGAAGTAACTCCGATACGAGTGCTCCAACACGTGCACCGAAAGGCATTCCCGCGCTTCCTCTTCCGCGGCCTCGGCCAGCTTCGAATCGGGCAGTCGGAGTTCCGCGAAATCCACCCGCCCGCTCCCGCCTCTCCCAAGTGCCAACGCGGCCTGCCCGGCAACGAGCCGAGGCACACCCGCAACGAGCTTGGCCGTCAGCTGCCTCCGCTGACCACCGGAAAGCGCCCCACCGGTATGCCTCGCCCATTCCCAATCCATCCCCACAGGCGCACCCACGTCATCTCCTTCTCCTCGAATACGTCTCACTTTCAGTGAAGCCCCCCGAACCACCCCCCACGAGTAGCACAAATGCCAGTAACCCTCGGATTCCCGCCAATCAGGCCCCCAGCCAAGGATTCGGACTGGACAGGCGATCACGTGGAAACGACGGCGGCAAAACGCGAGAGGCCTCCGCCGTCAGGTCCACCTGATCTTGATCGGTCAGCGGAAGTCGAGAGCGTGATCTTGTGCCCACTGGGCGAAGGTGTGGGCGGGGCGGCCGGTGATGTCTTCGACGATCGTCGATACCTGCGGTGGTTCGGTGACTCCCGCCTTCCATCCGGCCAGGACGGCCTCGACGCCGATCTCCGGCATGGTCTTGCGCATCTCCACGCGGGCCTGTTCATCGGAAATCACTTCGAAAGCGATCTCGCGATCGATGGCCGCACCGATCCGCTGCACCTGCTCGCGCAGAGTCAGTGACTCCGGGCCCCAAACGGTATAGGCCTGGCCTTGGTGACCGGGCTCGGTCAGCGCGGTCACCGCGAGTGCTGCCAGATCCTTCTCGTGGATGGGTGCGGTCCTGGCATCGGGATACGGAATCCGGACGGCGCCCTCGTCGCGGATGGAATGCTGCCACCACCAGAGGGCGTTCGTGGCGAACATGCCGGGGCGGATGAAGGTCCAATTCAGACGGGACTTCTCGATGGCGGACTCGATGACGCTGTGCATCAAGGCAATTGGATTGCTCGACGCATTGCTCTGCAGCACAGCGCCCGACGACAGGAACACCACATGCTGGACCCCGGCGGCCTCGGCGGCTGCCACGAAACCGTCGATCCCCTCGGGCTTGGCGTAGAGGAATACACGCTGCGCGCCTTCGAGAGCGGCGGGCAGCGTTTCGGGCCGCTCGAGATCGGCCGCGACGACCTCCGTGCCCGGCGGGAAGCCTGCGCCGGCGGGTGCCCTGCTCGTCGAACGGACCTGTTCCCCTCTCGAAATCAGGCCCTCCACCACATGGTGACCTACATTGCCTCTGGCTCCGAAAACGACTGTGACCATGGCGGCAGCGTAGGCCGCAGGGCTTACCTGTGGTAAGGACATACCTCCAGGTAAGCTCCAGAAATGGCGGTACGTTCGCAGGTCGAGCCCACTACCTGGCAGGGCATGAGTGACGCATTCAACAGTGAGTGTCCGGCACGCGAGGTGCTCGATCACATCACGAGTCGCTGGGGCATGCTGATCCTGACCGCGCTGACCGACGGGCCGCTGCGGTTCTCCGAGTTGCACGCCAAAATCGGTGGTATCAGCGAGAAAATGCTGTCGCAGACGTTGCGCACCCTCGGGCGCGACGGCCTGATCGCGCGCACCGTCGAGCCCACCACACCACCGCGGGTCAGCTACGAACTCACCGAACTCGGCCACGGGCTCACCGAGTCGCTGCACCAGTTCCTCGGCTGGATCCGTGAGCACACGGTCGAGGTGATGGCCGCCCAGCGCCAGCACGACCGCCAGCGCCGGTGACCTCTCGGTGCTGTCCAAATCGCATGCGTCGCATAGTGATCGGCTATTGCGCACAGGGTATGCGCTGTGCGTGATGGCCAGAGCCTATGCGTCAGCCCAGGAGTCTGGGCATCTGATCGACACGTGCCCAAGGCGGGTGCCGCACCCTCGCGGTGGGTAGTTGTTGGCATGGATTCCGGTGATGCTTGGATTCGTGCCAAACTGAGGGCGTGAAGCAGGTAGTCGCGCTGGCGCTGGATGGCGTCATGACCTACGACCTGGCGTGTGCGGTGCAGGCATTCCGTCACGGGTCGGGCAAGACCGGAGAACCGGTGGGGTTCGAGATGCGGACCTGCGGAGTGCGGCCGGGTCCGGTGTGGACCCCGAACGGTTTCGAACTCCGGGTCGACGAGGGGCTAGAGGCGCTGGCGAGCGCCGACATCGTGGTGGTTCCGGGAATCGGGTTGCCCACGCTGCCGCCGGCCGACGAGGTGCTCGATGCGCTGCGGGCCGCGTCGGCACGGGGCGCGACCATGGTCAGCATTTGCGTCGGCGCGTTCATCCTGGCGCGGGCCGGACTCCTGGACGGGCGGCCCGCCACCACCCACTGGGCGTATTGCGATGAATTCGCCGCACTGTTCCCAGCGGTAAAGCTCGACCCCGCCGCACTTTACGTGGACGACGGCGATGTGCTCACCTCGGCGGGATTGTCCGCGGGAATGGACCTATGCCTGCATATCGTGCGTCGAGAGCTGGGCGCGGGTGTGGCGGCCGATCTGGCCCGCTGGAATGTGACACCACCGCACCGCGAGGGCGGTCAGGCGCAATACATTCCGGATGCCTTGGGCGGCAGTGACTTCCCCGGCGCGCTGGCCGCGACCATGGCCTGGGCGGCGGCGAATCCGGCAGCGGCGCCGGATGTTTCGGCGCTTGCTGGGCATGCGCTGATGAGTGAACGCACGTTCATCCGCCGATTCAAAGCCGAGGTGGGCACCACGCCGCGGCGCTGGTTGGAGGCGCAGCGCACCATGCGTGCTAGAGAATTGCTGGAGACTACCGAACTTCCCGTCGAAGTTGTTGCGGCACAGTCTGGATTCGGTAGCGTCACCGCGCTGCGGGTGCATCTGCGTGCGGTCACGGGTACGACGCCCGCCGGCTATCGCCGGTCGCTGCGTCGCTAGCAAATCTGGTCGGCGAATGCGCGTACCAGGCGGTATCGATCCGCCGATGTTCTCGGATTGCCGGATCTGCGGCCGTCGGTGCGCTACGGTTGATTTGCCGGGACGTGCTTCGTATTGGTAAGAAGCCGGTCCGGGAGGGGCTTATGCTTCGCGTGTTTTCCGTCTCATGACCGACCGGTTCGATTGCCAATCATTAACTGTCTCACTTGGATTGACTGAGCTACTTCCCTTTCGATTCGCGAGTCCGCCTACCTGCGGCCAGCGATGAGATCGACGCATGAGAGGTGGTTGGAACATGACCGATCTGGAAATCGGCCCGCTGGCGGCGCCGCAGGTCGAGCCGGCGACCGCGAGCACACCGCTGCGGCGCGCTGCCGGACGTTTGCAGGATGCGCTGCCGTCGGGTTGGCAGGTCGAAATCGTCGACGCCGGTGCGCCGAGCATCGTCGAGGCACCGGGCCGTCAGCCGGTAGTCCGGGTGGTTATGCCGGGAGCTTGACTACCCCGTCCATCCCATCGGCATCAGCAGGGACTTCTGCTCGCAGAATGCGTCCAGACCCTCTGGTCCGTTCTCCCGGCCGAGGCCGGAGTTCTTGTAACCGCCGAACGGCGAGCTCGGGTCGAATGCGTACCAATTGATCGCGTAGGTTCCGGTGCGCACCCGCGCCGCGATTTCCGCGCCGTGCTCGACATCGGCGGTCCAGACCGAGCCGGCCAGGCCGTATACGGAATCGTTCGCGATGGCGACCGCTTCGTCCTCGGTCTCGTATGGGATGACCGACAGGACCGGGCCGAAAATCTCCTCCTGCGCGATCGTCGACTTGTTGTCGACATCGGCGAAGATGGTCGGCTCGACGAACCAGCCGCGGTCCACATCCGCCGGGCGGCCGCCGCCCAGCACCAGTCGCGCGCCCTCTTCCTTGCCCTTGGCTATATAGCCCTCGACACGGTCACGCTGACGTTCGGAGATCAGCGGACCGAAGGTCGTCGCCGGATCGGTGGGATCGCCGGTCTTCAGTGTCTTCACGTGCTCGACCAGCGCGTCCAGTATCTCGTCGTAGCGGCTGCGCGGCGCGAGAATGCGGGTCTGCGCGACGCAACCCTGGCCGCTGTTCATCAGACCGGAGAAGGCGAGCACCGGAATATTGGCGATATCCATATCCGGCAACAGGATTGCCGCCGATTTGCCGCCGAGCTCGAGCGAGACGCTCTTGAGCTGTCCGGTCGCAATGGCGCCGATCTTGCGACCTACCGCGGTGCTGCCGGTGAAGGTGACCTTGTCGACGCCCGGATGCGAGACCAGATACTCCGCGGCATCCGCCTCGGCGGGCAGGATCGACAGCACGCCCTCGGGCAGGCCCGCCTCGGTGAAGATTTCCCCGATCTTGTTGGCGGTCAACGGAGTCAGCGGCGCGGGCTTGAGTACCACCGTGCATCCGGCGAGCAATGCGGGCGCGAGCTTATTGGCCGCGAGGAACAGCGGGACATTCCAGGCCGTGACGGCCGCGACCACACCGCGCGGCTCCCGCGAGACCCGCGCGGTGCCGAACAGGCCGGTGCGGGTTTCATTCCACGGGAAGGACTCGGCCAGTCCGGCGTACGCGTCGAGCGCGGCCACCGCCGGAATCTGGTTGAGCGTCATCGCGATCATCTGCGGTGCGCCCATTTCCGCGGTGAGCGTGGCCAGCAGATCGGCCGAACGCTCCTCGATCAGGCGCGCGGCTCGCGTCAATACCTGGGCGCGCTCCGCCGGCGGTGTGGACGGCCACGGACCGTTGTCGAAGGCGTGCCGGGCGGTGGCTACAGCGGCGTCGACGTCGGCGCGACCGACCACCGGGACGCTGCCCACCGGCTCGACCGTCGCGGGCGAGATGACCTGGAGGCGCTCGGTGGCGGCGGGTGCGGTCCAGCGGCCGCCGATGAACAGGCTGTCGTAATGCATGAGAACACGTTACAGTTTTGCGGCCCGATTGTCTGTAACGTGTTTCAGTTTTCCGTCGGGCCGACCGTCTGAACAGCGCGAATTCCAACCTGTCGGTTCGCTTTTCAGAGAACGCACTATTGCGTTCTGTTGTTGCACCGGTCATGCTGTAGCTACTGATCAGCTCGCTCGATTCATGAACCGATTACGCAATTGGGGAGTCAGAGTCATGGCGGTGCAAGTGATCGGTCGGTCGCTGATGACCAGCGACCAGACCGAGCATCAAGCTAAAAGTGTCGGCGCAGGTGGGTGGGTGGTTTCCTTCCTACCGGGCCGGACGCTGACCATCGAGCAGGCAACCGCCGCGATGCAGGCCGCCGAGGCGGTCGCGGTCGTCGGAGTGCTGGCTGATCAGGTCGGTCTGACCACCCTGGAGACGGTCGGCTTGGCCATTCAGGAATCGCCATGGGCGGCGACGATCAACGCATGCGGGCGCAGGAGCTGGCGCCGGGGCTGGTTGGAGAAGTAGCGCTACGACTTGGTGGCAACTACCACCAGATTGCTCACCAGTAACTCTCGCAACACGGGTACGCGAACCACCCACCAGGCCCAACGCGGGTGGTAGCGCGGGAATGCGATGCGCACATCTGCGGAAGTGCCTGCCGCCCAACGCAACCCGTCGGCAGCGCCGACCGCGAACAGCGACTTGCCGAAGCGGTTCTTCGGTTCCCGGCCGGTTTTGCGACGGTATCGGCGCGCTGCGTACTCACCACCGAGGTAGTGCCATGGCCCTGTTTCGTGGCCACCGAACGGACCGTGCCACACCGTGTACGAGAGCACGATCAAGCCGCCGGGGCGGGTCACGCGGACCATTTCGTCGGCCATGACCCACGGCTGCGGCACATGCTCGGCGACGTTCGAGGAGAAGCAGATGTCGACCGCGCTATCCCGGAACGGCAGTGCCATACCGGACCCGCGGACCGCGCCCGCTACCGAGAGTCCGGCGGCGTGCATCTCCGATGGGTCGGGCTCGACGGGGATGTAGCGGGCACCGGTCTTGACGAATTCGTCGGCGAAATAGCCGGGGCCGCCGCCGACATCCAGGATGGTCGCGCCCTCGAGGCCGTGTCCGGTGACATCTGTGTAGAAATCGCCGATCATCGCCGCGCTGTCGGCGGCCAGACCGCCGTAGAACAGTGCGGGATCGGTCTGCTCGAACCGGAAACTGCCGAGCAGTCGCAGCGACCGGCGCAAGGTTGCCCGCCGCGCGAACCGGGACATGGCTCGTCCGCGCCGTGGGGCACGCGTCGCCACGGCCTCGGCTGGCTCGGTTTCAGCAGTCGGCACGGCGCAGAGTCTCGCATAGTGCGGGCGACGCACCGCAGTGCCGCCTGCCTGGGGTGGGAATTCCCGCGCGGTGCGGATTGGCCGGTTGGTCGCGCGGGTTAGGGTGTACGGCGATAATCCGTGACCCTGCCGACCGAGAGAAGCTCCACCGTGCGCGAAGTCCTCCTGCTGTGCTGGCGTGACACCGGGCACCCGCAGGGCGGCGGCAGCGAACGGTACCTGGAACAGGTGGGTGCGCAGCTCGCCGCGCGGGGGGTCAAGGTCACCCTGCGCACCGCACGTTATCCGGGCGCAGCGAAGCGGGAGCGTGTCGACGGCATCGATATCAGCCGGGCGGGCGGACGCTTTTCCGTCTATCCGCGGGCGCTGGCCGCGATCGCACTCGGACGGCTCGGCATCGGGCCGCTGCGGGGTCTGCGGCCCGATGTGGTGATCGATACGCAGAACGGGATCCCGTTCTTCGCGGGAGCGGCGACGAAGGCGCCGTCGGTGGTGCTGGTGCATCACGGGCATCGGGAGCAGTGGCCGGTCGCCGGACGGTTCGTCGGGCGGATCGGCTGGTGGATCGAGTCGCGGCTCTCGCCGCGGGTGCATCGACACAACCAATACCTGACCGTTTCGCTGCCCTCGGCCGAGGAACTGGCCACGCTGGGGGTGGACGGTTCCCGGATCGCGGTGGTGCGCAACGGCGCCGAACCCGTTCCAGTGGACGCCCCGACCGGCTGCGCGCAGACGCGCACCGAAGAGCCGCGCATCGTCGTGCTCTCGCGGCTGGTGCCGCACAAGCAGATCGAAGACGCGTTGGCGGTTGTTGCGCGGCTACGGAGTCGGATTCCCGGCCTGCGGCTCGATGTGATCGGCGACGGCTGGTGGGCGGACAACCTGAAGGCCGACGCCCGCCACCTCGGCATCGCCGACGCGGTCACCTTCCACGGCCACGTCGACGAGCGGCGCAAACACGAATTGCTCGCGCGCGCGTGGGTACATGTGCTGCCCTCGCGCAAGGAGGGCTGGGGCCTCGCGGTCATCGAGGCGGCGCAACACGGGGTACCGACGATCGGTTACCGCAGTTCGCGCGGACTCACCGATTCCATTGTCGACGGGGTGACCGGGGTGCTCGTCGACGATGTGAGCCAGCTCTGCGAGTCCGTCGGTGAGCTAGTCGACGACACCGAGGTGTGCGCTGTCATGGGGGAGAAGGCGCGTGCCCGTGCACGTGAATTCTCTTGGGAGCAAACCGGGAACGGTGTGTACGAGGTGCTCGCGGCCGCGGCTCGAGGTGAGCACAGCTCGGGGCTTATCCCGCCCGGACCCTGATCGGTTGTGGATCGCGGTCATGCGACGAACTCGTCGTTGACCGGCAATGCGCGTGCGGGCGTTCGGGATGGCGTGGCCCTTTGAAGCGATCGCGAAGTCGGTGCGCAGTGCGTCTGTGGTTCCTGTTCGGCTGACAGCGGCGGCGTGCTCCCGTCGTGTGCCGGCTGGGGAGGTCGCCGATGTCGAATGTCATAGGCGTTGTAGGCCTGCGCGATTCACGCCCTGCCCTGAGCGTGGGTTGTAGTCCTATTCGTGTGCGTGTGCTGCCGCTCGGGTCAACGGCGTGGGCGCAATACGGCCGCGAGCAGCAGACCGCCGACCAGCAGGGCGGCCCACAGGAAGTGGGCGGCGTAGGCGATCACGCGGTGTGCGGACTGTGATTCTTCGAAATGGCCGGTGGCGTCGGGGACTCGGTACAGCGCCAGTTGGGAGTCGGCGTAGACCGAGTCCAGCTGGGCGAGTGTTGTTTTCGACTCGCCGAGTGGTCCGGGTGTTGTGCGTTCGACGAGAACCCAGCCGACCCCGAGCTCACCCAACCGCCGTGCCGAATCACCGTGCAGCAGTGCGGTTTCCACCTCCCGAGCCCTGGTACCCTCACCGGCCACGGTGCGCCCGTGCACCGGAAGCTCACCGGTCTGCAGCACATCGCGCGGCAACATCCGTGGCGCCGGATCCAACACCGCCACCTTGCCGCTGTACGGAAACTTCCGAAACATCCCGCCGGGCAACACCGCAACATCCCCGGGCCCATCGATCCGCTCCGCAACCCGCTGCCAGCCGACCGGATAATGCACCGGCTTCAGCGCCCCGCCGACGCCCCAAGCCAGATCGAACAGCGGCAGCACCAGCAGCGCGATGAATACCGTTGTGGTCAATGCCATCCCGGGCGAGCGGGCAGGCTCCTTCGTCGCGGCGCTATTCGCCGCGAAGCGCACGGCGACCGCTCGACACCCAGCGGCGGCGCACAGCGCATACGCGGGTATGGCAAGCGCCACATACTTCTGCGTATCCCGCAACAACCCCGCCCCCGGCACATGAGCAACAAGCCACTCCATACCGCTCATACCCCACGATGTCGCCCCCAGTGCAGGCAGCACGACGGCGAAAGCCGCCAGTACCAGCAGCCCCCGGCCAACTCGCAAGCTCTCACGATCGATGCCGTCGCCAGCGGGTGCAGCGTTGTCTCCGCTGGTCGTGACAGCGATTTTCCCGACCTCGGGATGCTCCGACGGGATTGTTGCGGAATCGGATTCGTTGTCGGCGCGACGGCCGATTGCGGCCTCGCCGGTTGTCCCGACCGGAGTTCGGGGCGAATCCGGATCGGCGTCGATGGTGCGGTCGCTCGGGACGGACGACTGGGTTGCGCTGTCGTCGATGGGGGTTGCGCCGAGGCCAGCGGGCTCGGCTGCTCCGCGACTCGAACCGGCGTCGCCTATCTCGGATGCGACGTCATCGGCTCGGCGACGGGTGTCAGACATTTCGTCCGTGTGGGCGGGCGAATGCTTTGTGCCGGTGTTGGACTCATCGACACGTGCGGTGCTGGCCGGGGGTGTGGACTGAACACCGGCATTGCCGTTTGCGCTCGTCTTGATCCCGGCGGTGGTGCGGATGCCGATGGCTACCAGGGTCAGGAGTAGTGCGGTGCCGATCAGGGCGAGGGGGGTGGTGCGGGAGGCGGGGACCGAGTCGGCGTTCCAGATTCCGCCGAGTCCGGCCAGGGAGCCGAGCGTGCCGAGGGCGGGTTCGGCGCGGGCGGCGAAGGCGGCGATTCCTGCGGGGTCGGAGGGTTCGGAGCCTGCGCCGGACAGTGCCGTCGCGGTCGACCACGGTGCGGACGTGGCCAGCAGCAGTGCGAGCGCTCCAAGCAGATTCCGGCGTCCGACCAGGACCATGGCGGTGCAGCCCGCCAGCAACGCACCCGTCGGGGTCAGTCCCGCGGCCGCGAAGCATCCAGCCAGAGCCGCCCACGAACTCACGGCACTCCTGCGCGAAGCGGACTTTCCGCTTCGGCTCGGGGCCGCTTCGGCGTTCGGCTCGAGTGGCGGCTGCTTGCGGGATGCGGCGTCCGGGTTGATCGAACAGCGGATTCGGTAGGCGGCCAATGCGGTCCAGGGCAGGGCTGCATATCCGGTCAGGAGGCTCCAGTGGCCTTGTAGCAGACGCTCGGCGACGTATGGGTTCCACATGGCGACCGTGACGGCGACCAGTTGAGGGCCGATCGATACCCGAAGCAATTCGCGGGACAGGACCGCGGCGCCGAATCCGGCTGCCCACAATGCGACGAGCAGTATTGCCTTGACGATCGAACCGCCGTCGATGAGCGGCGAGAGCACTGCCAGCAGCGCGTCCTGAGGGACTGCGCGTGGGGCCGCGTCGCCGAGACCGAGCGCGGAGTCCGTCAGGTAGGAACGCGGCGTGCTCACTGCGTCGCGCAGCAGAAGATAGCCCGGCCCGAGCAGTGGGCCTGTGATGAGCAGCGCCAGCAGGCCGCTGTAGCAGGCGGGTGCGAACCGTACCCACCGTGCGCGCCGAGCCGGGCTGTCACTCACGCGTGCACCCTACGTTCCGAACGCGAAGCCGGCCGCCCCGGGTTGCTGGGCTGTGTCGGCACTCGCCGGCGCTGGAAGTCAGCGCCCGCCACCGGTTGCGCAAGCAGAACCGACCTGGCGTTCGGCAGCATGCGCCGGCGTAGGCAGACGGCAGCGCCGTTGTCGGAGACCTGTGGGCCGGGGGTGTGCGATCCACGGGACGGTAGGTGGGACGATTGCCGCGTGCCTGCAGTCCGTCGTCTTCCCGTTGTAGCGGATCTGACGTTGGTGACGGCCGGGGCGATGACCGCCAATGTGGCGGGGTATCTGCTGCAGATGCTGGCCAGCCGTTGGTTGGGTGTCACCGGCTACAGCGAATTCGCCAGCCTGCTCGCGGTGCAACTCTTGTGCGCGGTACCCGCCCTTGCCCTCCAGAACGTGGTTGCCAGGGAACTGGTGCGCGGGGCGAATGTGGCGGCGCTGCGCGGGTTGCAGTGGCGGTGTGCGGTGATCGTCGCTGTGATCGCCGCGGTGCTGGTGCCGGTGGTGACGGCAGTGCTGAACGTCAGCGTGCTCGCCTGCGCCGCCGCCCTCGGCGCCGCTCCCGCCCTGGTCCTGCTATCCGGCGAACAAGGAATCCTGCAGGGCGGCAGACGCTTCCGAGCCCTGGCCATAGTCCTGGGCGCAGCCGGAGTAGCGCGCGTGGCCCCGGCCCTCGTGGTCCTCGCAGCCGGTGGCGGCACCGCACCCGCATTGTGGGGCGCTGCCCTCGGAATCATCGTCGCCGCCGCATTCGCCCGCTCCACCGCAGGCTCGCCCCCATCCCGCCCGCGCCCCGCTATTGCCCCGGAGACTGAATGGTCGCCGGGTGTTACCCCCGAAGGGCCGCAAGATGGCACTGCCGTCGAAGGACCTTTGCCTGGGATCGCGGTCGAAGGACCGGCACGTGGAGCTCGGGCACAAGATGACGGTGACTCCGGCACCGAGTGGCCGCCGTCTCTGGGGCGTGGTGTTTCCGAGGGTGAGGTCGCGGCATCTCGGCGCGACGGTGCGGCAGAGCGATCGCGGCTCGGGGGTTCGACCGAGGGGAGAGCCGCGCGAGGGCGGGCACGCGGTACGCCGGGCGAGGCCGTGGGGCGGGGCGTAGGTTCGGTCGGCGTGTTGCCGGTGTTGCGGGCAGCGCAGGTGCAGGCGGCGTTGATGGCGTTGTCGTCGGCGGATTTGATAATTGCGCGGGTCGTTTTGGATGAGGCGGACGCGAGCAGGTATGCGCTCGGGGCGATTGCGGCGAAGATCGCGTTCTGGCTGCCGCAGGCGGTGGGGGTGGTGTTGTACCCGCGGATGGCGCAGCCCACGCATTCGGCGCGGGCGATTCGGGATGCGCTGGCCGTGCTGTCCGGCATCGGGACCATCGCGGTGTTGGGCGCGGCGGTCGCTGCACCGATCGCGCCGGTGTTCGCTGGACAGGACTATGCGCCGATCGAGGGCCTGCTATGGCTGTTCGCCCTACAGGGCGCCATCCTCGCGGTGCTGCAAGGGGCCCTGCTCTCGGCAATCGCAGTAGACCGCACTGCCCTCGCGGCTCTGACCTGGCTCGGCCTGGCAGTCGAAGTGGTCCTCATGATCTCGTTCGCACGCTCCGTCCCCACCCTCATAACCACCGCCGTCGCCGTAGCAGCCGCCACCACCCTCCTCGTCGCGGTCATAGTCCTGCGCACCGCCGCCCACTCTCGCCCGTCCGACTGACGCCTTCTGAACAATCACAGGTGAAAGTCGCTTACGATCACGGCATGATCACCGCTGTGCACACGCTGGTCTATGCGGAAGATCCGGATGCGGCTCGGGGGTTCTTTCGCGATGTACTCGGGTGGCCGAATGTGGATGCGCATGGGGGGTGGCTCATATTCGGGACTCGGCCGAGTGAGCTCGGGGTGCATCCGGCGGATGGGCCGCCGCGTCACGAGATTTCGTTGATGTGCGATGACATCGAGCAGACGATGGCGGAATTGGGCGGGCGCGGGGCGGAATTCGTGGGCGAGATCGCCGAGCGGGGTTTCGGGCGCTGCATCGATATGAAGATTCCGGGCGCCGGAGTGATGCTGCTGTATCAGCCGTCGCATCCCGTTGCGTACCCGCTGGGGCCGTCCGCGCCCTGAGTACCGCCGGAACCATCTTGCGCCGAAACGAACTCGGCTCCCCGACATAACGCCGGGGAGCCGAGTAGGCGAACTAACCGTCAGAGATTCTTCTGGATCC
This sequence comes from Nocardia sp. NPDC049526, assembly GCF_044465765.1. Lineage (NCBI taxonomy): Bacteria > Bacillati > Actinomycetota > Actinomycetes > Mycobacteriales > Nocardiaceae > Nocardia > Nocardia sp. NPDC049526. The sequence continues at coordinate 130,687 of NZ_JBITMA010000001.1, read as the reverse complement.
TGATCTGCTCGGTCGGAGCATCATCTCGACCGCGACCCGGCCCACGCCGACCCGCACCGGCCGGAGCTGCCCCGCCGCGAATCCCGAGGAACACGCCGCCGACCACGGCGACAACACCGAGCACACCGAGCACGATCGGCATGATCCGGCCGTACAGCGACAGCTTGTCGATGTTCTCCTTGGCCACCGAGATCTGCGATTCGATGGTGTTCTCGTCGAAGACGAGGTGCGACTTCAGCGCGGTGACATCCGGGTGGTCGCCGCTGCGCGCGTAGTACAGGTGGATCTGCTCGCCACCCTTGATCACGGTTCCGGTCTGCGGCTCGACCCACAGGTCGCGGGTGTCGGTGTAGAAGCGGGTCATGGTGACCGGGTCGTCGCCCTCGAGGCCCCACTTCGAGGCGGGCAGGCTCAGCTTGTTGGTCGGCGACTGGATCACGTCCCACATGTTTGTCACCGGGACCGACATCTGGAAGTGGTAGACCTTCATGTCGTTGATCTCGGACTCATCGATGAACTTGGCGTCGTAGGACTTACGCGCATTGACATCGAAGTACGGGTAGCTCTTCTTCTCGGTGCCGATCGGGAAGCGGTACTGCAGACCGGTGTGCTGGACCGGGTCGGCGATGCTCTGCATGTCCTTGTTCACCGTGACGGCGATGGAGCCGTTGGGGTCCTTGGCCACCGGGGCGCCGGTCTTGCGGTCGATGGTGACCCGGTCGACGGTCGCGGTGAGCAGGCCGGTGTCGCCCTGCTTGTCGATGCGCCGCAGGGTCTGACCGGCCTGGACGGTCATCTCGGTGGCGTCGGAGGGCTCTTCGACGGTGAGGAATCGCTGCGAGATCAGCGGCACATTCGTGTCGATCTTGGCCGCACCCTCCGGTGCGGTGAGCGACTTGGAGTCCAGGACCAGGCTGTCTTCGCCCGGCTGGTTCGTCGCGATGGTGGTGATCTCGAGATCGAGTGGAGTTTTCGCCAGTTTGCTGACGGTGTAAGTCGGGATCATCACCGCGGCGACGATCAACAACGCGCCCAGACCCACGAGCAGGCAGGCCACCGTCCTTCTGGTTCCGGCACTCAGTGCCATGCAAACTCTCCTCGTCGTAGAACACAGGTCTATACGGCGAGTACTGCGGGCGCGCCGCTGCACTCGTGAGCCCCGACACTAACAGCCCGATGTCGTACCATGCGGTGCCGAGCCCGGATTCGACCCAGAAATCGCCCGAGTTTAGCGCGAAATCTGAAACGTGGGGTTACCAGCTGGTAGGACATATCCGTCGCGACTGCTTGCAGGTCGCTCGAAAGGACCTGCAGACTGGAGTTCGATGACCGCCACCCTATCCACGCCGACCATCGACGCACCCGTGCGCACGCGCGGTTTCGTGCCCGCCTTGGAAGGTATGCGCGGCATGGCCGCACTCGGTGTGCTGCTGACGCATGTCGCATTCCAGACCGGCGCGGCGAATGCGCCTGTGCTCGGGCGCGTTTGGGGACGGTTCGATATGGCGGTCGCGGTGTTCTTCGCGCTGTCCGGATTCCTGCTGTGGCGTCCGCATGCGGCGGTCGCGCGCGGACTGGGCACCGCGCCGTCGGTCGGCCATTACCTACGGCATCGGGCGGCGCGCATTCTGCCCGCGTATTGGGTTGTGGTCGCCGCGGTGCTGATCCTGGTGCCGAGTGCGGCCGATACCGCGGGCCTACGGGTATGGGCTTCGAATCTGGCGTTGACGCAGGTATTCGTGCCGCTCACGCTCACCGACGGCCTCACTCAGATGTGGAGTCTGTCCGTCGAGGTGGCCTTCTATATTGCGCTGCCGCTGCTGGCATTCGCGGCGGTGCGGTTGCGTGGCGATGCCGCGCGCTGGCGCATCCCCGCGATCCTCGCGCTCGCGGTGGTGAGCCTGGGCTGGAACTTCATTCCGGTGCCGACTCCCGACGCCATTCACTCCGATAATTGGCTGCCCGGATATCTGCCGTGGTTCGCGGGCGGCATGTTGCTCGCCGAGCTCGTCGACAATAGGGATCAGCTATCACCGCGGCTTCGGCTGCTCGCCAATCAGCCGGTGATGTGGAGCATCGCGCTGGTCGCCTTCTTGATCTCCGCCACCGACCTGGGCGGTCCCGCCGGGCTGACGCGGGCCGAGCCCTGGCAGTACGCGGCGAAGATGGGTTTCGGCGCGATCATCGGTTTCGCGCTGCTCGCTCCGCTGGTGCTGCGCCCGCCCGGCGCGCGTCCACATCGCTGGTTGGAATCCGGGGTCGCCGCGATGATCGGGCGCTGGTCCTACGGCATCTTCCTCTGGCATCTCGCGGTGCTCTCGGTGGTGTTCCCGATTTTCGGAATCCTGCCGTTCGGCGGCAACTTCGGCAAGGTGCTCATCCTGACGATCGCGATCACCCTCCCGATCGCGGCGGCCAGCTATGCGCTCATCGAGGAACCGGCGCGCCGGTTCGCGCGTGATCGCGATCGCGCCAAGGCGGCGCGCTCGGCTACGACCGTGACGGAAGCGCGCGACGAGACGGTCGGCTGACCGGATTCGGGCCTGCGGCGAGTGAATTGCTCACGCTCGGTGACTCCGCAGGGCAGGAGATCGGGCGATTGTGGGAATGATCAGCTGTCGAGCTGGCGGCGGATGTCGAGCAGATGGTGCCGGAGTTCGTGCAGCGTGTGCAGGGCGAGCCAACGCAGCGGACGTTCCTGGCGCTGCGGGAAGTTGTAGATGATGCTCCGGTCCCAGTCCGCGCGTGTCAGCCGATCGAGGACGTTGGCGAAGAGCAGGGCCGCATCGTCGAGCTGTCGGGCGACATCGGCCGGCTGCTGTTCGTTGTACCCGTCGTGCTCGACGCGTTCATCGCGACCCATCGGCTCGAGCGCCGGAGTATCGACCCGGCGCGCGAGCAACACCCGTTCTCGTTGTGCGAGCAGGACATCCCGCACATGGCATGCATACTCCAACGGCGACCACACATCCGGCGCGGTGCGCTGCCGAAGTCCCCGACCGTCGCCGGCGAGCAGTGCCGCGTATTCCGCTGCGTGGCCCCTGGTCAGTGCCGATACCTGGGGAACCAAGGCCGGGTCGTACTCGAATCCGCACTCCGCGCAGTCCGTCACCTATTCGAGGCTATTCCCTCGACGATGTTCACGTCGGGCGGGCAGCGCGGCGATGCCGACGGCGATCACGGCGAGCAGTGCGGGTACTTGCACCCACAGCGAGCCGCCCATGTATCCGCCTGCGGCGCGCCATGGTCCGGTGGACAGGGCTGCCGCCGCGGTGGCGGTGCCGAGGCCCGCGACGGCGGTGAGGACTTTCGGCGTCATCCGTGCGGAGAACCGAGTGGCGGCGAGCGCGACCACGGTCAGTGCGGTGCCGACCGGTCCGGCGATGACTGTTGCGACAGCAGTGATTCCGAGCGCCCCGAGAATGCGATTGCCCCAGGTGGTCGGGGGCGCCGCGCCGGCGGCGGTTTGCTCGGCGTGCACGTTGGAGTCGGCACGGCGGCGCGTACCAGGCGGATTTCGAGTGGCGTCTGCGCCCGCGGGTGAATTCGGCTCCGGGCCAACGGTTGCCGGGATCCGGCGCTTGCGGGGGATGGCGATCAGGATCAGCAGGATGAGCAGCAGCAGGCCGCCGAAGATGCTGAGGCGGTACCAGCGGTCGATGGGGAATGAAACGGTTATGGGATTCGATCCGGCGGCGTAGTCGTCCGGGAGCAGCCAGCCTTGCTGCCAGCCGTTGACCACGACCGGCTCGAGTTCTTTGCCGTCGGCGGTGCGCGCCTGCCAACCGATATTGGTACTGAGCGGCAGGACGAGGAGCTGTCCCGATGTCGTAGTGGGCGTAGCCGCGGGGGCGAAATCGGTCCGGTTCAGGCGAAGCCGGTCGACGAAGAAAAGATCCGTCGGTGCCACCGTCACGTCCGCTCGCCCCGCGGCCAACGCGATCGTGTCGGTGGATTCGATACCGGTGTCGGCCGCATCCGGTGTGCGAGCCGCACTCGCGCCATTACCGAGTGCGGGGTCGGCTGAACCGAGGCGGCCGTTCTCGGTGCCGGCCAACCCGGGCGGAAGTTCCGAGTCCGCACACACACGAGCGGGAACCGGTGCACCAGAGCGCAATTCATCAGCGGTCGCGGTGACGGACGTATGCACGAAACGTCCCCCGAGCGCAATCGTCGGCCCCTGCGCACACGGAACGGTGATCAGCCGATCCCCTGGGGCGGGCGCTGGGTAATCGGGACCGAGTACCGATACCTCGGCGAGACCGGGCGGCTGCGTCTGGGCGAACCCGAGGGCGGTGCGGTCGAGGACCGGCTTCCAGGTCTGGATGCTCAGTTCGATGCGGTCGGTCACGGTGGGCTGCAATGAGACTCGGGTCGATTCGCCCGGTTCGATCTCGCGAACCTGTGGGCCGTCGCCGAGATTTACGACTATCGAAAGCGGTGCGGCGGGCATCTCGCCGAGCGACGGTGTCACGTCCAACCCGGTCACCAGCGCCGGTTCGGGCAATTCCAGTGTGAGTGTCGGTTTGCCGCCTGCCGGATTCCGCACCGAATCCTCCGGCGCGGTCCAACTCGTGCGCGGATCCCCATCGGTGGCCGCGAAGGCGGAACCACGAAGGTCACCGACATCTGCCTTACCCCGGGCGACGGGGTGCGTGTTGTCGGTGAGCAGCGCCTCGAGCGCCGGACCCTGTCGAGTCCGCACGGTCAACTGCGGCGTCACATTCACTGGTTCGGGAACCGACAGGGTGCGTTCGAACGTGCCGGGTTCCTCCGGCGCCAGGGCGAGTCCCTTGCTGCACCGCACCCGATCCGGCGCATCGAAACACGCGCTACGCCCGGGAAATTCCTGGCCGAGATCCCAGGACCGCACCTGCGCGCCCGGCGGGGTGGGCGGCAGCACGGTCCGATGCCGAATATCGACCCGCACCGGCGCACTCCGGTTGGTGTAGTCGTCCAGAGTCAGCTCGCTTATTCCGAATTGCCCACCGCGCGTGCCGTCCTCGGTACGGATGGCGGTGATGGTGAGCCAGTCCGTTTTGCCCGCAGGCAGCGAAATCGACACCGGCATACCAGGTTCGGGAATCCGCGCGGATACACTCCCGTTCGCGGTCCGCACCTCGACCCACTTCACCGGATCGCCGATCGCGGCCGCGCTGGTGGTCAGCTGCAACAGCCCGGAGCTGATCGGATGGTCGAGATCGAGCCGAAGCCATTGTCCCAGTGCGTGTTCGGCGCCATTGCTGATCCACGCGGTCGACGGATCACCATCGACAACCGCGGCCGTCGAACTGCCGGGCGCGGAGCCGCCCAACTGCGTGGCGTCGGCGGCGGAACTCGATGCGGTGACCGTCGCACCCGACCATTCCCCGCGCGCCAATTCCGCACCGGGAACGGGATAGTCGGGCACAAGGTTGTGCGTGCGGCGCGCATCGTCGGGCGCGCGCAGCGCCGAATTGTGATTGTCCACCCGGCCGAAGTCGGCCTCCCGGTCCATCGGCGTATCCGTCACCGTCACAGGCCCGATCGGCAATCCGGCCGCCGCCGCATCGGATGCGAGCAGTGTCGGCGCGGTTCCGGGATCGCGACGCAACCGTTCGAGCACTTCTGGCCCGCCCTGAACCGTCCCAACCGAGGGCATGCGCACCGTGTAGGCGCCAGGGAATGATGTCGGCGCGCCTGTGCCGCTGTGAATCTCGATCGGAGTGCCCGCAGGCGATGCCGCGACGCGATAGATCTCGACCGCCGGATACGCGGGGCGCAGATCACCATCGGCGACCAGACCATCGGGTCTGACAGTCTCGATCGGGTTGCCGAATTCGGCCACCTTGCGCAATCCCGGCGACCCGTCGATCGCCTGATGTGCCAACATCGGCCGTGTCGAACGTGACGTCTCCGGATCGAGATCGTTGCGCAACACCAGAATTCCGATGCCCTGCTCGGCCAGTGTCGCGGCGAGTCCGGTCGACGGTCTACCGTCGGCGATCAACCGCTGTACCGAATCCATGGCCCGGATGGTGCCCGGCGGGTTCAGCGGCACCGCATCCCGGATAGCCCACGGCGTACTCGCGAGCGCCTGTAGCGGTTCGTCGCGGGTGAGGCCCCACACCTGACTGCCGAAGGGTGCGCCGGGCACAACCAGCGCTCGGGTATCGGATGCATTGTGGGACAACCACTGCGCCGTCTGTTTCCAGTATCCGGGCACTTCGTCGTAGGCGCCGCGCGGTGCCAGCTTCGCGGTCCAGGCCAATGAGGTGGACAGCGCGAGCGCGGTGAGGATCAAGGCGGCGACGGCGACCGACTTATCGCGTTCGGGATGGGCGAAGGCGCTGCGCCACACCGGCATCGGGACGGACGCGGGCAACGGCACCTTGCTCAACATATGCGCGAGACCGAGCATCAACGGAATTCGGATCAGCGGTTCCAGCTTGTGCACATTGCGCAGCGGCGCGCCTCCGGCATCCAGGAATACCCGCACCGAATCCGCGAACGGCCCGCTCAACTCACCGACAAATCCGGCACAGATCCCGACCAGCCCGACCAGCAGGATCAGCGCGAGCCGCCCGCGATACGGCATGGACCGCATCGCCAATCCGGCCATACCCGCCGCCGCGAGCAGTCCGGTGGCCAGCACCGCGGCGGGTTGGGTCACCAGCACCGCGCCCGCGATCCGCTCCGGCGAGACGAACGGCGTCCAACTGTCGGTGCCGCGCAGCACTTCACCGAGCGAGGCCCACTGGGTGGTCACCCCTGACGATTCGATGTAGTCCAGGAACGGCGGACTCACCTTGCCGAGCACCAGCAACGGCACCGCCCACCAGAATGTGGCCAGCACCAGCAGCGGAATCCAGGCCCGGGTGAACCGCCACCACTTCCGGTTCGGTCGATACGACGCCCACCACAGCAGCGCGGGCAGAAATGCCGCGACCGTCGCCACCGCATTGACCGCACCCATCAATGCCAAGGCCAGCGCACTGCCGGCGGGCGACGCCGCACCGCCGCGCCGGTTCCGATAGGCGGTGCCCAGCGCGGCGGGCGCGAGCAGCACCCACGGCGCGAGCACCATCGGCAGCGTCTCCGAGGAGATCGAACCCAGCGTGGTCAGCACCCGCGGTGACAGTGCGAATGCGGCCGCCGCCACGATTCTGGACCCGCGCGAGCCGATGCCGAGCGCTTCGCAGAGCCGCACGATGCCCCAGAACCCGGCGAGCAGCAGCAACGCCCACCAGATCCGCTGCGTCACCCAGGCGGGCAGACCGAGTAAATGTCCGGCGGAGAAGAACGCACCGTGTGGGAAGAAATACCCGTAGGCCTGGTTCTGCACCTGCCCCATCGGGGCCTGACTGCTCCACAGGTGGGCGGCGCGTTCGAGGAAGCCGAGCGGATTCTGCGCCAGGTCGTATTTGGTGTCGGCGACCGTCAGGCCGGGCGCCTGGAGAAAGGTGAGCAGGAACGCCGCGACCACGGTCCCGACGAACCAGCCTCTGCCCAGCGGGGCGCTGCCGTGCTGACGCGCCGCGCCGGAGGTTCCGAACGAGTCGGAAAGTGAACCGGAACGCTGTGTTGAATCTGCGGCGCTCACGGGCCCTCCGTGGTTACGCAGGCTGCCGCCTACGGGCCTATCGCTCGCACCGCGGGGGATCAGCGGCTGCCGTACTCAACGTTGTTGAGTAGCGAGGAGGTGGAGTCGGTGCGCTCGATATCGGGCCGCGTGTTCTGCTGCACTGCCATCGTGATGACGAACACCGCGATCACGCCCAAAACGGCGCCCGCGACCGCACTCGCAACACCAGGGACAGCAAACTTCATCGCGGCACTCCAATACATCGATGCAGGCACATTCTGGGCCAACCTAGCAGGGCCGCGCGCGATCACCTACGTTCAGGCCACCGATAGCGGAACCGAATAGCGGGCGCGGGTCGCTCAGCTCGGGATGGCGCAGTGCAAACTGCCGAGCAATGTGCGCAGTTTGGCGGTGGTCTCGTCCAACTCGGCGCGCGGATCCGAAGCGGCCACGATGCCGCCGCCCGCGAAGGCGCGGATCGAGCGCCCGTCGGCGGCGATTTCCGCGCTGCGAATCGCGACCACCCATTCGCCGTCGCCGTATGCATCGCACCAGCCGACCGCGCCGCCGTAGAAGCCGCGTTCCTCTTCTATATGCGCGATGGTGTCGAGGGCGAGATCGGTCGGCGTGCCACAGACCGCGGGGGTGGGATGCAAGCGGATCGCCAGGTCGAGCGCGGTCGTCGCAGGATCGCGTAGGCGACCGGTGATCGGAGTGGCCAGATGCCAGACCTCGTGGGTATTGATCAGCTGCGGGCCGTCCGGGATGGTGAGTTCCGCGCACACCGGTGCGAGCACCTCCCGAATCCACTCGATGACGAACGCATGCTCATCACGATTCTTGGTGCTGGCCAACAACTCTCGCGCCTGCGCGGCATCGTCGTCCGGATCGGCGAGGCGCGGCAACGTCCCCGCGAGCGGATGCAGCGTGACGGTGGCGCCGTGTCGTGCGACCAGTACCTCCGGGGTGGCGCCGACCAGCGTCGCACCCGGCCGCCCCGCGGCCGTCAGGTCGACCGCGAAAACATTCGCATGCGGATGCCTGGTCAGCAGATGTCCCGCGACCAACTCCGGTTCCAGCGCGCTATCGGCTTCGGCCAGCACCGATCGAGCGGCCACGACCTTGCGCAACGGCTGCGCCGTATCGTTCAACTGCTCGACCAATTTCGTCACCCGCGCGACATGCTCTGCCGGACTCGGTATTTCGGTGATGACCCGGACGGCGGGCAAGTCCGGCAGCGCCGCGGGCCGCCATGGCCCGACCGTGCGCTCTGCCTGCTCGGGCACGCAAAGCGCGGCCGGATTCCGGGGATCGAACGGCAGGGCGCCGACGATCAGCTCGGCGGTCCCGTCCCGCAGCGCCGCCACCGCCCGCGTCGCCTCGTCGAAGGTGACCCGGGTCCCCGACGCGCGGATCACCCCACCGGGCTGAGCGAGCAAGAAACCGTTCATGATCCCTCGACCCTAACCCCGCAAACCCGGAGCAGAGCCACCCGAGCGACCCAAATCTCAGCGACGCGGTTCCCTGCCCGGCGGCACCATGAGCACCGGACGGTGGCAATGCTTGAGTACGGCGTCGGCGACGCTGCTGTGCATCAGCGCTCGAATACCGGTGGCGCCGCGCGTTCCTGCCACGATGATGTCGACGTCCAGGTCGTCGGCGGTTTCGACGATGGCGTTCCAGATCGTCGACGTGCACTCCGCGGTGCGCGCCTCGGCGTTGAGGCCGGCGAGTTTGGCCAGGCGGACGCCTTCGGTATTGATATTGCGGGCGTCGACATAGGCGACGTCCTCGATCTCCTCGTCGGGCACCCATTCCGGCTGCATCACACCGGAGAGTCCGGACAGCCGAGCGGCCTGGCGCACCATCGGTTCCCAGGCGGTGAGCACCACCGCTCTGTTCGCCGCGAGGAACCGGCCGGCGTATTCGATGGCCCGCTTGGCATTTTCGGAACCGTCATAGGCAATGAGCATGAGATCGCACGGCACGATGACCTCCAGGTAGGAGTCATTTGGCTACGCCACAACATTACTCCGGACAACCCCGTCACGAGGTATTGCCGCGCGCGGATAATCTGCTGCGGGAACGGATCGGCGGAAAACCGACTGGGCGACATGGACCGGGAGCGGATATGCCCGATGCGAACGAACTGGTGTTCTTCGGCAGGCACGAGATCGACCCGCGGACCCTGCTGTTCTATGAATGGCGACAGCGACTCGAATCGGGCTATCCGGTGGCCGAGTTCGAGTCCGAGGTGCACGCGCTCGTCACCGCCGATCATGTCGAACCGGCCGAATGCTGGGTGGTTTTCGATCGACTCGAAAGCATCGAACGCGATCCCTACTGGGGTTATGACGAATCCGAAACTGCGGCACCACAGTCGGTAGTGCCCCCGGTCGCGCCGATACCCGAACTGTTCGAGCGGATCCACGGCGGATGGCTCGGGCGCTGCGTCGGCTGCACGCTCGGCAAGCCGCTGGAAAACGGATTCGTCTGGACGCCCGCGCGAATCCGCGCCTACCTCGAGCGGGCCGGCGCCTATCCACTTACCGACTATGTGCCCGCATTATTGCCGCCGTCGCCGGAATATCCGTTGAATCCGACCTGGCCGGTATCGGCAAAGGGCCGTATCGACGGTGCACCGCGCGATGACGATGTCGATTACACCGTGCTGGGATTGCACCTATTGGAAACATGCGGAACGAAATTCACGCAATCCGATGTCGCGGATGCGTGGTTGGCACATCTGCCATTTCTGCAGACCTACACCGCGGAGCGGGTCGCTTACCGGAATCTGATCGCCGGTCTGCACCCGCCGGCGGTGGCCAGGTATCGAAATCCGTATCGCGAGTGGATAGGTGCGATGATCCGCGCGGATATCTACGGTTACGTCAACCCGGGTAATCCGGCGCGCGCGGCCGAACTCGCCGCCCGCGATGCCGGGCTTTCACATACCGGCAACGGCGTGTACGCGGCGATGTGGGCTGCCGCTTTGGTAGCCGCGGCCTTCACCGCCGAAGGTATATCGGATGCGCTTTCGGTTGCCCAGCAATGCATTCCGGAACGTTCGAGGTTGCACGTCGCGGTCGCCGAGGTGCTCGCGGACCATGACAGCGGCAGGTCATGGGAGCAGGCTCACGAAGCCATTCACCGCCGCCACGACCACTACAACTGGGTGCACGCCATTCCGAACGCCTGCCTCGTCACCGCCGGTTTACTCTGGGGCGCAGGCGATTTCACCCGCACCATCGCGCTGACCGTGCAAGGCGGTTGCGATACCGACTCCAATGGCGCGACGGCGGGTTCGGTCGCTGGAATTCGCGCCGGTGACCGCGGAATCCCGACCCACTGGACCGATCCGTTCCACGACCGGCTGCACAGCGCGGTCTTCGGCCACGATGGCAGCCGAATCTCCGACCTGGCCCGCCGGACGCTGCGACTGGCCGCTAGCCATACCTGAGTCGGACCGTCCCGAGCACGCCGATTACCGTGGACTTATGCGGAAGACGCCTCTCGTCCTGCTCGCAATCCTCGCCGCCGTCGCGACGGCGTGCTCGAACGGCGACTCCACTCCCGCGCCGTCGAAATCCGCGATTCCGGCCGCGACGGCCGGTTCCGCGGCTCCCGTCACCACCACCGCCAAAGGTGACTGCGGTGCCGACTTCCTCGCGAAACTCACCCTGCGCGAGAAACTGGGGCAACTGCTGACGGTCGGTGTCACCGGTGCCGACGACGCCACGAATGTGGTGCGCAATTCGCAGGTCGGCGGTATTTTCGTCGGCGGCTGGACCGATAAGTCGCTGCTGGCCGACGGCCTGATCAAACAGGTCAAGGCCGCCGCCAAAGTGCCGCTGATGGTGACCATCGATGAGGAGGGCGGCCGGGTCTCCCGGGTCAAGGATCTGATCGGCCCCGCCCCATCGGCCCGGGTGACCGCCCAGACCATGACCGCCGAGCAGTTCCACGACGCCACCGTGACCCGCGGCCGCGCGCTGAAGGATCTGGGCGTCACGGTGGACTTCGCCCCGGACGTCGATGTGAGCAGTCAGCCGGACGACTCCGTCATCGGTGACCGGTCCTTCTCCGACGATCCCGCGGTGGTCACCGAATACGCCGGCGCCTACATCCGCGCTATGAACGAGATCGGGGTCGGCACGGTGATGAAGCACTTCCCGGGCCACGGCTCCGGATCGGGCGATTCGCACACCGGCGCCGTCCGTACCCCGCCGTTGACGGAGCTGCAGAGTGTCGACCTCGTGCCGTTCCGCAATCTGGTCGACTCCGGCGCCGCTGCCATGGTCGGCCACCTCGACGTACCCGGCCTGACCACCCCCGATGTCCCCGCCAGCATCAGCCCGCAGGCCATGGCGCTGCTGCGCGATGGCACCGGCTACGGCGCGGCACCGTTCCAGGGGCCGATCTTCACCGACGACCTCGGCGGCATGGCCGCGATTACGAGCCGGATGAGCATCGAGGACGCGGTCGAGGCGGCGCTGATCGCCGGTGCCGACAATGCCCTGTGGATCACCACCGATGCGGTGCCGCAGGTGCTGGATCGCCTCGAGCAGGCGGTATCGAGTGGACGCCTGTCTGCCGACCGGGTCGACGCGTCGGTGCTGCGGATGGCTCGATTCAAGGGCGCGCTGCAGCCCTGCTGACGGTTGGCCTTTCTGCCGACCCGGCAAGCAGTGGCTAGCGGGTGTCGTATGTTGTACAGCCGCCTTATCGCCGTACACCCGTAGTATTCCTCTGCTGCACAGCTGAACAGCTGGGCACGCGAATCCAAGGACACCGCGGTCCGAAGGATGGGAGCCGAGTGCCGATAGTTCGCCGAACTTACGAACGCGCAATCCGACCCGCCGAACTTACCTTGGAGTAATATAAGAGTTTCACCATGTGGTAGGAGAGTGATGGCGGGCGGAACGAAGCGACTTCCTCGGGCGGTTCGTGAGCAGCAGATGCTCGACGCCGCGGTCGAGGTGTTCTCGCGTAGGGGGTTCCACGACACCTCGATGGACGCGATCGCCGCCGAGGCGAAAATCTCCAAGCCGATGCTGTACCTCTACTACGGCTCCAAGGATGAATTGTTCCGCGCCTGCATCCAGCGCGAGGGGCTGCGCTTCATCGAATCGGTGGCGCCCGCCGGCAATCCGCAACTGTCCCCGCACGAACAGGTCCGCACGGCGCTCGAGGGTTTCCTCGGATTCGTCGATCGCAACCGCAACTCCTGGCAGGTGCTCTACCGCCAGGCGATCGGCCAGCAAGCCTTCGCCTCGGAAATCGAGAACGCTCGCGAACGCGTCATCGAACTGACCGCCAAACTGCTCGAATCCAGTGCCAAGCACGCCGAACCCGGCACCAACTTCGACGTCGTCGCCGTGGCCGTCATCGGCGCGGGCGAGGCCATCGCCGACCGAGTTGCCAGCGGCCGCATCGAAGTCTCCGAGGCGGTCGACCTCCTGGACGACCTCGCCTGGCGCGGTCTCGCGGGCCGCAAAAAGGCCGAATAACCCCGTCACCCTTGTCGACGGTAGTCAAATGGTCGCAGCCACCATTCGACTCCCCCGGCGATGAAACGCTCGAGAACGCCCGGGATGTCGGTGCAGGACAACAGGACCCACCGCAGCAACCCGAATCGGACTGCGGCAACCGGCAAGCACCGCTCGGCTTGCGGCCGTGTTGACAGGCTGCGAGAGTGCGGGAGATCAAGAGAGTGGACCGGCGCTGTGGTCGGGGAACGGGGCGGAATTGTTCGGGATGTTGCGGCCGTGTTCGCATGGGGCCGAGAAGTACGGGATCGATGCGAGCACGTGGCGTGCACATATGTGTGGGCTGTGTTTGGGGTTGCGGGATGGGCACGGGCAGTTGGCGCGGACGGCGACCAATACCGATGCGATCGTCCTGAGCGTGCTGACCGAGGCGCAGATGTCCGGCTCGATCGGGCGGACCACGGCAGGCCCGTGCGCCCTGCGGGGGATGCGTCGCGCGGAGGTGGCGAGTGCGGATTCGCCGGGCGTACTGCTGGCTGCCACCGCGTCACTGTTGCTGGGATCGGCCAAGATTCGCGATCACGTCGACGATGGTGACGGCTCAGCCCTCACTCGGCGTCCGATGACGAAGGTATCGAGCCGCTGGGCCGACCACGCGCGATCGCAGGCATCCTTGATCGGCCTCGATGTGGAACCGCTTGTCGCCGCGATCAATTCGCAGTCGCGGTTGGAAGCTCTCGCCTCGGTGGGTACCATCCGCTCCACCGGCGCCGCAGCGGGCACGTTGCTCGACGAAGCGTCGGAACGTGCATCTCGCACGATCTCGCTCGACGCGCTGACCGCACCGACCCAGATCTGCGCGGCGGAATTCTTCGCGCACACTGCGGTGCTGGCCGACCGCCCGGATAACGTCGCCGCGTTGCGTGAGGCGGGCAGGAATTTCGGACGGATAGCGCATCTCGCCGATGCCGTCGCAGACTTCGACGACGACCGGACCCGCGGCCGCTTCAACCCGCTCGCTGCCACCGGAACCTCCATGCCGGAGGCATACGACCTGCTGCGGCAATCGGATTCGCACCTGCGCAAGGCCGTCGCGGAGGCGAAACTGGACCAGGTCCCGACCATCCGCTGGATGCTGCTCGACCCGCTGCACGCCTTGGTGCACAGGGTCGGCCGCGGCCTCGGCGCAACCGCCCACGCCTGCAGCACATCTCGGCACACCGCGACGATGCAGTACCCGATGCCGCCGGGGACGGGATTCGAGAAGCCGCCGCGTCGCCCTGGCATCGGCGAGGCGCTCGCATTGGTCCTGGGCGTCTATTGCACCGGCTACGCCTGCTGCGCTGACCACACCAACCCGTGCAACGGCAAGCGCAAGGACGCCTGGATCAAGAACTGTGACTGCGGCGATTGCTGTGACTGCGGCGATTGCAGCTGTAACTGCTGCGGCAACTGCTGCGACTGTGACGGTTGCTGCTGCGACGGCTGCGGCTGCGACTGCTGAAACTCGGCCCAGTAACAGCGAAGCCGCACTCCGAACCAGGAGTGCGGCTTCGACGTCGGATCAGCGCAGGGTGGCCGTCAGATGCGGATACCCCTTCTTCGGGTTCAGCAATGCCAGGTCCCAACCGCCGTCGACCTGATCGGCGTATACATTCACCGTGGAGGGCAGCAGGATCGGCTTGCCGAATTTGACCGCGTAGCTGGCCTTTTCGGGAATCCGCCCCTCCACATTCGAGAGGATATTCGCGGCCGACCACATGCCGTGCGCGATCGCCTTCGGGAAGCCGAATGCCTTGGCGCCCAATGCCGAAGTGTGGATCGGGTTGTGGTCACCGGAGGCGGCCGCGTAGCGGGTGATCGTCTTCTGATCCACCCGAACGGTGCGCATCGGCGGCGGCGGAACCTCTTCCGGCTTCGGCTCACCCTTCGGCTCGCCCGAGAGCGAGGTGCGCTGCTGGTGCAGGAAGGTGGTGACCTGACGCCACACCAGCTCCCGGCCGACATTCACCTCGGTGATCGCATCCACCAGCAGCCCCTTCGGGTGCTCGCGCAGATTCTCGATGTGTGTGGTGAAGTCCAGCGGCTCGCTCACCGAGATCTCGCGACGGCGCTCGATCAGATTCTGCGCGTGCACCGCACCCACCGCGACGAACGGAAAGTCCCGTGCCACAACGAGTTGCATCGCCAGCGGGAAGCTGAGGATGAACGGGTAGGTCAGCGGCAGCGAGTCGCCGAACCGCAGCCCGGTCGCCCGGCAGTACGCGGCCAGGTGATCCGGATCCACGCGCAGGCCCTCCAGCCGGACGACGCGGTCGGGCAGCGTCGCTTTGCGCCCCGAGACCAGCGGCACCGGCACCGCACCGAGCGCGGCCTTGACGAAAAGGCTGCTGTTCTTGGGAGGTTCGGTGAGCGTGATCGTCTCGGTCATCATGCTCCGATCAGGCTCTGACCGCAGACCCGAACCACATTGCCGCTCACCGCATTCGACGCCGGGCTGGCGAAGTAGGCGATGGTCTCGGCGACGTCGACGGTCTGTCCGCCCTGCAGCAGCGAGCTCATCAGGCGACCGGCCTCGCGGGTGGCCAGCGGAATGGCCGCGGTCATGGCGGTTTCGATGAAGCCGGGCGCGACGGCGTTGATGGTGATGCCCTTCTCGGCCAGCTTGGGCGCCTCGGCATCGACCATGCCGATGACACCGGCCTTGGACGCGCCGTAGTTGGTCTGGCCGCGGTTACCGGCGATGCCCGCGATGGAGGACACGTCGATCACCCGACCGCCCTCCTTCAGCGCGCCACGCGCCACCAAGCCCTCGGTAATGCGGTGCGGTGCGGCGAGATTCACGTTGATGACCGAATTCCAGCGGCCCTCGTCCATATTGGCGAGCAGCTTGTCGCGGGTGATACCGGCGTTGTGCACGACGATATCGATGCCGCCGAAGCGTTCGGTCGCGAATTCGGCCAGCTTCTCGGCGGCGTCGGGTGCGGTCACGTCGAGTGCGAGCGCGGTGCCGCCGACCTTGTTGGCGGTGGCCGAGAGGGCCTCACCGGCGGCCGGGATATCGGCGACGATCACGGTCGCGCCGTCACGGGCGAAAACCTCCGCGATGGTCGCGCCGATGCCGCGCGCGGCGCCGGTGACCACGGCGACCTTGCCGTCGAGCGGCTTGTCCCAGGCAGCCGGAGCCACCGCGTCGGCTGAGCCGACCCGGATGACCTGACCGTCGACGAATGCCGACTTGGCCGAAAGCAGGAAGCGCAGTGTGGATTCCAGGCCGGACGCGGTGGCGGAGGCCTCGGGGTGCAGGTAGACCAGCTGGGCGGTGGCGCCGCGCAGCAGCTCCTTGGCGACGCTGCGGGTGAAGCCCTCGAGCGCGCGCTGGGCGATCTGCTCGTCCACGCCCGCGGTCAGTTCGGGGGTGGTGCCGATGACGACGATGCGACCGGACGCCGCGACGCTGCGCATGGCGGGCTGGAAGAATTCGAACAGCTGCGAGAGATCCTCGACCGTGCCGATGCCGGTCGCGTCGAATACCAGCGCGCCGTACTTCTGACCCGAGGCGGGCGCATCGGCGAAGGTGTAGTCCGAAAGCAGGGTACGCACCGGTTCGGCGACGCGGCCCTTGCCACCGACCAGCACCGGACCGGGCAGCGGCGGCTCACCGACCCGGTAGCGGCGCAGGTTCTCCGGCTGCGGCAGGCCCAACTTGCTCGCCAGGAATTGGCCGGGAGCGGAGTGTACGAACGATCCGTAGAGGTTGGGAGCACCCTTGCTCTTGCTGGCTACCACTGTTTCTCCCTTTTCTCGTGTGTCGTGGTTTCGCACCCGCCGGTGGCTGCGTTGCCGAATGGTCTGCATGCCCCGGCGCGAATTTACGCAGACTTGCGGGGTACGGTGTCGACAACAAACTTACTCCAGAGTAAGTTTAAAGTAAACCAACCGCGACGGGGCGCCGATCTGCGCGGACACGTCCGTGTCGAACGGCCCACCGGGGCACCCGACGAGACCTTGGAGACTCGAGTGACAACCAAAGCCCGTTCAGCGAAGAGCACGGCAAAGAAGGGCCCACGCCCGGTTGCGATCGTGGGCGGCAACCGGATTCCGTTCGCCCGCTCCGATAAGGCCTATGCCCACGCCTCCAACCAGGACATGTTCACCGCCGCACTGGACGGTCTGGTGAGCCGGTTCGGCCTGCAGGGCGAACGCCTGGGCATGGTCGTCGGCGGCGCGGTGCTCAAGCGGGTCGGCGAGCACGGCATGGTCCGTGAGAGCGTGCTCGGCAGCAAGCTCAGCCCCTACACCCCGGCCCACGACCTCCAATTGGCCTGCGGCACCGGTCTGCAGGCGATCGTCACCGTCGGTGACGCGATCGCCGCCGGCCGCATCGATGCCGGTGTCGGCGGCGGCACCGACACCACCTCCGATGCCCCGATCGGGGTCAGCGAGTCCATGCGCGAGTGGATGCTCGACGCCAATCGCGCCAAGAGCAATAAGGACCGCCTCAAGCTGGTCGGGCAGCTGCGCCCCGCCATGCTCGGCATCGAGATCCCGCGCAATGCCGAACCGCGCACGGGTCTGTCGATGGGTGAGCACGCCGCCATCACCGCCAAGGAATTCGGTATCGCGCGCGAGGCCCAGGACGAACTGGCCTACCTCTCGCACAAGAATATGGCCGCCGCTTACGACCGCGGCTTCTTCGACGATCTGATCACCCCGTTCCTCGGCCTGACCCGCGACGACAATTTGCGTCCCGGTTCCACCATCGAGAAGTTGGCCACCCTGAAGCCGGTGTTCGGCAACAAACTGGGCGATGCCACCATGACCGCCGGTAACTCCACCCCGCTCACCGACGGCGCCTCCGCGGTGCTGCTGTCCAGCGAGGAATGGGCCACCGAGCGCAACCTGCCGGTGCTCGCGCATCTCGTCGACTCCGAGGTCGCCGCGGTCGATTACATCCACGGCCCCGACGGCCTGCTGATGGCGCCGACCTACGCGGTGCCGCGCCTGCTGGCCCGAAATGGCCTGACCCTGC
Organism: Nocardia sp. NPDC049526; assembly: GCF_044465765.1. Lineage (NCBI taxonomy): Bacteria > Bacillati > Actinomycetota > Actinomycetes > Mycobacteriales > Nocardiaceae > Nocardia > Nocardia sp. NPDC049526. Next base: position 112,602 of record NZ_JBITMA010000001.1, on the reverse strand, counting down.
AGGACTTCGACTACTACGAGATCCACGAGGCCTTTGCCTCGGTGGTGCTCGCCACGCTGCAGGCGTGGGAGTCGGATCGGTACTGCAAGGAGCGCCTGGGCCTGGACGGTGCGCTCGGTTCGATCGATCGCAGCAAGCTGAACGTCAACGGTTCCTCGCTCGCCGCGGGTCACCCGTTCGCCGCGACCGGCGGCCGCATCGTCGCCTCCACCGCGAAGCTGCTGGCGGAGAAGGGATCCGGTCGCGCGCTGATCTCCATCTGTGCCGCGGGCGGACAGGGCGTCGTCGCGATCCTGGAGCGCTGAGTCCGAAATAGCCGACAGGAGGTGGTGTCCGGCTCAGCCGGACGCCTCCTTCTGCTTTCGTACCTCGCGAATTGTGAGTTCTGCTCGATGTCAATGGATTTCGTGTCGAGATCGGAGAACTCCGGTTTCGACTCGCCCGACCGGGTAGGTTGGTTCTATTCGGAACCTTTGTCCGAGACCGCTATCGGGTACAGGAGCGATGGATGCCGACCGCGAGGACCCTGGCCGAAGCGCAGATCTACCTGAGCCTGCTCGCCGCCGCTGAGAACGTCGATGCGAGCCCGCCCCAGACCTCGCTGACCGAAGGCGAACACGCATGGACAATGCACTCGACGTTCGGTGACGTCGAAATCCGGTACGACTCCGAGGCGGCGTGCCGGAGGCTCGACGTGCGGTTCGGTCTCGGCGTCTCCCCGCTGGTCGACGCCGGGCAGTGGATCCTGATCTCGGGCACCTTCGCACGCCGTGCGCTCGATGCGGACCTGGCCTACCAGGGCAACCCCGAACAGGATCGCAAAACGGTGGAGATGAACTGGCAGTTCGCCGCCGATGCAATCGACGAGGCGATCAAGTTCCTGCCCGAGGGCACCGACCGCCTCCCGGCCTCGGCATTCTGGTCCGAGCAGGGCGAGCAGCTACAGCGCGACCAGCCCGAACAGATCACGCGTGCTCAGCTCTTCGACGACCTGGAGTACTACACCGGCACACTCGAGGACTTCCGCGCCCTCTACGGCGAGTCCCCCTGAGGACTCATTCGCGAGCCAGTGCCGCCCGATCCTCGACGAGTTCGCGGGTGGTCTCGGCCAGCCGATCCGCCGGAACCTCCACTGCGCCTTCGGCATTGATGACGACCACCGTCGGATAGATGCCACGGGTGAGATCCGGTCCGCCGGTGGCGGTGTCGTCCTCGGCGGCATCGAAGAGCGATTCGACGGTGATCCGCAGCGCCTGATCCTCATCGATGCCACGGCTGTAGGTCTTCTTCAGCGAGGACTTCGCGAACAGCGAACCGGAACCGACCGCGGTATAGCCGAAGCGCTCCTCGCTGCGACCGCCGACGACATCGTAGGAGAAGATCCGCCCGACCTTCTCCGGGGCGGTGGCGCTCAGGTCGTAGCCGACCAGCACCGGGACCACCGCCATATCCTGTAGGGCGGCAGGCAGATTGTCGCGCACCATCTTCGACAGCTTGTTCGCCTTCCCCTCGAAGGTCAGCCCGACACCCTCGATCTTCTCGTAGTGTTCGAGCTCGACCGCGAACAACCGGATCATCTCGATGGCCATGCCCACGGTGCCCGCGAAACCCGCCGCCGAATAGGTATCGGTGATGAACACCTTCTCCATATCCCGGCTGGCCAGCAGATTTCCCATGGTGCCGCGCCGGTCGCCGGCGAGCAGCACGCCGCCGCGGTAGGCGACGGCCACGATCGTGGTGCCGTGCGGCGCGATGTCCTGCCCGTGCACCGTGGCATTGCCGAAATCGCTGCCGGGCAGGAGTTCCGGGGCGTATCGGCGCAGGTTCTCCGAGAAGGAAGACGTCGCGTACTCCATAACGTCTACCGTAACGACTTCCCGCCCGGGCGTCAGCGCACCAGACTTCCGCGGGCGGCGAATCGGACGAGGCTGGGACCGCGGTGAGTCCGTCGCGGGCGTGCGGCGGATTCTCGGCCCAGGTCGAGCGGGAGATGCGCAGTCCGTTGGCCATATCCTGTTTGAATGTCGATGCGAGACAAATGTTCTCGCGCGTTGCCCCCTCGACTGCGAAAAGTCCGGTGCGCCACAGCCGTTCGCTCACGTCGACCTCGATCGCGGCGCTGGGCAGTACCGGCAGTGCGAGGCGGGTCGAGTAGGCGACCGAGCCGAGCTACGCCAGTGCCATTTTGTCTGAGACGGTGAGTTTTCGGGTAGTCCTACTCCGGGGGCAGCTCGATGTGACCGCCGAAGGCCTTGCGCATGGCCGAGAGCATCTTGTCCGCGTATAGCGCCTCGCCGCGCGAGGAGAACCGCGCGAACAGCGCCGCCGCGAGCACCGGCGCGGGGACGCCGGTATCGATCGCGGCGTCGAGGGTCCAGCGGCCCTCGCCGGAGTCCGATACCCGGCCGTCGAAAGATTCCAGGGTCGGATCGGCGTAGAGCTCGCTCGCGGTGAGGTCCAGCAACCACGAGGCGACCACCGAACCGCGCCGCCACACCTCGGTCACCTCGGGCACGTCGATGTCGTATCGGTACCACTCCGGATGTTCGAGCGGGGTCTCCTCGGCGGAGGCGACGGCATCGTGCGTCGCGCCGATATCGGCCTTGTGCAGGATGTTCAGTCCCTCGGCGTAGGCGGCCATCGCGCCGTATTCGATGCCGTTGTGCACCATCTTCACGAAATGGCCGGCTCCGGCCGGCCCGCAGTGCAGATAGCCCTGTTCGGCGGGTGACGGCTCGCCCGTGCGGCCCGGCGTCCGTTCGGCCGCCCCGACCCCCGGAGCGATGGACTTCAGCAGCGGATCCAGATGTGCCACCGGCTCGGCCTCGCCGCCGATCATCAGACAGAAGCCCCGGTCCAGTCCGAAGACGCCGCCCGAGGTGCCGATGTCCACATAGTGGATGCCCTTGGGCTTCAATGCCGCGGCGCGCGCGATGTCGTCGTGGTAGCGGCTGTTGCCGCCGTCGATGACGATGTCGCCGGGCTCGAGCAGCTCGGCGACCTGGTCGATCACCTGACCGGTCACCGCGGCCGGGATCATCACCCAGACCACGCGCGGGGTCTCCAGCCGGGATACGAAGTCCTGGAGATCGGTGGAACCCTGGAAACCATCGCTGCCCAGCTCCGCGACGAGCGTGTCGATCATCTTGGGTCTGCGTTCGAAGCCGATCGCGGTATGGCCGTCCTTGACTATCCGGCGCACGATATTGCCGCCCATCCGACCCAGGCCGATCATTCCCAGCTGCATTCCATCCATCTCCCTCGTCGCGTGCGGAGCCCTGGTGGCAGGAAGTTCAGCTCGATTGTCCCGCGCATGTGTAACGCGCAGTGCGCCGGACCAGATAAACGGATTGGCTCCGCGTAGTTGCCAGACCCCCGACCCGGCAACTTCGCGGGGCCCTTCCATGTGTGGCGTGGTCCGTTGCACGGGATTTGCTGATGGACCGCGCTGTGCTGACGATGTCGGTGGAGACCACTATCGTTGGCGGGGCTCGCACCGTGCGGGCTCCTTACAATCGAGCGGGAGGACGGTTCGTGACGAGCGAATCGAGTACCGGGCGGCAGGGTCGACACGAAGGCGGCCAGGTCGGACTACGACAGCTCCTCGACTCGGCTCGATCCGCCGCACCGCAGCAGCCACCGCCGCCGCGCACGGTTTCGCAGCAGGCGCCGGGCACGGACACGACGCCGCAGCCGCCCAGGCCGCGATCGGCGCAGCAGCAACCGGGGTCGTCCGAGCCCGCGGCGCAGCCCCAGTCGGCCGCTCAGCAGCCGGCTCCGTCGGGACATCAGTCACCGGAGTGGGCTGGGGATGCCATGCCGACCGAGCCACTGCGGGCATCTCGGCGGCCCAAGGCAACCGCGCCCACCGGCGGGCAGCGGGGTCGCGCACCCGAACAGCCGTCCAGACCGAGTGGGCTGAGATCGCCCATCGCGAAACGCATCGGTATCGGCGTCGGCGCACTGATAGCGGTTTGCGGTCTGGCTTACGTTGCGGACCTTGTACTTTCGTCGGGTCACGTACCGCGCGGCGTCGTCGTGGCCGGTATCGATATCGGCGGTGCGGACACCGCGGCCGCGGAGGCTCGGTTGCGCACCGCGCTGGATCCGCGCGCCGACCAGGAACTGCCGTTGCAAATCGGCGACGTGCAGACCAGGCTCACCCCCAAAACCGCTGGCCTGGGGGTGGATTGGGATGCCACCTGGGCCCGCATCGGCGGCCAGCCGCTCAATCCGTTCACCAGACTGACTTCGCTGTTCGTCACGCATACGGTGCCGGTGGCGAGCACCGTCGACGAGAACGCACTCGATGCCCAGCTCACCGCCCTGCGCGTGCACGACCGCGCGACGGTCGAGGGCACCATCGCCTTCGACGGCGCCCGCCCGGTCGCCGTGCCGCCGGTACCCGGCCGCATCCTCGATGTTCCGGCCGCGCGCACCGCGCTCATCGAAAACTGGTATCTCGGTGCGCTGCTGGATCTTCCGGAGACGGCCGCACCAATTGCCGTGCGCGCGGAGGCGGTCGAACAGGCTCTGCACACCATTGCCGAACCGGCGGTGAGTGCGCCGATTGTGTTCGCGGGCAAGAACGATGCGGCGGGCAAGCTGGAGCCGGAGCAGATCGCATCCATACTGTCCTTCGCACCCGATGGTCAGGGCGGTCTCGCTCCGTCCTTCAAACAGGATGTCGCACTCGGGGTGCTGGGTCCGCAACTCGCGCCGTCCGAGGTCGAGGCCAAGGATGCAACCTTCGCTGTGACCGGGTCGAGCGCGACGGTGGTTCCGGCCGTGGTCGGCGACAAGATCAATTGGGCGAAGACGTTCGAGCAGTTGCCGAATCTCGTCGTCGCCCCGCAGGAGCGCACCGCGCAGGCCGTCTACGAGAAGGTGGATCCCAAGCTCACCACCGAGGCCGCCAACGCACTCGGCGTCACCGAGGTGATGGGCCAATTCACCACGAGCGGCTTCAGCGGGCCGTCCGGTGTGAATATCCGCGTGGTCGCCAAGAAGGTGAACGGCGCCATCGTCAAGCCGGGAGAAACCTTCTCGCTCAACGATTTCACCGGCCCCCGCGGCACCGCCGAGGGGTACGTCGAATCCGGCATCATCGACCACGGTCGCCCGAGTACCGCGGTCGGCGGCGGCATCAGCCAGTTCGCGACCACCCTTTACAACGCCGCCTATTTCGCGGGCATGGAAGATGCCGGTCACACCGAGCACAGCTACTACATTTCCCGCTATCCGGCGGCCCGCGAGGCCACCGTTTTCGACGGCGCCATCGACCTCAAGTTCCGCAATAGCAGCCAGTCCGGTGTCTACATCGAAACATCGACCACCGACTCCGAGGTCACCGTCCGCCTCTGGGGCACCAAGACGGTCAACGTCGAATCCATCACCGGGGAGAAGACCAAACCCACCGAGCCCACCGAGATCAAACTCCCCAAGGGCAAGGACTGCATCGCCACCGAAGGCGCGCCGGGGTTCACCATTTCCGATACGCGAGTCATCACCGACCGCAAAACCGGTCGGCAGATCTCGCGCACCACGCGGACGGTGAAGTACGACCCGGTACCTGTCGTGAAATGCGAGTAGGCGACTCCTACAACGGGGTTCGCATCAGCAGGACGTTGTACTGGTTCCATACCGACAGCAAGAAGTACAGGTCACCGCCGGTCTGATACGGGAAGATCATCGGCGCGTAGGCGCTCGGCAGCGCGGGGCCGTCGATGAGCACCTCCGGCTCGCTCCATGGTCCCTCCGGCGCCGATGCGGTGCGCAACACCACCGAATTCCGGGAGTCCGTGGTGAGCATGATGAATTTGCCGAGATGCTCGTTCCACATGACCGACAGTTCGCTGACATCCCCGACGATCGGCGTGGCGTCCTTGGCCTCGGGCTTCCACTCCTTGCCGTCCCAGTATTCGTAGCGATCGAGATCAGCGATATCGGATTCCATTGCCCGCGAGACGAATCCGGGATTCAGCCGACCTGCCGGGGTGCCGTAGCGGTAGACGTAGCCGGCGTCCTTCAGGAAGGCATTCAGCTGAAAGTTCTGATGGCCGTCCACATTCGCGCGCCGGGTCGTGGTCAGCGGGGTCCAGGTCTGCCCGCCGTCACCGGAGGCGGCGAGGGTAGAGAAGTTGGTCGACCACTTGCCGTGCTCACCCCATTCGCGCACCGACATCAGGCTCATGTACTGCACCCCGTCGACCGAAATGCCCGCTGTCGGAATGAGACTGATCTCGATACCCGGAATCTTCGGGCTCGGCAGCGGATTGGTCACGGCGCTGTCGAAGGAAATCCCCTGCGACGGATTCTTGGTCGAGCTGTGGAAAAGTACCTGGCTGCTCCAAGCGAAGACGCTGCCTACGAGCAGGTTTGGGAAGCCGAGGCCCGCGCTGTCACCGAAGGCGGTGATCATCCGGCCGTTGCCGTCGTCCCACATGACGCCGAGGTCGGTGCCGAGCACATTGACGTTCTGGGTGCGATTCGGGCTGTCCATACCGGTCATCTGGAAGACCGCCTGGGTCAGTCCGGGTAACCGCGGCAGGCCGCGTGGCTGTCCGTTGATGCCTGGAATGGGGTTGATGCCAGGAATGGGAAGCAGGAAATTCGAATCTGCGGCGGCCGGTCCGGCCAGCGCGACCGATATTGCGGCGGCGAGTACACCGGCTCTGCTGAGTGCGGACAGCGATCGGTTCATCCGGACGATCCCTTCTTGCGCGCGGTCTGCCCGGTCATTGTGCCCCGTTTTGTGATCTATGTCCGGCTCCTGTGTGCTGGAGGCCGACATGTGACCACCGCTACACTGAAGATCATCAGGAGACGGGGGCTTCGGCAGGGGCTGGCCTGTCACCGCTTGCTTAATGGTCGCTCGAAATGGCAAAGCTGTTCGGTACATCCAGCAGGATTTCGTGAACGCTAGGCGGTGGCTCCATGGGTGACAGTCGCGCGATACTTCGGAGTTGGTGGCGCGATCCGGCGCACTATCGCTGGTTCGTGCGGACACTCGAATCTCATTCCGGGCTGCGCCTGATCAAGGCGATCATCGGCGCGGGCGGTGCGATCATGCTCGTGATCAATATTCTGATCTGGATGTCGCCCGCCGGTCCGAACGGCACGGTGGGCCGCACCATCTTCGCGGTGGCCGGTGCGACGGCCGCGGTGTGGACGGTCCGCTGGTGGCTGTTCCCATGGCCTCGCGCCGTCACCTCGCTGGCCCTGTTGACCTGGGCGGATGTCGCGATCACGGCATCGTGCCTGGTGGACAGCGATCGGGTGTACGGCGCATTGAGCGCGATGCTGCTCGTGGTCACCGGCGCCTACATCACGTTCTTCCACAGTCCGAAGGCACTCGCCGCGCACGCCGGATGGTCGCTGCTCACGGTGGGTGCGCTGGCCGTATTGCTGGTGACCGACGCGCAGAGAAATGATCTCGCGCTGGCCGGCGCGATGGTATTGATCATGGTCGCGGCCATCGTGGTGGTGCTGCCCGCGTTGCAGTTCTGCTACTGGGTGTTGCGCATTGATGTGCTCTCGGATCCGCTGACCAAGCTGTTGAATCGCCGCGGACTCGATTATTACGCGCACCGTTCGCGATACCAGCGCCGACTGTGCGTGATCACCCTCGACCTCGACCACTTCAAGGCGGTCAACGACACCTTCGGCCACACCATCGGTGACGAGGTGCTGGTCTCGACGGCCGCACGGTTGCGCGCCGCGGCCGATCCCGATGCCGTGGTCGCCCGCACCGGCGGGGAGGAGTTCGCGGTGGTCGATCAGTTGGATCGCGCTGCCGCGCTGAGTCTGGGCGAGCGATTGCGCCTGGCCGTGGCGGAGACGCCCGGCATATCCGTCACCGTCACGGCCAGTGTCGGTGTCGCGGTGTGCGACGGCGGCACGGGCGCGGGACGGCCGCGATTGCTGCTGCGGTGTGCTGACAACGCGATGTATCAGGCGAAACGGCTGGGCGGCAATACCGTTGTGCTGGCGGAAGATCCGGAACAACCGACGATCGATCTCGCTGAGCCCGCCCGAGAGATGTTGCACCGCACCAAATAACAACAGCGGCCCCGGAAAATCCGGGGCCGCTGCGTGCGAAACCTATTGGATCAGAACGCCGCTTCGTCCAGCTCCATGATGTCGTTGTCCAGGTTGGACAGGATGGCGCGGGTCGCGGTCAGCTCCGGCAGCACATTGCGTGCGAAGAACTGCGCGACGCCGACCTTGCCCTGGTAGAACGCCTCGTCGGCGCCGGTCGCGCCATTGTCGAGGGCCTTGATGGCGATGTCGGCCTGACGCAGCAGCTGCCAGCCGATGAGCAGGTCACCGACCGAGAGCAGGAAGCGCACCGAACCCAGACCGACCTTGTACAGCTCGGACGGCTGCTCCTGGGCGCCCATGAGGTGCCCGGTCAGGGTGGCGGCCATGGCCTGCACATCCTCGAGCGCGGTGGCGAGCAGCTTGCGCTCGGCCTTCAGCCGGCCGTTGCCCGCCTCGGACTCGATGAACTTCTGCACCTGGCCGGCCACGTGGGCCAGCGCGACGCCGCGGTCACGGGCGATCTTGCGGAAGAAGAAGTCCTGCGCCTGGATCGCGGTGGTGCCCTCGTAGAGCGAGTCGATCTTCGCGTCGCGGATGTACTGCTCGATCGGGTAGTCCTGCAGGAAGCCGGAGCCACCGAAGGTCTGCAGCGATTCGGTCAGGTACTGGTAGGCCCGCTCGGAACCGACACCCTTGACGATCGGCAGCAGCAGATCGTTGACGCGGAAGGCCACATCCTTATCGGCGCCGGAGACCAGTTCGGCGATATCCGCATCCTGGTGTGCGGCGGTGTAGAGGTAGATGGCGCGCAGCCCCTCGGCGTAGGCCTTCTGCAGGGCCAGGCTGCGGCGCACGTCCGGGTGGTGGGTGATGGTGACGCGCGGGGCGGCCTTGTCGGTCATCTGGGTCAGGTCCGCACCCTGGACGCGCTGCTTGGCGTAGTCCAGCGCGTTCAGGTAACCGGTCGACAGGGTCGCGATGGCCTTGGTGCCGACCATCATGCGCGCGTTCTCGATGACGTCGAACATCTGCGCGATGCCGTTGTGCACCTCGCCGACCAGCCAGCCCTTGGCGGGCACGCCGTGGCCGCCGAAGGTGACCTCACAGGTGGCCGAGACCTTGATGCCCATCTTGTGCTCGACATTGGTGACGAAGACACCGTTGCGGTCGCCCAGGGTCTGGGTCTCGAAGTCGAAGTGCCACTTCGGCACGTAGAACAGCGACAGACCCTTGGTGCCCGGGCCTGCGCCCTCGGGGCGGGCCAGCACCAGGTGCATGATGTTCTCGAACAGGTCGTCGGAATCACCCGAGGTGATGAAGCGCTTGACGCCCTCGATGTGCCAGGAGCCGTCCTCCTGCTCGATCGCCTTGGTGCGGCCGGCGCCGACATCCGAACCGGCATCCGGCTCGGTCAGCACCATGGTGGCGCCCCAGTTGCGGTCGGCGATGATCTGCGCCCACTTCTTCTGCTCATCGGTGCCGTTGTTGTAGAACACCTGCGCGAAACCCGCACCGGCGGCATACATCTGAGCCGGCGGGTTGGCGCCGAGGATCATCTCGCCGAGCGCCCAGGAGACGGCACTCGGGGCACCCAGGCCACCCAGCTCCTCGCGGACGGCGACCTTGGCCCAGCCGGCGTCTTCCAGCGCGCGGTAGGACTTCTTGAACGATTCGGGGAGAGTGACCGTGTGGGTCTCGGGATCGAAGGTCGGCGGGTTGCGGTCACCGTCGACGAACGAATCGGCCAGCGGACCCTCGGCCAGGCGACGCACCTCGTTGAGCATCTCCTTGACGGTTTCGCTGTCGAGATCGCCGTAGGCGTCGCTGTCGAGGATGGCGCCGAGGCCGAGTACCTCGAAGAGGTTGAACTCCAGGTCGCGGACGTTGCTCTTGTAGTGGCCCATGTCTGTTACTCACTCTCCGTTGAGTTGGTGCGGTCGGTTGGTTGCCGTTCCCGCCCGTTGTCCGTCCACCGGGTAGCCGTGCCGGTTTCTCCGCATGCTACTCGCGGGTAACTTATGTGCCATATTACCGGTCGGTAATGGGGTCGCAAAGGCTCGAGCGGGCAATGTGACGTGAAAAACACTCGAAGGCGTTGCCGTTCGTCTACGGCTCGCGTAGTAGAGGATCGCGCCGGGTTTGCCGACGCATTCCTGGCGGCCGCCGCGCTGCGGGTGGCTGGGCGTCTCGGGATAGCTGGGGACTACCTTGGAAATGTGCGAATCGAGACGAGCGCCGGGCCCGCGGAGATCGAGTTCGACAAGCCGCGCAAAGCGGCGTTCCTACTGCTGCTCACGCATGGATCCGGTGGCGGTGTCGACGCGAAAGACCTGCTCGCCGTGCGCGACTGCGCCCGCGAACTGGGCGGCGCGGTGGCGCGAGTGGTGCAGCCGTACCGGGTCGCCGGACGACGCGCCCCCGGTTCGGCGGTGAAACAGGACGAGGCGTGGCTCGAGATCGTGACCGACCTGCGCAAGCGAGTGAAGAAGGTTCCGCTGATCCAAGGTGGGCGCAGCAATGGCGCTCGGGTGGCCTGCCGCACCGCCATTGCCGCGGGCGCGCGCGGCGTGCTCGCGCTGTCCTTCCCGCTGCATCCGCCGGGTAAGCCGGAGCAGACGCGTCGCGAAGAACTGCTGGCTCCGGGCGATATCGAAGTGATCGTGATCAACGGCGCGAACGACCCATTCGGGATCCCCGACCCCGCCGACGCTGCCGAGGTCCGCGTAATCCCTGGTCAGCCGCATTCCTTCCGGTCGGGATTCGACATCATTACCGACACGGTCGCGCCCTGGTTGCAGCGCTGGTCCAGCCTCGGCTAGCTGGGAGGCGCGGGTTCGACGGTGGGCGGGTCTGCCGGGGGTTTGGTGGCGATGACCAGGGCGTCTATCGCGTCGCGTTCCTCGGTAGGGCGGTAGACGCGGTCGGCGAGGCGGACCCGGATGCGTTCGGGGTCGGTACCGAGATCGGCGATGATGTCGTCGGGGGTGAATAGGACCGAGGGGTCCTGCGGGCCGCCGAAGCCGTCGGTGAGATTGGTGGTGTCGTGGCCGAGGATCAGCAGGGTGCCCTCGGGGGCGAGCAGATCGGCGAGGCGGCGGACCAGTGGGCGGCGTTGTTCGGCGTGCAGGTGCAGGAAGACCATCAGCACGAGTTCATATGGGCCGGTGATGCCCGCGGCATCCAGATCGGTGACATCGGCGCACTGCCAACTGATCCGGCTGCGGACCGAGCGGGACAGCCGGGTCGCGATGGTGCGGCCCTTGTCGACGCCCACCTGTGAATAGTCGACGGCGTGCACCTGCCAGCCGTGCGTGGCCAACCACAGCGCGTTGCGCCCTTCACCACAGGCGAGATCGAGGGCACGCGGCAGGCCGGGCGGATCGCCGTCGGGAGTGTCCGGTACCAGCGGGGCGATCCGCTCCAGTCCGTAGACATGCTCCACCACAGTGCTGTTCGGCGGTGCGCCCCAAACCAGTTCACTCTGCGCATACCGCGTATCCCAATCGGTCGCGTCCATATGCGCGAGTGTATTTGCCCCGCGTACCTCGCGATGGCCGCGTACCTCGCGACCGCTGTGCGCCCTGCGGCGGTCGTGCGCTTTGCGACCGCTGTGTGCCCAACGATGGCTGAGCACCTTGCGATGGCTGAGCACCTTGCGATGGCTGAGCACCTTGCGATGGCTGAGCACCTTGCGATGGCTGAGCACCTTGCGATGGCTGAGCACCTTGCGACGGCTGAGCGCCCTGCGGTGGTTGTGTGCCCTGCGGTGGTTGTGTGCCGAACGACCGCTATGCACCCTGCGACGGCTAAGCACCTTGCGACGGCTGAGCGCCCTGCGGTGGTTGTGTGCCCAACGACCGCTATGTGCCCTGCGGCGGCTGTGCGGCCTGCGGCGGCTAAGCACCTTGCGGCGGCTAAGCGCCCTGCGGTGGTTGTGTGCCCAACGACCGCTATGTGCCCTGCGGCGGCTGTGCGCCCTGCGACGGTCGTGCGCTTTGCGACCGCTGTGCGCCCCGCGGCGGCTGTGTGTCCTGCGGCGGTCGTGGCGCCCTGCGGCGGCTGTGTGTCCTGCGGCGGTCGTGGCGCCCTGCGGCGGTCGTGCGCCCTGCGGCGGTCGTGCGCCCTGCACCCCGCCGCGCACTGCGTAACAGCCGCACACCCGCGACGATCGCGAATCCCGTCGGCGGCTTTGCGACGGGGATCATCGCGGGCGGTTGCGAGCTCTAAGAACTCGCTTGCGGCAACCAGTGCACCGGCGAGGTCTCGCGCATGTGGACGAGGACGTCGAAAGCATCGACGAGAGATCGCACGCTCGTGTGGGCGGCGGCGTCCTTGGCCGGATCGTAGATACCGCTGATCGTGCGCAGCTTCGCCGGTCCGTGCAGCCACTGTTGCACCGATTCCGGTGCGTCGTTGTGCAAGTCGACGTAGAACGCGGACAGATCTACCTCGCCCAGCGCCGCGTCGACCAAGTCGGGCAGCGGTTCCGGTGCCACCGCCATACCGAGATTCCCGTGATGGAAGCCGATGGCGACCGAGATGTACCGCGCACCGAAATGTTCGCGCAAATAGCTACCGGTACCGCGGAATTCGGCGGCTTCCGCCGGACCGTCACCGAGGGTGAGGGCCGCGGTGTGGGCGATGCCGTCCCAATACGCGATCTTCGCGCCGCTATCGCGCTGCCATTCGATGACCCGATTCGCGGCGGGTCGCTCGTCGCGCGCGAAACCGCCCTGCCCGGCAACGCTCTTCTCGTGGAATTCGACGATGAGCCGCAGATGCGTCAGTACGTTTTCGAGTTCTGTGGTCACCGGAAGCTTTGCGAACAATGCCAAGGCATCGCGGGCGTCGTCGAGGAACGGGCGGCCGGGGTGAATTCCCTGATGGCGCTGCACATGCTCATCTACTTGATGTGCGGTGCGGATCGGAGCGAGGTGGGATTCTATGGCGGCCAACCGATCCGGTGCCTGCTGCCGGACATAATCCAGCACCACGTCGTAATCCGACGGTTCCGCACGCGGCGGTTCGACGCCGAAAATCCGCACGGGATCGTTCGGGTGCTCCCTGTTGAATTCGCGAATCCACACCAGTGCCGCCGCCATTTCGCCGGTACGGGTCGGCCGCCACGCACCCGCGAGCACCGACTCGGGATCACCCGCGCCGTTCCCCGCATAGGCATCGAGCCGCTCACCGGAACGCGCACTGTCCTGCACTGCGAGCGCGCGGAAACCGTACTCCTCGACAAGCACCCGGAATACTCGCTCCCGCAGTCCGAAAGTCTGTCGAGAGAAGCGGGTCGACTCGCCGAGCCCGACCACGGTCGCCGATCCCAGCCGCTCGGTTAGTGCCGCAATATCCGATCCGGTGCCATTCGAATCCGTATCGGAGATCGGCCGCGCATGCGCACGCAGCCATTCACGCAAATCCGAAGTGCCGGTATCTGATTCGCTGGATGTGAGGGTGGTGCCCATGGTCTCTCCCGAAGCTCGGCTACACAACGCGACCCAGCTTCATACCTGAAGTGCAATTGAGGTCAAGTCGGGGAACACGCGCAACGGCACACGGTCGCGGCCATGTGCCGTTGTGGCGGGACTAGAGGGAGGTACGCATCAGGACGACGTTGTACTGGGTGTGAACCGTGGTGACGAAGTACAGGTCGCGTCCGGTTTGGTACGGGAAGATCGACGGAGCGTATGCGGCCGGCAGTTCGCGGGTGTCGATGAGCACCTCGGGATCGCTCCACGGACCCGCGGGCGAGGCGGCTCGTCGCATGACCACCGAGTTGAACGGATCGGTGGTGAGTGAGATGAACTGGCCGAGGTACTCGTTGTACATCACCGACATCTCGCCGACGCCCCCCATGATCGGCGCCGCCGCATTGACATCGCCCTTCTTGCTCCAGTGCTCGCCGTCCCAGTACTCGTACTCGGCCAGATTCGTGACATCGCCTTCGCGGACCCGCCCGATATACGCCGCCCGGTTGCGCCCGGACTGGGTGCCGTATTCGTAGACGTACCCGCCGTTCTTGACGAAGGCGTTCATCTGGAAGTTGGCGTTACCGCCCTCGTTCGGACGTCTGGTCTCGGGTAGCTCGGCCCATGTCTCGCCGTTATCGCCGGAAACGGCGAGCCCAGAGAAATTCGTGGTCCACCGGCCGACATCGTCCCAGCTCTGCACCGACATCAGGCTCATGTACTGAACGCCGCCGACCGAAATTCCCGCGGTGGGGATACGGCTGATCTCGATGAATGGAATCTTCGGGCTCGGAATCAGATCGCGCGCCTGGCCGAAGATATCGCGCACGACGCTGTCGAAGTAGATGCCGTTGGATGGATCGTGGGTGTGGCTGCGCACGAGAATATTGCTGCGCCACGCCCAGGTGCTGCCCGCGAGGAGATTCGGCAGGCCGAGTCCGGCGGTATCGCCGAATGCGGTCAGCATCTCGCCGTCGCCGTTGTCCCACATGATGCCCAGATCGGTGCCGAGCACGTTATAGGCCTGGGTGTTATTCGGGCTGGCCATGCCGGTCACCTGGAATACCGCCCTGGTTCGGCCGACCAGGTTGGGGAGTCCATTGGTGCCGTTCAGCACCGGAATCGGGTTGATCGCATTGGGGTTTGCCGTGGCTTGGGTAGTCGCTACGAGGAGCAAGGCCGAAGCTCCTGCCAGTGCCGAGAGCAAGGCGGACGCGGTCTTGTGCAAGTCTCAAAGCCCTCCGGTTCTGGCCGAAGTGGCACGATACGCACGCCCCCCACCTCGTGTGTCGTGTCACATTTCGGCTGGCTGGCAAATCGTTCAAGATGCTAACAGTGAAACCGGGGAAATTGGTGGCTTGTGTGATTGGTCTGGAAAGTTGTAAGCGCAGCGCTACCTGAATTGTGATCAGCGACTACGAGATATGGCCTGACGCAGGATCAACGGCAACTGAGTGGCCCGCTCGATCGCGAAGGTGCGGCGAGCCGAGGCGTGCCAGGAACGATCGAAGAGTTGTTTGGCTCCCGCGACGGCGAGCGGGGAGCGGATGGCGATGCGATCGGCGAGCTTTTCCGCCGCCGCGACCGGGTCCGCGGCCACCTCGGTGACCAGGCCGATTCGCTCGGCGTATGCGGCGTCGACGATGTCGGCGGTCATGGTGAGCAGCAGCGCCTTGTCGACACCGATCAGCCGGGACAGCGTCGCCGCGCCGGTCATATCCGGGACCAGACCGTACTTGGCCTCCATCACCGAGAATTCCGCGTCGGCGCTGGCGAAGCGGACGTCGGCGGCCAGCGCGATCTGCAGCCCGCCGCCGTAGCAGTGGCCGTGTACCGCAGCGATCACCGGCACCGAGAGCCGACGCCAAGCCCAGCAGGCTTCCTGGAAGGTATTGGTGCCGCGCCAGGGCCGCGGGATGAAGCCGCGGATGACGGCAAGCGGATCGCGGCTCGTACCCGCGATATCGAGGCCACTGCTGAAACTCGGACCGTTGCCGGACAGGATGACCGCGCGGACTTCCTTGTGATCTGCGACGGTATGCGCGGTCGTGACGAGATCGCGCAGCATCTCGATGGTCAGGCCATTGTGCTTATCCGGCCGGTCCAGCGTGACGTAGGCGCGGTCGTCGACGAACCGCAGCGCGATATTCGAGGCCATTCCTGGATCTTACCCGCGAGTCAGTTGGCAGGACATTGCTTGCGCGCATGCGCGTTTGTTCTAATCGAACGCAAGTTACCGTCAACATTGACGGTAAAGAGTGGAGGAACCATGCTGCCACCCGGACTGGACCCGCGCACGCCGGTACTCGCCGGCGTCGGACAGATCGTGCACCGAACCGGCGAGCCCGGACTGCCCGGACCGGTCGAACTCGCCGCCGAATCGCTGCGCCGCGCGGGCGCCGATAGCGGCACCGGGGATCGGCTATTGCGCTCGGCCGATCTGATCGCGGCCGCGGCCCCGGTCAGCAGGCCGTATCCGGATCTCGGCGGGTTGGTCGCGGCGGAACTGGGCGCCGCGCCGAAGCGCACGCTGCAATCCGCGCGATTCGGCGGTGACGCGCCGCAGCGCCTGATCAATACCGTCGCCCAGGCCATCGCCGACGGACGGTGCGAGGTCGCGCTGATCACCGGGGCCGAATCGGTCGCATCCTGGAATGCGGCCACTCGCACCGGCGCCGCCCTCGGCTGGCCCGAGCAGGGCGAGGATGTCCGGCCGACCGAGTTCATCGGCACCGAACGCGGACCCAATACCGAGATGGAGACCGCGGCGGGACTGTGGGGGCCGATCTATTTCTATGCGCTGATGGAGACCGCGCTGCGCGGACGGCTCGGCCTGAGCGAGGCCGCGCATCGCGAGCGCATCGGCGGACTGTGGTCGCGGCTCTCGGCGGTGGCCGCCCGGAATCCGTATGCGTGGCAGCTCGCCGAACAGTCGATCGAGGATCTGGTGACGCCGTCGCGCGCGAATCGCATGGTGTCGTCGCCGTATCCGAAGTTGCTCGTCGCGAATCTGTCCGTGGATCAGGGCGCGGGGCTGATCCTGTGCAGTGCGGCGGCGGCCGATGCTGCGGGCGTGCCGAGGGACCGCTGGGTCTTTCCACACGGTGGGGCGAGCGCCACCGACGAGTGGTTCGTCTCCGAACGTGCGGATATGTCGAGTTCACCGGCCATTGCCGCGGCCGGGCGGGCCGCATTGTCGGGTGCGGGTATCGGCATCGACGATGTCGCGCATATCGACCTGTACTCGTGCTTCCCGGTCGCGGTGCAGGTCGCGGCCGAGGCGCTGGGGCTGCCGATCGACGATCCGGCGCGGCCGCTGTCGGTCACCGGCGGACTCACCTTCGCGGGCGGCCCCGGCAACAACTACGCGACCCATTCGATCGCGACGCTGGCTGGTCGGCTGCGCGATGATCCATCGGCCTACGGCCTGGCGAGCGCACTCGGCTGGTACGTCACCAAGCACGCCATCGGCGTCTACTCCGCTCGCCCGCCCGCGCGACTCTTCCATGCCGACGAACCGGAAGTGCCTGTGGCACGGCGCGATACGGCGCCCGGCTACACCGGACCGGCCACCGTCGAGGCCTACACCGTCGCCTATCGCAAGGGCCCCGCGCCCGAACACGCCGACGAACCCGAGGCCGTGGTGATCTCCGCGTTGACTCCGGCCGGTGCCCGCATACTGGTTCGGGCGTCCGATTCGGAAACCGTCGCGGCGTTCACCGACGGCGACCCGATCGGCGCGCAGGCCCACGTGATCGCCGCCGACAAGCTCACCTTGCTCACCGAGAGGACTGTCAAATGAATGCAGCGTCGCACAGCGACTCCACAACGGGTGGTGGCCGGGAGACGGGTGGGCCCGATCTCGTGCTGGTCGAAAAGCGTGATGCGATAACGCTGTTGACCGTCAATCGTCCGGAAGCCCGCAACGCCGTCAATTTGGCCACCGCGCAGGCCATCGAGGCGGCGGTCGACGAATTCGAGGCCGACGATACCGCGCGCGTGCTCGTGCTCACCGGTGCGGGCGGAACCTTCAGTGCCGGAATGGATCTCGTCGCGGCATCGAAGGGGGAGATGCCGATAACCCCGAAGCGCGGTCCGCTGGGCATCGCCGCGAAACCGCCTGTCAAGCCTATGATTTCGGCGGTCGAGGGTTTCGCGCTGGCCGGTGGCTTCGAACTCGCGCTCTCCGGTGATCTCATTGTCGCCGCGAACAATGCCCAATTCGGAATTCCGGAAGTAAAGCGCGGTCTGGTCGCCGCGGGCGGCGGCGTACTGCGGCTGACCCAGCGGCTGCCGCGTCCCATGGCCGCGGAGCTGGCGCTCACCGGTGGCCGCATCGATGCCGAACGGCTTTACCAGCTCGGACTGGTCAACCGGGTCACCGAGCCCGGTGCGGCACTCGACGGTGCTTTGGCCCTGGCGGCTGAAATCGTTGCGGCTGCACCGCTTTCGGTGGCGGCGAGTAAGCGGATCATCGACGAATCGCCGGATTGGTCCGTCGCGGAGGGTTTCGCCAAGCAGGGCGAAATCGCGCTGCCCGCGCTGTTCTCCAAGGATGCCGCCGAGGGTGCGCTGGCCTTCGCGCAGAAGCGCGAACCCCAGTGGCAGGGACGCTGATCCGATGCCCGAACGCGTCCGGGAGACGCAGGCGCAGCGGCGCTCGCGCATGCGCACGCGGCTCCTGGACGCCGCGGTGGAGAGTCTGGTCGAGGTCGGCTACGCGGGTACCACCACGCTCGAGGTGCAGAAGCGGGCGGGGGTTCCGCGCGGCACATTGCAACACCACTTCCCGACCAAGGCAGACCTGCTCGCCGGTGCCGTAGAACATCTGGCCGAGCGTCGATTCGCCCAGCTGACAGGGGAATTCGAGGCGATCCCGGCCGAGGCCGATCGCCTGGAAAAGGCGGTCGAGCTGACCATGCGCATGTTCACCGGGCCGTCATTCTGGGCGGCGCTGGAGATGTGGGTCGCCGCGCGCACCGATCCGGAACTGCTCGCGGCCTTCCTGCCGCTGGAATATCGGCTATTCGACCTGATACACAACAGCATTCGCGACATCTTCCGTCAGGAATTCCCGGACGACCCGCGCGTGCCGACCATTACCGAATTCACCATCGAGATCATGACGGGTCTCGCCATGCGTGTGCTGCTCACCGGCGATCTGGACCGGAACCGAATCCTGCAGCACCGCTGGGGAAATGCGGTCCGGATCCTGCTCGGCGAGGCGGATCCGGCAACGCTGACGCGAGCGGTCAGGGATGTGGGCTGATGGTGTCGAGCAGAACCCGCGCGCAACCGGCCGGATCGTCGAAGAACGGGGTGTGGCCGCTGCCGTGCAGCGTGACGTGGCGGGCATTGGGCAGCACGGCGCGTGCCTTCCTGCTCTGCGTGGCGTAGGTCAGCAGGATATCCCGGTTGCCCCAGGCGATGGTGACGGGAATGTCGGCCAGCGCACCGATTTCGTGCAATTTCGCATCGGTGAATGAAGCGAGGGCGGGCTCGAAGCCGGGTGCGTCGGCCGCGTCGGCGGCGGTGTCGATGGCCACCTGTGGATCGAGCGCCCAGGGCTTGCCGAAGATCAATGTCAGGAATGTCGTGCGGCCTGCGGCGGTGCCCAGCACGTCGGGCAACCACCGGCGCAGCACCCGGGCGAGTTGGCGGGATTTGCCGAGCGACTGTTGGCACCACACGCGGCCGGGGGTGTCCCAGAATCCGATCGGCGAAAAAGCCGTGACCGAGCGGGCCGCCCCCCGTGCGCCGAGGTTCAGGCTGATGAGTCCGCCCATCGAATTGCCTGCCAGGTGCGGGCGCTCGATGCCCTGTTCGCGGAGGAAGTCGGCGAGCGCTTCGGTGAGAGTGTCGACGGTGGTGTGCTCGATCGGTGCGGACCCCGCGAAGCCGGGCAGATCGACGGCGATGACGTCGAAGGATTCGGCGAGGGTGCCGATGATCGGCTCCCACACCTGCCAGCGGCTGCCTACGCCGTGCACCAGGACCAGCGGTTCCCCCGCGCCTACCCGGTGGTGGTTCAACGTCGTCATATCTGTGACCGTACAGCGATTCGCAGCCGTCGGACCGAGATTTCCGGCCACGACCGGACCGGATTTCCGCTGGCAGTCGGCCGAAACGGCGGTACGATAAATGGTATGGCAACGCGTAAGGTCACCCTTTCGCTGGACGCGGCGTCCTGGGCCTTCGCCGAACAGGCGGCGGCCCGCGCGGGGATGTCGCCCTCGGCGTGGATATCGAAGGCAGCGCGTCGCGAGGCCGTGCGGACCGGTGTCGGCCCGGTACCCGATGTGACGGCCCTGGCCGCGGCGGACGAAGCGGAGCTCGCCGCCGCCGAGGAGGCGATGCGTGCGCAGGGGTGAACTGTGGCTCTATCACCCACACGGTTCGCCGCGGCGCCGTACCGTCGTGCTCATCAGCAGTGATGGCATCAATGAATCACCGAGGCAGTGGCTGATCGCCGCCGAGGTCGTCGACGAGGATCCGCAGGACATTCTGGCTGTGCCCGTCGAGCGGCACGGTTGGGTGCATGCCGGGAATATCGGTCGTATCTATCGCGGCTGGCTGGCCGAGCCCATCGATGAGATGGAAACGGACGCGCTGGATCGGTTGGATACCGCATTGCGCGCGGCCATGGACCTTTAACCCATTTCCCGATTGGGAAGCCGATCGCTCGGCTACCGCTGGGCGTCGTACGGCATTATCGTTGCGGCGCCACCGCGGTGGCCGTAGATACAGACTGAATCGAGAAGAGGAACAGGTGCGGACCTTCCTGATCGCCGCAGCGCTGGTCGCGCTGCCGGTACTGGCGGCGTGCGGTAACGACAAGGCCGCGGACCAGCCCGCGGTGACCCAAGCGGACCTCTCCAAGTCGCTCCAGGACAAGGGACTCAAGGACAAGAACCTGGCCGACTGCGCCGCCAAGCTCTATGTGGACCAAGGCATTTCGCAGGAGGGCCTGCGCAAGATGGTCAGCGACGAATACGACGCCAAAGCCGCCGACGCCAATAACTTCGGCATGAGCCAGTCCGATGCGGACAAGGCCCGTGAGGCCAACACCAAGATCTTCACCGAATGCCGCTCGAAATAACGGGTTTATCAGCCTTTACGCGCCCCGGACCGGCTGGGTTCGGGGCGCGTTCGGCCGAACTCTCAGGCAGCCGGGCAGTTCGCCGACGGAGCCGGATGCCGGGGTAGCGCGACCGGCGTCCCCACCTTCCGCGCCGGATCATCGGCTTTGTCCCGGATCACGGCGATATCGATCGTCGCACCATCGCAGTCGGGCCGATCGGCACAGTGACTGTCGCACAGTCGAATTCGGCATTCTCCTGGCAAGGTTGCCGATTCAGCGTGGGTGTCGGACTCGATGCGGAAGTGCAGACGACCAGTACCAGCGCGGCCACGATGGCGGCGAACATAGTGCGGCGGAAGACCATGCCGCCGATCATCGCCTCGTCGTCCATCCACTCACATCCTCCGTCGAGCCATCCCGCACCAGCACTCGGTAGTGCGCTGGAACGGCTGAATCTGCTCGTGGGGGAAGGGATTTGGCGACAGTGGGGCGGATGAGAAAAGGCTCCCGGCAAGTCGCCGGGAGCCTCGTCCGAGCCGATGACGGGAATCGAACCCGCGCTGTCTGCTTGGGAAGCAGAAGTTCTACCATTGAACTACATCGGCAGACCCCGAAGGGTACGTCCGAGACTGTAGCAGAATCGTCCGGCGGCCGGTAAAACTCCAGGTAGATATCGCTGACCTGCTCTGATGCGGACAGGCGGTGGCAACCCGCCGTGGCCACCGGATCGTAGTCGTCGCGGACACCGGCCTGTGCGATGCGGCGAACCCATCGCGTTCGGCATCGATGTGATGAAATAATCTCTTCGACACCGATTCGCCAATTTCGATGAAAAAGCGAAGATCGCAATACGGCTATCGTGTGTTAACAACAAAATCTAATTTATATGGATTTGCCGTCTTTGTATTACATTTCGGTCGGTTTATACATCGCGTGTATTATCGACGTTTAGAGTATTTGGTCATGGATCCGGGGGCGAAGGTCCCTGTGTTGCAAGACGTTGCATTCCGCCTGTCGATGTGTCGTGCCTCTCGTGGGAGAGCCGGGAGATCCGCAGGTCGCTACCTCGAATCGGGTGAAAATTTCACGGTGCAGATTCCGGAATGTGGGTATACATACGCGAATGATTCGGCTTAGACTGGCCGTGGTCGGGGTTAGAGGAAAGTTCAATGACCGTTCTGCGACCACAGCTTTACCCCGACCGGGGGTCGAGCGTAGTTACCGAGCCGGACGTGTCAGCAATAGTGCAGGTACCGCTGTCCGCTGGGCAGCGTGGGTTGTGGCTGGCGCAGAAATTGAGTCCGGATGTGCCGATATGCGAGGCACAATATATCGAGTTGCGTGGCGATCTCGATGTCGATCTACTGCGCGAAGTCTCGATCCGAGCTGGCCAGGAGTTCCAGTCGGGCTATCTGCGGCTGGTAGAGGTGGACGGCGAGCCGTACCAGTTGTTCGACCCGTTGCTCCATACGACGGGGCCGTTGATCGATGTGCGCGGCGAGCCGGATCCTGTTGCGGCGGGCTTGGAGTGGATGTATCGGGAATACACCACACCGCTCGACATGACGCGGGACCGGTTGCTCGGATCGGCGATTGTGCAGGTCGGCGACCATCATTACCTGCTGTACCTCAAAATCCACCACGTCGCGATGGACGGCTACGCCGGAGTGCTGATCGTGAACCGCATCGCTGCGCTGTACACGGCGGCGGTGCAGGGACGGGAACCGGAGCCGAACCAGGCGGCGGACCTACGCACGCTCTTCGAGGCCGACCGCAGCTATCGGGAGTCGAAGCGCTTCGCCGACGACCAGGAATACTGGCTGAACAGACTCGCCGATGTCCCGGACGAGTCCAGTCTGGTCGCCGGGCATGCACCTGCCCGCGCGGACAGTGCGGTCGCAACCGCCGAACTTTCGCCGGTGACGGTACAGCGGATCGGTGATTCCGCGAAAGCGTTGAACGCGAGCCCGGCCGCGGTGGTGATCGCCGCATTCGGCTGCTATCTGGCCCGGATGACCGGCCGCGACGAGGTCATGGTCAACATTCCCGTCTCGGGTCGCACCAACGCCGTACTGCGGCGGTCCGGCGGGATGTTCGTCAATGTCGCACCCCTTCCGCTCGCGCTGGGTCCGGGCGATACCGCGGCGACATCGACGCGGCGGGTGCAGTCCGATCTGGTCGGGGCATTGCGGCACCAGCGGTGCGGCCTCACCGATATCCGTACCGCCGCCGGATACCACGGCGGACAGCGGCGTTTCGCGGGCCCGGTAGTGAATGTCATGTTCTTCCACCAGGAGATCCGGTTCGGATCGATGAGCGGGGAGTTCCATATCCTCAGCTCGGGGCCGGTCGACGATTTGCTGATCGACCTGTATCAAACCGGGGACACGCCGCGGACGATCCTGCACTTCTTCGCCAATCCCAACCTCTATACCGACGCCGAACTGTCGGCACACTGCACCAGATTCGGGGAGTTCCTCGATGAATTCGCGGCCGATCCGGACGCCGCGCTCGAGCAGATTCACCCCGCCAGCATCGGTGATGGCGTCCGGATCAAGCGTCGCCATGAGAATCTGGCCTTCTGGCGAGCCGCACTCGCGGACCTTCCCGAGGAGCTTCACCTACCGTTCGACCGGCCACGGCCGGCGGTGCCGTCGAATCGAGCCGCCACCGCACGGTACCCATTACGTGCCGATCTGGTTCCGGCGTTGGATCGGTACTCGCGGCAGCACAACTGGTCACTGTTCACCGCGATCCATGGCACGTTGGCGGTTCTGCTCGCCCGGCTGAGCGGCACCACCGACATTCCGATCGGCACACCGATCACCGGGCGCGCTGTGGCCGCGCTCGACGATGTCGCTGACGGGTTCGTCGATACTCCGGTGCTACGGACCGAGATCGATCTAGATGAACCGTTCAGCGACCTGCTCGGCCGCGTCGCACAAGCCGATCTGGACGCCTTCGAACATGCCGATCCTCCGTTCGAGCAGGTGCTGGATGAACTCGTTCCGCAGCGGTCCCGGCATCCGATGTTCCAGGTGATGTTGGCGGTGCGGAGTGTGGAGCCGGATCCCGAACTGTCGGCGGACGATCTGCCAGCTGAAGCATCCCGGTTCGACCTGCAGTTTCTGCTGTCGGCCGACCAGGGCAGCGGCGCCGCGACGATCGCGGTCACCTATGCCACCGACCTGTTCGACGCCGCGACCATCGATTCTGTTGTCCATCGGTGGATTCGGATTCTGGAATCGCTCGCCACCGATCCGACCGTGCCTGTCGGGGCGATCGACGTTCTCGAACCCGCTGAGCGAGCTGATCTGCTGACCCGCTCCGGTGTCCCGTCGGCGTCGCCCACCACGTTGCCCGATTTGCTGGCGGCGGCCGCCGCGCTCGATCCCGACGCCACCGCGATCGTGTACGACGGACAACAGTTGAGTTACCGACAGTTGGACGAACGTTCCAACCGGTTGGCGCGGCAGCTCATCCAGCGCGGTATCGGACCGGAAGACATTGTCGCGATCGGAATCCCACGTTCGATGGACTCCGTGCTCGCGGTATGGGCGGTCACCAAAACGGGGGCTGCTTTCCTGCCGATCGACCCGACTCATCCGGCTGAACGCATCACCCACATGATGGCCGATTCGAAAGCTGCAATCGGTCTGACCGTGACATCCGTCCGGGCACAGTTACCGGACAGCACGGACTGGTTGGTATCGAACAATCTCGACACTTCCGACGACCAGCCGACCACAGACGGTCGGCCCGTCAACGACAGCGACCGGGTTCGTCCATTGCGGATCGACGGCATCGCCTACGTCATCTACACCTCTGGATCAACCGGACGCCCCAAAGGCGTCGCGGTCACCCACCGCGGACTCGCCAACTGCGCCGCAGCACACCGGGCTGCGATGGGCATCGAACCCGGCTCCCGCACGCTGCATCTGGCATCACCGAGCTTCGACGTGTCGGTACTGGAGATGCTGCTGCCCTTACCTGCCGGCGCGGCCATGGTCATCGCACCCGACGACGTCTACGGCGGTAATGAACTCGCCGCACTGCTCGACCGCGAACACATCAGCCACGTCCTGGTCACACCTTCGGTACTGTCCACCATCGACCACGCCCGTTGGCCACTACCGGATCTGAAGTATCTGATGGTCGGCGGCGAGGACTACGGCACCGAACTGGTCGAACGCTGGGGCGTCGACCGCGTCGTGCTCAATGAATACGGTCCCACCGAAGCCACTATCGCGGCGACGCTGATCTCGCCGTTGGCGGCCGGAGAGTTGGTCACGATCGGCGGTCCGATCCGCGGGGTCTCGGTATGGATTCTCGACCAGCGTCTGCAGCCGGTTCCGGTCGGTGTGGCCGGTGAGTTGTATGTCGCTGGTGATCTGCTCGCGCGCGGATATCACCAGCGCCCCGGCGCGACGGCTGGACGTTTCGTGGCCTGTCCCTGGGTATCCGGTCGGCGGATGTACCGCACGGGGGATGTTGTGCGTTGGACTGGTAGCGGAAGGATTCAGCATCTCGGTCGTTCGGACTTCCAGGTGAAGATCCGTGGCTTGCGTATCGAGCTGGGTGAAATCGATTCTGCGCTCGCCGCCCACGAAACCGTTGCCTATGCCGCGACGATCGGTCACCGTAACGACGCTGGGACTCAATCGCTCGTCTCGTATGTTGTGGCCGCATCGGGCCGCACTGTCGATACCACGGTGTTGACCGAATATCTCACCGACCGGTTGCCGTCCTACATGGTGCCGTCTTCGATCATGGTCTTGGACCGTATTCCGTTGACGCCGGTGGGCAAGTTGGATCGAAGGGCGTTGCCGAAGCCGGTTTTCGCAGACCGTAAACCCTTCCGAGCACCACACACACCAACCGAACACATCATCGCCCAGGCAATCATCGACGTGTTGGGCATCGACACAATCGGTCTCGACGATTCGTTCTTCGCCCTCGGCGGCGACAGCTTGATCGCGACCCGCGTCGCGGCGCGACTCGGGGCCACATTGGATGCCGAGATTCCGGTGCGACTGTTGTTCGAGGCGTCCACGGTCGCGGAACTCGCCGCTCGCATCGAGCAGCATGCCGGTACCGGGCGCAGACGCCCACCGCTCGTCGCCGGGCCGCGGCCCGATCTCGTGCCGCTGGCGCCTGCCCAACAGCGGATGTGGTTCTTCAACCAGTACGACACCGCATCGGGCGCATACAACATGCCGATCGCCATTCGGCTGCGTGGCGACTTGAACGTCGACGCCCTGCACGCGGCGGTTGTCGATGTGCTGAGCAGGCACGAGTCGTTGCGAACGCGTTATCCGGATCACCACGGAACGCTGATCCAGCTGATCGAGCCCGTCGAGAACATGGATCGCGAGCTGATCGTGGTGCCGGTCGTGCCGAGCCAGTTGGTCGCGACGGTAACCGAATTCGTCGCCGACGGCTTCGATGTGACCGTCCAGGCGCCGGTGCGTGCCCGGTTGTTCCGCATTGTCGGCGGCGCGGAACCGGAATACGTATTGGCGGTCGTGGTGCACCACATCGCCGCGGACGGCTTCTCCATGACGCCGCTGGCCCGCGACCTGACAACCGCTTATGCCGCGCGGATTCGCGGCAGAGCCCCGGCCTGGACACCGCTGCCGGTCCAGTACGCGGACTACGCGCTGTGGCAACAAGCGACCCTCGG
The DNA here is from genome assembly GCF_044465765.1 of Nocardia sp. NPDC049526. Classification (NCBI taxonomy): domain Bacteria; kingdom Bacillati; phylum Actinomycetota; class Actinomycetes; order Mycobacteriales; family Nocardiaceae; genus Nocardia; species Nocardia sp. NPDC049526. The sequence continues at coordinate 86,321 of NZ_JBITMA010000001.1, read as the reverse complement.
CACACCCGACGATCCGGAATCGCTGTGCGCCGAACAGATCCGATACTGGACCAAGGCGCTGAACGGCGTTGCCGAGGAGCTTCGTCTGCCGTTCGACCGGCCGCGACCGGTGGTGCTGTCGAATCGTGGCGCCACTATCGACTACTCGGTGTCTGCCGGTTCGGTGCGGGCATTGGAACAGTTTGCGCGGCAGCATAATTCGTCGTTGTTCATGGCGATCCACGGCACGCTGGCGGTTCTGCTCGCCCGGTTGAGCGGCACCACCGACATTCCGATCGGCACACCGATCGCCGGGCGCGGAATGGCCGCACTCGACGACATGATCGGCATGTTCGTCAATACCCTGGTGCTGCGGACCGAGATCGATCTCGACGAATCCTTCACCGACCTGCTCGGCCGGATCAAACAAGCCGATCTGGACGCCTTCGAACACGCCGACGTTCCGTTCGAGCAGGTGGCGGACAAACTCGTCGTACAGCGGTCCCAAGCGCGACATCCGCTGTTCCAGGTGCTGCTGGCGTTCCAGAATCTGGAACCGGTAACACTGCGACTTCCCGATCTCGAGCTGTCGGTGGTCGAACTGCCCAACGAGGTTTCCCGGTTCGATCTGCAATTCATCCTGTCGGAAAACCATGACAGCGGAGATATGAGCGTCGCGGTCACCTATGCCACCGACCTGTTCGACGCCGCGACCATCGATTCTGTTGTCCATCGGTGGATTCGGATTCTGGAATCGATCGCCGCCGACCCAACGGTGCCTGTCGGGGTGATCGACGTTCTCGAACCCGCTGAGCGAGTCGATCTGCTGACGCGGTCCGGTGCGCCGTCGGCGTCGCCCACCACGTTGCCCGATTTGCTGGCGGCGGCCGCCGCGCTCGATCCCGATGCCACCGCGATCGTGTGTGACGGACATCGGCTGAGCTATCGAGAGTTGGATGAACGTTCCAACCGGTTGGCGCGGCAGCTCATCCAGCGCGGTATCGGACCGGAAGATGTTGTCGCGATCGGCATTCCACGTTCGGTGGATTCCGTGCTCGCGGTATGGGCGGTCACCAAAACGGGGGCTGCTTTCCTGCCGATCGACCCGACTCATCCGGCTGAACGCATCACCCACATGATGGCCGATTCGAAAGCGGCCCTCGGCATTACGGCCGCATCCGTACCCGCGCGATTGCCGGACGACACCGATTGGTTGACGTTCGACAACCTCGACGAGGCCGACAGCGATTCGATCACCGACGGCGAGCGGGTTCGTCCGTTGCGGATCGACGATATCGCCTACGTCATCTACACCTCCGGATCAACCGGACTGCCCAAAGGCGTCGCGGTCACCCACCGCGGACTCGGCAACTGCGCCACCGCACACAACGGTGCCATAGTCATCCAACCCGGCTCCCGCACACTGCATCTGGCGTCACCGAGCTTCGATGTGTCGGTACTGGAGATGCTGTTGCCGTTGTCGGTGGGGGCGGCCATGGTCATCGCGCCCGCGGATGTCTACGGCGGGGACGACCTCGCCGCGTTGCTCGACCGCGAGCACGTCAGCCACGTCCTGGTCACACCTTCGGCGCTGGCCACCATCGACCACACCCGTTGGCCACTACCGGATTTGGGATGCTTGATCGTCGGCGGCGAAGACTACGGCAGTCAGTTGGTCGAACGCTGGGGCGTCGACCGGAAGCTGTTCAACGAGTACGGCCCAACCGAAGCCACCGTCACCGCGACTCAGAGCCCGTTGGCGGCCGGAGAGTTGGTCACGATCGGCGGTCCGATCCGCGGGGTCTCGGTATGGGTTCTCGATCAGCGATTGCAGCCGGTTCCGGTCGGTGTGGCCGGTGAGTTGTATGTCGCTGGTGATCTACTCGCGCGCGGGTACCACCACCGAGCAGCCACCACTGCCGACCGCTTTATCGCTTGCCCGTGGGTTTCCGGTCGGCGGATGTACCGCACGGGGGATGTTGTGCGTTGGACTGGTAGCGGAAGGATTCAGCATCTCGGTCGTTCGGACTTCCAGGTGAAGATCCGTGGCCTGCGTATCGAGCTGGGTGAAATCGATACCGCGCTCGCCGCCCACGAAACCGTTGCCTATGCCGCGACGATCGGTCACCGTAACGACGCTGGGACTCAATCGCTCGTCTCGTATGTTGTGGCCGCATCGGGTCGCGCCATCGATACCACGGTGTTGACCGAATATCTCACCGACCGGTTGCCGTCCTACATGCTGCCGTCTTCGATCATGGTCTTGGACCGTATTCCGTTGACGCCGGTGGGCAAGTTGGATCGAAGGGCGTTGCCGAAGCCGGTTTTCGCAGACCGTAAACCCTTCCGAGCACCACACACACCAACCGAACACATCATCGCCGGAGCCTTCGCCGAGATACTCGGCGAAGACGCGGTCGGTCTCGATGATTCGTTCTTCGCCCTGGGTGGCGACAGCATTATGGCGATCCAGTTGGTGGCCAGAGCCAGGGCAGCCGGTGCGACGTTCTCCGCCCGCGACGTGTTCGAGCGGAAGACGATCGCCGGACTGGCCCAGGTCGCCGCCCGCGACAGCATCGCTGCCTCCCAGCTGACGGAACTGCCCGGCGGCGGCGTCGGACCGGTACCGCTGACGCCGATGATGCGAAGGCTGCTCGAACGGTCCGGTCCGGAGTTCGCCCGCTATTCGCAGGCGATGATGCTGAATCTGCCGATCGGAATCGACCTGGAGCGGTTGGCGAATACGGTGCAGGCGGTCCTCGACCGGCACGACATGCTGCGCGCACGGCTGTGCTCGGACGACGAAGGCCGCCGGGCGTGGGATGTGCTGCCGGTCGGCACGGTTCGCGCCGCCGATGCCATCCACCGGGTGCCGATGCAAGCAATGCCGGCAAGTGCCGAGTTCCGGACGTTGGCGGCGGCGGAGTCGACTTCCGCTGCGGACCGGCTCGATCCGTACGCCGGGATCGTGCTGCAGGTGGTCTGGTTCGATCCGGCGGATACGGCCGAACCGGGCAGGGCGCTTGTGCTGGTGCATCATTCGGTGATCGATTGGGGTTCCTGGCGGGTGCTGGTGTCGGACCTCGCGGTCGCGTGGGCGCGGATCGAGTCCGGCGAGCCATCCGAGCTGGCCCCGGTCGGAACCTCGATGCGCAGGTGGGCGTATGGGCTGATCGAGGCGGCCCGACGGCCGGAGCGGGCAGCCGAGCTCGAACGGTGGCGAGCGATGGCCGACGAGCCCGACCCGATGATCGGGTCGCGGGCCCTCGACCCCGCGATCGACGTGGCCGCAACTGCTCGGACGGTTGAGGTCGAGCTGTCCCCCGAGGTGACCCAGGCGCTGTTGACCGAGGTGCCCGCGATATTCCACGGCGAGGTGGTCGACGGGCTAGTGGCTGCTCTGGCGGTTGCGCTGACGAAGTGGCGGCGCGAACGGCAGCCCGCGGCCGCGGGGCTGACGGAGGTGGTGATCGGTCTCGAAGGACACGGTCGGGAGGAAGGCGTCGTCCCGGGCGCGGACCTGACCCGGACGGTCGGCTGTTTCACCACGAGTTTTCCGGTGCGTTTGGATCTGTCGGGCATCGATATCGAAGACGCATGCGCGGGCGGGCCGGCCATGGGCGCAGCGGTCAAGTCCGTCAAGGAACAGCTGCTCGCCGTCCCGGACCACGGGATCGGCTACGGCTTGCTGGAGTATCTCGACGAGGACACCGGCGCGCTGCCGATGCCGCAGATCGCATTCGACTACCTCGGCTCGGACTCCACCGGGGTTCCCGAAGGGAAACCGGCGGACGGATGGCGGCCGGTGGACGGCAGCGAGTTCGCCGGTGCGCGGCATCCGGACATGCCGGTTTCGGCGGTACTGGACATAAATGTCCGCACCCGTGACGACGGACGAGGGCCGCAGTTGCGGGCCGGCTGGTCCTATCCCGCCGAGGTACTCACCGCCGACGAGGTGCATGCGGCGGCGGAGTCGTGGCGCCGGGCATCGACCGCGTTGGCGACCCACGCCCGCCGGGCCGGCAGCGGGGGACGGACACCATCCGATCTGGATCTGGTCAGGCTCGGGCAGGCCGAAATCGAGCGACTCGAGCACAGATACCCGACGCTGAGCGACATCTGGCCGTTGACGCCGTTGCAGGAGGGGCTGCTGTTCCACGCGTTGGTGTCCGAGGAGTCGGTGGACGCCTACCTGACCCAACTGGTCGTCGAGTTGCGCGGCCAGGTCGATCCGGAGCGGCTGCGCCGCGCCGGACAAGTGCTGCTGGACCGACACGCGAATCTGCGTACCGCCTTCGACACCGATGTCGGTCCGGTGCAGGTGGTCCAGCAAGATGTCGAGGCCGCCTGGTCGGAGCTCGACCTGTCCGGCCTCGACGACAGTGCCCGCGATCGCGAGTGGGAGCTGCTCATGGCCGCGGACCGGGCAACCAGGTTCGATCCGGCTCGAGCCCCGCTGCTGCGCTGGATGCTGGTCACCACCGGGCCGCAGCGCTATCGGCTGGTACTGACCAATCATCATCTGCTGCTCGACGGCTGGTCGACGCCGCTGCTCCTGAAGGACTTGCTGGTGCTCTACGCCACCGACGGCGATCCAACGGTGCTACCCGAAGTCCGCCCGTACCGGGACTTCCTTGCCTGGATCGCCGGGCAGGACTCGGCTCCGGCGCTCGACGCGTGGGCTCGCGCGTTCGACGGCGCCGAGGAGCCGACCCTGATAGCGCAGGCCGACCCCGGCCGCCGCTACACCGAATCACGCGATGTGCTCGGCGAGCTGACCGAGGAGCAGACAACGGCGCTGACGAATCTGGCCAGGGCCCGTGGCGTCACCCTCAACACCGTGATCCAGCTGGCATGGGCAATCGTGTTGGGCACGTTGACTTCTCGGGACGATGTGACGTTCGGCGCCGTGGTCTCCGGACGGTCCGCGCGGATCGCGGGTATCGAATCGATGATCGGACTGTTCATCAACACAGTGCCGGTGCGGGTCCGTCTCGACGCCGACGAGAGCCTGGGACAACTGCTCGACCGAATCCAGACCGAACAGGCGGACCTGCTCGACCACCAGTTCGTCGGCCTCACCGAAATCGAGCGGGTGGCCGGGCCGGGGGCGGTGTTCGACACGATGACGGTATTCGAATCGTTCCCGATCGACCGTTTCGGGCTGACGGCGGACACCGATATCGCGGGCATGCGAGTAGTCGACGTCGCGGGGACCGACGGCGCGCACTATCCGCTGGGAGTGGTCGCGCGGATCGACACCAGACTCCACCTGAAGATCAAGTACCTGCCCGAACTCTTCGACCACGACACGATGACCGCGACCCTGCAGCGCATCCTGCGCGTGCTCGGTGTCGTCGTAACCGACCCGGATCTGCCGCTGGACCGCCTGAATCTGCTTTCACCCGCGGAATACCGGGAGCTGACGCCGGTATCGGGCTCCCCGGCGGTGCCGGGGCGAGTGCTGCCGGAGCTGTTGGCGGCGACGGTGCAGCGGGATCCGGGCGCGGTCGCGATGGTGTACGAGGATCGGCTGTGGACCTACGGCGAACTCGATGCGCAGTCGAATCGGTTGGCCCGGTTGTTGATCGATCGGGGTGTGGGGCCAGAGACCAATGTGGCGGTGGGGCTGCCACGATCGGTCGAGTCGGTGCTTGCGGTATGGGCGGTGGCGAAGTCGGGGGCGGCATTCGTGCCGATAGACCCGCAGTATCCGACCGGCCGGATCGAGCACATGCTCACCGATTGCGGTGCGGCAGTGGGAATCACCTTGTCACAGTGGCGAGATCGCTTGCCAGGAACGGTGTCTTGGTTGGTCCTCGACGAGGCGGTGGTCGAAGCCGAGGTGTCGGCGGCGTCGGCGGCGCCGGTGACCGATGCGGAGCGAACAGGGCCGATCCGGCTCGATCATGCGGCGTACCTGATCTACACCTCCGGTTCGACGGGTGTGCCCAAAGGCGTGGTGGTATCGCACCAAGGTTTGGCAGACCTGGTGGCCGAGCTGTGTTCGCGGTTCGATATCGAGCCCGGCGCGCGGGTGCTGCATGTCGCGTCGCCGAGTTTCGACGCGGCCGTCCTGGAACTGCTCTGGGCGTTCACATCGGGTGGGCGGCTGGTGATCGCGCCGCCGACCGTCTACGGCGGGAACGAGCTGGCGCGGATCCTGTCCAGCGAGCGGGTGACCCATGCCGCACTGACACCGACGGCCTTGGCGACCGTCGACCCGGCCGGCCTGGAGAACCTCGCGACGGTCGTGGTCGGTGGCGAAGCGCCCTCACCCGACCTCGTGGCACGGTGGGCGCCGGGCCGGAGATTGTTCAACACCTACGGTCCGGCAGAGGCCACGATCCAGACCGACGCCAGCGCGCCGCTGGTGGCAGGTGAGCCTGCGACGGTCGGCGGACCGATCCGCGGGGTCGGGCACGTCGTGCTCGACGCCTGGTTGCGGCCGGTGCCCGTCGGAATTGTCGGCGAGCTGTATCTCACGGGCCCGGCTCTGGCTCGTGGTTACCGCAACCGGATGGGGTTGACGGCCTCGCGCTTCGTCGCCGCTCCGTTCGTGGAGCAGGGCCGGCGTATGTATCGGACCGGTGACCTGGTGCGGTGGCTGCGGCTACCGGAGGGGAATCTGACACTCGACTATGTGGGCCGGGCCGACTTCCAGGTCAAGCTCCGTGGTTTCCGCATCGAACTCGGCGAGGTCGAATCGGGCCTGCTGGCCTGTGCCGGTGTCGCGCGAGCGGCCGCGACCGTCCGCCGGGGCGCGGCCTCGGGTGACCGGTTGGTCGGGTACGTGGTGCCCGAGCCCGGCGCCGAGCTCGACTCGGCCGCGGTCCTCGCGTGCGCCGAACAGCGGCTGGCCCCGCAGATGGTGCCCGCGACCGTGATGGTGCTCGACACGTTGCCGGTGACGGCGAGCGGCAAGCTCGACCGCGCCGCGCTACCCGAGCCGGACTTCACCACCGGCCGGGCCGAATTCCGGGCGCCGGTCACCGAGGTGGAAAGGACGCTGGCCGGACTGTTCGCCGAGGTATTGGGCATCGACAGGGTCGGAGTCGATGATTCGTTCTTCGGCCTGGGCGGCGACAGCATCATGTCGATCCAGTTGGTGACCCGAGCCAGAGCAGCCGGTGTGGTGTTCTCCACTCGGGAGGTATTCGAGCGGAAGACGGTCGCGGAACTGGCCCATGTCGCAGTCCAGGACAGCACCGCGGCGGCCGCTCTTCCGGCGGAGCTTCCCGGCGGCGGCGTCGGGCCGGTACCGCTGACGCCGATCATGTGCTGGATGTTCGAACGCGGCGGATTCGACCATTTCTGCCAGTGGGTGATGCTCACGCTGCCGAGCGGTATCGATGTCGAGGGGATCGAGGCCACCGTGCAAGCGGTGATCGATCAGCACGACATGCTGCGGGCCCGACTGCAGCCGGAGCAAAGGCACCCGTCCGGGTGGGCATTGCAGGTGCCGCCGACCGCGACAATCGCCGCCGGGCTGATCCGGTGTGTGCCGGTGGCAGCGGCGCCGGACAGCGCCGCCTTCGCCGCGATCGCCGACGCCGAGGCGCACGCGGCCGCCGAACGCCTCGACCCCGCCGCGGGCGTCATGCTGCAGTTGGTCTGGTTCGACTGGGCGCAGCGGCCGGGACGGCTGCTCGTTGTCGCACACCACTTGGTCGTCGACGGGGTGTCGTGGCGGATCCTGATTCCCGACCTCGCCACAGCCTGGGCCCAGATCGGTGCCGGGCTACGGCCGCAGCTCGCACCCGTCGGCACGTCGATGCGACGCTGGGCGCACGGCCTGAACGCCGCCGCCGAGAGCCTCGATCAACTCGACTGGTGGCGATCCACGCTCGGCGCCGCCGATCCGCCGATCGGCTCGCGCCCGGTCGACCCCGAGCTCGACGTGCAGGCCACCGTCGCGACCGTCGAGGTGACGCTGCCGACCTCGGTGACCCGCGCTGTGCTCACCACCCTGCCCCAGGTGTTCCGCGGCAGTGTGGACGACGCCCTCATCGGCGGGCTCGCACTGGCACTGACTCGATGGCGACAGCGCCACGGCGACCACGTCACCGAAACGCTGCTCACACTCGAAAGCCACGGCCGCCACGACACCGTGCTCCCCGGCGCCGACCTGACCCGCACGGTCGGATGGTTCACCACCGCCTACCCGGTGCGGCTCGACCTGTCCGGTATCGACATCGACGACGCATTCGCCGCGGGTGCTGCCGCGGCGGCGGTCATCAAATCGGTCAAGGAACAACTGCGCGAGGTCCCCGACCGCGGGATCGGCTACGGGCTGCTGCGCTACCTCAGCGCCGATACCGCCCCCATCCTGCGTGCGCTGCCGGCCCCGCAGGTGAGCTTCAACTATCTCGGTCGTCTGGACACCGTTCCCGAGGCGTTGCGCGACAGCGGATGGCTGCCCGCCGATGGCGCCACCGGCGGCGGCAACCAGAATCCCGAGGCGGCCGCGGCTGCCGTGCTCGGCGTCAACGCGGTCACCACGGATACCTCGGATGGCCCCGCCTTGACCGCCGCCTGGGACTACCCGTCCGGCGTGCTCACCTGCGCCGAAGTCACCGACATCGCCGAACTGTGGTGCGACGCCGTGACGGCTCTGGCTACCTACGCGGCCCGTCCCGGTGTCGGCGGGCTGACACCCTCCGATGTCGGCCTAGTCGATCTCGACCAGGCCGCGATCGACCGGTTGGAGACCCGACACCCGGCTTTGGACGACATCTGGCCGCTCACGCCGCTGCAGGCGGGGCTGCTGTTCCATGCCCAGCTCGCCGACGGCGCAGTCGACGCCTACATCGTGCAACTCTCTGTCGAACTCGGCGGGCGCGTCGACGCGGACCGGCTGCGCCGCGCCGCGCGGACTCTGCTCGGACGGCACCCGAACCTGCGGACCGCGTTCGTGCGCGACCGCGCCCGCGAGCCGGTCCAGGTCGTGTACCGGCAGGTCGACGTACCGTTCGCCGAGCTCGACCTGGCCGAGCACGACGACACCGCGGCCGCACTCGAGCAAGTCATGGACGGCGACCGACATTTCGACGTGACCGTGGCGCCACTGTTACGACTGACACTGATCAGGATCGCCCCGCAGCAGTACCGGCTGCTGTTGAGCATGCATCACATCCTGATCGACGGCTGGTCCACACCACTGCTGATCCGGGAACTGCTGATCCTCTACGCCGGCGATGGCGACCCCTCGGCACTGCCCCCCGTGCGTCCCTACCGCGATTACCTGATGTGGCTGAGCGGCCAGGACCGGGTCGGTGCGGAAACCGCCTGGGCACAGGCACTGGAAGGGGTCGCCGAGCCGACGCTGCTGGCTCCCGAGGACCGCGGCCGCCGAACCACCGCCGCGGCGCGCGAAGTGCAGGTGCAGCTGAGCCAGGACCACACCGCGGCCTTGGTCGAGGTGGCCCACCAACACGAGACCACGCTCAACACCGTCGTCCAAGCGGCCTGGGCGCTCGTGCTCGCCAACGCGACCGCCCGCGAAGACGTGGTGTTCGGCACCACCGTCTCCGGGCGTCCGCCACAGCTTCCCGGCATCGAATCGATGATCGGACTGTTCGTCAACACGGTGCCCGTGCGGGTCCGGCTCGACCACCGCGAAAGCCTCGCCCAGCTGCTGCGGCGAATCCAAACCGAACAAGCCGCGCTGCTCGATCATCACCACCTCGGACTCGCCCGGATCCAACAGGTGGCCGGTGCCCCCGCGATGTTCGACACCGTGACCGTCTTCGAGTCCTACCCGGTCGACCGGGCCGGGCTGTCCGAAGACCTCGACATCGCCGGCATGCACGTCCGCGGCATCGACGGACGAGACGCCGCACACTATCCGCTCGGCCTGGTCGTGCACCACGACACCCGGCTGCACCTGACCTTCGAATACCTGCCTGAACTGTTCACGCGACAGCAGATCGACGCCCTCGCCGACCGGGTGCTGCGCGTCCTGGACACCGTCGCCGCGCATATCGAGCTCCCGATCACCGAACTGCAGCTGTTGTCGCCCGTCGAGCAGGCCGCGCTGGTGCCCGTCCACGGTCGGCCCGGCACGATGCCGTCGGTACTGCCGCAGGTGTTGTCGGCTGCGGTCGCGATGACGCCCGGTACGGAAGCGCTGGTCTGCGACGGCGTGCGGCTGTCGTATCGCGAACTCGACGAAACCTCCAACCGCTGGGCGCGCGTATTGATCGATATGGGAATCGGTCCGGAAGCGCTGGTTGCCGTGGCGCTTCCGCGCTGTATCGACGCTGTCATCGCCGTGTGGGCGGTCGCCAAGTCCGGCGGCGCGTTCGTTCAGATCGATCCCACCCATCCGCGCGACCGGGTCACGCGGATTCTCACCGATTCCGGTGCCGCAGTCGGGCTGACCCTGGACACCTACCGAGAGCAGTTGCCGGACACACTCGAATGGCTCGCCCTCGACGATCCCGCCTTCGTCGCGATGACGGCGGAGACGGACCCCGCGACGATCGATGACGCCGAGCGCGCAACCCCGCTACGGCCGGAGCATCCCGCCTACCTGATCTACACCTCGGGCTCCACCGGGACACCCAAAGGAGTTGTGGTCACCCATACCGGGATAGCGAATCTCGCCGCCGAAATACGGGAGCGGTTCGGCCTCACCCCGGCCTCTCGGATGCTCGCCGCCGCCGCACCGACCTTCGACGTCTCGATCCTCGAATGGTTCAGCGCGACCGCCGCCGGCGCCACCCTGGTCGTGGCCCCCGCATCGGTAGTCGCCGGCGCCGCATTGGCCGAGTTGATCAATGCCGAACGGGTGACCCATGCCGCCGTCACTCCCACCGTGCTCGCATCACTGCACGCCGACGAAGTCGACACCCTCGACACACTGATCCTGGGCGGCGAGACCTGCCCACCCGATCTGGCAGCACAGTGGACGCCGGGCCGCACCGTGCTCAACGCCTATGGGGCCACCGAAACCACAATCGTCAGCTGCGGCCATGCCCCGCTGACCACGACCACCGGCGGCCCGATGACAATCGGCGGCCCGGTGCTCGGATTCACCGCCGTCGTACTCGACCGCAGATTGCGCCCCGTCCCGGCCGGAGTGGTCGGCGAACTGTACGTGTCCGGACCGGGCCTCGCCCGCGGGTACCACCGCCAACCTGCAACCACAGCAGCCCGATTCGTCCCCGACCCGTACGGACCGGCCGGGACACGCATGTACCGGACCGGCGACCTGGTCAGCTGGACTACCGATCGAACACTGCGATTCTCCGGTCGCAGCGACGCACAGCTCAAGATCAACGGCCACCGCATCGAACCCGGTGACATCGAGGCCGCGCTGCGCGACCACCCCGGCATCGACCAGGCCGCCGTCACGGTGCACACCGGCCCCAACGGCAGCACTCAACTCGTCGGCTACGTGGTGCCCGCTCCCCGCAGTACGACCGACACCGCCACACTGACCGCCCACCTCGCAACGCGACTATCCACGCATATGATCCCCACGGCCATCCTGACGGTGGACCGGATACCCCTCACCTCCACCGGCAAAGTCGATTACCAGGCCCTACCCACACCCGACTGGCGGCCCGCCCGGTTCCGGCCGCCGTCCACCGCACTCGAGGGCACCGTCTGCGACGCCTTCACCCGGACCCTCGGCATCGAGCGGGTCGGCCTCGACGACGGCTTCTTCAGCCTCGGCGGCAACTCGCTCGCCGCGGCCGAGCTGGTGGCACGCCTTGCGGAGTCGACCGGTGTCGACGTGCCGGTTCAGTGGATTTTCACCGATCCGACGCCCGAGTCACTGGCCCGCCGCATCGACATGCGTCGGCACGGGCTCGACGAACAGGACCCCGGCGATGCGTTGTCCGTCCTTCTCCCGCTGCGCGCCGCCGGAACCGAGCCGCCGCTGTTCTGCGTCCACCCGGCCATCGGATTGGCTTGGGGTTTCAGCGGACTCGTGCAGCACCTCGATCCCGACCGCCCCGTGTACGGGGTGCAATCCCCGGCATTCAGCGAGGCCGCGGCGGAGTTCGAGACGCTCGACCAACTCGCCGCCCGCTATGTCCGAGAGATCCGGAGTGTCCAGCCGCACGGCCCGTACCACCTGCTCGGCTACTCGCTCGGCGGCACCATCGCGCACGCGATCGCGGTCCAACTCCGCGGCGACGGTGAGTCCGTCGTCACCCTGGCCATGATGGACACCCGCGTCGTCACCGCCGATACCGTCCGCGTGCCCACGCCTTCCATCGCGCAGCTGCTCGCCGAGTTCGCCGGTATCGACATGCCACCGGACGCGGCCGATCTCACCGCCGCGGACGCGGCCGAACTGCTCCACCGACAAGGCAGACTCTTCACTGCCGTGACCCCCGAGCACCTCGTGATCCTGCACGACGACTACACCCGGCTCGTCGATCTCACGTGGAACCACCGGCCGACTCCCTTCGACGGCGACTTGATCTACTTCAGCGCCGCCGCCCACACAGACGACGGCCCCTCGCCGGCCCTGGCATGGAACAACCTGATCAACGGCCAGATCACCGACCATCACATTCCGGTCCGGCACGAGCGGATGATCGAACCCGAGTCGCTGCGCGCGATCGGACTCGTCCTCACCGAGCACTTCCGCTCAGCCGGGACCACCCCGATGGAACCCGCCACCTCCGCAAGGACAAGCCGATCATGAAGCCGTACCGAATCGTCGGGACACGCTCCGGCATCGAGCCGGTCAACCTATTCGCCGCCGATCCGGCGCCGCGTATCGCCCCGCACCCCTGTGCTGCCGAATTACGCAGGTGGACTTGCGACTACCTGTGTCGGCCACACCCCGACCTCGGCCGATCCGGTCCGGTTTGTCCTTACACCGGCCACGCCGTCGCAAACCAGTCGCTCTGGGCCGTATTCTTCGAGGGCCCTTCCGTGGACGCCGAGTGCCTGACCGCGATCATCGACGATCTGTACGACATGTTCCCCGCCCTGCCACCCCAGGACGAACCCGAGTGCAAGTTCAAGGCCGTCCTCGCGGTCTTCCCGGACCTCACCGATTACGCCGACATCGACGCGGTGCAACATGACCAGAAGTCGCGGTTCGTCGCGCAGGGGCTGATGCTCGGTCAGTTCTATCCGGGCTGCACCGTCCCGGGGCTGCGCAACCCGGCCTTTCCCGCACTCGACGCGCCCCTGCCCATGCTCGCCATACGCCATATGGCCGCCACCGACTTCCCATTCCTCAGCTCCCGCCATGAATGGGTGGACTCCTATCTCAAAATATTCGCCCCCGCGATTCCCAAGTTCATCACCAGCGCCATGTCCGACAGACTCGTGCAGACAACCGAAGCCTCGGACGGAAATCACTGAGATCGGGTCCGGGACAAGGCAACCGAGCCATCGACAAGGTGGCGGCAGCTCGTCACCATGCGGCGGCTGAGCAGCGGTATCGAGCAGGCGCTACGCTCGTCGGCGTGCTGCTTTCCGATCGTGACATCCGTGCGGAGATCGCCGCTGGGCGTCTCGGCGTCGAGCCGCTCCTGGAAAATCTGATCCAGCCGTCGAGTATCGATGTGCGCCTCGATGGGCTGTTCCGGGTATTCGACAACACTCGGTACACCCATATCGATCCGGCGCAACGTCAGGATGAGCTGACCAGTCTGGTCGAGCCCGGCGCGGGTGAGCCGTTCGTGCTGCACCCCGGCGAATTCGTGCTCGGCTCCACGCTCGAGGTGTGCACGTTGCCGAACGATCTGGCCGGTCGGCTGGAGGGTAAGTCGAGTCTCGGACGGCTCGGCCTGCTGACTCACTCGACGGCGGGCTTCATCGATCCGGGCTTCAGCGGCCACATCACACTGGAACTGTCGAATGTGGCGAATCTGCCGATCACCCTGTGGCCGGGTATGAAGATAGGTCAGCTGTGCCTGTTGCGCCTGACCAGTCCGGCCGAGAACCCCTACGGCAGCACCAGCGCGGGCTCCAAATACCAGGGTCAGCGCGGACCGACCCCTTCCCGGTCATATCTGAACTTCCCGCTGCCCACGTAATCAGTGGCAGTGCGGGTTTCGGCGGGCCGGAAGTAGTTGCGGCCGGCGGCAGGCACTTTCGGCGGTGACCCGTACGCCTCGGCGTCGATCCGAACGATCTTCCTCGTCTCGCTCGAATCTTGCAGATGCGTACGGGTTTCGGCTCCAGGACGCAACCCCACTGCCCTTTCGCTGCCTCTTCGCCCACGTTGGATCGGCCCGCAAAACGCCCGACCGAGCCCGCCCCTGTCGACTGCCAGTAGAGGGGCGGACTCGGTAGGGCCCGGCGGCGGGGACCGACGACGCATTCAGTCCCCGCCACCCGCCCCCACCGCGAGTGCCGTCGTGATGACGACGGATAACGGTGGGAGCGTGTCGCCGCGACTCGGTGGGTTGACCCAGAAGCACCCTTCCCGGGTCCATCGACCGAGCCCGGTCGGCAACATCACGGCACTGCCGATGGCCGGTATGCCTATATCGAGACGGTTCAGCACCTCCAATACCTGTGCGCCCGGCCGACTGTCCGGCTCGGCGAGGAAGCTCCAGCGGATCTGCCTGGCCAGCATGGGGCCCCTCGTCCCTTGCTGTTCCAAAGCGGCCCTGACCTTTTCGGCCCGGCGCGTCGGCAGATGGACAACGCAGACCCGGCCGGTGATGGGCAGCATCACGAACCCGCCGCGTTCAGTGACCGGTAATCCGAACTCGTGCCGGTAATAGGCCACCCAATCGTCGACTGTTCTGAGTTTCTCCACGTTCACGGCCAACTCCTTGCCTCCTCGTGTCCAAGGGTCCTGTGCCGGACGGCGATTCGGGAATTGCCCACCCGCTCGCCTTCTACTGCCATTCCGCTGCCTCTGATAGCGGACGGCTTTTGCCTGTGGCCGCACTCACAAAGCGCTCGTACCCTGGGAAGGAGTTCGTTCGGAAGGGATGACATCGTGGTCCGGCAGTGGTCAGGTAGAGAGGCCCGAGCCCTTCGCGATGCCAGGCGGATGAGTATCCGGGAGTTCGCGGCACATCTGGGTGTGCACGAGCGGCTCGTATCGAAGTGGGAGGCCGGCGGCGCGCGGGTCCATCCACGCCCGGTGAATCAAGCCGCCCTCGATACCTCCCTGGCCAGGTCCGACGATGTTGTGCGGGCGCGGTTTGCGGCCATGATCGATCAACCAGTGTTCGATCGGCCGACCGCGCCCGGATTCGAAAGGCGGGCCGATGTCTCGGCTCGCGCCAATTATTCGAGTGACGCGGACCTTTTGGCTCTCATAGACGCCGGTGCGATGAGAGGTGATGCGTTAGCGGCGATTTCGGAGAGGGATCTGATCATGGCGGCTGCCCATGAGGCGAGCGAGCATGCCGGCCAGGCCGAGAGTACCAATGTGGGTGCCACCGCCTTGGAACAGCTCGATGCTGATGTCACGCGCATCGCGAACGAATATGTGCACATCCCGCCCGTACCGATGATGGTGGAGATGCTGCGAGTGCGCCGCCGGGTGTACCGGCTGCTGGAGGGACATCAGCGCCCCGCCGATACCAGCCACCTGTATCTGCTGGCGGGCACGCTGTCGGGATTGCTCGCCAATGCGAGCACCGACCTCGGCTATCTCGATGCCGCGGGCGAGCAGATCAGAGCGGCCTGGGCCTATTCGGAATTGTGTGGTCACAACGGGTTGCGCGCCTGGACCCGCGGCATGCACGCGCTGATCGAATACTGGTCCGATCGACCGCGTCGGGGAGTGCTGCTGGCACAGAGCGGGCAGGACTTCGCCGAATCGGCCACGGCCAAGGTTCGACTATTGAATATCGAGGCCAGGATCTGGTCCCGGTTGGGCAGTGACGCCGATGCCGATCGCTGTATCCGGGCCGCCGACGATGCCCGCGAGGTGTCCGATACCGACTCGCTGCACGATGAGGTCGGCGGCGTATTCGGCTTCAACGAGGCCAAGGCCCACTACTACGCGGGCGCGACCTATATCCATCTCGGTCAGGCCGAACCCGCGTTGGCCGCGACGCAACAGGCCATCGAGTTGTACGCGAACGGTCCGTCCGAGCGGCGTTCCTACGGCACCGAGGCGATGGCCCGGGTCGACAGCGCCGCGGCGCATCTGATCAACGGCAGTCTGGACGGCGCGGCCGCCGCGCTGGTTCCGGTACTCGGCCTGGCCGAGGACAAGCGCATCGCCCAACTGGAGGAACGGCTCGTCGGGCTGCGGCGGCGGATCGCCGGACCGGAGTTCCGCGACGCCGTCGAGGCGCGGTTCCTCGACGAGAAAATCGAAGAGTTCTGCGGAACCACTGCGGCCAAAGGCATCCCACCGGGCAACGCGTCGTCCTGATCCTGCGGTGAGCGCGCTGGACCGAGCTGCGGCTACAAGCACTGTCGACATCACGGAGCGAGTTTTACGAGCGAGGAGTTCGCGGCCCGTCTCGCGTCCGAGTCGTCGAGGCGCATGCGCCGCAGGCGCGAGTCTCGACGGCTCGGGCGCGAGACAGCAGGGGGCCGCGAACACGCAGCACCGAAGGCGCTGCCATCAGGCGTTCATTAACCAGTTGCCCGGGATGGCACCATAGGCAGGGTGAGTCCTAGCCATCTACCGCATCACCCGCCGCGCGTCCTGGAGCAATCCACGAAGCTGCAGAACGTCCTCTACGAAATTCGTGGACCGGTGGGCGCACATGCGGCACGGCTGGAGGCGGAGGGGCATCGCATCCTCAAGCTGAATATCGGCAATCCCGCGCCCTTCGGTTTCGAGGCGCCCGATGTGATCATGCGCGACATCATCGCCGCGCTGCCGTATGCGCAGGGCTACTCCGAATCAAAGGGCATCCTGTCGGCCCGGCGCGCCATCGTGACCCGCTATGAGCTGGTCCCCGGCTTCCCCGAACTCGATGTCGACGGCGTCTACCTGGGTAATGGCGTCTCCGAGCTGATCACCATCACCATGCAGGCGCTGCTCGACAACGGTGACGAGGTGCTGATCCCGGCGCCCGACTATCCGTTGTGGACCGCCATGACCAGCCTGGCCGGTGGCACCCCGGTGCACTACCTGTGTGACGAATCCAACGGCTGGCAGCCCGATATCGCCGATATCGAATCCAAGATCACCGATAAGACCAAGGCGCTGCTGGTCATCAATCCGAACAACCCGACCGGTGCGGTGTACTCCACCGAGGTGCTGCAGCAACTGGTCGACCTCGCGCGCAAGCATCAACTGCTGCTGCTCGCCGACGAGATCTACGACAAGATCCTCTACGACGACGCCAAGCACATTTCGTTGGCGACGCTCGCGCCCGATCTGCTGTGCCTGACCTTCAACGGACTTTCCAAGGCCTACCGGGTCGCGGGCTATCGCTCCGGGTGGTTGGCGATCACCGGACCCAAGGAGCATGCGGCTGGTTTCCTCGAGGGCATCGATCTGCTCGCCTCGACCAGGCTTTGCCCGAATGTGCCTGCGCAGCACGCGATTCAGGTGGCACTCGGCGGACATCAGAGCATCGAGGATCTGATCCTGCCCGGCGGCCGACTGCTCGAGCAGCGCGATGTCGCGTGGGAGCGGCTGAATATGATCCCGGGCGTTTCCTGTGTGAAGCCGAAGGGTGCGCTCTACGCGTTCCCGAAGTTGGATCCGAACGTCTATGAAATCCACGATGATTCGAAGCTGATCCTGGATCTGCTGCTGCAGGAGAAGATCTTGATGGTGCAGGGGACCGGGTTCAACTGGCCGAATCATGATCATCTGCGGATCGTCACGCTGCCGTGGGCACGGGATCTCGCGGTGGCGATCGAGCGCTTCGGGAACTTCCTGTCGAGTTATCGGCAGTAGCGACTGGACGGTCCGAACTTCCTCGTCAGCGTGCGCTGGGTTACCGGATCGCCCCGCTTCCGGGGGCAAAACATACCCGGCGTACGGATAGTTGCGAGTTTTGGTTACTAGCTAGCGCTAAACGAGACTTTTTGTGTACAGTGTCTCTTGGCACTTCGAGTGCCCGGTCAAGTTGTCTACCCCCCCTGGACAACCTGGCCTCGGGTTAGGCTGCCTACCCCCCTGGGCGCCAACCTGCGGGCGGCGGAGACATCCCCCTGCTCTCCGCCGCCCCCTCCCGAACTTCCCCCCGGTACAGCATCGCGAAGCGATTCGATGAGCGGTGATGGTCGGGCGACGGGTGGGCACCTTTTCCTGACTCTTCGTCGGTCGCTGCCGGTCCGCGAGTCCGATCTTGAAAATGAAATCCTTTAAGCTCGCACCCTGGACTACAGACGAAAAGGTAGGAGTCCGGTGAGCCATGAGTGATCATCACCATCACCACGACCATTCCGGCCCCATCGCGATCGGCGCGACCGCGGCCCGTGTGGTCGTCGGACTGCTCGCCGCGATCGGTGTCGTTGTCGTGATCGCCGCGATCGTGCTGTGGCCGAGCAGCCAGCACATCGATATCCCGCTGCCGATGCAGAACGCGGGCGGCGGCGCGGTGCAGACCGAGGCCGGAACCGTGGTGATGCAGGACGTCGGTGCGTGCGGCAGCAGTTCGATCGGCAAGGTGTTCATCGATAAGCCCGAGCAGCCGCGCGCCGCAGGCTACACCTGTCAGCGCAGTCTGATCAGCATCGATTCCGGTCCGCACAAGGGCAATCACACCCTGTTCGAAATCGCTCCCGGCCCAGGACAACCCGATCTGCATGCCGGTGACCACATCCGGATCGTCCGGCAGACCGATCCGAGCGGAATGCCACTGTACTCGTTCGAGGACTACTCGCGCGGGCTGCCGCTGACCCTGATCGTGCTGGCCTTCGTGGTCGTGGTCATCGTGGTGGCGCGCTGGCGCGGGTTGCGGGCGCTGCTCGGGCTGGTCTTCGCCTTCGCGGTGCTCGTGCTGTTCATGCTGCCCGCATTGTTGGACGGTAAGCCCGCTATTCCGGTCGCGCTGGTCGCGGGTGCGATGATCCTGTATGCCGTGCTGTATCTGGCGCACGGTGTGAATCTGCGCACCAGTTCGGCGCTGCTCGGCACGCTGACATCGATGATCGTCGCGGCAGTTCTGTCCTGGATCGCCATCGAGGTCACGCATCTGACCGGCCTATCCGAGGAACAGAACACCAACGTCGCCACCTACATCGAGCACGTCAGCATTACCGGTCTGCTGCTGGCGGGCTTCATCATCGGTTCGCTCGGTGTGCTCAACGACGTCACCATCACCCAGGCCTCGGCCGCCTTCGAACTTGCCGCCATCGATGAATCCGCTTCGCGCCGCGAGGTTTTCGCAGCTGCCATGCGCGTCGGCCGGGACCACATCGCGAGCACGGTCTACACCCTGGTGTTGGCCTACGCCGGTGGCGCGCTCCCGTTGCTGCTGCTGTTCAGCGTCGCGGGCCGCTCCATCCGCGACGTACTGACCGGTGACGCGGTGGCGATCGAAATCGCTCGCTCCTCCGTCGGCGGTATCGCGCTGGCGCTTTCGGTCCCGTTGACCACGGCGATCGCCGTAATGCTCGCCCGTCCCTTCGGGCACAAGCCCGAACCCGTTGCCCCGGCCCGGCACTCACGCCATGCGAAGTCCGAGTCGTCCGCACCTGCCCGGCGCTCCCGGCCGTCCACACGTAACTCGACCGGCGCCACGACAGCTCCCGGCCACCAACGGACCTCTGCCCCGACCCGGGACGACGAGCCGGGCCCGGATTCCTGGAACGACCAACCCGCGAATCCCCGTGCATACGATCGCAATCGGGGCTACCGCAGCGCCGACCCACAGGACTACGAGCCAGACTACGACACCGACCCGCGCGGATACCCCCGCCCTGACCAGCGCGGATACTGGGACGACGACGGACCGATTCCTCGGTAACCGCCGCCGGCTGCGGCAGGTGGCACCGCCCAGTGCCCCTCGGTCACCGCACATATTCGATCGCGCACGTGTCGTGACCGAATCGCCTCTGCGTAATGCCTGACCAGTTCAGCGCGGCGCGGGTGGCGGGAAGGGGAGGATCACGGGCGGAATCGTCGGCACCACGATCGGCGGAAGTCCTGGCACGACAATGGTATTCGGGCCGGCCGTGGGCGCGGGCGACTCCGTGGTCGTCGCACGGTACGGTGGCGGGGCGGCTACTGACTCGGCGGACTCGGTGGTGCTGGCCGGGGCGACGGCGATCTGCGGGTCCAGGGTGGTGGTGCGCGGCGGACTGGTCGGCGAGACCGAGGTCGGGTGGTCACTGCTCTGCGAATCGCGCGTGAGAACCTGTGGGCCGTAACCGAGTCCGAGTCCGATCGCCGCGACGACAGCCAGCGCGCTGACGGTCAACACCGCACCATTGATTTCCCGCTTGCCGCGGCGCCGCTTGGGCGGTGCGGATAGCCAGGCGGGTGAGAGTTCATCGTCATCGAGCAGCGCATCCGCGGCGGGCGCGTGCTGCTGCGGGGTCTGAACGACCGTCCGCACCGGACGCGCCATCAGGGCGGCACCGCGGGTGACCACCGTCTCCGGGTTGTCGGGGACGATGACCGGCACACCCATCCAGCGTTCGAGCACCTTGGCGATCAGCGGAATTCGCGCACAACCGCCGATCGCGAGCACACCGTGCACCGGACGATCCGAGCGCACGATGACATCGCGCGCCATCCGCGCCGACGATTCGATCGCCAGCATGATGAGGGCTTCGAAATTCTCCTGGGCCAGCAGCACCAAACCCTGCTCGCTGGGCAGTGCCACGGCGGTATTCGAGGACAGTTGCTCTTTGGCCTCGCGGCACAGTGCGTCCAGGGCGGCCAGCCCCGCCGAATCCGGCGGATGCGCGATCCGGCCCGAGGCGATCTGCTGTTCGCGGATCAGCGAATCCAGGTAATCGCCGCTGATATCGCTGGTGCGTTCGCTGTGCCGGATCTCACGGGTCTGGGTGTCGACGACGCTGACCGTCAGTCCGGAGCTGCCGAGGTCGTAGACGACGAGTGAGGAGATGCCGCGGATATCCCCGGTGGCCTGCGCGAATTCGACCGCGGCGACAATTTCGGGCACCAGTTCGTAATTGGTGAGCTGCTGACGCGCCATGGCCGCGCGCAGCGCCTTGGCATGCTGCTCACTGCGGTAGGCGATCGCGGTGGCCGCGATACCGGGCATGGATTCCAGCGTCACGCCGATCGCCTCGGCGGCCAGCTCCTCCACCTGGTGCTCGACAACCGGAATGGTCTGCAGATCGAAGGAATGCGGGGCGATGGGGCCGTGGGGGCTCGCGGTGTGTGGTCGCGCCATACGGACGGCGCCGGCCCCCACCGAAACTCCCAGAACCGAACTCATCAGCTGCCCATCCCGTTTCACACATCACGACATGCGAGCCTGCGCCGCCCGCCAGGGGAATCGGCCCGCTTTCGGGACCCTACCGCCGACGTCCGACAGACCCGAAGGCAGGACCTGATCGTCCCGGCGTCGCCCCCGCGTCGCAGGCAACTCTACGGTGTGCCGAGTCCCGCGTACACCCATCCGGCGTCTCTCCAGGTGGCTCGATTGAGACAGTTCCGACCGTCGATGATCGACCGTTTGCGAACCACCGGATCGAGGTCTTGCGGACGCAATGCGACGAATTCGTCCCACTCGGTCAGCACCAGCACCACGTCGGCGCGATCGCAGGCCTCGGTCACCGAGGTCGCGTAGTTCAACGTGGGGAAGACCCGTCGCGAATTTTCCGCCGCTTTCGGGTCGTACACCGTCACCACCGCACCGTGCAGCTGGATCATCCCGGCCACATTCAGCGCGGGTGAGTCACGCACATCGTCGGATTCGGGTTTAAAGGCCGCACCCAGCACCGCCACATTGGCGCCGAGCAGCGACCCGCCGCAGGCCCGCGCGGCCATATCGACCATCTTGGTGCGGCGGCGCATATTGATGTTGTCGACCTCGCGCAGGAAGGCCACCGCGTGATCGGCGCCGAGTTCGCCGGAGCGCGCCATGAATGCGCGGATGTCCTTGGGGAGGCAGCCGCCGCCGAAACCCAGTCCGGCATTGAGGAATCGGCGGCCGATGCGCGCGTCGTAGCCGAGGGCGTCGGCCAGCATGGTCACATCGGCGCCGGTCGCCTCGCAGACCTCGGAGACGGCGTTGATGAAGGAAATCTTGGTCGCGAGAAAGGCATTCGCGGAGACCTTGACCAATTCGGCGGTGGCCAGGTCGGTCAGCAGGAACGGCACCTCGGCCGCGATCAGATCGGCATAGATCTCGCGCACCAATTCCTCGACCCAGGCGGCGTTTTCGCGTGCGCGATCCACGCCGAGCACCAGTCGATCGGGGCGCAGTGTGTCCTTCACCGCGAAACCCTCACGCAGGAACTCCGGATTCCACGCCACCTCGACCTCGGCGTCGGTCAGCGCGCGGGCCCGCGTACCCAATGCGGCGGCGGTTCCGACCGGCACCGTCGACTTCCCGACGATCACCGATGGCCGCTCCAACAGCGGTGCGAGCGTATCGACCACGGCGTGCACATATTTCAGGTCCGCGGCGTACTCGCCCTTCTTCTGCGGTGTCCCGACTCCGAGGAAATGCACCTGGGCGTGGTCGGCGGCCTCCGCGTACGAGGTGGTGAAGCGCAGCCGACCGGCGTCCAGGTTCCGGCGCAGCACCTCCTCGAGCCCGGGTTCGTAGAACGGCACCACGCCATCGGACAGCTTCGCGACCTTGCCCGGATCGATATCCACGCCGATCACATCGTGTCCGAGCTCGGCCATGCACGCCGCGTGCGTGGCCCCGAGGTACCCGGTTCCGAAGACTGTGCATCGCATGATCGATTGATAGGTCCCGCCGATGGCCACCCCACGTCAGCGAGGCAAGGGTCTCGGCAACAGCAGATGTACATGTGGCGACATGAATTGCGGATAGCCCTGTTGACCTGCTCAAACCCCTCCGATGACGGCCCGGTTACGATCGATCTTGTGCGACGCCAGCGCAGCATCCGGGCCCGCAGCGCCTGGGTGGTACTCGGTGTTGCGGTGGTGGTGCTGATCGCCGGTCTTTGGCCGGTTTACGTCCGGCCGCAGGTGGACGTGCCCGCGAAAGCCGATGCGATTCTCGTGCTCGGCGGTGCGCACGATGGGCGCGAGAAGCTGGGACTGCGGTTGGCGAGCGAGGGCTACGCGCCCCGGGTGCTGTTCTCCGACCCGTATGAAGACAGCGCGCTGGTGAATCGAATCTGCCACAGCCGCTACAGCTTTCAGGTCACCTGCTTCGATCCGTCGCCGCGCACCACGCGCGGCGAAGGCCGGGAACTCGCCGAACTCGCCGCCGCGGAAAATTGGCGTCGAGTCATCGTCATCACGTTCACGCCGCATATTTCGCGGGCCCGCTACGTCCTCGGGAAATGCTGGGACGGCGAGGTGCTGATGGTGGATCCAGGGCCGCGTCTGTCGGTCGCCAGGTGGGCCTACGACTACGTCTACCAGTCCGCTGGATACATCAAGGCCGCCTTCGAAGATTGCTGACACCCGCAAGTGCAGGCAGGTGGCATCAGTTTGATTTTAGGGGTGAGACAGACGTACATTGCGTCTCATGGGGCCGCAGGACGACCCGACGCAATGACGCAGATCCCTCCGGGAGGGCAGATGGATTACGACTGGTCAGCGGCCGATCTGGCCTTTCGCGACGAGGTTCGCGCATTTCTCGGCGAGAAGCTGACGCCGCAGCTGCGGCGGGCCGGACGCTTGGCGACGAGCGTGTACCCGGACCACGAGGCGAGCATGCAATGGCAGCACATCCTGCATGAGCGCGGCTGGGCCGCACCGGCCTGGCCGGTGGAGCACGGCGGCTGCGATTGGAGCCTCACCCAGCACTACATTTTCAATCGCGAGTCGATGCTGGTCGGTGCGCCGTCGCTCTCGCCGATGGGCATCCGGATGGTCGCGCCGGCGATCGTCGCATTCGGTACGCCGGAGCAGAAGGCCTTCTATCTGCCGCGCATCCTGACCGGGGAAGTCTTCTTCTGCCAGGGCTATTCGGAACCGGAGGCCGGTTCGGACCTGGCCTCACTTACCATGGCCGCCGTCGATGACGGCGCCGATTTCGTCTGCACCGGCAGCAAGATCTGGACCACCCACGCCACCGAGGCGAATTGGATCTTCTGCCTGGTCCGGACCTCGCGCGAGGGGAAGAAGCAGCAGGGCATCACCTTCCTGCTGATCGATATGACCACGCCGGGCATCGAGATCCGCCCGCTGGTGATGACCTCCGGCGAACAGGTGCAGAACCAGGTCTTCTTCGATAACGTCCGGGTGCCGAAGGCCAATGTGCTCGGTCGGATCGATGACGGCTGGACCGTCGCGAAATATCTGCTCGTGCACGAGCGTGGCGGTGCGGCCGCGCCGATGCTGCAGGTCATGGCCCAAGATGTGGCCACCGCGGCGGCTGGGCAGACCGGGCCGGACGGCAATCCGCTGATCGATGACGCGGCATTCGCGGCGAAGTTGGCGGAGGCTCGAATTCGCACCGAGGTGCTCGAAATCCTGGAGTACCGCACGCTTTCGGCGATGGCGCGGGGCAAGAATCCGGGTCCGGCGTCCTCGATGCTCAAGATCCTGGCCACCGAATTGAGTCAGCGGCTCACGGAATTGGCGCTGGAGGCAGCCGGTCCGCGCGGGCGGGTTTATCAGCCGCATGCCACCGCGCCGGGTGGGCCGATCGCCGAGTTCACCCCGCCCGCCGACGGTTATCGCAGCGGCGCGGACTGGCAGGCGGTCGCGCCGCTGCGCTACTTCAACGACCGGGCGGGCTCGATCTACGCGGGCAGCAACGAAATTCAGCGAAATATCCTCGCCAAGGCAGCATTGGGGCTCTGATGGACTTCACCTTCACCGATGAGCAGGAACTGCTCCGCGACGCGGTGGCCGGATTCCTCGGCGCCCGTTACGAATTGGACAAAAGCCGGGGCGCGGCGAAATCCGATGCCGGTTGGCAGCCGAGCGTGTGGCGCGGATTCGCCGAAGAGCTGGACATTCTCGGTGCCACCCTGCCCGAGCGGGTCGATGGCATGGGCGGTGGTCCGGTCGAGCTGATGATCATCACCGAGGAACTCGGCCGTGCGCTGGTCGTCGAGCCGTATGTCGACACCGTGGTGGTCGGCGCCGGTCTGCTGAATCGGGCCGGTGGTGAGCGTGCGGATTCGGTACTGCGACAGATCGTTTCCGGTGCGGCGCGGACCGCGTTTGCGGCGCTGGAGCCGAACTCGGGGCAGACGCTGCACGATGTATCCACCACCGCGCGTCGCGATGGTGACGAGTGGGTGCTCGATGGCGTCAAGACCGTCGTGACCAGTGCGCCGCTGGCGACGCATCTGCTCATTACCGCGCGTACCGCCGGTGATCGGCGCGATAAGGACGGAATCTCGCTGTTCCTCACCGAATTCGATGCCGCCGAGCCGCCCGCCGGTGTCGAGCTGCATTCGTATCGGACGATCGACGACCGGGTCGGCTCCGATATCACCTTCACCGGCTTCCGGTTGCCGGCCGATGCGCTGCTCGGTGCCGAGGACGTGGCATGGGAGGCGATCGATGCCACGGCGGACGAGGCGATCGCCGCGATCGCGTCCGAGGCAGTCGGCTGCATGCGAAAGGTGCTGGCGGACACCGTCGAATATGCCAAACAGCGGCAGCAGTTCGGTCAGCCGATCGGCGGCTTCCAGGTGCTCCAGCACCGCATGGTCGATATGTACATCGAGCTCGAGCAGGCCATTGCCGCGGTGTATCTGGCCGTCTACTCCTTGGGTGCGGCAGCGGCGGACCGGGCGCGTGCGGTCTCGGCCGCGAAGGTCACCATCGGCCGGGCCGCGCGCTTCATCGGCCAGAACGCCGTGCAGCTGCACGGTGCGATGGGTATGACCGAGGAGCTCGCGATCGGCCACTACTTCAAGCGCCTGAGCGCGATCGAATACGAATTCGGTTCCAGCGACCAGCATCTCGCTCGCTATGCGGCGTTGACGAGGCCCTAGCCAGGGTCGACCCGCCGCCGACACCGCTGTGACTCGCATCTCTGCCGCATCCCACCAGCGCTGAATCGTAGTCAGGAGACGAATTGTCCTACAGCACTATCACTTACAGCGTTGTTGATGCGATCGCCACGATCACATTGAACCGACCGGAAGCGCGCAACGGTTTCACCACCCAAATGGCCGATGAACTCGGTGCCGCCTTCACCGCCGCCGATAACGACGATGCGGTCCGCGTCGTCGTATTCGCTGCGGTGGGAACGGATTTCTGCGTCGGGATGGACCTCACGGCGGGTGGCTCCGATGAGGATGTCACCGCGCCCGACTGGGTCGAATGGTCCACGCGCGTGGTTCGGCCGATGACGAATCTCGACAAACCCGTCATTGTCGCGATGCAGGGTGCTGCTGTCGGGGTCGGCCTGTCGATGACGCTCGCCGCCGACTTCCGCTTGGCCGCAACGGATTCCCGCTTCGGCTTCGTCTTCGCCCGCCGTGGCCTCTTTCCCGAGGGCGGCTCTCTGTGGTTCCTTCCGCGCATCGTCGGCCTGGCCAAGGCCAAGGAATGGATGATCACCGGCCGCGTTTTCGGCGCCGACGAGGCTCTGGCCGCAGGCCTGGTCACCAGCCTGCACGCCCCCGAAGACCTACTCCCCGCCGCCCAAGCCCTGGCAACCGAACTGGCGACCCAGGTAGCGCCCGTCTCCATCGCTGCCATCCGCCGCGGCCTGGTAGCCATGTCCGGCGACAAAACCCCCGAAGACGTCTTCACCCTCGACGCCCGCCTCATCTCCTACGCCTTCTCCAGCCCCGACCTCCGCGAAGGCATCCTCTCCTTCCTCCAAAAACGCCCACCCACCTTCACCGGAAAAGTAGCCACCGAACTCCCGTCCCTGGACGACTGGTTGGCGTAGGACCGGGCGGTCAACGAAAAGCGAGCGGCCCGGGTGCGCATTGCGCACCCGGGCCGCTCGCTTGTTTCCGCTTACCCGTCAGTTCTTGCGGCCGGGGGCCTTGGCGCCGGATTTGAAGCCGAGGCCGCCGGGCTTGGCGGGTGGGGGTGCCACGGCGGGGGCGCCGTTGCCGTTGGCGGGCCGGTCCGGTTCGTCGGCGGGTTCCGTTGCGGCTTCCGGGGCGGGGGAGGCCGGTTCGGCGGGGGCCGATGGTGCCGGAGTGGGCGTGCCGGGGGCCTTGGGACCGGGGCGTTTGAAGCCGGACTTCATGGCCAGGCCCTTGGCGGGGACGGACGGCTTGGTTTCGGTTGGGGTCGAAACCGGTTCGGTGGCGGGGGTTTCCGCTACCGGGGCGGCATCGGCGGGGGCCGAGGCTTCCGGTGCCTTGGCTCCGGGTGCCTTTGCCGCGCCCTTCATGGCGAGGCCCTTGCCCGGCGCCTTCGCGGGACCCTTCATTGCCAGACCCTTGACCGGAGGTGCGGCCGGTGTCTCGGCGGCGGTAGCAGCGTCGGGAGTCGCCTTGGCGCCGGGCGCTTTTGCGCCGCCCTTCAGGCCGAGGCCCTTGCCCGGTGCCTTCGCGGGGCCCTTCATCGCGAGGCCCTTGACGGGCGCGGCCGGAGCAGCGGTCGTCTCTGCCGCGGCGTCCTCGGCAGGAGCCGGAGTTGCCTTGGCCCCCGGCGCCTTCGCTGCACCCTTCATACCGAGACCACCACCGGGCGCCTTGGCGGCACCCTTCATACCCAGACCACCGGGCGCCTTGCCGCCGCCCTTCATCGCCAGACCGCCACCGGCCGGAGCCGCCTTCGGTTCGGTGGGCGCTTCGGCCGCGGGCGCCGGTTCGGGTTCGGTGGCAACCGGTTCCGGCTCGGGGGCCTGCTTCGGTTCCTGCACCACGGTCAGGTTCTCGGTGAGCTTCGACGGCTCGACCCGGTCGATGGCGTCGAGCATCAACTGCGCGACATCGACGACCTCGACGCCCTGGCCGACCTCGCCGCCGTCCTTGCGGGCGGTGACACCGTCGGTGAGCATGACGCGGCAGAACGGGCAGCCGGTCGCGATCTTGGACGGTTCGTTGCCGCCGTTCAAGGTGGACAGCGCCTCGTCGACGCGATCGATATTGATCCGCTTACCGAGCTGCTCTTCCATCCACATCCGCGCGCCACCGGCGCCACAGCACATGGAACGTTCGCCGTGCCGCGGCATTTCCACGAGGGTCGAGCCGGAGGCCTCCATCAACTCGCGCGGTGCGTTGTAGACCTTGTTGTGTCGGCCCAGGTAGCACGGGTCGTGGTAGGTGACATTCTGCGATACCGAGGCGACCGGGATCAGCTGCTTGGTGCGCACCAGCCGGTTCAGCAGCTGGGTGTGGTGCACCACCTCGTAGGTGCCGCCGACCTGCGGGTACTCGTTGTTCAGCGCGTTGAAGCAGTGCGCACAGGTGACGACGATCTTCTTGCGCGACTGCTCGACACCCTCGAACACCGAGTTCAACAGTTCGATGTTCTGCTGCGCGAGTTGCTGGAACAGGAATTCGTTACCCGCCCGGCGCGCGGAGTCACCGGTGCAGGTCTCGTCGGCGCCGAGCACCATGAACTTCACGCCCGCGGTGGCCAGCAGCTCCGCGACGGACTTGGTGGTGCGCTTGGCGCGATCCTCGTAGGCACCCGCACAGCCGACCCAGAACAGGTACTCGTACCCGTCGAAGGAGTCCGCGTCCTGGCCGAAGACCGGGATCTGGAAGTCGAGTTCGTTGATCCAGTTCAGCCGGTCCTTGGCGTTCTGGCCCCAAGGATTGCCCTTGTTCTCCAGGTTCTTGAACAAACCGGCCAGCTCGGAGGGGAACTCCGACTCGATCAACACCTGGTAGCGGCGCATATCGATGATGTGATCGACGTGCTCGATATCGACCGGGCACTGCTCGACGCACGCACCGCAGGTGGTGCAGCTCCACAGCACCTCGGGGTCGATGATGCCGTTGACATCCTCGCCGCCGACCAGCGGACGCTCCGCCTCGGCCTTGGCCGTCTCGGAGATCTTGGCCAGCTTCGCCTCGTTGGGCTTGCCGTCGCCGTCGACCAGGCCGACCTCGTCGCCGCCCATATCCTTGCGGCCACCGGCCAGCAGGTACGGGGCCTTGGCGACACCGTGGTCGCGCAGCGACATGATCAGCAGCTTGGGCGACAACGGCTTACCGGTATTCCAGGCCGGGCACTGCGACTGGCAGCGACCGCATTCGGTGCAGGTGGTGAAGTCCAGCCAGCCCTTCCAGGAGAAGTCCTCGACCCGGCCCGCGCCGAAGGTGTCGACATCCGGGTCGGCGGTCTCCATATCGATCGGCTTGCCCTTGGACATCATCGGCTTCGCGGCACCCAGTGCGACGCCGCCGTCGTCTTCACGCTTGAAGTAGATATTGAAGAAGGCCGCGAACCGGTGCCAGGCCACACCCCAGTTGATATTGCGACCGACCAGCAGCAGGAAGGTGCTGCCCGAAACCATCTTGATGAACGCGAAGACGGCGACCATCGCCACGCTGGACGGCAGCAGCTTGGCCACCTGCATGGTGAAGAAGTCGGTCCACGCCTCGGAGTGGCCGTAGGTGGCGATCTTGCCCGCCTTCACCATGACCATGCCGATGCCCTCGATGAACACGATCGCCTCGATGACGTACGCCGGGGCGAACCGGGAACCACTGAATCGCGACAGCCGCGCGGGCACCCGCGGGTGGTTGAGCTGGCGAATGGCGATCAGCACCAGGATGCCGATGACGGTGCCGATGCCGAGCAGTTCGTCCCACAGGTGGTAGATGCCCCAGCTGCCGATGATCGGCCAGTGGAATTCGGGATCGAAGGTCTGTCCGTACGCCTCGAAGTACAGGATGAAACCGCCGAGGAAGCCGATCATCACCAGCCAGTGCGCCCAGCCGACCGTGCGGAATTTGTTCATCCGGGTGTGGGCGAGGAATTCGACGATCATCGTCTTCAAGCGCGGGAAGAATGGTCGCCAACGATCCGGCGCGGGCTGGCCGATCATGATCGCGCGGGTCATTTTGCCGACGCCACCGACGAATGATGCCCAACCCAACAGGCTGAACGCCACACCAATCGTGCCCAGCGTCAATGTCAGGGCATTCATGTCGCGACCTTTCTTTAGAGGCAACACGAGCGTGGGCGGCGATCTCGCCACCCGGTTGGCTCGTATCCTAACTGCAGGTAAGTTACCCACCGGTAACTTACCTGTCTATCGTACGATCGGCGGTTGGCTCTTGCCCCCTCTTCCTGGGGCTTGACCGAATTTTCGCCTGTGATGGATTTCACGAAGATTGCGCGATCCGGGTGTGGTTCGGGGCGACAACCACCGTAAACAATGCGCGGCGCCCGCTCGGCGGTAAGGACAGCCTTATGTCACGCCGAGATCACAGTGGGAATAGTCGATCTCGCATCTTCATGTCGGTTCGATTACGCTCACCACGTTCTGTTTGATGTGCCTGTCTTTCACACTGCTCGGGGAGAATCCGGGGTCCGACCACCTCGGGTTGATGAGCGCTCTCGCGTGTACGGAAGCGGCGCGCGGACAACCCTGATGATGGATTGGAAACTGAATGAATCTCCGCAGCACCACCGCGGCTGCCACGATGGTCATCGGCGCGATGACCATCGGATTCGGAGTTGCTCACGCCGAGCCCGCCCCCGCGGCGGCTCAACCGATCAGCTACTCCGTCAAGCTCGTGGACAAGACGGTCGTCGCCACGCTCAAGGGGGGGACCTTCGAGCTGACGAAGTCCGACGAGGAATTGAAGGACCCGGACCTCTACACGGTCAAGGACGAGCTCGGTAACACCGTCCTGTCGGTGCCGCTCGACGTCAATGTCGACCAGACCCCGGTCGACGTCAAGCCGGTTGTGAAGGACGACGGCAAGGTCCTCGAATTGACCCCGGACCAGAGCGTCAAGGTCGAGCAAAAGGCGAATACGGTCAACGCCATCGCCAAGCCGATCGCCTCCCCGGATGAAGACCAGCGGGCGATGAACGAGTTCTCCACTCAGTTCGGCATCGCCACGGCGGTCGGCGGCTTCGTCGGCACCGCCATCGGTGTCGTCGCGGGTGGTGTCATCGGCTGCATCCTCGGCCTGCCACTGCTCGGTGTCGGCTGCATTCCGGCCGCGATCGCGGGCGCGGGTATCGGTGGCATCCTCGGCACCCTCGCCGTCGGTGGTCCGATCCTGACCCTCGCGGGCATCGACCTGGTCAACACCCTGCAGGCGGCGCCCGGCACCACCAAGTTCGCCGAGAAGTCGGTGCCGGCCCAGCAACCTGCGTCGGCCCAGCAGCCTGCGCCGGCTCAGCAGCCGAACTGATCTCGATCGAACCAACTCGACCGGCCCGCTCCCACCAGGAGCGGGCCGTTTGCGTTTCAGGCCTGACGCTCGCGCAATTCCAAACTGCCGCTGAAGGTTTCCTCGCCCTTGTGCCGTCCGAAGCGTCCGAAGGAACGCTCGGCCATCTCGAACGAACCGTCCTCGCGCACCAGCAGGACCGTGCTCGCCCTGGTCCCGTGCAGTGCGTTGGCGATGAATCCGGCCGAGAGCGTGCGCTCGCGCCGCAGCGGAACTCCGGTGTGCGGCAATAGATCATCGGGTGCCTCGGTGCGATCGGCCAGCACCTCGAAGTAGCGCGCGATATTGCCGGGATCCGATTCGACCACCGTGCGCAGGTTGGTGAGACCGCTGCGGACTTTGGGCCAAATAGGTTGGGGCGCTTCGAATGCCGCGGCCGGGCCCGGCGCGGCCGAGGTGATGAACATGCCGTTGGATACGCCGTGGAAGCCCGGTGTCAGCTCCTGGGGCGGTAGTGCGCTGCGGTTGGAGTGCCACCACAGCGATTCGAGATCCGAGACCAGCATGTTGTAGCCGTTGTAGTCGTCGGGGGCGGCGGCTACGTCGAGCACATACTTCTCCGGGGCCAGCAGTTCACGCTGGTCGCCGGTGCCGCGCAGGAAATCCATCAGCAGCGCGCCGCGCGAACGGGCATCGCCGCGTTCGTCTTTCGGATTGCGCACATTGGTGACGGTGGCGAATCGATTGCGGCCCTTGTCTTCCCGCGTCAACCCGAGCCAGGTACCCGGCGGATCGCCGGCAACCTTGCGCAGCGCACCGAGATCGCGCCCGGCCAGCAGTCCGGGCACCTCGGACCACCATCGCATCGACTCGGTCGGGCGGGAGTAGAACTCGTCGCGGTTGGCCGCGACGATCAACCGATACTCCGGGTGGGCCCGCCAACCGATCAACACCAAACACATGCATTCCAGGATGCCGGAATGTCGCCGGGCCCCACAGGGCATTGCTGACCTTTTCGAGCGACCTGCAAGCGGTCGCCAGCGGTGTACTGGGCAACGCAAGTCGGTGGATCCGGCCCAAGGACGGCAAAAAGGCCGACAGCGTCGCCGCTGTCGGCCTTTCGCGGGTTCTGCTAGTTGTTGACCCTCAGGCCCGGGTTGTCCGAAAGAACCACGCTGACCGGCTGAGCGAACAGCTGCGGGGCATTGCCGGTGAGTGCACCGATCAGATTCGGGATTTCGCAGATCGGGAAGTCCGCCACCGACGACGCGCTGGAGATGCCAAGTGCCATCCGGCCGGAAACGATCGCGCCGCCACTGTCACCGGGCAGGGCGCAGATGTTGGCGGAGAAGGCCTGGGTGAGCTCGCGGTCGCCGACCTCCACGGTCTGGTCGACGGCGTTCACGATGCCGCAGCTGAAGCCGGTGCGCGCACCGGACTTGCAGACCGGAGCACCGACCACCGGCACGGCAACGCCCTCGACCGTGACCGGCTGACCGGGCTGGCGCACGAAGTTGTTGCTGAACCGGTCCTTGGCCTGATCGTTGATCCGGATGATCGAGTAGTCCTGGGAGCCGAGCACCGACTTCTGGAACGTACCCACCTGCGCACCCGGCCGATCGCCCGCCAGCTCGTAGACGCCGGCCGCATTCCCCGAGCCCGCCGACGAAATGTCCGGATTGCAGTGGCCCGCGGTGATGTTTACGACGTTGCCTGCCCGGTCCGTGCCGTTGAAGCCGAGCGAGCAGCGCAGCGACGTCTTCCCGGCGATCGAGGCGAAGCCGTCGCCACCGGCCAGCGGACCGGTCTGCATCGCACCCGCGACCGGGGTGGTCTGCAGCTGCTCACCGGCGACCGGCGGGGCCGTCACGATGACCCGCGACGGGTCGACGAAGTTCGGCATCGGCAGGCCGGCCTGCTCGACCCGCACCGCGATGCTGTTGTTGACGGGATCGACCACCACACCGCGCACCAGCGCGGAGACCGCCTCGGGCTGCCCCTCCAGCCAGCGCTCGAACGCGCTCTTCTCGCCGCGCAGCGCCGCCTCGCTCTTGGCGACATTGCGGACCTCGAATCCGGCCGACGTGGCCGCCTGGCGGGCCTCATCGGCACCCGGGCCCTGTGCCAGCGCCACTACCGCCTTACCACCGTCAGCGAGCCACGAACCCGCGAAGACCTGCGGGAACTGGCGCTGCGCTGTGGTGGCGAAGGCCGCGAGCTGCTGGGCCAGATCGGCCCGGTGCAGGTACTCCTCGGGGGAGATCTTCAAGTCGCGCGCGACCGCGGCGATCAGGTCGGCGGGCAGGGCCGGCTCGTCGGGTTGTGCGTTCGCCACTGCTGCCGTTGGACCGAACAGCAGAATCGCCGCCGAGGCGGCGATAACTGTTTTTCGGACCCGGGTCTGTCGCGCAGCTGATCGGAACTGACCTATACGTGGCAGGAGCATGCCCATACCTTAAGGTGTCCGGCCGGTTATGCCTACTTATGTCGGGATGTTCTTCCGCCCACTAATCGACCTGTGGTCGGTTTGTTGGAAATGCGGTGTCCGACAAGCACTCTCACCCGGCGTTCGGACGGGTCCGCAGCGCGATGCCGGTGCCGACGCCGCCGCCGGCGGACGCGTCGATATCGGCCAGGATCGAGCGGATCGGGATACCGAGCGTCGCGGTGCCGCCGTACTGCGCGAGTGCGATATTGGCCTCGTTGCAGTCGGGCGCGTCAGCGGCATTGGAACCGCTGGTGATGCCCAGGGCGAGCGTGCCGGAGACGATCGCGCCGCCGCTGTCACCGCCGAGCGTGCAGGCCGAGCTGGCGAAGCCGCGCACGGTCTTGCTCACGCCCTCGGCGGTGTACAGCTGGGTTTCGACCCGATCGGCCACCACGAACCCACAGGTGAAGGTGGAGGACTGGCCCGACTTGCAGATCGGGGCGCCGGTGACCGGCTCGGCGGTGCCGGTGATGGTCAGCGTGGTGCCATTGGAGCCGCGCACCGAAGGCTGGTCCATGCCCGCATTGACCGAGCGCTCGTTGAGCTTGATGACGGAGTAGTCGAGCGCGGTCGGGCCGCCGAGGCGGGCTTTGACGAAGTTGCCGAGTTCGATGCTGTTCGGGATGTCCCTGACATTGGGCAGGTAGACCGCGGCGTGCTGGTCGTCCTTTTCCAGGTTCGGGTCGCAGTGGCCCGCACTGATATTCAGCGCGTTACCCGCCGTGTCCACACTGTTGAAGCCGAACGAGCAGACATCGACGCCGCGCAGCGAGGTGTCCTTCAGCGAGGTCGGCGCGGTGATGTAGGTGTCGCCGCCCATCGGACGGCGTTCGATCGGGCCGCCGCTATTGGGCGAGAGGATGACCTTGACGTTGGCGATCAGGGTCGGCAGGTTCAGCGCGTGGCCGACCGGCGTATTGGCGACCGACAGCACCAGCTGGCTGTTGAGGAAGTCGACCGCGACGGAGTTGATCGACTGGGAGATCTCCTTGGGCAGCGTGTTGATCCACTGATTCAGCTGCATCAGCGAGTTCTCCAGGCCGTTCGCCGAGATCGGGGCCAGATGGGTCTGGTAGCCGTCGGCCGCGGCGATCTTGGCGGCGTCGACCGAGGTGACCGCGACGACCGGCTTACCGTCGGTACCGAGCCAGGCGCCCGCGAAGGTGTCGGGGCGCTCGCTGCGGAACGATTCCGCGTATTCGCTGAGCTCCTGGGCCTTGGCGGAGCGTTCCAGGTACTCCGCGGGCGTCATCTTCAGATCGCGGGAAATGGCCTCGATGAGTTCGGGCGGCAGGTTCTCCGCGGAAAGCTGCCCGGGTGCTGTCGGTTCGGCCGAAGCGGCGGTGGTGACGAGCAGGGGTGCGATGAAAACGGTCGCGGCGAATCCGATCGAGGCTGCCTTGACCGCGGCGCTGCGCGCCACCAACTTGCGCATGAAGTCCCTTCGTCGGCACGAGATGTGCCAGCTACTACACCGGTCAGCGGATCACTTTAAGGCACAAACCCGGGTAGGTCGCTACGAAATCAACCAGGAGGTGCCAACTCGAACGGAATCGGCTGCTGCCACGGCAGCTGCGTCCACGTCGGAGGCGTCCACATCGGGAAGCCGGGACGGGTGGTGGTGGCCCGGCTCGGCCGGGTGGTGGTCGGGGGTGTCGTCGTGGTCGGTGCGGGCGTGGTGGTCGGTGTCGTGGTCGGCGGCTCGGTGGTCTCCGGTTCGCTGCTGGTGATGACGACGGGCGGTTCGGTGGTCGGCGGCGGCGTGGTTTCCGGCACGGTCGGTAGGTCCACCGGCGGCTGCGGGGTCGGGCTCGTCGAGACCTGATCGGATTTGGCGTCGCGCACCGGCGGCACCGGGGTCGAGCCAGGATCACGGAACAGCACGGCGACACCGATGCCGCCGAGTATCAGGCCGATGCCGACCGCGACCGCGATCAGCAGTGGTGTGCCGCGGTCTTTCTTGGGGGTCGCGGCCGGGGGCGGCTCCGGGGTGGTCGCCTCGACCGCGGTGGCCGCGGCCAGCGGTGCGGCCACCGGCATCGCCGCCGAATAGGCCTGCGGCTGCACCTCGGGCGCCGGCACCGCCGGGATGACATCGGTGACCACGGTCGAGTTCTCGGCATTGCTCGGATCCGGCGGGGTCGCGCCCGCCGGGGTCGCCAGCACCGCGGCCAGCGCGGCGCGCGCGGCGTCGTAGGCGTAGGCCATTTCCGGTGCGACGGCGTCGCTGCCGGGGAGGTCGCCCTCGCTGACCAGCAGTACCGACTTCAGGCCCAGGTAGTCCAGTGCGTCGCGAAGCGAGAGCACGTACTCCGACGGCCAGCCCGCCGGATAGGTCGCATAGAACTCTGCGGCACCGTTGAGATGTTCGGCGGTCTGATTGATCAGGCAGAACAGTGCGGTCGCGACCAGATCCTCGGCCCGGTAGGCCTCGCCGGCGTCGACGGAGATACCGGCCGGATCGCCGACCGCAGATGCGAAACCGGTGATCGAATGCGTATGACCGGCCGGAGCCGGTCCGCCGAGGACGGTGTCGCCGTCATCCGACATATGCAGGATCGACTCGCGGACGATGAACGTCGGTTCGCCGTTATCGGTGACGATGGCCGCTGTGCAGTTGTCCTCGGCGATGCGCAGGCCCACCCCAGTGGCCATCCTCAATACCTCGCTTCGGCGTCACGGATCGGGCCGCACCCCGATCACACCAGCAGCGAGCCGTGTCCCATGGCGCGGAGCATCGACAATAACTCCGAACGGGAACGGGCACCGATCCGGCGTCGGATCCGGGCGACATGATGCTCCACCGTCTTGGCGGAAATGTACAGGCGAGCGCCGATCTCCCGGTACGTCAAACCGAGTAGGACGAGTTCGGCGACCTCGCGTTCGCGTTCGCTGAGAATCGCCGCGTCGGCGACCGGTTGCGGGGCGGCGGCCTGACCGTCGCCCGAGGTCGCGGCCGTTGCGGTCGGACGAGCCGCGGACTCCTGCGGACGGGCGTCGGCCCGGACGGTTCTGGCCAGTTTCAGCAGGGTGGTCGCGATCGCGGAATCGGCGGCGGCGAGTGCGGCCTCGCTCGCGAGCCGGGCGGCATCCCAGGTCAGCCCGATTTCGCTGAGTCCGGCGACCGCCGCCTGCACCGGAGCCGCGGCGACCTGGCCGCGCAGCACCAGCACCCAGGTGCGGCCCGCGTCGGCGAGGATCGCGGCATGCCGGTCACCGGCCTCGGCCGCGGCCTTGAGCAGCCGGGCGTGCGGGAGCAGTTCTTCCGGACTCTCATGTGCGATCGCGGCCTGCACGCCGTACCAGTGGAAGGCATTGGCCCAGGCGGGCGGCTGGTCGAGGCGACGCAGCAGCGCGAGACTGGCGTCGACCAGCGGTGCGATCCGGCGCTCGTCGCGCAGCCGGATGCCCGCGAGCCACAGTTCGCCGATCGGCAGCAGGGTGAGCAGGTCGGCGTCGACGTCGTCGAAGAGCGGATATGCGGCCTGCCAGGCGCGGGTGAGTGCGGCGTGGTCGCCGCCGCGGCGGGCCAGACCGACTGCGACACCATGAGCGAGCAGGCGGTCGCGGATATCGAGCGAATCCATTTGCAACGCGGCGACGGTGGTCGCGGCGGCCTGTTCGTCGCCGCCGAGCATCGCCGCCCAGGCGGTCAGCACCTGCAACTGGTGGCAGCGCAGGCCGCTGGTGGTGGCCCGGCGCAGCGCCTCACCGGCTCGGCGCGGTTCGCCGGTGCTCAGGCACAGCAGCGTTGCGATGGAGACCGCGGTGCACGGCAGGAACCGATCGGTGCCCGCATCGGCCTGCGCGGCCTGGATGAGCGCGGATACGGCTGTGGCGGTACCGGTTTCGTGTTCGACGATGGTGCGCGCGAGTGCGGTGGCGATCAGGCGTGCGTGCGCGTTTGCCTCGGTCGGCGGCCACTGCGTCGCCGATTCGGACAGTTCCGCCGCGGCGGTCACCTCACCGGCGAGATACTGCACGGTCGCGCCGACCGCCCAATCCGCGCCGACCCGATGTGCGCCGAGCCAGGAATACAGCTGGGCGGCGCGCCCGACCAGACCGCGGCGGGTCAGTACCGCCGCGCAGATCCGCACGGCCGCGGCCAGTTCCGCGCCGGTGACACCGGGACGGGCCAGTACCGGTTCGGCAAGTCGCATGGCGGTATCGCCGTCGCCGGTACATGCGGCGGCTTCCGCCCAGCGCAACGCGATGACGTCCGGATCCGCGCCGGTCGCCGCCGCGGCGGCGTAGTAGCGCACGGCCTCGCGGCCCGCCTTTTCGGCTGCGGCGCAGAGGAATTCGGCGAGACGCTGGTCGCGGACACCGGATTCGGCGAGCAGCAGCGCGGTGTGATCGCGCAGCAGGCCCGCATCCAATCGCGCGTTGAGCAAACGACGCTGCACGGCAACGAAGCGGCGGTCGCCGAGCAGGGTGCGCAGCGGTGTGACGGCGGGTTCGAGCAGCAGATCGGCATCGGTGACCAGCGCGCTGGCCCTGGCCCGGTCGATCAGTTCTTGGGCCGTGGCGGTGTCCACGCCGAGGACCTCGGTGAGTTCGGAGGAGTCCAGGCCGGTGCCGGTGGTGGAGACGACCAGGGTTTCCAGCAGATCCGGCTCGAGGTTGTCCAGAAGGGCGCGGGCCCACGCGGCGACGGCGTCGTCGACGGCGCGGATTCCGGCATCGAGGCGGGCCGAGCAGGCAGCGGTCAGCGCGGCCACCACGCCACCGCGGCTGCCCGCGGTCTGACGATGGATGTGCTGGGCGACCGGGCGCGGCACCGCCATACCCAATTCGCGGGCGAACGGTGCGATATCGGAGACGCCGAGTGCGCGCAGATCGGCCACCCGACCGCGACGGGCCACGGTGTCCGCGAGTGTGCGCAGCTGCGGATCGTGCGGGCGCGGTTGGGTCGCGACAATGACCGTGTAGCGGCCGGATTCGATGGTCGCGCAGAGGGATTCGAGATCCGAGCCGCTCAGGGTGTGGGCGTTGTCGATGATCAGGGCCGGGCGCGGTGTGCGTGCGTGCGCGCCGTCGATGCGGTGGATCGGATGCGCTCCGCTATCGGTGCGCTGAATGATGTCGGGTTTCTCGGCGGTTCGCGTTGCGTGGCCGTCGCCGGTGGCGTGGGTCGCGCCGATGGTGTGCGAGTCGTCGTGGTCGGGGTGCCGCCCGTCGGCGCGGTGGCCGGCTGCCGCCGCATGCGCTCCGTTGACCGAGCCGGCGCGCGCTGCAAGGTGTTCGGGCATTACGGGATCGTCTCGGAACGGGATGCCGTGGGCGCGCAGGCGGGCCCGGATCACCGAGAGGAGGGTGGATTTGCCGGAGCCGGAGCGGCCCCTGATCAGATAGACGACCGGTTCCCGGTCCGCGGAGTCCAATTCGCGGAAGATCTCGCGTGCGCAGGGCAGCGTGTCGAAGGCGATATCACCCATCATCTGCCTCCGGGGATCTTGGGCAGTGCGGATACGACGCCGCCGACCGCGTCGCCCAGGGTGTTCGTCGGCAGGGACGGCACGGTCGGGACCTGCACCTGCGTCGGCGTCTGCGGGGCTGGTTGCGGTTGTGGCGCGGGCTGGGTCTGCGTCGCCGGAGCTTCCGCCGCCGGCTGCGTGGCCGGTGCCGGTTGGCTCTGGGTTGTCTGGCCGTCGGCGGACTCGCCCGCGACGGGTTGGCTGCCGGCCACCGCGACCGTACTCGTCGCGGCGGAACCCGGTTGTCCCGCAGCTGGTTTCGGTTTCGGACTGCCGACGGGCGAATCCTTCGCCGATGTCGTCGCCGAGCCGGTGGGATTGCCGTCACTGGTCGCCGCGACGACGGAAGCACCCGGCGACGTCGTCGGGTCCGAGCTCGCCGGTGAGGTCGGACCGGGCTGCGCGCCGGTGCCGATGGCGACAGTGCCGGTCGCGAGCGCGCCGAGCACCAGTGCCGCACCCGCGATGATGGCGGCGCGCTGGCGGCCGCTGAGCCTGCGGCGGGGCCGGTCGCTCGTGCCCGGCAAGGGCTTTTTGGGCACGGTGTCATCGTGGGAAAGGCCGCCGCTTGCCACCGCGCTGCTGGTCACGCGGGCGCTGTTCGCGGACTTTTCGACCGGCCGCGGCACCGTGGGCAGTTCCTCGGTTTTCGCGTTGCTGCCCATGGCCGCGACCGGGGTGCGATCCACGGTGACGGCCATCAAGTCCGCGGCCAGTTCGGCGGCGCCGAGCGTGCTGGTGAGCCGTGGTTGCGGCGCCGCAACCACGGGGAGTGCGAATTCGGTGGAGATCAACTCGGCTACCAGCGGGATCGCGCCGCCGCCGCCGGTGAGCAGCACCCGGCCGATATTGCCGATATCGAGTCCGGCGCGATGGACCGCATCACGGATGAGATCGAGCGAGGTCAGTAAGGGGCCGCGCAGTAGGTCCTCTAGTTCGTCGCGGACCAGCCGGATGTTTTCGGCGTGGTGATCGTCCGGGTTCAAACGGACCGGGACAACCGTCGCGGTATTTGTGGAAAGCTCTTCTTTCGCATATCGGCAGCGATCGCGCAATGCCGACAATTCCCGTTCCACCACCGGATCGAACGGATCGAAATCATTTCCACGCAATGCATTAGCCAGGACATAGCGCATGGTCAACAGATCGAATTCGGCGCCGGCGACATCGGTGGTGCGCAATGGCGCGCCGAGCACGGCCGCCTGCGCGCCGGTGCGGACCACCGAGACGGTGAGGCCGGAAGCGCCGAGGTCGTATACGACAACCGTGCCGTCGCCGATCGGGCCGTGCGCGGCCTCCAGCCAGCGCACCGACGCGGTCGGCTCCGGAACCAAGGTCACCTCGCGCAGGCCCGCGCGATCCAGCGCGGCCCGCTGCACGTCGACGGTATGTCGCGACCACCACGCCGGATGGCAGGCGACCATGGAGTGCGCGGCGGCTGCCCCGATCTCCTCGATCAGACAGCCGACGGCGGTGGCCACGAGATCCGCTGCGGAGTGGGCGGTTCCGTCCTCGGCGAGGATATCCACCGGATCACCGACCCGGGCCAGGAAGCCCTCGAGTACAACGTCACTGGAGTGCCTGCCGGTGGGGCGAGCGTCACTCCCGAACGCGGGCGCCGCCTGCGGGGCGAGGCGCAACACACTCGGATGGGTGATGACAGTGTCGCCGGAGTGACCCCTGTCATAGTCGCTGCCGTCCCCCGGGGTCGCCACGGCGACCGAATTCGACGCTCCGACAGTGATGCCGAGCGCCAGACGCTCTGTCATTCGAGAACCCCGTTCGAAAACTGTGTGGCCCGGTAGTCGCTGTTGTATAGACGGGAAGGCGGAGTGGACCTGCCAGCCGCAACACTTCTGTCGGTTGCTGGGCATCAGCCGTTACTCAGTCGGGGAAGGAGCGGGGAAATTCCCCTAATGGTTTGGGGGTCCCTAACGGGAACGTGCGGTTCGTAGTAGGGGTGCGCCCCGTTTCGGAGTAACGCCGGGCGTCCCTAGCGTGAAATGCATTCCAACGACTGCGGATCGCGAGGGTCCGCTCATCCAGGAGATGATATCGATGACACCCAACGCGATTCTGGAGTTCATTCTCAACCTGCTCCGTGACCACGAGGCCGCGGTGGGTTATTGCGCCAACCCCGGCCAGGCGCTGGCAGCTGCCGGTTTGCCCGCCGTGACGCCGGAGGATATCGCCGCCGTCGCCCCCATGGTCGCCGAATCGGCCCTTATCGCGGGCGGCTCACAGCTGTCGGCGATCGTTGCGGCCGGTGGCGCCGGGGCCACCGATGCCGGTGCCAATACCGCCGCCGCGGTTGGACTCGGTGCGGCCGCCGACGCGGGCGTGGACCTCGGCACCGATATCGATCTCGGCGCGGACCTCGGCCTCGGTGTCGGCACCGGGCTCGACCTGGGTGCCGGGCTCAACGGCG
Organism: Nocardia sp. NPDC049526; assembly: GCF_044465765.1. Lineage (NCBI taxonomy): Bacteria > Bacillati > Actinomycetota > Actinomycetes > Mycobacteriales > Nocardiaceae > Nocardia > Nocardia sp. NPDC049526. The sequence continues at coordinate 44,725 of NZ_JBITMA010000001.1, read as the reverse complement.
CGATCGGCGCGGGCCTGCAGGCCGGAGCCGACCTCGGCGCCGGTCTCGGCAGCATTGTCGGCGCGGGCGCGGATCTGACCGCGGGCCTGGGCGGCGCCATCGGCGCCGGTGTGCAAGCCGTGGCGGGTCTCGGCGGTGCGCTGGGTGGCGCGCTCGGTGCGGGAGCGCAGGCCGGCGCCGATCTCACCACTGGTCTGGAGGGCGCACTCGGGGCTGGAGCACAGGTCGGAGCGGGTCTGGAGGGGGCTCTCGGCGCGGGCCTGAACGGCGGCGCGCAGGTGATTTCGGGCTTGGAGACGGGTCTCGGCGGCGCAGTCGGCGCAGGTGCAGATCTCGGAGCCGGGCTGAGCGGCGCCATCGGAGCGGGCACCCAGTTGGGTGCCGACCTCGGCGGCGCCCTTGGCGCCGGTGCCCAAGCGGGCGCTGACCTGGGCACGAGCCTTTCGACCGGCCTCAACGGCGTGGTGAATGCGGGCACGCAGGCCGGCGCGGGTCTGGAGGCGGGCCTCGGTGGTGCTGTGGGTGCGGGTGGTCAGATTGGCGCGGATTTGGGTGCTGGTCTGGGTGGTGTGGTCGATGCGGGTGCCCAAGCCGCGACGGGTCTCGGTGGCGCTGTGGGTGCGGGTGGTCAGCTCGGTACGGATCTCGGTGCTGGTCTCGGCGGCACGATTGGTGCAGGGGCACACGCGATTTCGGGCTTGGAGACCGGGCTCGGCGGCGCCGTCGACGCGGGCGCCGATCTCGGTGGCAGCCTGGGGGGCGCACTGGACGCCGGCGCCCAGGCATCAACCGGATTCTCCAGCGCAATCGGCACCGCGGCCGACGCGAACGCTGATCTGTCCACAGGCCTGACAGGCGCGGTAAACGGCGGTGCGCAGGCGGGGGCCGATCTGGGTGGCAGCTTGTCCACCGGTCTGGGTGGTGCTGTCGATACCGGTGCCCAGGCGGCCGGTGGTTTGGAAACCGGCCTGTCCACCGGAATCGGTGGCGCGCTCGGCGGCGGTGCACAGCTGGGATCGGATCTGGGTGGGAGTCTGTCGACCGGTCTGGAGGGTGCGGCAGGCGCTGGAGCCCAGGCTGGTACAGATCTGTCCACAGGTCTGAGTGGCGCGGTCGGTGGTGGCGCGGAACTGGGGACCAATCTCGGTACCGGTCTGTCCACTGGTCTCGGCGGTGCTGTTGATGCCGGTGCGCAGGCGGGGGCCGATCTGGGCGGCAGCTTGTCCACTGGTCTGGGTGGTGCTGTTGATGCCGGTGCGCAGGCTGGTGGCGGTCTGGAGACCGGCTTGTCCACAGGTCTGAGTGGCGCGCTCGATGGCGGTGCGCAGCTGGGTTCCGAGCTCGGTGGCAGTGTGTCGACCGGTCTGGAGGGCGCAGCAGGGGCCGGTGCCGGCCTCGGTGGCGGTTTGTCCACAGGTCTGGGCGGCGCTGTCGGCGCTGGTGCGCAGGCCGGTGCTGATCTGGGTGGCAGTCTGTCGACCGGTCTGGGGAGCGCGGCGGGCGTCGGAGCCCAGGCCGGTGCTGATCTCGGTGGCGGTTTGTCCACAGGTCTCGGTGGTGCTGTTGACGCTGGTGCTCAGGCGGCCGGTGGTCTGGAGACCGGCTTGTCCACCGGAATTGGTGGCGCGCTCGATGGTGGTGCGCAGCTGGGTTCCGAGCTCGGTGGCAGTGTGTCGACCGGTCTGGAGGGCGCGGCGGGTGCCGGTGCTCAGGCCGGTGCCGGTCTGGGTGGTGGATTGTCTACTGGTCTGGGTGGTGCTGTCGATGCAGGTGCTCAGGCGACGAGCGGTCTGGAGGCTGGGTTGTCCACCGGGATCGGTGGGGCTGCGCAGGCCGGTGCGGGTGTTGGGGCTGGGTTGTCCACAGGGGCGAATGGGGTTGTTGATGCTGGGGCGCAAGCCACTTCGGGAATCGAGGGAGCTTTCGATGCGGGGGCGCATGCGGGCAGTGGGCTCGGGGGTGGGCTGGAGGCTGGGCTCGGCGGTGTGGTGGATACCGGGGCTGGTCTCGGTGGCGGGGTGTCGAGTGGGGCTTCGTCCGCGATCGGTACCGGTGCTCAGGTGACGACGGGGCTGGAGTCGAGTTTGGCTACCGGTGCGGCGCTCGGTGCGGGCGCTGAGCTCGGTGGCGGGTTGTCGAGCAGTCTCGGTGGTGCTCTCGGCGGCGGTGCGCAGGTCGGATCGGATCTGGGTGACGCGGGTGCGCACGCTACGTCCGGATTCTCCAGTGCCATCGGTGGCGCGGCTGATCTGGGCGGCGGTTTGTCCACGGGGCTGGGCGGTGCGGTCGGCGCCGGGACGCAGGCCGGTGCCGGGTTGTCCACGGGTGTCGGCGCCGGTGCGCAGGCTGGTGCCGATCTCGGTGGCAGTCTGGCGTCCGGACTGAGCGGTGCGGTCGGCGCCGGTGCGCAGGCGGGCGCCGATCTCGGTGCGGGTCTGAATGGCGCGGTCGGCGCCGGCGCGCACGCGGGTTCGGAACTCGGTGCGGGTGTGAGTGGCGCGGTCGGTGCCGGTGCCCACGCGGGTTCGGAGCTGGGTGCGGGGCTGTCCACAGGTTTGGGCGGTGCTGTTGATGCCGGGGGCCATGCGGCTACCGGTCTGGAGACAGGGTTGTCCACCGGAGTCGGTGCGGCCACCGGGCTCGGCGGCAGTGTGTCCACCGGAGCGCAGGGCGCCGTCGACGCCGGAACACATCTGGGGACGGGCCTGGAGACCGGTCTTTCCAGCGGAATCGGCGGTGGCGTCCAGGCCGGCAGTGGCCTGGAAACCAGCCTCGGCGGTGCCATCGATGGTGGTGCGCATGCCGGAACCGGTTTGGCAACAGGGCTTTCCACCGGTGTCGGTGGCTCGGCGGATGCGGGCCTCGGCGGCGGACTCTCGTCGAGCGCCGACTCCACGGTGCACTCCGGCGCCGCGGCACAGGGCACCGCCAACGGCACCGCGGATCTGGGTGGTCACGCCGGTTCGACTCTGACCGGCGGCGCCGCCTCGACCGCGGGGTCCACCGCGAATACCTGGTCGTCGCTGGACGTTTCGAATGCCTTCGGCTCCGGACTCGACAGTTCGGCCGGATCGCATCTGGACACGTCGGTCACCGGACACAGCGATTCCAGCCTCTTCACCGATACTCATGCAGGTACTGATCTGGCCGGACATGCCGGCGGCGATCTGGGCGGCGACGCCTTCCTGCACTAAGAGGCAGCGGATATTCGTACGAAAGAGGTTCGATGGGGACACCCGCAGTCAATGCCCAACCGCCCGCGGTACCGCTGCTGACGGTATTGGGTGAAACCATCGCCGCGGCGCGCGCCGCGGGTCGCAATGATCTGGTCGGTCGCCTGGAGATAGCGGCCGACCGGGTCCGCGATCCGCGGCGCCGCATCGTGATCGTCGGACAACTCGGTCAGGGCAAGAGTTGTTTCGTCAATGCCCTGTTGAATCTGGAGATCTGTCCGGTCGGCGATGACGCGACCACCGCTGTCCCTACCTTGCTCGCCCACGGTCCCGAACCGTATGCCGAACTGGTGCTGGCCGGTCCGAGCGGAACCGAGGAGGCGCGAGTCCCATTGCCGGTCGACGAGATCGGCATGATCAACGTCCGCACACCGCAGGCACACGGCCGACGAGTGCTGCGCATCGAGATCCAGCTCCCGAATCCGCTGCTGGCCGACGGCATCGTCCTGGTGGACACACCGGGCGTCGGCGGCCACGGAAGTGGTTATGCGGCAGGCGTACTCGGACTGGTCGCGACCGCCGACGCGGTCCTGGTGCTCTCGGATGCCTCCACCGAACTCACCGAGCCGGAACTCGCCTTCCTCCGGCAGGTCCGCGAACTGTGCCCGACCACCGCGCTGCTGCTCACCAAGCTCGATCTATATCCGCATTGGCGCCAGGTGCATCAGGCCGACGAAGGCCATCTGAGCCGAGCGCGAGTCGAGGTGCCGATCATCCCGGTTTCCGCGGTACTGCGCAGGCACGCGATGCTGCTGCAGGACCAGCAGCTCGGCGCCGAATCCGGGTTCGGTGTGCTGTATCAGTTCCTCCGCGAACAGGTCGTGGCCCGTGACCAGGCCGCGACCCTGCTCGCGGTGGCGCACGATATCCAGTCCGCCGCAGAGCATTTGGCGCTCGCGCTCGGCAGTGAACTGGTCGCACTGCGCGATCCCCGCCAGGGCGCGATGGCGGTCCGTGAGCTGCAAATTGCGAAGACCACCGCCGAGGATCTGCACCGCCGCACCTCGGCCTGGCAGCTGACCCTCTCCGACGGCATCACCGATCTGGCAGGCGATGTCGATCACGATCTGCGCGAACGCCTGCGCGAGATCGCCCGAACCGGTGAGGAATGGATCGATAAACACGATCCGGGCCGCCATTGGGACCGGATCGCCGAATGGCTCACCGGCGATATCGACACCGCCCTCGGCGACAACCTGCTGTGGACGCATACCCGCGCCGTGGAACTCGCCGAGCGGGTCGCCGAGCACTTCACCGAGATCGGCATGGTCGAACTGCCCGATGTCAGTTCCGGCCTGCACACCGAGGACAGCCGCGCCGGCGGGGGCACCCTCGCCGATCTGGAGCCCGATATCGGGTTCGGCAGCAAAATTCTGGTCGGCATGCGGGGCTCCTACGGCGGCGTGCTGATGGTCGGGCTCGCGACCACCTTCGCCGGGCTGGCGATGCTCAATCCGATCTCCATCGGCGCCGGTGTCCTGGTGGGCGGCAAGGCATTCCGCGACGACAAGCAGGCCAGGCTGGCCCGGCGCCGCAATGAGGCCAAGGTCGCCATCCGGCGCTTCATCGATGACGTCGCCTTCCAGGCGGGCAAGGAATCCAAGGACCGCCTGCACCGCATCCATCGGGCATTGCGCGATCACTACACCGGCGTCGCCGAACGCAGCCTGCGCTCCATCGACGATTCGCTGCGGGCCGCACAGGAGGCGGCGAATATGGAAACGGCCCGCCGGACCGAGCGCTGCGCGGTGCTCGACCGGCAGCTGCACATGGTCGCCGAGCTGCGACGCTATGCGGATGCTATGCAACCTGCCATCGCCGCGCCGCGGAAAGGGGCCGCCGGTACGGTAACCCCGTGAGAAGAGACGTGACCCGGCATGATGCTCGGCGGGCGCCCGGCATCGTCGCCGAGGCGCATCAGCTGGTCGCCGCGGCCAGGCAGGCATTTCCCCGCGAGCCGCGACCGCGTGCGCTGCTGGCCGACTGTGCCCGCCGCCTGGATCAACCGCTGCGGGTGGCGCTGGCGGGTTCGTTGAAGGCGGGCAAGTCGACTCTGCTCAACTCCCTGGTCGGCCAGGACATCGCCCCGACCGATGCGACCGAATGCACGCGCGTGGTCACCTGGTACCGCAACGGATCGACCCCGAGCGTGACGGCCTACGCACCGGACGGCTCGACGGCGAATGTGGTGGTGCGCCGCGGCAGCGGCACGCACGGGCTCACCTTCGATCTGGAACGACTGAACTGGAATGCGCCGGGCCCGCGCGAGGTGGACCACCTCGAGGTCGAATGGCCCGCCGCCGCACTGGCGAATACCACCATCATCGACACCCCGGGCACATCCTCGCTGTCGCGGGAGGTGTCGTTGCGGACCGCGCGACTGCTCACACCCGGTGACGCCGATGGCGACCGCGGTATGGCGGCCGTATCTATTCCGGGTGCGGACGCCGTGGTCTATCTGCTGCGCCGGCTCGACGACGCCGACGTCCGGTTCCTCGAACAGGTTGGTGCCGGAACCGCTGGTGCGCAGGGTATTTCGGGTCCGCTAGGTGTTATCGGAGTGGTCTCGCGTGCCGACGAGATCGGGGCGGGCCGAATCGACGCACTGCATTCCGCTCGTGAGGTCGCGGCACGTTTCGCGGGCGAGTTGGAGCGAACGGGACTGTGCCAGGCCGTAATTCCGGTCGCCGGTCTGCTCGCATTCGCCGCGGCGACCCTGCGTCAGCAGGAATTCACCGCCTTCGAGGCGCTGGCCCGCGTGCCGGTCGATGAGCTGAGCGCCGCACTGCTCTCGGCAGATCGCTTCGCCCGCCCCGATATTCCGCTTCCGGTCCCACCCGAACTCCGCGCCCAGCTAGCCGCCCGTTTCGGCTTGTTCGGAATTCGCATGGCGGTCACACTGATCCGCCTCGGTGTGCGCGACTCCGCCACGCTGGCAGCGGAATTGACCAACCGCAGCGGTGTGGACGAACTCCGCTCGGTACTCGACGTCCAGTTCGGCCAGCGCGCCGACCAACTCAAGGCGCACTCGGCCCTCACCGCCCTGGCCCGCGTTCTCACCGCATACCCCGGCACCCCCGCCGACCAGCTGCTACCCCGAGTCCGCACCCTGCTCGCCGACGTGCACGGTTTCGCCGAACTCCGCCTCCTCGGTCGCCTGCGCACCGATGAATTGGCCCTGCCCACACCGGATCTCGCCGAACTACACCGACTGATCGGCGGCTCCGGCGTCGCCCCGCACCTACGACTCGGCCTGCCCTTCGGCACCGAACCCGCCATACAGCGCGCCGAGGCCATGGCCGCCGTGCGCAAATGGCGTGCCCGCGCCCGCCACCCCCTGGCCGACCAGTTCACGACCACCGCTTGCCTCACCGCAGCTCGCAGCGCAGAAGGCACCCTCAGCCTGCTGCCGGAGTGATCCTCCCGACCGACGCCTGCGGGAAGTTGTAGTGCTCCAGCCTGGTCTCGTCGGTGACCACCCAGCTCGAGGTTCGACGGCGACCTCCGCGAGGCATTAATGGTCAACCGGCGATGCCGCCCGAGGCAATAGCGGTCAACCGGTGATCCGGCGCAAGGCCTCGGCCAGCTCCTTGCCGGAGGGCGCATGGTCCGGATCGATCAGCACCTGGGCGGCCAACCCCGTCAGCAGCGCCTGGTAGAAGGACCCGATGGCGCGCCCGCTCGCGGTATCGGATTCGTCGATGCCCTCGAAGAGCCGGGCCAGGCCACGGCGGGCCTCGTCGAGACCGGCCGCCAGCTGTTCGCGGGTCGCCTCGTCCTGCCCGGCTTGGGCGAGGATGTCGAAGGTGGCCGACCAAAGTCCGCGATGGTCGGCGATCGAGTCGAGCACCGCGGTCCAGTTCGCCTCGAAACGTTGCAGCGCAGTCGAATTCGGCTCCGCCGCCGCGCTCAGGGTGCGTTCGAGTTCGTCGCCCCACTCCCGATTCGCCTCGGCCAGTGCCGCATTGAGCAGCGCCTCCTTGGAGCCGAAGTGGTAGCCGATGGCGGCCATGCTGACCCCGCCCGCGGCATTCGAAATGTCCCGCACGGTGGTGCGCGTATAGCCCTTCTCGAACAGGCAGCGGCGCGCGCCCGCCAGCAGATCCTCGCGATTTCCCATGGCCAGCATGCTAGCGCAATCGCCTTAGGCGTTCGTCTTGCGCAATCGCCTAAGACAAATGTACAGTTCTCGGCATGAACGAGAACCGCACCGTCCTCATCTCCGGAGCGAGCATTGCCGGACCGGCACTGGCCTTCTGGCTGCATCGCTACGGATTCACCCCGACGATCGTCGAGCGCGCATCGCGACTGCGCGAGGGCGGTCAGGCCATCGACGTGCTCGGCACCGCAACGGAGGTCGTGCGCCGGATGGGCCTGCTCGAGCGGGTGCACGAGCTGAGCACCGGCAAGCGCGGCACCTCCTACGTCGACGCCGCGGGCAAGGTGAAGGCCGATATCAGCAGCGAGGTCTTCAATGGTGTAGGAGCCAACGGCGACGCCGAGATTCAGCGCGGTGACCTGTCCCGTGTGCTCTACGAGGCCACCGAGGACAACGTCGAGTACATCTTCGGCGACTCGATAACCGAACTCGCCCAGGATGATTCGGGCGTTCACATCGGTTTCGCCAATGCCGAACCCCGCACCTTCGACCTGGTGATCGGCGCCGACGGCGTGCACTCCAACACCCGCAAACTGGTCTTCGGCCAGGAATCGGACTTCCTCCGCCATATGGGCTACTACATCGCCATTTACACCACCCCCAACCTGCTCGAACTCGATCGCTGGGAGCTGGACTACAACACCCCCGGCACCATCGCGGGCAGCTACAGCGCACGTCAGAACAGCGAAGCGAAAGCGGTATTCGCATTCGAATCCGAGCAACTCGACTACGACTACCGGGATATCGAACAGCAGAAAAAGATCCTCGCCGACCGGTTCGCGGGTCAGGGCTGGGAGGTGCCGAAACTGCTCGCACATCTCGACGCCGCCGACGATTTCTATTTCGACGCCATGGCACAGATCCACATGGACGAATGGTCGAAGGGGCGCGTCGCGCTGGTCGGCGATGCGGGCTACTGCGCCTCACCGCTCTCCGGTCAGGGCGCGGATCTGTCGCTGGTCGGCGCCTATATCCTGGCCGGTGAGCTCGCCGCCGCAGGTGGTGATCACACCGTCGCCTTCGCCCGCTATCGCGCGGAAATGCTGCCGATGGTGCGGGCCTGTCAGACCTTCGCCGAGGGCGTCGGCAAATGGTATGCGCCGCCGAGCAATTCGATGATCCGCATGCGCAATCTCAATGTCCGTCTGTTGCCGTACCTGCCGTGGCGGGGTCTGATCGGCGGTGCGCCGCAGAAGGTCGCCCGCACGGTCGCCGCGAAAGATTACGCAGCGTAGTCCCGGGTGTGGACCCGCGACCCCTGGGTACGTCCCGGATATCGAACCCAGGAGCATGCGATGACTCAAAAAGATGTGGTGAACGCTTTGCTGGACCGGGCCGGTACCGGCTATGCGGCCGAGGCCGGTATCACCCTGGCCGATAAACCCGCTCCGCTGTTCCAACTGCTCATGCTCGCCGAATTGCTCAGCACCCGGATCTCCGCCGATATCGCCGTCGCCGCTGCCAAGGAACTGGTGCGCACCGGATATCGCACCCCGAACCGGGTCGCGGACGCGGACTGGCAGGAACTCGTCGACGCACTCGGGCGCGCCCATTACAAGCGCTACGACGAAAGTACGGCCTCACGCTTGGGCGCCAACGCGTCTCGCGTGCTCGACCGCTATGGCGGTGATCTGCGCAAACTCGCCGACGAAGCCGAGCACGAGCCGACCCGCGCCGCCGAACTGCTGCAACAGTTCCAGGGCATCGGCCCGACCGGCAGCGATATCTTCCTGCGTGAAGTCCAGGACATCTGGACCTGGGCCCGACCGCATTTCGACGAACGCGCGCTGCGCGGCGCCGAACGCGTCCGACTTCCGAAGGATCCGGACCGCCTGGCCGATCTGGCCCCCGAAAACCACACCGCCGACCTGGCCGCCGCATTGGTGCGTGTCGCACTGGACCGCGAGATCGCCGATCAGGTGCTCGCCGCCACCTGAGGATCAGGTGATCAGCACCTGTACCCGCAGACCGGCCGCGGCGATCATATTGACCAGCGCGTCCAGGCTGAACAGCTGCGTTCGGCCGCCCAGCAGATCGGAGATCCGCGCGGCGGTCACGCCTAGGTGCTCAGCGGCGGCGTCCGGACTCCAGCCCTCGGCCGCGATCCGGTCGGTCAGTTCGAATATCAACTGCGACCGCAGCCGCATGTTCTCGACGTCGCCTCGGATGTCGTCGATCGCATCCCACACGATGTCGAAGATCTTCTCGGCCATGCTTAGCCCACCTTCTCGAGCTGTTCGAGGACGTATGTGCGCTGCTGGTGTACAAGTGGAGAGACCGTGCCCATCGTCGCAGCAGGTGCGGTCAAACGGCGGCAACTCCGCCGAACCCGCGTATTTCCGGACCCGGCGAGGGAAGGTCGTGAGGTGATGTCGGACCGTGACGCGCAACCATTCGCCCAGGTGAGACTGGCTGTGGGAGCTTTGTTCGTGCGCGGCGAGGACGTGCTGCTTGTCCATTCGGTCGATCGGTGTGATTGGGACATTCCGGGCGGCATTGTCGGGCCCGGCGAATCGCCCGCAGCGGCCTGTCGCCGTGCGATCGGCGAAGAACTCGGCCTCGACCGCCCGCCGCAGCGACTGCTCGTGCACGACTGGACGCGCAAACCCGCCGGCGACGAGATCCGCTACATCTTCGACTGCGGGGAACTCGGCGACGAATCGGCCATCCAACTGCGGGAAAGTGAACTGGACAGCTCGCAGTTGGTCCGCGTCGATACCGTGGACACCCTCGTCGGACCCGAGTCGGCCCGCCGCATCTGGCAGGGTTTCCGTGCCCGCATGGAGGGCCATGCCGTCTACCTCGAACACGGCGAACCCGCGCTCCGGTACCCGGACACCGCGCCCTCGTGGCTCGATCGGCAACCCGACCGCGACCGGCACCTCGGCTGAGCGTCAGGGTGTCGTCGCAGTACTGACCGGGTCGATCAGGATCTTCGCGTGCTGTTCCGGATCGGCCAACGCGGAGAACGCATTATCGATACCGTCCAGCCCGACGGTGCCGGTGATCAAGCGAGCCGGGTCGACCTTGCCGTCGGCGATCATGTGCAGTGTGTCGCGGAATTCTCCCGGGTCGTAGCCGAAGGCGAAGCGAAGTTCGATTTCCTTATTGATGGCCATCGCCGGTTGGAAGCGGTCGGTCTCCATGCAGACGCCGACCACGACCACGCGCGACAGCGGCGGCGCGGCCGCGATGATCTGATCGATAATGCCCGGCACACCAACGCATTCGAAAATGACCGGACCCGCCGGACCCGCATTGAGCGAGTGCGCCAGCCGGAAGACATACCACCACGGCAGATTCGGGACCCGGCGCAGGCGTTCCATGGTGTCGAAACCGAGGCTGAGAATGTCGGTGACACCATTGATCCGCCCGCGCTTCGGCGTTGCCTCCCACGGTGATTCGGTCGCGGGATCGACGACGATATCGGCACCGCAGCCGACCGCGAGTTCGCGGCGGCGCGGTGAGAAATCGCTGGCGACAATTGTGCGCACGCCCGCCGCCTTCAACATGCTGATAACGGCCAAACCGATAGGGCCGCAGCCGATTACGAATGCCGTCTGGCCCTTGCCGACCCGCCCCTTGCGTACCGCGTGCCAGGCGACGGCCATCGGTTCGGTCAGTGCGGCATGTTCGGCCGAAAGCCCGTTCGGGATCGGCATTGTCATGGATTCCTGCACAACCACCTGCTCGGCATAGGCACCGGGCGCGGCCGTGGATAGGCCGGTCAGCTGGGGTGCGCCGTCGTGGCGCACGATCGGTAGGGCAACCACCGGCGTACCCGCCCGCCAGCGTTTGCGGCAGCCCGGTCCGTAATCGACTATCTCACCGCTGAATTCGTGTCCGAGTACCACGCTCTGATCCGACCGCATGAATTGGTCGTATCCGGTGCGTGTGGCCAGCTCGGCCATCTCGTCGGCATGGGTGCGGGCGTGCAGATCGGACCCGCAGATGCCGCATCGCGACACGTTGATCAGCACCTGCCCGCGTCCGGGTGTCGGTGTCGGCAACTCCTCCACCGAGAACTTGGTATTGGTGACGACGGTGGCCCTCATAGACGACTCCTCGGATCGGCGGCGGCGAAAGCCTCCCCTCTGCCGCCACCCTACTGCCGCGCTAGTCGGGCACAGCGGAAATCGTGCGACTGGATCAGACAGTCGCGGCTGAGTGGGCTTCGGCTTCGTGGGCTCGACGATCGTAAGAATTACGGGCCGTGGCGATTTCGTTCTGATGACTTTCGGTCCACGCCACCAGCGCCTTGATGGTGGTGTGCAGACTCGCGCCGAGTGGGGTCAGGGCGTAATCCACGCGAGGCGGAACGGTCGGATAGACCGTCCGCTCGACCAGTCCGTCGCGCTCCAGATGTCGCAGCGTGCGGGTGAGCATGCGCTGGCTCACGCCGTCGATCTTGCGCTTGAGTTCGGTGAACCGCAGGCTGCGCTGGTCGAGCAGCGCGATGACCAGCAGTGACCATTTATCGGCTATGCGGTCCAGGATCTGGCGGACCTCGCAGTCGACTCGGGTGTCCCACTGGAGAACGTCGTAGTCCTCCTCGGTATCCCCGCAGTGACCGAGTGACTTCGAAGTGCCGTCTTCCATGGTCATCGATTCTGCCGAAGACTCGACGTCGGTATCAATAGGGAACCGACCTCACCATCGGTAACCATGTCTAGTGGGAGTCATGCGATGTCGAAATCGAGACCCGCGGTGGTCTTCACCGAGATGTCCGGCCGGGCCTGGGCGGTGCTCGCGGTGCTGTGCGGCGCGATCTTCCTGGAGGGCATCGACGTCGCGATGCTGAATGTCGCGTTGCCGTCGATCCGGGCCGATCTCGGCCTGTCCACCGGCATGCTGAGCGGGGTCGTCTCCGCGTATGTACTGGGCTACGGCGGGTTCATGCTGCTCGGTGGCCGGGCCGCCGATCTGTTGGGGCGGCGGCGGATGTTTCTGCTCTGGCTGACGGTATTCCTGCTGTTCAGCGGATTGGGCGGGTTGGCGACCGCGGGCTGGATGCTGTTGACGGCCCGCTTCGTCACCGGTGTCGCCGCGGCCTTCATGGCCCCGGCCGGCTTGTCGTTGATCACGACCAACTTCGCCGAGGGACCGGCGCGCAACAAGGCGCTGCTGGTCTACGCGGGCATCGCGGCGGGCGGGTTCTCCCTCGGCATGGTGGTCGGCGGGTTGCTCACCGCACTCGGTTGGCGGTGGGTGTTCTTCGCGCCGGTCCTGTTTTCCGGGCTGATCCTGGTGGCGGCGTTCGTGCTGGTGCGGGATGCCACTGTGCCCGAGGGGGTTTCCGGCGGATTCGATCTGCCGGGTGCGTTCAGCGTGACGGGTTCGATGCTGCTGCTCGTCTATGGCGTTGTGCGGCTGGAACATCCGAGCGACGGTGTGGTGCTGACAGTTGCGGTTTTCGGTGCGGGTCTACTGTTGCTCGCGTACTTCGTGTGGAACGAACGTCGCTCGGCCAGCCCGCTGGTCCGGCTCGATATCCTGCGGTCGGGAACGCTGGTGCGTACCAACGTGATCGCGCTGCTGTTCGTCGGATCGTTCGCGGGCTTCCAGTTCTCGGCGACCCTGTACTTCCAGGAACTGCGCGGTTGGTCGACTGTGCAGACCGGCCTGGCCATGGCGGTGATCGGGGTCGACGCGGTGCTCGCACCGATGCTTACTCCGCGCCTGGTGGACCGATTCGGCAATGCCCGGGTGGTTTTCGGCGGCGTACTGCTCGCGGTACTTGCCTACGCTATGTTCCTGCCGACCGACCTGGACCGAACCTACGCCGCGATGTTCCCGGCGATGCTGCTACTCGGCGTGGCCTTCGCACTCGTCTACGGACCGCTGACCATCGCGGGCACCGAGGGAATCGCTGAACAGGATCAGGGCCTGGCCGGCGGTCTGCTGTACACCGCCTTCCAGTTCGGCTTCGCGCTCGGCATCTCGGCCGTCACCGCGGTGAACGTTGCGGCGATCGCGGCCGGTGATTCCGAAATCGACGCCCTGCGAACCGCATTGATCGTTCCGGTCCTCACTGCCGCGCTCGCGGGCGCAGTCGCCGCATTCGGCCTCCGCCGCATCGCGCCATCCGATCGGGGTCTCGCCTCCGATGAGCTCGAGAACGTGAAGGTGGTCTCGAAATGACGACCACAACCACATCATTCGACGACATCGGCCGTCGATGAGAATGGCGGTTCCCGCATCGAGCCGGGAACCGCCATCTCGATCCTACTAACGCTGCAGCGTCGGAATGACCACGTCGTTCAGGTACTCCTCGATACCGCGTCCGCCGCGCTCGGCCTCGTGCACACTGACGTGCTGCTCGGCCGCCTTCTGCTTCAGTGCGGCACGCGAATCGGGTTCCACCCCACCGCCGATGATCAGATCGGTGATCTCGCCGGTATCGAGTACGCGCAACGCATCGGCGTCGGCGATGGTGCCCACGGCTGCAAAACCATTGGCGCGCAACAACTTGGTCGCGGTGTCCACAATCTCCGGGCCACGGCCGATAGCAAGTACTTTCATCTCACACTCCTGTCGGTACCAGTTCCAAAGGATCATCGATTTCATGGTGCTCGAGTCGTGCGTTCTTGGGCAGCACCAGAAAACCGAGGCACATGACGGCCAGCAGGCCGATCCCGTACCACAGCGTGTAGCGGAAGGTATTGGCGAAATTCACCGCGTTGGCGTGTTCACCCGCATCGGTGAGCACCTGTGCCACAGCGTAATTGCCCGTATCCGAGCGCTGGCAACTGGCCGGGACGGCGGTCGGGTCGACCTGTGCCGACCGATCGCGGACGCAGGCAAGGAAATTCGTGAGAATCTCCTCCTGCGCCGGCTCCGGAAGACCGATCGTGCTCAGTTCGGTGCGTACCTGCGGCGAGACCGCCTCGACTCCGCGCGTCGAATCATGGTCCAGCTGACCGAAGAACACCACGCCGACCAATGCGACACCGAGTGCGGTGCCGAGCTGCTGTCCGGTATTGAGCAGTCCGGAAGCCGCCCCCGCCTCGCGTGCGGGCACCTGACCGAGCAGCAGGTCGATGGTCGGCGCGACCACCATGCCGAATCCGACACCGGTGACGATCAGCGGAATCACCATCTGCCATGACGCGATCGACGCACCGTAATGTGCGGCCAGCCACCCGTACAGCGCGAATCCACCGGCATTCACCAGACCGCCGGCGACCAGCACGATACGCCCGAACCGCGGCGCGAGCGCACTCACCGAAACCCCCGCCCCGATGCCCGCGCCGACCGCGAAGAAGACTGCCGTGAGTCCGGCCCGCATCGCCGACCAGCCCAGTCCGGCCTGCATGAACAGCGTCCAGATCAGGAAGAACCCGCCGAGCCCGATCCAGAACAGCAGCCAACTCGCGAGGCCGACGGTGAACGGGCGGGACCGGAACAGCTCCAGATCGATCAGCGGGGATCCGACGGTCCGCGCTCGTCGCCGCTCGAAGACGACGAATGCGCCGAAGACCACCGCGGCGCTCGCCATCATGACGAAAGTCCATGCGGGCCAACCCAATCGGCGGCCCTCGGTGAGCGGATAGGTCAGCAGCAGCACCGCGGAGATCGCCAGCACCATGCCGATGGGATCCAGTCGCGGCGTGGCTGCCGAGCGCGAATCCCGCATGACGATGGTCGCGGCGATCAGCGCCGCGATCCCGACCGGCAGATTGACCAGGAAGATCGGCCGCCATTCCAGATCGAACAGATTCCATTGCACCAGCAGTCCGCCGAGTGACAGGCCGACCGCGGAGGCCGAGCCGCCGACGCCGCTGTAGATCGCGATCGCCTTGGCGCGCTCTTCCTGCGGGAAGGTGGCCCGGATGATGGCGAGGATCTGCGGCACCATCAGTGCGGCCATCGCGCCCTGGACGAACCGGGAGGTGATCAGCATGGTCGGATCCGAGCTGAAGCCGCACGCGGCGGACGCCAGCGTGAATCCGGTCATGCCGATCAGGAAGATCCGCTTGCGGCCGTAGATATCGCCGAGCCGGCCGCCGGTGATGAGCACCGCGGCGAAGGCGAGCACATAAGCCGCGATGATCCATTCGATCTGCGAATACTGGGCGCCCAGATCGGTCTGAATGCTCGGCACCGCGACATTGACGATGGTGACGTCGAGTAGATCCATGAATCCCGCGGCCAGCACGACCGCGAAGGCGATCCAGCGGCGCGGGTCGAGTGGCGCGTCTGCGCCCGGAGAGATGTCGGTATCCACGAGAAGGCTCTTTTCGAATCGGTGGAGTAGGGCGACACCTCAAACTATGCACCTGAAGTGATTATCAATCAAGTGTGCAATCACTAAGAGTGCATTGATCGGGGTATGCTTGGTGCGTGACCGATCCGACCTTCGTGCCGCTGTCCGAGCACCCTGCCTTTCTGCTCGGTCAGCTCGGGTTCCATGTCGCGCAGCGCTTCACCGACCTGCTCGCGCCACTCGGCATCGGCCCGCGCCACTACGGCACGCTGCGAATATTGAGCGCCAATGACGGTCAGTCCCAGCAGCAGCTGTGCGAGGCGCAGCGGATCCATCGCAATGTGATGGTCGGGCTGGTGGACGAACTGGAGAAGCGCGGACTCGTCGAGCGACGCAAACATCCGACCGACCGGCGCGCACACGCGGTGTATCTACTCCCCGCGGCGCACGAGCTGCTCACCCGGGCCGAGGCGATCGTGACCGGATTGGACGCGGACGTTACGGCGGCGCTCGAACCCGACGAGCGCGCCACCCTGGTCGACCTCCTGCAGCGCACCGCGGCGGCGAACGGACTGATCCCGGGCATTCACCCGGGCCTGGCCCGCCCAGCGGACAAGTGCTGAGCTCAGATCAGCACGCCGGGATTGAGGATTCCGGCCGGATCCAGCGCGGATTTGGCCGCCCGTAACGCATTCGCGAACGGGTCGGGGCGCTGGCGGTCGTACCAGGGGCGATGGTCTCGGCCCACCGCGTGATGGTGGGTGATGGTCCCGCCCGCGGCCGAGAGTGCCTCGGAGACAGCGGCTTTGATGTCATCCCACTGCGCGAGCGTACTACCCCAGCGACCGGCGGCGTAGATTCCGAAGTACGGTGCCGGGCCGTCCGGATACACATGGGTGAAGCGGCAGGTCACCACGCCGGCGGCGCCGACCGACCGGATGGCGGCGTTCGCGGCCTCGGTCACCGCATCCTTCAGATTGTCGAATTTGTCCCAGGTGCAGGCGGTTTCGAAGGTTTCGGTGATCATCGACCGGGCCGCGAGGGCGTCGCGTTGATAGGGCATCCGCAGGAAGGACGAACGCCAGGTATCAGCCGCGCCCGAACCTCCTCGGTGCTCGGTCGATTCGGTGTAGCGCGCGGGTTCGGGAAGAGTGCCGCCGTGGTCGGCGGTCAGCTCGAGCGCGCGTTCCATCCAGGTGCGCGTGGGGTGATCGGCGGATTCGAATCCCAGCACCAGCACACCGCCGCTCGTCGCGGCACCGGCATTGAGAAATGCCTCGGCCGGATCGAGCAGCCGGCAATTGGTCGGGTAGAGGCCGGACTGTGCGATGGCCCTGGTCGCCGCCACGGCTTGGGCGTAGTCGTCGAAGTGCGCGGAAGCCGTTGCGCGCCAACGCGGCCGGTCCTGCAAGCGCATCCAGGCCTCGGTGATTATCCCGAGTGCCCCCTCGGATCCGAGGAACATCCGGTCCGGTGACGGCCCCGCCCCCGATCCGGGCAGCCGACTCGATTCGCTTGTGCCCGTCGGGGTTACCACTCGCATCGACTCGACCAGGTCATCGATATGGGTGTACAGCGTCGCGAAATGTCCACCGGCCCTGGTGGCCAGCCAGCCGCCGAGCGTCGAGAATTCGAACGACTGCGGAAAATGCCGCAGCGTCAGGTTCGCGCCGCGCAGTTGATCCTCCAGCGCCGGACCGAAGACTCCGGCCTGAATTCGGGCCGCCCGGCTGGTGCGATCGATCTCGAGCACCCGATCGAGCCGACCGAGGTCCAGACTGATCGCCCCCGCGAATTCGGTCGATCGAGCGGGCAACCTCGGCTCGACCCCGCCGACCACGGAAGTTCCACCCCCGAACGGGATTACCGCGATATTCGCCCCGGCGGCCCAGTCGAGCACGTCGACGATCTCGCCCTCCGTCCTCGGCCGGACGATCAGATCCGGCACATTGCGCACCTCGCCGCGCAGATTGCGCACCACATCGCGAAATGCCTGACCGTGCGCGTGCGCCGCCCGATCGGCCGGATCCGTCGAAACCAGTTCGGCGAGCGAATCCGGCGCGCTCACCCGCGGTTCGGGCAGCCGGAGCGATTCGACCGACGGCGGTTCGTGTGGTGTGAGATCCGCACCGGGCAGAATCGCCGCGACCCGCGCCGTCAGTGCTTCCCCCTCCGCGCCGACGACCGCGTCCTCGACATTGCCCCAGCCCCACCAGGACCGCGTCTTCGTCGGCACATCCACTCCTTTCGGCGGATCGACGGCGATCGACACCGGCCGTCGCCGCTATCCTCGTGGACCGCCGGATCCCCAGGCAACCCCGCTTCAGAGGTATCCGTCCGCCCCGGGGCGGGACGGAATCGGGCCGGTTCGCCGTGGTCGCCGGTGGATCACAAGTGGTCAACGATTCTGGCTCGGGCCCTCGGGCCTGACAAGAATGGCGGGCGAGGACCCCTTCTTCCTGCATCGGGGAATAGAACCGCGTGGGCCGCCGGTTGAGCTGATCGACAGTGTTGAGTGTGTTCGGCTCAAGTTTCAGTTGACGCCCGGTGTCGAATGGGTGCAGGATTGAGCCGACCACGCTCAGCGTTGCTGGGACCGTGCTCCGTGAGGTGCTTGGGGCGAGGTCTCGCGGCACCCGACCCGGTTGACCCGGGCGGATGTCGCAGAGCGGGTAGATCGCCCGAAAACCGCGATTACCCAGCACCGACACAAGAAGTTACGTCAACTAGGAGGAACCACCATGGCTCGTGCGGTCGGAATCGACCTCGGGACCACGAACTCGGTCGTCGCCGTTCTCGAAGGCGGCGAGCCGGTCGTCGTCGCGAACTCTGAAGGATCGCGCACTACCCCATCGATCGTCGCGTTCGCCAAGAACGGAGAGGTTCTGACGGGTCAGCCCGCCAAGAACCAGGCGGTCACCAACGTCGACCGCACCATCCGCTCGGTCAAGCGCCACATCGGCACCGATTGGTCGGTGGCCATCGACGACAAGAAGTACACCGCGCAGGAGATCAGCGCGCGCGTGCTGATGAAGCTGAAGCGTGACGCCGAGTCCTACCTGGGCGAGGAGATCACCGACGCGGTCATCACCGTGCCCGCCTACTTCGAGGACTCGCAGCGCCAGGCCACCAAGGAGGCCGGTCAGATCGCCGGTCTGAACGTGCTGCGCATCGTCAACGAGCCCACCGCGGCCGCACTCGCGTACGGCCTGGACAAGGGCGACAAGGAACAGACCATCCTGGTCTTCGACCTCGGTGGCGGCACCTTCGACGTCTCGCTGCTGGAAATCGGCGAGGGCGTCGTCGAGGTCCGTGCCACCTCCGGCGACAACCACCTCGGTGGTGACGACTGGGACGAGCGCGTCGTCAGCTGGCTGGTCGACAAGTTCAAGGCCAGTGCGGGCATCGACCTGACCAAGGACAAGATGGCCATGCAGCGCCTGCGTGAGGCGGCTGAGAAGGCCAAGATCGAGCTGAGCTCCTCGCAGAGCACCTCGATCAATCTGCCCTACATCACCGTCGACGCCGACAAGAACCCGCTGTTCCTCGACGAGCAGCTGACCCGCGCCGAATTCCAGAAGATCACCTCGGACCTGCTCGACCGCACCCGCGCGCCGTTCCAGTCCGTGATCAAGGACGCAGGCATCAATGTCGCCGATATCGACCACGTCGTGCTCGTCGGTGGCTCGACCCGTATGCCCGCCGTCTCGGACCTGGTCCGCGAGCTGACCGGCGGCAAGGAGCCCAACAAGGGCGTGAACCCGGACGAGGTCGTCGCCGTCGGCGCCGCACTGCAGGCCGGTGTGCTCAAGGGCGAGGTCAAGGACGTCCTGCTGCTCGATGTCACCCCGCTGTCGCTGGGTATCGAGACCAAGGGCGGTGTGATGACCAAGCTCATCGAGCGCAACACCACCATCCCGACCAAGCGCTCGGAGACCTTCACCACGGCCGATGACAACCAGCCGTCGGTGCAGATCCAGGTGTTCCAGGGTGAGCGCGAGATCGCCTCGCACAACAAGCTGCTCGGTTCCTTCGAGCTGACCGGCATCCCGCCGGCCCCGCGCGGTGTGCCGCAGATCGAGGTCACCTTCGACATCGACGCCAACGGCATCGTGCACGTGACCGCGAAGGACAAGGGCACCGGCAAGGAGAACACGATCAAGATCCAGGACGGCTCCGGCCTGTCCAAGGAGGAGATCGACCGGATGGTCAAGGACGCCGAGGCGCACGCCGCCGAGGACAAGGCCCGCCGCGAGGAGGCCGAGACCCGCAACCAGGCCGAGTCGCTGGTGCACCAGACCGAGAAGTTCATCAAGGAGAACGAGGACAAGGTCCCCGCGGACGTCAAGACCAAGGTCGAGGCGGCCATCGCCGAGGCCAACGAGGCGCTCAAGGGCACCGATATCGCGGCCGTGAAGTCCGCGGTGGAGAAGCTCGCGACCGAGTCGCAGGCGCTGGGTCAGGCGATCTACGAGGCATCGGCCGCCGACCAGGCCGCGTCCGGCAACGGCGCGTCGAGCTCCGCAAGCGATGACCAGGTCGTGGATGCCGAGGTCGTTGACGAGCCGGTCGACACGGAGAAGAAGTGAGCGAGGGAAACTCCGAACAGGAGCCGATCACCTTCGTCGACAATCGCAAGATCGATCCGGAGACAGGTGAAATCCGGGAGCCGGCGGCGGAACACCCCGCCGCCGGGCCCGGTCCCGAAGCCGGGAACGGCACCGAACCCGTCATCGGTTCGGATGAAGGCGCCGAGATCCTGGCCGAGGCCATCACCAAGGAACTGGCCGAGCGCACCGCCGACTTGCAGCGGCTGACCGCCGAATATGCCAACTACCGGCGTCGGGTCGAGCGGGACCGCCAGGCCACCATCGATGCGGCCAAGGCGGCCGTGGTCTCCGAATTGCTCGGTGTACTCGACGATCTCGATCGTGCGCGGGCGCACGGCGATCTCGATGCCGGACCGCTCAAGTCGGTCGCGGATAAGCTCGCCGACGCGCTGCACAAGCAGGGTCTGCAGGAATTCGGTACGGAGGGTGAGCCGTTCGACCCGACCCTGCACGAAGCCGTGCAGCACGAGGGCTCCGGACACGATCCGGTGATCGGCCTTGTCATGCGCAAGGGCTATCGGTTCGGCGATCGAGTGCTTCGGCACGCGCTCGTCGGGGTAACCGATGGCGTGGCCGATCTGGTCGAAGAAGAGGCATCGGATGCTGATGCCAATGCGAACAACCAATAGGAACCCGAGAGGAGGAGATGCCCGGTGAGCCAACGGGAGTGGATCGAAAAGGATTTCTACAAGGAGCTGGGTGTCTCCTCCAGTGCCTCGCAGGACGAGATCAAGAAGGCGTACCGCAAGCTCGCCCGTGACCTGCATCCGGATGCCAATCCCGGCGATACCAAGGCCGAGGAGCGGTTCAAATCCGTCAGCGAGGCGCATGCCGTGCTGTCGGATTCGGCCAAGCGCAAGGAATACGACGAGACCCGAAAGCTGTTCGCCGGTGGCGGATACGGGCGCGGTGGCTTCACTCCCGGTGCGGGCGGCGGCTTCTCGCAGGACTTCAATATCGGGGACATCTTCGGCCAGGCGAATGCCGGCGACGGTGGCCTCGGTGACCTGCTCGGCGGCCTGTTCAACCGGGGCGGCACGCGCACCGCGAGCCGTCCGCGCCGCGGCGCCGATGTGGAGACCGAGACGACTCTCGGCTTCCGCGAGGCCGCACAGGGTGTCACGGTTCCGCTGCGGATGACGAGTCCGTCGCCGTGTACGACCTGTCACGGCAGTGGCGCCAAGCCCGGGACCAGTCCGCGAGTCTGCCCCGTCTGCAATGGCAACGGCGTGATCAGCCGCAACCAGGGCGCGTTCGGCTTCAGCGAGCCGTGCGACGAATGCCGTGGCAGCGGTTCGATCATCGACGATCCGTGCGTCGACTGCCGCGGCAGCGGCATCCAGAATCGGACCCGCACCATCACGGTGCGGATTCCCCCTGGTGTCAGCGATGGGCAGAAGATCCGGCTGGCCGGCCAGGGCGAAGCCGGACTGCGCGGTGCGCCCTCGGGTGATCTCTATGTGACCGTGCACGTCAGCCAGGACAAGGTCTTCGGCCGCAACGGCGACGACCTGACCCTGGTGCTGCCGGTCAGCTACAGTGAATTGGTGCTGGGCACAACGGTTTCCGTGCCCACGCTGGAAGGGCGCGTCGGTGTCAAGGTGCCTCCGGGTACCGCGGACGGTCGCATCCTGCGGGTGCGCGGTCGTGGCGTGCCCAAGCGCGGCCCCGGCGGCGGGGCGGGCGATCTGCTCGTCACCGTCAAGGTGGCCGTGCCGCAGAAGCTGGACGACAATGCCGCCGAGGCGCTCAAGCGCTACGCGGAGGCGGAGAAGACCAGCGGGTTCGATCCACGTGCGGGATGGGCAGGTGCGTGATGTCCGATAATCCGAAGCAGGCATCCAGCGGGGCGTCGCGGGCGGAGTTCTTCATGATCTCCGTGGCAGCCCAGTTGGCGGGTATGCACGCGCAGACACTGCGCACGTATGACCGCCTCGGACTGGTTACGCCGCAACGGACTTCGGGTGGCGGTCGACGTTATTCGGCACGGGACGTCGAACTGCTCCGCGAGGTGCAGCGGCTATCCCAGGACGAGGGCGTCAACCTGGCGGGCATCAAGCGCATCATCGAACTCACCAATCAGGTCGAGGAACTGCAACAGCGCGTCGCCGAGATGTCGGCCGAGCTGGATCGGCTGCGCGCGGGGTATCGCCCCGATCTCGCGCCGCCGCAACGCAGTACCGCACTGGTGGTGTGGAAACCGCGCCATAGGCGCTGATAAGCGCGGCAGGCTCCGGGATTCGGTTTCGACCGAGCCCGGAGCCTTTTGTCATTTCGTGCCGATAAGTGAATGCGTTATGTCGCAGCGCCGAATCTGGTTGTGCACCCGGATATCCGCTGGCAGTGCTCGAGCAAACTCCGGAACCGGGTTTCATTACCCGACAACCGGTTCAGCCGCTCGTGGGTTTCGGCATGCGGTTCGGAAGGGTTGCCAACGATGTGCCGAGCTGTGAAGTTTGCTGTGGCCCTTGCCGCGGCAAACAATGCGCCGGAGCGTGCCGCGGATCCCGTCGGTCGCCAGATCGGCCGACGCCTGCGGTTTGCTCGAGCCGGATGAGCGGTCCCGGATCGCGGATTGCCGCACGATCGCTCCGAGATCCCGATTGGGATGAATCTTGCAAAGCGGGCCTTCCGAATTCGGTGAATATATGACTGATTTCGCCGTTGTGTTCGTTCTTTCGGTTTGTTTTCAAGGGTTTTCGTGGTGCGGATCCTCGTTTCGAGGGAATTACATTCGTGATGTTTATGCGACTGATTCCGAAGCTGGCAAACCTCGCCTACACTCGTTCGCATCGGCTGCTGTCGAGTGTCCCGCAGCACTTCACTCGCCGGCACGGGTTTGTGTTCGAGTGCAAAAGGGGTTGTGACACAAATGGACTCGCGGACCGTCGCTTTGATAAGAACAACGTTCAAGGCGGTTGCTGCGGAGGAGGGGGGTCCGGCCAAGCTAGCCAGTTCGTTCTACGCAATTCTGTTCACGGACTATCCCGCCGTACGGGATTTCTTCCCCGCAGCGATGGATTCCCAGCGTGACAGATTGGTCAAGGCCATCTCCTATGCGCTGGATCGGCTCGAGGAGCCGAATAAGTTATTGCCATTCCTCGCCCAACTCGGGCGCGATCACCGCAAGTACGGGGTACAGGCCGCGCATTACACCGCCGTGGCGACCTCGTTGAAGTCCGCGATGCGGATCTTCGCGGGCACCGAGATGTGGACCGACGAGGTCGACCGGGCCTGGGACGAGGGCTTGAAGATCATCGGCGACACCATGATCGGCGCGGCCGAACAGGAATCGGCGCCGCCGGTCTGGAGCGGGACCGTCGTCGAGCGCCGCGAGGTACTGCGCAATCTCGCCGTGGTGCGGCTGCAATTGAATCAGCCGATGCAGTACGCCGCGGGCCAGTACATCAGCGTGCAGATCCCGGCCCGGCCGCGTATGTGGCGCTATCTGTCCCCCGCGGTGCCCGCGAATGCGGACGGGGAGATCGAATTCCACATCCGCGGGGTGCTCGGCGGCTGGGTCAGTCCGGCCATTGTCGGCCACACCAACATCGGTGACCAGTGGCTGCTCGGTTCACCGCTCGGCGGACTCGGCGTGCCGCGCAATGTGAAACGCAAAATGCTGATGGTCGGCTGCGGTACCGGCATCGCACCCCTGCGCGCCCAGCTCATGGCGATGGCACAGCGGCGCGTCAATCCACGGGTGCACCTGTTCGTCGGCGGCCACCACCCGTGTGACCTCTACGATCTGGAGATCCTGAGCCAACTGGCCACCGCCAATAAATGGCTCACCGTCACGCCGGTCTCCGAGAGCGATGAAAACCCTTGGTGGTACCTGGACTCCGGCGAATCGGAGCACACCTGGCCGGGGCTGGAAGCCCGGATGACCGGCCAGATCGGCAAGGTCGTCGCCAGCTACGGCTCCTGGTCCGACCGGGATGTGCAGATCGTCGGATCACCCTCGATGGTGCAGACCACCAAGTTCCGTCTCATGGCAGCAGGTACGCAGACCAAGAACATCCGCCACGATCCGCTTTTCTGAGTTGTTGGCCGCGGCTCCGCCGCGGCGTGTTCGCGGCCCCCTGTGTCTCGCGTCCGAGTCGTCGAGACTCGCGACTTCGTGGCCATCGCGAAGACCAAAACGACGCCCTAACGGCCGCGCACCGGGCGGGTGTAAGACTCGCTTCGTTGGGGTCGCTGATGGCGGATCGTTCGGCGCCTGATGGGTACGTGCCAGGCGGGCGGGGCCCCGTGCCTGCGTCGTCGCATGCGCTTCGACGGCTCGGACGCGAGACGGGCCGCGAACGGTCGCTCGTAAGACTCGCTCTGTGGTGGTCGCTGGTGGTGGATCGTTCGGCCGCCGATGTGCACGTGCCGGATGGTCGAGTCGTGCGTGTGCGGCGCGTGCGCTTCGATGGCGCGGATGCGAGAGGGGGTGTGAACGGGTCGCTTGTAAGACTCGCTCTGTGGTGGTCGCTGGTGGTGGATCGTTCGGCCGCCGATGTGCACGCGCCGGATGGTCGAGTCGTGCGTGTGCGGCGCATGCGCTTCGATGGCGCGGACGCGAGAGGGGGCGTGAACGGGTCGCTTGTAAGACTCGCTCTGTGGTGGTCGCTGGTGGTGGATCGTTCGGCCGCCGATGTGCACGCGCCGGACGGTCGAGTCCCGCGCCTGCGGCGCGTGCGCTTCGACGACTCGGACGCGAGACGGGCCGTGAACGGTCGCTCGTGAGACTCACTCCGCGTGGGGTCGAGTTCGCTGGTTACAGTCCTTCGAATTGTATTGCGGCAGCGGGAGTTCCGGTTTCGACGAGCCGGTCCAATGTCACTCGGACCATATTGGGCGAACCGCAGACCAGCACCTGATGGTGGTCGAATGCGCCGTGTGAACCGACGACATCGGCGAGCGTGCCGAAGAGCATATCGTCGAGCGGGAAGCCGATATCCACGCGCGACTGCTCGTACCATTCGTCGACCCAGCCGGGATCCTCCGGGCCCTCGATCACGGGAATCACCGTGAGCCAAGGCAATTCGTTCGCCAGCAGGAACAGCATGTCATCGGCGTAGAGGTCGCGCGGGGAGCGCCCGCCGACGAACAGGTAGGTGGGCGGCGGATCCTCGTGGCGGGCGAGGTCGAGAATCTGGGAGCGCATCGGGGCCAGCCCGGTGCCGCCCGCGATCATCACCACCTCGTCGCCGTACGGATCCACGGCGAGAGTGCCGAGGGGAGCGCTGATCTGCCATTCGTCGCCCAGTTGGGTGTCGGCCACGATACTGCCGCTGCACCAGCCGCCCGGCACCGTGCGCACGTGGAATTCCAGCTTGCCGTCCAGCGACGGCGGCAGCGCGGGGGAGAGCCGACGGCGCATCCCCGGATGCTGCGGCACCCGGACCTCGACCGACTGTCCGGCGAGAAACGGGACGTACTCACCGATCAGACGGATAACCGCGATGTCGTGGCGCAGCCGGTGGTGACCGACGACGGTCGACTTCCATTCGGGCGCCGCACCGTTGCCGTGCGGGCTCGGATCAATTGTCATCACTTCTCTCAAACGGGATCTGAGCTGATTACCGACTCGGGGGTGCCCACCGCCATCAGGGCGCGGCGGGTGTCGGCGATCATGCGGGCCGAACCGGCGATCTGGATCTGCCGGTCGGCCCATGAGCCGAAGCTGGCGACGACCGCGCCCAGATTTCCGATCAGGCGGCGGTGCATGCCGTACGGCTCGTCCTGCGGTGGATGCGGGTACCACCACGGGTTGGTCTTCTGTTCGCAGACCGGGACCACGGTGAGCCACGGATTGCTCTGCGAGAGCTGCCACATATTCTCCACGTCGTACAGATCGCAGGGGTAGCGGCCGCCGATGAAGAAGTGCACGCGCGGATTGATGCCGCGCTGACCCATCTCGATCAGCTGCGCGCGCAGCGGGGCGATGCCGGTGCCGGCACCGATCAGCAGCACGTCACGGCCACTGTCGCGATCGATGTGCAGACCACCGAGCGGACCCGCGATCATCCACCGATCGCCGACCCTGGTCTCGTTGACGATCGCCGGGCTCACCCAACCACCGCGGATCTTGCGCACGTGGAATTCGATCTCGCCGTAGGGATTCGCGGGAATCGCGGGCGAGAGGTAGCGCCACATCTTGGGGCGCTGGGGGAGCGAGATCGGTACGTACTGTCCGGCCTGATACGGAATCGGGCTGTCGGTCTGCAGCCGCACGATGGCCAAGTCTTCGAGCACCCGGCGATGGCCGACCACGGTCGCATCCCAGTACGGCTGCGATTTATCGGAATTGGCGCCGATGGCCATGGAGGCGGAGATGAGGATGGTGATATCGCGCCAGCCCTCCTCGAGCGCGCGATTCCACATCGGACCGTTGAAGACCCGGAAGGCGGCCAGCAGCGCCCGCCCCGCGATGTCGTAGTGCGCGGCGATGACACCGTACTTGCG
This sequence comes from Nocardia sp. NPDC049526, assembly GCF_044465765.1. Classification (NCBI taxonomy): domain Bacteria; kingdom Bacillati; phylum Actinomycetota; class Actinomycetes; order Mycobacteriales; family Nocardiaceae; genus Nocardia; species Nocardia sp. NPDC049526. Next base: position 18,064 of record NZ_JBITMA010000001.1, on the reverse strand, counting down.
GTGATCGCGCGCCAATTGTTCCAGGAACTTCTGGGCCCGCCCCCAGTCCTCGAGATTGTCGAGCACGTAATGGATGGCGGTCACCACCCGCTTCGCCTGCATCTCCATCGCGGGCGGGAACAATTCCCGCAGCTGCGGCTTCTCCGCAAACAGGTGACCATAAAACGCGCTGATCAACCGCTCGGGTCCGTTCGGTGAGTCGATCACCGATCGGAAGTTGGCGCGGACCAGCGCTGCCGAACGCGCATCCACGACGTGGAGCTTCCTTTCCCTCAAAATCTGCCCAGGGACATGTCCGTAACCGGCGGTCCTCCGCCGACAAGTATCCCTGAAAATCACATGGTCGTGTGGGTATGCCCGATCACGTCCGCGCTCACGGTAATCCGTGGGCAAATCGGGGCTGCTCTGGGCCGGACATGCAGGATATCGCGACCTTGCTCGCTCCGGGTTACCGGCGGGTCAACGCGTGACGTTCGCGCGCACCGCGGGCGCGACCAATTCGGCATAGCGATGTACCTGGTCGACGGGGTCGCCCTCGGTCGGCCAGAAGATGAAGCCGTCGATGCGCTGGTCACGATGCAGTGCGGACAGATCGTCCACCCAGCGCTCGGGTGGGCCCTCCAGGAAGCCGTAGTCCGTGCCGTCGGCGGTGATGGTGCCGGACAGGTTGTAGACCCGGCGGATGGCGCGCGGGTCGCGGTGCGCCGCCGCGGCGGCGTCGTCGATGCGCTTACCCGCCTCGGTCAGGAATTCGGGCGGGGCCCAGGCCGCCGAGGGCAGCCAGCCGTCGGCGCGCTGTCCGGTCAGAGCGAGCATGCGCGGCCCCTTCGCGCCGAGCCAGATGCCGGGATCGTGTTGCGGCTGCGGGCCGGGATGGGCTCCGGCGAGCAGGTGGTAGGTGCCGGGCACCCGGACCGAACGCTCGTCGCTCCACATGGCCCGGATGACCGCGATGCCCTCGGCCAGCGCCTGGACCGATTCACCCGCGCTCAGGTGGTAACCGCCCATGGCGGCGATGGCGGCCCAGAACGCGCCGGCGCCGAGACCGAGATGGATCCGGCCGCCGGTCATGATGTCGAGGGAGGCAACGGATTTGGCGAGTACGGCCGGATTGCGTAGGGGCAGGTTGGCGACATCGGGGAAGAAGGTGAGTCGCTCGGTCCGCATGGCCAGGCCGGTGATCAGGGTCCAGGTGTCGAGGAAACGTCGCTGGTAGGGATGGTCCTGGACGCCGATCAGGTCGAGTCCGGCTCCTTCGGCATATGTCGTCAGCTCGGTGAGCTGCTGGTAGTTATCGGCCTCTGGAATCAGGAAGAGGCCGAATTCGGGTGGGCGTGAGCCCTTTTTGCGCGCGCTCACGACTGGGCTCAGATGGCCAGCACGGTTTTGCCCCGCGCGCCCGGCGCGCCGATGACCGAAGGGCCCTGGTCCAGCGGGACGGTCGCGTCGATCGGCACGACCACATCGCCTGCGGCGACCCGATCGAGCAGGCGGGTCAGTTCCGGTCCGCGTCCGGAGGATTCGATATTGCCGCCTTTGATGCCGCGATCGCGCAGTGCGTCCGGATCGGCGGACCAGATGGTGGAGTAGACGGTGCCACCGTCGCGGACCAGCGCGGTCAGTTCGGCCAGCACCTCGGGTGGACTCACCAGATCGAACAGCGCGTCGACGCCGTCGGGATGCGCGGCCGCGACCTGTTCGGCGACCGGGCTCCGGGTGTAATCGATGGTCTCGGCCGCGCCGAGCCTGGTCATCTGATCGGCGACCGCTCCGCGCGCCGTCGCGATGACGTGCGCTCCGGCGATATTGGCCAGTTGCACCAGGAAGGAGCCGACGCCGCCGGTGGCGCCGATGATCAATACCTTCTGGTCCGGTTCGATCTTGGTGGCGTCCACCATGTCCTGCGCCGTGACGCCCGCGGTCGGCAGGGCGGCCGCCGCGACGGTCGGCACCCGGTCCGGGATCGGGACCAGGATGGCGTCCTCGGGCAGTACCGAGTACTCCGCGAAGCTGCCGTGGCCCGCGGGCGGGACCAGGAATTTGCCGACGACGCGGTCACCGACGCCGAATTTGGTGACGCCGGGGCCGACCGAGGCCACCGTGCCCGCACCGTCGACACCGAGGATCATCGGGAAATCGTGCGGCAGCTTGCCATCCAGAATGCCGCCGGCCATCTTCTGGTCGAAGGGGTTGACACCGGCCGCCTCGACCTGGATTCTCACCGCACCCGGGCCGGGTTCGGGGGTCGGCATTTCGGCCAGTTCGGGTGTTGCTCCGAAGCTTCGTACCACGATCGCGCGCATCCATCGCTCCTCGAGTCGGGCTGGATTTGATGCATCAACCAACGGCCAAGGCCATCGTAGGCATCGCGGTGCCGTAGACCCGGCGATTGATGCCATTCGGCAGTGTCGCGGCGTAGCGTTCGAACCGAGTCTTTTCGGGTGTCGAGCGGTCCGCTCGAGAAATAGAAGTTGAGTGGAACAGACTCAACCTTTCGGACGTTGGATAGTGCGAATCGACTAGTAGGAAGGTGACTTGTGGACTCGTTCAATCCCACCACCAAGACCCAGGCGGCCCTGACCGCCGCCCTGCAGGCCGCCTCGGCCGCGGGCAATCCGGAGATTCGTCCGGCGCACTTGCTGGTGGCGTTGCTGGATCAAACCGATGGCATCGCCGCCCCCTTGCTCAAGGCCGTCGCGGTGGATCCGGCGACCATTCGACGCGAGGCACAGGACATCGTGGACAAACTGCCGCGAGCGACCGGTGCGACCACCACGCCCCAACTCGGCCGCGAGGCGCTGGCCGCGATCACCGCCGCCCAGCGCCTGGCCACCGAACTCGGCGACGAATACGTCTCCACCGAACACGTCATGGTCGGCTTGGCCGAGGGCGATTCGGATGTGACCATGCTGCTGAAGAAGTACGGCGCGGCCCCCGAGGCGCTGCGCGAGGCATTCACCACCGTACGCGGCAGCGCGCGCGTCACCAGTGCCGATCCGGAGGGCAGTTACCAAGCGCTGGAGAAGTATTCGACCGATCTCACCGCGGCGGCCCGCGCGGGCAAGCTCGATCCGGTCATCGGGCGTGATACCGAAATCCGCCGTGTAGTACAGGTTTTGAGCCGTCGCACCAAGAACAACCCGGTGCTGATCGGTGAGCCGGGTGTCGGCAAGACCGCGATCGTCGAGGGCCTTGCCCAGCGCATCGTGGCCGGTGACGTGCCGGAATCGTTGCGCGGCAAGTCCGTCGTCTCGCTCGATCTGGGCGCGATGGTGGCCGGCGCGAAGTACCGCGGTGAATTCGAGGAGCGGCTCAAGGCCGTACTCGAAGAGATCAAAAGCAGTGCGGGACAGATCATCACGTTCATCGATGAGCTGCACACCATCGTCGGCGCGGGCGCGACCGGTGAATCGGCGATGGATGCGGGAAATATGATCAAGCCGATGCTCGCCCGCGGTGAGCTGCGCCTGGTCGGCGCCACCACGCTGGAGGAATACCGCAAGTTCATCGAGAAGGACGCCGCCCTGGAACGCCGCTTCCAGCAGGTGCTGGTCGGCGAGCCGTCGGTAGAGGACACCATCGGCATCCTGCGCGGCATCAAGGAGCGCTACGAGGTGCATCACGGTGTGCGCATCACCGACTCCGCGCTGGTCGCCGCCGCCACGCTCAGCGACCGCTACATCACCTCCCGGTTCCTACCGGATAAGGCGATCGACCTGGTCGACGAGTCGGCGTCGCGGCTGCGCATGGAGATCGACTCGCGCCCAGTGGAAATCGACGAGGTCGAGCGCGCGGTGCGCAGGCTGGAGATCGAAGAGGTCGCGCTGGAGAAGGAGACCGACGCGGCATCCAAGCAGCGCCTGGACAAGTTGCGCCAGGAACTCGCCGACGACCGCGAAAAGCTCAACCAGCTGATGACCCGCTGGCAGAACGAGAAGAGCGCCATCGACCAGGTCCGCGTCCTCAAGGAGGAATTGGAATCCCTGCGCGGTGAATCCGAACGCGCCGAGCGCGACGGTGATCTGGGCAAGGCCGCGGAACTGCGCTACGGGCGCATACCGGCGCTGGAGAAGCAGCTCGCCGAGGCCGAAAAGGCTTCCGCGACAGCCGCTGACGGCGAAGTGATGCTCAAAGAGGAGGTCGGCCCCGACGATATCGCCGAGGTGGTCTCGTCCTGGACCGGTATCCCGGTCGGCCGGATGATGGAGGGCGAAACCCAGAAGCTGCTGCGGATGGAGCAGGAGCTGGGCAAGCGTGTGGTCGGCCAGACCGAGGCGGTGCAGGCGGTTTCCGATGCGGTGCGGCGGGCGCGCGCCGGCGTCGCGGATCCGAACCGGCCGACGGGTTCGTTCATGTTCGTCGGCCCGACCGGCGTCGGTAAGACCGAGCTGGCAAAGGCGTTGGCGGACTTCCTGTTCGACGACGAACGCGCCATGGTCCGCATCGATATGAGCGAGTACAGCGAAAAGCACTCGGTCGCTCGGCTCGTCGGCGCCCCGCCCGGCTATGTCGGTTACGACCAGGGCGGTCAGCTGACCGAGGCGGTCCGGCGGCGGCCGTACACCGTGGTGCTCTTCGACGAGATCGAGAAGGCGCATCCGGATGTCTTCGACATCTTGCTCGCCGTACTCGACGAGGGTCGCCTGACCGACGGTCAGGGCCGCACGGTCGACTTCCGCAACACCATCCTCATCCTGACCTCGAATCTGGGTGCGGGTGGCGATCCGGAGTTCGTCATGAACGCGGTGCGCTCGGCCTTCAAACCGGAGTTCCTGAACCGACTCGACGATGTGGTGATGTTCCACGGCCTCGACGAGGAGCAGCTGGAATCCATCGTCGATATCCAGCTCGACCAGCTGCAGAAGCGGCTGTCGCAGCGCAGGCTGAAGCTGGACGTCAGCGATTCGGCGCGGTTCTGGCTCGCCGTGCGCGGCTACGACCCGGCCTACGGCGCCCGCCCGCTGCGCAGGCTGATCCAGCAGGCCATCGGCGACACGCTCGCCAAGGAGCTGCTCGCCGGTGAGGTCACCGACGGCGACACCGTCGCGGTCAATGTGACCCCGAATGGCGAGGGTCTCATCGTCGGCCGCCGTTGACCCCACGTGGCCCACGCATCGGCCCTTGCGGCCCGGCTTCGCGATAGAACCGCGGCCGGGTCGCCTCCGTGAGACTGCACCGCCCCGCCGGTCTCGCCCGGCGTAAGTCAAGCGCCGCACGATCCGCCCAATTGCCGACTACCGCGGAGCGAGTTTTGCGAGCGGCCCGTTCGCGGCCCGTCTCGCGTGCGGGTCGTCGAAGCGCATGCGACGCAGTGGTGAGTCTCGACGATCCGTCGCGTGTGCATCAGGCGCCGAACGACCCGCCATCGGCGACCCCAACGGAGCGAGTTTTGCGAGCGACCGTTCGCGGCCCGTCTCGCGTCCGAGTCGTCGAAGCGCATGCGACGAAGTCGCGAGTCTCGACGACTCGGACGCGAGACACAGGGGGCCGCGAACACGCCGCGCCGAAGGCGCGGCAAAACCAACAGAGCCTACCCTGGAGGCCATGAGTAGTCCCAACGATCCCTGGGCACAGCGACCGGAGGATGCGCCGACGGAACATATCGGTCCGTCGGGTGAGTCGGGATTTCAGCCTTCGTCGCATACGACGGAATACACCGGGGCGTACGGCCACGGCGATGCGACCTCGGTCTATCCGTCGACCGAACAATACGAGCCGTGGGGGCCGCCGCCGGTCAATGCCACCAAGGAGTTCCCGCCGTACGACAGCCAGGTCCAATGGGGCGGGCAGGAAAGCGGCGCGTGGCAGGAGCCGACCCAGGTCGGTGCATACGGCCAGCCGGGCGCGCAGTATCCACCCGGGCCGCCGGGTGGATACTTACCCCCGGATCAGCAACCGCCGCGTAAGCGGAATACCGGCCTGTGGATCGCCCTCGGACTCGGGTTGATCCTGCTGATCGGCGCGGTCGGCGTGCTCGGGGGTGTGCTGATGGGCGGCGAGGACAGCTCGTCGAGTTCCGCCGCGAGTACCTCGGCCTTCCCGACCGCGGGCCGATCCACCGGCACCGCGCCCTCGGGTGGTCCGTCGTCCACCCAGGTCCTGCCGAGCATTCCGGGACTCGGCGGCATCGATAACGTCGGCGCGACCATGGGCACCATCTCCGCGAATGCCGGTGGCCAATTGACCCTCGACACCCTCGGCGGATCCGCCGTGACGGTGCGCACTACCGATAAGACCCAGGTGATCTCCTTGACCGGGTCCAAAGCATCCGATCTTCCGGTCGGCGACATGGTTGTGGTGCAGGGCGATAAGGCCGCGGACGGTTCGATCGACGCGAAGATCATCATCAGTACCGCATTGCCCGGAGGCACGCGGTGAAATATCAGCGGGCAGTGATGCGCAATAGCCCTGTCGGCTCTATAGGGTAGGCGACGATGACGGCAATGTGGTTCGGGTTGGCGGCGATCGCGCTCGTTGGTGCGATCGTGCTGCTGTATTTCGATCGGGTCCAGCGACAGCGGACCGGTCATGCGCGCCAGGTATGGGCGAAGGCCCAGGGTTATACGTATGTGTCGGTGGAACCGGCGCTTGCGTCCACCTGGCGCCGCGGTGCGTTGGCCAAGCTCGGCTACCTGTCCGCGGTGGATGTGGTGTCGGGCATCCGCAAGGGCGAGAAATTCGTCCTCTTCGATCTGGAAGACGCGGCGACGCTGGTCGCGGTGCGCAGGCAGATCGGCTCCGATATCGATGTGGATATGCGGCTCAAGACCGCGTCCCCGCCGAAGGATGCCGATCTGGAACTACTCGGTGCGATCGGCGATCGGGTGGTTTTCGCGACCAATCCGGAGATCGCCAGGCACGCCGTCGATCAGCGCATGGTCGCCTTCATCGAATCGCTGCCCGATAGCGTGCAGATGCTGTGGAGTGAGGGCAACTGGACCCTCGGCATGCTGAATGTCGGGACGGTGGCCAAGGATTGGGAGGCTGCCATCGATGCGGTGCTTCGCCTGTCCGGTCTGCTGCATGTGCTGCCGCCGGTGAGTGATGTGCGCGGGGTGGATTCCGGTGGTCACGATCCGGGACGGCCGCATCCGCGCAAGCGTGCGGATGAGCGGGAAGAGGCGGACAGTCCGGTGGCCGCGCGGGTCGCGTCGGCGGATTTGCGCAAGGGCGAGGATTTCGACGACGACTACGAGGCCTCCGGCTACGACGAATCGTCTTATGACGAAGACGATTTCGACCGGCCGAAGTACCGCGAGTACTCCGACGACGACTATTACGACGACCAACCGGCCGCCGAACCGGTGACCCCGGAGCCGCCGCGCCGACCCAGTCTCGCCGTCGTCCCGGACTCCCGCTCGCGGGCCCGCGACGAGCGCTGGGCGGCGGAACCGGAGGACGACTGGTCGCCGGAGGACCGTGCCGCCCAGCGCAAACCCGCGAAGCCCGAGCCCGTCCGGTCCGAGCCGGATGCGGACGATTGGCCGTCGGCCGAGCGCGCACCGGAACAGCCCGGCGGTCCGTTCCACCCGGGATTCCGCCCGTATCAGGGACCCGTACCGCAGTGAGCGGGCATGACGCCCTGCCGACACCGATTGTGCAAACGATGCAGGATCGCGGAGCGATTCCATGAGGGGTGGTGGCCGGGAGACGGGTGGGCCCGACAGTCCTGTGCGCCTGCCCGGTGCCACCCGCCCCGTCGCGCTGATCACCGGACCGACGTCCGGTATCGGGCACGGATTCGCCGTGCGCTTGGCCACACTCGGCTATGACCTGGTGCTCGTCGCCCGCGACACGGACCGGCTGAACGCACTCGCCGCGGAATTCGAGCGGAAATTCGCGACCCGTTCGGAGGTGCTCGTCGCGGATCTGGCCCAGGCCGACGATCGGGATCGGGTGCTGGCCCGCGCCGCCGACGGCATCGAATTCCTGGTCAACAATGCCGGATTCGGTCAGTCGGGGGAGTTCTGGACGCAGTCGCCCGCCGATGTCCAAGCCCAACTCGATGTCAATGTCACCGCGGTGGTGCAGCTCACCAGGGCCGCGCTGCCGTCGATGATCGCGGCCGCGAAGGGTTCCATCGTCAATGTGGCCAGCGTCGCGGGTCTGATCCCAGGACGCGGCTCGACCTATTCGGCTTCCAAGGCCTACGTCGTATCCTTCACGGAAGGGCTGGCGGGTGGACTGGCTGGAACGGGAGTCCGGGTCCAGGCCCTGTGCCCCGGATTCGTGCACACCGAATTCCACGAGCGGGCCGGTATCGAGATGTCCTCGCTGCCGAAAATGCTGTGGCTGAGCGTCGACCAGGTGGTCGCCGGTTCGCTACGTGATCTGGAGAAGGACCGGGTGCTCAGCGTGCCCGGTGTGCAGTACAAAGTGCTCACCACCGCCGCCGGGATGATCCCGCGAGCCCTGGCGGCCCGACTGAATCGCGGCATGTTCAACGCACGCGGAAGGACTTGACAGACATGATCGACCAGGCGAACAAGGCCACCGTTTCGACCGACGACCGAGATAGATTGGCCGCACTCGTGCGCGATCTCGCCGTCGTGCACGGCCGCGTCACGCTGTCCTCGGGCAAGGAGGCCGACTATTACGTCGACCTGCGCCGCGCCACCCTGCACCACGGTGCCGGACCGCTGATCGGCAAGCTGCTGCGCGAACTCGTGGCGGACTGGGATTTCGAGGCCGTCGGCGGGCTCACCATGGGGGCGGATCCGGTCGCGCTGGCCGTCATGCACGCACCCGGCCGTCCGATCGACGCCTTCGTGGTGCGTAAAGCCGCCAAGACTCACGGCATGCAGCGCCAGATCGAGGGCCCGGACATCGTCGGCAAGCGGGTGCTCGTCGTCGAGGACACCACGACCACCGGAAATTCGCCGCTGACCGCCGTGCGCGCACTGCGCGAGGCCGGTGCGACCGTCGTCGGCGTCGCGACAGTGGTCGACCGGGAGACCGGTGCCGATCAGGTGATCGCCGCCGAGGGCCTGGAATACCGGTCTATCCTTGGATTGAAGGATCTGGCCCTCGGTTAAGCTGCGAATGCGGTCCTGGGTCGCAATCGCTGGTGGTCGGCGCTTCGCCTTGCGCTGAAACGCCGACAGCGGTGCGACCCGATACAAGGACGTATACGTCGAGCGCATCGCGGCGTTCGAGACAGTGAAGGGTCGTGGAGTTACCTGTGGTGAGCATTGCAGTCAATAAGAGCCGTGCGAACGTCGCGATGCTCGGCATCGGTGCTTACCGTCCGAAACGCCTGGTCAGCAATGAAGAGGTGTGCGAGGTCCTCGACTCGACCCCGGAGTGGATCTATGAGCGCACCGGTGTGCGCAACCGTCGGTGGATCAGCGGTGACGAAACGCTGCAGTCGATTTCGGCGGCCGCCGGTGAGCGGGCGATCATCAACAGTGGCATCGACCGGTCCAAGATCGGCGCGCTGATCCTGGCCACCTCGAGCTGGTTGACGCTGACCCCGCACGGCGCCCCCAAGGTCGCCAATGACCTGGGAATGAACGGGATCGCGGCCTTCGATCTGACCTCCGGCTGCGGCGGTTTCGGCTACGGCCTCGGCGTCGCCGCCGACCTGATTCGTTCCGGATCGGCCGAATATGTGCTGCTCATCGGTGCCGAGACGATGACGGTCGGACTCGATCCGACCGATCGCGGCACCGCCATGATCTTCGGCGACGGTGCGGGCGCGGTGGTGGTCGGCCCGAGCGAGGAGAACGGCATCTCCCCGACGGTGTGGGGCAGCGACGGCGAGAATGCCTCGGCGATCGAGCAGGACGTCAACTTCCTCGAATACATGGAGAAGGCACAGCGGCTGCAGGGCACCGATCCGGCCGTCGAGCCCATCGGCCGGATGTCGCTGCGGATGGAGGGGCCGCGGGTATTCCGTTGGGCGGCGGTCACTTTGCCGCGCGCACTGGCCTCGGCGCTCGAGGTCTCCGGTGTCTCCAAGGACGATATCGAGGTCTTCATTCCGCATCAGGCCAATGCCCGCATCAACGAGTTGATGAAGAAGAACCTCGGGCTGGCCGATGACATCCCGGTGGCCAATGACATCGAGAACACCGGCAATACCTCCGCCGCCTCCATCCCGTTGGCGATGGAGGAAATGTTGGTTACCGGTAAGGCCAAGGGCGGCCAGGTGGCGCTGCTGCTCGGTTTCGGTGCGGGTCTGAGTTATGCGGGCCAGGTTGCCACGCTGCCGCCTGCTCCGAAAGAGCCGAGCTTTTGACGGTGTCCGATTTGCGTCGCTCCGGGCGCCCTGCGTGGTTACACCCCGCTGCCGCCTCCGGGCCTGTCGCTCGCGCCGCAGTGTGGTTACGCAAGCTGATCGTTTCGAGCGACCTGCAGGCAGTCGCTACGGCTACGCCTCCGGGACCGTCGCTCACGCCGCGGCGTCCGTTCCGAGCCGCATTTCTGGCGGCAGCGGCGGCGACCGTGTACGGCGCGGTGACCGGCCGTGCGAAGGTGCAGTGGGTGGCGAAGCCACTGCTGATGCCGCTGTTGGCGGCGGATGTGGCGACCGATCAGGCGGTGTTGGAGCCGGTTGATCGGACGGTTCTGCTGGGTTCCCTCGGTGCCGCGACCATCGGTGATGTGCTGCTGATCGAGCCGGACAATGATCGGCGGCTGATCGCGGGAGCGTCCTCGTTCGCGGTGATGCAGACCGGATATTCGGTGCTGTGGTGGCGGCGCGGTGGGCGACCGCGTCCGGAGATCGCCGTGCCGCGGGTGCTGGCCTGGCTCGGTGCCGCGCTGCTGATGCGGGTCAAGGCGCCGACCGTCGCGGCTGCGCTGACGGCCTACGGTGCGACGCTGGGCAGTGCCGCGGTGCTCGCCTCCGATCCCGGATTGGCTCCCGGCGCGAAAAATATTGCCGGACTGAATATTCCGAGCATCGATCCGCGCACTCGGCTCGGCCTGGGTGCATTGCTGTTCACTGTTTCCGATGGGTTGATCGTGCTGCGGCGGCTGTTCGCGCGCAGTGAGCGCTCCCGGCGGGTCACCGAGGGTGTCGTCCTGGCTACCTACGCGGCCGCGCAATATCTGCTCGCGGACCCCCGAGCGCACGCACGGGACTGACCTCGCGCCCGTCGATTCGGCGAAATGCGGGATCAGCCCGTGTCGGCCGGTGATCGAAAGCTATTGCCCCAGAACGAGAATGATCCGATCGCGGTTTTGCGGATCGACCCGGATGGAGATGGTCTCGCCGACCGCGAGCCGCGGCTTATCCGCCGGGGTGACATCGAAAACGATGGTGCCACGGTAGCTTTCGGATCCCGGCACCACGAGCTCCAGATCGAATTCGGTCAGTTCGGTGTGATGATCGGTGCGCTGTAGCGTATGCGCGCCCTCGATGGTCGCCCACCCCTCCAGCCCGTGCCGCCACAGCTGCCGATCCGCGCGCGATGGCCGAGCCGCCAATAGCATTCCGACACCCACGCATGATCCGAACAGCCCGACCAGCGCGACGATCTGAAATGGCTCGGTCCCCGGCGGCGTATGTGGTAGTAGCCAGCCCAGCCAGAATCCGAGCACGATCAAATACCCGGTGGTCACCCCGAGCACTGTGCGGAGAACGCGTGCGTGATCCATGCCAGCCTCCACCCGACTGCCCTGCACCTCCAGAATAGGACCGCCCACCGCACTGTGAACCCGCCTTGACCACAACCGTGACCTGCCCGTCCGCACCGCGTCAGAACAGCCCATCCCGCACGATGGGCAACCGAATGGTTCCGCGAGCCCGGAATGCTTCTCGGTTGGTTCGGTCTCCACTCGCAGTCTTGTGCGCGGCGGTGCTGTCGAACCATACGGTTGTGCCGAACACCCGGTACTGCCGCTGATCAATTGTCTGGCAATGCTTTTGATCATCTGATCAATACGGCAGGGCCACGCTGACGCCTACAGCCCGGCGGCGCTGACCTGGTAGGCCGCTTCCATCAGCAGCCAGCCCGACAGTTGCACCGACATATCGCGTTCAGGTACGCGCGACGAGGTCACCGAACCGCCCGCGGTGAAGTATCCGGCACCGGACCGGCCGCCGGGTAACTGGGCGGGTTTGCTCCAGTCGTGCCCGAACAGCGGCTCGCCCTCGACATCGAGCCGGTTCGCCCAGGCGGCCGCGGCACTGGCACACACAATGGCAGCCGCGGTCCGGCGATCGGCCACGTGTTCGCGCTCGTCGCCGGGCAGCATCAGCGCGACCACCGCGAGATAGCGGGCCAGGATTCCGTTGAACAGGCCGCCGTCGCCGCCACCGCCGCCATTGATCACCCCATTGGTGGTCATCTGCTCTTCGACCGCGGTGAGCAGCCGGTGCACCCGTTCGCTGTGGCGCGGCTCGCCGGTGTGCACCGCGAGTTCGGCTTCCAGGCCGAGCACCACGCCCTGGCAGTAGGTGAAGGTCGGGCTCTCGATCTCGCCGGAGGGCAGGTGGATGCCGTCCAGGATCAGGCCGGATTCCTTGTCGCACAACGTCGCATCGATCCAGTCGGCCATTTCCTGCGCGCGGACGTGGCGGCCGAGGCGCAGCAGCGCGATCGCGGCCGGTCCGTTGGCAGGGGCATTGAAATAGTCCGCGCCGACCCGCCACGGCACACCGCCGCCGCGCGCCGGATCCCAGGCGCCGTACAGCTCCTTCTCGAGTGCGATCAGACCGCCGCGCGCCTCGGTGATGCCCTGGGTTCGCTCGGCACGCTCCAAAGCGATTGCCAGCCAGGCCATATCGTCGTAGTAGTTATTGGTCCAGCCGGTGATATTGCGCAGCCGATGTGCTCGCGCGATCGCGGCGATGCGCTTGCGTCGCGTCGGCGTCGGCACCCGGTTGGCGGCATCGACCGCGCAGTCGATCAGATGCGCCTGCCACCAGTAGTGCCAGGATGCGAAGGCCCGCTCACGACGGGTCGCCGGCCAACCGACGACACCCAATTCGGTTCCCGGCACGGCCCATAGCGCGCGTAGGTGCCGAGAGACGATCGCGGATTCGGCCATATCTGCGCGCTCGGACCACAGCGCGGGCGTGGGGGCAGCATCGCGCCCGGTTTCCGGGCTCCGCGAGGTCATGGGTCAATGGTGCCAGCTTCGAGCCGATTAATACCGATCTTTTCGTTACCAAGCTGACGTCAAATCGGCATGTTGCCGGATCCATGCGTGCATTGCGATGCCGGCCGCGACTCCGGCATTGATACTGCGGGTCGAACCGAACTGCGCGATCGAAACCGTCAGTGCGGCCGCACCCTTGGCATGTTCGGTGACACCTGGCCCTTCCTGCCCGAACAGCAGCAGGCAGCGGCGCGGCAACTCGACGGTTTCCAGCGGAACCGAGCCGGGCACATTGTCCACGGCGACCACGGTCAGGTTTTCCCGCTCGGCGAAGGCGAGTAGCTCGCCGATATCGGTGTGATGTTCGATGTGCTGGTAGCGGTCGGTGACCATGGCGCCGCGGCGATTCCAGCGTCGCCTGCCGACGATGTGCACGGCGGCCGCGGCGAAGGCGTTGGCGGTGCGCACCACGGTGCCGATATTCGCATCGTGGCCGAAGTTCTCGATGGCGACGTGGAACGGATGCCTGCGGCGGTCGATATCGGCGATGATCGCCTCGCGCTTCCAGTAGCGGTAGGCATCGACGACATTGCGGCGGTCACCGCCGGCAAGCAGTTCCGGATCGTAGTGGGGATCCTCCGGCGGGGCTTCCCCGTGCTCCTGCGCCCATGGCCCGACGCCGTGCGGGTGCTCGCCCCATTCGGTGGGGCCTGGCTGCTCGGCCGTATCCGGCGTGGGGTGGTTCACCCCGACGATGCTAATTCCGGCCGCCCCGCCACCTATGGGTGGCCGGATTCAGTACGTCGAGGACGAGGAGCCAAGGACGCCGACAGCGGCGAGAACCACCATGAGGATGATGAACAGAATGGTCAGGATCAGCAGTATCGAGGCGATCATGCCGCAGATATATCCGGCCTGGACGCTGCCGCGACCACCGATGGCGCCACCGGACGCGTCGATCTCGTTGAGCGCCTTCTTCCCCATCACCCACGCGACCGGGCCGAGGAACTGGCACAGCAGCAGGCCGAGAATGCCGAGGATCATGATCGTGATTGCCTGTGGATGATCCTGCGGCGGGCCATAGGCCGGGTAGCCATACGGCGAACCGTACTGCGGTGGCGGCGGATAGTTCATGCGCAGGATGGTAGTTGGTGGTGTGGCTGGCCACACCTCGGATTCGGCGGTCAGCTCGATCGAATGCCGCCGTGCCCGCGACAACCATGGAGCCCATGACCGAGACACAAACCCTCGTGCTCGACGCGCCCACCGGCAAGACCGGTCCGGACGCGCGAGAGGTGCTGCGCGCGGTGCTGCGCGCGCCGATCCAGGCCCGGACCTGGAAGCAACTCGTCTACGTATTCACGGTTTTCGCGATCGGCTTGCTTGCTGTCTGCTATCTGTTCTTCGGTTTCGGCGGCGGTTTGTACGCCTCGATCTTCCTCATCGGTATCCCGATCCTGGCGCTGGTGATTCTGGGCGCGCGGCTCTGGGCGAAGGTGTATCGCGCGCTGGCCAGGGATCTGCTGGATACGCCGGTGGACGCGCCGCCGCCACATGTTTCGCAGCCGGGCTTTTTCGGATTTCTGAAGAGCGCGTTCACCGATCGCGCGAGTTGGCGGGCCATTCTGTTCCTGTTCGCGCAGGCCGTACTCGGTGTGGTCGGCGGTTATCTCGTGCTGATCGTGGTGGCCGTAACGGTATTCACCGCGCTCTCGCCCATCCCGTGGGTGCTGTTCAACCCGATGAATATCGACGACAACGGCGTCGAGCACCATTCGCTGGCCCAGTTCGGATCCTTCTATATCGACACTTGGCCAAGGGTCTTGCTGATGTCAGCGGTCGGCATCATCTGCTGCTTCGCACTGCCGTGGCTGCTGCGCGCGGTGTGCTGGGTGCACGGACTGCTCACCATCGCCTTGCTGTCGGCGACCGCACGGGACCGGCAATTGGTCGAGTTGCGTGCCAGTCGGCGTGCGGCGGTCGAGGATTCGGCGGCGACGCTGCGTCGGGTGGAGCGCGATCTGCACGATGGCACGCAAGCGCGCTTGGTCACCATCGCGATGGCCTTGGGCCGGGCCGAGGAGCGGATATCCCTCGGCGGTGACGCTCGCGACCTGATCGCCGACGCACACGCCAATGCCAAGGAGGCGCTGACCGAACTGCGCGAACTGGTACGCGGAATCCACCCGCCCGCACTCGAGTTGGGGCTCGAGCCGGCACTGGAAACACTGGCTTCGCGGTGTGCCGTTCCGGTGGAGCTGCGAGTCCATCTGCCGCAGCGGCCGAATCCCGCGATCGAGGCGATCGCGTACTTCTCGGTCGCCGAACTGCTCACCAATGTGGTCAAACATGCCGGCGCATCGAGTGCGTGGGTGTCGGTTGTGCCAACCGATGCGCACACCATCGCGGTCTCCGTGCGCGACAACGGAATCGGTGGTGTACTGCAGCCGATGGACGGAGAACACGTGGCGGGCAGCGGACTTTCCGGACTGGCAGCGCGGGCGCGTGCGGTGGACGGCACGCTGACGGTGCAGAGTCCGGCCGGCGGGCCGACCGTGGTGACCATCCTGCTGCCGACGGCCGGGCCACGATGAGCACGCCGTTGCGGGTGGTCATCGCCGAGGACAATGCGATCCTGCGCGACGGGCTGGCCGGGCTGCTGACCGAGCGTGGCCACGAGGTGGTCGCCATCGTCGGCGATGCCACCACCTTGAGCGATGTGGTCGGCACCTACAACCCCGACGTGGCCGTGGTGGATGTGCGGATGCCGCCGACATTCACCGACGAGGGGCTGCTCGCGGCAATCGAGTTACGCCGCAAATATCCGCTCACCGGCGTGCTGGTGTTCTCGCAGTGGATCGAAACCCGCTATGCGACCGAACTTCTCGCCGGCGGCGCGAACGGCGTCGGCTATCTGCTCAAGGATCGGGTGGCCGACGTCCGCGACTTCGTCGACGCCCTGGACCGCGTCGCCACCGGCGGCACCGCACTCGACCCGGAGGTGGTGAGTCAGTTGATGGGTGCCGCACGCCAACAGGATTCACTCGCCCGGCTCACACCCCGTGAGCGTGAGGTCCTCGAACTGATGGCACAGGGACTGTCGAACAATGCGATCGCAACCGCACTCACAGTGACCGAGCGCGCGGTCGAAAAGCACATCGGCAACATCTTCACCAAATTGGATCTGCCACCCTCCGACACCCACCACCGCCGAGTCCTCGCAGTCCTGCGCCTGAAGGGCTGATCCGGCTCATCCAGCACTGGTACGTGGACAGTTGCGCCGGTCAGCGGGTCATAGCGAGGCTGTTTTCGTGTCGTCGCCGGCGGTTTCGAAATCGAAATCCTCGGCGGGTTTGGCGATTTCCTGGCGGTAGTGGCGGATGCCGACGGCGGTTCCGATGATCAGCCCGATTACCAGGGTGCCGATGACACCTGGCATCAGCCACGGCACCCGGTCCAGGAAACTGCCCGCGTAGTAGCCGATGAGCAGCAGCACCGGCGCCCAGATAATGGCGCCGACCGTACTGGCGACGGTGTATTTGCGGTGGTCCATCCGCGCCGCGCCCGCGACCATCGGGCACAGCGTGCGCACCCACGGGATCCAGCGCGAAATGAGTACCGCGAGGAAACCGTGCCGCTGCAGCAGTTCGGTGACCCGCTGCAGGTTGCGGGTGTTGATGTAGCGGCCGTTCTTCCTGGCCACCAGATGATGGCCGGTGCGATGCCCGATGACGTAGCCGACCTGGTTGCCCGCGATGGCCGCGATCATCGCGCCGATGGACAACGCCCAGACATGGGCTTCGCCCGCGGCGTTGGAAGCCATCACGATGCCCGCGGTGATGAGCATCGAGTCCCCTGGCAGGAACAACCCGATGATCAACGCGCACTCGAGGAAGACGAAGGTCAGCACCACCGTCCAGACGAGCGCGGGCCCCGCCGAGGTCAGCGGATCGAAACTGCCCACTGCTAGGGGCAACTGCGCCGTGGACACCGGCTCAGTGGGTCGGCTCGTTCGTCGAGGCGGTCAGCGCGGCGTCGTGCTGAGCGGCCTCGTCCGCACCGCGGTTGAGCACCTTCTTGGCCACCGCGATGATGCCGGGCAGGATCGAGATAAGGACGATGAGCAGGAAGATCGGCTCGATGTTCTTGCGAATGAATTCGATATTGCCGAGGAAGTAGCCGAGCACCGTGACACCGCCGCCCCACAGGATGGCGCCGAAGATGTCGAAGGTGACGAACTTGCGGTAGTCCATCTTGGACACACCGGCCAGCACCGGCATGAACGTGCGCACGATCGGCACGAATCGGGCCAGGATGATCGTCTTCGGCCCGTGCTTTTCGAAGAAGGCATGCGTCTGGGTGACGTAATGCTTCTTGAACAACCGGGTGTCTTCCTTGTGGAACAGTGCGGGCCCGATGGCCCGGCCGATCCAATAGGCGCATTGATCACCGGCGAAGGCGGTCACCATGACGGCGGGCAACAGCAGCCAGATCGATACCGGCGGATTGTCCGTAGCGGACAGCAGGCCGCCGGTGAACAGCAGCGAATCGCCCGGGAGGATCGGGAAGAGCAGACCGGTCTCGATGAAGACGATCACCAGGATCGCCGGGAGTACCGCGTTCTTGAGCCACGTCTCCGTAAGCAGGTGCATCGGGTCCAGCAACTGGGTCAATGCGACGTTGCTCGTCACCGATTCTGTCGCTGCCAGCAGAATCACGCGGCCTCCTGTCCCGGGTACGGCTGGCTTACATTGCTTGCCACCGCATCGGAAGCTGCCAGCGCAATTACGCGGCCAACAGTACCTGTGTTTGATTTGCCGCGCCTGCGGCACGGCGTGTTCGCGGCTCTGTCTTCGGCAGCGCCTCCGGCGCTGCGTGTTCGCGGCCCCCTGGTGTCTCGCGTCCGAGCCGTCGAGACTCGCGACTTCGTCGCATGCGCTTCGACGACTCGGACGCGAGACGGGCCGCGAACTCCTCGCTCGTAAGACTCGCGCCGTCGTGGGCCGCCTGAGCA